>JARGPI010000056.1 GCA_029213005.1 Verrucomicrobiales bacterium
CTACCCATTTTTTGACCATCAATAGATGCGAAATGTTTGACAGGGTACAATCCCGGAAAAGGCCGTTAACCCTCGTAGTTGAAGAGATCGGTGAGCTGATAGCCTGTTTTCTCTTCTTCCCCGGATTCGATGGCATTAAGCGCGACGAGGATTTTCTGCTGAATATTGGCGGTTACTCGCCGACCTTTCCGGCTTTTTTGAACCTGTTTGTGAGTGAGTTGGTCCGTGCTGGCGGCAACGAGATCTTTGTTCGAGAGCCCTTTTTCGGTGAGGATGGCATCGAGAGGCTGAGTCCCCATCTGTCGGTCGTCGTCTTTGTTGGTCATTGCGCAAATTTGGATTTGTTTTGTCCTTTCATCTCGCTATAGCTTCACGCCTACTATGACAACTCGTATTTTGCTGACCACCACCAGTTATCAGGACACTCCGGGTCCCCATCACGACCTGCTCGAATCTCAGGGTTTTGAGATCGTTCGCGAGCGCGGGCCGCTTCCGGAAGCGAAAATGCTGGAGCTGGCCGGTGAGTTTGATGCGTTTCTCTGTGGGGACGATGCCATCACTCAAGCGGTGATTGAAAAGTCGCAGCCCCGTCTCAAAGTCATCAGCAAATACGGTATCGGTCTCGATAAAATCGACCTCGATTTTGCCACGTCTCAGAAAATTCCGGTTCTGAATACCCCCGGAGTCAATCACACCACTGTGGCGGAGCACACCTTTGGTCTTTTGATCTGTATCGAAAAGCGGTTGATCGATGTCTGTGGCGCCGCTCGTCAGGGCGAGTGGAAGCGGGTTACGGGACACGAAATCATGGGCAAAACGATGGGAATCATCGGGCTGGGCCGGATCGGGAAAGAGGTCGCCACTCGCGCCCGTGCCTTCGGTATGCCGGTGATTGCGTTTGATCCTTATTGGGATGAGGCCTTCGCGAAGGAGCACGATATCGCCCGCTGCGACACGATGGACGAGGTTTTGAAATCGGCTGACGTGATCAGTTTGCACTGTTTCCTCGATGAGAACACCCGCGACATGATCAACGCAAAGAGCATTTCCGAAATGCGCGACGGTGCGATCGTTTTGAACTGTGCTCGCGGGGAGCTCGTAAATACGGCTGATATGGTCGAAGCGCTGACCTCCGGCAAAATCGGTGGTTATGGAACCGACGTTCTCGACGAAGAGCCTCCACCGGCGGATCACCCGTTGCTGACGGCACCAAACTGCGTGGTGAGCAGTCATATCGGTTCGCGGACCTACGAAAGCGTGGTTCGTCAGGCGCTCCGGGCGACCAACAACCTGATTAATTTCCTGAATGGCGATTCCGATTTCATTCAGGCTAACAAATTCTAACTACCGATTTTTAAGAAAGAAGCAAATATGCTAACGATCAGACCATCCGAAGAAGTTGCCTACGATTGTATATCGATGGGCGAAGTTATGCTGCGACTCGACCCCGGTGATGGGCGGGTTCATACTGCGCGTCAATTCCAGGCCTGGGAAGGTGGCGGAGAATACAATGTGGCCCGTGGCCTCCGCCGCTGCTTTGGTCTCCGGTCCGCTGTGGTGACTGCTTTTGCCGATAATCCGGTGGGACGTTTGATCGAAGATTTTATCCTCCAGGGCGGGGTGGACACCAAGTTCATCGACTGGAAAGCCTACGACGGCATCGGCCGCGAAGTTCGGAATGGATTGAATTTCACCGAGCGGGGTTACGGCATCCGCGGAGCTGTCGGTTGTCCGGATCGAGCTAACACCGCTGCCAGTCAGATGAAGCCCGGCGATTTCGACTGGGATGATATTTTCGGAAAACAGGGTGCCCGCTGGTTTCACACCGGAGGAATTTTTGCCGCGCTCAGCGAATCAGCCGCTGAATTGACTATCGAAGCCTGTCAGGCGGCGAAAAAACACGGAACGATCGTGAGTTACGACCTGAATTACCGTCCTTCCCTCTGGAATGCGATTGGCGGACAGGATAAGGCTCAGGCGGTTAACCGTGAGATTGCCAAGAATGTCGATGTCATGATCGGGAACGAAGAGGATTTCACGGCCTGTCTCGGCTTTGAAGTCGAGGGTGTTGATGACAATATCCGTGGTATCGAAGTTGATTCCTTCAAGCGGATGATTGAGAAAGCCATCGTCGAATTTCCTAACTTCCAAGCCACCGCGACCACACTCCGGGAGGTTCACACCGCCACGGTAAACGACTGGGGCGCGATCTGCTGGCACGATGGAGATTTCTACGAGGCCAATCAGTATCCGGAACTGGAAATCTTCGACCGCGTCGGTGGCGGAGACAGTTTTGCATCCGGATTGATCTACGGTTTCCTCACTCACAACGATCCTGCCAAAGCGATCAATTACGGAGCCGCTCACGGCGCCCTCGCGATGACGACTCCCGGTGATACCAGCATGTCATCAGTCGGTGAAGTTGAGAAGGTGATGGGTGGTGGCGGAGCCCGCGTGGTACGGTAATCTCCGCGCATTTGGCGCTTGACGATTCTGCATGCGTAGGGTGGAATAAATCCATGCCTGCCATGCAGATTTCCCGCTCGATTACAATCGAAGCACCGGTCGATGTTGTTTACCAATCGATATTGGATTTTAAGGAGTGGCCGAAGTGGTCACCCTGGTTGATTGCCGAGCCACAGTGCGAAGTCACTTACGCTGACGACGGGAAAAGCTATTCCTGGAATGGTGAATTTGTCGGGTCCGGCCAGATGATGGTCGTCGATTCCCGGGAGAACGAATCGATCCACTACGACTTGCAGTTCCTGAAGCCGTGGAAGTCGTTTGCGAAAGTTGCCATGCTTCTGGAACCCGTCGGTTCCGGAACCAAGGTCACCTGGGAAATGGACAGTTCCCTTCCGTTTTTCATGTTCTTTCTGAAGAAGATGATGGAGGGATTTATCGGAATGGACTACGAACGCGGGCTGTCGATGCTGAAAGATTTGCTCGAAACAGGTGAGGTTCCCGTGAAACTGGAGTTCGGTGAAACGGAAGTCCAGCCCATCACTTTGTTCGGTAGGGGCAGTGAGTGTGCGATCAAAGACATGCCGAGGAAGATGGTCGCCGACATTGATCTGATTCACGACGCGGCCTGCAAAAACGAATTTGTCCCGAAGGGAAAGATGTACACCATCTATCACAAATGGGACGTGGCCAATGGCCGGGTCAGGTATACCACGGGTTACCCGGTGGATGAGGTGCCCGCCACCCTGCCTGAGGGTTTTGTTACAGAAGAGATACCGCAAATCAAAGCCTTCACCTCGCAGCTAACCGGGCCTTACCGGCATCTCGGCAATGCCTGGGCTGCCGGTATCATGCGGAGTCGGAATGGAGCTTTCAAACAAAGTCGAAAAGTACATCCTTTCGAAGTTTACGACAATGATCCGACTACGGTCGAAGAGAACGATTTGATGACAACGGTTCACTTTCCGATACGCCGGAAGTAGCGGCGAATCAGGATTCCGCGTGGATATAGAGATAGGTATCCGGCTCCAGTTTATCGAGTATAAACTCCAGTTCTTCCTCGTGCACAGCCGGGCATCCGTGGCTTCTTCCAATACGGGGAACTCCCTCTTTGTTCAGGTTATTCTCTATAGCAGAGTAAGACACATACCAGGCGGAATGGAGCACGATCGCTCTCCGGAATGCCTGATCGTTACTATCCTCCAGTCCATGGAGACGAAGAGATTTGCCGTGAGAACCACTGTAGTGCTCGCCGACAAGATAGAGACCCGGACTGGTCTGGTGGGAGCCGACCCGGTTTGAAAACTCAGTCGCATAGAGGCCGCCTGTATTGGTGCCGTGGGATACGAGGTGGCGCGTTTCTTTACCATTTTTGGGATGGTATAGCGACATGCGGCGAGCGTAGGAAGGTTTTGTCATATCAACGACACCGATCACATCCAGTTTATCGATATCGATACCTTTGCGGAGTAGGGCACGCTCGGCAGCGGAAAAAGCCCCGTTCATATCAATCTCCTCGGAATGGAGTTTTTTCTGGCCTCCAAGATGGGATTCCAGCAACTTTTTGGCGTCGCGCTCTTTTGATGAAAGAATCGGGCCCGAAATCCATTTGGTTTCTGTAATCGAGATTTCCTCCACTGCGGGTTCTTTTGCCGGTGGCAGGGTCGGGACCACGTTGGTTTCGATCATTTCATCTACCGGCTCCTCAAACATCAAATCGGATTCGAAGTAAGTGAGGATTTTCGTTTCCCGGGGAGCTGATCCGATCTCGGGGATGTTGACGGTAACGGTGGAGAGCGAACTCACTAAATTTTCACCGGCGAGGCGGAGAGCGGTCACTCCCAGAATCGCGATAACGATGGTGGCGGGAATTGCCATCATGGTGCGCTCAATTGGATTGTTTCTGCTGGGGGCCATTGTCGGGGTACAAAGGGATGTTTTGCAACTAGGACGGATTTCGACGGAAATTTAACAGAAAAAAATTAGGAAGGTCCTGTCAGTTCGTGAATTTTCATAGTTTGCAGGATTAAATGGATTTTATAGACGGGGGATTTTCAGGAGTATGACAATTTAATGATTTTCTTGACCCACCACTTAATCAATGGTCAACTCGCTTGATCGATCCCAATACCACCAAATCCATGGATCTCGGAATCATCAAAAAATGGTCTGATTTAAATCTCGCGTCGAAAATTTTGACGGCGATGATTCTGGGGATAATCCTCGGAATTTTTCTGCATCAGTGGGACCGCCCGCTTTATACCGAGGGGGACAATGCGGTGAAAAGTATCCCGGAGCGCCTCAAAGAGGTTGGGGTGACGGAAGCTCAGATCACGGCGGCTGATCAGGACGGAAGCGGTGCGCTTAACCGGGCAGAACTCAGAGCATTGGCTCGAAATGATGATGAGAGTCTCTCGCCTTCGGTTGAGACTTCGGTTCTGAAACTGGCCAAAGATCCCAATCCGTTGATCACGTTTCTGCTCACGGAGAAGAATGGAATCGAAATTCTGAAATCCTACGCCGGGGATGGCGGAAAGATTGGGCGGGAGGAAATCGATATGATTCGAAAAGCGCCCGGGCTTTCGGAAAGGGGGCGAATGGCGGCTAACGAGATCAAGATTTCGAAATGGTCGAAAGACCGCATTCAGTCAGGCAAAGGTCTTTCCATCGCGCGGATTCTCGCGTTGGCCGGTGACCTCTTTCTCGGTCTCATAAAAACGATTGTGATCCCTCTCGTGTTTATTGCCGTGTTTGTCGGAATCGCCGGCAATGAAGATCTCGATACGGTGAAGAAAATCGGCGGAGGAATCCTGGTTTACTTCCTGTTTACGACTTTTGTCTCGGTTTCGATTGGCAGCGGCCTCGCGGTGGCGTTTTCACCGGGGAAGAAAATGCCCGCAGATTTCAAGGAGGTCCAGATGGCAGGTGCTGCCGGTCCGGAGATTGAGGCTGATACGATGAGTTTTCGGCAGAAGTTTCAGGAATTTCTGCCCAAGAACCCTTTCCGTTCCCTCACCGTGGGGAACACACTCGAAGTGGTATTGTTTGCCGCTCTGTTTGGAACCGTGATATTGATTCTCCGGCAGGGAGGGCCGTGGAAGGAATATGCCGTCACCCTGCTGGGCTGGTTCGAATTTTTGCTGGAGATATGTATGACCATCGTGAGGTGGGCGATGTATCTCGCTCCGATCGGGGTTTTCGGGCTGATGGCTGATATTACCGCCGAGGTGGGTGTGAGTGCCCTGGTGAGTCTGGCCGGCTACGCCGGAACCGTGATTTTGGGACTGGTTCTGTTACTCGTTTTTTATGGCTTTATCGTGAAATTTGTCGCGTGTCGGAACCCGATTGAGTTTTACAAAAATATCTATCCGCTTCAGATGTTGGCTTTTTCGACCTCATCCTCCGCTGCGGTAATGCCAAGCAGTCTGGAAACGGCGGAATTGAAGAACAAAGTTCATCCGGCAATTGTCCGTTTCACCATTCCGCTCGGGGCGACGATCAACATGGACGGCACGGCGCTTTATCAGGCGGTGGCGGCGATTTTCCTGCTTCAGGTTTATGGGATGCCGGTGACGATTTCGGCGGTAGTTCTCATTTTGGTTACTGCGATTATGGCTTCGGTCGGGACGCCCGGAACTCCGGGAGTCGGGATCGTGGTTCTGGCGGGAATTCTGGAAAGTGCCGGGGTTCCGGCCGCGGGAATCGGGATGATTATCGGGGTGGATCGACTTCTGGATATGTGTCGGACAACCATCAACGTGACCGGCGATCAAACCGCCTGTTTGGTGATGGAGCGAATCTCCGGCAAAAATTTGGATGCGATTGCCGCTGCTAAATAGGCCATTTACGAATCGCTGAATTTCTGTTCAGCTTCGAAATGGCATTTCAAAAACCATTCCTGATCTGGCTGAGTTGTATCGTTATTGCGGCGGCTCAGGAGCCTGCAGAGCCGGGGCTGGTCATCCCGCCTCAAATTTATGTGGTTCCGGGAGTCGAGACCCACGTGGTCTTGAGGAATGCCGCTTTGATCCCGCCTGGAAAAAACTTCGAGGTGATATCGTGCCGGTGCGAGGTCGGGGAACTCGACGAATCGGGGAGTAAGTGGGTTTTTAACCTGAGCGAAGATCAAACCGGGAACTACCCACTGGTGTTGGAAAGTAATTTAGGATCTGCAAAGACCATGATCACAGTGGTTTCGGGGGCGGCCGGGGCGGACCGGGATATTTCCCTGCTCATGGTCGGCGACAGTTTGACCAACGCATCGATCTATCCAAACGAAGTCGCACGGTTGTTGGCAGAACCCGGTAATCCGAATTGGAAGATGTTGGGAACTCATCAGCCTCGCAGAGCTTTGCCCGGGGTCTTTCACGAAGGCTACGGTGGCTGGACCTGGAATCGATTCAATACCCGGTGGGACCCGGGCAGTCCGCAAACAGGAAAGACCCGGAGCAGTCCTTTTCTGTTTTTAAAAGGGGGGAAGCCTCAACTTGATTGGAATCAGTATTTTGATCAGTATAGCGACGGGGTGAAACCGGATTTTGTCACCTTTCTCCTGGGGATCAATGACTGTTTTAACGCCGATGCAGATGACCCGGAGGCGATTGATGAGAGAATCGATGCGGTATTTTCCGAAGCGGAGCGGTTAATGGCTGTACTGCGCGAGGCCTCTCCGGAAACTGAAGTCGGGATCTGCCTCACTCCGCCGGGGAATGATCGCGACGCCGCTTTTCTGGCCAACTATAAAGACGGAAGGAAGCGTTGGCGTTGGAGGCGCATTCAATTCCGGCTCGTAGACCGACAGATTTCCCATTTCAGCGGACGGAAAGAAGAGCGGATTTTTATCGTGCCGACTTCAGCGGTGATTGATCCGATTACCGGCTATGAAGCGGACAATGGAGTTCATCCCAATCGGCAAGGATACGAGTCTATTGGCCGTGAAATCTACGCCTGGTTGAAGTGGAGGTTAGCAAGTCGGCCTGATTGAAGCCGGTGAAATGAGTGATCGCCGACTGGCAAATCCAGATGTCGTTATATTATGGCTGAAAATTCGATTTGAATCCGACGCCTGCCGCCTGAATAGTGTGATTGGAGAAGTTTCACAAACAAAATATGCCTACTTACGATTATAAATGCCAGAAATGTGGTCATCAATTCGAGTATTTTCAGTCGATGAATGATGATCGACTCACGGATTGCCCGGAGGATGATTGTGATGGAGAGGTGAAGCGTTTGCTTGGCACCGGTGCCGGAATCATCTTTAAAGGAACCGGATTTTACGAAACTGACTATAAGAGAGGGGAGTCTTACAAGGCTGCCGCCAAAGCCGATAAATCAGAGAGCTCTTCCAGCTCTGATTCCAGCAGCACCAAAGCGTCGAAAGAGTCCTCTAAACCCAAATCGACATCATCAGACTCGAAGAAATCGAGTAAAAAAGCATCCGATTAAGATTCAGCTATGTCCGACGAAAATCCCAACCTTCCTGACCCTGTCCCCCCTGCGGGAGCCGAACCGGTTCCGCCTGCTCATGCTCCGGTCCCTCCGGCTGACATTACACCTCAACCACCGGCTCAGATGCCGGTTCCCCCGGCAGGGGCCACTCCGGTGCCGCCTGCCCAATATCCGGTGCCGCCTGCGGGCGTAGAGCCGGTGCCACCACAGCAGCCTGCCTACGACCCTTCGCAGTTTCCTCCTCAGCAGGAAGTGCCTCAACCCCAGCCTTCTCTGCCGCCGATTACTCCGGCTGCGGCGGCACCGTCGACAAGGTCAGGTGGGCGTCGTCCCGCTGCCAAAAAGAAGATGGCGAGAAAATCGGCTTCGAGAGCGGGAACCCGTCCCGGTTCTTACCGAAAACCGGTCAAACCCGTCGATTCCGGAATCTCTTTTATGTCGGTCCTGATGGGGTTGCTCGGTATTGGTATGCTGGTGCTTTCGATTTTTGCCCTGTTGCCACAAAAGCTTACTCATATTGAAGGTTATCCCGCCGACGATATGTCGAGTAAAGAGCCTAAGAACTTGCTTTCTGCGGGCCAGAAGATTCTCGAAACCCGGACTGAAGACGCCGTTTTCACCGAAAAAGAGGTTAATGACTACCTGAATTTTCGTCTTCGAGGCGATCAGAAAGGCGCTTTCGGCGGTTTCATGAAGGTAAAAGGGATTTACGTGGACCTGCGTCCCAATGAGGCTGAAATCTTCGTTGAGCGCTCCATTCCGCTGCTCGGCACCACGACGATGAGCAGCGTGGTGAAGTCGCATTACAACGACATCAAACACCAGCAGAGCTGGAAAATGGGTGGTGGTTCGATCGGTCGGATTCCGATGAAAGACCGCAGCCTTCAGCCGATCCTGAATTCCTTTTTGAGAATGTCAAAAGTGGGGGCAGCCGAACTGGAAGTCATGAACTACATGGCGGATGTGAAGATCGGGAACGATCAGATCACACTGGACTCAGCGCTCTAGCCGTTTACAACTCCGGGCCATGGTATTCCATATCATGAGCCCCGGCGACCTCTCGACAGGTCAATTTTCCTTTCTGGCAGTTGATGCCCCCGATTAATTCGGGTCGTATCGCGCAAGCACCGCCGACATCCTCCAGAGCGAGGAGCTGAACATAAGGCAGAGTCACATTCGCCAAAGCTTGAGTGGAGGTTCTCGCATACGCACCGGGCATATTCGCAACGCAATAGTGAATCACTCCCTCCTCGACAAACACGGGGTTCTCATGCGTGGTGGGCCGGGTCGTCTCAACGCAGCCTCCCTGATCGACGGCGATATCAACCACCACCGTTCCGGCCTTCATTTCGCGAAGCATTTCGCGCGTTACCAGTTTCGGAGCTTTGGCTCCGGGGACCAGCACGGCACCGATCAACAGGTCGGTGCGGGGCAGTAATTCCATTAAAGCGGCTTCGCTGGAGTACATGGTCTGGCAGTCCAGCGTGTCATCGAGAAAGCGCATTCTTTCGTGATCGATTTCCAGAATAATGGTTTCCGCTCCGATTCCACGGGCGACTTTCGCCGCATTGACTCCACAGGTTCCCCCGCCGATGACCACGACCCGGCCCGGCAGGACCCCGGGGACACCGCCGAGAAGAGTGCCTCTTCCACCCTCATGTTTGGCGAGAAAATAGGCACCAACCAGAGCAGACATCCGTCCGGCCACCTCACTCATCGGTTCGAGGAGCGGGAGGCGGTTGCCCAGTCCCACGGTTTCGTAGGCGATGGCAGTGGCGCCCGATTCCACCAGAGTTTGAGTGAGAATTTTGTCGGCAGCTAGATGAAGATAGGTGAAAAGCGTGTGATCCCGGGTCAGCAACTCGATTTCGGAAGGTTGCGGTTCCTTGACCTTAACGATTAGATTTGCCTGATCGAAGACGTCGGTATGTTTTGCGACGATCCGGGCACCTTTCGCCTGATATTCCGCATCGGAATAATCCGCACCGGCTCCGGCATTGCTTTCGACTACCACTTCGATTCCGCGCTTCACGAGTTGGCCGACTCCGGACGGGACCATCGCGACACGGTTTTCCTGAGCTTTGATTTCTTTGGGGACTCCTACGATCATTTCAGATTAGACTGTTTGAAGCGGGTAACATTTCAAAATCATCCTCCGGGAATTGAAATCAGATGGCAAGAAAGAGTTTTTGCTTTGAAATCTGACTTCATCCCTGAGTATTTAGGGACTATGAAAATGTTGTGCCTTTTGTTATTCCTTTCCGTAATGACAGTTAACGTTTCAATCGCAGATCTGGAAACGATGATCGCACACCGGGGAGCCTCCTTTGACGCACCGGAGAATACCGCCGCTTCAATTGCTCTGGCAATCGATCGGGGAGCGAAGATCATCGAATTCGACGTGAGAGAAACGGTCGACGGGAAACTGCTTCTCTTTCACGACAACGATCTGAAACGACTCTGTAATCTGACGGGCACGTTTGAAGCCTTATCCGGTGAGGACGCGGCGGATCTCGATGTTGGATCCTGGTTTTCAAAAGGAGACTTTTCCAGTGAGAAGCCTCCGAGCCTCGCCGCTTCGATCACACAATGTCTCGAGGGCGGTGCCATTCCACTGATCGAGCACAAATCGGGAAGTCCGGATGCCTATGCCAAGGTTATCAAAGACCTCGACGTCGTTGATAAAGTTATCGTTCAGAGTTTTGACTGGGAGTTTATTGCCGAAATTCGGAAACGGCTCCCAAAACTGAAAGTGGGCGCTCTCGGGTCCAAAAAGCTTTCAGACCGGAAAGCTCAACTCACCGAATTGAAGCCCGATTGGGTCGGCTGGAGCCAAAAAGACATCACCAAAGCGGATATCGACTGGCTGAAAGAGAAGTCATTTCACATTGCGATTTGGACGGTGAATGATCCCGCGAGGGCTGCCTGGCTGCTCGATAGCGGGGCCGATAAAATTATCACAGACCGACCTAAATTTCTGTCGGACAACCTGTCCCAGTGAATCGTTATTCAAGGTCTTAATCCCTGATTCAGTAATGATTTATAGAAATTATTGTTTATATAATAGTTTTTGACATTGTAGGCGCGTCTGGTTATTTTTATTCGCATTGTTTAAGAAGTTCCTGACTTCTAACGAAATAGGAGCGAAAAATGAACCAAACACCTAGTCTTCGAATTACGTCAACCTTTGTGGCTGAGCCAGTTGCGAAATGTCTCCGTTTTTTATTAAATGAGAGTATTGGGCTGGAGTGTCGATTCAGTTTTTCCGAATTTAATCAGGTCTTTCAGGAGGCGCTCGATCCGGGGAGCGGGAGTTCCCGGAACGATGGCGGGATAAACTTGTTCCTCGTCAGGCCGGAGGATCTGTCAGAAGCCCCTGATTTGGAGATGGCGGCAGAGCTCTGCAGGGCGATTGAAGGCCTCGACAAACGGGCCAGTGCCAAGACGCTTGTGGTGATTTGTCCGCACCATTCCCGGTCAGAGGCCGGAAGGGACTGGGAAAACGCAGTGCGCCAGCAGCTGGAGGGTGAGACGGCCATCACGCTAATCACGAGCGGGCAGTTGGAAAGAGACTACCCGGTCGCAGAACCTTTCGATCTTGATTCCGAAAACTCGGGAAGAATTCCTTTTACGTCGGAAATGTTTGCCGCTCTCGGCACGGCGATTGCCCGGGCCACTTCGCTGCAGTCCCGGAAACCGGCCAAGGTCATTGTTCTCGATGCCGATAACACCCTGTGGGGCGGCGTTGTCGGAGAGGATGGTCCTGCTGGGCTGAAACTGGACGGGCCATGGAAAGAGTTCGCCGATTTCATGGTCAAAAAGCACGATGAAGGCTTTGTTCTGGCGTTGGCTTCGAAGAACCGGAGCGAAGATATCGACGCGGTATTTGCTGAGCGTGCTGATGAATTTTCCCTGAAGCCCGAGCATTTTGCGGCCCGAAAAGTGAACTGGAAGCCGAAATCGGAGAACCTGTTCGAACTTTCCAGTGAGCTGAATCTGGGTCTTGATAGTTTCATTTTCATTGATGACAATCCGGCTGAAATCGCTGAGGTCACCGCAAATTGTCCCGGAGTGACGGCGATTCAGCTTCCGCGGGAGAGTTCTCAGATTCCGAAGTTTGTTCAAAACCTCTGGTGCCTCGACAAAACGGCTGCGACCGGAGAGGATTCCCTGCGGACGGCCTTTTACCGGGACGAAACCCGCCGCCGCGAGTTGCTCGAATCGAGCGACGATTTTGCTAAATTTCTTCGCGAACTGGATCTGAGTGTAGCTATCCACGAAGCGGAAGCTGAAGAGCGGGCCCGAATTTCTCAACTGTCGCTCCGCACCAACCAGTTCAATGCCAATCCGGTCCGCTTCACCGAGGCGGAAATCGATAATCGGCTGAGTTATGAAACGGTCGCGGTTTCCGATCGATTTGGTGATTACGGCATCGTCGGCACCATGGGAACCTCGGTGGAAACCGAATCGCTGAAGGTCGAGCTTTTTATGCTGAGCTGCCGGGCACTGGGCAAAGGCGTGGAACGGGAGATGATGATTCACCTTGGGAAGAAGGCGCTGAAACTTCAGCTCGAATCCGTCGAGATCGCTTACCGGAAAACGGATCGGAACGAGCCTTGTCGCCGGTTTCTGGAAGAGATTGGAGCGATTTTGGAAGAGGACTCCGGCGTTTTCCGTCTCTCTGCAGCAGACGCCGCAAATCTATCGCCGGTTCCGGAATCCGCTCCTAAACCAACCGCGCTTAGTGGGGCTGCCAGTTCCACAATGGAGAGTCCGTGGAACCGCGAATTTCTGATCCGGATGGCGTCCGATTGGTGTGTGCCGGCGAATCTGGACGCTCACCTGTCATCGATTCGGCGTCCCCGACCGGAAATTGCCGGACGACCGGTGAAAGCGGGATCGGAGATCCAGAAAAAGCTCGTCGCGATTTGGGAAGAGGTCCTTGAAGTGTCAGAGGTGGGTATCACCGATACCTTTGCGAGTCTCGGAGGCACTTCGATTCAGATGGTAATGGTTTACGCCCGTTTGAAACGAGAGTTCGGCGTGACATTTGAACTTAGTGAACTGTTCACCCTTCCCACGATCAAAAACATCGAGGATGCGATCAAAAACGGCAAGTCCGGCGCTCCGAAAGTCGAGGTTCGTGAAAGCAACACTAACGATCAGGCCGGTGATGATCAAATCGCGATCGTCGGGATGGCCCTGAGGGTTCCGGGAGCTGATGATCCGGATCAATTCTGGGAAAACCTGGTTTCCGGAAAAGAATCCATTTCCCGTTTTGAGAAAGAGGAACTGGCGTATCCGGACGAGTACGAAAGCCCCGGATTTGTGCCCGCCAAAGGCATTATCGAAGGGATCGATCTCTTTGATGCGTCATTCTTCGGGATCCTGCCGAAAGATGCGGAGATCATGGATCCTCAGCAGAGAATTTTTCTCGAGCTGGCCTGGGAGGCGATGGAAAAAGCGGGGTATCAGCCTGACAACCACAGCGAGCGTATTGGCGTTTATGCCGGGGCCTATTTTGATACCTATCTGCTCACCAATCTCTGCACTGATCAGAAATTTCTCCACAATCTGATTCCCCAGATCCAGGTGGGATCGCTTCAAACCGAGCTGGGTAACGACAAAGATTACCTCGCGACCCGGGTTGCCTTTAAGCTGAATCTGCGTGGCCCGGCGATGACGCTGCAAACCGCCTGTTCCACTTCGATGGTTGCCATCGCCGAAGCCTGCCGATCGATTCGGGATGGGCTCTGCGACATGGCGCTCGCCGGTGGGGTTACTGTGACACTGCCCTACAAACGTGGCTACTTTTTCACCGAGCAGGGAATGCTGTCAAAGGACGGTCACTGTTGTGCTTTCGATGAAAAAGCATCGGGAACGGTTTTCGCGAACGGCGCGGGCGTGATCATGCTGAAGCGGCTCAGCGATGCGGTTCGGGATCGCGATCATATCCATGCCGTGATCCGTGGTACCGGAATGAACAACGACGGTGGCGTGAAGCACAGCTACACCGCCCCGAGCGTGGACGGACAGGTCGGAGTGATTCAGATGGCTCACCGGGATGCCGGGGTCTCAGCTGACACCATCACTGCGATCGAGGCTCATGGCACGGGGACTCCGCTCGGAGATCCTATCGAGGTCACGGCCCTGACCAAAGCCTTTCGGTCCTCCGGAGTGAGTGAGAATCAATACTGTGCGATCGGTTCCCTGAAAACCAATGTGGGGCATCTCGACGTGGCCTCAGGCGTGTGCGGAGTGATAAAAACCGCCCTAAGTCTGGAGCATAAAACGCTGGTTCCGCTTCTGCACTTCGAGAAAGCGAATCCTAAAATCGATTTTGGAAACAGCCCGTTTTACCCCAACACCTCTCTGCGGCCTTGGGAAAGGAAAACGCCCGGGATTCCGCTCCGTGCCGGTGTCAGTTCATTTGGAGTCGGCGGAACCAATGTCCACGCCGTCCTGGAAGAAGCTCCCGAAGTGATTTCTGAACCTTCACCGAGGGACAAACAGCTTGTGGTTCTTTCAGCCCGCTCGGAATCCGCGCTGAATCAAGCCGCTGAAAATTTAGGGTCTTTCGGAGGTGACGCAGACCTTGCCGACGTCGCCTGGACCATGGCGATCGGGAGAAAACCCTTCCGCTTCCGTCGTGTCGCGGTGGCCGCCGATTTCGGCGAACTGAAGGAAATCCTCAAAAAGCCCGCCTCACGAACCGCTGACCGGAACGACCCGCCCGTGAATTTTATGTTTCCGGGGCAGGGCGCTCAGCATGTCCGGATGGCTGAGTCATTTTACCGTTCCGAACCCCGTTTCCGCGCGTTGCTGGATCGGTGTTCGACCTTTTTGGAGCCGTTTCTCGGTGAATCCCTGACCGACGTCCTGTTCCCCGCTGATGAATCGCAACTTGGTGACGCGGCGGAGCGATTGAAAAATACCACGCTGGCTCAGCCCGCGATTTTTGTGATCGAATACGCACTCGCCGACCTCTGGATGCATTGGGGTGTGACGCCACGTGCGATGATCGGACACAGCGTCGGCGAATTTGTGGCGGCCTGTCACGCCGGAGTCTTCACTCTGGAAGAAGGCCTGAAGTTGCTGGCCGACCGGGGACGCCTCATGGGAGAGATGCCCGGTGGCGGTATGCTTTCGGTGCGGATGCCGGAAGCTGATCTGGTAAAACGAATTCCGGATTCTCTCGATCTCGCCGCAGTCAACAGTCCGGGCCTTTGCGTCGTGGCTGGCCCGCATGAAGCGTTAAAAGCCTTTGCCGCCGAATTGGATGCCGATGGGATCGTCGCAAAACCGCTGCACACCTCCCATGCCTTTCATTCCCGGATGATGGATTCGGTGATCGAACCCTTTACGGCCTGTTTTGAAGCGATTGAACTCAAGGCCCCGGAAATACCGATTTTCTCAACCGTAACTCGAGAATGGCTCACCGCCGAAAATGCCACAGACGCGGGCTATTGGGCCCGTCACCTTCGGGAAACCGTTTGTTTCGCAGATGCGGTTTCCGCTCTCGGTGATGAAGCGGAAGAGCAGATTTTTATCGAAGTCGGCCCCGGCCAGACCTTGACCGGGCTGGCCCGTCAGTCCCTTGATCGTAAAGCCAAACACATCGCGCTGTCGACCTGTCAGCATGTTCAGGAAGAAGGCTCCGATCAGGCTCAAATGTTACAATCACTGGGACGCCTCTGGATGGAAGGAGTCGAAGTCGATTGGAATGCCTATTACGGCGACGAAGTCCGCAAACGGATCCCGCTCCCGACCTATCCCTTCGAGCGCAAACGCCACTGGGTCGAGCCGACTGTACAGGGTACAGTCGAAGAGTGTACCCTGTACAGTCCTGAAGTGTACCCTATACAGTCGCAGCAGTCGCAGGAATCTATAGTAAATCCACCGAATTCAACCGCAGTAGAAATGAGTGCCCCCAATGCCTCCCGAAGTGAAACCTTAACCACGGCCATTTGCGAAAAATTGACCGACCTGTCCGGTATTCCCGGAGACGAAATGGCGGGTGACGCCACACTGTTGGAGCTGGGTTTCGATTCCCTACTTCTCACTCAGGTAGGTAAAGCGCTCAATGACGAATTCGGGACAAATATAAAGATGCGTGATTTGATGACGGATCTTTCCACGATCGATTTGCTGGTTGCCTACCTTGATGAAACTTTGCCGCAGGAAAGCTATCGGGAAGCGATTCCCGAGCCCATCGCAACCGTTTCGGTATCCCAACCGGTTCCATCGGTAATTGCGCCCGTGGCTCCGCAGCTTAACGGAACGGTCGAAGCTGTGATTGCCCAGCAAATGGCTTTGATGCAGCAGCAACTTGAATTGCTTCGCGGTGGAGCTGTAGCACCTCCCGCAGCGACGGTTTCAAATCCGGTTAAACCGGTTGTAAAAAGTAAAGTATCGAAGGTGGAGGGGGGCTCTAGTAAAGATGTATCGGCTCCTTCGACGGCTATTTCCCGGGATATTGATGAAAACCTGACACCACAGCAGCAAGCGCATCTCGATGAACTGATTTCTCGATATACCGAAAAAACCGCCTCTTCAAAAGCTCTAACCGCAGAATATCGCCAGTGGTATGCTGACCCGCGAACCGTGTCAGGTTTTAATCGCCTCTGGAAGGAGATGATTTATCAGATCGTAGTAGAGAAATCGAAAGGATCCCGCCTTCTTGACATCGATGGTAACGAATATATCGATATGTTGAATGGGTTCGGACCGGGATTTCTAGGCCATTCTCCCGACCAGATTACCAGCGTTTTGCACCGTCAACTCGACCGTGGGGTTGAAGTCGGCCCGCAGTGCCGGGACGCGATGGAAGCCGCTAAACTTTTCTGTGAGTTAACTGGGAATGAGAGAGCCAGCTTTGTCAACACCGGGTCCGAAGCGGTCCAGGCTGCAATGCGGATGACTCGAACGGTGACGGGGCGGGACAAAATTGTGGTGTTTACTAAAGACTACCACGGGAATTTTGATGAAGTATTAGTGCGCGCAGTTGGTTCCGGCGAAAAACTCCGGTCAATGCCGGTAGCCCCCGGAATTCCGAACCGGGCCGTGGAGGATGTGATTGTTCTGCCTTACGGAACTGACGAAGCGCTGGAAGTGATTCGCGCCCGGGCTCACGAACTGGCAGCGGTGATTGTTGAGCCGATCCAAAGCCGGCGACCTGAATTTCAGCCTCACGAATTTATCAAAGAGCTGCGGGAAATCACCCGACAGTCCGGAACGGCATTGGTTTTTGACGAAGTGATCACCGGATTTAGAACCGGCCCCCGGGGGGCTCAGGAATATTATGGAGTCGAGGCGGATGTCGCGACCTACGGTAAAGTGGTTGGCGCAGGCATGCCGGTAGGCGTGGTCGCTGGCAAAGCGGAATACATGGACACATTTGACGGTGGTCAATGGCAGTACGGAGATGATTCCTTTCCCGAGCAAGGTGTCACCTTTTTTGCAGGAACGTTCGTCCGACATCCTTTGGCAATGGCTGCCGTAAAAGAAATGCTTCTCTATTTAAAAGAGGTCGGTCCAGATCTTTGGACCGATTTGAAGGCTAAGGCAAATCGGCTCGCAAGCACGGTTGACCAGATGTTTGTTGAGAATGAAATTCCGTTCCGGATGCCTAATTTTGGCTCGCAAATGTTTGTCCGTCACATCGACGACAACAAGTATGCGAATCTGCTCTTTTTCCATCTTCGATCAAAGGGTGTTTTCCTACTGGAAGGATTTCCTTCCTATATGACAACGGCGCATACTGATGAAGATGTCGACTATGTAATCGAAGCCTTTCGGGAAACGATCGGGGAAATGCAGGAAGCTGGTTTTTTTCCCCGTCCAGAAAGTGGAGGCATCAAATTTGATCAAGAGTGTCGACTCACCGGGCCGCCTGCGATTCTGTTGGATCAGGTGAAGCATGCTGAACCCAAGATTTATCCACTAACCGAGCCTCAAGCCGAAATTTGGCTGGCTTCGCAGATCAGTTCTGATTCGACTCTTTGTTTTAATGAAGTGGTAAAGTTGGATTTTAGAGGTGAGTTAGACCCGCAGGCTCTTAGTGATTCACTGAAGGATCTGGTGGATCGGCACGAAAGTCTTAGAACCCGATTTCTGGATGATGGAGAAGGTTTTCAAATCAGGCCAAAGCTTCAGATAATCCTGAATGAAAAAATACTGGAGAGCGTTGATCAGGTCGAAGAAGAATTGATCAGGGAAAGAACCACTTCATTTGATTTGAGTGAAGATCCGCTTTTCCGGGCTACTTTGTTGAAAATTGAAGAGGATCATCAGGTATTGATTTTGTGTGCTCATCATTTGGTCTGCGATGGCTGGAGCTACAATGTGGTGACCTCTGATTTAAGCCAGATCTATGCGGCAAAACTGGAAGGAAAGAAAGCGGCGCTTCCCCCGGCTCCCCGGTTCTCGACCTATGCAATGCAGGTTCTGCGGAAAGAAATTGAAAATGATGGAGGGAACAATGAGGCGTTTTGGTTGTCGAAATTTGAGGAGCCGGTCCCCCCATTGAACCTCCCTCACGAAGTCTTGCATGCTAATGCTTCGCCGAGCTTTCGCAGTGACAGGATTATTATCCCGATCGATGATCAGATGCGTAAGTCTCTGAAGCGCGTTGCCGGGAAATCCGGGGCCACCTTATTTGCGATCCTGATGGGCAGTTTCCAAATTTTGTTGGGTCGGATTGGAAGACAAAATCGGGTGATGACTTTGTTCCCTGTAGCAGAACAAAACAGTTCAAAGGGATATGAAAATCTAGTAGGTCATTGTGTCAATTTTCTTCCTTTTATTTCGAATATTCGAATTGAGGATTCGTTCGGGACTTTTCTGGAAAAGATTCAACAGAATCTTCTCGATACACTGGACCACAAAGATTTTACTTATGGCCAACTGATCAAAAAGCTGGCTCCTACGTCGCGCCCCGAAGTTGAGGCGGTTTTTAATCTGGAGCGAATGGATGGTTATGATGAATTTTCCGGACTCAAATCAGAGATCGAGGACGTCAGCCGAATGTATGCGATGGATCCATTGTTTCTCAATGCGATGGAAACCGGTCAGGGGATTGAACTACACTTGACTTATCAGACGGATCTCTTTACGGCCGACACCGCAAGGAACTGGTTGAATACCTACGTCGCTATTCTTGAAAAAGTTATAGAGTCGCCCGGGCTCTCTGTATCGCAAGTCGGTGCCGTTATGGCTCCGGGTCATTTAGACTTGATGCGGCAGTGGAACAATACGGAAACCGATTTCCCCAAAGATCGTTCCGTAAATCAACTGTTTGACGAAACGGTCGCAGTTCATCGAGATCGTATTGCGCTGAAACAGCAGGGTCGTGAATTAACCTATTCTGAACTCGGCGATATGGTGAATCGGATAGCAGGCTATTTGCTGGAGTCCGGTGTCGGGAAGGGAGACTACATCGGTACCCTTTTGGATCAGGGCCCTGAAAGGATTGCGTCGATTTTTTCGATACTGAAGTTGGGAGCCGCTTTCGTTCCGCTCGATCCCACTTATCCCGATGAGCGGATCCAGTTTATGCTGGATGACTCCGATGTATCCTGCGTCGTTACCTCCGGGGCACTGAAAGATCGGCTTTCCGGTAAAAAATCGATCGTTTTAATCGAGGACGTTTCCGGAGATTCGGTGGCAGAGGTGCCGACAGTGGCGGTTAGTTCCGCGCAGGCTGCCTATATTATTTACACCTCGGGATCGGCGGGAGTGCCTAAAGGAGTGGTGGTGCCACATCAAGGTATCGTAAGGTTGGTTCGGAATACGAATTATTGTGAGTTCGGAGTGAAGGAAACTTTTCTTCAGGGTGCCAGTATCTGTTTTGATGCGGCAACCTTTGAGATATTTGGATCACTACTCAATGGGGGGGCGCTTGCTCTGCCAGATCCCGGACCGCTAACCTTGGAGTCGATTTCGAAAACGATAAAGGATTGTGAGGTAAGCACTCTTTGGCTCACCAGTGGGTTGTTTCAGATGATGGTGGAAGAAGATATTTCTGTGTTCAGCGGGGTCCGTCAACTGCTGACGGGTGGAGATGTCGTACCAGTAACTCATGCTCGGATGGTTCTTGAAGCTCATCCTGATTTAACCTTGATCAATGGCTACGGCCCAACTGAAAACACGACTTTCACTACGACTCATCGTGTAAGTGCAGCAGATCTGAATCGAGAATCACTTCCCATCGGGCGGCCTGTCTCCAATACAACTGCCTGGATTCTGGATTCGTCCGGGAATCTTGTCGTGCCGGGGATCGCTGGTGAGTTGTATTGTGGAGGTTCCGGTCTGGCTTCGGAATATTTGAATAATCCTGAATTGACTGCGGAAAAATTTGTCGATGTAGAGATCGAAGGCAGGAGTGAAAGACTGTATCGAACCGGGGATTTGTGTCGCTTCCGAACCGATGGCGTTGTCGAATTCCTCGGTCGTATAGATGAACAGGTAAAGATTCGGGGGTTTCGGATAGAGCCCGGGGAAGTTGAGGCTCGTCTCGCAGGTAATCCAGAGGTCAGTCAGTGTAAAGTTGTCGTCAATGAGGTTGATTCCGGCGGCAAAGCTCTTATCGCCTATGTGACGCCAAAAAATGGTTCAACGCCATCTTCAGGAAGCTTGAAGGACTATCTGCGGGATAAACTGCCAGACTATATGGTGCCTTCGTCCTATGTAGTATTGGATGAATTCCCGGTTACGCCAAACGGTAAAATCGATGCCAAAGCGCTTCCTGACCCAAATCAAAAAACGAATAGTGTGGGCCTGCTATCTTCGGTTCCAGAGTCGGATCTCGAAATTTGGTTGGCGAAACAGTGGAAAGATATACTTGCAATCCCGTCAGTGTCTCTTGATGATGATTTCTTTAGTTTGGGTGGCCATTCGCTTCTAAGTATGAAGCTGTTTGGTCGAATCCAACGGGAATACGGTGTTTCCCTACCTCTTTCTGTTTTATTTCGATCGCCTACGGTGAAAACTCTCGCCGAAGAGGTTGCCAATCGCGATGGTTGTCAGGATGGTAAGGCCGAAGAGAACGGTTCTTCGGCGGTAGCTGAAACGACAGTTTTGCTTCAACCCAAAGGCGAGCGCCCTCCCTTATTCGCTGTCCACGGGGGCGATGGCGGAATCTTTTTTTATCGTGATTTAGCTGAGCGTCTTGAGCAGGATCGCCCTTTCTATGCTTTTGAGGCGGCTGTTCTAACGGGCGGAGGGCCGATCCGGGAGGAGTCTGTCCCGGTGACTGCTCATCGTTATGTTAAAGAACTCGAAAAGATTCATCCTACTGGATCAGTTTACCTCTGCGGGTATTCTTTTGGAGGTGTGGTGGCCTACGAAATGGCCTGCCAGCTTACTGAAAAAGGCCGAAAGGTCGAGTTTGTCGGGTTAGTGGATACTGAAAACCCAGCGGGGCAATTCGCGAAATTGAATCTTAGCGAACGAATTGCGGTAAACTGGAACGATCCTCGAACAATGGAAACGGGGACTGTTCAAAAGGTGATTCGTCTAGGGAGGCGCGTCGGTAAGGGGCTTGGTTACCGATTAAGATTTAGTGGGGAAGACATGGTCGCTAAACTGTTACCTGTTTCTCGAAATATGGGGTGGTTACGGCGAATTCAGGTTCGTCTTGCTTACGAGCGAGCCATGAGTAGATACGAACCACCCCGATATGTTGGTAATCTCACTCTTTTCCGTGCTCTTGATGAAAATGATAAGCAGGACATGGGAGATAACTATGGCTGGAGCGAAGTGGTGGACGGAGAGATTGAAACTATCGATATCCCGGGAAATCACATCACGGTTTTTCACAAGGAAAATATCGAGGGTATTTCAAAAGAATTCCGTGCTTGTTTGAGTCGTCGCAAACTGGAGTCCAGCAAATAGCACTGAGAAGTGAATTTGCGGGACGCGTGCTTGTTTAGTGGACGGTCGTCTACTAAACTTGGTCCCCAATGAAATTTGTTTTACTAGTTTTTTTGTTGTGCTTACCGGTTGGTTTGCAGGGGGGACAGACGGTTGCGGTGTCCGCGGGTGGTAAGATCACGCTTTTCAGCGTGGTCGACGGGGCGCTTGAAGAAATTCAGAGCGTCACCTTGCCCGGGAAATCCGGCCCCATG
>JARGPI010000020.1 GCA_029213005.1 Verrucomicrobiales bacterium
TATGATATGACGGAAGTTCAGGTTTTCGCTAGATGCCCTTGTTTTGGTGCTTACGTCTTTTCGAATATAGGCTCAAATATTGGGTTCGGTTTTATAGGCGGCTTCATATTCCTATTAGTCGCGGGAGCGCTGCAAGACAGGTTTTTTCATACACGCGCTATTGAGTCGCGGAAGTATTCTGGCCATTTTTTCAATGATATAAATGGAACCGAACACTTCGTCACAATCTTCGATGGTATTCCTTTTGTATGCGACCCCAATCGTAGAGTAATCGAAAGCAAACTAGTGCACCCAGAGCATAACGCATGGACTTGCGTTGAATCCAGTTTAACTGGGGCTTACATTGCTGCTGCTGACGGAATGAAGTTGACGATTTGGCAGGTTCTCATAAAAGAGGGTTTAGTAAATCCACTGACCAATTATAAGGTGACGTTAAGTCACGTTTTCTCATCGCCGATTTTATGCTTAAAATTCACTCCAGATGACAAGATTGTTTTGGGGCACTTGGATGGAAGTATTTCAGTTTTCGACAAGAACCGAAAGGAAATTGTTTTTCGGAGTCGAAATTGGGCCTCTTATCCTGTTGATACACTAACTTCAGCTGGGAAGAAGGGTTTTTTCCTAGTGGGAAGACGGAATGGAATGGTGGAGCTTTTTGATATTGATAAACTCAAAATTGTTGGTGAAAAGAAATTGCCAGCCACCATCGAATATATTGCCGGCGGGGAAGGGCGATTCATTTGTGCGCTGCATGCTGGACGAACGGGGGGGCTTAAATCGGAAAGGTTATTTTACAAATTGTTAGTTGATTTTGTTGAAAACGACATTGCGACGGTAGCATGGAATCCGTATAACGAATTCGATCAAGAATTTCAATTTAACTTTATCAGTGAATATGGGGCTCCAAACAGATTTGTTATTTGGGGTGAAGAACTTCCTGAATCTAATAAATACATGAGAAGAAATCGAATGACAACCGATTCCGATGTGACTAATTCTCATTGCCTAATTTATCAATGGCATGACGAAGAAATAAACTTTGAGTCGCGACTAGAATATAGCAGCGAACTTGAGGAGGAGTCTTTATCTGTTTTTAAAACATGGAGCGACAGCTATTCAATCAGAGTCGTTTCAGCTGGAACTGTTTCTAATTCTCACATCATCGGTGTTACAACGACTCAATCATTCACTGAAAGTCAAACGGTATCTTTCTACAACCCTACCGATGGGGAAGTTGTGTTTCTTTCAAAAATTGCACTTGCTAGATCTAGGCCGTTTAATTCAAGACCGAATGATTACCCTTTCTATTCAGCTCCTAACTATGGATTCAATGGCGAATCATTGATGTATAAAGAAGGATTCAATTTAGTTCAAACAGATCTCTTGGCGAATTCGGTTGGGCAAAGGGAGATAAAGGAGATAGATGTAGGTGGAGCAATAAACGCTTTTGCTTTGTGGGCTGATCGTGGTGTTGTGAGCACGACGGAAACAGTACGCCAAGGTTTTGGGGAGGTTGAAAATGGAGGGGATGTATACAGGTTGCCTACTGCCGAGGAGGCAGGGCTTCCTCTCAAGGTCCCTCCACTAGGTGGGAAGAGAATGTCTAGGGTTCACCAAAAGTTTAAACTGAAGCTTCTGGACAGTAATGGGATTATTACAAGTGAATTATTGGCGGAACCATCGGTGAAAGTTTATATCTCAGCAAACATTGACTCAGTTGTGTCTAATTGTGGAACGAAATCAGAATCTTTTTCGGATTACAAGCTGCAAGAAGCCGTAGGGAAACCATTGAGATTTCAGACCTTTGATATAACTCAATCAGGGCAGCTAGCTAACCCCAAGCTAGTCGAATTCGAAAATCACAAGATCTATGCAGTCAATGCCACAAAAAGAATAATCGCTCTCTATTCAGAAACTAGAAACGAAGTGAATTTCGCCAATTTGTCAACCAAACAAATTATCGACGTTTGGAAAGTGGATGGCGGTGTGAGGGAGCTAAAGTTTTCACGTGACGGGAGCCGCATTTTAGCTATTTGCCCAAACAGGTTATTTGTTTACGATGTAAATTCTCAAATTTCAGTTTACGAACAAGTTGGACTTTATTTTAATGGTCTAGCTGAATTGTCGTCGGATGGAAAATTAATGCTATTGACTTCTTCACGTGGACTAGAAATACATAATTTTGATACGGGCGCGATACTGAAAAGAACGGGAACCGAGGGTGTCTATCCTCTTACCGCAGAATTTTCTCCTGATTCTAAGGGGATTTTAATGAAGTGGGAACATAGACCGGAAAAGAGGTTCCGTAATTCATTCGAGAGAATCGAAATTATCGATAGTGGGAGTTTACGAGTGGTGGATGTTTTAAGTGGTTTTCCGGCGTTCAACAAACGGCCAAAAGGGTAACATGATTTTGGACGAAACGAACATGAGATGTCTGTTGACTAAACCGGCTTTCCCACTCCTTTTTCAAGAATGATTGATAGAGTTGCAACAGATGGCCGTCCCGTCCAGTTATAGCGGACAAGTTGGATGGAATCCTTGTAGACATCGAGACTGACATAGAGTTTCATATCATTCATGGTGTGTTCTGCTGGATTGGTTAATTTCATTGTTTTGATTAATCTTATGGATAGGTCTCATTTCGCCTTGGGAAGCGAGATAGCCCACGATATTTCCTCCAGAACACACCGCCCACTAAATTTAACATTACTTAACCTTTTAGCTGGACCCCGCGGCTGAAAAACAACTATATTGTCTAGTCGAAAGAAACTACATGGAGAACACTTGGGCATCAGGAGCCGTTGAACTGCTGAAACACGCAGATTCGCACATCCACTTGGAGACCGCCTTCGATCGGCG
Organism: Verrucomicrobiales bacterium; assembly: GCA_029213005.1. Lineage (GTDB taxonomy): Bacteria > Verrucomicrobiota > Verrucomicrobiia > Verrucomicrobiales > DEV007 > Arctic95D-9. The sequence continues at coordinate 2,863 of JARGPI010000020.1, forward strand.
GATTGCGTTTATCAGCATCGACAACTCTGTCGAGACGTCCATCCGAACATTTCTCTCTCTCCCAAAGTCCAAGTCGGGGGTCTCTGTAAAGCGAAAGGATCTCGAGGGCGCAGAGAACAGCTTCCCTAGGCTACTCGCCCTTCTTTGGCAGAATGCAGGTTCGCGCCTCACCGGTGTCGATGAGGCAGACATCGAGCACTACCACAGAATCAGGAACAAGCTTTACCACGACGGGACGGGTTTGAGTGTCGATGAGCAGTATCTGCGGGCCTACCGTCAGATCGCAGTGCTGATGCTGAAGAACTTATTCGGTGTTGCGATGGGTGATCCCCGTCCAGCACCGACTCTCGAACGGCTAATCGTTCTCTGGAACAAGATCGAGGAGGCGTTCAACGCCCGACTAAAGAAAGAAGGAATTGACCGGGGGCATACGTTCTTTTGGGAGGATGCCATGAAGTCAGGAGTTCTCGCGTCAGAGGATATTAAGAGTTTGACCGAATTGCGGATGATTCGGAACAAAAATGTGCATTCTTCCACGCTAGATGTGAACCAGATCAGCTATGCGGTAGATCTTGCGGAGAAGTTGCTCGAGAAATTGACCGACGACTAACAAGCAGGTGGACACCAACTGGCTACACGCCCCGAGTCGACATGACCCTCCTTATTCGAACCTTTAACCTTGTTATGGAGTGGCGCTTCCTGTAGGTGAAATTATTAGCAGCAAGGCTGTTAGTCGAAAAGAGGAGCAAAGAATCCCTGTAGCCCTTATAGAATCTATCTTCTGCGCCCTTTTCTCCGAAATCGGAAATTCACTTTAGCCAATGATGGTTCGATATCAACGGCAACAAACGAGCATTGGAATGGCGTTGAGCAACGGAAACCTTAGCTTTCGGAGGTTCAATGATGGCAGATTATCAACCTTTTTACCCGCCCCTGGCGCTTTCGAATCTCTTATCAGCTCTGAAGTGGTGATCGTAGTTACGACTGAAGCCCCGCCTCTTTCGAAAGCGAGTTTTTTGAGAAAAACCTTCTTCGGGAAAAACTTCTTAGGGACAGACTATCCATCAGGTATCGCCTGGAGCCGCTTTGCGAAACTGTGGCATGAACACAGGATGATGCCCGAGCCTCGAATCATAGAACAGGGACGTCCGCTCTATGGCAACGATGCGGAAGGGAATCTGATCCCGTCATTATTCGATTGATCTTCAAAGTAATGAAAGGAAAAGTAAACGAAATGAACGACAACCGGTTACGTGCGCCATCCACTGAGGAGCCTCTTGCGGGAAAATCGTACGATGGGATCTGCGAGGGGGACGTCGGGTAACTGGCGTTCCTACTTTAATAGCTTCTGAAATTATGATGAATGATATATTCAAGTACTCAATCGACTTTGGTGACCAAAGAGAGTTTTTGATCACGGTGTACGAAGATGGATCTTCTGAATGGTTTGACAGAAGAAGTTATCTTGAGAATGGTCAAAACTCTACCAATCTTCGAATGATGCGGATTCTAGGTAATGATAAGGCTGCAGAACAGATTGAGACAATGGAGTCGGAATTCAAAATTCGGGCGCAGATTCCTCCAGATGTATTCGAGCTTGTCGAACTCGCGTCCAAACAATTTGCAGATGATAATTGGACCATAGACAACGAGGCTTCTTTAGACCCGCATTTGAAGGGAGTTTTCTGGAAAGAGGTCTCCCCACATTTAGACAGTCCCCCCTCAAAAAAAGGTTAACAAAAAAACGCAGATACTTCCTCTACCTGTTCCCTGCTGAAGCTCGGAACCCCTGAACACGAACTTGTCCGCTGGAAAAAGGGGGCGGGTGGTCAAAATTGACATTCGTTAAAAGCAGCCATGCATCTGAGATGCAACGACTTCCGCGAATGGAGTTTGAAGGCGCAACATACCATATCATGGCCCGGTGGAGTCATCGGGGGAAAGTTGTATTTGTGTTTCACGATGATGGTTGTCGCAGCCCATCAAGCGTGTCCCGCTCCCTGTTTGCATTAGGAGCAAAGCTCGATACATTGCGATCGACGCTGAGTTTATGTGCGCGTCTTTCTGAGGAGCTTATTGCGGGGGAACCGCACGAGGGGATCTGCGAGGGGGGCGTCGGGTAACTGGCGTTCCTACCTTAATCTGCCTGGAAAATGATGAGAATCTCGCCATCTCAATTACTCGCGAGCTGTGATCTTGGAGAGGCTACTGTGATTGTTGATTCCTGGGCGGAGCCGATCGATGGAGAACCAGCAGCCCGCCTTGTCGATGTAACTGCGCTTGGAGATTTCTTTTATACTCACGACGGTGGGGAGGGCATAATCCTCTTCGAGAGCCTGACAAATCTGCCGCAGGGAAGTTCTATTGTAGCCGACTCGATGTCTGAATACACGGCGAGGAGGAACGAACAGGAATTTGCACACGATTACCTTTGTCCCCAGTTCGTCGCCGAATTGATAGAGGATCACGGCACGTTACCTCCCGGCCACTGCTTCTCGTTGTATCGTTTTGGTGCAGATCCGCGAGATCCTTCTGCTTATCGCCCCTGCTTGGTCGGCCAGCATCTTACTTTGCACCGCATCATGTGGGAGGTTCGCAACCGCGTTCCTGACGATGAACCCTCAGATTACAGGACGCTGGTAAACGAGCGCAGTAGATTCCTGGAGATCCTTTGGGAGGAGTTTCCCCGGATGATTGCGCCGAAGGAACAAGTCGCCTTTAGAAAGTCTAGTAAAAAAGACAGTGATTTTTAGTTCTGAAGGAATTCCTCCAAAATAGTTTAGTAGATAGGTAACGTTCTAACGTCCTTTTGATGATGGTTGCAGGAACCAATTTGATAGCGGCGTGGTTTTGGGGGCAGCTTGAATTAGACCTCGAAAAAAAATCCCTATCAATTCAATTAGTCTTCAGGTTCGATCCACCAGACGATTCCCGTGTCTCTAGAGTGCCAATACGAAAAGTCAAGATCAAGGGCGGGTCCCATTTTGTTGTTTACGAAATCAACGACGCCTCCCTCATTGCCTCCCCAGGCTTTCCACTGGCCGTTTTCCAGCTGTGCGGCATAAAAGCGAAACATATTCGAAGCGCGTATGCGTATTACCTTTCCAAGATCCTGGGGAAGATTGAGTCCCGGTTCGTTTTCTGCCAAATTTGACCAAACATGAACTTTCCCATCATTATCTAAAGCAAGATTTGTGATTCCGGCTTGAACGGATACGATATTCCTAACTGAACGAGGTGCTTCGATGATTTCACGTTGATGCCCTCCTGGAGGGCTACGATCTGCCCAAGTGAATACAGTGCCGTTACGTCGCAACGCTATCCCCCTCGCATATGCCAGATCGATCGCAACAACGTCATCCATTTCGGCGAGTTCTCGGGCTAATCTTTGGTGACGTTCGGTTTCTATTTTATCATGAATAAGCAGATGCACAGAACCGTCTTCGGCTAACGCTACGAAACGTCGATCCCCACCTTTTACGGAAACGACAGGCTTATCAATACGATTAAATTTCGATCTATAATCATGGCTTCGCAAAATTACCTGACCTTCATTGTTTATAAAAACCGAGGGGATATTTATATCGACAGCCTGTTCACCGTGTCCCCAAGCCGATTCATCAATAACATGAATGATCCCTTTGCTATCTAATGCCATAAAACTAAAATTGTTACCACACACTCTAACAATATCTCGAAATATTGAATTCCCAAGTAGTTCTGAGGCATCCTGGCCTTCCCATCCTTTTCCCCACACTCTCAATCGCCCACCTTTATTGGTCCTCTTCATGGAGAGGGGCGCAGAGTGCAGGATTGAGTGAGTTTGAGGGGGCTGCACATTTCGAACTGGCGGTTCTTTTACTACAACTCCTGACTTCCTGATTGCGCTCCTGTATTTTGAATAGGCAACATCGAAACGTTTGCGAATAAATTCGGCTCTGTGAACCCACTGCAATTTGGGTTTTTCACTTTTGAGTTCAATTTTGTTTTCTTGCTGCCGAATGATTTCCGTTCTGTAGACCTGTTCTCTTGCATATTGCGGCCAACTCATCATGTAGTTTCTACGAGTATCCAACAGTCCTCCCGTTACTTGGGAATCGGCCTTCGCCTGGGTTCGTCTGTATCCTGCCTCCGCCAACGTTCGAGAACGTTCGCGGAACGCAGAGATTAGGCCGTCGCATAATTGCCTTCCAAGCATATAAGCTTCCTTGCTCGCCTTCGGCGATTTGGCACCTTCATCCAAAAGATCCTCTCTAAGGTAGATAAGGTTCGTGCGGATTTCCGATGGAACAAATTGATCTAACGGCGCTGAAGCCCAATCGGAAGCATTGGGGGCTTGTATTGCCAGAGTTTCAAGTTTTGAGCTTTCAGCGGACGCCGCAGAAGATAGGAATAGACATAAGAGGAAAGAGTAGATCAGCAAACTGCATTTCATGTAAAAGAAGGTGGATTTGGAGGCGCTCGTCAGTGCAGGAAGGCGCTCCTGCAAAATAGTGCAGGCCAAACTAAAAAGGAAAGTATTGCGCGCGTTTAATTGGTAAGAAATAAATTTGGTAGATGGCATCGGGTTGCCAGGCGGGGATGGAACTCGCACGCTAGCAACCTATTAAATGGAAATGCTTTTACAAGAAGAAAATTCAAGCCGCTTGCGCCGCGCCGGGTTGGATGGGGCGCAGGAAGGCTTCATGCGCGGCAATTTTTATCTTGCGGCCGAATCCAGGAACTCACGGTTTGGTACTCAATGACTTCAGCCTGAGCGTCTAATGAGACATCTTTTTGTGATTTTGTTTGGCGTATGCCTGTAGTTCGGTTCATTCCGATGAAGCAGGAAACCTGCGGACTCAGTTTGATGAGGACATAAAAGCGGTTGTCAAGAATGGCTTGAAGTTATTAGCGGCAAGTCTGTTAGTCGAAAACAGGAGTATAAGGACTGGATCAAAGCATCGCAGTCATAGCCCTTAAAGATGATTTTGAGCAGTTTGCGCAATCGGCTGCGCGGCTATTGGAATTACTATTGTGTGATCGGTAACGGACGGATGATCGGGCGTTATTTATCAGCGATGAAGCGTTTGATCTACCAGTGCCTGAATCGCAGGAGTCAGAGGCAGAGCTTCGGCTGGACCCACTTTGCGAAGCTGTGGCACGAACAGTGGGAGATGCCCAAACCTCTGATCGTAGAGCAGCGACGTCCTCACTATGGCAACGATTCGGAAGGCAATCTGATCCCGTCATTAATCGATTGATATTCAAAGCAATGAAAGGAAAAGTTAACGAAACGAACGAAAACCGGTTAGGTGCGCGAATCGCTGAGGATCCTATTGCGGGGAAACCGCACGATGGGATCTGCGAGGGGGACGTCGGATAACCGACGTTCCTACCTTAAACTCCCGAAAAATCATGCCTGTTACTCGTGTTGCATCTGAGTCTGACAAAAAGTATGCATTCAGGCTCTATAATACATTGTTTAGACCTCACATCGAAACAATCTGGGGATGGGATGACCGGTGGCAAATTACGAATTTCGAATCCGAATGGCAGCAGTTTGATACCGAAATAGTGGAACATAATGGCATAGGCATAGGCTATTTACAGACGGAATACAGGAGTGACCCTCTGCATCTCTATCTTTCAATTATCGCGTTAGATTCTGCATATCAAGGGAAAGGTTTAGGTTCTTCGATAATGCGAGGATTAACTTCTCGTGTTGAGAAACAGGATATTCCGCTTCGCCTGAATGTGTTTAGAATTAATCCGGAAGCTCGTCGATTCTACGAGCGACTCGGCTTTCGCGAGGTAAGCACTACTGAAAGTGGAGTGATACTAGAATGGTACGGCAAATTCTGAGCCTGGAGAACAAAACGGCGCTGCTGCTGGAATGATGGAACTCCACGCTCTTGGCGAGCGCGGCTACACTGCTACACGATTTGCAAAGTTGTGGCCGCGTTTGCGAAAACGTGGATGTTCTCGGCAGCGCAGTGCGCGGGGCATTTGGGCTTCCAGCTTTTCGACCGCTTCGAGCTGTTTCCGGGGCAATCCCTTTCGACCTCGCCCGTCCCTCTCAGGATCGGGCGCGATCTCCTGTCGCACGCTGTAAGATCAGAAAGACGTGGCTTTCTGTAGCTCAAAACCCTGATTCTGAAAAGAGACACTTGTCCGTCTGAAAGGACGGGAAAATCACTGATTTCGGGAGTGTTTCTGTTTGGCTAACGCTATGATTTTCTGATTCTGATTGATCCAAAGTTCTTGAAACTCCTTCTCGGAGATCACTTCTACGATTCCATCCCAACGCAGAACCGATCGACGGTCGGAAAGGAAAGGGCCGGCTAGAGCGATGAGGTTTGCGCTGTCCTGGTCGTCCTGATCTATCATGGATTTTGCCAGCTGATAGGCTTCCGGAAAGTAGAGGAATTCCCGGGGGACCTCTCCCGGAATTTTATACTGCCAATAGTTCTGATCATTCAGGGGGGCTTCGAGATAGTCAGGAAACAGATCTTCGATTCGGCTGGGCCACCCGGCATGGTCCGAGTCATAGATTCGTAAGGCGAGACCGATATGGCGCATGGTGTTTCGGTAGCGAATGTGTTCGTAATGCCTCATTGAAAACATCGGTTTCTGAGTGAGCCATGCGATTTGGTGGGCGATTCCCGTGGTCGAAATTGACGCGTAAAACAACAGTCCGCCCAAAGTGATCCAGCCCAGACTCCACGCCTTCTTCCAGCCCGGACAAAAGGATCTCGCCAGAAAATGAAAACCCAGAGCCGCTACGACCAACATGGCAACGGAACTACTGATCATCGACAGGTTCCAGGTGATTTGCGGGAGCACCCTCAGTAAAAAAGAAAACCACCCGGTGATCAATTTGAAGGGAAGTTCGAGAAATAGTGCCGGGCTTAAGGTGATAAAGAACAGCAGGAGAAACAAGATGCCCAGGGTATAGAGGGTGACTCTTGCTATTTTTGACAAACGGCCCTTACGCGGGGCATTAGTTTGGCTATCGGAATCGTCACTCATTTCGGATTCCTCTGGCTAACTATTATTTCGCGAAGAATGGTCCAATCGAAATTCCCGATTGAGCCATCGCTAAACAGCGCAAAGCGATTGGGACCGGCAATGGGCGGTTCGTAAGCGATGACGGTTTTCTCTTCGTCTGTGGTGGATAGGGTTTGCCCGGCGATATACTCAAACGGCATCGAGATTTTGCCATCCATACTGAAGATCCAGGACTCGACCGGTATTTCAGGGCCCAGTCTTTGGGGTGGGAATTTCCCGTTGTTGGTGGTGGCGTATTCGCTGAGTCTTTGGCTCAGGTTTTGGATCATCATTTTACGGTGAGTCGTCGGGATGGCTTTTTCATCATCGGTTCTCAGTCGGTAGGTTGGGCCTTCCTTTTTCCAGGCTCCGGGCGTCATCAACTCTCTCGCTCCGGAAATCATGGTCAGGACGACGTAGAGAAACAGTCCGGCGATGGTCAAGATAGCCAGCGACTTCCGGTAAGTGACTCGTGGCATCCAGGAAAAGTCGGGAGCAAGGTAATTCCAGATCGCCTTCAAAATCAGGGCACTGACGAGAAAAGTGGCGAGAAAAAAGGATAAGACCTCCAGCCTCATCTTGGCGAGGTCGGTCAGCGAAAACGACGGCATTCCTGCTATGAATATGGAGAAGTCAGCGAACATGAAACAGCCCCGGCTAAAGGAGGCTCCGCGATTGTCTCAAAAAAATGTAGGGGTTGGCAAGATCTGAAATTTGTGCCTGAATCGTAAAACTGTGGCATGTCTTCGCTTACGCTCATTTTTCCCCATCAACTTTTCGATCCCCATCCGGCATTGAGAAAGAATCGGGACGTTCTGTTGGTTGAGGACACCTTGTTTTTCGGCGATGCCAAAGCATCACCGGGGAAGTTCCACCGGCAGAAGATCGTGCTTCACCGGGCTTCAATGAAGGCTTATGAGGCGAAGCTCAAAGCGGATGGATATGAGGTCGACTACCATGACTACTCGCGCAAAAAGCCGATCGAAGTGGTGCTGCAAGATCTGCGGGAAAAGGGGATTGATTCCCTGTATGTCGCAGAATTGTCGGATTTTCTTCTCGAAAAACGGATTCGTCGATTTTGCGAAAGCCATCAGGTCGATTTGAATATCGAAACTTCTCCGATGTTTATGACGCCTCGCGATTGGGCGGACGAGCATTTCGACAACCGGAAAAAGCCCTTCATGGCCGCGTTCTACGAGGCCCAGCGAAAGCGCACCGGTATTCTTGTGGATGCGGACGGGAATCCCATTGGCGGCAGGTGGAGTTTTGATGACGAAAACCGCCGGTCGATGCCGAAAAAAGGTCTCGACGTTCCGGATGATCCGACTGCGTCACGATGCGACTATGTCGAGGAAGCGTTAAAATATGTAGAGAAAAGCTCCTTTTCCAACTATCGCGGAAATACCGAAAGTTTTGCTTATCCCGTGACTCACGAGGCGGCCGAAACGTGGTTCGAAAACTTTCTGGAGCAGCGCTTTGTTCGTTTCGGGCCTTATGAAGATGCGATCTCGAATCGGGAGAGGGTGCTGTTTCACAGTTTACTCACTCCGGCTTTAAATATCGGGTTGCTGACTCCGGAAAAGGTAGTGAAACAAGCACTGGATTACGCGGAGGACAATGACGTGCCTCTGAATTCTCTGGAAGGATTTGTCCGGCAAATTATTGGATGGCGCGAGTTTATGGCGATCATGTATCGCCGTCACGGGGTGGAAATGCGGACCTCCAACTTTTTCGAGCACGATCGTGATATCCCCGACAGTTTCTGGACGGGTGAAACCGGAATTGATCCGATCGACCTTACGATCAAACGAGTGCTCGACCACTCCTATGGTCACCATATCGAGCGGCTCATGGTCCTGGGGAATTTTATGCTACTGTGTGGCTTTAATCCCGTTCAGGTAAACGACTGGTTTATGGAACTGTTTATTGATTCCTACGACTGGGTTATGGTTCCCAATGTGTTCGGGATGAGTCAGTTCGCTGATGGCGGTATTTTTACGACAAAACCCTACATCAGCGGGTCAAACTATATCAAGAAAATGTCAGACTACCCCAATGGGGATTGGTGCAAAACCTGGGACGGACTTTTCTGGAACTTTATGATTCAGCATGAAGATTTTTTCCGGAAGCAACATCGCCTCGGTATGTTGGTCCGGCAGATTGATAAAATGGATGCCGATAAAAAAGAGGGTCACCTCAAGGCTGCTGCCGCGTTTTTCGATTCGCTCTAGTCGTCCATCGCATCAATCATTGCTGCGGCAGTGGCGCGCCTTCTGATGCGGTCGGCTTCAGTTTCCGGCTCGGTTTTTGAGCGATCCTCAGCGTAAGTCGCGATGACCGCATCTTCCACAGAACCACCCATCATGCCGACGAGGTTTCCCATTTCGCGGGCGGAACCGTTGTCCTCCTTTGATTTTTCACGACTCAACAGGTTCCGGATGAATTTGATCATGATTTGATAGTAGCGGATGCCCTGGCTTGAGCAATTGCAATATCTACCTGGATTTGGACCGCACTTCGCGTAATACGATATTCCGGTAAGCCACCGAGGTGTGGTCACCTTGAAGATAGATCGGCCCGGGGATTGTTTCGTCAGCTTTCAGCGCTCCATTGGTGCAGCCTTCGAGAGGTTGATTGTCGATCACTTTCACCCCGTTTAGAATCACGGTAATATGTCGGTCGACCAGCGTGAGATCGTAGGTCTGCCACTCGTCGCCGGCTTTTCCGGCCATGGTTTCAGGAGCGATTCGGTTAAAGATGGCACCGACTCCGTGAATGCCCTGCATTCTGCTATCGCGGTCCACCACCTGCGCTTCGTAGCGACCGCAAAGGTAGATCCCGCTGTTTCCTCCAGACGGGACTTTGAAGTCGATCGATAGATTGAAGTCGGTGAATTCCCGATCGGTTTGGAGATTGCCATATCTGGCATAGGGATCGAAAGTGGTTTTCGGCGTTTCATTGACCAGGACTCCCGCCACGGCTTTCCAGCCATTGATCTGTTTTGGATTGGTCAATCTCCATCCACTCAAATCTTTACCATTAAACAAATCAATGGGTTCACCGAATTTGATTTGGGATAAATCGGGGCGGGGAGGTAGCGGTGGCATTTTCTTCCCCTTAAAAGGTAGTTTTTCGGTTGTTCCGTCGACCGGAATCTCCTTCACCAAATGCATGTGATCTTCCTGCACTGTTGCCAGGTGTCGGCAGGGGATTTTCGGGCCGGTGTTGGGCCCGCCTTCGTATTCGCGTTTGCCGACAGCCCTGCGGTGGTAAAATTGAAGGGTTCCGTCCTTCAGGGAAATTTTGCTGAGAGATTTCGGAGATCCGACGGTCCAAAGCTCGCCAGTTATCTGGCTGTCGACTTCTGACAGGGTGAGCCAACCGGAACTGCCATCGGGCATCTCGAGGGCCCAGTTTCCCACAAAGTCAGCAACCGTAGTGTCTGCACCCCTGACGTGAATCGAAAACAGGAGGGCAATTGGCCAGAGCAGGAACAGTCGTGTCATGCCGCCAAGTATTCAAATTCCCGGCTCCGGGTCAATCACGCAACGCTGCGGATGTCAGGCGCTGCGGACGGTCGCTTCGTCGATGCCTCGAAGGCTGAAGACTTTCAGGATCGTATTTTCGATCAGGTTGTTGGGACAGGAGGCGCCGGCGGTGATGCCGACAACCAATTCATCTTTCGAAAAGAGTCGGTCGGGATACTCGCTTTTGACTTCCGCCTTTTGGTGGAGGTCGAAATGGGCGACTTCTTCCATTGAAGTGAGGCAGCGCGCTCCGCGGATAAAGAAGGTCGGTAGGTTTTTCTCCCCGATCTCTACTAAATGAGAGGTGTTGGAACTGTTGTAACCTCCCACGACGAGGAGCAAATCCATTTTATCGCGAAGCATATCGAAGAGGGCATCCTGCCGCTCCTGAGTGGCTCCGCAAATGGTATCAAACACTTTGAAGTTTTCGTGATCACCATCGCGCTCTTTCAGAGCGGCGGCGACGAGACGCTGGATTTCCTCAGTCTCGGATTTTAACATCGTGGTCTGATTGGCGACCCCTACTTTTTTGAGGTGAAGCTCGGGATCAAAACCCGGTGAAAGTGAGTTCTCGAAACGGTCCAGAAATTCCTCGCGGTTTCCGCCATTCTTGAGGTAGTCACAAACATAATTCACATCGTCCAGCGTAAGGACGATGATGTAGTGACCGGTTTTATCGTCTCCGAGGGCCCGGGAGGCGGTGGCCCGGGTTTCTTCGTGCCCGGTTTTGCCGTGAATGATCGAAGTGATACTTTCTTTGGCGTAACTTTTAACCCGTCGCCATACTTTCATGACATCGCCGCAGGTGGTATCGATCACCATACAGCCCTGTTTCGTCAATTTCTCCATATAGGAGACCGGCGCTCCGAAAGCCGGTACGATAACCACATCATCTTTGCCCAGATTGTCGTAATGTTCGGTGATCTCCTCCCAGGGAAGGGAAACGATATTCATTTCTACGAGTTGCTGGTTCACTTCCGGGTTATGAATGATTTCCCCGATCAGAAAAATTCGATTGTCAGGAAAAACCCGCCGTGATGCGTAGGCGAGGTCGATGGCTCTCTCGACGCCGTAGCAGAATCCGAACTGCTTTGCGAGCCGAATCGTGGTATTTCCGATCGTGAAAACTCCGCCCTGAGCTTTTACCTTTTCGACGATAGAGCTTTCGTAATGACGGGCAACTTCCGCCTGGACGCGCTCCATCACCTCTGGAGTACGGACGTTAATTTTGCGTTTTTTCTGTGTCGGCATCAAAGAGGATACGTTTCTATTTAGAAATAGACATTCTGGCCGTCGAACGGGGCATCGGTAATGAGCAGTGCCGGAGGTGAATCGGGATGATTGTAGTCCGTGGGCCGGGGGATGTTTTTGCCAATCGTGGCGTCCTCCGGAAGGCTGTGAGCGATATGAATCGGTGTTCCGCTGTTTACCAAATTGAAAAACTCGCCTGCGACGCTGCGGTGAATTCTTAAGCAGCCGTGTGAGCGGGGCTGTGGCCAGACCGCCCCGGCGTGGAAGCCGTATCCGGATTTGAACTCAACCCAGTTCGGCATGGGATAACCGACATAGCGATAGCCGCTCGGCATTCCGGACCGTTTCCCCGGGCGAATCTCATCTCCTTTGACCCAGAAGCCATAGGTATTGGATCGTTTTCGTGGCAGTTTGTTGAAAGCTTTAAAGTTTCCGGTCGGTGTGGGATTCGATGGTGTGCCGATCGCGACCGCCGCCGCCCATTTGGGCTCGTCGCCCTCGTAAAGGTAAACCGCCCGGTTATTCAGGCTGACGCGGACCTTCACATTTGCCTTGTTCGACACTGAGCCGAGTCGAAGTGCCATCGAAGTGGGCCCCGCGGGTGCCTTGGTGACACAACCTGTGGAAAAAATGACGGATGCCAGTGCCCCACAGGCAATCAAACATCTGCACAACAGCACCGACTGAGCGGTGGATTTTACCCTTTTTTTGTTCATGTACGTCTTGGTAGCTACCTATGGAGCAGTTCCCCTGACGAGGCAAGAACGTGATGCTAACAAAAAAGATTAACTTTTCTTAACATAATTACTTGACCTATGTTAAATATCAGTTATTATAAAGCTCAGTTACTTCTCGGTAACTGTCTGTTTGTGTTTCGTGTTTCGGAGCCGCCCAGTCCTCGGATTGGGCGGCTTCTTGCGTTTTAGAGCTGATCGGTATGCTGTTCCTGAAGGGAGTCAGCGAGATGCTTCTGGTAGTCGATGTTGTTCTCGGAACACCACTTGATGGCATCGGGATTGCCTTTCTCAGCTGCTTTGCTGAACCAGTGCTTCGCTTTGGCGTCGTCCTGCTCCCGTCCATAACCCGCTTCGTAGCACCGGGCGAGCACCAGCATACAGTGGGCGTTCCCCTTTTCGCTTCCGGTGGTGAAAAGGTCGGCCGCTTTCTCCGGGTCTCTTTCAACGCCCTGTCCCTGGGCGTGGCGGGCTCCGAGATTGTAGTAGGCGGGGATGTTGCCGTTGTCGATGGCTCCCTGGAAAAGGTCCACGGCCCGTTTGTCATCCCGGGCAACTCCCCAGCCGCGAATGTGGCAGACGCCGAGCAGGTCCATGGCGCGGGCGTCGCCCTGATCAATCGCCTGACGGAGGTAGTAGGTGCCCTGGGCGTAGTTTTTGTCTCCGCCTTTGCCAAAGATCATGCATTCACCAGCGAAAAATTGAGCTCCACTGTGACCGGCTTTGGCGGCTTCAACGAAATATTCGCGGGCCATTTTTTGATCCGCTTCCGTCGCTCCGGGGTTTTGGAAAATGCGCTCTCCGGCTTCGCTCAATTTAGCGGGTTGTCCATTTTTCCCCTGTCTGGCCAAGGTGGCGATTTCGAGGTTCCAGTTTCCGGTGTTGCGATAGTGAAGCACGAGAATGTCCTGCGCTTTGGGGTTGATAGAGGCGGCTTCCTGAATGGTTTTCAGTTCAGAGGCGGAAAGTGAGATCGTCCCCGAGTCCCGGAGTTTTACGAGATCGTCATTGAGGCGGAGCCGCGCTTGAGGCGAATCGGGTTCCAGACTCAGAATCTCCATTTCCTTTTGGATTGCGGTGATCCAGTCGCTGTCATTTCGGGCGGATTCTGCCGCTTTGCGCAGCGTTGTGAGCTCGTCGTCCTGCACGGCGGGCACCACGGGGATTTCAATGGGCAGCGGCGTCGAGTCGACTGGAGTTTCGATGGCTTCAGGTTTGGGTTCGGGCTCGACTGAGGCTACGACGGTCTCCGGCTCAGGTGCTGGTTCCGTGTCGACCGGTGGCAGCTCCGGAAGGGGCTGAGTGAGGCGCAGGCTGATATCTTCACTTTCATCACTGGTATCGGGTTCCGGCGCAGGCTCAGGGAATGCTTCCAGAGGTGTTTCCAGATCAACTTGTGGGGTAGCAGGTGGCGTGTGGGCCAGAGGCGCGGTGGAGGGTTCTTTATCGATCCGGCTGAAATAGAGCAGTCCGATCATCCCCAGAATGCCGAAAAGCGCCGCGGCAGCTCCGATTCCGACAACGTATTGCCAAAGTGGTCGGTCAGGCGGGGATTTTTCAGCGGCTGGACGGTCGTGGAGGGAGGTTTGCATCGCAACCTCGGGCGGGACGAGCTGATGGAGCAGGGGATCGGGCTGATTAAAATCGGTCCAGAATGCCTGAGGCGGATGGGCGTCGAGAAATGCATCCATTTTCTCGATCGCGAATTCGATGCTCAGCTCGCTCTCAAGAGTGGTGACCAATTCCTGGTAGGCTTCGTTAAACGGAGGATTGCCTGAAATGAATTTCAGCATTTCGAGACAAAGGTGAGTGTTGGCTGCTTCGGCATCCGGACCGGGGTTCGGGGAAAAATCGCCAAACATAATGCGCGGTTCCAGTGGGCCTCTCGCGATCCAGAGCGTTTCCGGAGCCATCTCGAAACGTTCGTAGGAAAGTGGGTTTTGCGCCTTCAGCGAGCGGAGGAATTTGAGGACGATCTTCACGGCAACCTCGGTGGGTAGCGGTCCGGAGCGCTTGATAAACAGGCTCACCGGCTCGCCCGCAGGCAGGCTGCTGACGTAGTAAGGCACGTCTTCCTCTTCACCGTGAGCGAGGATCACGGGGCAGATGGTACAATCGTCTTTTTGCTGAATACTTTCCCAAACTTCACGGTAAAGCTTCCGCTTATCCGGATCGATATTCTTCAGGAGGTGAACTTTGACAAAATGACTCTCGTCCATGTCAAAGGCGAGGTAGGCCTCCATTTCGGGGCTGGAGGGAATCATGACGAGTTGTCTGCGCTCGTCGCGATGAAAGCGGAAGTGACCTAACTCAAACTCTCTGGTTTCGGGGTGCTGATGGGCTGTGGTCATGTCAGAAATTCAGGAACGGGTTGGATTGATTACGGTTAGAAAAGCGGGGTTTAACCGCGATTGATAACCAAACGGTAGACTGAAAATACCATAATCAATAAAACTATCAAATATGAATTGCGAGTTTGGGGGAATTAATTTCTGTCGCCCGGGCATAAAAAAAGGCCGCCCGAAGGCGGCCTTTAGTATTTGGGTTGGGAATAACTTCGTTTTGAAACTAGTTCTGCCAGGAGTTACAGCTTAGGAATTGATCCATTAGGATCTATCTTCATTTATTTGGGATAAATGTTCTACACGCCGGACTCTCGCCCAACATGGTCATCACTGCAGACACCGGTGAAAATTTTGAAGTCACAGTTTTTATCAGTTTTTCGGAAAAAATTACCGGACGGCCGAATTTGGGAGACTTAACGCGATGCTGAGTCATCGGGAGTTTGAGTTAATCATTTTTGTGATAGGCTGATAAAACCAAAAACTGGAGTGACAGAATCTGATAAAAGAGTCGCGATATTCGTTGATGGAGAGGGTTTTATCTACATGTTGAGGAACCTGTTTCATCCCGGGGAATTTCATCGCGCCGATTATCTTCCCCGACAGGCCAAATGGGGGTGGTTTTTCGATTCGATAGGGGAGGCCTTGGGAGCACAAACGGTTCAGGTTTACTGGTATTCGATCCGGGAACTGGATTATTTTCCTGAGGGAAACTGGCATCGGATGCCTTTTGAGATCGCAGAACGGAAATTGCGCAATTTTCCGGCGATTGAGGAGCGACTCGACGCACAGTCGTCGAAACGGGAGCGTAAACAGGTGGTTAACGAATTCCGGGAAACGATTCCAAAAATGCGGGAGAAAATGGAGGCCCGTCTGATTGAGTGGCACGAGCTGCAGGATCAAATCACTCAGGATTCTCCCAAAGTGAAGATTCGCCGCCCCGGTTGGCAGGCGTGTTCACTGGTCAACTCGGTTCTCCACGAGGAAAAAGCGGTCGATGTCGGGATGGTGGTCGATATGCTGTCGAAAAGTGATGATTTCGATATCGCGGTTCTCCTCACGGCGGATGGCGATTTTGTTCCTGCAGTAAAGGAATTGCGGCGGCGGGGTAAAGAAAATGCCTGTCTCTATTTTCAGGGAAGCCTGACGCGAAAAGGCCCCCGAATTGCGCGGCGTCTGACTAAAGAAATGAACTACGTGATTGATCTGCCGATCGCGGATTTGGCCGCTTTCATGGGAGTCACTCTGGTAGAGGAGTAGGGTTTCCTGACTGCATAAAAGAGAGCAGGTCCAGCACCGATTCCCGGTCCAGCGTGTTGATTAAGCCCGGCGGCATCAGAGAAATATTCGGACCGGCAGGATTTCTATACTTATCACCGATCACCCGGGAGGGGTGGATGATAGATTCCAGCATGTCGGCAATACCGAAGCGCGATCCAAGCCCGGACAGGTCGGGCCCGAGTTGCTGCTGAGGAGTGGTGGGTATCCCGTCGATCCGATGGCAAACTGCACACTGCCCTTTAATAAAAGCTTTTTTTCCGTTTTCGAGATCCCGATTTTCCAGCGGTCGCTCGATCGCTTCGTCGAAATCGGCCATTCGCCATTCGTTAACCAGTTTTGCGGCGTCCCCGGTGACCTGTGGCATTGGTTTCTCTTTTCGTTTCAATAGTTCGGACAATTGGGTCTTTTGGTCATCGGTTAACCGGGCTTCGGTTTCTTCCTGTAGTTTTGTAATAGTTCGCTCATACCAGCGGCCACCTGGAAAATTCTCCATTCGACGGAGACCTTTCAAAAAACGCCGATTGTACCCTGTACACTCTTCGACTGTACAGGGTACAGTTTCAAAAAGGTACCGCGAGAAGCTCAGATATTGAGAAAGGTCTTCGGTAGTGGTTGCGGCGTCGAGTAGAGAAAGGGTTCGCTCCATTGTGTCGGGCGCTTTGAGATAGACTAACAACTCACAGAGCTCGTGATTGAGTTCAGTTCGCTCGGAGGGGAAGTGGGGCGACAGATGGGTGATCGCTTTTTGGCGGGTAATTTCATCCGGTTCCCCACAGCGGGCGAATGCGAGATGGTAGGCGCGGACCAGATTGATCGAATCATTTTCGAAAGGAATTTTCGCTAACTGCGTAACCAAATCAGTAGTGGTGGCGAGCCGAAGCCGGGCCAGCGCCATGACGGCGAGAGGGGAATCGCCTGCTTTTGCCCAATCAATCCAAAGGTGAGGAAACTGGTTTTCCAAAGCGACCCGCGCCGCGAAGCGGATCCACCGATCGTCGTGCTTCAGGTTGGCTTTCGCCAGTGCAACGCCTTCGATACCTTTTTCAGTATGCCAGCGCTCCAGGCTGCGTCGCAGATCGATCAGGGAGTTGTTCTGCGGTTTTGGCTTTCCGGTATTCGGTTCTCCCGTCCAGCTGACGCGATAGAGCGCCGATTGAGTCCTGCGTCCACCGGTGATGAAATACATCGCACCGTCGGTTGAGAAAGTCAGGTCGGTGACATTGAGAGGGCGGCCTAAAATAAAGGTTTCGCCCTCTCCGGTATAGGAAGCGCCAGCGGGAGCCAATCGAGTGGCGATAATGCGACCGTAGGACCAGTCAGCGATAAAGAGCGCGTTTTTCCATTCGTCGGGAAAGTGGGAGCGGTAGCCGAATTCCACTCCGGTAGGGGAGCCGAGGCCGACATCGTAGGCTGCGGGAAGACTGTCTTCGTAGTAAGCTGGCCATTTGCCTGTCGCGCGGCGCCAACCGTAGTCACCGCCGCTCACAATATGAAGGACCCGGGTTGGTTTGTACCAGGCGAGAGCGGATTCCCATTCCATGTCGGCTTCGTAAACAAACGGCTCTCCATCGGCATTGAAATCGATATCGAGAGGATTGCGCAGGCCGCCCGCGATCATCTCGATGTGGTTGCCGTCCTTATCCATCCGCAGGATGTGGCCTGCCGGTACAAAGGCTTTTCGGTTAAACCAGTCATCGTCCCAGGGATTGGGGATGAGTTGGTCTTCTTCGTAGTTTCGGTGCGGAGAGTTTTTTTCGATTTCCCGCGCCTGTAGCACATCGTTTCCGTGAACGATATAGATCAAACCATCTGGACCGAGCCGGAGGTGGTTGCGGCCGTGCCCGACGCCACCCTCCGTTTTTAGTAGCAGGGTTTTCCGGTCCAGCTTGTCATCGCCATCGGTGTCCTCGAGACGGTAGAGTCCTTTGGAGTTGTTGGCGTTTGCATATAGAGAATCGTATGCCCAGAGCAGGCCGCGGCATTCGAGTAGTTCGTTGTCGACCAACTCAGTTTGGATGCCCTTGTCTCCAAACGTGAGCCGGAGGATGCCCTGCTTTTCGATTGCGATATAGAGCCGGTCTTTATCGTCGAAACACATACTGACCCAGGAACCTTCCTCTTTGGTCGCTGCTTTGATCAACTCGACACGAAACCCGTCCGGAGCGTAAATGGTAGCGGGCGAGGTTTTTACCCCGTCTTTGGCCAGTTTCCAGGAATCGTAGGCCTCCTGAAGAGGGACCGGATTCTTCGAGGTTTCATCACTCCACACCGAAGCGCAAAAGCAGGTCAACAAAATGAAAGATAGCCGTCGCATCGCTTAGTCCATTGGTTTGCTGCCCCACCAGGATTTATCGGGCTGGTAGTCGGCATCGAGGTAGCGGCGATGAGTGGCCTCGAGTTTTTCAATCCCTTTGGTTTTGATTTGATTCCAGCGGGCGGTCCGTTTTTCGGCGTCAAAATCAGGATCGGGCTGCGGGAATTTGGCATTGGTGTCAGCCAGCCACTGGTCCAGTTCCGCGCGAAGGGCTTTTACCTTTTCAGGGTTTTCGGTCGCGAGATCTTTACTTTCGGTTTCGTCAGCGGCGAGATGATACAATTCGTTGCGGCCCTCTTCGTGATAGTAAATTAACTTCCAGTCATCTTTTGTGATGATCGACGATGGTTCCCCGCCCTGATTCCCGTAATGAGGGTAATGCCAGAACAGGGGGCGGTCTCCGATCTGCTCTCCTTTCAGCAGGGGAACAAGGCTAACGCCATCGACGGCCTGTTCCTTCGGAATTTCGACTCCAGCCAGTTCGAGCAGGGTGGGATACCAGTCGATGCCACTGACCGGAACGGGATTCATTTCACCCGGTTTCCCGATCACTCCCGGGGCTTTGATATAGAAAGGCTCGCGAATGCCGCCCTCCCACTGGCGACCTTTCCCGCCGCGAAGAGGGAGATTACTCGTCGCAAAGGCGTCTCCCGATGAAACGCCACCGTTGTCCGAGGTGAAACAAACGATCGTATTTTCGGCGAGTCCGAGCTCATCCAATTTCGCAAGCACGGTGCCGACGGCATTATCCATCGCTTCGATCATTCCTCCCATGATAGGGCAATCCTGCACCTGACGAACGGGGAGGCGGCGGTCGAATTTGAAGCGTTCGTCGGCGAGTCCGCTTTCCACCGCTTTGTCCCGATACTTTTCCCAAAGCTCGGGAGTGGTCTGAATGGGACCGTGAACGGTGTAAAAAGAAAGGTAGGCGAGGAACGGCTTGTCTTTGCTCGACTCGATAAAATCGGCGGTTTCGCGACCGAGTCGAAGCGTCAGGGATTCCCCGTCGGGACCCTGCTCCAGGTTTGGGTTCACATAGGGAGCAAAATACCCGCCTTTGGGTCCGCCCGAGTCCCAGCCGCCTTTATTGATCGAAAATCCGTGGTCGGTGGGCCAGGAACCGGCTCCCCCGAGATGCCATTTTCCGGCGAAAAAGGTCTCATACCCTGCCGCTTTGAGAGCTTCTGCGAGAGTGACTTCGCTCGCTTTCAGGCTTCGTTCGTATTCGGCGGGTAGATGGCTGTCATGGCGATTATTCCTGGCCCACTTCTCTCCGGCGGCGTCTCCAATCCAGGTCGTAATCCCGTGATTGTTCGGATATTTGCCTGTCAAAATACTGGCGCGGGAAGGGCTGCAAACCTGACAGGTCGCGTAACCCCGCGTGAATTTCATCCCTTCGTTCGCGATCCGGTCGATGTTCGGGCTTTCGTAAAAAGTGGAGCCTTCATTGCTGAGATCCCGCCATCCGAGATCATCAGCGAGAATGAAGACGATGTTGGGCTTGGAGGGCTCAGCGAGGACCGGTTGGGCCAGCAGGTAAAATGCGGCTGAGAAAAGAACTGACAGACGAATCATGCTTAGTTTTCTCCCTTTTTCACTCCGGCAACAAGACCAAAAACACCAGAAATCCGGTCGCTGGAGGTTTTGAGAAACTTGACGAATCGGATTCGCACAGAGATTCTGTTGTTATCGATTGGCTACCTCCGATTTGAGGTGCTTGCCCGGGAGTGAAAACTTGGCAAATCGCGAAGTTTTTAGGTGACAATCGAGTGAGGTTGGCTTTTGTCGTTCCATTAAACTTAACATCCCACCAGCTCAGTTGGAAACGCCGTTCTACGAAGGATCGGTTCAGCGTTTATTTGAAGTTCCCGGAGAGCCGGATTTCATGGTCACTCAAACTACCGAACGGGGCTCAGTCTTCGATGTCGGGGCGCTTTTTGAGATTCCGGGTCACGATGTGAATCGCGCGGTTTTCCGGCATGTCCTTTACTCCAGAATGGGGGACCCGGCGATGTGGCAGGGGGTGAAAAGCTCGATTGAGAACGATGATTATCTCGAGAAAAATTATCAGCGTGACCTCTTGAGCGGTCCGTTGGAGGAATTCGCCCGAAACGGGGCCAAAACTCATCACATCGGAATGCTGGATGCCGTCACCGGGGAAATGATGCCGGACGGAGTTCCCGATAACCCGAGTGCTTTCAATGTGGTCAGGAAATTTCATATTTTGAAACCCGACCGGGTCGATGTGTTCGGTGCTTCGCTTTTTGATTACTCGAAATATCCGCAGTCCGACGGCTATGTGGTTCCGCTGGAGTATATCGTTCGATTTGGCATCACCAGTGCGAGTTCCGTTTATCGCAAGTATTTGAAGATGGACGAGGCGGCCCGGAAAAGTTTCGAACAGGATCTGGGTGTTTCAAAGCCGCTCGAAGCCTGGCAGTATCTGGAACGGCCTGTCAGCGACTTTACGACAAAATTTGAGCCGACTGACCGCATGTTGTCGAGGCAGGAGGCTTTTATCACCAGCAGTCTCGATGGCGAGCTCTTCGCTGCGGGAACTAAGATGGCGGTGCTGGGTGCCTGGGCGGTTCGCTATCTGCTCGAAGGGCTCGGTCTCGCGATGTGGGATATCAAATGGGAGTTCGCTAAAGATGGCGACGAGCTGGTTTATGTCGACACCATTGATACCGATTCATTTCGCGCCACGCTGGAGCTGGATTTCGAAGGCGGCAAGTACCTCAATCATTACAACAAGCAGGCGATGCGGGATTA
The DNA here is from genome assembly GCA_029213005.1 of Verrucomicrobiales bacterium. GTDB lineage: Bacteria > Verrucomicrobiota > Verrucomicrobiia > Verrucomicrobiales > DEV007 > Arctic95D-9. The sequence goes on from JARGPI010000020.1 coordinate 24,113, forward strand.
CTTCCGGATTCTGCACCCGGATTGGATCGAGGGGATCAACGACGCTAAAGCACGGGGGGATGCGGAAGGCGTCGCCTTTACCGAACTGCTGTCAGCGGGGCAAAAGGCGGGTCAGTATGCGGAGACGCCTCAGGTGGAAGCTGCGTTTATTGAAATCCAGCAGAACAAGATGATTGCGATCTGTGATTACCTGCTGGGCAAGACTGACAGTTCCGTCGCGGCGGACCTCCTGAAAAGTGCCGGCCTCGCAGAATTGGAATTCTACAAAAATAAAGGCAAGCTCGAAGAGCTTGCCTCAATTAATGGAATCTAAAAATTCCCTTTCGGGAATTTCGGAAAGAAGCGGATCTTAGCTTCTTTCCGCGATCGGGGTGATCGGCAGATCTTCGGTTGGACCTGAGTAGTAGGTCAGCGGGCGATAAAGTCGGTTGTCATCCAACTGTTCCAATACTTGAGCGGTCCATCCCGCTGCTCTGGAGATCGCGAAGATCGGAGTAAAGAGATCGGTGGGAATGCCCAGTGAGTAGTAAACGGTCGCAGAATAGAAGTCGACGTTGGCGTTGAGGCCTTTCCGCTCACGCATCATAGTGGCGATTCGCTCGGACATGTTGATCCATTTCGATTCACCCAGCTCGTTGGTGAGTTTCACCGCCATTTTCTGAAGGTGAGGCGCTCTTGGATCAAGCACCCGGTAAACCCGGTGACCGATGCCCATAATTTTCTTCTTATTGGCGAGGCAGTCTTCGACGTAGGCGTCGACTTTGTCTTCGCTTCCGATTTTGTTGAGCATCTGAATGACGCCTTCGTTAGCGCCACCGTGCAGAGGCCCTTTCAAGGTGCCGATCGCTGAGGTGATCGCAGAATACATGTCCGAAAGTGTCGCGATCGTTACCCGAGCGCTGAAAGTGGAAGCATTCATGCCGTGATCCGCGTGAAGAATGTAGGCGACATCAAGCGTTTTGGTGGCTTCTGCACCGGGCTCATTTCCAGAAATCAGATAAAGGAAATGACCTGCCTCACTGAGATCTTTCCGGATCGGAGGAAACTCCAGTCCCTGACGGGAACGGTGATAATAAGCCACGATCAACGGGATCTTGGCGCAAATTGAAATCGCGCGCTCTTCGTTGAGAGTGCGGTTCTGGTTATCACCCCGGGTGTCGTAGAGGCCCAGCATGCTGACGCCGGTCCGAACCACATCCATTGGACCTGCGTCTTTGGGTGCGGCTTTGATGAAATCGATCACTCCCTGGGGAAGTTCTCTTTGATCGCGGAGCGCTTTGGTTAACTCGTCCAGTTCACTCTGGGTTGGCAATTTGCCGCGATGGAGGAGATAAAGTACTTCTTCAAAAGAAGTGTGTTCGACCAAATCATCGATGTTGTAACCGAGATAACGCAAGCGGCCTTCCTGGCCCTGGACGTCACTTAATTTCGATTCGTTGGCGATGACTCCTGCGAGTCCTTTGGCGTATTCTGGAGCTTCCGGCATGGTATTGTCAGTCTAAAAATTTTTCAGTTCCAATCAACTGTTTTTCACCCCATAGCGCGTTTAAGAGCATCGCCCATTTCCGATGGAGTTTCGGCGACCTCAATTCCGGCTGCCCGCATCGCTTCTTTCTTCGCTTCAGCGGTTCCCATTCCACCGGAAACAATCGCACCGGCGTGTCCCATCCGTCGTCCCGGAGGCGCTGTTGCACCGGCAATGAATCCGGCGATTGGTTTGTCGCAGTTGTCTTTGGCCCAGGCTGCGGCCTCTTCTTCAGCGGATCCGCCGATTTCGCCGATCATGATGATCGCCTCGGTCTCAGGATCGTCGTTGAACATTTTGAGCACATCGAGGTGAGACGTGCCATTGATAGGGTCTCCACCGATTCCGACGCAAGTGCTCTGGCCCATTCCCATTGAGGTGACCTGCCAAACGGCTTCGTAAGTGAGTGTTCCGGAACGTGAAACCACCCCGACGTTTCCTTTTTTGTGGATGTAACCAGGAGCGATCCCGATTCGGCAACCTCCGTGAGAATCTTTACCAGTGCCGGGAGTGACAATTCCGGGGCAGTTTGGTCCGATGAGACGGGTTTTAGTCCCGTTCATGGCCGCTTTGACACGCATCATGTCGGTCACGGGGATTCCTTCAGTAATCGCCACGACCAAGTCCAGGCCTGCGTCTACGGATTCCAAAATGGCGTCCCCGGCAAATGGTGGTGGAACAAACACAGCCGAAACTGTGGCTCCGGTCGCGGCAACTGCTTCTTCGATTGTGTCAAAGATCGGCACGCTGCCTTCGAAGGTCTGGCCTCCTTTTCCCGGAGTGACCCCGGCAACTACCTGAGTCCCGTAATCAAGACTGAGTTTTGCATGTCTACCGCCAAATCCTCCAGTGATTCCCTGGATGATAACCTTTGTATTTTCGTCGACTAAAATGGCCATCGTTTTTTCTTTCTTTTAAATTGAGTTGGATTGGCGTTTAGGAAATGGCAGCTACTACTTTTTTAGCGGCATCGGCTAAATCATCGGCTGCGATCAGGTCCACTCCTGAATTCTTAAGCGTTTCTTTACCGGCGGCTACGTTGTTACCTTCGAGGCGAACCACGAGAGGGACCTCCAGTTTAACCTGCTTGGAAGCACCCACGATTCCTTTGGCGATCACGTCGCAATCCATGATGCCTCCGAAGATATTTACGAGGATACCCTGAACATTCGGGTCGCTGCAGATGATTTTAAAAGCGTTGGTAACCTGCTCTTCAGTAGCACCACCCCCTACGTCGAGGAAGTTGGCGGGTTCACCACCGGTGTGCTTGATGATGTCCATGGTGGCCATAGCGAGTCCAGCTCCATTCACAAGACAGGCGATATTGCCATCGAGGCCGATGTAGTTGAGATCGTATTTTGCCGCTTCAACTTCGCGGGGATCCTCTTCGGTGGGATCGTGAAGCTCAGCGATTTCAGGATGCCGGTAGAGCGCATTGTCGTCGAAATCAAATTTGGCATCCAGCGCGAGAACCTCTCCGGTTGGCGTGGTCACGAGTGGATTGATCTCTACCATTGAGCAATCGCATTCGAGGAAAAGTTTGATCAGGGATTTGAGCAGTTTGGAAAATCCCTTGGCATTGTCCCCGGACAGACCGAGTTTTTTACAAAGCTTTCTCACTTCGTAGGGCTGAAGGCCGAGGAGCGGGTGAACCAACTCGTTGTGAATGAGCTCAGGCGTTTTCTCCGCAACATCTTCGATGTTCATTCCGCCTTCAGTGGAAGCGACAATCACGGGACAGCTGTGCTCCCGATCCATCAAAATCGCGAGGTAATACTCTTTTTCAATTTCCACAGCGTCGGCAACCATCACTTTGCTGACCAGTTTGCCTTCTTCTCCGGTCTGGTGAGTGACGAGAACCTGACCAATCATCTGAGCGGCTGCTTCCTCAACTTCCTGAGGGGTCTTTACAATCTGAACACCGCCCTGATATCCATTTTTAAACGTTCCTTTTCCGCGTCCGCCGGCGTGAACCTGAGACTTTACGGCATAGAGATTTGAGTCGATTGATTCAGCGATTTTTCTCGCTTCCTCCGCAGTATTTGCGACTTCACCGTTAGGAGTTGGGACGCCGAATTTTTCGAAAAGATCTTTGGCTTGATACTCGTGGATATTCATTGATGTCAGGGCCCGATTGTGAGCGCCGCAACCTATAAGGTCTTGAGGAAACAAATCAAGAAAATGCTTGTTTCTTCCGTAATATTTAAAAACAGGAAACGTCACGAAGATCGAATCCGGAAGGAATCGATAAAAACTTGCTGGGATGGCACTTTTCCCGCTACAGAGAACTAAAAATTGTCGACGTGGAGAGCCTTCAGGTTTCCGACATACGAACCCCCGTTCGTTTCCGAAATTTCCCAGCCAAATGATGAATGCCGGTTCCCGTATTCGCTCCTGCAAATCGTGGTTCCAAACTCATCTTTTCGCCAGAGAGCTGAGTCATTTCCCGGAATGATGTCGGCGGATTCCCAAACCTCTTCGACGATTGACCGATCATAGTTTCCCCGGGGTTTGATAACCTCGACCTCGTTGGATAGCGCAAATAGATCTGACATATCGCTGGAGTGATCTCCAAATTCAGTGAAGCGGCAAGAGTGCTTCGGATCAATTGAAATCTCACATAAATTCATAACAATTCGTGAATCTTAAGTGGTAATATAACCAGTGTTTATGTGAACTGTCTAACGTTTTTCTATTGTGATTCGGTATGTCAATTTTGCAGCGAGTCCCGGTTCAGTTGTGTGACCTGATATCCTTTGGTTGTCAACATCTGGACAATCCCGTCAGGTCCCACAAGGTGGCCTGCTCCGACGAGGAAGAGATCGTTCTGCGAGCTTTTTATCGACTGCTCAATTACCGGGAGCCAGTTTTGGTTTCGTTTCACCATAACGACGTCATGGACGTTTCCGCCCCGCGGTGTTTTTTCGGTGATCAGCTTGTCGAGGGTATCATTGTCGCCGTGCCGCCACGCTTTGAGCAGTTTCTCGAGTGTGTCAGCGGGTTTGTCTGCATCGTCGATGGCTTGATTGATCAATCGATCGAGCGATTTGGGATCGAGTTCATCGAACATGGAAAGTTGGTATTCGGGAGTTTCCAAACCGCTCACGCTGGTCCCGTCCTCTTTGCAGCGGGAATAGATGAGGGATTCGATCCCATTGTCCGGCGATGCTCCCATTTCCCGGGCAGACAGTGCGGACAGGGTCGGGATGACCATACCCGGTTTCAGGTGGTTCAGGGTTTTGGCGGAGACACCTTTTGATCTCACGTAGGTCTGGAGGCGAGCAAGGGTCTCTTTCGGGATAAATCGGGAAAGTGTCATTTCCGGAGGAAGTTGGGCCATCTCCAGCATGCGTTGTTTCATTTCCGGTTGACCGACGAGTTTCATATCCAGTTCGAAGTAGACATGCTTACACTCCCGGTAGGCGCGAAAGTAACAATCGGGAATTGGGAGATCGCTTTCTCGTAAGAGATGAACGGATCCTGCTAAATAAACGACGTTATCATGATCGCGGATTTCCCAGATCGAGACAGATTTGGGAGTGGGGGACTGAGCTTGAGTGTGATAGCAGTAATGGCTTGATAGATAAAGTGTGAGGAGGAGTCGGGGGAGGGTGCAGCCAGGCATAGTTCAAACCAATAGAACGATATCTGACAAAAAGCGATAGCTGTGTTTGCGTCACAAAAAACGCCCCGACTCTACATCCGGTAGAATCGGGGCGCTGAAATATGATAACTGAGGTGAATTTGCCTATTCCACTCCGCCGGCGGAGTTACCCAGCTCAGCATGCTCAGGCGGCAGAGCTGCTCTGAATCGCGATTTGTCGATCGCTTTCATATAGGCTTCGAGCGGTCCGACTTTACCTTCGACCATTTGGGCCCAGATAGAGTCATCCATAAACTGCATACCGTGATCTTTCCCTCCGGTAATGACGTCGTGAAGTTTCTGAGTGGCGCCTTCGCGAATCACTGAGCTCACCGCCGGGGTTGCTACGAGGATTTCGTTGACGGCGACCCGTCCCGGTTTGTCTTCCCGTTTGCAGAGCAACTGGGCGACCACACCTCTTAAAGAACCGGCCAGCATCGTTCTAACCTGCGATTGCTGATCGGATGGGAACACATCAACCAAACGGTCAACCGTTTTACGAGCGTTGTTGGTGTGAAGCGTTCCGAAAACGAGCAGGCCGGTTTCCGCGGCGGTGAGGGCCAGGGATATCGTTTCAAGGTCCCGCATCTCACCCACCAGAACGATGTCGGCATCCTGACGAAGCGAAGCTCTCAGTCCGTCTGCGAAAGACGGGCAGTGAATCGGAACTTCCCGCTGAGTAATGGTCGATTTTTTGTTTCGGTGAACAAATTCGATCGGTTCCTCGACGGTGATGATATGACGGGCATAGCTCCGGTTGATATAATCAATCAGCGCGGCCAGCGTCGTCGACTTACCGGAGCCGGTTGGGCCGGTCACGAGAACCAGGCCGCTTCTCATGTCACCGAAGGATTCGATCGTGTCCGGGACATTCAGTTCCTGAAGCGTCTTAATCTCGGTAGGGATCAATCGAAAAACCGCTGCTAGACCGTTTTTCTGCTGAAAGTAGTTACAGCGGAAACGCGAGTCGGCATCCATTTCGTAAGCGAAATCGAGATCCCCTTTTTCCAGGTAGCGCTCGTAGGCCTTCGGTTCGCAAATTTCCCGAAGCATCGCGTCAATCGTGGCTCGATCCAGAACGCCGTCTGAAATCGGGGCGACCGCACCGTGAGCCCGCATCTTCGGCGGCTGACCTTCACTGAGGTGAAGATCGGAAGCCCCTGAGGCGACGAGGTGTTGAAAATACTGGTCAATAATTGCCATAATATATGATTGTTTGGGTTAGGGGTTACAGGCCGAGGGCGGCTTTTACCGATGCTCTGTCGATTGATCGTTGCACCGCCTCCTGCGGAGTGATTTTGTCTTCATGAACCAGTTTGAGGAGCGCGTCGTCCATCATGATCATACCGACGTTCTTACCCGTCTGCATCACGCCGGGAAGCATAAATGTTTTACCATCGCGAACCAGAGAGGAAACCGCCGGCGTGTTTACCAGTAGCTCCAGTGCGAGCTCCCGACCGGTCCCGTCTTTTCGTGGAACCAGCTGCTGGGAAATAATGCCGCGAAGTGATTCGCCTACCATGATCCGGATTTGCTCGCGCTGTTCCGTGGGGAACACATCGAGAATCCGGTCCAGGGTTCGTGCGGCACTACCGGTGTGCAGGGTTGCTAGCACGAGGTGACCGGTTTCCGCTGCGGTGATCGCCAGAGAAATTGTCTCCAAATCCCGCATCTCACCAACCATGATGATATCCGGATCTTCACGGAGGGCGGCTCTCAAGGCATGGGAGAAACTCTCGGTATGGGTGTGAATCTCCCGCTGGTTAACATGACAGCCTTTCGAGTCGATCACATATTCGATCGGATCTTCCAGGGTGATAATATGATCTTCCCGGTCTTCGTTGATTTCATTGATCAGCGAAGCCAGGGTTGTCGACTTACCTGAACCCACCGCTCCGGTGACAAGAACGAGGCCGTTCTGGTACTCCAGAAGCGGTTTGATTGCCGCAGGCAGCCCCAGTTCGTCCATCGTCCGTAAATTGGTACTGATAACCCGGAACACCATTTCCCAGCCCAACCGGGTCTTGACCACTGAGGCCCTGAACCGGCCAAATCCCGGATCGTAAGCAAAGTCCACGTCTCCTTTTTCGTTGAGACGCTTCAATTCCTCTTCGGGAAGGTAATTTCGGGCCAACAGCTCAGTTTGTTCCGGCGTGAGGATTTCGGCATTCTCCCAGACGGGTTGGAGCAGACCGAACCGCCGCCACTTCGGTTTTGATGTTGGGGCCAAGTGGACGTCAGAGACGTCGTACTGCTGAGCTAGCCTCAGGTATTCGTCCACGTGGTCCAGTGCTGGAACAGTTTCTTCAGACATGTCTATTTTTATTTCGGAAGTTCGATTGTTTCGGGTTTTCCTAACTAAACCAGATTACCGATACCACCTTTTACTGGATTATCTTTATCGAAGTATCTGCAGGCAAGCCGAAAAACGACAAACTTGCGGAGGCGCTTTTTAGCTGTCCGGGGGATATATTCACTTGCCAATCGGAGAGAACCCGCACAAGTGTTGGGAGTTGTGAAGTCTCTAATCGGTCTATTCGTCTTTGTTGCAGTCTTGGCACTTATTGGTGTGGGAACTCATTATGCCATGTATCAAAAACCGGGGTTTTATATCTGGTCGATGAACCCGGCGGGTGGTTTTTCCCAAACCAAGCTGAAAGCAGAAGGCCCGACTCTGGTCAAGCCGGTCGAAGAGGTGAAGCCGAAAGTGGAACCGCTGGCTGACGCTCCGGTCGCTGAGGCGGAGAAAGAAGCGGCGCCCGCCGAGGAGGTGAAACCTGAGCCGCCTGCAGATCCTAATGTGATCACTCTCTTCGATGGTAAAGAACTTGGCAACTGGCAGGTCACCCAATACGGAGGTGAGGGCGAAGTTTTTGTAACCGAAGAAGGTGAGATGGAATTTGGCTTCGGTGCCATTCTCACCGGCGTCCACTGGAAGGAGGAAGTTCCCCGGACTTCAAACTACGAAATTACTCTCGAAGCCATGAAAATTGATGGCAACGACTTTTTCTGTGCGCTGACTTTTCCAGTCAAGGAAAGCCACGCGACCTTCGTGATCGGTGGTTGGGGTGGAGGTATTGTCGGGCTCTCCAGCGTCGATGACCTTGATGCCTCTGAGAACGAGACCATGAACATCGAAGGCTTTAATGAGAATGTCTGGTTTAAAGTAAGAGTTAAAGTTACAGACGAAAAAATTCAGGCGTGGATCGACGATGCGGAGATGGTTGATCTCGAATTAAAGGATCGGAAAATCAGTCTACGTCCCGGAGATATCGAGCTTTCGGTCCCAATTGGTATCGCCAGTTTCCAAACCCGATCAAAGTATCGGAATATCGTTTGGAAAAATCTTCCGGCCGAATAGAGTCGTTTTTTGCGTGTTTTTTCAAAAAACACCGCTATATCCGGGGTGTCTCCCGCTGATTATTAAAAAACTTAAGGTGACGGTCTTGACTAATAGTTGAGTATCAGCCAAGCTGAAAATTCCACCACCAACACAATCACAACTTGGGCGTATTTACGGCAATTATAAAATTGCACTAACTTTAAACTTTCGCCTAGATAAAATATCAAGTTTTTTTAATCTATTGCTTGACCAGTCGCTAAAATGCTGTCTGGATTATAAAAACAAATTTTTGTTTTTAACGATCACAAATAATCAACACAAGCAAATATTAACTCTGAACCAAACCGCATGAATTTAAGAGACCAACTCAAAGAAATCCTTCCGGACATTTTGCCCCGGAATCCCAATAAATCGATCAAGGGCACGGAGTTGATCGAATCGGTTAAATATCTTCTCAAGCAGGAGTATTCGGACGCGACCTTGAGGTATCACTTTTCAATCATGTCCTGCGATCCTTCCTCGCCGATTGCGAAAGTGGCTCAGGGACAGGGTTACTACTTGAGAACGGAGACGATTCATTCTCTCAACAGCGCACGCAACATGTTGAGTTCCGGTGGTGGCGAACATCTTCAGTTCAACAACGAAGATTCCGATCTTTCGATTACACGGGCCAACAAATTCCGTGCCGTGGTTCAGAGGTATTATGAGTCGGTTGCCCAAACTCCGTTTTCTTTCGAGGAGTCCTTTTCCGAAAATGCGATGGCTAATCGCTGGAAAGTTCCAGATATGGCAATCGTGGAGTGGAAATCGGGCCATGCTTCCGAAGACGGCGTGGTTCTGGATCGCAACCAGACCGAGGTTCTCCGCAAACTGGGAATGACACCGATTGAAATTTCTGGCGTCAAGCTTCGTCTCGAGCTCAATCATCACAACATTTCCGAAGATCTTCACCAGTGTCTTGCGACATCCGAGTGGGCCAACGGCGGACAGATTGTCGTTGCCGCTCCAATTGATGATCCGGCATTGCTTGAGACCGTGTTAAATTTTGCGAGCCGTTATGGTATCGGCGTAACCAGTTTTGGTCTGGATGCTGATATGATTGACGACCTGCCTGAGCCTGCAGCGATTGAGAATCTGATGCCCCGTGAGTTCGAGGCGATCCAGTCTCTTTTCCGGGTCACTCATCACGCTCTTCCGCAGTCACGCGGACAGTTCGACTGGCAGCACGTGAACAAATCCTCTGCGATTAATGGCGATTTCGGCCGTTTCGAGCGCTGGATCTCAAGCTGTCTCGTTGAAGAGCGTGTTATCAGTCCCCGTGAATTCCTTCACCTGGAGCGTTCTGCGGTCTCCACCGTATCCGCCGTTGCCTAACTTTTTAAGTTAGCGTAACGAAGAGCGATGGATCGTATCGAAAATCTTAATGTCCTTGGTGGCGAGTTAATACCTTGCAGTGTTGATCCGGTAACCGGTTTTTACCGGACCGGGTGCTGCGAGGTGGGGCCCGAGGATCATGGCTGTCATGCGATCTGTTGTCTGCTGACCGAGGAATTTCTCGAGTTCAGCAAAGAATCCGGCAACGACCTTTCCACTCCCGTTCCGGAATACGGCTTTCCCGGGCTCAAACCCGGACAGCGGTGGTGCGTTTGTGCTGCCCGCTGGAAAGAGGCTCTCGATGCCGGTTACGCATCGCCGGTGGTGCTTGAGGCAACCTCCGAAGCGGCACTTCGCTACGTTTCCCGGAGTATTCTGGAAGAATACGGCGTCGATGCCCTCGACCTTGATTGAAAAAACTTGCAGTTGGCTAAAAACATCTTTTGGTGGGCTCTTTAATCTGCAGGTCCCTTAATTGGCAAATATCATGGCTCACAAATCTTCCAATCATCCATCAAGAAACCGTTCACAATCAGGTGAAAAGGGAAGCCGTGGAGGAAAATTCTTCACCGGTGAAGAAGCTCCCGAGCAGGCGCGCACGTTGGCCCAGAAATTTCTCGCCTTTTTTGGATTCGGAAAAGCCGCTAAAGCGGTTGAAAAACAGTCCAGAAAACCAGCAGGAAAGAAACCTGGTGGCGGAAAAAAACGCGAAGTTCAAAAACTTCCTGCAACCAACGAGCGGCTTTTCGTAGGAAACCTCGCTTATTCGATCGAGGAGAAAGATCTCGAAGCCTTATTTAATAGAGTGGGCACCGTCGCCAGTGCAGAGGTCGTCAAGAATCGCCAAACCCGTCGTTCTAAAGGGTTCGGCTTTGTGACTATGTCGAGCCTTGATGAGGCAAAGCGTGCTGTCAGCGAACTCGACGGGGAAATGCTGGACGGCCGCGAAATTTCCGTATCCGGCGCCAAGAGCGAAGGTAGAAAAGACGGGGCTTCAACATCCGGAAAAAGAGAGCCATCTTCCCGGAAGCGTGAAGAAAGAGGCGGGGATCGGAAGAGTGGAGCCTCAAGAGAGCGTGGCGACAGAAAATCCGGCGGTCGCGAGGGCGGCAAGGGTAAAGGTCGTGGAAAGAAAGCTTCATCATCACCCAGAGTGGTCGCAATGCCGGTGGAGGAAGTCTCCAGTCCGCATTTGGTAATGAGCAACTTATCCGAAGATTTTGGCCAGAGTGAGCTCGAGCATTTGTTTGCCGGAGTCGCTAAAGTGGCGAAAAGCGAGATTTCAGGAGGAAAAGCCACGATTGAAATGGCTTCGATCGACGATGCTCAAAGCGCAGTTCGTCTGCTGAACGGTAAAGATTTTATGGGAAAAACGCTTTCCCTGACCGGTGAATCACCTGCGGCAACGGCTGAGTAGGGCTGGTTGCTCCGGAATAGCTAACCATTGGGAATGCCGTCAGTTCTTCTGCGGTTTGCTTCGTTTTGCCAGCCAGATCAAAGCGGGCCACAGCGCGACTGAGATCCCAATGGCTGCCATGATCCTTGATGGCGTGAACTCACTCATCAGGAGTGGCCAGCTGAAGATCACGACATCGGCCATGAAGTGGCTGATCACTACGGTGAGGAAGTCGAATTTGAAGAAGGCCCATCCCCAGATGATGCCGATGATGCACATCAGAAGTGCCCGTCCCCACCAGGGTTTCTCGGGAGGCAGAAATCCAAGTGAGGTGTGAATCATCCCGAAAACTATAGCGGGGATCAAGATCGCCAGAATGATCGATTTCGTGCGGTGCTTGATCCACATGCCGGCAAAAAGGCGATACCCGGCCTCTTCGACGACGGCGATCGGAAAAAAGAATAGCACGATAGCGAGCGCCGGGATCTGACGATCGAGGGTGGACAAAAAGAAAGCGCGGGGTTGGAGCCCGACTTCACCGCCGAGGACGGTTTCGAAAAATTTGACGAGAAGGATCGCGATGGCTCCCGCAGCAAATCCAATAGCTCCACCTCGCAGTGAGGCGAGACCGACTTCGGGAAGGCTCCAGCGGAACCGCACATAATTCCAGAACGAGGCCATCTTTTCGCGGCCACCTCCCGGGATCTGATTTCCTGCTGCGAGGAGTGTCCACCCGAGAACCAGGGCCCAGAGTGCGAGCATAAACTGCGAGCTGATCAGTTTGATCCACTTGGTGACGGTTGGCCAAACCGGATCCCAGCTCTGGTATCTCGAATTGGAATCGAGAAAAGAGGAAGCGAGCACCATGAGAAACATCACCACGCTGACTTTCAGTGCAGGAATGAGTTCGATTTCCCCTTTCCGCAGTTGGAAAAGAAACACGATGTAGGCGATCACGATGGCAATCCCCATGATGAGAAACCCCAATTGGCTGAGCGCTTCTTCGGGGCCTTTGCGGCGCTTCAGCTCCAGTTTTGCTTTTTCGTTCAGCTCAACCCGGCGACCTAGAGCGGTGACTTGCTTACCTCCGGTCATCACCGCAAAGATTTCATTCAGCGATGGGCTGCCTTTGAAAGCGCGTTGCAAATCGATTCGGTAGTGAATGACTCCGTCCTTGGATTCACTATCAAATTTGGACTCTTTCAATTCACTCAGTTCGATACCAAAATTATCGCGAATCAGATCCGCAGCGATGGCGCGGAATTCAGTTTCCGTGTAGCCGCCCTGAAGCAAATCCGGATCGTCGGATTGCCCGAAGCCAATCAGCTTTCCTTCGGGATGTAAAACAACTGATAGCGTTTTCGGGGTGCCCTTCTTCTTGAAGCGGACATAATACCGAACGAGTCCGTTGGGTTCAGAAGCGTACTCCGCAGCTTTTTCCACGGACTGTTCTTCCTGTATTGTGTCGAGAACAGAATCCCTCACGGCGAGGCTCACAAAGGGAACGTAACCGGTATGGTCGATTTCCTGCCGGTCGAGAACGGCCCGGGCCTGATCGATAAAGATCTGTTTCGGTTTACCGACGTCGACACTGGCAAGGGGCCAGATGCTCGAGAAAGCGAATAGCACATAGATAAAGCCAACTAAGCAAATCAGCCAACCGATGATGGATTTCCGCGACATCGAGTGATCCCGGATCAAGCTGAAGCGACGGCTGACTTACTGTCTTCATCCGGGTTGAGGAAACCTTTGAATGCGATGGCCAAATCATTCAAAATCAAATAGTTGATCGGGACAAGGAACAGGGTGATCAGCGTCGCAAACAAAATCCCGTAACCGAGGCTGACCGCCATCGGAATGAGGAACTGTGCCTGGGTTGCTTCCATCCGAATCAGTGGGAAAAGCCCGGCAAAGGTCGTTGCTGACGTCAAAATGATCGCCCGGAAACGAGCGGCCCCGGCTTCGCTGACGGCTTCAAAAACGGTGGCACCTTTTTTCCGGCGCCGGTTGATGTAGTCAACCAGAACGAGACTGTCGTTCACGACCACCCCGGAAAGCGCCAGCATGCCCAGATAGCTGAGGGTTCCCAGAGGCATTCCGTTAGGCTTAACCATATCCTCGAGGAGGTGGCCGCCTACCGCTCCGATCAACCCGAACGGAATCACCGACATCACAATGAGGGGTTGAATATAGGAACGGAAAGGAATCGCGAGCATCGCATAGATACCGAAAACGATGATCATCGCTCCGATCCACATACCGTGAGAGCTTTCTTCGGCGTCCTTGGCTTCCCCGACAAACTCATAGGATACGGAGTGAAAATCGTTACGAATTTTGTCATCGAGCCACACGGCCATATCTGCCCGGATCGAATCGAGTTGCGCGACTTCCTTATCGGCGTCGGATGAAATTTGAACGGCCCGGTTCCGGTTGATCCGTTCGATTTTCGGGTAGGTTTTCACGACTTTTGCATCGGCGACGGTAGTAAACGGTACTTCGACACCGTCGCGAGTCCGGATCATCATGGATTCAAGTGATGCGAGGGTTCTCCGGTCTTTGAGAGGGTATTTCAGCATCACCCGGACCTCGTCGCGTTTCCGCTGAAGGCGCTGGATTTCTTCACCATAGAATGCCTGCCGAACCTGCCGGGCAAGATCGCTTAAAGTGAGTCCGAACTGCTCAGCTTCGGGGCGGATCTCTAGTTGAATCTCATCACGCTGATCGTCGAGGTTATCTTCGATATCAAAAAGACCCTGATAGGTCTTGAGCTTTTCTTTAGTTAGATCGGAGAGCGCCGAGAGGGCTTCGCCGTCGTTGCCGCGCAGTTGAACGGTGATCGGATCACGTCCCCGGCCCAGTTCGGCCCGGAAGTAGAGTTGTTTCGCGCCGACGATACCGCCTTTTTCCTCGATTCGTTCCCGCCACATATTGGCGATCTCCCGGGTATCGATTTTCAGTTGGCGCTCTTCCGGTGGCGTAATATAGAAAACCACTTCGCCGCGGTTGCTTTGACCGGTTGAGCTGCGTCCTTTGGAGGAAGAGATGCCCTGGCCGCCGATACTACTGAAGATGTCTTCAATAATCGAAACGCCGTCGTCTCCGACAAATTCTTTTTTCATATCGATGACGATCTGCTCCATCATCTTAATATATTTCTCGGTCACCTCGTAGGGTGTGCCTTCCTGCATTGTGAGGCGGCAAGTGGCCTGTTCACTGGCGACGCGGGGAAAACGGACCTGCTTGATGGCTCCTCCATAGAGAGCACCGATAATTAAGGTCATCGAGCCGAGGAAGAGAGCGAGCACGGCGTAGCGATAATGCAGCGCCTTCGTCAGGATCGGTTGGAAGATATGCTTAACAAACCATTCCACCGAACCGGCGATCCATTGCTGACCTTTGCCGAAGTATCCATATAGTTTCCCGCAATAGTTGGCGACTTTTCGCCCGGCGAAGAAGGTGATGAAAGAGCGAATTCCTTTTCTGGGACTGTGAGTGAGGTGAGAAGGTAGAATCAGCTTTGATTCGATCAGCGAGAAGGCTAATACACAAATCACGATGGTGGCGATCTGAGGTAGCCACGATCCCATGAACCCTTCGGTGAAATAGAGCGTTACAAAGGCCAACATCGTAGTGAACACACCGAACATCACCGGGAGGGTGACCTCTTCGGTTCCCGCAATGGTGGCTTCGATGATATCGGGGTTGTCCTTTTGATGAGTATAGACATTTTCCCCGGTGACAATGGCATCATCAACCACCACGCCGAGCACGAGAATGAATCCGAAAAGACTCACGATGTTGATGGTGACCCCGAGGTAGGGCATCAGTGCCAGGGTGCCGAGGAAGCAGACCGGAATACCGAGCATGACCCAGAACCCGAGGCTGGGACGAAGGAAAAGTGTCAGGATCACAAAGACGAAGAGCATCGATTTCCAGGCGGAGTCGAGCAGGGTGATAAGTCTACCTTTGACGATACGGGATGAGTCGCCCCAGAAGTTAACACTGACTCCGGGAGGAAGCGTTCCTTCGCTGTCTTTGATGTATTCTTTGACCCGGTCGGCAATTCGGATGGCACTCTGAGTTCCCTCGCGGAACACCGGGATGATAACGCAGCGTTTACCATTAAAGCGGGCTACAAATTCATCTTCGTGAAAGCCATCGATCACCCCGGCGACGTCTCCGATTGTGAGACGGGAGCCGTTGGGCAGCGCCTTCAAAGTGATGTCTTCGAATTGCTTCTGGTTGTAGGCGCGGCCTTTGGTGCGGAGCGCGACCTCGCCGGAATCGGTTTCCAGGGTGCCGGCCGGTATATCGATCGAGTAATTGCGCAGTGCTGTTGAAATTTCAGTGAAAGTGAGTCCGTAACGCTGCAGGGCGGATTCATCGACTTCGATCGCGATTTCGTAGGCTCTGGTTCCCTGGAGCGATGCATTGGTGATGTCGGGAAGTTCTGTGATTTCATCTCTGACTCTGGCACCCAGAGTCGCGAGGTCGCGTTCGCTCATATCGGCACTGAGAACGACACTGATCACCCAGTGGTCACGGGTGGCCTGAGTCACGGTCGCGTTCTCCGCATCACCGGGAGGGAAGTCGACGAGGGAGTTGATTCGCGTTTCGATCTCGTCGCGCAACTCGCGGACGTTGTAATTATCGTCAACCTCCACCGAGACTGAGCCGGAACTGGAGGTCGCGGTGGAGACCATTTCCTCGATTCCCTCGAGGTCGGCAATGGCTTCCTCGATCCGCATCACGATCGATTCCTCGATTTCCTCGGGGTTTGACCCGCGGTAGGGGACCGATATCTGGATCTGGCGAATCTCCTGCTCGGGGAACACCTCGAGCGGGATTTTCCGTAGAAAGAGCGTCGAAGCTCCCGAAATGACGATCAGTGCGAGCAGCAGGTTGGCAGCCACTCCGTTTCTGGCGAAAAATGCGATCATGATGATTTATTCCCGCCGGTTTCAGTGTTCGGCTTTCCCGCTTTTCCTTTACCCTTGCCTTTCCCCATCCTGATTCCGGGGAGCTTTTCGACCGTTGGAGGGACGCCATCGATTGTTGCAGAAACGCGGGTTCCATTGACGGGGTAGGCGAGCGGCGTCATACAAATGACGTCACCCACAGAGAGGCCTCCTCCTTCGCGGGGAAATACGACCTCTTTGGCTCCCTTGTAAATGGACGATACCTCCTGCCGATTGATCTCTGATTTTTCATTGATCAAAATCACTTCTCCGCTCACTCTCACGGTCGAGCTGGGAAGAACGATGACATCTTCCAGATTCCGGCCTTTGACGACAGCATCGACATACATGCCGATTTTCAGAGGCGCCCCATCGGCCTCTTTCCTTCGATACGGGTCCTCGATTTGTGCGACGACGAAAAGCTGGCGGGTGCTTTCGTCGATGGCGCTGTCGACCCGGACGACTTCGCCCTTCCAGGTTGATTCGTTTTGTCCGAATTTAGCAGTGACGGTGACTTCGGGGCCTTTTACCTGAAATTCATCGTCCCGAAAGGTCTCCGGCAGGTCGACAAATCCGAGCTGCTTGTTGGTAAGAGGGAGGCGGACTTCCATGAAGTCGGTGGCGAAAGCTTTGCCCAGTTGGGTTCCCGATGAGACATATTGCCCGACATCGACCATTTGCTCAAGAATGCGTCCGGCGAAGGGAGCGCGGATATCCGTTCGCTCGAGATCCCGCTGTGCTTTTTCCACATCGGCTTTTGCAGCTTCGAGAAGGGCTTCCGCTTCGGCCATTTGCGGTTTACGAAGCACCAGATCCGATGGCGTTCCCCGTTTGCCGAGGCGTCGCCAGTTCTCTGCAGCCTGTTGACCTTTAACTCTTTCCTCCTCGACGGCACGGTAGGCGAGTGCGAGCTGGCTTTTCGACACCACTAGCGCGGTTTCGTAGTCGAGCTTCTCAATACTCAGCAAAATTTCGTCTTTTTCGAAGAAACCGCCTTCTCGGAAGTTGGGCGAAATCGACATGATGCGACCATTGACCTGAGGGAGCAAAGTCGTTGTGGTGCGGGGAGTTACCGTGCCGCGGGTTTTGAGATAAATCTGGTAATCCCGGGCTTCAATGGTTTTGCCTTCGACTTTCGTCACCTCAGGCGGTGGCGTGAAAGTTCTGGGTTCCGGCTTATTGACCACGAAGAGATAAGCGCCGAAAGCTGATGCTCCCAGGATAATGATCGGCAGCGATATCCGAAGTAAAAGTTTCATTGTAAGTAGTTAAACGAATACAGGTACGGAAAGTTTCAAAATGAATAAAGAAACTGGTAAAGTGTTAGCGTTGCAACACACAATAATTGTTAAAATTACGGGAGCTGAATCATAATAATCTAATTTTTGTCTGTTGATCAGTGGACTGACTCCCGTTTATTCTGAGTTATGTGGTATTCCATGAGAATCTTCCCCGTTTTTGCTGTTTTCATCCTCTGCAGCTGTAATGACACCGAGCGTCTCGATCGGCTGGAGTCGGAAATTCGTTCGATTCGTTCAGACACCCGGGACGAAGTCGCCACCTTGCGGGAGCGGGTTGAAGCGACTGAGGGAAAAGTGGGTGGCGGCGGCGGATCGACACCGATCGAGGAGCGATTTGCCCATCTCGAGAGTAAATTCACCAAGTTGCTGGAGAAATATGATGACCGCGGAGACATGGCTTACTTGTCGCGGAACAATCTGAACGGGCATTCCACGATGCAGACCGATCACGGCGCTCTCATGGTCCGGCTCGAAGGGATTGATCTGAATGTCGGCGGCGATGGATTTAACGTCCATTTGAGCATCGGGAATCCATCGGCGGTATCGATTCAGCAGTTTATCCTGAAAGGGGATTACGGCTCCGGAGTTCCGGTTTTGTCGCCGGGGCAGGATTATACCCTCTATGATAAGCAAATCGACGAATGGCAGAGAACCTTGAGTCCTTTTGAAATAATGGTGACCAAGCCGCTCAAGCCGATGTCTTGGACGCCGATCGATGTAGTCCTGAATGCCAAAGCCCGGGAGGATCTGGATTTGATGCGCTTTTCGATGGTGATTCAAAACGCTCACCTTGAAGGGATCAATGCTTCGGGCGGATCCGGCGCATCCCACGCTCATATCACGATCGACTCGAATGCTGCCGGGGTCCTGAAGACCGATTATGGCGCCTTTCTTGTCGTCGCGAGAGAGGCGGAGGCGGCCGGCGTCGGAACCCGGGTCAAGATCGACATCGGGAATCCCTATGGCTTTGCGGTGAATCAGTGCCGACTGGTCGGGGACTTCGGGCAACCGATTCCAAAGCGCGGAGTCGGTGAAAATCAGGCGAAATACCTGGCCCGACTCGATGCCTGGACAGCGAGCTTGAAGCCGTTCAGCGCGCAGATTGATAGCAAGGTGTCATCCTTTCGCTGGAACGAGGCCAGCGTCCTGATTCCGGGCCCTCCGGGAGAAGTGAAATTTCTCCGGGCTCAGCTCCGGATTGAAAATGTAACGCTCCCTCATGCCAAGGATAAGTGATCGATCTAAGGTGCGACCGGGTATTCCCGGTCGGATTGTACCCTGTACAGTCTGAGGTTGTACAGGGTACAGTGGAGATTTTGGCACCTTCGCACTAGCGGCGCTGCACAAATTCGGCGAGTGCCATCTCCAGAGGATAATCGGTCGAGAAGAGATGGTAGTTGCCGCCCACTTTGGTGCAGGCTTTGCGGATGCCATCGAGGTGAGTCTGAAGTCGGGCGAGGTACTGCTTTTTGGCGGTGGCAGGATCGACATATAACTCTCGTCCGGTCTCAGCGTCTTCAAAATGGACGGCTTTGTCGAAGGTAAATTCTCTCTCGGCCGGATCGAGGCACTGCACGACGGTGACATCGTGACCGGCCGCTGCGAGATGGCCAATTTCTCTTTCCACCTCTTCAAGCGGAGCGAGAAAGTCGGAAAACATCACGAGGAGTGAGCGTTTTCTGACCCGTTCATTGATTCCACGCAGACCGGCTGCGAGATCGGTTCCGACGCCTCCGGGAGCCTTTTCCAGCTCGATCATGAGACGTCGCAGATGCCCGGGCCGGTTCCGCGCCGGGATGTGGAGATCCAATTTCTGATCAAAGGTCGTCAGGCCCACCGCATCTCCCTGTCCCATCAGGAAAAAACCGAGAGTTGTGGCAAAGGTAGCGACGTAATCCGACTTGGAATATTCGCCGGATCCGTAGGTCATCGACTTGCTGCGATCCACGATAAGGTGGGCGCGCAGGTTTGTTTCGTCCTCGAACTTTTTGATGTAGGCGCGGTCGGTCCGGGCCATCACTTTCCAGTCGATGAAGCGGGGATCGTCGCCTTTGGTGTACTGCCGGTATTCGCTGAACTCGACGGAAAAACCGTGATAGGGCGAACGATGAATGCCGCGCCAGAAGCCTTCCATAACCATTTTTGCCCTCATCTCGAGAGACTTCACTCTCATTAAAGCGACAGGATCGATGTAATCGGCAGCAGCAGGCATCAGGTCTCTAACATCTCACGTTTCCGGTATCGGCGTCAAACGGGGAATGATCACATCGGCGCGATCCGCTCGGACCCGACATCCGTGGTTAAATTCACATGGGCGTTGAAGCTTTCGAGGATCAGTTGGTGTTTCAAACTCTGGTGCGCCGGGCTGTCCCAGAGATTGCGGTGCTCCCACGGGTCGTTTTTCAGATCGTAGAGTTCCCCGACATTATCGAGGTTGTGATAGACCGACAGTTTAAAATCGCGGGTCCGGTGCATCGTCGCGAAGCTTCCATTTCCCCCGGTAAAGTGAGCGGCAAGCGCATCAAAATACTCGCAGCGGACAAAGTCGCGAAACGGTGTTTCTCCGGAATTTCCGGACAAAATCGGAACTAAGCTTTTTCCCTGGTGATAGTCCGGAATCTCCGCCCCGGCGAGATCGAGCAGAGTTGCCGACAGGTCGAGTAACTCGACGAGCTCGTCTGATTTGATGCCGGTCTGGAATTTTTCAGGAAACGAAAAGATCAAAGGAACCCGGATAAGCCCCTCGTAAAAACGGCAACCTTTGAACATCAATCCGTGATCGCCGAGCGTTTCGCCGTGATCCGAGGTGAAAATAATCACGGTATTTTCGCGCTGTCCGGTCCGATCGAGGTAGTCCAGCAGTCTGCCGAACTGATCATCAATCTGGGCGATCATGGCATAATATTTTGCCTGAGCCTCTTTGGCATCCATTTCGCCGCGGGGCTGAAAATCGGCTCCGGAAAGCCTGGCCTGCTGTTCGATATCGGTTTCCTCGAAATGAGGGCCCGGCATCGAATCTGCGTCGAATTGATCCTCGTAGACCTTGGGAGGCTCAAACGGCGGATGGGGATCGTAAATGTTGAGATTGAGCATCCATGGCGCGTCGCCACGGTCTTCTTCGATAAACTCAATGGCACGCTCGGTCGACCAGGTCGTCTGGTGATATTCGGGAGGGACCCGCTCAGGTGAGAGGCGGAGCGCATCGAGGTCACCGCCCTTTTCCCTGACCCAGTCCGCATAATCGTGCTCACCCTCGGGCCAATCGTTCCGCGGGGCGTGGCTGAATTTCCAGTAGCGATAACCGTCGTCTTTGATTCTCGGCTCGGTGCGTTTGCCCGAACTTTGAAGATGAAATTTGCCGATCATCCCGCAGTCGTAGCCCTGGTCGGCAATCAGTTTACTGATCAGGGGAGGGGAATCCGGAAAGGTCGCGTTTCCATTCCGGGTATTGTGGACCCGACTGGGATACATTCCCGACATAAAACTGGCCCGGCTCGGCGTGCAGATCGGGCTTTGGCAATGAGCGTGGGTGAAAGCAACCCCATCCGCAACGAGTTGATCAATCACCGGAGTGCGAACATGGGGATTGCCCAGAGCTCCAATCGTGTCGAAGCGTTGCTGATCGGTGCAATACCAGAGAATATTTGGTCGGTCTGAAGTCATCCCCTGAGATGATCAGGCATTTCCGGAATTAGTCCACTTTCGACGCATCCGTAATATCGATTCTTCAGTCGTCAGCGTTTCAATATCCTCCAAATCAATCCACGCGAGGTCGTGGGATTCTTCGCTGACGATGAAATCGCTGACCCCTTCGTTCCGAATCACAAAGCGGACGTCGTAGTGGAGGTGCTCGGGATCGCTTTTCCGGGCGGGGATGGGATGGATATCGAGATCAAAGATCTCCGGTTCCGTTTTCAGGGAATCCAGACCGGATTCCTCATACGCTTCCTTCAAAGCCACGCTGGCGATATCGGCTTCACCATCAGCATGTCCGCCGAGTTGGACCCAGATGTTCAGCTTCCGATGATGGGTCAGCAAAACTCTCTCTCCGCAGCGATCGACAATCCAGGCACTACCGGTGATGTGGCCCTCCTTGAGCTCCCGCTCGAAGCAATCAGCCCTCCGACTGATGAATTCGCGGAAGCGGGAGACCGTTTCAGCCTCCTCCGGATACTTTTCCGAGTATCGATCGATCAGATCGAGAAGAGGCCGACGATGCATCTTACGGCTGAATAATCACCATGTCGCCGAGAGAGGTCTTGGAGAAGTAATGCTTCGCAGCGCTCCAAGGCAGACGAATACAGCCGTGTGAGGCCGGGTACCCCGGACAGTTACCGACGTGAAGTCCAAAATCCGAACAGCTTAGACGCTGGAAGTAAGGCATCGCAGATCCGTAAATACTGGAATTGTGATGGCGATTCTTCTGAGTGATCACATAGGTGCCGGCGCGGGTTCGATAACCTGATTTCCCGGTCGAACAGACAGACGAATAAGTCTTTACGCCATTTTCGTAAAAGGTGACTCTCTGGCTCGAAAGATCGATGATGATTTTACGAGGCTGAACGTCAGGATCTCGACCGTAGATGATTTGCATCATGCGGACATCGGAATACCAACTCGCGATGGCGATCGGATACATATATTTCCGCGTCGTGTGATTTTTTGCCCCGGCGTTTACCATCGCCTGTGCCACACCGTGGTTGCGCTTGATGGCGACCATCATAAGCGGGCGAATGTTTTTATCGTAACGAAGCGCGCGGCGGAAAGTGGTGCTTTCGTCAAATTTCTCGATGAAATCGGATTTCGCCGGAGCCGGTTCAATCACGTTGACGTCAACTCCCGCTGCGACCAGAGATTTCGAGACGTCATACATTTCGTTGGCGATCGACCAGCCGAGCAGTGAGTGACCGTCTCTTGCAAAGCCGTCTCCCAGAGACGCTCCTGAGTTAATTAGCGCATTTGCCGTTTCGCTGTCGCCTGTACGAACCGCTCTGGAAACCCAGGATTCCTCCTCGTCATACATCGGGTTCGGATCTGCTCCCGCTTCGAGGAGTGGTTTGAGAAGGTTAAAACGCTGATTGTTCAGCGCGAACTCCAGAGGGTCATCACCTTTAGGACCCTTCTGGCTCGGGTCACCGCCATTTTTGAGAATCACTTCCACCAGATCGTCCTGATTCGTGAGAAGCGCTCCCCAGAGGTTGTTTCCGATGTGAGCACCGGCATCAAGAAGGGTGCGCACCGTCTCAATCGAGCCATCGGATACCGCGACATCCATGACTCGCTGATCAGTCCCTTCCAGAACGATTTCAGGATCGACTCCGGCGTTGAGCAGTAGATTCATCGTCGGGTTGTCCCGGCGCTGGTAAGCGGTTGCGAACATTTCCGCGGGATAGATTTCGGCTCCCTTTTCGACCAATGTCCGAACCAGAGCGGTGTTGCCATTGGCGATTGCGTATTGAAGCGCTGTTTTGCCCGCTTTGTCTTTTACATTGATATCCGCTCTCTGCTCGATGAGGAAATCAATCATCCGGTAATCCTGATCTTTGACCGCAGTCATAAACAGGGTGTCTCCATCCTTCGATTTCGAATCAACGGGGATTCCGCTTTCCAGAAGGGTCAAAAACCAGTCGTGATCGTTGTTTTCGATCGCTTCGACGATCAGTGGGTTACCGGTTGGACCGTTCCGGTTGAGCTCCGCGCCATAACGCAGAGCGATGTCTCTCATCTGACCATCCTGCCGGGCGAGGGCCAGAGTAAGAATGTCCTGGCCGTCTTCGGAAACGTTAACGTCCGCACCTTTATCGAGGAGGAACTCCATCTCGTCATATTCGTTATCGATTGCCGCTTCCAGAAGCAGAGGCTTTCCGGTTACGCCTTTGGTGTCGATTTTTGCACCCTGAGAAACGAGGCGGCTCATCAACTCCAAATCATCGTCATCAGCGGCCATCGCAAGTGGGGTGTGGGGCTGGGAACCACTGTTGTTAACGTCGACGCCCTTGCTGAGGAGATAATCGCGAAGCTCATCCTTATCTTCGGTCATCGCGTCGATCAAATAAGGCAGGCCCGGTTTTTTCTCGACGTTCACCTTCGCTCCAAGCTGATCGATGAGGCGGTTTGCCAAAAGGTAGTCTTCGGAGTTCAAGGCTCTTTTCAGAGGAGTCATCCCATCAGCTTTGGTTGGGATATCGACAGTCTTCTTCACCTGATCAAAGCGCAGTAAGACCTGCTCCAGAGCATCCTTGTCATTGGCTTCGATTGCGGCGTGAAGCGGAGTCATTCCGGTTTCGTCCGCACCACCGAAGCTGATGCCCGCGGTATCGTAATTTTCGAATAAAGTGAGCTTTCCTTCGCGAACCGCTTTGATGATTCCACCAATGTTCGCCTGGAGACCGCGTGATTCCAGCTCCTTTCGAGCCTGTCGTTTGACTTCGTGCCGCAGAATAAAGTCGGTAGCCACAGAGACTCCAACTAAAGATATCGAAAACACTGCCAGAAACATCGTTCTGATTTTCGATAAAAATGGGGATACTTTTCTGATCATTTCTTTTCCTCTTATCCAAATCCTTCCCGCTCGCAAGCCACTACCTTACGAAGGAAAAATAGTTAACTGTTTATAAAAGTAATAAACTCTGTAAATTATACAATTTAAAAAATTTACTAATTTCGTGTTTTTTTGCGTTAGGCCAGTGGGTCTAGTTCGGGTTTAAAATCGGCCGCATGATACGAACTTCGCACCAGAGGGCCGGAGGCCACATGCCGAAAGCCTTTTTCTTTGGCGATCGCTCCAAGATCGTCAAATTCTTCAGGGGAAATGTATTCTACCACGGGGAGATGTTTTTCGGAAGGACGTAAATACTGCCCTAACGTGAGCACGGTCACGTCGTGATCCCGGAGGTCATCCATCGCTTTTAGCACCTCATCCCGCTTTTCGCCTAAACCAAGCATGATCCCGCTTTTCGTGGCGCATCGATAGCCCATCTCGCTGGCAATTTGGCGGGCTCTCTTCAGCACTCCAAGCGAGCGCCAATATTCGGAATTGGAGCGAACTTTGTCGGAAAGTCTTTCGACGGTTTCGATGTTGTGATTGAAAATTCTCGGTCGGGCTTCCATCACGACCCAGAGAGCATCATCCCTGCCAAGAAAGTCAGGAACCAGCACTTCGATGACGACTTCGGGATTGACTTCGCGAACCTTCTCAATGGTGTTGGCAAAATGGCAGGATCCGCCGTCGAGTAAATCATCGCGCGCCACAGCGGTGATGACGACGTGATTCAGTTTGAGACGTTTTACCGCTTCGGCGACCCGGTCCGGTTCATCCGCTTCCAGCGCGAGAGGGCGGCGCGTATCGACCGCGCAAAATCCACAGGCACGGGTGCAGCGTTCCCCGGCAATCATGAAGGTGGCGGTTCCCTGACCCCAGCATTCCCATCGGTTCGGGCAATGAGCTTCTTCGCAAACCGTGACGAGACTAAGGTCGTCGATGAGGCCTTTGGTGTCCCAAAAGACAGGATTGTTGGGAAGCTTCACCCTAATCCAGGGCGGCTTCTTTTCCTGATGCAACTTAGGATCAATTTTTACGGGCATGACGTACGATTGCGTTTCGGAGAAACTTAGTAGAATTGACACCAATTTTTGCGAATCTCCACCTTTTTTGTGGAGTTTTGGTCACTTGTGCGGGCGGTTTCTGTCATTTTGCTGAGTAGACGGGGGTGGGTGTTTCTGATTACAAAACTTTTCTCCGGTCGGTCTTATCGAGCAACTGGTTCCAGTTTTTTCTGATTCGAATCCGCTGATAACTGATCAATCCTAAAATTGCAAACAGGAGATAAACCCACCACCATTTTACCGCGGTGGAAAAAAGCGAGTGAACGATCTCGGGTTGATTCGCTTCGACCGGATCAATCCCGTCTTTCTGGCGGATTGCCCAGACCTGGGCTGAGTATAACATTGTGATAATTCCGTAGGAAAGATTCATCGACAGCCCCCGGAAACTCAAAACCGTGGCTCGATTTTCGGAAAGAGTGACCCGGTTGAGATAGTTGGAGATGAAAAAGTGAAGGAGCCTCATCGAGATCCAGAGCGCGGGTAGAAAGAGCACGGACCAATATTTGATGGGGAAAGCGAGGCTGAAGATTCCGATAAAAACCAGCACTGTAAGCAGTCGGAAATTGAATGCCGGGCTCCGGTGATCAATCAGCTTTTTACCGAGCATCGCCGCGACGATCCCGGTTAGGGAGCCAATCACGCTGATCAATCCGAACTGTACGGGCTGATAGCCGATCACTTCCAGCCAAATCGAACCCACCGTGTAATACAGTCGGATAATGCTGTCAAAACAAAGCCCGAAGAGCAGTAGCATCAGCGCCGCCGGAGTTTTCAGAATCCAGTGCCCCGCCTCAAAGGTCCGGGCGAAACTGGCTTTTACCGCCTCTTTGAGCGGTTTGTCCGGGTGGTGGGTGATGACGCCGTTTTCCTCCATCCGGCAGGCGATGAAGAAGGTCCCAACTCCCATAAGGAAAGTCAGGGCGATGGGGATTTTTAAAGTGACGTATTGGGTGAAAGTCAGACTTGAGCCCATCCATCCAAAAAGGCGGTTCATGAAATCCGGGTCGTAAACCGCCGCCCCGATCATCGTCACCACGATAAATCCGACCGACTGCCAGACCATGAGTTGGGTGGTGAGTTTTGACCAGTGGTGGTCGCGCTCTTCGGAGGGGAGAGAATCGTAGGCGAGCGCCTCATCCGCGCCGCTGGCAGCCGCTTCCGCAGCTCCGGAAATGATCCGGTTCGCCATAAACACGGCAAACAGGAGCCAGGCCGCTCTTTCCAGACCACCCGGATCGCCTTCGTATTGCGCCGGGTTTGCCGCTGGCATGAGCAGCAGGACGGCCATTTCGATCATCATCAGGATCGAGGCGAGCACCACCAGTTTTTTCCGGCCAAATTGATCGGCGAGCGCCCCCGACGGGACTTCGAGCAGGACGATGGCGATGGCCCAGGCGAAATTGAGCTGGGCGAATTGTTCCTGACTGAGACCGAAGTCGAGGAACATCACGGCATAGATCGGGTAATAGAACCGGGAATTGAAGAATATCCTGAAAAGGATAAAGAGCAGAGGATTTCTGGAATGATTGCCGGGCATGGAACCGTCTGGCGAATTGACACTTCCACGCCCGTAGAGCAAGAGGCGTGATCTCAGTAATTCGCTTCGTCGGCCATTTTCTGGGCCAGCATCGAAAGTTCCGCCGCTTTGAAAATGTGTTCCTGCGTCATTGCCTTCTCAGTGCCGTTGAGGAGGTCGAGGATCATCTCGCCGAAGAACGGGAAGCCGGTGGAACCGTCGCAATCGATCTCTTTTTCCTCATCCTTGTTGACCAGGAAAAGCTTGTTTCCCGCCTCCTGACGGGCCAGAGCGATATATTTCCGGATTTCGATGGTGCCCTCTGTTCCGACCACAAAAACGCGGCCGTCACCCCAGACTCTCAAGCCATCAGGTGTGAGCCAGTCGATCCGGCAATAACAGGAAGCGCCGTTGTTCATCGTCAGAGAGCACTCGCCGAAATCTTCCAGCCCCGGTTTATCAGGCGCGGTGAAGTTTTCAACCCGGGCAAAATTGACCGTGCCATCGGTGGCGCCGGTGAAAGCCAGAAACTGTTCGAACTGATGGGAGCCGATGTCGGTGAGAATGCCGCCGTATTTGTCTTTTTCGAAAAACCAGTCGGGGCGGGCCTCTTTTGACATCCGATGCGGGGCGAGATTGATGACCTGAAGGACTTTGCCGATGGCTCCTCCCTGAATCAATTCCGTGGCCTTCATTGATGATTCGTTGTGAAGGCGCTCCGAATAATAAACCATGTACCGCTTGCCGCTCTCCGCGACGGCTGCTTTTGCTTCTTCAAGTTGCTCCAGCGTGGTGAACGGGGATTTGTCGGTAAAATAATGTTTGCCGGCTCGGAGGACTTTGACTCCGAGAGGGCCCCGATCGCAGGGAATACTGGCGGAGGCGATACACTGAGTCTCCTCGTCTTCGAGAAGCTGCTCCAGCGAATCGGCGCGCTTCGCATCGGGATAACGCTGGCAAAAATCATCGAGCTTAGCCGGATCCGCGTCGTAAACGTATTTCAGGGTCCCCCCGGCATCGATCAGGCCATTGGTTTGGCCAAAAATGTGGCCGTGATCCAGGCCGGTTACAGAAAAAACGAATTCGTTGGGCCCGACCACTGGAGGTAGGGTTTTCGAACTGGGAGCGTAGTCATATCCGGTCTTTGCCATGCTCCCGCCTTAGCAGGAAACGGGTGGAATCGCAAGGAGAAGAAATTCCTACAGGTTCCTTTGAGTTCCGCTGATTCCTGTTGGAGAATGGCGGGATGGAAACGACTGGCCTTCGCCTCAGGGAAGAATTTCTGAATTCGATCACTCCGGGGATCGGATTTGAGCGGTTGTTTGATCATATCCCGGGCATTCTTTTCTTTGCCAAAGACCGGGAGGGTCACCTCATTGCCGCGAATCGCGCGCTTCTCGCCCTGTATGGATATCAGAATGAAAATGAGTTCTGGGGAACCACTGATTTTGATCACCTTCCCGAAAGTCTCGCCGAAAAATTCCGGAATGATGACCTGCAGGTCATTGAAAGCGGCGAGCCCATGCTTGAGATTGTGGAGATTTTTATGAATCGAACGGGAAATCCCGCCTGGTTTCTGACTAACAAAATGCCCGTTTTTTCCCGAAGCGGCGAAGTGATCGGGGTGATGGGGACCATTCAGGATTACGAGGAGCAGCGCAAACTGCTGCCGGTTGATTCGGATCTGTCGCCGGCACTGGAGTTTATTCAGGCCAATTATCACCGTGATGTGTCGGTTCCGAAATTGGCTGAAATGAGCGGACTGTCGGTCCGGCAGTTTGAGCGGCGCTTTAAAGAACATCTCAAAACAACACCTCAGCAATTTATCGTAAAAATGCGGGTGCATGCCACCTGCGATGACCTCCGAAGGTCGAAGCGTTCATTGGCGGAGATAGCGACACACTTCGGGTTCTATGATCAGGCGGCGTTTTCCAAATACTTTAAAAAGCATATGGGGATGACTCCGATGCAGTATCGTAAGACCTATTGTTAAATAGAGAAATGAACCGTCTGGCTGATAGCGAAATTGATAGTTTGAGTAAGCGGCTCAAGAAAGACCCCGGCGACTTCGAATGCCGGATGAGTCTGATCAAGCATTACTGGAGAAACCGGTATCACTCCAAAGAGGATGCGGAGAATCATGCCCGGCTCGTTTTCTGGCTGATCGAAAACGAGCCGGACAATGAAGTGCTCAGTGATCCTTACTGTAGTTTCCGGACTGATGGTGGCGACTATTTGAACCGGGCCCGGGAGTTGTTCGATCAGGCTGCAAAAGCGAATTCCAAAAAGGCAGCGGTTCTCGTGAATGCGGGGTGGTTTTACTATCAAATGGGTCTCCCCGAGGCGGAGGGGTTGCTCCGTAAATGTTGCGAGCTGGAGTCTGAGTCACCGACCTACTTCCTGAAGCTCGGCGAATATTACAGCCTCTCCCCGAACGGTATTGAGGATTGTGAACGCAAATCTTTGGAAGCTTTCGAAACTGCCTATCACTTGAGTGATGATGATTCCGGTTTTTATCAGCTGCAGTCATTGTCGCAGGCTGCGTTTTCGATGGGCGATTTGAAAAAGGCGGCGAAGTATGCAAAACAACTGTTGAAGGGCGCGGAGTCACGGCAGGAGGACTGGAACTACTGGAATGCGATCCACTGGGGAAATATTATCTTGGGGCGGGTGTCGTTCCAAAAAGGGGAGGTTTCGAAAGCTGCGCAACATCTTGTTACTTCAGTTAAGGAGAGCAAAGGGTCACCGCAATTAAATTCCTTCGGTCCCGATATTGATCTACTACAGGAGTTGATCGATCTGAAGCAATTTGATGCCGGTTTGGCCTACCTCGCCGAATGCCGGAAATTTTGGTCCTCGGATCGGGGACAGCGTTTTATGAAGGCCGCTACCGAACTATTTGAGGGGCAGCAAACCGCGGATTTAATCGAATTGAAATGTAAGTAAACAAAAAAACGCGGAAGGGGGACTTCCGCGATCTTTTTAGCGTGGTTTAGTATTGTGCCGGTTCAATTATGCCGCTTCATCATTCACGCCATCGGAGAAAAAGCCTCCGGTCGCAATTTTCGTGAGATGCTCATTGGCGTCACTTTCCTCATCCAAGGTGGTGCTGAGGAGGTCCACATCGTCGTTGTAATGTAGCTTTTTAGCGTAGGCTCTGGCCGTGCCGTAAGCGGCGATTTCGTAGTGCTCGACCCGCTGCGCTGCGGCGATCAAGCCTGCGTCGACCGCGTCTCCGATCATTTCCTTCATCAGTTTCTCTCCTTCGCGGAGCAGGCCCTGAGTTGCTTCGCAAACATCGGTGCCTGGATGGATGCCGTGGGAGTCCAGGATTTTGTTGATTCGGGTCAACTGTTCCCGGGTTTCGTTGAGGTGCTTGTTAAATGATTCACGAAGATCGTCGCTGTTGGCGCGAGCTGCCATTTTAGGTAGCGCTTCGATAATCTGAGTTTCCGCGCTGTGGAGATCTTTGATCTGGTTGATATACAGTTGATGTAAGTTGGTAATCATAGTTTTTGGATGGTTTAATCTTGAAAGAAGTTCCGATACGGACTTCGGCAAAGATACAGAGCAAAAACTATTCCCTAAGATGTTGAGACGCTGTAATCCCCTTTAAATAAGGGGTGTAGCCTGCTGAGGGTGAATTAAAGGATCGGGCGGATACGATAAAACCCCGCAATTTGCGGGAGCGCTCATGCAGCTTGCATGAGCGATGACCACAACCGATGGCTACAGATTGGCGACGGGAAACCAACAGGTGGATACACACTCACCAGTGGCTTCGTTAGTGCTTCGCTGATACTTGCCCCCGTTGTTAGAGACGGCGTTTTCAAAGCCGGGCAGACTGGGGCATTTTGTGACCTGCTCGCTTTGGCAGCGAACTTCGTACGACACGCCGTCGTCAACTGATTGCACTAAGATTTCGTAGGGCGCACTGGATTGCAGGGGAAGCAGTTCACCGAGCAAATTTGCGACCATCCGCATATCGACTTCGATCAAACCCGACTCGAGAGTGCAGGTCCAGGTGCCGCTCTCGGCCGAGGTAATCCTCTGACCGGACGACTTCCAGAGTTGGAAAACATCCCGCGCGGGAACGATGGTCCGGTCCGGTGACGCCACTCTTGAGTTCAGGGCCAGTAAATCCCGTTCGATCAATCTGGTCTCATTTTGAATTCGATCGATCGACTGCTTTGTATCGTCGTCGGGGATCACTTCATTCAAATAAGTAGTCTCCATTGCGATCCCGTTTAAGCGGTTTCGAATGTCGTGGATAAATTGCTTTGTAGCCGGCTGGATTTCGTGGGCAGTCGGATCGCTCATGATGATATTTTTACAGGGATGCTCAAGGTTGGAAAAGTCGACAATGTGACAGAATGGACCATTGCTCAATGATTATTTACTTAGTGGAGCGCTCGCGGATCGTCGCCAGCAGCTGTTGAAAATCGACGGGTTTTGCAAAATGTTCGTCAAATCCCTCTCTGAGGCACTGCTCCCGGTCACCGCCCTGGGCGTAGCCGGAGATGGCTATAAAGTAGGCGTTATTGACGGTCGCCTCCTCCCTCAGTTTCTTTACCAACTCATAGCCATCGAATCCGGGCAGACCGAGATCCAGCAGTAGGACTTCGGGACGGAACTCGAGAGCTTTTTCGAAGCCCTGGGGACCACTGTAGGCCAGTTCCACTTCGTAGTTGCGGCGCTTGAGCAATCTCTCCATTCCTTGCGCTGCGTCCTCATGATCATCGACGATTAGAATGCGCAGTGCAGAATCGGAGGTATCCGGGTCCGGG
Source organism: Verrucomicrobiales bacterium (assembly GCA_029213005.1). GTDB lineage: Bacteria > Verrucomicrobiota > Verrucomicrobiia > Verrucomicrobiales > DEV007 > Arctic95D-9. The sequence continues at coordinate 55,561 of JARGPI010000020.1, forward strand.
GCCGAATGGTTAGCGGGGGAGGGGGTGGCCCGGTGGCTCTCTGCCGGAAGTCTGACTTTTACGGTCGTCCCCCGGTCGGTTCCGCGACTCTCGATGGAGATCTGGCCGCTGTGCATTTCAAGTAGAGATTTCACGACGCTCAGGCCGATTCCGAGTCCGCCTTCGGAGCGGTCAAGGCTGCTGTCGGCCTGCCGGAACAGGTCGCAGACATGAGGTAGTAACTCCGGAGAAATTCCAACGCCGCTATCGATAATGGAGATGATAATTTCCTCATCGCTTCGTTTAGCGATCAGTTTGATCAATCCGCCTTCGGGAGTGTATTTTACAGCATTGTTGAGGAGGTTAACGAAGACCTGCTCAAGGCGATCGGCATCTCCAGTGGTATCGAGTGGTCTTTCGATTTTGACCTCAAAGCGGTGCTTGCGTTGCTTGAGAAACGGCTGGATTACCGAGGTGGCCCGATCCAGAACATCTCCCAGTTCGAGGGCCTCGTGACGAAGTTCGATGCGGCCCTGGTTGATTCGGGCAACGTCGAGAAGGTCATCGACCATCCGGGTCAATTGCTTACTCTGGCGATCGATGACTTGATGCGCCCAGCTTCGGGATTCGTCATCGGCGGGTGTTTCCCTGGAAATTTCCACAGCGTGTCGAATCGCGTTTAGCGGGTTCCGTAGTTCGTGTCCCAGCATGGCGAGGAACTCATCTTTTCTTTTGGTTTCATCCAGGATCGCCTGTTCCGCCAGTTTCTGGTCGGTGATGTCGAGGTTGGTTCCAACAACCCATTCGGCGACGCCGTCGGCATTTGCCCGGACCGTTTCGACGGATCGAATGAAACGACACTTTCCGTCATCCTGCCGGCGGATGCGGAATTCTCTGGTTTGCTGGCCACAGGTCCGGACGGTTTCCAGCAGGATGGCCTCGGTCATTTCGAGATCTTCGGGAAGAACCGTTTTTCTCCACTCCTCATAGTGCATCGTTTTATCCGGAGTCGGTTCCATTCCGTAGATTCGGAACAACTGGGAATCCCAAATGATTTCGTTGGTGATCACATTCCATTCCCAGATTCCGACTTGAGTGGCTTCGGTGGCGATTCGCATCCGGTGGGCGTTTGCTCTGCGTTCCTCCTCCTCTCTGATTCGTTCGGTCACTTCTTCGAAGTAACAAACCACTCCGTGTTGGCCGTCGGGCAGGGTGATTTGACGGGTCTCCCATTCGTAACTTTGCTCGGCTTCGATGTCGGATCTCAGTTCGGTGAATCGCTCGGAGACAAAGCTCTCTCCAGTTTCGAGCGTGTGGCGGAAAATGTCGGCACATTGTTTTCCTACTTCCTTTCCCCAGAGAATTTCCATCACTTCGTTGAAATCTCTTCCGATCAGTGGGTCTACATTTTTGAAGGTGGGCAGTGCTCGATCATTCACCTGAACGAGGCGAAAATCGGCATCCACCACGTAGACCCCGCCGGGAGCCTGGTTGATAATGGTCGAAAACAGGCCCGCGTTCTGACGAAGGGCGATCTCATTCCGTTTGCGCTCCGTGATATCGCGCTGGACGGAAACCCAGTGGGTGAACCACCCGTTTTCATCCGCAACCGGAAATACGGTGAACTCGACGTCAAAGGTGGTTTTGTCTTTCCGGTAATTGGTCAATTCCACGGACACCGGTTTCCATCGTTTCAGGTGGCTCTTTATCCTGGCTAGCACGGCCCGGTCGGTTTTGGGACCCTGGAGGATGCGGGGCGTCTGCCCGATTGCTTCTTCTTCGGTAAAACCGGTTTCTTCGGTGAACGCCGGGTTAACATAGATAATTCGCGGGCCGGGAAGCTCGACAGGCTCTGCTTCTGTGATGATCACCACGTCATTCATCTTCTGCACGGCGCTTTCAAGAATGCGGAGTCGCTCTTCGGTTTTTTTTCGCTCGCTGATGTTCAGTACCGTGGCGGATAAGGTCTTGGCGTTACCTTCGGCATCTGAAATGGCAGTGATCGAGACTGATACCCAGATGGAAGCGCCGTCTTTCCGGATGTAGCGCTTCTCGATTTCCACTGAGTTTGCTTCGCCGTTGAGAAGCGGGGCGAATTTCTGATTGTGGATTTCGAGGTCATTCGGGTGAGTGACATCGAAAACGTTCATGCCGCTGAGTAGTTCCTTCTCGGTATAACCCGTCAGCTCGCAGTAATATTGGTTCACCCTCACGAATTGGTTGGTGTGGGCATCGGCCTCGACCCTGCCAACGCCGGGAGATTCAAAGAGGCTCCGGTAGCTGGCTTCGCTCTGTTTCAGCTCCGCTTCGGCATTTTTTCGCTCAGTGATGTCGTGAGAAACGACCACGAGGCTCTCGACCGAGCCGTCGTTGTTCCGGACCGGCGAAATTTGCACGTCCCACCATTTGGGGGTTCCTTTGGCGGTGGGGCGAAATTCTTCAAAGCGGACGGTTTTCCCGTTTTTGGCGTCGTGAAAGGATTGCCTTACTTTTTCCCGGGCTTCCGGAGGCCAGATATCCCACCATTTTTTTCCCAAATAATCCGCTTCGTTGTCCGATTCCAGAAGCCCGAGACCGGATTCGTTCAGCAGCAGTAAGCCTCCAGCGGTATCCAGAACCTTCACGCCGTCGGGGTTACTCTGAATGACGGTCCGGATGAATTCTTCGCTCTTCCGGAGGGCTTCTTCACTTTGGAGGCGGACGGCGATATCCTCATTCAGATCAGAGGCATTCTCCGCTTTCCCGGGACGAAACAGCACGCCCGGAATCGCCCTGACTAAGGCGAAAACCGTTAACCACGAGAGCACTGCGGTCACCGCTTTGAGCACTCCGGAGAACCGGTGCCAGGGTTTCCAGAAAAGGGCCGCTTCGACCAAATAGCTGATCCCACAGAAAATAAGTGTGCCGAGCAGTAGCCCGAGGACTGGAGCAAAAGGAATGTCGGCGCGTCGCCGGTTGTTGTAGATCAGAGCAAGCGGGATGGCGGCGAAGGCTCCGAAAATCATCACGTCGGAGATAATGTGAAGCCATCCGTGTGCCCCGGTCCACTCACCGGATTGCCAGAGAGGGGTAAGTTCAGAAGAATTGGAAAGATTTGAAATGAGCGAAGTCATAGGGCCGCGGGGCGGGTAACAGTAAGCATTTCTCCGAAGGAATTCTATTTAAAGCCTTCGGAAGAGCCAAAATGGATCGGAGTGCTATGCAAAATGCACTATGAATTCGGCAATTCGCAGCCCCTACGGTGCTTTCGCCCGGTTTCAGGCAGGAGGTAACGGGCGGTAGATGCCGATTGCGAGCCGGTTCGAGCGCATTGCGGGGCTCTGGCACAGGTGTTGCAAGGTAGGGGATCCATGAGTCAACAAACAACTATTCATCACAATTCAGAGAGGTTCGGACTGGCCTCAATTTTAGCGGTATGCTCAGCCATTCTGAGTTTCGTTACCGGCCCCATCCTCGGTATGTTTTTCGCCGTGTTTGCTATACTTCTGGGAGTGGTAGGAATCCTGGCTGCCCTGTCTCCAAAAACACGTGGTGGCTTTGCCAGCACTATGGCGATCGGAGCCGGCGTGATCGGGATTATCGCAGCCGTTATTAAGGCGCTGATGTGGATCTTTTAATCAAATCTCCAATCTAACTGGATAGAAAGTATAATATTATGGCACAACAATCTCTACAGGGAAAAAAGATAGCGTTTCTGGCAACGGATGGTTTCGAGCAAGTCGAATTAACGAAGCCCTGGCAGGCGATCCGGGATGCGGGCGCTGAAGTTGAACTGGTCTCGCTTGAGAGTGGTGAGATCCAGGGTGTTCACCACGACGAAAAAGGTGACAAATTCAAAGTGGATAAAACCCTCGACCAGGTCTCTGCGAAAGATTACAACGGTTTGGTTCTCCCCGGCGGCGTCTTCAATCCTGACGCGCTTCGGGTGAACGAAAGCGCCGTAAGTTTTGTCCGCGAATTCTTTGCCGAAAACAAGCCGGTAGCTGCCATTTGTCATGGTCCCTGGCTACTTGTGGAAGCTGATGTCGTGGACGGACGTAAAGTAACTTCCTGGCCGAGCGTGCGCACCGATTTGATCAATGCCGGAGCCAATTGGGTCGATGAGGAATGTGTATGTGACGAGGGGTTGGTAACCAGTCGCAACCCCGACGACTTACCGGCCTTCTGCTCGAAAGCTGTCGAGGAGTTCGCTGAGGGTCAACACGCGGGGCAAACCGTGTAAAAGAGTGATCACACAGACTGTACAGGGTACACTTTCAAACTGGACCCTGTACAATTGGGAATTGATAAACATCGCGAAAGTCGCCAGGCTTTTGCGATGTTTCGCTTAACAAGTCGCATTTTGCGAGGACGGTCATTTAGGCGAAACGCCGGCGACAGTGTTTTTGAGGTCCAGAGCAAAACTGGTTTCTCCCGGGAACAGAACGGCGTAGCGCTCGGCTTGAACTCCGTTAAAAAAATTCTTAAAAACGACGTTCATTGGAATGCCCAGTGATTTTTCGGTCAGTTTCAGAGACTCAACCCGGTAGCTGGTTTCATCGGTTAGTTTGAATTTTGTGACCCCCACGAGAGAAGTTTCATCGGTAGGTGCTTCCCAGGGCTCGTCACCGATTTTTCTGAATTCCCACTTCAGTTCAGGTATTTTCGCTCCTTCGGGTTCGAAATGGAGGCGGAGGCGCTGATCCAGTAGGGTCTTCACCTTCGATTTCATCGCTTCAACCGCGGTGGGATCCATCTTTTCGATATCGCTTTTTAAGTAATATTCGAACGCTTCGGGATCGGCTTCGTAACTGCGGGGATCGACCTCAATCCGGATTTCCATAGTTCCCTGCCCGTCAAAGTAAGCCCGCACCGGGATATCGGGAACCGGGTGCGCTTTCAGATCAAAAATAAGGGCCGCCTGAAGCAGTAAAATAAGGGTAACCAATCTTGTCATGAGCGAGCGTTAAAAAGATCATTAAATTAGCATCAAACCGATGAAATAAATTGATAACACCCGCCGGTTGTGCGGCGCTGATTTACCTTGCGTTAGTTGCGATTTTTTGACAAATTTGACGCTGTACTAATAACCAACATTATGAAAAAATTACTTACAATCGCCGTTGCGCTTTGTTTCGCAGGCGCCGCTTACGCCGGATGCGGTGTGAAGGTGGACGTTAAAGGAAAACTGAAGTCCTACGATGCTGAGAAAAAGGAACTCACTTTGACTCAGAAAGACGCTGACAAAACTGTCACCATGGATGCCACTGTTGTCATCAAAGATGCCAAGGGTGAGGATGCCAATATCGAAGATCTCGTCGGCAAAAGAGTGACCGTTTCTACGGACAAACACACGAAGAAGGCTGAAGCGATCTCTGTGATGGCCAAGAAGAAGAAAAAAGAAGAGGTCTAACGCCCTGTTCTATTCTTTTATTTTTTATGAAAAAGCCCGGTGTAAAACCGGGCTTTTTTTGTGGGTTGTGGGTTATTTGAGCTTTATTTGACTTGGGAAAACCGGCCTGAATCCGAATCGAGAGCGGCTTCCTGTTTCACAAGCCAATCCATCACTTTTTTGATTTCCGAGATCGCTGAAGCGATTTCAGAACTGGTGTAATGGCCGCTGTTGAAGAAACGGTGCCCCTCGTAATAAAGGTAGGAATCCTGACACGAGAGGTGCTGAACCCACAGTTCAACGCGCTTTTGCTCCGTGGCGGAATTTACTCCTGCCTTCGGTTGCATCGTCTCCAACCCGCGGGGGAGTTGTTTACAAAATTCCGTGACCGTCTCCGAATTCAGCACCGCTGGTGCGGCGGGGAGTTGATCGTATTCCTCCTTTTGAGTCGCTTCCGCCCGGATTTCGGACTGCTCGCTGCTCGAGAGGCTCTCATACTGCTGCTGGAATGAAGTCTGGGCTTTGGCTGAAAAAGCGGTGGATCCCAACAACGCCAGAACGGCAAGAGTTTTGGTAAGTGTTTTCATTATGAAGTATTAAGGTTTGCTTAGTTAATCGGGAAGTTAGACGCGAGCGGAAATCAGCTCATTACAATCATCAGAGCGCTTTGTATTTTTTTCGACCGGGCCCCGTGAAGGCGGTTATGGTGGGGTTTCCGGAAGGGATCCGGCGGGGCAAATCCCGGATCACTGTCATCGGAATCGGCGCTGGATCGGAGCGATCTCTCTGGCTGTCAGTTCATTGCCGTTTTCGAGCGGGGAGGGCTCAAAAACTCCTTTCTTGCCGAAATCGCATTCCCGCGTAGAATACCGCGATTTTGGGTTGGCCTGAATTATGCACGGCTTTTCCCTGATCCAGATAGGGCCCGATCCCGCATGGCGCCTTAATGGATCCCGGATTTAACCCTGCTAATTGACCCTTTTAAAAACATGAGCTTGTATCTAGATTACATTAAAGAGATTGAGGATCGAAAAGATCAAGGTTTAAATCCTCTGCCAATCGATAGCGGTGCGCTGTTAACGGAAATCATTGCCCAAATCAAAGATCCCGGGAATGAATATCGCAAAGATTCTCTTAATTTTCTGATCTACAACACTCTGCCGGGAACCACCAGTGCGGCAGGAGTCAAAGCCAATTTCCTGAAGGATATTATTCTCGGTAATTCGGTCGTCGAAGAAATTACCCCCGTTTTTGCTTTTGAACTTCTCTCGCACATGAAAGGCGGGACTTCGATTGATGTGCTTCTGGATCTGGCCCTCGGTGATGACGAGTCCATCGCCCGGCAGGCAGCGGAAGTTCTTAAGACTCAGGTTTTCCTTTACGATGCCGATACCGCTCGCCTCAAGGCGGCATACGAGGCTGGAAATCCGATCGCAAAAGAACTTCTGGAAAGCTATGCGAAGGCGGAATTCTTCACTAAGCTTCCGGATGTCCCTGAAGAGATCGAGGTCGTTACCTATATCGCCGGGGAAGGGGACATCTCTACCGATTTGCTGTCTCCGGGAAATCAGGCTCACTCCCGCTCGGACCGCGAACTGCACGGGAAGTGTATGATCTCTGAGGCTGCTCAGGCCGAGATCAAAGCTCTGCAAAAAATTCATCCTGACAAGAGCGTCATGTTGATCGCGGAGAAAGGGACGATGGGCGTGGGCTCATCCCGGATGTCGGGTGTGAACAACGTGGCATTATGGACCGGTAAGCAGGCGAGTCCCTATATTCCCTTTGTAAACATTTTCCCGATCGTTGCGGGAACCAATGGTATTTCACCTATCTTCTTAACTACAGTTAGCGTCACCGGTGGTATCGGGATCGATCTCAAAAACTGGGTGAAGAAACTGGACGCAGATGGTAACCCGATTCTCGATGAGAATGGTGACCCGGTTTTGGAACAAGCCTACTCAGTGGAGACAGGAACCGTACTCACCATCAATACCAAGGACAAAAAACTGTATCAGGACGGTAAAGAGTTGGTCGATATATCATCCGCTCTGACGCCACAGAAAGTCGAATTTATCAAGGCGCAGGGATCCTACGCCATTGTGTTCGGCAAAAAGTTACAGACTTTCGCAGCGAAAACTTTAGGTATTGATGTGCCTCTGGTTTACGCACCTTCCAAAGAAATCTCCCACGAAGGGCAGGGTCTCACTGCGGTGGAGAAAATCTTTAATAAGAATGCGGTCGGAACGACGCCGGGGGTAACCTTGCACGCCGGATCCGACGTTCGGGTTGAGGTCAATATCGTGGGTTCGCAGGATACGACGGGGTTGATGACAGCTCAGGAGCTGGAAGCGATGGCTGCTACCGTTATCTCACCAATTGTAGATGGAGCCTATCAGTCCGGATGTCACACCGCTTCAGTTTGGGATAAGAAGGCGCAGGCCAATATTCCTAAATTGATGGCGTTCATGAACAAGTTTGGACTCATCACGGCGCGCGATCCGGAGAACGGATACCACGCGATGACTGATGTGATTCACAAAGTTTTGAATGACCTCACTGTTGATGATTGGTCGATCATCATCGGGGGTGATTCCCATACCAGAATGTCCAAGGGGGTCGCTTTTGGCGCCGACTCCGGAACTGTGGCTCTCGCCCTTGCTACCGGCGAAGCGACCATGCCAATTCCGGAATCAGTAAAAGTTACCTTCAAAGGTGATTTAAAACCCTATATGGATTTCCGTGACGTGGTTCACGCGACGCAGGCCCAGATGTTGAAGAAATTCGGCGAAAATGTATTCCAGGGTAGAGTGATTGAGGTCCACATCGGAACGCTGCCTGCAGACCAGGCTTTCACCTTTACTGACTGGACTGCGGAAATGAAGGCAAAAGCCTCCATCTGTATTTCCCAGAACGAGACGCTGATCGAATCGCTTGAGATCGCCAAGAGCCGAATTCAGATCATGATCAACAAGGGGATGGACAACGCCGGCAAAGTCCTTCAGGGCTTGATCGATATTGCCAACAAAAGGATCGCCGAGATTCGATCAGGCGAGAAACCAGCCTTAGCTCCGGACGCCAACGCGAAGTATGCCGCTGAATTTGTCGTTGATCTGGATGAGATTGTCGAGCCGATGATCGCCGATCCGGACGTTCACAACGAAGATGTATCAAAACGATACACTCACGATGCGATCCGACCGCTCTCCTATTACAAAGGGGAAAAAGAAATCGATCTTGGTTTTGTCGGATCCTGCATGGTTCACAAAGGTGACCTGAAAATCGTTTCCCAAATGCTTCGCAATCTCGAAGAGCAGCAGGGAAAAGTGGAATTCAAAGCGCCTCTGGTTGTCGCAGCACCTACCTATAACATTATTGATGAATTAAAAGCGGAAGGCGATTGGGACATGCTCCAGAAATATTCCGGCTTCGAGTTTGATGACAATGCACCTAAAAACGCAGCCCGGACCGAATACGAGAACATGATGTATCTCGAGCGCCCCGGTTGTAACCTGTGTATGGGTAACCAGGAAAAAGCCGCCAAAGGCGACAGCGTGATGGCAACCTCGACTCGTCTTTTCCAGGGCCGGGTTGTGGAAGATTCGGAGCGCAAGAAAGGTGAGTCATTGCTCTCATCAACACCGGTAGTGGTTCTGTCAGCCATCCTCGGGAGAACTCCCAGTTTGGAAGAATACACCGATGCCGTTAATGGCATTGAATTGACCAAATTTGCTCCGCCTTTAGAGGCGTTGAGTGCGTAGTAAGTCGGCAAATCCGAGTTTCAGGCTGTCGATCCCGAGTGTGCGTGCATTGGGGATCGATGAAGGCCAGTGCTTTCGAGGTTCTCTGCGTGGAGTACTCAAAATTCCGTGCAGTTCACCGGTTACGCTTTAGTCGCCCTATTGCCGAAAGTTATTTTCCGGGAGTTCAGATAATCACTCCCTTGAAGGGTGGTATTTACAACCCGTAAAATTCCATTATCATTAGTCATGGCGATTATTTCAGAAATGCTTAGCCTTCCCCGAAAGGAGCGCCTCAAATGCATGGAGGAACTTTGGGATTCTCTGCGTTCCGACGAATTGGACTCGCCTGATTGGCACAAGACGGTGCTTGATGAGAGGAAAGCGAGTGTTGATAGCGGCCAGGCTAACTTCTTATCTGCTGCCGAATTGAAGGCTCGTTTGAACGAGTCAAAATGACAGTCAAATTTCTTGAGTTTGTCGAAGCAGACCTTCGTGAGGGACGGCTTTTTTATGACGAGCAAGAGCCTGGAGTCGGCGACTATTTTGTAGATTCCCTTATTGCTGATGCGGAATCTTTATCTCTGTATGGGGGTGTTCACAAAAAGACTTTTGGGTATCACCGTATGCTTGCCAGAGTTTTTCCATTTGCGATCTACTATCTGACGGACAATGACACGGTAGAGGTGTATGCGATTTTGGATATGCGAAGTAAGCCGTCTTGGATTCGAGACGAACTGGGTGGCAGATCATCCAGAGATGGGTAGAAGAATTACCTCTGGCTCACGAAATCGCTCACGAGGCTATCGCGTAAAATGATAATTGTTGGGTAGTGAGTTCAATAGACTTTTTGGCTTTGCTATTAGTGATCGAGCACAGGCTGTTCCCCGTGAATCCGTGATCCGGGCGGGCTGAAAAGATCTATCCGTGATGAGTCTGGCGGCTATTCTCATAGTATGATATCGTTTTTTCAGTTCAGGTCTTTTATTGGCGCGCTCCTGCTCACATTCAGTATTTGTCAGGCGGGGGAGGACGTGAATATTCTGTTTCTCGGGAACAGTTTTACGTTTCGTCACGAACTGCCTGATCTGGTCAAGACAGTTCTTGAAGAAGGTGACCCTGATACCACGGTCAATGTGAAGCGCATTACCTATGGCGGTCAGAATATGTTCAAACATTCGACCTACTATTTCAGTCAGACTTTTATTGAGCAAAGTGCGATCACCAATGCGGAGATCGAGGCGCGGATAGATAAGATGAAGGCGTTTCTCAACCTGAAGCACCCACCGAACCCGGAGGAATGGACTGCTCACTCGAAATCGCTTCATTCAGCTAAAGTTCCGCCTTTTACTGGGATTCACAGTCACATTCGCTCGGCGATTCGGAATCATGAAAATCTTCTCAAGGATAATCCGAAGACAAAGTGGGACTACGTCGTGATGCAAAGCTATCAGGATGTTTCTGAGGACCCCAATCAAGCTTACGGGAAATATGCGACGACGCTTGCGAAGACCATTCGGGAGAATGGTGCGGAAGTGATTCTCTATATGACCTCGCCGAAAACGCAGAATGCCAAACCGGTAACGGAACCTCTCAGGGCGGATGAGGCGGACAAGGATCTTGCTGTCGGGATTGCGCTCGCAAAAAGTCTCAAGCCGCGGGCAATTGTCCTCGTTCCGCTGGCGATCAAAATGATTCAAACCGGTGGAACGGATCTCACTTTCCGCTATGTGAATGATGGGCATCCCAATCAAACTGGAGGCTTTCTGACTTCGAATTTATTCTATGCGGCTATGACGGGAAAGAGTCCCGAGGGCTTTGCTTATGACACCGTGGTTGAGACTAAAGTGAAGGATGGAAAAAATCCCGACGGAGGTGAGCTCAAGAAGGTGTTCGATGAAGCAACAAAGCTGAAAATCCAAAGAGCTGCCTTCGCTGCCGCTCAGGAGTTTGAGCGCCTCGTTGCTGCTGAGTGAGTGCGCTATTTCCTGTTCCCCAACCTGACCAGTTACAAAAACTAGGCTCTTGCCGACTCTGCTTTCCCGCCTTAAAATAAGGGAACTTTCCGGGCAGAGCTGTTTCAGTCGGGTTTCCGGCGACCAGCTCGAAGGGATCAACTTTTCCGTGAACTGATATGAGCTTTGACGTCGTAAAAACTTTCAAAACCGGCTCTGGTGCCGATGGTAATTTTTACTCTCTACCCGCTCTGGAAGAGTCCGGCGTGGTTCCCAATCTCAGAAAATTGCCGGTCAGTATTCGCATCGTTTTGGAATCGGTTTTGCGGAACTGCGACGGCAAGAAAGTTACCGAAGACGACGTCAAAAATCTCGCGAATTACGATGCGAAGAATCCCGGCGATTACGAAATTCCGTTCACCGTGGCCCGGATTGTCCTTCAGGATTTCACCGGAGTGCCGCTGTTGGTCGATCTCGCGGCGATGCGGTCCGCTGTTGATCGCATGGGGAAAAATGCGGAAATGATCGAGCCGCTGGTTCCGGTTGATTTGGTGGTCGACCATTCGGTTCAGGTCGATTATTCCGGTTTTGAAGGTGCTTTCACGAAGAACCTTGCGATCGAATTTATCAGAAACCGGGAGCGATACGAGTTTTTGAAATGGGGCCAACAGGCGTTCGAGACCTTCAATGTGGTTCCTCCGGGGATCGGGATTGTTCACCAGGTGAATCTGGAGTATCTCGCGAAGGGCGTGCTCTCGGACAAGGATAATAATTACTACTTCGACACTCTGGTCGGGACCGACTCGCACACCACGATGATCAACGGTCTGGGAGTGGTCGGATGGGGTGTTGGTGGAATCGAAGCAGAGGCCGGGATGCTTGGGCAGCCGGTAACTTTCCTCGTTCCCGAGGTGGTTGGTGTGAATTTGACAGGATCTCTCAACGAAGGCGTCACCGCAACCGATCTGACTCTGCGGATTACCGAGATTCTTCGTCTACACGGGGTGGTAGGCAAATTTGTCGAATTTCACGGCGAAGGTGCCAGTGCCCTTAGTTTGCCTGACCGTGCGACGATCGCCAATATGGCACCGGAATATGGGGCGACGATGGGATTTTTCCCGATCGATGGAGAAACGATTGCCTACATGCGGGGGACCGGGCGCAGCGAGGAAGTCTGCACCACGGTGGAGAACTACTTCCGCGCTCAGGATATGTTCGGCATTCCAGGAGCGGGTGAGTGCGAATACACCGATGTGCTTGATCTCGACCTCAGCTCGATCGTGCCGGCAGTGGCCGGTCCTAAGCGACCCCAGGACAGGATCGATGTGCCGGCGCTGCGGGACACCTTTGACATGTTGTTTTCCGCCCCGGCTTCCGAGGGTGGATTTGGCCGCGATTCGTTAACCCGTGGCGTGCGGAAGGCGGTCCATCTCAAAACTCCGGCAGGTGTTTCCGATACGGATATGCTTTCCACAGATGATGGTGACAAGATCGGAAATCATCGTAATAAAGCGGAGATGACGACCAATCGCCCAACCGGTTCCGTCGTGGAGTCATCGGATGTTTTTGATCCGATCGATACAGAGATCGGACACGGATCGGTTCTGATTGCAGCGATCACCAGTTGCACCAACACCTCCAACCCAAGTGTGATGCTGGCGGCCGGTTTGCTTGCGAAAAAGGCCAACGAAAAGGGGCTCAAAGTCGCCGAATACGTCAAAACTTCTCTGGCTCCCGGTTCGAGGGTTGTCACCGACTACCTCGAGCAAACTGATCTGCAGGAGGAACTCGACAAACTTGGTTTTCAAACGGTGGGATATGGGTGCACGACTTGCATCGGAAATTCCGGACCGCTGCATCCCGCTATCGAAAAGGCGATTGCTGAGGGCGATCTCGTCTGCGCGTCAGTGCTTTCCGGAAACCGAAATTTTGAGGCGCGGGTTCACCCGAATATCCGTTCCAATTTCCTGATGAGCCCGCCGCTGGTAGTGGCCTACGCCCTGGCGGGACGGGTTGATCTCGACCTCACCTCCGAGCCGCTCGGGACGGATAAAGATGGAAACCCTGTCTTCCTCGAAGACCTCTGGCCAAGTCAGGAAGAAATTCGGGAGGTTCTCAGCGCCGCTTTGAAACCCGAAGTGTTCAATAAGCTTTACAGTGACTTTGAAGCTCAGAACCCGGCCTGGAACAATATCGCAAGTTCGGCGGGAGAGGTCTATCAATGGGACGAAAGTTCGACCTACATTCAGGATCCTCCGTTTTTCGAAGGGTTCTCACTTGAGCCGAGTGACATCGTGGAAATCAAAGGGGCGCGTCCTCTTGGTGTATTTGGAGATTCCGTTACTACCGATCACATTTCACCGGCGGGAGCGATTAAAGAGGATTCACCGGCGGGACGATATCTCAAGGAAAACGGCGTCGAGAAGGCTCAGTTCAACAGCTACGGTAGCCGTCGCGGAAACGACCGCGTGATGACTCGCGGAACCTTTGCCAACGTCCGGATCAAGAATCTGATGGTACCCGGAAGCGAGGGTGGAGTGACTAAGTACTATGACGGGGCCAACTCCGGAGTGGAGATGGATATCTTCGACGCCGCTGACAAATACCATGAGACCAACACACCGCTCGTCGTGGTTGGTGGAACCGATTACGGCATGGGGAGTTCCCGTGACTGGGCGGCAAAAGGAACCCGGCTTCTCGGTGTTCAGGCTGTAGTCACCAAAAGTTTCGAACGAATCCACCGCAGTAACTTGATTGGTATGGGTGTCCTGCCACTAACTTTTGCCGATCCGGGAGACTACGATCGCCTCGCGCTCGACGGCTCCGAAACTTACGACATCGTCGGAATCAGCAACGACCTGAAGCCTCGCGGAACCGCTACCATGGTGGTGCATCGCGCCGACGGTTCCACCGACGAAGCCAAAGTGATCGTGAGACTGGACACCCCGGTCGAGATCGACTACTACCGCGCCGGCGGGATCCTGCCGTATGTGTTGGCTCAGATTATCAAGGAGAATAGTTAGGTGCCGCAGGCGCGAAAGAGATCTGACGGATCGGTCTGATCAGACGGATCCGACCGATGTTTCGTTTAGTCTTGCTATGGTCAACCATTTTGCCCATAACATTTAGCTATGGGCCGAATCCGCAATAGCGGCGGTTATCGAGATCTCCGCTCCTTCCAAACCTCCACCATCATCTACGATGCGACCTATTGGTTTTGTGATCGTTTTGTCGATTCCCGATCCCGGACGGTTGATCAAATGGTGCAAGCAGCCCGGAGTGGTCGGCAAAATATTGCGGAAGGTTCCCGGGCCGGTGCGGTGTCCAGTCAAACGGAGCTTCGTCTCGTAAACGTTGCCCGAGCCAGCTTGGAAGAGCTTCTTCTCGACTACGAAGACTATCTGCGCCAGCGGCGCCGGATGCAGTGGGCGAAAGATACCCCGGAAGCCATCCAGGTTCGCCAGGTTGCCCGCCAAAATCAATCCGGGTGGGCGAACCTGAGTGATTTCCAGCGCGCCGATCTATACAAGCCCTGGCTGGAATCTGAAGATCCGTTTATCAGAGCTAACGCGCTGATTTGCCTGATTCACCAGACCAACTACCTGCTCGACCAACAAATCCTCGCCCTCGAAAAACAGTTTGTCGAAGGCGGTGGCTACACCGAACAACTCGCCAGCGAGCGGATTAAGCATCGCGCAGGAAATCGGTCTGATCAGTCAGATCCGACCAATCCGACCGATTCTTCTGAGTTTCCACCTTGCCCGCAGTGCGGAGGGCTGTTGGTCCTGCGCACGATCTGGACGGGACCGAAAAACGGGCAGCAGTTTCTGGGTTGCTCATCCTATCCGAATTGCAAAGGTGCCCGGGAATTGTAAATCACCCTAGCACTTCCGTAACATCCCCGCTTCAACCGTGAGACCGGGGCCAAAAGCGACCGACAGCGTTTCGTCTCCGCTTTCGGCCTGCTCGATGATGTCCTTTATCACAAATAGAACGGTGGCGCTGGCCATGTTGCCATAGCGTCTCATCACTTCGCGGGAAATCTGTAGTTTCTCCGCCGGAACGGGAACGGCGGTTTGCACTTTGTCCAAAATGCCGCGACCTCCGGGGTGGATCGCCCAGTGATCGATCTGGTCTTTATCGCAGATCGAGTGAACGATATTTCCAATCTGGCTTTCGATCATCTCGGGAACCCGGTTGGATAAGACGAGGTCAAAACCCTGATCGCCGATCTGCCAGGTCATGTCGGGTTCGCCCTCGGGAATGATTTCCGTAAAAAACTCGCCCAGCTCAGCAGCGCAGGGGAGATCCTTTTGCGGCTCCCGGCTACTGACGATCGCCGCTCCCGCTCCGTCGGCAAAGAGGCTGTTGGCGAGCACCGAATCGTGGGTGGCTTCGATATGAAGATGAAGGCTGCAAAGCTCAAGACACATTACGAGCACGTTCGCTTTTGGATCGGATTCGGCGATATGTTTGGCCATTCGCAGCGCCGGAACGGCGGCGTAACAGCCCATAAATCCAAGAATGAATCGCTGGACGTTACTTTTCAGGCCGAGGTCCTTGATCAGATGAAAGTCCGGCCCCGGATTCACAAAACCGGTGCAGGACGCAAAAACGATATGGGTGATATCCCCCGCCGAAAAAGTGGGTGATTGGTCGAGCAGTTTGCGTCCCAGTTCGGCGGCGAGTTTTCTCGACTCCCTTTCGTAAATTTCATTTCGCTTCGCTGTTGAAGCGCTCCCGGTCTCATCAAACAGCTCGCCGGAAAAGAAATCTTTGCAGACACTGTGTCGCGTTTCGATTCCAGATCCCCGTAGACTGCGCTTGAGCAGCATCCGGGTCCGGCGATCGGTGATCCGGGGAATAAACATCTCTTCGATCTCCGTCTGTCGATGGACAAAGGGAGGAACGTTCGTTTCAATGCTGTGGATATAAGATTTCAAAACTCAGAAAGCCACCGAAAAGGCGCAGAATTTAACGTATTCGCGAAAGATTGCGTCTCTTTTCTTTTTCCCCTAAATTTGCCGTCATGACTGTGAAACGAGCAAAACTTTCCTGCGATGGCCCTGAGTTGTCCGAAATCGCCTTTGGAACCTGGCGTATTTTGGATCAGGACCCGCTGCCATCCGCTGCGGATATTGCGACCCGCCTCGAAAAATGTCTCGAACTGGGGATCACCACCATCGATACGGCTGAAATTTACGGGGGATACACGGTCGAAGCAGCGGTGGGGACCGGTCTGGCGGAATCTGCCGATTTTAAAGGCGCTTTTGAAGTCGTCACCAAGTGTGGAATCGATGTACCATCGGAAACGAAAGCGGGAGTCACTCTGCCGCATTACAATGCTACTGCGGAAAATCTCGTGAATTGTGCGGAAAAATCGCTTAGACATCTCGGAGTCGATTCGATTGATCTTTTTCTAGTGCACCGGCCCGATTGGTTCACTCCGGCAGAGGAAACGGCAAAGGGTCTCGACCAATTAATTTCCTCGGGAAAAATCAAACACGCCGGGGTCTCCAATTACACCCGGGATCAATTTGAACTTCTCGATTCAATTGTGAATCAAAGGCTTGTCACCAATCAGGTGGAGATCAATCTTTTGAACATGGATGCTCTTTACGACGGCTCTCTCGCTCAGTGCGAGCAGAGAAAAATCCGGCCGATGGGCTGGTCCGTGTTGGGTGGCGGGGAGCTTTTCGGCGACAGCATTCAGGCGAGAAGGCTTCGGGAGGCTTTCGAAAAAATCCGCGAAAAGTATGATGGAGCGGGAGATGACGCTCTCGCCACTGCATGGGTTATGGCTCATCCCAGCCGCCCTCTGGCGATCACAGGTAGCAATAAAATCGAGCGTATTGAATCTCAGGCACAGGCGGGCTCGATCCAATTGGAGCGCCAGGACTGGTACGAGCTCTGGTCAGCAGCGAAAGGGCAATCCGTTCCTTAGAAAGTCTCGAATTTCGAAAATTCAGCACGTGCTTTGGGCAGCCTGCCGGGGGTTGGGCTCATCGCAGGTGCTAACAGTTTGGAAAACTGTTTTACAGGTTGAGGGCTTCGCCGGAACAGAAGTAGAAACGTTTTTTAAACGGTTTGTGGAGTCCCTGAGCACAGACCGTCATCATAAGTATCATTGTTCCTGTCGATGTTTGTAGCGAGAATATCGATTTAAGTATCTGGAGTGATCGTGATAACTTGGAGGCAAGTTTCACTATTACCGCAATGGATACGCTTATTATTCTTCTTCTAATTGTCTTACTGGTCGCCCTCTTCTTCTCGATACTGAATCGGATTTCGGAGACCAGAAACGATCTGTCCGATTTCCGGAGAGATACTCAGCGAAGTTTATCTTCGCTTCATCGATTGCTGGATGGTGAGCGCGAGCCGGACCCGGAGCCCGGGGAGCTTGCCTCTACGACGCCGGAACCAGAACCTGAATGGGAGCCCGACCCTGTCGAATACGAGCCGCTTCAACCGGACCGCGTCACGAATCCACCTCCACTACCAGCTCTTCAACAATCGAAAGCCGAGCCGAAGGCTTCGAAAATAGAGAAGTGCGAGCCAGTCGCGAAATCTGCCGAACCCGGTCCTTTTGAATCAGCGGTTCGCAACGTTCTGAGTAAAGTATGGAATTGGATTGTGGTCGGTGAGGAACATCGTCCCGAGGGCGTCACGATGGAGTATGCGATAGCCTCCAACTGGCTGCTTCGTTTGGGTATTTTGATCCTGGTGACGGGGATTGGCTTTTTTCTGAAGTATTCTATCGCAACCGGTTTGATCGGTCCGGAGGGCCGCATAGCTATGGGCACTCTCTCGGGGATCGCCATGCTGGGTTTCGGGGCGCGGATAATCAGTGGGCAGTACCGCCTGATAGGGCAGGGCCTTTGCGGCGGCGGAATCGCGGTTCTCTATGCGAGTTTCTTTGCCGGCCAATATATGGAGGTGCTTACTCCGGAGGTCTCGTTTGGACTGATGATGCTGGTGACTCTCGTTGCTAGTGTGGTAGCGGTGAGACTGAATTCATTACTCGTTGCCTTTATCGGTTTGATCGGCGGCTATGGAACGCCGGTTTTGCTGAATCCAGCAGGAGATAACCAAACGGTCCTCTTCAGCTACCTGATCCTGCTGGGCGTTTGTGTCTTGCTGACCAGTTGGAAGAAAAACTGGAGATTGCTCTACTACACCGCTTTTCTGGCAACTTATTCCATCTTCTCGATGAAGACAGGACGATTCAATGGGGAAAACTTTGAGCTATACTTTCCGTTCCTACTCGCCTTTTTTGTCCTTTTTTCGACCGCGACTTTTATTTTCCAAATCGCGAACCGCGAGAAATCCACGCTCCTGGAGCTTCTCTTTCTATTTCTCAATGCGACTGTCTTCTCATGGTTCGCCTACGATATGATCAGTCGCACTTTCCCCCGTGAGGCAATGGCAGTGCTAACCATCGGGCTGGGACTGTTTTACATTCTTCATGTTTATATACTCATGGCCCGGAAACTCAATGACCGGGGACTCCTGATGTCTTTTATGGGGTTGGCCTCCTTCTATGTATCGATTACCCTTCCGATTGTTCTTAGTGAAGGGTGGGTCACCGTCAGTTGGGCGATACAGGGATTTATTATGCTTTGGATTGCGACGAAGATGCGGAGCGGATTTCTGCGGAACCTCTCTTACCTGCTATATGTTATTGTGATTGGGCGACTGATCGGAATCGAGTTTGATCGCCAGTTTACCGGAGTGGGGGCGTTCAGTTTTTCCGCCTTGTTAAATCGAGTTTGCCTCTTCGGAATTCCGGTGGCTTCTCTCTTCGCGGCTCACCGTCTCCTCCGGTCTACAGATGATGGAGAGGAGTGGGGCCGAACCTCGACAATGGGCCAGGTCGTATTCTGGTGCACGAGCTTGCTAGCCTTCCTTTACCTGAATTTCGAGGTCTATTCCAGTATCGGAAGTCTTCACGCTCCTTTTACCCAACCTGCGATGACGATTCTGTGGATCGGGCTTATTCTGCTGGCCTTCTCTCAATGGCGGGATACCGGTCTGCGGTGGTTGAAGGTCGCAGTCTCCTGCCTCGTTGGGGTGTTGGTAGCCAAGATTCTATTATTCGATTTTGTCCATTTTTATTCCGGTTACGGTAGACCTTTTACTACCAGTCTTGTCGACGGTTTTTCTATGAGGTTTATCGATTTTGGAAGTGTCATCGTGCTGCTGGGCCTCGGATTTCAGGTTTTCAGAAAAGATGGGGAATCTCTGACAGGCTCACTGTTTGGATATCTTGGTCTGGGGTTGTTTTTCCTCTACACGTCGTTGGAGTTACTCAATTACTCGCGGGAGTTCCTACCCGGTTTTGTGCAGGGTGGACTTTCGATCTACTGGACTATGTTCGGAATCGGTTTGCTGCTCGTCGGTATTACCAAACAGGTCCGACACCTGCGTTGGATTGCCTTGGTGCTTTTGAGCGGGGTAATTTTGAAGGTCTACTTTTCGGATCTGGCCGGGCTTGATCAAATTTATCGGATCATCGCCTTTATCACACTCGGGATTCTGGTGATAGGAGGATCATTTCTCTACTTGAAATTCCGTTCTAACTTCGAACTCGCCGCAAAATGATCCGCACCTTTCTCTATTTTTCAGCCCTGGTTGGCGTCGTCGGCTCCGTTGGTTTAGGGAACGGTGTGGAGCAGTTCTCTCACTCCCGGACCATTCAGGTCCCTGCCGGGAAAGAGCGACTGGTTTCGCTTCCGTTGGATCCTTCCCTCTTGTCGAAGGTGGATCGCCACTGGGAAGATCTTCGACTTTTTGATACGGCAACGAACCACGAAGTTCCCTATATTGTGAGGACTCCGGTAAGAACAAAAACCACTGAAGTGACCACTTCGCTGGACAACAAAGTCGTGTCATTCCGCAAGTTGGGAGAGAATGAAATACAAATCGTCTGTGAGTTGGAAAAAGATCAGAAACCGGCTACGAGCTTGACGGTCTCCACTCCGCTTTCGGACTTTGAACGGGAAATTCGAGTGGAAGTGAGCCAAACCGGTTCGCAGTGGGATTTGCTGGTCGATGAAGCAATCATTTTTGACTACCGGCAATTTGCTGATGTCAGGAAGACAAGCGTTTCACTTCCGGAAAATACCGGCAGGTTTTATCGAGTGACGATCAACCGGGCGATGGAAAGATCGGAGAAACGTTTTCTGGAGATTTCGAGGATGTCAGGTCATTCCGGGGAACAGGACCGGGAGGAACATAAATCGATCAAAACCCGGGCATTTCGAATCGATCGGATTCACTTTCACCGAACGGTGGAGAAATTGGTTAGTGATGTCTATATCAAGAATCGTTACCCGGTTGATGGTTTAGTTGTCGATGAATCGGACGAATCGGGGGACACGATTCTGGAATGGAAGTCTCATAGGGTCTCCGTTTCAGGCTTCGAGCTTTCCATCGGAGAGCGTAATTTTCGAAGAGAGGTTAAGGTATACGGTCGGCAGAACGATGAATTCGGATGGAGGCTCTTGAAGCAAAAAGAGATCTTTCACTATGAGCTTGAGGATTTTAAAAAGCAGGATCTTGCCGTCTCATTTGGAGAAAACCGCATGGTTCAGTATCGCCTCGTGATCGCTAATCGGGGGGCGCAAGCGCTTGATGTGAATGGGCTGGTTGCGGTCGGCCCCGCTTACGAAATGGTTTGGCTCGTCGCGCCTGAAGCCAATTATGCGGTATATACGGGGGCAACGGATCTGGAAACGTTTCATGATGCCCGTTTTATCCACGCGCTAATCAGAGAGGGGTTTCCGATCGATTCTGCGGGGTGGGGTGGTGGCGTTGAAGAAAACCTTGCCTACGAAAAGGCGCCAACACCATTGTTCGATCAATCTTACATCCTGTGGGGGAGTATCGTGCTAGCGGTGGGCATCCTGATCTTCGTGCTGTTTCAAACCGCTCGAAAGATCGAGGAAATGCCCCCGGAATCTTAGATGGAAATATATCTACCAGAGCTTTGGCGGTGTAGCGCCTGTTTTGGGATGTTTCAGGAGCGGCTTGGCGTCCACCTCTTTTCTCCACGCATCCAGCTCGGCACCCATTTCTTTGACGATATCACCTTCGAGCTGGCTGAGGTTGTTGTGTTCCGAAATATCTTCTTTGAGATTGTATAGTTCATACTCTCCGTCTTCGAGATCCTGAATCAGTTTGAAGTCGCCTTTTCGCATCGCACTGGTAGGTATTCCTCCCTGGTTGGAGTAATGCGGGTAGTGGAAAAACAGAGTGCCGCGGTCAAATTTCGAAAACGGGTTTTTCAGGAAGGGAACCAAACTAACGCCATCAACATGTTGCTCGCCCCTGAGCGGGAGACCGGCGATTTCCAAAATAGTTGGATAAAAATCGGTGCTGATTGCAGGGGTCGCACATCTGGTGCCCGGCGCGGTAACTCCCGGCCAGCGGATCGCTACCGGTTCGCGGATGCCGCCTTCGTACATCCAGCCTTTGCCGCCGCGCAGTGGCAGATTTGAGGTGGGGTGTCCTTCTGACGAACAGAGCCCGCCATTGTCGGACATAAAGATAACGACCGTATCGTCCTTCAAACCAAGCTCCTCGAGCCGGTCCAGCACCGTTCCGACGGCAGTATCCATACTCTCAACCATCGCTGCGTAAACCGCATGGTCCTGGCGGATCCGGATTTTTCTCTCTTCCTTGCTGTTCGGCCAAATCTGACGCTCGCGCCCCACATCGAAGCTGTCTTTGGGATTGGTCAAACCGAGACGTTTGGCTTTAGCTTCGTACTTTTTGATCAAATTCTGCGGTGCCTGAAGCGGTGTGTGTACCGAATAAAAGGAAAGGTAGAGTAAAAACGGATCAGGTTGTTTCGAACTGTCTTCGAGGAAGCTGACGGCTTCATCAGCGAGACGGTTCGTAAGGAATTCGCCTTCGGGACCGGGAGGCAGGTTTTCCACATTCTTATAGGGAGAAAAGTAACTTCTGGGGAGCCCGTTGGAACCTCCACCCATATTAATGTCGAAGCCCTGGTCGGTGGGGAGTTGGCCTTTGCCTCCAAGATGCCATTTTCCGGCGAAAAACGTGCGATAGCCATTCTCTTTAAGCGCCTCGGCCACCGTGACCTCCCCATTTGCCATATCGGTTTTGAAATCGGCGGGCGCAAATTTACCGTCACGACGCCCCACAAAAAAATTGGTGGTGTCTGTCCGCGCGGGATATTTTCCGTTCAAAATACTCGCGCGGGTCGGTGAGCACACCTGGCAGGCTGCGTAAAAATCGGTAAAAACCATCCCACTGGAGGCAAGTAGATCCAGATTCGGGGTCTCGTAGAAGGTTCTCGGGTTGTTGAACCCTACGTCCATATAGCCGAGATCATCCGCGAGGAGAAAGATAAAGTTCGGTTTTTCCGCAGAACGAACCGATGGCATCGCAACCCACGACGCGATGCAGAACGCAAGAAATTTGATGGTAAACGCTTTCACAGTCCCAATCTCTCATTTATCGCTGGGGTTGACCAAGAAATTCCGATAGCGTAAATCACTTTTTATTTTTCCATGCCCGTCCTAAGTGCAATTGCCCAGCGCAAAAAGATCGATTATTTTTTGGAGCCCATTCCCTCCGCTGCCGTCATTTTAGAAGTGGGGTGCGGTTCGGGCAGGGTGGGGGAGTATTTCGAGACGCGTGGTGCGCAAAATTACCGGGGCATCGACCTGGTTCCCCCGGCTGATTTGGTGGGCGATATTCGGGACTGGAAAGCTCTGGGGATGGAACCGGAGAGTTTCGACGTGATTATCGCCTTCGAGGTAGTTGAGCACGTCGATATTTATACCGCTTGCGCAGATCTCCTGAAATCAGGTGGCAAATTAGCGGTCACCACCCCGTTGCCTCATGCAGATTGGATCATGAAGTGTCTTGAGAAGTGTGGGCTCAACCAGAGGCGCACCTCACCTCACTCGAATCTTCATTACTTGAAGTCTGTCGGTAATTTGGAGCTCATCTCCAGTCGTCAGATTGCCGGCCTAAGTCAATGGGGGATCTTCGAGAAACGTTAGTCGGTCGCAACTTTGCGACGGGCCATGCAAGCCCAGCTCTCAAACGAGCACGAAACCATCAAAAAACGTAGAACAGGTTTTTAACCTGTTTGCGAAGCCCTTGAGCGCCCGTATTGCAGATAACCAGAAGAAAAAAAATCCAGTGTCCGATAAAGATTCCTTTCTATAAAAAGCGAGGCTCATAGTCAAAAAGCGAAGTCAAAAAGCGAGGCTCATAGCTTACCTTTCTATAAAAAGCGAGGCTCATAGTCGGAAGAGAATCTAAAAATCGAGGCTGTCCGGCTAGAATAGCGGCTTCCAGCGCCTGCTGGAATTGAGACCGACTTTCACTTTAGAAAGTCATTACGCGATATCCGTGGATCTTTAGATGCCCCGAAGAAGCCTTTGCCGTTTGATTTTTGATCAGAGTTTCTTGTTGAATGGCTTCTTTTAATTTTTCTGCTGATCTTTGGGGGGGAATCTCAGTGTGCCGGCCAGTTTTATTGAGGCGGATGGCTGTATTTTTCGGGTTCACCGGTAGTGCCGAAATCTTCCGACCATTGAAGGAGGAAGTTTGGGTAGTTAGAATGCTGAGAGATTCTTACGAGCTAAAGCCGCACTGACTTTAGGCGCCGATACTCGGGATCTACGGACGAGGTTGGTCAGGCAATCACGTTCTTCCTGAGATCTCGCAGGACCCGGAGTGATCCCCAGTTGGCACCTCGCATTCGCCTCGCCCCGTCTTGCCGCCTGGGACCAAAGCGACTTCGCTCCCGCTCAAACACGCGATTCACAAAAGCGGCTGAGCCAAGAACGGCTCCATCTGAAAAATATCGCACGCGGTGGCGCAGCACTTCGGGAATCGACATTGCGCCCTCTTCAATCGCGACAACTTTCTCTACTTCGTCTTCATGGAAGCCTTTGCGACCGCGTTCGCCTGTTTCCAGGTTGGCTTCGACTTCCTGACCGTCGGTGTAGAGTATCACGCGGTAGCGATTTTGGGTCCGGCGCCAGTCACTTTTGAAATCACGATCTACTAATGCTTCGGAAAGAATTATGCCGAGACCTTTGCGCGCGATTTGACTGCCACCGACGGCTTCTGCATATCCCGACCACCGATAATCTTCCGGTTTCTCTACCATTCCGGCCCTTACCGGATTGAGATCGATATAGGCAGCCATGGCTAGAAGTGCGCCTTGATTTCCTTCCACCAAAACACTGGTAAACGGTTTCTCCCAGAGCGTTCCGGAGCGGTTGTTCCGCCGGTTGATATATCTGGTGACCCGCTGGTTTAGCTCCTTCATAAAGATCGATAGATCACAGCGCCGGGCCTCGTATTTCGCTAAAATTTGACCGATTCGCTTTTCCGCCACCTCGGCACTGGATGATTGTTCCCGGATCCGTTTCAGCTCTCCGCGGACCTCCGCTACCTTGTTCGCTCCGTAGAGAGTGGGTAGCAATTCGAGCAGGCTCTCCTCGGTTAACGGCTCCAGCGACTGACGATCCGGAATCTCAAGTAACAGATGGGTGTGATTGGACATCCAACAATAAGTAATCACCCGGACGTGGAGGAACTTTTCGAGTCGACGCATAATCTTGCGGCACTCCTCTTTCACAACTGCTTCCCGGAAAAAGTATCCCCGATCGACGCATCGCCCAATGCAATGATAGAAGCTGCGCCCCTCCCCAATTAACCTCGAAGAACTCATGCTTATATTAATACTGTTCAAAATAATCTCCAGCAAGCGAAAAAGCTGGGATTTTCCCTTAAGTTTCAAATGGGCGAAGATGCCGTTCGATGCCGGAGGTCAGTGTTTTAGAGGGTTGGGGGAGGAAAAGGGCTTCTTTTCTTATTATGAGCCTCGCTTTTTTTACGTCGCTTTTTTTACGTCCCGCTTTTTTTACGTCCTCTGGGTGGTGTGGGGGGGCGCGGGGTCAAACCCCATGCCTATCCGATTGTGTGCCGGTTAGGCTTTTGGGTCCAGAGGCTCTGAGAGTTGGTGATTTACGTCGCTCCAAAAGAACGGGAGAAGATGAGAATCAAGTTCCTGTTCGTCGGCGATTGTTAGTAGGTCCGCTCCAAACTTTGCGGCAGCCTCGCGAATCTTTTGAAGAAGCGGTTCTGGCAATTGCGCGTCAACCGTGAATTCATGCTCGCGGTCACTATGTCGCTGCGCTGATTTGGCGTCACCAAAAAGTGCTCCAACGAAGTCCCTAGTATCAGCTTCTGAAGTTAAGCGCTTCTGAAATGTAAAGTCCTGCCATTCGCTTGAACCGTCTGGATAGAATGTTATTGGAAACTCTCGATCCCTAACCACGATCGAAAATGCAAACAGATAGTCGCGACTACTCATAGTGGATTTTCTCCCAACTGGTTTCGTTGAGCAACGGAATTCTCTTCACACAACGATATAGCACACCGATCCGGCGGGCGCAAGAAGTCGATAAAGGGTGCGAGGGTAACTGGCGAAAATCATTCCAAACTCCCTAGCACAATAAAAAGCAAAGCTCATAGTCGAAAAGGAATGAGAAAACCGGGGTTATCCGGCTGGATTAGAGGCTTCCAGCGCCTGCTGGAATTGAGCCCTACTTTCACTTTAGAAGGTGACTGCGCGACATCTGTGGATCTTTAGATGCCCCGGAGAAGCCTTTTCGGTTTGATTATTCAATCGGGATTTCCCGCTGAATGGCTTCTTTTAATTTATTCCGCTGATCTTTGGGGGGATATCAGTGGGTCGGCTAGTTTTATTGAGGCTGTTGGCTATATTTTCCGGGTTTACCGGTAGGGCTGAAATCATCACGGCTCTCCAGGCAGGGTGATGTAGCCTTCGCGAGCGAGGTAGAGAAGAATTTCTCGGGCGGATTCTTCCGGGGTTTGATTCTCGGTATGAATGACGACTTCGGCATTTTCGGGGACATCGTAGGGATCGGAGATTCCGGTGAATTCAGGGATGATCCCGGCGCGGGCTTTGGCGTAGAATCCTTTCCGGTCCCGGGCTTCGCAGGTTTCCAGGGAGGTTGCGACGTGAACGAGAATAAAGCCTCCGTTGGCTGAAATCTGTTCTCTGAGGGCATCGCGAATTTCGGCATAGGGCGCGATCGGTGCGCAGATCGCAACGCCGCCGTTTTTCGTGATTTCATTGGCCACAAAGCCAATTCTCATGACGTTGAGGTTCCGGTGCTCTTTGGAAAAACTGAGTTCCGATGACAGGTTTTTCCGGACGAGGTCACCATCGAGCAGAGTGACGGATCGTCCGCCGATTTCGAGCATTCTGCTCAAGAGGACGCGGGCGATTGTGGATTTTCCGGAACCGGAGAATCCGCTTAACAGAAGGGTGAATCCCTGCTCACTTTTGGGAGGGTGGATTCGTTTCAACTCGTCGATAACTTCGGGATAGGAAAACCAGTCGTGAATTTCCTCTCCAGCCTGGAGTCGGGATTGGAGGTCGTGCTCTGAGATACTGAGCACGTTTCCGCCGGCGTTAACCTCGGACTGCGGAATGTAGTTATCTTTTTCCTCACTGAAGACGAGTTTTTCCGACGGGACGATGGTCATACCGGTTCGCTCCCCGACTTCTTTAACAAGTGCCCGGGCAGCGTCAGGATCATAAAAGGGCTCCCCGGTTTTCCCGTGTGATGTGCCGGCGTGGTCCGGGCCGACGATAAAGTGACTGCAGCCGTAATTCCTGCGAACTAGAGCGTGCCAGAGGGTTTCCCGGGGTCCGGCCATCCGGGTGGAAAGGCTGAGCAGTGAGAGCGTCGCGGTATTTGCAGGGTAGTGCGGCAAAACGTGCTTATAGCAGCGAACCCGCGCGTAGTGATCGATGTCGCCGGGTTGGGAGGATCCCACCACGGGGTGGATTAGAAGTTTCGTGTCCTGTTCGTGAAGGGCGCGCATCGTCAGCTCCCGGTGAACGCGATGCATGATGCTCCGGGTGTGAAAGGCTGCGACTTTGTTCCAGCCGCGTTTTGCAAATTCCGCGCGAAGTTCCGCCGGACTGTGACGAAGGGCGCGATTGTCGTAGTGTTGGGGCAACTGAAAGCCTTCGATTTTTCCACCGACGTAGCAATCGTGAGTTCGCTCGAGGAGGTGGGCGACTCCTTTGTGATTCAAGTCGGTGGTCCCGTATACTTTTTCGGCCTCCGCCAGTTTGTCCGGTTTCCAGATCGATTCGATGTGTAGTACGGCCAGCATGACGCCTTCCGCGTCACGGAGGGTAAGGCTTTCGCCGGTTTTTAGTTGCGACGCGAGGGCATCGGGAAGATCAAGCTGAATCGGGATCGGCCAAAGCATGCCGTCGGCCAGTTCCATGTTATCGCATACCGATTCGTAATCGGAATGGTTGAGAAAGCCTTCGAGCGGTGAGAATCCGCCATTGAGCAGCTGCTCGAGGTCGCATTCCTGCCGCGGTGTCAAATCCCAGGACGGCCAGTTTTTTGACAGAGTCTTTAACTCGGCAGCCCGCTCCGGAGATACCACAAGGTTTCTCAGTTCGCCCCCGTAGGGTGAGATGATGTTTTTCGAGCTTTCCATGCCGTTTCAGGACAAGCATTAGTTGAGATGATATTCCGTTTCAACCGCTAATCAGAATACCACGGAATTCGCTACGCGGTTGAGAGCTTGAAAGTTGTCGACAAAGCCACATAGTTAGAGGCTTTGGATTGTCAGAACCATGGATCAACCGGAAATCATCCAGTTAATGACCGCAAAGCACCTTTTTGAGGGCGCTTCTCCCGAGGAACTGGGCTCGCTCGTCGATCACGGCGAAGTACTGGCGGTTCCCGATGGGGAGTTGCTGATCGAACAGGGGAAGATCGGGGAGGCGGTCTGGATTCTACTCGACGGGGTGGTTACGATCTTTGTCGACGGGGCGGAATCCCACCAGTTGGATACGCCGGGAACTATTCTCGGCGAGATCAGTGCGGTTTCCCGGATTGCTTCCACGGCCAGTGTCAAAGCGACTGGCGAGGTCTCCGCGCTGCGGATTTCTCACGAATCCCTTCATCTGGCACTCAGTTCCTCGCAGAAACTTGCGGAATCGGTGTTGCGGTCCATGACAAAATATTTGTAGCAGTATTCACTTGTTCCCGAGTTGAATCGAAACTATCTCCACGAATCTTTTCCAGTGAAATCCGTCGAACCAACGATGACTCTTAGACTGAAAAAACGTTTTTTCGTTATTCTAACCGTCCTGACCGCTTCTCTCTGTGTTGCCTCCGTGGCTCAGGCTGCAGTTGACAGTTCTCTCGAAGCTCAGATTGAACGCTATATCAAAAGCCTTCGTGCTCAGGGGAAATTGCGCAGCTATGAGCGCACTGCCTGGCTGGTGTATGACTTCAAAAGTGGTAAGCAGACTGTCAGCATCAATGTGGACACTCCTTTGCAGGCCGCGAGCATGATCAAACCCTATCTCGCGCTGGCATTTTTTCACCGGGTCGCTGAGGGCCGGATCATTTACGGTCCGGAGAGTCGCAAGCACATGGAGGCGATGATCCAGCACAGTAATAATGATTCAACCAACTGGGTCATGAAACAGGTCGGTGGGCCGTCAGGCGTTCAAAGTCTCCTCAAGCACAGTTATCCGAATCTCTGTCGGCACATGAGCATTGTGGAATACATCCCGCCGGGTGGCCGAACGTACCGGAACCGGGCGTCGGCGAGTGACTACAGCAGATTTCTCCATGCGCTGTGGAATGGGCAATTGCCTCATGGAAAAGAGATCCTCCGGACGATGGCTCTCCCGGGACGGGATCGGCTCTACACTGACGCAAAGCGGGTGCCGGTGGGAACTCAGGTCTTTAATAAAACGGGGAGCACGGCGATGTGCTGTGGCGATATGGGAATTCTCTCGGTGAAGGGTAAAAACGGGCAGCGATACCCCTATATCATCATCGGAATCATTGAGAGCCGGGTGAAAAGCAAGTCGTATGGGTCGTGGATCTCGTTCCGGGCCGATGTGATCCGTGAGGTGTCTAATTTGGTCTACACCGACATGAAAAAACGTCACGGCCTGTGATCGGGTGTGATAGGCTTGAGGATGGTTTTCAAAATCATTGCTCTATTAATCCTGAGCCCGATCTGGTGGGCGGTTTGCGGAGAGAAGGATCTGCCGCCGGTGGCGACATTCTCGATCGTTGCGGTTGATAAAAATACCGGGGAAATCGGTGTCGCGGTCCAATCGAAGATCGTTTCGGTCGGCTCCGTGGTGCCTTATGCAAAGGCGGGAGTGGGGGCGGTCGCGACTCAGGCCTGGGCAAATCCCCGCTTTGGGCCTCTCGGGCTGTTGCTGCTGGAATCGGGGGCAAACCCGGCTCAGTGCATTGAATTCTTCAAAAAAGGGGACCCTCAGATTGAATCGCGCCAGGTCGGGGTGGTTTCGGCCAGCGGTGAAACGGCGACGTTTACCGGTTCGGATTGCAACGAGTGGGCCGGAGGGAAGTCCGGAGAAGGCTATGTGGTGCAGGGGAATATCCTCGCGGGAGAAGCGGTGGTCGCAGCGATGGCTGAAGCTTTCGAGTCGACTCAGGGCGTTCTCGCGGAGCGACTGATTGCATCGCTCGAAGCGGGGCAGGAAGCGGGTGGCGACCGCCGGGGGCGTCAGTCGGCAGCTCTTCTAATTGTGAGAGAAAATTGGGGGTACGGCGGCGTGAACGACCGGTTTCGCGATCTGCGGGTTGATGAGCATGATACGCCCATCGCCGAATTAAAACGGGTCTACCTGGCGCATCGAAAACTGTTTCCAAGGCCACAGAAATAGAGAGGGGGAAGGGGAGGCTACTTCTTGAATTTCTTCCACCAGCCGAAAGGAACCACCCCGCAGCTTTTCGACCAGGTCCGGTATTGAGCTGCCATTTGAGCGGCGATTTCGGGTTGGGCATTGATGAGATTGTTCATTTCCGAACGGTCCGCTTCGATGTCGTAGAGCTCCCAGTCACCTTTCACACCTTTAGCGACGAGTTTCCATTTGCCCTCGCGGACCGCGCGATTGCCTTCGTGCTCCCAGAAAATTGGTTTTCCCCGGTCGAGAGTTTCATTTTGAAAAGCGGGTTTCAGAGAAATTCCTTCGAGCGGGATTTTATCGTCGGAGGGATAGGTGGCTTCTCCGATGTCCACCAGCGTCGTCATGATATCGACGAGATGCGACGGGGTGTGATTCCATCCATTTTTCTCCTTAATTCCCGCCGGCCAATGCGCGATCAGCGGCGTCGAGATACCGCCTTCGTGAACGTAGTGCTTGTAGAGGCGGAACGGAGTGTTGGAGACGTTGGCCCAGTGTTCTCCATAGCCGATTTGTGTTTCCGGTGGTCCCGGCATCACTCCCGGACCGCGCCGCAAGGGGTAGCCGTCGCGACTTTGTTTCGGGATCATATCGAGTTGCAGTTCGTTGCGTCCCATTGGTTTGAGGGTTGGTTTCGCAGGGCGTTTGACGGGGCCAACCGGCACTTTGCGACCGAAGATCTCGGCACAGCCTCCATTGTCCTGCAGGAAAAGAATCAGAGTGTTATCGAGCAGGTTGTGGGTCTTCAGTTCGTTGACGATCCGGCCGATTCCCTGATCCATATTATCGATCATCGCCGCGTAGACTTCCATACAGGCCGCTTCCCATTCTTTCCGGATGACCCGCTCCCAGTGACCGTCCTGAGGGGAAAGCTTGCAGCTCGCTGGAATGATATTCATTTCCTTCAGTCTCGCAAACCGGGCCTGACGGACCGGGGCATATCCCGAATTGTACTTCCCTTTGTATTTGGCGATGTCTTTCGGTAGGGCGTGCAGCGGCCAATGGGCAGCGGTGTAGGCGACGTAGGTGAAAAAGGGCTGGTCCCCGTGGTTCGCGACGTGATCCTGGATAAATTTAACCGCGTTGTCCGAGATCGCGTCGGTGTAGTAGTAGGTATCGGGCTGATATTCCGGGTCGTTGTACGGCGTGATGTATTGGTTATCTCTGGTTAGAGAATTGGGATCAAAAAATGAACCCGCTCCGTGGATGGTTCCATAAAACCGGTCGAATCCGCGCTGTAGCGGCCAGTTGTTCTGCGAATCGATCTTTTTGCCGAGATAGGGAGTGACGTGCCACTTGCCGGACATGTAGCAGCGATAACCGGCTGGTTTTAGCACCTGTGCGATAGTCAGGCATTGTTTGTTGAGAAAGCCCTGGTATTGCCGGATTCCGTAGTTCCCCGTCATGTGACCAACTCCGGCCTGGTGCGGGTAGAGACCGGTGAGCAGAGAGGCTCTGGTCGGGCAGCAGCGTCCGGTATTGTAAAACTGGGAGAAACGGAGGCCGTTTGCGGCGAGAGAATCGAGGTTGGGAGTCTGGATTTCGCCGCCGTAACAACCGATGTCTGAAAACCCCATATCATCCGACATCATGAGGATGATGTTAGGTTTTTCCGCAGCGAAGCTCCAGGAAATCAATGGGATGAGCAGCGCCGCAATCGATCGAAAATGCATCCACGAAAAATGCCGAGTCATCTTCATAAGTCAATCCGGGAATTGGACGACTGTACAGGGTACAATCCGGGACTGTACCCTGTACAATCCACTTTAAATGAGGCTTATCCTTTGAATACGATAAATTTCCGACAGAGGAAATTGACGATGATGGAGGTGATCAAAAGCGCAAAGGCGGCGACCCAGCTTCCGCCGGTTCCTTTGGTCAGATTCAGGATAGCGATTCCCAGTCCTGCGGCAAAACCGACACCGGACACGAGGGTGAAAATCAGAAACTCTTTGATCCGGGAATGCCGTCCCCCTTCGAAAACAAACCACAGGTTGGTGAAGTAGGCGACGGCGTTGGAAATGACGAATCCCACCAGCGAGCTGAGTGTGAAATTGATGATTCTCTGGCCGGTGGACAGTCCCAATTTTTCCACCAGATCCGTGAAGTGGGGGAAGATCGTGTAGCCTGTCAGTGCAAAAAAGGCGTTGTAAGAGAGCGTCGCCAGCACACCGCAAATCCCGTATTTGGTGAACTGAACCAGAGGGTGTTTGTTCCCGGGCGACATGAAGACCGCCCAGGTTTTGGACACGGGATTTTTACGGGCATAATGATAGCCCTGAAGGATGTCACTGATCATGTTTTCGAGTTAAACCTGGAAAGCGTTCGCTAAATCCCGCCCTCCGCGCTGAATTTGGTCACGAAACCACTCCCAGCAAGCCCGAAATCCACTAAATACCGCATTGGGTTGGGTCGAATCAAGCCCCAGTCGCGACTGAATCTCCTCGGCGTGAGAGCGGTAACGCAGGCGGAAATCGATCACCGCGCGGTGGCGATTGGCCTCGGCGTTCAGTAAGGTCACCGATGGCAGAAAAATCCCTTTTCTGGCTCCGCTTTCCACTTCGGTGAGTTTGATCCGGTTCCTCCTCGTCGGCATAACCAACCAGGGCTTCCAGGCAAATACCAGCTCATCCCCGTCGCGGGTGAGTCGGCCGTAGGTGCGGGTTTTTACGCCGGGGAAAAGCGCGGTGGAAAAGCCTTTCAGTTCCTCATCCGGAGCGAGCGGCTTGTTGAACGCACCGGTGACGAAGTCCTTCACAAAAAGTGTTCCAAAGACATTCCAGCGAAATGCCCAGCTGAAAATCAGGGCGCAGAAAATGATAATCGAGAGAGAAAGAATCAGCCCAACCCACGGATTGAGAGCGGCCAAACCGGCAAATACGGCGATGACCGCGCCTTTTACCACTGAGATCGCGGTGTTTATCATGCTCGACGGGCTCAGGATCTTGATGCTGCTCAGCGCGTTAAAGGCAAACCAGACGATCACAAAGATTGCCACTGCGCCGACCACGGCGATAATGGGGAAAATCACCGGAGCCATGGCCAATCCTTCTTCCGAGGGCATTGGCCGATGTTTTTCCAGCTCTTCCCAAACCGCTGCCGGAACCACGGCCAGTGCGACGATGAGGGCGCTTGCTTTATCGCTGATATCATCCAGCACCGTGATCGGTTTTTTGACCACTTCCGGTATAAAAGCTCCCAGCGTATCTTTCGATTTTAATAGAAGAAAAAAGCCGAAGCATATTCCCCAAACCCAGGGATTGGAATACCAGGGAAGACTGTTCCGGTAGGCATCGTCGGATTGATAATATTTCCAGGCACCCAGCACTCCCATTCCAAGCAGGGGAGACATCGCGATACCCGTTGTTGAGGAAATGGTATGACTGAAGGCCGCAATGGATCCGAAAGTCGTATCGTTATATGCGGGTTCCGTTATTTCCGGAACCTGTTTATCATCAGGAACTGGTAGCGAATCCTGAGCCGGCATTACAGCCGATCCAAACAAAAGAAAGATCACAAAAAACGGTAAGAATTTTTTCATCATACAAAATACCAAGACAGAATACTGGACAAAATGGTCACTATCGACGGAAAGCGAAATCTTGCCTAAGAAATTTTTTGACAACAGAATGTGGTTTCGATCGTCTAAATAGTAACAGCAAATGCCATGATACTATCAGACACAAACCCAACGATGGCGCTGAGCCCCAACGAATTCACTGGTTACTATGTGGCCTCATTGAAACAAGCCTCTCCAACTCTGGAGGTGGAGGTGGTTCACGAATTAGAATTGAAAGTAAGCGAAGAAGGAAGTGAGAATCAGTTCCAGACCTTCCTCGACAACGCTTACGCGGCCTACATGAACGATCAGGAAGCCCGCGACGAAATTATCGAACAATTTGTCGCCAGCCAGATCGAGACCTTTGAAATGCACAAACGGCCGGGCATCGACGTGGATCGTATCGTGCCAATTGTGAAAGATCGCACCTGGATGCAAGCTGTGCTCGCTTCAATGGAGGGAAACAGTGCGGAATTCCCCACTCCGCTCTTCGAAGACTACAACTCGGAGCTGCAGGTCTTTTTCGCGGAAGACAGCGAACACAACATTCGCTACCTCAATCAGGACAATATCGACAGCCTGCCGATTTCCCGCGAAGAGCTCTACGAGGTTGCCTGTAAGAACCTCAAAAAGATGCTCGATGAAAATATCGAAATATCCGGGAGTGACGGTATCTACATGCTCACCGCAGGAGGTAACTATGAAACATCGCTGATGTTGTTTAACTCTCTGTGGAGAGGGAATTTCCTCGAAGTGATGGGGCGCACCGTGATTTCCATCCCGACTCGTGATCTGCTACTCGTAACCGGGTCCGATGACGAAGAGGGGATTGCGAGAATCCGGAACGTGGCCAAGCAGGCCATGGCAGACACGCCCTACAGCGTGACTCCAGTCCTCTTTGTCTGGGCTGACGGTAAATTTGAAGTATTCGAAGGATAGCAGTTCGCTTTCGAATCACAAAAACAGGTTCCGCTTTCAAACGGGCCTGTTTTTTTTGTGTCTAGACAATGGGGTCCGGGCACACATCCCGCCGCCCGCACTTGATACAGGAGTTCCCGATCCAGAACTCATCAAAGTATTCACAGAGTTCTGATACCATCTTCGGATCGGTGAGAAAAACACCCGCTTCGAAGTTTCTCCGGTTCACTGATTTCGCCCCAATTCCCGCTCCGGTCAGATTCGCTGAGCCCAAATAGGCGGAACGGCCATCGACAATGACCATTTTGGCATGCATCCGGGGGCAGAGCACCCGTTCGAAGAGGTCGGAGTGAATCAAATCGGGAAAACGGTCGAAATCCTTGCGAAAACGGGGCCCCGGCTCTTTGGCATGTATCAACCTGACGCCGACGCCACTCGAAACGAGATCTGCGAGCACGGAGACGAAGGGGACATACCTTCCTTTGGTAGTCTCAACATGCAGATCCTTCAAATCCGCAGTCGCTATCCAGACAAATCGCTTCGCCCCGGGGATAGCTTCCTGAATTACCTTTTTATAAGCCGCTTCATTGAGGAGGAGTTCCGTCATTCCGAAAAACGGAACTCTACTTGATCATTCGAATTGTGAAAGGAAGAGCGAAAAATTCCCCTTCGTAAGATTTGATCCCGGCTACGATTCCTCCGACGAGTAAAAGGATACCCGCTGCCATCAAAAGCAGGATCGGCAGAACCAGCCAGAAGAGAACGCCACAAATCACCGCAAAAATCATAAACGTGAGGTGGAAATTTAAGGCTTCTTTGGCCTGGCAGGCCACAAACGGGCTTTTGTCTTTCTGCATCAAATAAATGACCAGCGGAGCGAGAAATCCAAGCCCGGAGCTCATGCAAACCAACGCACCGAGGTGGCTGCCCAGAGCCCATAGTTTTTCATCGGCCTCAGGCATGGTGCCTTCCCCTAATTTGGAAACTTTGGGATATTTCGAGAAAATAACCGCCGTGGTGTCCACAAGATTCCGCGAAGGCGGAGCGGTATGAGTTGATTGGTTTTCCTGAGGTTTCGGTGACTCTGGAGGTGTTTCATTTTCCATAATCTTAGTATAGCTATTTTTGACGGAGATTATCGATTTTTTGCCGTGATTACAGTTATAATTATTTAGATGAATTGTAACTGGATCTATTAACTACTTAGCGTATTATTCGGCACTATGCGTCTTCAAGTCGGAAATCAAGTAATAGATGTGAACCCACCGGGTAATTTTAAGGTTTTATTCCTTTTCGCTCTTATAGCATTAATCGGTTATACGGTATATAAAGGAATATACGTCGTTCAACAGGAAGAAGAGGCGGTCATCACCCGATTCGGAAAGTATAAAAATACGGTTCAACCGGGGCTGCATTTTAAGATTCCCTACGTGGAGGAAGCTAAGATTCATCCAGTTCGCCGCCAGCAGAAACTGGAGTTTGGTTTTGGAACGCGGGATTCGACGAATGAGTATCAATACTCCGATCCGAAAGAAATGGCGCACGAAAGATCAATGGTGACCGGTGACCTGAATGCGGCCCTCGTTGAGTGGGTGATTCAGTATCGGATCACCGATCTGCAAGCGTTTGAATTTAATGTGGAGGATCCACTGCCAACGCTTCGAAATGCGACTGAGTCAGTTATGCGGGAAGTGGTCGGGGACCGCACCGTGGACGAAGTGATCACGGTGGGGCGTCAGGGTATTGAGTCGGAATGTCAGGAGAAGCTTTCCCAACTGGTCAATCTCTACGAATTAGGAATCACGATCGATCAGGTTCAGTTGAAAGATGTAGATCCACCTGAAGAGGTTCAGGCTTCGTTTAACGAAGTGAACCAGGCTCAACAGGAGAAAGAAAAATCAATTAACGTCGCTAACGGTCAATACAACCGTGAGGTTCCCAAGGCCCGTGGTGATGCCGATAAGATGATCAGCGAGGCTGAGGGTTACGCTACCAAGCGGGTTAATGAGGCCGAAGGGGATGTCGCAAAGTTTGTGGCACTATATGGAGAATACCAAAAATCTCCCGAAGTGACCCGTCGCCGAATCTATTTGGAAACAATGGAACAGGTGATGCCTAATATAGGTAAAAAGGTCATTTTGGATCAAAACGGCAGTCAGGCGATTCCGCTGCTTCCTTTAAACTCACTGGGTCTCGGTAAGTAGTCGTTGAACCATTAATATTATATTTCATTATGAAGAAAACTAATTCTATCGGGTGTTTTGCCCTTGTTCTGGTTCTGCTCGTGGCCTTATTCGGCAAGTCCTTTATATTTACGGTGAACGAAAAGCAGCAGGCGATTGTAACCCGTTTCGGTGAAGTCCAGGGTGAGCCTATTCAAACAGCAGGTTTGAAGTTCAAACTGCCTATCGATAAAGTAAATATCATCTCCAAACAAATTTTGGGTTGGGATGGTTACGCAACGGAAATGCCGACCAAAGATAAAACCTATATTTCGGTCGATACCTATGCCCGTTGGAAAATTGTCGATGCGATTGTGTATTTTGAGAAATTGAGGGATCCCCGGAGTGCCATCTCCCGTCTCAGTGATATTCTCGGATCGGAGACCCGGAATACCATTGCGAAACACGAACTGATTGAAGTGGTTCGTTCGACTAAAGATCGGACGCCTCTCGTGTCGGAAGACATTCTGGAAGCTGATCTGACGGGAAATATCGGGAAACTGCTCCCGATTCGCAAAGGAAAGAGCCAACTGGAAACCGAAATTTATGAAACCAGTAAAGGTAAGTTAAAGGAATTCGGGATCGAGTTGCTCGATGTTCGCTTTAAGCGAATCAATTACAATGCGAGTGTCCGGAACCGGATTTACGAGCGGATGATCTCGGAAAGACAGCAGATCGCGGAGCGTTTCCGTTCCGAGGGTGCCGGTGAAGCGTCAAAAATCATCGGTAACATGCAAAAAGACCTCGCCGAGATCGAATCAGCCGCATACAAGCAGTCAGAGATCGTAAAGGGTGAAGCCGACGCGAAAGCGAGTGACATTTACGCGAGAGCCTACGGTACCTCTCCGGATTCCGCTGAGTTCTACGAGTTTGTCCGCACGATGAGCCTGTATGAGAAGATGCTCACTGATCAAAGCACGGTCGTCTTGTCGACGGATTCGGATATTTTCAAATATCTGAAATCAGTGGACCCTCAGGGGGCTGCGAAGTCCGTGTCGAAAGCAACGCCACCGGCGTCGA
Organism: Verrucomicrobiales bacterium; assembly: GCA_029213005.1. Lineage (GTDB taxonomy): Bacteria > Verrucomicrobiota > Verrucomicrobiia > Verrucomicrobiales > DEV007 > Arctic95D-9. Next base: position 93,115 of record JARGPI010000020.1, read on the forward strand.
AACCGGCTCCTGCTGCAACCAGACCAGCTCGACCTGCGCAGCGCCCGGCGGCGGCTCCTGTCGGTCAGTAGTATAGAGAATCCATAGAGTTACCGGATTAGCGTCCGGTAACATCTTCAAGTGCTGCGAGTCCTCGCAGCATTTTCATTTTCCCGTTATTGCGATTCACGATTCGGGAAAAATGAGACTTATCGACATCGTCAAAATCCTCGTCTTCCCCGAGAAAGATTACCATGTGGACTGAGGGGATGTCCTTGTTCTGCTTCCGGTAGTAGTGGGTGACGAGCTTTTTAAGCTGCAGATCGATGTCATCCAGCTCGACGGGTTTTAATTGCGGCAGTGTGACGCCCGGGGTGGCCGGAGTTCTTCCGATGCGGTTCTGGCCCCTTGGTCTGGTAGCCCCGGTGATATCTTTGACCAGTTGATTAAAATCGAGCACCACCTTGGGCGCGAGTCCCTGCTCCTTTCTGGCCTGGTTTTCTTTATCGAGCCATTCGTTCGTCTTTTGAACGGCCTTCTGCCATTGGGCGAGTTCCCGCTCATACCTGGCTTTGTCAGCCGGATCGAGCTTGCCCGGGGTGCCGGGTGTTCCGGGGTTGTCCCGTAATTTCTGAAGCATTTCCGGGCTGTGAGTGCGCCGCATATTCTCATAGCCGCCGGATATACAGAAAATCGCAGCGGCCTGCCATTCCATCGCTTTCTGGATGCATTTGGTGTAGTGAGCGACGTCGCGGGAGAGGATCGGCAGCCCGGCGATATCCGACACTTCCACGGGGTAGCCATAGTCACGCGGGATTCCGAGCGCCTCGTAGTCGCTGTTGAGAGGCTTGAGCCATTCCATCGCGAGTCGTAAATTAGAGGGGAGTCCGGGAACCAAATCCTCCCGAAAAGCCCTGACCTGCTTTCCAGAGTAGACCAGAATGTTAAACTTGGTTCCCCGGTTCAGATTGGCGAGCATCGACCCGATTTCGTTTTTCACCTTGTCGTAAGCAAACATCCCGCCTTTTTCATCGACCAGCATTGGTTTGGTGGCATCGATCACAAAAACGATCTTCTTACCCCCGCTGGAAATTCCGAAAAAATTGACGTCAGATTGCTGATGCGTGTCGAGCGAAAGTCGCATTCCGGCACCAAGCTTAGCCGCCCCGTCCACCATCGCGGTGACGTCGAGCATGGTGGTGTCTTCCACTTCGGGTAACGCAAAACTCGAAATTTCGATCGAAGTCATCACGTTTACCGCCTGCATGGCCGCCGCGGACGGATCGATTTCGGCCGGTTTGGTCAGTTTGTGAACGATCAGATCGTCGCTGTCATTCACGTCAGGCATCGTGACGATCAGTTTCGGGGGATTGGGTCGCGGGGTATTGATAACCACCAGACTGACCACAACGGCACCGATCAAGTGCAGGATGACGGCAAGCGACATCGCCGAGATCCGATCGCCCAATCTGGAGGTCTTCTCCACTTTTTCGGGGATCTCACCAGCCGTGAGATTAAGTTTTCCGGAGTATTGTTCCCATTTGATGGCGGCGATCTCTGCGTTGATCGTCGGAGGCGCTGGTTTCGGCCCGGACTTTTTTCGGATCGTTTTGGTCTCAATGAGAGCTCCAGCCCCACCTTTGATACCATGGTGCGAAAGGTTCAATTCACCATCATCCGAGATTTTGGCAACGGGGGCATTGAAATCAAAACCGGGCTCTTCGTATTGATGGCCCTCTTTTGGATCCCGACGCAAATTGGACTCCACCACCTTGGATTCCGGTTCAATACTCAGAGATTCCAGATCCACTAAAGCGTTGGCCGCATTCGAAGTTGGGTGAGGGGAGATCACTTCGATGATTTTTCCGACGGGAACGTCCTCTGGTTCTGCTGGGGTGCGGTCCTCAAATCCAACCAGTGGGGGTAATGAGTTGAGGCCCTCCAGCCCTCTTGTCATCAGGGTATGGATGCGTTGGGGGTATTCCGGCGGCATGGGGCAATCGTCCGGAGATTCCCTGATGATTGCTTTGGCGCGGTCCATTTCTCCGTCACGCACCATTTCCTCAATCAAGGCCATTCGAACAGGCCAGGCCCGGGGATTGTCGTAGAGAAATTTCAGGAGAACATGAGGATCCCTTATCATTTCGTTGTCAGGTTATCACAAAAAGCCATAATAACGACGCTCAATCAACGTCCCTATTGGTGGAAGGTTGTTTCTTTTCGGGGATTATGTGACTCAAAACCCGCAGCGAAAAGTCTTGACCCCATGTAAGTTTTAGGAAACGTAAAATTTATCTGTAATCAAATTAATATGACGCATCGATTCCCACAACTGGTAGGAGTGTTAACCATCGCGGTTCTTGTGACGGTGAGCTCGCTCTGTCACGGTCAGATGAATGCGGAGATTCAAAGGCAGGCTGCCAAAAATCCGCTGCTCAATGATTACTACAAGGCCCGCAATTTCAACCCCGTTTGGGGCCCCGGACATCTCAGCGGGCTCTCCACGTTTCTCCGCAGCCTTGAGGCGCACGGCCTGTCACCCAATCTGTTTCAACTCGACGTGTGGGAACCTCACTGGTTGAACCCAAGTCCGGATCCAAAAGTGCAGGCGGGTGTCGAAGTTAGTACCACCCATCTGGCACTTTATGCGATTCAGGCGCTGGCTTACGGATTTGTTGATCCGACCGAGGTCCACCCCAAGTGGAAACCGATCAAGCGCGCGGTAACCGCGTCACAATTTCTCGATGCGGCCTTCCAGCAGCCGGTGAGTCAGTTTGCACCTTATCTGTTGGAAAAGGTACCGCCACCGGATTCCCGCTACCGAGATATGGTCAAAACATTGGAGCGTTACCGCAAAATCCAGAGTTTCGGAGGGTGGAAGCCGCTGCCGGATCCCGGCCGTCCGGTTGGTCCCGGGATTTCCTATCAGGATCTTGACCTTTTGAAGGCCCGTCTCCAGGCAGAGGGCGACCTCCCGAACACGCCTCAGGCTAAGAACCGCAAAAAGATCTTCGAACAGCTTACCAGCGATGCGTTGAAGTCCTTTCAGTTTCGCCATGGTATCACTCCGGACGGATATATCGGGCCGAATACGCTCAAAGAGATCAACATCCCGACTGCGGCCAGGATCAATACTTTGATTATCAATCTCGACCGTATCCGGTGGATGCCGCGCGCTTATGAGCAGTCGGAACACGTCGAGGTCAATATCGCGGAGAGTGCTCTCAGGGTCTACAACAACCGGAAGCGCGTCACGACGATGGAAGTGATTGTCGGGGTAAAGGGGAAACACCAGACTCCGGTCTTCCATGGAGATATCAAATACCTGATTTTCCGTCCCTACTGGAACGTTCCCAATACTATTGCCCGGGTGGAGCTGATTCCCGAAGCGTTGAAGGATCTTACCTATATGGAGCGCAATAAATACGAGATCGTTCCATTCTTCGGAGTTTCGCCCGACAAGGCGTTGCCTGTAACGGTAGAGAATCTGAATAAAGTCTCATCAGGCGCGCTGCAGATGCGTCAGGCGACCGGACCGGGGAATGCTCTGGGGCTGGTGAAGTTCATCTTCCCCAACGATAACTCAGTATACTTGCACGATACTCCGAACCACAATCTGTTCAAACAGGCCGACCGCGATCTCAGTCACGGGTGTGTCCGGGTTTCCCGACCTGATGAGCTGGCCCAGATCATTCTTCAGAGGAACGACGGAAACTGGAATATTAATGCGGTCCGCTCGGCGATGGATGATGCTTCCAATCCGGATAACAAGGTGAATCTGAATAATCCGCTGCCGGTTTATTTGATGTATTGGACCTCGTTTATCATGGGCGACGGACGGGTCCGGTTCGACGAAGATATTTACGGCCACGACGTGGTAATGAAGCAACGCTTTGGCTTGCGTTAAGCTTCCCGGAAATGAGAGTCCTTTTGCAACGGGTCAGTAGTGCCTCCGTCACGATCGACGGAGCCGAAAAGAGCCGGATTTCAAAAGGCATTTTGGTTCTCGTTGGTATCGAAAACTCAGATACCGGCGAGGACATCGTCTGGTTGGTGCGAAAGATTCTCAGTCTCCGAATCTTTGAAGACGATGCCGGTAAGATGAACCTGTCGGTTCTGGATGTTGATGGGGAACTCATGGTTGTAAGCCAATTTACCCTGCACGCCCGTGTCAAAAAAGGTACCCGCCCCGGTTTTGACAGAGCGGCCCATCCCGACGTCGCTATTCCGCTCTATGAGCAGTTTCTAGCGGAAATGGAAAGCCAAAGCGGTAAACCGGTCGCTACCGGAACCTTTGGTGCGGATATGAAAGTGGCCCTGGTCAATGATGGCCCGGTAACGATTTGGATCGATTCCAAAGTCCGCGAATAGTTCGTTGAACTACATCATTTAGGTATCGTTTCTCTACACATTCGAGAGCGCAAAGTGTAGTTGGTGACAATTTCAGCCAGGTAAAGAGGTAGTAGGTAAACCTCAAATTGATACCAATTCGGTGCGAAACTACCTATTTCCCCCTCCAAATCACAACTAAATCGACTCCAACTGGCCTAAATATAGTAAAAACTACTAAATATTTAACTTTTTCTACATTTTATAGTGGAAATATAATAGTTGTTATACTAAGTATGGTTCATGCACTTAACTCGTAATAAAAGCCAGCAAAGCATCATGGCGCGGATCATGCGCAATGGAAAGATGCACCAGAAAAGTTTCTCCAGGAAAAAACACAAAACCTGGAAAGCTGCAGAACTCGCCGGACGCGAATGGATCGAAGAGAAGAAGAAAGAATTGGGACCTTCGAGAGCCAATGAAGTCGGACGGATGACTAAAAGAAACAAATCGGGCGTTGTCGGTGTTTGCCGACTCGTGAAGACAGTTCGTAAAAACGGAAATGTATATCAATACCCACAGTGGAATGCCAAATGGCCTGAATGTCCGCTTAAGGGTGGTATTCGTTTCACCGTTACTAAAGATCTGCCTGAAGACGACGCTTATGCCATGGCGGTTATCGCCCGGCAGATGGAATCAGTAGACCGCAAGGCTATCAAAACCAAGCTCAACCGGATTCGTAACAAGAAGTCTCATCATGCTATTATGGAGATGAGAAAAGACGATGCGATTCCTGCGGCTCCTAAGCCTGCTAAAGCAAAAACCAAGGTAAAGAAAACCGCTGCGAAAGCAACGGCCGCTAAACCAAAGGCAACCAGAGCCCGCAAGGCAACGGCTACCAAGGCTAAGTCTACCGTAGCTGCTGCAGCCTCCAAATCCGGAACCAAAGCTGCGACACCTAAAGTCAAAGTTCAGTCAGCAAAGCCAGCTGTAAAAGCCAAAGCGAAGCCTGCCAAGGCCGCTCCTAAAGCTAAAGCAGAAGCTAAAAAGACTGCCGCTAAGCCAAAGACCCGGGCCAAAAAGGCTGCTCCAAAGGCAAAAGCCGCTGCTCCGGTAAAAGCGAGCCCAAAAGCTAAGCCACGCAAAAGAACCGCAGCTGCAAGCTCGGCGAAACTTGCAAAAGTATCTACCTGATCGTAAACCGGTCACCCCTCTTCATTAGAGAAGCTGAAAACGCCGGCGAAAGCCGGCGTTTTTCTTTTCTCTAGTTTATTTAATTCGGGCTTATTCGTAATCCCATTTCATAATCCAGGGATCTTTCATTTCTTTCTGGAAAGCTATCATCTTCTTCTGATATTCGTCCAGTTTCCCGGCGTATTCAGGATCGCCCGACAGGTTTTTCGATTCGTGAGGGTCTTCGTCGATCTTGAAGAACTCAAACCGGGGCCGATTGATATATTCCCCGACGGTTCTCTGCCCGTAGGGCGCGTCGAGCGATTTTTGATACTGAGCCTGGAAGCTGCTTGCTGCCCACAGATCCGATGCAAAGGGGTAGGGAAGTCCGTTGGCGATATTCCAGATCAATTTGTATTCCTTGTCGCGAATGACGCGCATGGGGTAATACATCTGTATTTCGTGAAAAGTGTGGGAGGCGAAGATGGTATCCCAGTGCTCCGCTTCCGGTTTTCCCAATATAGAAAGCCAGGATTTTCCGTGGTAGGACTCCAGTCCCTTTTTCGGGCCCCGGTTTTCATTGGTAGCGTAGGGTTTGCCTTTCCAGTAGTCAGTGGCTGCTACGAATTTTTTCGGGCGGTTCTTGTCGTGATCCAGTCCTTCGGCAAAATCGAGAATCGACGGGGTGATATCGATATGGCTTACCAGGGCTTCGTGTTTGACGCCCCGATTTTCTTCGTAGGGATTTCTGACGACAAAGGGAACTTTTAATCCTCCTTCATATACTGTTGTTTTTCCGCCGCTGAAGGCCATCCCGTGATCGGAAGTGAAAACAAACAGAGTTTTATCCCACAGTCCGGCTTCCTCTAGTATGGCTTTCAATTTAGCGACTCCCTGATCGATTCGGGAGACGCTTTGGTAATATTGGGCCAGTTCTTCGCGGGTTTCGGGACTGTCGGTGAGGAATTTCGGGATCGGGACGGTGGCGGGATCGTAAAACACTTCTTCAACTCCGGGAAAAGCCCCTTTGTCTGCTTTATTACCGAACAAATTCGGTTTCAGTTTACTCGGCGAATTTTCGTCGACGCCTCCTCCACGGTGCGGATCTGAGGTTCCAAAGTAGAGAAAGAATGGTTTATCGGAGTCCTCGGTGATGAAATCTTTGACTTGGTCCGCCATCTCGACAGGACTTCTTGAATTGGCTTTGTAGTAATTTTCGAAGTGATAGACCTCTTCCGGGGCAACGTGGTATTTGCCGATGTGCCCGGTGCGATAACCTTCATTGGCCATCACCCGGGGCATCGAGAGGCTCACCACATTGTAGAAGCTGGAAAATTTGTGGTAGGAATGGGCGTGACCGTATTGGCCGTTGGCGTGGTTGTGAAGTCCGGACATCACCACCGAGCGACTGGCCGAACAGCTTGCTGTAGTGGCGAAGGCATTCAGGAAAACCGCTCCATCGGCTGCAATGGAGTCAATGGCCGGAGTTTTCGCGACAGGATCGCCGTAACAACCCAGGGTGGGGGATTCATCATCAGTGATGAAAAAGATCACATTCTTTTCGGCGGCAAAACCGAAAGAGACTGCGAGGAGCAGGATGGGAAAGACACGTATCAACATAGCCGAATCTTCGTCATTCCGTTTCAACGGGTCAAGATCCGAAACTGCGTGCGCGCTCCGGACGGTGGCAGAGCACCGAAAAAGTCCTTTTCATCGACGATTCGTATTTTAGGATTGGCGGGTTATGACACCGCATGAAGAAGAGATGTTGACCGAGATTCAGGATCTCCACGCTAGACTGGCAAGGTCGGAAAAGGGCCGGTTGAAATGGATGCTGATTTCGTTTCTGGCACTCGCCGCGCTGGGATTTATGATCTGGCGAAGCTTCGGTTGAATCCGGTTTTACCATTTGTACCCGGTACGGTTTCGGACGGTACCCTGTACAATTTTCGTTGCTCTCCTCCGGGTGCTGCCTAAGGTTTATTTTATGGCAAAGGTCACTATTTTTCACAATCCACACTGAGGCTCTTCAAAAAATGCTCTGGCGGTCGCCGATGAGCTGGGGGTTGACTATGATGTGGTGCTTTACATGAAGGATCCACCGGATCGCGAGATGCTGAAAAAGATCGTCGATGGGCTCGACGGGCCGGTTGAGGATCTGGTGCGGAAAGACTCGGTCTTCAAAAAGCTCAATTTGAATGCGGACGATTACGTGGGGAATCCGGATGCTGTGGTTGATATTCTCGTCGAGAAAAAGGCATTGTTGCAGCGGCCTGTGGTCTTGAAAGGCAACAAAGCGGTGATAGGCCGCCCCAAGACGAAGGTTGCCGACCTGATCTCGGCTAAATAAAAGTCACCAACCTTTCGAAAAAAGGGGCCGGTTGCGCGTAAAATTTTTGCGCTGCTTTTCATTTCGATTTTTGCTAAGCTGCTTGTTTATGAAGTGGCTTCTATCCCTTTTAGTGTTTTCTCTGGCCCCGTTTTGCGGGGCTTTGCACGCTCAGGACTCCAACTTGGAGGATGTTCAGGAGGAACTTCCCGCTCTTTTACTTCCGAAGTTTGAGCTGGGAAAAACCTACCGTTTCATTTCCACGACCGATGTTTATATGACGCCTCCGGGCGAATCTCCGCGTCAAATCCGGATCGAACAGCAGGCTCGCTACGATGTTGATCCCCTGTCCGGCGGCAGGAAAGGGGTGGCTCTTCGGGGGCTCACCGAGAAATTGAAAGTGGATATTCAGGCGGGCGGAAAATCGGTCACCTACGACTCGCTGGAGAAGGGAAATCAGAACACCACGATTGGTCGGCATTTTGAGTCGACCGTGAATCGATATGTGAAAATGGAACTGAATGAGCGGCTTAAGATTATGTCTCATAAAGAGGCGGGACGCTCTGCCGGGGCGACGCCTCTGCCGGGCTTACCTCGTTTCGGTCCGGAGGAGCTGGTCCAAATTATCAATGCGATTCCGCAGGGATATTCGCCCGATCCCGTCAAGACCGGTGATGAGTGGGTGTTGAAAGGCAAGCGGCCCGTAGGAGATCTCGGAGATTTGGGTTTTGAAATTAGCTACAAGAATCTCGGGTTGATGAAGTATGAGGAACACGCCTGTATCGTGATCGAGTTCCGCGGCCAAATGTCCGGAGATATCACAAACGACAACTCGCGGAATGTCGAATTTCAGGGCTCGCGAATTAACGGAAGCATACTCTTTGATCCCCAACTCGGGATGACCCGCTACAGCGAACACAGCGTCTCAATGATCGTTTACATTCCGGACTCGGAAACCAAGGAAAAGCGCGCCGTTCCCATGCAGCAAAAGGCGGTCTTGAAGTTAATGCAGGTGAAAAAGAAATAAGTTCACTCGCGAAAGGTTGCCTTCGTCCAACAATACTAATCGGTTGCTCTGCCGATGGCTGCCTGATTTGGCCCGAGTTTGCTGATGTCGGGAATGACCTGGGAGGAATGCAGTAACACTTCGCCTTTCAGTTCAAAATCTTCGCTCTGCCCGGTTTCCGGTCCCAGGCGGACGGCGACCCAGGCTTTCGGGTAGCGGAGGGTGACAACTTGAAAGGCGGGGTCGAACTCGATGATCATTTCTTTGGCATCGAAAATCCCTTCCTCTTTCCATTCCTTCCGGATCTGTAGCAGGGTTCGGTACCACTTCAAGGTAAGTTCGTCGCCTTCGCTGTGTGGGGGGAGTTTGGAGCGGAGAAAGGTTTCTTCATCGAGTGGGGAAATGAACTCACTCCAGTTGTGATGCTCGTAGTCCCGCTTCCGCCCGGAGATGACTCCTTCCCGCAGTCTTTCATCTCCGAAATCGACGAAGAAACAGAAAGGGGATGGCGTGGCAAACTCTTCCCCCATAAAGATGAAGGGGATCGATGGGTAGAGCAGGGTGAGTGCGGCGGCGACCCGCTGAGATTCAGGGCTGGATAATGCACTGAGTCGTAGCCCGAGGGGATGGTTCCCAACTTGGTCGTGGGTCTGCAGTCCCTGGATAATGTGCTCGATGTGTCCGCGATCTCCGGAGTGACATCGGGAGATTTCGCCGTCCTCCCATTGGTAGAGATAGCCTTTGTGCAGGCATTTGAGCAGATCGTCGAACCCTTTGTATTCCCGTTCCGCAACCACTTCCTGGTTCACGACGATGGATAGAATTGCGTGGGGGATCTCGTCACTCCAGACGGCATCGTATCCGCTCTGGATCAGGCCGGGATCGTAAACGCAGGACTCGCCGATTAGATGTAGGTGGCGCCCCGTTTTTTTGCGCAGTTCGGCTACATCGTTGGCAATGTCTTCGACGATAGAGATTTCGCTATTGTCGAACATGAGGCGAATCGCATCGAGCCGGAGTCCATCGAGGTGAAATTCTTCGATCCAATAGGTCACGTTGTCGCGAATATATTGGCGGACTTCTTTTGAATGGGTTTCGTCGAAATTGAAGGCTTCTCCCCAGGGGGTGGTGTGGCCTTTGGAAAAGTAAGGACCAAAATTGGCGAGGTAGTTTCCTTCCGGGCCGATGTGGTTGTAGACCACATCGAGAATCACGGCGATTCCTTTTTGGTGGCAGGTGTCTACGAGGTGTTTGAAATCATCGGGGTGTCCGTAGAGATGGGACGGGGCAAAGAGGTTGACCGCGTCGTAACCCCAGTTCCACCGGCCGGGGGCCTGGGCGACGGGCATGATTTCGAGGGCGGTGACGCCGAGTTCGATCAGCTCATCGAGCCGGTTGAGAACGCCGCGAAAGGTGCCCTCGGGTGTAAAGGTGCCAACGTGGATTTCGTAGATCACAAGATCGTCGCGGGCGATTCCTTTCCAATCATCGGCCTGCCACTGAAACCGGTTGGGGTCGACAACTTCCGAGGGGCCGTGGACGCCCTCAGGCTGAAAACGTGAAGCGGGATCGGGAAAGGGACGGCCGTTGTCGATCTGAAACCGATAGCGATCGCCCGGTTTCACCGCTTCGATCGTTTTTCCGTAGTATCCGGTCTCCAGCGGTGCGAGGTCGTGAAATTGACAGGAGACTTCCACCGCAACGCGTTTTGCGGCGGGAGCCCAGACTTTAAATTCGGTTTGGTTCGAAGCTTGAGGTGTGGCACCGATCATCCGGCATGTTGCGGCAAATTACGAGCTGCGCAAGGGGGCATCGCCGGGGATTTGATAGGTTTTAATGAGCCAGTTTCGGAGAAAAGGCTGTCATGAGGTTTCTCATTTCCTCTGTGATATCAGCTCCCGGAGGGAGGGTATCGGCAATTTCAGCCCGAATCGTATTGCGGAATTTTTTTCGAAATCGATGCACATAAACTCTCGCGGATTCGATTGGTAATTTCAACTTGGTGGCGGCATCCTGGTAATCCGGCTCCTCAGACAGTCCGAGGAAGGGGGCGAGAGCCTTGAACTGATCCATGTTGCCTTTTTTCTGATAGCTTTTCCGGAGTCTCTCGATGCTGTTTTCGAGAACAGTTCTCGCCCAGTTTTGCTGATAGGCTTCTTCGGGAGTGAGGTTTTTGTGATCGGTCAGCTCGTAAATGCGCTCGCCTTCGTCGCGATCGATGGAGATGACCTCAACTCCGCCGCCCCGCTTCTGGGACTGCTGCTTTTGCCATTCGTCCCTCATGAAGTGGTTGAATGCGGTGAGGAGAAAGGTTCGGAACTTACCTTTTGTCTCGTCCGCACGGTTAAAGCTCTCGTTAGAGAGCTGTTTGGAGAAGAATCCCTGGAGTAAATCTTCGGCATCTTCCTCGCTCTTGCCCTTCATCCGGGCGTAGCCGTAAAGTGGCGGCCAATAGGTCTGGTACAGCTCTTTTTGAGCCTTCATTCGAACAATGCTCTCCGGGTCTGCCGAATCGGCAATCATGCCCCATCGAGTGACCGGGAAATCATTTTTTCCTTTTGGCGTAGATTCGTTATCGTCGTCGTTCAAAATATCTTCTATATTTGTAGAAACACACATAAATTGGGCAACTTAATGAAAAAGGAAAACTTTTTTTGTTATGCCTCCCAATTTTTTCCGTAGAACCCGGTACAGCCAGCTTTTACGGCACTTTTAGAAAAATGAAAACAAAGGGAACCAACAACAAAAATATAGGATTTTATGAAATCGACGCAATGATTGACGAGCTTTCGTGCTGTCAGTTTTCCATTCTCTCATGGTATGCCTGTGGGAAATCACTGTACGAGATTTCCTCGCTTTTGAAAATCCATTTCCGGCACATCGAAAACGACGTGAGCCGCATCGAGGACATCATGGGAGTGGATGACATTCGTGAAGCAGTGTCCCACTACAGTCTCTGGATCGATGAGATTGAAAGAAAAATGATCGATGATGAGATTTTCGATTAGCTGATATCCCGGTTGTTTAAGCATATTCAATATCCTTAGTTGCTCAATTGTACCCTGTACAGTCTCCGATTGTACAGGGTACAATCAGGGTATTTCACCCTGCTGGAGGATCGCTGACCGGATCTGATCGATGGTTTTTGCGAGATTCAATGTGTCAGAGTGGGTGTGACCGGGGCACTCGATTAGATTGTGATCGAGAGCGTCCATCACGGATTCGATTTCCGCGTAGACCATACCGCTCTGGTCGGCTTGGTAAGTCTCAACCGGCGTGCCGTTTCTTTTCAAAATCGCCCGGTTTGCTTTGTGGAAGACCGGTATTTCAATACTTCCTTCGGTCCCGAGAATGGTGGCGTCCATCGCTTCGTCATTGGATCGAAATGAACAGGACAGAGCGCCGATGCCGCCGCTCCGGTGTCGGGTCGAAATGACGCAACTGTCTTCCACTCCAGTGTGGGTAAGGGTGCCTTCGGCTTGTGCGGATTCAATGTCCCCGAAAAGGTGCTGGGCCAGAAAAACGGGATAAACCCCGACGTCCAGCAGTGCGCCGCCTCCGAGGCTTGCATTCATCAGCCGGTCTTCAGGGTCGGAGGGGCCGGAGAAGCAAAAGTCCGCTTTGAGGATTTTCGGATCACCGATTTCTCCGGAATCGATCCACTTTTTTGCCTGTTTGATCGCGGGAAGGAACCCGGTCTTCATGGCTTCCATCAGGAAAAGGCCCCGCTCCCGGGCCAGTTCGATGAGAGCTTTGGAGTCGGCGAAACTCGTGGTGAGGGGCTTTTCACACAACACCGCCTTCCCGGCGTTCAGAGCCATTTCTGCGATTTTTCGGTGGAAAACATGAGGGACTACCACATAGATTATATCCACTTCGTTATCTGTCACTATTTCTTCATAGCTGCCGTAAGCTCTTGTGAATCCAAACTCGTTAGCAAACGAGGAGGACTTTTCGATGTTTCTCGATGCGACACTGACACATTTGGCCCGCCCGGCTCTGCGAAGTTCGTCGGCGAATTCACGTGCGAATCGCCCCGGCCCGATCAAACCCCATCCATAAGGAGAACTCATTTTGCAGCATTGACGTATCCTTTCACGAAAGCAACTCACACTAACCAATAGAATAAACGTGTTACTATTTTCCACAGATATCGACGGGACTATTTACGACGGTCCGGAATCCGCCGAGGCATTTGCTGAATTCTGGCTTTCGAAGCCGGAGGCAGTGCTGGTTTACAACACGGGGCGATCAGTTGATGATACCCGTCAGTTGATTGATTCCACCCCGCTTCCCCTGCCGCGCTTCATTACCGGTGGGGTGGGGACGGAAATTTTTGACTGTCAGACCGGGGAGCGTCTTTCAGCCTGGAAGACGGAATTGTCGTCGGGATGGGATTTTGCGAAAATCGATTCTCTCGTCGGTAGGTATGCTGACGACATCGAACGCCAACCCGAGGAATGCCAGAACGACTTCAAGTGCAGCTGGTTTTGGAACAACCGGTCGCAGGAGGATATCGCCGCGCTTGCGGCCCGTCTCATAGAAGCGGGTTTCAATGCTCAGGTGGTCTATTCCTCATCGCGCGATCTCGACGTCATTCCCTCGGTTGCGAACAAGGGAAATGCGATTACCTGGCTGGCGGCCCGGCTCGGCATTCCCCTCGAAGAAATTGTGGTCGCCGGTGATTCCGGAAACGACTCCTCGATGTTCCAACTCGAAGGAGCCCGGGGAATTATCCCTGCCAACGCCGAAGACGCTTTGCGCCATGCCCCGAAGAAAACTTTGATCTTTGAAAGCACCGGACGGTGTTCTGCAGGAATCATTGAAGGCATTAACTACTTCACAACCACGAAACAATGAATGGTATTGATAACCTTTACTTTGTCCACATTTCGCTCCACGGATTGATCCGCGGTGAAAATCTCGAACTCGGTCGCGATGCCGATACCGGCGGGCAGTGCCTTTACGTACTAGATCTCGTCAAAGAATTAGCGCGGCATCCCCAAGTAGGGCAAGTCGATTTGTTTACCCGGCGGATCATCGATCCCAAGGTTGGACCCGACTACGCAAAGCGCGTCGAGGATTTGGGAAATGGGGCATCGATTCGCCGCATTTCAGCCGGTCCGAGGAGGTATTTGCGAAAGGAAGTTTTGTGGCGCTATCTGGATGCCTTCATTGACCGCTCTTTGATCCATTTGCGGGAACAGGGTCGGCTGCCCGATGTGATTCATGCTCACTACGCAGATGCCGGATACGTCGGGAGTCGTCTTGCGAGCCTGCTGGGGTGTCCCTTTGTCTTTACCGGACACTCGTTGGGCAGGAGTAAGTTGGAGCGACTCCTCGAAGGGAAATCATCCCGTCGCAAGATCGAGCAGCGTTACAATATGTCCGCCCGGGTTGAAGCTGAAGAGCTGGCACTCGATAATGCGCAGCGAGTCATTACCAGTACCAATCAGGAAGTAGAGACTCAATATTCGGTCTACGAGCAGTATGTCCCGGATACGATGCGGGTGATACCTCCCGGCGTCGATCTTTCCCGGTTTTCGCCGCCCGGCACGGGAGAGATTCCCGATTCCGTTCAGGCCAAAATAGAGCGTTTTCTGACCGATCCTGACCGTCCGGTGATCCTCGCGATTGCCCGGGCGGATGAGAAGAAAAATCTGAAATCTCTAGTCAAAGCATTTGGCGAAAGTTCGATGCTTCGAGACCGGGCCAATCTTGTGATCATTGCCGGGATGCGGGAAAAAATGAGTCAGCTGAATCCGGGGGCTAGGAAAGTCTGGAACGAGTTATTCGGTTTGATCGACGACTACGACCTCTACGGCTGTGTATCGATCCCCAAACAGTTACCTCCCGAAGAAGTGCCTGCATTGTATCGATACGCGGCTACGAAAAAGGGTGTCTTTGTGAATCCGGCGTTAATGGAGCCATTCGGTCTGACATTGATTGAGGCGGCTGCTTCCGGTCTGCCCTTACTGGCAACCAATGATGGAGGTCCCCGCGACATTTTAGGCAATTGCAAAAACGGTAAATTGATTGATCCACTCGACGTGCCCGCTTTGACTGCGGAGCTTGAAAATGCGATTTCCGATGAGAAACAGTGGAAGCAATGGTCGAAAAACGGGATCGACGGAGTCAACGCTCACTACACCTGGAAGGGTCACGTCGACAGGTATATTGAAGAGGTTTCTGAACTGGTAGAGGAAATCGTCCATGAGGACCTAATCATTTCAAAGGTGAGGACCTCTCTACCTCTCAAAGGCAGGCTCATTTTCACCGGCCTGAGTGACGATCTTACCGATGACGACCGGAAGGCGATTGCGGAAGTGAGACGACTGACCGATTCCAATCAACCGGCCCTGGGCTTCGGGATATCCTCGGGGCGCAGCCTCAAGATGGTCCGATCGGTGATCGAGGAACTCGGATTGCCCGAGCCCGATGTCTATATCACCCAGCTCGGTGGTCAGATTCACTACGGGAAAAGATTGGTCCTCGACTATGGATGGGAAAAGCATCTCGCTTATCGCTGGGACCCCGAAGGGATCCGGGAAGTGCTCGATGCGGTGCCGGGTCTCAACTTGCAGACAGCAGAGGGAAGTCAGCATAAATTCAAAATTTCCTACAACTACGAGGAAGGCGTTGCCCCGAAGCGGAAAGATATACAGAAAATCCTCCGGGAGAAAGGCTTCCGGGCTAAAGTGTTATTGTCGCAGAACTACTTTCTCGACGTGATTCCACTACGTTCCGGAAAAGGGCAGGCGATCCGTTATGTGGCGCTACGGTGGGGGATTCCATTCGATAAGGTCCTGTTCCACGCGCGGCGGGGTAGTGATTATGAGGCTTTGTCAGGGCAATTCCTTGCTGTGTTGGGCGCTGACCACAATCTGGAACTCAAATCGACCACCAGTTTGCCCCGGGTCTATCTCGCAAAGCGTTCCAACTACGCGGGGCTGCTCGAGGGAATCGAGGCCTACCAGTTTGCAGAAAATATCACGATTCCGGACAGTGCTGCCGGTTTGCAAATCGAAGAAGCGGATGAGACCGAAGCGGTTCTATCACCGGATCTGGTCGTCCACATGAATGATGGAGAATAAATCTACAGATACAAGCAGGCCGCTTCTGGGCGGGATTGAAGCAGGCGGAACCAAGATTGTCTGCGCCATCGCCGAGGAGCCCTCGGAACCGATTGAGCAGGAATCATTTTCCACCGGGGAACCGCAGGAAACGATTGCGCAGGTGGTGGCGTTCTTTAACGACGCGATAAAAACCCACGGCCCCATTGCGTCGCTCGGGATCGGCACCTTCGGGCCGGCCGATATCCATCCGCGTTCACCGGGATACGGCTCGATCCTGACGACCCCGAAAAAAGGGTGGAGCCACTTCAGCATCGTTCAATCGATTCGGGACGGAATTGATATAGAGCTTCCCATTGCTTTTGATACCGATGTAAACGCCGCAGCGATCGGGGAAGCCGAGTATGGAAGTGGCCAGAATCATCGCTTTATTGCCTATATCACTCTAGGGACCGGAGTCGGTGGTGGTTTTCTGGAAGACGGGCAATTGCTGCATGGGCGGATGCATCCGGAGATCGGTCACATTCCGGTGCCGGACTTTGATAAAGATTTCGGGAAATCGACAAATGTATGTCCATTTCACGCCTCCTGTTTCGAGGGGAGAGCTTCGGGACCCTCTTTGAAAGAGCGCTGGGGGACTCCGGGGCAGGATCTGCCAGGTGATCATGAGGCCTGGGATCTTCAGGCGAAGTATATCGCGGCGGGATGTATCGGGCTGACTGCAGCCTGGTCGCCGGAAACTATCATCATCGGCGGGGGCGTTTCTCAGCAGGAAGGTTTGATCGAAAAGGTCCGCACAGAATTTAAAAATCAATCAGGTGATTACTGGGCACTGCCCTCTTTAGATGTATATTTACAAACCCCGGAACTCGATCAGAAAGCCGGAATCGTAGGCTCACTCTGTATGGCGCGGAGAATGCTTAAATAAATCTGTAACAAAACACCCTGAATTCGCCTTATTTTATGTCTGAACCATCCCGACAATCCCAAATCACTTTGGGTCGCCTCAAAGTCCTTCTTCAAAAAAGCTTTCCGGAAGGAGTGAAATCTCCTGAATGGGAGGGGTTCGAGGCGCGTCTGGAAGAAAATTTCCCCAATCTGTTTTCCAGGTTGCTGACGTTATACGGTCATCACTTCGACTTTTACTATCACCTGGAGTGTCTTCTCGAAACGATGGCATCGGCCTGGCTGGATCGCCCGGCGGACTGGAAGGCGGTCGACGTGCAGCGCGAGGCCAATCCCCGGTGGTATCAGTCCGGGCACCTCATCGGCGCGATGGCATACGTCGATCTATTTGCCGGAGATTTTAAAGGGTTGGAGAACCGAATTCCCTACTTAAAGGAATTGGGGATTACCTATCTCCATCTCATGCCGATCTACAAAACCCCGGAAGGGGACGATGATGGCGGCTACGCGGTGAGCAGTTACCGCGAGATGGACAACGAACTGGGAACCCTCGATGAGTTTGTCAGTTTAGCGGGTGAACTTCGCAGTCAGGGGATCAGTCTCGTGCTGGACTTTGTGTTTAATCACACGTCCGATGAGCACGAGTGGGCGAAAAGAGCGATCGACGGAGATGAGCAGTATCAGGATTTCTATCTGATGTTTGACTCCAGAACTGAGGTCGAGGAATATCAGCAGAATCTCCGGGCGATTTTCCCGGATGAGCGCCCCGGAAGTTTCACCTACCATAACCGGTTGAAAAAGTGGATCTGGACGACGTTTCACAGCTATCAGTGGGATTTGAACTACCGCAATCCCGAGGTGTTTAACGCCATGGTTGGGGAGATGCTGTTCCTCGCCAACATCGGGGTAGAGGTGCTTCGGATGGATGCTGTTCCGTTTATCTGGAAACAGAAAGGGACTAACTGTGAGAATTTAGCGGAAGCTCATACCTTAATCGAAGCGTTTAATGCGATTTCCCGAATCGTGACTCCGAGTATGGTTTTCAAGAGCGAGGCAATTGTCGCTCCCGATGAAATTTCAAAATATATATCTACTGATCAGTGTCAGATTTCCTATAACCCGCTGCTGATGTCTCTGTTGTGGGAAAGTGTAGCGACGAGAAGTGCTAAACTGCTTCGCTACAGTATGGAAAAGCGGTTCGCGATCAATCAGGGCTGTGCATGGCTTAACTACATCCGCTCTCATGACGATATCGGTTGGGGCTTTGATAACGCCGATGCGGTGGCGATGGATCTAAATCCCGGTGATCACCGAAGATTCTTAACCGACTTTTTCGTAGGGAAACACGAGTCGAGTTATGCGGAAGGAGAACTCTTTCAGGAAGATCCGATTACCGGTGATGCCCGCGTTGTCGGAACTACGGCCTCGCTCTGTGGATTAGGTAGAGCGATTGCGATGGGCGATGACGAAGAGAGAGAACTGTCCGTTCGCCGTATTTTATTGATGCACGGCGTTACCTTCACCATCGGGGGAATTCCCTTGATCTACCTTGGAGAGGAAATCGGGTCGTTGAATGATTCGGGTTACCGCGACGAGTTTGAAAAGGCTGACGATTCGCGCTGGTTCCACCGCTCCAAGTTCGATTGGGAAAAAGCTGCTCTCCGCACCGATGCCGATAGCGTCGAGTATCAGATCTATCAGGGATTTTTGAAACTGATCCAGCTGCGGTTAAACAATGCCGCCCTCGCCAGAGGGGAGACGCAAATTGTCGATCCCGAGAACAACCATGTCTTCGCCTACTTCCGCACCTCGCCTGAGCAGAATATTCTTTGTCTGGCCAACGTCAGCGATCGGCCGCAGGTGGTGAAGGCTCCCCGCTTGAGGCAACTCGGAATGAGAAAAGTATTGGTCGATATTATTGCCGGACAGACCGTTGTCGCTGCCCGGCAGTTGGAAATGGAACCCCTTCAATTTATGGTGCTCCTGAGACAGGGTGGGTAACCACCCCGTTGGTTTATTTCCAACTGTGTTCGCAGTGTTTGCAGTGAAATTTGTGGTTTTCAGCGCGGTTAAACATCCGGTCGATGCCCTGCATCAATTTGGCGATACCCTTCATGGTTGGTGAGGTTTCCGGTTGTTCCGGATATTCGACAAGGATCGAGTCGCACTGGGGGCATCGCTCAGCGTTGTCGGTCAGTCTAGGGTTGAATGCTGCGGCGTCGGCAATCGAGTCGAGCACCTTCTGAGTGTCACTCTTTGTTGTTTTGAGCACAAAGAGAGATTCTGAATGGTCGTTGATGTGATGTTTTTCGGTTTTCACTTGAGCTGTGGCTCCGCGGTCACGGGCACAGGTTGCAGCAAAGGCTGCGGTTTCCATGTCACGGTAAACACATACTGGATGATTCATTATTTCCTTTCGTTAGATTTTGGTTTGTTGCGTTCAGGGAGAGCCGCTTATGCAGCTTCGCCCTGACAACTCTCTAATTCGCAGGAAATATACCGGGGACAATTATTCGCCCGGATTACTGATCAACAGGGCGTTACCCTCTTTGGTTTGCATATGAAAGGTCGCCAAAGCTTGCAGCTTGCAATGAAAAATCCGGTGATTTTGCAATGAGCTAACCGAAATGAGCGGTGTAATTTTCTTTGAGAATACCTTATCCACCCGTATTCGTAATCTATTGGAATGACTTTAATTCATCTCTATCAGTTCAGGCTCGTCGCGGCGATGATTGCGATCTCCGTTTTCATGAGCGGTTGTGGTGATCGTGGTACGGTTGACGTTGCGGAGACTCCGGAGGCACCTGAAAAAAAGTCGGCTCCGGAATCCGAGGTGCTGAAAGCAGGGGATCTGGAGTTGTCACCGGCGTCCTTGTATCAAAAGGCGAAAATCGGAACCGAAGAGGTCGAGTTCGTCTATACAGCGGTGAATCGCGGGTCGAAACCAATTACTATCACCGAAGTGGACTCCGGCTGTGCCTGTATCGAAGAGTCGGTGGAACCACGGGTGATTCCGCCCGGGGGCACCGCAAAAATTTCAGCGGTATATTTGACCGAGAAGCTCAATGGACTGGCGGAAAAGGTGATCGCAGTCAGCACCGACCAGCCCGGTGTGAGGGAGGCGTTTCTCGCCGTGCAGCTCGAGATGGAACCGATTTATGTGATCGATCAGGACCTGACGACCTGGTCAAAAGGGGATAAGCCCGAAACCAGAACGGTGAACTTTGATGTCGTCCGGGATAAACCGATTCGGCTTTTGTCGGCCAAAAGCAGTCGTTCCGAGATCAAAGCCGAGGTTGAAGTCGTTGAGGAGGGCAAAAAATACAAAGTTCACCTCACGCCGACGTCTACGGGGGCCACGTTGCTGGGAATGGTAAGGCTAACCACGGATTGCGAGATTGAAGCTCACGCCCGGCCCCTGCTCTATGTCAGGGTTCAGTAAGATGAGAGGTATGGTTAAAGAGGTTGTGATCGTTGTCGGCATTTCGCTGATTGCAGCGACTCTCTGTGCCTTTTTCCACCCGAAACGTCCCGCCTGGTATCAAGTCGTGTCTGAAGACGTCAAAAGATGGTCAATCGATGAGGCGGAGGCCGCGCAGCTGATGGGGAAATCCGACGTCTTATGGGTTGATGCCCGTCCGGCGGCAAAATTTGCTGAAGAGCATTTCCCCGGAGCCATCTCGCTGGATCTGGAGAACTGGGCAGACCTTATGTTCGAACAACAGGCGACCTTGCAGGATGCGATCGGAAAAGCTGTGATCGTTTACTGCGATGGAACTCGCTGCGAGAAAAGCAAAGATGTTGCGACCCGGCTTCGGGAACTGTTGGGGCTGGAACCAGTCTATTTACTCAAAGGAAATTGGCGAGAGCTCGTACCATAAACGCAGCATCTCAGGGAATTGCAGAACACACTCTGAATTCGCCGGTTGACTCACCCTCTCCTATATTTTAAAAATACAAATCCCAAAGGATGAAAATTTTTTCACTCACCGTATCCGCCAGCCTTCTGTTTACCTCCCCATTTTGTTTGGCGGAGAGTGAAGAAGGTGCTCCTGCCAAAGTCGTTGAGGAGGTGTCGGAAGAAGCGGCGATTCTCAGAGCCTTGGTTGAAGAATACAAAGCGAAGGCGGCTGCCGGTCAAACGGCTCCAGCCCCGGCTAAACCGTCGGTGGCAGCGGCTGAGGAGGAAAAAAGACCGGAAATTTCGCCGTTATACGACGATCCCAACGCAACGCCAAAGGGCGCTGCCGTAAAAATGGAGGCATCGACTCCAGCCGGACCTCCGGCATTTCCCAAACTGGACGGGGAAGAGGGCAAGATCGAAATTCCTGCAATTCCCAAACCACAAATGGTTGATACCAAATCGCTGTCGTCCCTCGCCGAGGAGATGAAACAAGTGGTGAAACCCGCCCCGCCGACAGAAAAAATTGCGGCGCCGGAGGTTCCTTCGATTGATACGGTGATTTCAACCCCGTCAGCGCCATCGGCACCGGAAGTGGTCGAAGATATGGCCAAAACCGGCGGCGAAGCGATTTCATCCGTCGAAAGTCTGATTTCCAATCCGATTGAGTCCGTTGAATCGGTGATTTCGGAGACAAAGGCCAATATTCCTGCTCCTGAAACGATGGCGGAGAAAACGCCGGGACTCGATTCCGTCGTGATCTCGGATGCGAAGCCGTCAATTCCGAAGATGGAGACTCCTCTCGTCGATCGTAGTGCCATCCCACCTCTTGAGGAAATGCCCGCCATCCCGGAGGCTCCGAAGGTCGAAGAAGCACCCGAGGTGGCGGCGGTAACCGAGGTGAAAGATGCCCCTGAAGTGGCAGCGCCGGCTATGCCGAGCCCTCGAAGTAGCGATTCCATCATTCTCCGCGATGACCCGCCTTCCAGCACTTCCATTGTGCTTCGCGATGATCCACCGGCCAAAGTCGAAATGAAGAAGGTCGAAGTTCCCGCCATCACCGCGATCGAAGAAAAGGTTGAGATAGCCGTGAACGGAAAGGTTGAAGAGGCGGCTGAGAAGGCTGAAGCGCTCGAAGGTGCCGCGATGAAAGCGGCAGAGTCTGCTCCCGAGGTGCTCGATGCCGCGCCGGAGGAAGTCACGAAAGTGGTCAAACCTGATGAAATGAAGAAAGATCCGGAGCCTGCTCCCGAGGTTACGAAAAAGTCGACACCCCAGAAGGCCAGTTCCGGCAGTGACTCGCAAAAGCCTCTGGTGATTGCCAACAAGCGCCCTGCTCCGAAAAAGGAAGAGGGTGAGGCGACTTCAACTGAGGAAGTGATGGTCGCTGAAAACGAAGCGGCTCCTGCTGTTGGTAATGGCTCCTCTCCTGCCGCTACGGCTCGCAGCGTGACTCCTTTGAAAGATCTTGGGCGGATGTTGTTCGGTCCTAAAGATGCGCCACGAGGTCCGATTTTTAAGCGGAAGTCCAAAGGCACCTCCTCAGCGTCAGCTCAGTAGTAGCGTGCGGGATTAAGCCGTCGTCGGTAACTTAGAAAACCCGCACCCGGGTCAGATCCTGGGTGTCGATAATCCCGACTGGTTTTCCGTCGGAGTCGAGCACCACGAGGTCATCAATGCGGTGCTCTTCCAATAATTTGAGGACTTCTCCGACGAGTTGATCCGCTCCCGCTGCGATCGGGTTCACGGTCATAAAATCACCGACTTCACGATTGGCGATGCCTTCGTCGGAACTCTGGAAAGCCCGGGTAAAATCTCCCTGAGTAAAAATTCCGCCCAGTATGCCGGTCGGGTCCACCACCACGGCTGCACCAGTTCGGGCGGCGGTCATTTCACGGAGCACGTCGCGAATCGGAGTTTCCTTCGTCGTGATGACGAGATCCTTTCCGCTCCGCATAATGTCGCTGGCTTTGGTCAGTAGAATGTGGCCGAGCGCCCCGCCGGGATGTAGCTCCGCAAAGTTCTCTTTCTCGAAACCTCTGGCTTCGAGCAGCACCATGGCGAGAGCGTCGCCCAGAGCGAGGGTATTGGTGGTGCTGGAGGTGGGAGCGAGGTTCAGCGGACAGGCTTCGCGCTCGACTTCGATATTTAAAATACAGTCCGCATGCTTTGCGAGGGCTGACTCGGCATTACCCGTGACCGCGATGATCTGCGCGCCACGTCGCTTCAGGTGGGGAACGATGCTGAGCAGCTCACGGGTTTCACCGGAGTAGCTCAAGGCGATCACCGCGTCTCCCTTGTCGACAAGCCCGAGGTCGCCGTGGAGCGCGTCCTGGCAGTTTAAGACCACGGATGGTGCACCGGTGGAGTTGAAGGTTGCCGCCAGTTTGCTGCCGATGTTACCGGATTTACCGACTCCGACAATTACGATCTTCCCGTTTTGACTGACGCCGCCTTTCAGCAGTTCCACAGCGGCGGTGAAGGATTCGTCAACACGGTCGTGGAGGCGTTGCAGCTCCGAGATTTCCAGCGAAAGAACGCGTTTGGCTTTGGCGATGTAGTCCATTTGGTTGCAAGAGGGCGATGGTACAGGGTACAATCTCAGACGGTACCCTGTACCATCCTCAACTGTAAAGGGTACAGTCCGCGATTCAACCGGCTCCCCGCGTCCGGGCACAAAAAAGCGGACTGTTAGGTCCGCTTTTTCCAAAAATTACCAAAATGTCAGGCCGGGATCGACCCTCGTTTTGCTACATCAAGTTCAGAGCACGGGCTCTCTTGATTTCGCGTGTCACTTTGCGGTGAACTTTCGCAGAAACTCCGGTGGTCCGGCGAGGAAAGATTTTTCCTGACTCGGTGCAGAATTTTCTGAGGAAGTCAGTGTTCAAGTAACTGATCTTTTCGTCAGGAATGTCGAGACGCCGACGTGGCATCTTACGGTTCGCCCGGCGGAAATTGATCGCTCTCTGTTCAGTTTTTGGTCCCATATCTGGATTAAATAGCTGGTTTTCTGAAGATTACCTCTTCTCACGATGAAGAGTGCGACGCTTCAAATACGGATTGAATTTGACCTTCTCGAGACGACCGGGCGTCCGAAGGCTTTTTTTGTTCCGGGTAGAAACGTAGATAGATGGGCGGGCACCTTCTGCCTTGGCCTCAGTACATTCCAGCACTATCACTTCACGTGGCATAATAAAAATTTATGATTTTGGTAATAAAAGGCGGGCAAACTACTGTCCGTTTTCAAAATTTCAAACAATAATTTCGCCCCCCATGAAAACTG
This sequence comes from Verrucomicrobiales bacterium, assembly GCA_029213005.1. Taxonomy (GTDB): domain Bacteria; phylum Verrucomicrobiota; class Verrucomicrobiia; order Verrucomicrobiales; family DEV007; genus Arctic95D-9. The sequence goes on from JARGPI010000020.1 coordinate 117,094, forward strand.
TTTAATTCGACTAGGAATCCGCTACGGTTTTCTCCTTCTCGTCGAGTCCGAAAAGTGAGGTAACTGGCTGACGGTGAAAGCCCATCGCTTCGTCTTGGTCCATCTTTTCCTGACAGGCAACGGTGAGGCGGGCAAATGGCATCGCCTCGAGTCGCATCTCGGGAATCATCTCTCCGGAGACTTCGCAGACGCCGTAAGTCCCGTTTTTGATCCGGCCGAGTGCTTCGTCAATTTCGTAAAGAGCGTCCTGTTCCTGAGACAATAAGTTCAGAGCGAAGTCGCGATCGTAGGAGTCACTCCCGGCATCGGCCTGGTGCATTCCAAACGCAGAACCATCGGAGTCTCCACCTCTGAGGTTGTCGCGGGCCACACCGTTCATCTGATCGACCAGGTTGTCGCGAAGATCGAGAAGCTTTTGCTGTTGGCTCTTAAGGAAAGCGGCTGGTAACTTTTTAGTTTTAGGAGCCGATCCGTTCGGTGCAAGAGCCGCATTGAGTACGGGCTTAGCGAGTGAAGGAATCTTTTTGGCGACTGCTACTTTTTTAGCCAATTTCTTTTGAGGAGCTTTTTTCTTGGCAGCTGCTTTCTTGGCGGTGGCTTTGACCTCTTTTTCGTTTTCAGCTGCCGAACTGGCAGGACTCGTTTTCTTTGCCGCTTTTTTTGCCATCAATTATGCAGGTTTGTTTAAGTGTTCTTCGAGAGTTGGTTTCATCCCAATCGAAGGCGCTAACGATCTTGGTAAAAATCAATTCCGCAAGTAGAATTTACTGTTCTCACTATAGGATTTAGAAAGGCCAAAGTTTAGGGATAAGGATACTTGCTGTTATCCACAACACTACGGCTAGCGGCAATCCAACCTTGGAAAAATCGGTAAATTTATATCCGCCTGCTCCGTAGACGTAAGTGTTGGTTTGATACCCGATCGGTGTAACGAAACTGGCGGAGGAGGCAAACATGACGGCGACAACGAAGGGCCTCGGGTCATAGCCGAGTTCGATCCCGATCCCGATGGCAATAGGGGTAAGGAGCGCTGCCACGGCGTTGTTACTGATCATCTCGGTAAGGATAGCGGTGAGAAGATAGAGGGCCGCGAGGACCACGTGGGGGCCATAGGTTTTGAAATTTCCGGCGACGGCCTGAGCGGCAATTTCAGCGATTCCGGTTTCGTTTAGTGCCATGCCGAGGCCCAGCATTCCGAAAATCATAAAGATGACGCGCCACTCAACGGCCTGGTAGGCTTCCTCGGGGTCGATGCATCGCGTGATCAGGGTAATGAGGACCGAAGCGAGGGCGAGAAAGGGGATCATCGGAGGGAAAAGCGCTCCTCCGACCATAAAAAGCAGGAGCGCTCCGATCGCGATGGGTGCCTTGGCACGGCGGATCGACTGCGCTTTGGGCTTCGAGAGGTTCACGAAATCTTTTTCATTGAAAAGCTCGCTCATACGCTCGGTTGGTCCCTCGACCAGCAGGGTGTCACCGAAGGCGAGTTTCACATCTTCGAACCGGGCCCGGAGGTTCACTCCGCGACGATGGACCGCGATGATTACCACTCCGAAGCGTTGGCGGAAATTGAGTTCTTTCAGGGTGTGGCCGATCAATTTCGAGCTGGGACCGACGATACCCTCCATCAAAACCGCAGATTCGGTTCGGACGTGGTCGAGTCCCAGTTCGCCGTTTGGCGTCAGGTCCAGACCGATAATTTCGTTGATCTCCATCACTCCGGAAGCCCTCGTTTTCATGATCACGAGGTCTCCGGCATCGAATTCGAGTTTATTGAGCGGGACCGAGAGCGGGCGGCCCTCCCGCACGACTTCAATGATCCGGAGAGCGCGGTTTTTAGAGAGCGGGCTTTCGGTGAAGCGCTTGCCGACGAGAGGGGAATCCGGGGTGACGTAGGCCTGGGTTAAGTATTCGTGACCTTCTTCGGCATCGAAAAGCGTCGAAAGGGTCGTCCGGTCGGGAATCAGTTTAGCTCCGCCGAAGATCAGATAGACGATGGTTCCAACCACGAAAATGATGCCCAGTTTACTGACTTCAAACATTCCGAACGGCTCCATGGCCGGGGTTCCATCGGCTAAAAGGTATTCACTGGCGATACCGTTCGCGATCAGATTGGTCGAGGTGCCGATGATGGTACAGGTGCCGCCGACAATCGCGGCGTAACTTAGTGGGATGAGGAGACCGGAGGCCTTTAATCCCGTTTTCCGGCAGTGAGCGAGAACGATCGGCATGAAAACCACGACAACCGGTGTGTTATTTACAAAAGCGGAGAGGAACGCGACGAGAAGAAGAAGCACGATTGAGGTTCGGAGGTGACTGTTGCCTGCGAGAGTTTCAAAACGCCCCGCGAGAAGCTCAATCAGGCCGGTGCGCTCCAGCACGGCGCTCATGATAAACATGGCGGCTACGGTGACGGGCGCGGAACTGCCGAAAATGCCCAGAGCTTCCTTAGTGTCAATGACACCGATGATAACGAGGAAAACAAAAGCGCCCATTGCCGTCAGATCCGGCGAAAGCCAGTCTTTGACGAAGATGAGGAAGACCAACCCCACAATTCCGAGAGTGATCAACTGATAAATTAGATCAGTATTCATGGTGAAACTAACGTTGCGAACAAGACCGGATAAGGGCAGAATCGCAAGAATCTTTATTACTTTTCAATGGAAACGCTAGCAATCGCACTGGGCTCCCTCGTTTTATATATTATCGCCTACAATACGTACGGGCGATGGTTGGCTCGTAAAATCTTCAAGTTGGATCCCAATGCCGCGGTCCCGAGCGTGGCTTTAAATGATAACCGGGATTATGTGCCGACTAAGAAATCGATCATTTTTGGCCACCATTTCACTTCGATCGCGGGTACAGGTCCTATCGTGGGGCCGGCGCTGGCAGTGATCTGGGGCTGGGTTCCTGCGCTGCTCTGGGTTTTGCTCGGATCGATTTTCATCGGAGCGGTTCACGATTTTGGCGCGCTGGTTGTCAGTATGCGGAACCGGGGCCAGACCGTTGGCGATATCGCGGGGCGGATGCTGGCTCCACGGACGCGGGTTCTCTTCCTGTCAATTCTGTTTCTGGCGCTGACCATTGTTTTGGCGATTTTCGGTCTGGTTATTGCAGCGGTATTTAAACAGTACCCGTCGGCGATTATTCCCTGCCTCGTTCAGATTCCACTGGCGGCTGTGATCGGTGTGATGCTTCATCGCAAAGGAGTCAATCTCCTGATCCCATCTCTTCTGGTGTTGATCGTGATGTACCTGTCGGTTTATTTCGGGGACGTCGGAGTTCTCGGAGCGATCAATGCGAGTCTGGCTGAGTGGTCGATTATGACCTGGGTGGTGTTCTTGCTGGTCTATAGTTACATCGCATCGGTTTTACCGGTCTGGACGCTGCTTCAACCGCGCGATTATATTAACAGTCTTCAGCTGCTCAGTGTGCTGGGTTTGGTCGTGATTGGCCTGGTGGTGGCGGGATTTATCGGCGGGGCACCGATATCGGAAGGCGCGGCCCGGCCCGCTCTTGAGATTGTGGCTGATCCGGTTCGATTGAATCCGGAGGGTGCGCCCTGGATTTTCCCATTCCTGTTTGTAACCATCGCCTGTGGAGCGATTTCCGGTTTCCATTGCCTGGTGTCGAGCGGAACCTCGTCGAAGCAAATTGAGTGCGAGACGGATGCCCAGTTTGTCGGCTACGGCTCCATGCTTACGGAAGGATTCCTCGCGACTCTCGTCATTCTGGCTTGTGTGGCCGGGATTGGGCTCGGTGTCGCGAGTGATGCCGGAATTTTGACCGGAGAAGCAGCCTACCAGGCCCGCTACGCCACCTGGAACTCAGCCAGCGGTCTGGCGGCAAAAGTGGGGGCCTTTGTTGAAGGTAGCGCCAATTTTCTGAAAGCAATGGGTGTCTCCCCGGCGTTTGCGGTGGCGTTGATGGGCGTTTTTGTGGCCAGCTTTGCGGCGACGACCCTGGATACCGCCTGTCGTCTGCAGCGATATGTGACGCAGGAACTCGCGGCAAGTATCAATTTGAAAGCGCTCACAGGGAAACATCAGGCCACGATTTTCGCAGTTCTGCTGGCGGGGATTATTGCGGGGATGCCGGTAGGGCCCTGGTCGGAATGGAGTTGGGGGACTGCCGGAAAAGGCGGGCTCTTGCTGTGGCCGCTTTTCGGGGCGACCAATCAACTTCTCGGCGGTCTCGCTTTCCTCGTGATTTCATTCTGGATGTGGCGCCGTAAGCTTCCGGTTTGGTTCATCGTTTTCCCGATGATATTTATGCTGCTGTTGCCGGGGATCGCGATGACGATGAACATTTTCGTCGGTGAATCCAGCTACATCGCCAAAGGGCAGTGGATGCTGATGATTTTCGGACTGGCAACGATTGCTCTCGAAATCTGGATGATCGTCGAAGCGCTTATCGCATGGCCAAAGGCAAAGGGAATTATCGAGGAGCAGCTCGAGCCGCTTCCCGCCGCCCCTAACTACACTGCCGAAGGCGGCAGATCCTGCTAACTTGCGTTAGCAAAAGTAATCTTTCCGGTAGGCCAGAGGGGTGATGCCGGTGATTTGCTTGAATCGTTTGGTGAAGTGGCTTTGATCGTAGAAACCGGTCGAAGCGGCGATGTCGCCGATCGAGCGTTTTGTGGTGGAGAGGAGTTGCTGCGCCCGCTGAATGCGGAGGGAAAAGACGTATTCCATCGGGGAAATCCGGAGGATCTGGCGGAAGCGGCGGTTAAACTGGGGGATCGATAATCCGGCGATTTCGGCGAGCTTTTCCGCGGTGATTTCATCGACAAAGTGGTTGTCGACGTATTCGATGACGTTTTTCAGGTCACCGAAGTGGATCCATTGATCTTCAGGGGTGGCGATGGGTGATAGAATGCCGAGCAGGCCGATTAACTCGTTACTCAGGGAAAAGAGCGGCGTCTTATTGGAGACATACCAGTGAGGCGTGCCGCGGATCGTCGGGACGAGCCACATTTCGTTGCGAATCGGCTCGAGGCTGGAGAAGACTTTGCGGTCGTTGGTCTCGTAGGCGGCGCCGAGGAGGGGAGGGAAAAAATCGCTGGCCCGCTTGCCGATCAGCTCGTTCCAGGCGATGCGGTCGTAGTTGATGCGGTGGGCTTCGTTATTGAACACGTATCGACTGTCGAGGTCTTTGACGTAGACGCAGAGTCCCGGGACGTGACTCATCATTTCGATGAGCCCCCGGATCGTGGGATTCCGGGAAAAGAAGTCGCTCTGAAGCTTTTTTGCGTCTTCGATCGTCATGGCGATCCGCACCCTAAGGTCTGCGGGATCGCTTTTCAATGTTCGGGGTCATTCCCGGCGGACCTCAAACGAGGTGAAATTTTCACATCGTCTTTTCGTTTTCGCTGAGCGTGTCCTCGCTGGCGGCTTCGGGACTGTCACTTTCGATCACGATTCCGGACTCGGCGGCAAAATCGGCGAGGGCCATTTCCTCCATCGCGTTCTGCTCGGCTTCCATCTCGTTCAGTTCAGTGGTATCGAGACTGTCTTTCGCGACCCGGGAGCGACCTTTGGCTTTCTGTTTTTCTTCAGCAACCATCTCTTCGAGACGGTTCAGGGTGTCGCCGGCGCCACCGATTTCGCCGATCATCCCGGCGGCCATTTCGTTCAAGTCCGCGGTAGCTTTGGCGATTTTGGTTTCGCTGATATCTCTTTTCAGAGAATCGATCTTATCCCGGGCGTTCTTGACGGCGACATCCCGCGCTTTTTTCAGCTCAGCATAGGTTTTTTCCGCATCTTCGAGCTGGGAAACATTGGTTTCGTGCTCCTCTTTCACTTTCTGAAGTCTAAAGGCGTATTCCCCGGCCAGTTTCCGGTTCCCGGCCTTGAGATGGGCTGATGTTTTGGCGGTGAGTTCTTTGATCTCTTTTGACTCCCGCTGAACCTGAGACATGAGTCGTTCGCAAAGTCCGGCGTGAGCGGCGAGTCCTTTATTATACTCCGAGATTTGTTTACGGAGGTTTTCTTTCTCGACTTCGAGCAGAGCCTCAGGATTTTGCTTTTCCAGTCCGGAGACAAAAAGGCCAAAGAACCCCTTTACCAGATTGCTAATTCTTTTAAACATGACAGATATCTAATTGATTCAGGTTATAACGTGAACGGTTCGGTTTATTCTGCATCACGTTGGAATCAAACAAAACTACAATTTTGATAAAATCCGCCTTACAATTGTCTTAACTTTTTGTAGATACACTTAGATTCATGCCACCATCAGTCGATTTGAAAGGAGCGCTTTCACTTCTCGAAAAAGTGATGATTCAGCGGAAGTCAGCTGGGTTTGATACCGTCGCTATTTCTGAAGAAGGCATGAACCGGTTGCAGAGTCTTCCGATCACTTTTATGCGGGCGGGGCGTCCCGCTTCGACACCGGTGCAAGCGGCGGCCCCCCGGGCCACGATCACTGAGGTTAAATCACCACCGGCTCAGCCCGCGTCGACTCCGGCCCCGGCTCCGGTTTCCAAGCCCGCATCGGAACCGGCACCGATCCCGCAAGCGGCCCCTCAGGTGATAGAAAATCCTTATGGCGATCTTGCGGAAAAAACGGAACTGCGCGGTCGGGTTGAAGTGATTCATCCAGCGGGTAAATCGGTCCGGGAGAAGTTGAACAATCTGTTCCGAATCGCAAAGCGGTGTGATGTCTGCCGGGGAATGGGGACACTGCGGGACCAGCTTGTTTTTGCAGCGGGAAATCCGGAGGCGGACATCATGTATATCGGAGAAGCACCGGGATTTGAAGAGGAGGAGCAGAAAAAGCCCTTTGTCGGTCCGGCGGGACAGAAGCTGGATCAGATTTTGAAGGCCATGGGACTGCAGCGTGAGGATGTCTACATTTCCAATATCCTGAAATATCGGCCCAAGATCGGCGACGGCCGTTTTCAGGAAAAATCCGAGCGCAAACCGACGCCCGATGAGTTGGCGGCTTCGGTCAAATTTGTGCGGTCCGAGATCGAGGTGATTCGGCCGAAAGTTATTGTGGTACTTGGCGGGACAGCTGCTGAAGGATTACTCGATATGAGTGGGTCGGTGACCAGTTTGAGGGGACGATTTTACGAACTGGATGGAATTCCGGTATCGGTTACCTATCATCCCCGCCATCTCTTACGTGTAGAAAGTGAGCCCGATAAAGAGCAGGCCAGACAGGAAAAACGTAAGGTCTGGGAAGACGCTCTCGCCTTAATGGAAAAACTTGGAATGCCGATTTCCGAAAAGCAGCGTGGCTTTTTCAGTAAATAAATCATCTCAACAGTTTAGAAAATGAGCGAACAGGAAGAAAAAAAATCCAGTGGCGGAGCCCTAAAGTATTTTTTTTGGCTGATGGTGATCGGAATTATTGCCGTGGCAGGGTGTTTTCTCTTTGTGACCAACAAAGGGATGAATATGACAAAAGAGACCGTGGTCCGGGTGTTCCGCGGATTTAAGCCAACCAAGGTGATCAGTGGTTTTAACGAGTGGCGGGACCTTCAGGTAACGAGTAACGAGGGGAATATTCTCGAAGTCGCTACCGGGGAGCAGACGGTGGAACTAAGCCGGGAATCCAGCATCGAGATGTTCGGTAAGACAGTCCCCGGGATCACCGCATCGTCGAAGATTGTGGTTCCGGCCACGTTCCGTTATCACATCGATCTGAAAGGAACCTGGAATTTAATTGAGGACGGGAACCGGCTCCATGTCGTCGCCCCGCCGCTTCAGCCCAGCCTGCCGATTGCGTTTGATACCGAGAAAATGGAGCGGATTAACCCCGAAGGCTGGTCGAAATATATCTCGGGAGCGAACATGAAGGAGTTGGAAAAATCGATCACTCCTGAACTGAAACTGAAAGCGACCGACCCGGAAAACATCAAGTTGTTCGAGGCGGAGGCGAAGAAATCGATCGCGAAATTTCTTCAGACCTGGCTCATTGGCGAAAAGGAATGGGCCGAAGGACGTTTTGAAGAAATCATTGTCTACTTCGACGGCGATGTGATCGATACCGAGATCAAAGATCTCATGCCGGATGCGAAGATCGAAACCGAGCCGCTGCTGTAAAGTCGCGCCTCAGACCGACAAAAAAACCCGAACGCCGGAGCGCGCGGGTCTTTTGCGATAATCCAACGAAAGGGACTAGATTCCTTTCAAGAGGCAGCCGAGTGCCAACACAACCCATGCGATGAGGTAATCCCAGGCCGCAACAAAGGGTGCGCTGAATACGCCGAACTGATCCAGAACCCCGAGGACGAAAAAGACCAGAGAGATCAGGAAAAATAATTTAGTTGGTGCTGATAAGTTCATATTAGGTAGTAGTTATTAAGAACCCTTAGATTCTAACTAATGTTGAGCAGCGAAGGTCCAATTGACAAGAGAAAGTTACGTGACTTTCGGAATGGTAATTAATATTCAGCTTTGTTATTGTTCTTTTTGGTGGTTTTTATAAGATAGGTTTTTAGATGAGCGAGCAGGAATGGAAAATATGTCCGTTATGCGAGCGACCTATTCCGCCGGAATTCGAGAGTAAGCACCATCTGATTCCCAAGCTGAAAGGCGGAAAACATGGGCCGATCGCCGTTTTGCATGTGATTTGTCACAGCAAGATTCACAGCCTCTTTACAGAAGCTGAGCTAGCCCGGCATTACAGCACCATCGAAGATCTTCTCGCCAACGAGGATATCGAAAAGTTTGTCAAATGGGTTAAAAAGCGTCCTCCTCACTTCAGGTCGAAGAACGCCAGGCATAACTAGTTTTTTTGCAAACTGTACCCGGTCAAACCTTTCGCAGCGCCAACGGCGCGATTCAAACTAGCCCGGGGGCAGCGTCGGCAGCGCCCCGGGAATTCCGCCTCCCTCAGAAAAAGCGCTGTAGGCGCGATTCAAACCTGCCGGGCGGGCGAAGCCCCCGGTCCTGGTTCCGAAGAGTTCTCGCGCTGGAGGTGCCATTCAATACCGTGCCGCCATGCGGGATGCCCCAATCATTTTCAGACGATACCGCCGCTTTCTCCGGCAGCGCATGCGTTTAAGGCGGGAAGAATTTACGGGAACAAATTGACGATCTCAAGTTGCCCGCTGCCTCCTCACGCGGCCAGTAGGGAATCCTCCTGCACACCCCGGGCCCGGCTATCGGAATTCTGGATACTGTCGAGAGGGCTGGCCACTCCGCAGTGACTGATGTTCTGTGCGACGTGTGTGTAGATCATCGTCGTGCTGATATCTGCATGACCCAAAAGCTCCTGCACGGTGCGGATATCCACTCCGTTTTCCAGCGCATGGGTCGCAAACGAATGACGGAGGACGTGACTGGTGACGCGTTTTTCGATACCGGCCTCCGCCACCGCCTGCCGCAGGGCGCGTGAGTAGTTCTCTGGGTGCAGATGATGCCGCCGGACAATTCCCGTGTCGGGATCGGTGGAAAGATTTTCGCCGGGAAACAGCCAGAACCAGCTCCACTTTTCCGCGGCCGCCGGGTTTTTCCTCGCAAACGCACCCGGTAAAAACACGCCGGGTACCTTCCGGTTCCGATCGTCTCTGTGCAGCTCATGAATCCGCTGTTTCCATTCTTCCAGCCGGGGGACCATGGATTTCGGCAATACCGTGACACGGTCGCGGTCACCTTTCCCCGCGCGGACGGTTACCTGGCGTCGCTCGGTATCGATGTCTTTAATCCGCAGATTCAGCAGCTCGGCAAGCCGCACTCCGCTGCCATACTGCAGTTCCGCTGCCAGTCTACAGGTCGGGGGCAGGTTATTGAGTATCGCGGCGATCTCGTGTAAATTCAACACTACCGGAATCCGCTTCGGAGTACGCCGCAATGTGATTTCCAGATCGACCTCCGGCCTGCCGCACACCTCCTTGTAAAAGAACGCCAACGCATTGAGAGCCTGCTTCTGTGTGGAGAACGCCACTTTGCGTTGCGTAACCAAATGGGAAAGAAATTCCCTGGCCTGTCTTTCATCAAGAACCGCTCTTTCGTCGCCCGCCCATCTGGCAAATCGCCCCGCCCAACTTGAGTAGACTTTCCGGGTGTTCAGGCTGAGCCCCCGTCTGCCCCCGGCATTGTTCACAGCGGATCGAACCCGTTCTTCGAGAGATCTCGCGTCTTTGCCTGATTTTTGACACCAGTCGAGCCAGCCGAGATACCAGCGAAAAGCCTCCGCCCATTGATCGAGCTGCCACTGCTCACGCAGGCTGGAGCGAACCTGTGATTTCCAGAAGCCGCATGCCGCCTCCCGCCCGGGGGGAAGTTGCTGAGCGTTTCGCCATTTTTCAAACCATGTCAGGACAAAGGTAAATCCCTCTTTTTCACGCTGCGAAATATCTCTCGAATGATTGAGATCCTCCATCCAGTTGCTCACGAGTGCCGGACTGTTCATAACGCCACCTATACGAACAAATGAACAGTTTGCGCAAGCAGGAAATGGAAAAGACAGCAAAAAAGTGATTAAGTTTTCTGATTAAATCAATATCTGGCAATCAAATTATCTTAACTGTCAGTGTTCGTTATGATAGTTAAGCAGGGTTTACTGCGTTGTAATCTACTCGAGAAAAGAGCTTTAAGAAGCCGGATTCCATTCGTTATCTGCTTGACGGTGGAAATATATTGATATTCAGTCTGTTAATTAATACTGTTCGGTGGGGAAATTCGACTGCATCCAATGGAAGACACGGAGATCGAGGAATTTTTGACTCGCTTCATTCGTGAGATGGCTGCTTGGGAACGCTTTGCAGAGTCCGAATTGGCAAGAGTAGAGCGAGGGGAGCTACTACTCAACGAGAGCAGACGGAATGTATCTACAGAGCTCGAAAAGATTGCGACGAATTACTGTGATCCTGAACGGATTGACACGAAGAAATCGTCGTTTTCCACTACCCCTCGCTACGACGAACAGACGATCGAATCTGTTGCCCACGAGAACAGTGTTTTCGTAGTCGAGACCCAGACGGAGCTTAGTTCAGGTGGCATCCAAAGATTTCGTTATGAGATTGAGTCTGTCGATGGCAAGCAGAGGATTGTAGACAGACGATATTTCAGCGCGTCACGTAAATCGTGGATTCAAACCTCGATCTAGCTGGAACAACACCGAACAAGACGTCGATCGTAAGCCTGATCACGTTCCGAGTTGATCGACTAACCCGGTTCTAACCCTTACCCTTTTATCGAGACATCGCCCTCTGATCAGGCTACGATGACTCGGACGTTCTGTAAAGAAATTCCCTGTGAAACCTACGCTTACTCTCCCTAAAGAATTGGTTCGGATGCTAAACACTGGATCTTGGAAACATCCAGGAGATACTATTCTATCAGAACTTATCCCATTCATTCGAGATCCGATTGAATTTCGAACATCAATCGATCCCAACCACCGCGACTACCTATTGGGGGAGGATCAAATTGAAGATGAGATTTTTCGAGAATACCGTGGGTCTTCTTCAGTGGAACGTAGCCTTCCTTGGCGTGATGTTGAGTTGAGTATTTTGATCGCGATAAACAAAATTCCAGGCGACGATATTGCAATCGGGCTTGATTTTCGCACATCTAATGTTGACTCTCGTGTAATTGCCAATGAATGGATTGATGGACCTGAGCAGGGATGTTACTGGAGAGAAGTCGCCCCTACATTTAGTGACTTCGCTTTTCGCCTACGTTGCAAAACTCAAATACAGAACACGTCGCAGTAGCCAATCCTGATCCTGCCGGATTCGGCAAAGCCGACACTCGACAGGATCGGATGGCTATGCTATATCGTTCTGCCAAGAAGGAATGATCACGTATCCCATTGCAACCGATGAGCACTACGGCTGGCGAGCAGGTACCACGGAGTCGGGGGAGCAGGTGATCCTGAGCACGTATCAAGATCTCTACTTTGATTCCGAGGGGAAGTTTTTAAGGCTGGATTTCCACTGCGACTGGATGGATCATTCACCGGCTCATAGGATAGCCTTTGAAGAGAGGAGTAAACGCCTCCTAGCGGCCAAGGCGCCTGTAAGGATTCAGGAGTTTGAAGCATCGGAGACCGCTTTTCTCAGACGAATACCGAGAAGCTATGAATCCAGAATGGACGATCCGAAGATCTCCGACATGGATAAAGACTTCATCGACCGATGGGTAGATCAGGGCGATTTCGAATTTCAGTTCAACGACAATTACTGGATGAAAGCCGACGGAACAGTGGGCTCGTCTTAAAACCCGCAATGCAGAACAAGGTCGCAGCACCCAATCCGGCGTAATCGGGAGTTTGGAACGGTTTTCCGCAGCTACACCTCACACCTTCGATCGACTTCTTGCGCCCGCCGGATCGGTGCGCTATATCGTTCTGTGTGGAAAAATGACCGTGGAATCTCCAAATATCATTTTCGCATCCGTTGTAGATAGAGAATCTCTCTATGACCAAGGGACAGTGATTCTGGGATTTCCGGACGAATCGCTTACTGAGCAGCAACTGGACTTCAAGCATTGTTACGACCTTTGGTTAGGACTAGGCAACGGGTTCTTCGATGTTTGTAACGGAACATGGGTTACAAGTCTTCCACGAGGTATTGCTGTTTTTGAACGTTTCGGGCCGAATCTTGTAGCCGAGGCAGGGAGCAGAGTTCTGGCTGAGTTTTCTTCCAGAGGGATATGTATCACAGGAGATGGGATTTCCTGCACGGCGGATGACACGTCAATCAACGAATTGTTCGAGAACATTCGGAAGATTGACACGGAATATATCGAGAGAATTTGGGACAGTGATCTGGAGGACACGCTAATTCGGCTCGCTGCTGAAGCGATACAGTGACCAGACCACAGAACAAATCACGGCTGCTAAGGTCTATATTTTTGGAGTTTGGACGTGACAGGGTTTCATTTCCCCTTATTATTTTGGAGAGCGTTTTGGCGTAGGGACCGACCTAGCAGCGTTCAGACGTTCTCCTGAAAATGAATCCAACTCGTCATGAACCGTTGGTAACACCTCTGCACGCTCGAGAGGATGATAGCGTCCCCGGACCGTTTTATGTCGTCAAAGACCAATGCATTATTTGCTCTTTGCCCACGAAGATAGCACCCGAAAATATATCATGGAATTCGAATTGCAGCAAAGGTGATTGCCCGAATCACTGCCGTGTGATTAGACAGCCCCAAACTGATCAGGAGTTGGATTTGATGATAGAGGCCGTTTGGGGATCGTGTGTCGAAGCGATACGATATTGCGGATCGGATCCATACACGATAGAGCGCCTCAGAGCGCTTGGCTCGGGACACCTTTGCGACGCGATTTCAAAGGTCGAAACACCGAACTAACGGAGAACAAATCGGTGGTGGTAAGCGGTGTTACTTGCGAGTTTTCATGTCGTCAGGACACCTAAACCGTTTTCTTGTTTTCCACTTGAATTCCCCCACCGCTACCACACCTTAGACGTTGGACGAAAATCTTTGATTAAAGAAGTCGGAGCGTCTTTCGGTTTATTT
>JARGPI010000057.1 GCA_029213005.1 Verrucomicrobiales bacterium
TGCTCTTGCTCTTGCTCTTGCTCTTGCTCTTGCTCTTGCTCTTGCTCTTGCTCTGAAAACGCGGATCAAGAACAAGATCAAGAGCAGGAACAAGAGTTTTTGAATTCGCTGTTAAATGAACGTTTTCGGCATTCGGGTGTCGGATTTCGCTGCCGGGCTTCTTTGAATTGTTACATTTTCGTTAAAATATTCAATTTTTGATCAGAAGCTATTCGGTTAACCTCACGGCGAAACGTTCTTAAACAACTCAGCCCTTTCTTATATGCCAACCATCCTAATCGTCGACGACGAAGAAGATATGCGAACCATGATCGCAGAAATGCTTACGCTAGAGGGATTTCAGTCGATCTCAGCATCAGATGGACTCGAATGCCTCGAAGTCGCTAAGAAGGCAAAGCCGGATTTGATCGTCCTCGATCTCATGATGCCGGGGAAGGATGGTATCTCAGTCTGTAAAGATCTCCGTGCTCACAAATCAACCAAGCGGACGCCGATCTTGATGCTGACCGCTCTGAGTTCAAAGGAAACCACCATCAAAGGACTCGAAGTCGGGGCCGATGATTATATGACGAAGCCCTTCAGTCAGGAGGAATTTGTGCTCAGGATTCGCAGCATTCTCCGCCGCACTCTCTCGGGCGAAGGCAGTTCTGATTTTAAAGTGGGACCATTTCACCTCGATAAGAACAATCTGCGCCTCGATATCTCAGGAGAGGAAGTGGATCTCACCTCAACCGAGTTTAAGCTTTTACTCTCTCTGATTGAAAATCCCGGCCAACCGCGGGAACGGGGCGACCTCCTCAATCAGGTTTGGGGTTACAGCAATCTTTCACAGACCCGCACTCTGGATACCCACATCAAGCGTCTCAGAGCTAAGTTGGGTGAATACGGGTCTTGTATCGAGACCGTGCGATCAGTAGGTTATCAATTCAATGAATTTGCAGAACTTTCCAGTGCTGGGAGCGATTGATTTCGGGAATTCCCTGACGGTTATTCTTGCCGTGATCTGCCTGGCGCTGTTTCTGCGGCTCAGATTTCTGTTCAAGGGAATAGCGAATCTGACCGCGGCAATCAAACAAAGCCCCGCCCCCTCCACCAAAAACCTTCGATTAACCGGCGCACTGGGAAATTTAACCCGTGCGACGCTCAACCACGTAACCGAAGCTGATTTGCAGCGGGACTCAGCCAATGGATCCAGACAGATCCAGAAAGTGCTGCTCGACGGGGTCAAAGATTCGCTTTTCATCGTTAATCAGAATCAGGAAATTCGCTTTGCCAACAAAGCGGCAACCGAGCTTTTCGATACCGGGGACATCCTCGGACGCCCGCTCATTGAAGTCTGCCTCGATCACCAGTTCACCGAGACGGTCGAACTGGCCATGCAGACCGATGGTCCGATCCAGGATCAGGTCAAACTGAACAACGATAAACGCACCTTTCTGATCGAAGCAGGTAAAGTCGACCCGTCCTACCAGATTGGCGAGGGCGCCTGGCTGATGATTCGCGATATCTCATCCGAATTACACGCCGAACAGATCCGGCAGGACTTTGTGGCCAACGCCTCTCACGAACTGAGAACCCCACTTTCCATCATCAAAGGTTACCTCGAAATGATGAGCCGCGATCCCCGCCACGCCAACGGGGTGAAAGTGATGTTAAAACACACCGATCGCCTCACCCGGATCGTCGACGATATGTTGATGATCTCGCGGATTGAAAGCCCCGACGGCGACCAGATGCAGAACAAGGCAGTTTTTGACATCGGAGATTGTGTTTACGACATGATTGAACAACTCAAACCGATGATTGAAGCCCAAAAGGCGGTCATCAAGTTCAATCTCCCACCGGAACCGGAACAACGTGAATTCTTCGGAGATCGCTTTTACTGGGACCAGATCTTTTTCAACCTCGTGGAAAATGCTCTCAAGCAAAACCCGGCGCCGGGCCTGAAAATCACCATCAAGGTCGAAAAAGTGAGCGGCAGATTCGAAATCCGCATCATCGACAACGGTGTGGGAATTCCCTCGGCTGACCTCCCCGATATCTTCAAACGGTTCTACCGCGTCGATAAGAGCCACGCCCAGACCATCAAAGGCACCGGACTCGGTTTATCGATCGTGAAACGAGCCGTCGAAGCCCACCACGGAACCATCTCTGTGACCAGCCAGCCGGGAGCGAGCACCAGCTTCAATATTTCCCTGCCCGGTCCGCCCGCCAATGTTTTGGAAAGAGCGAGTTAAATCGGAAAAAAGCGTTATGGTTAGCGATCTATGGAAAAACGCTTTGAGGGACAAATCGCCGTCGTCACAGGGGGCGCCGATGGAATTGGCAAAAGCATCGTAAAACGGCTCGCCACCGAAGGGGCCAGAGTGACGCTTTTTGATGTGAATCTGCAAAAGGCGGAGACCACCGCCGGGGAACTCGCAGAGGAAGGCATCAACGTCGATTATGAGATCGTCGACATCTCCTCAAAGCGGCAGGTCAAAAGCTCCATCGCCAGCGTCGTAGCCCGAAACGGCGGCAATCTGGACATCATGATCAACTGCGCCGGCATCGTCGGACCGACCTCAACGGATATCGAATCCGTCAGCATGTCGGATTTCGACAAAGTTTTCGAAGTGAACGTCCGCGGCACCTTTCTCATGACGAAATACGCCGTCAAAGCGATGAAAAAAAACGGGTATGGTCGCATTCTTAATTTTTCATCCATCGCCGGAAAAGAGGGCAACGCCGGGATGTCCCCCTACTCCGCAAGTAAGTCCGCCGTGATTGGACTCGTAAAAGCAGCCGGCAAAGAATACGCCACCACCGGCATCACGATCAATGCCATCGCCCCCGCAGTGATTCAAACCCCCATGGTCGAGGGCATCGATCCGGCGCAAGTCGAATATATGACCAGTCGAATCCCGATGAAACGCTGTGGCACCCTTGAAGAAATCACTTCGCTAAGCTGTTGGATCGTGTCACCGGAAGCGAGCTACAATACCGGCTTCATCTTCGATCTCACCGGCGGCCGGGCGGTTTATTAACGGAGACAAGAAGATGAGTAAGCGAATCAATGTAGCGGCGGTCTCAGTGAATCAGACCCCTCTCGACTGGACCGGCAACCGCAACCGGATCATCTCGGCGATCGAAAAGTCGGCTCAGGACGGAGCCACTGTGATTTGCCTGCCGGAACTCTGTCTGACCGGTTACGGCTGCGAAGATATGTTTCTTTCCCCGGAAGTCGGCGAACGCGCCTGGTCGACTCTAAAGGAAATCGCGCCGCACACGAAGAATTTGGTCGTGGCGGTCGGATTGCCGATTTGGTTTCAAAGTTCGGTTTTCAATGGTGTCGCCCTTCTCGTCGATGGTGAAATCACAGGTTGTATCGGGAAACAAAACCTCGCGGGAGACGGGATTCACTACGAAACCCGCTGGTTCAAACCATGGCCCGAGGGTGTTGTCGACACCATCTCTCACAACGGCATCGAAATCCCGATCGGTGACCTGATTTTCGACATCGACAATATTCGGATCGGATTTGAAATCTGCGAAGACGCCTGGGTAGCAGAGCGACCCGGAGTCCGACTCGCCCGCCGTGGCATCGATTTAATTTTAAACCCCAGCGCGAGCCACTTTGCTTTCGGAAAACAACTCGTCCGGGAGCGGTTTGTCCTCGAGGGTTCCCGGGCCTTTGCCTGTGCCTACGTCTATTCCAACCTCCTCGGAAACGAATCCGGCCGCATTATTTTCGACGGCGGAACCGCTATCGCCAGTGGAGGAAACCTCGTCGCAACCGGAAAACGCTTCTCGTTTCAGGATTTTGCGATTACCGCCGCTCCGATCGATATCAACGTCAGCAGGATGCATCAAGCCCGGCAGGCCAGTCACGAACCGATTCTCGGAGAAGACCAACAAAATGTCGTCAAAAGAGAGCCCGGAATCCTTGATCGCAAGCCTTTCACACCCTGCGAGGCAACCCAGCGGGACCGGATCCTGACCAAAGAAGAGGAATTTGCCCGCGCCGAAGCACTGGGTCTTTTCGATTACATGAGAAAATCCTGGTCCTCCGGCTTTGTGCTTTCGCTAAGCGGCGGGGCCGATTCCGGAGCCGTGGCCTGTCTGGTGAAACTAATGGTCGACCTCGCGGTTACCGAACTGGGGAAAAAGGGTTTTAAGCAGAAGCTTCACTATATCGATTTCGAGAAACGCGGTTTCGTCGAAGCCCTCCTCACTTGCGTTTATCAGGCGACCCGAAACAGCGGCGAAGTCACGAGAAACGCAGCGGAAAGTATCGCCAGCGCCGTGGGTGCCCGCTACCAGGAATGGGACATCGACGAACTGGTCGAAGGGTACCGCAGCACCGTCGAGAAAGGAATCGGACGGAAATTGACCTGGGAACAGGACGATATCACCCTGCAAAATATCCAGGCAAGGGTCCGCGCCCCGGGGATCTGGATGATCGCCAACCTTGAAAACGCCCTCCTCCTGGCGACCAGCAACCGGTCGGAAGCCGCGGTGGGATACGCCACAATGGACGGAGACACCAGTGGCGGGCTCAGCCCGATCTGCGGGATCGATAAAGCCTTCCTTCGGGAATGGCTCAGATGGCTCGAAACCACCGGTGCGGAAGGGATCGCGCCGATTCCCGAACTGACCGCGATCAACGCTCAGGCACCGACGGCCGAGCTACGTCCCAAAGATCAAAATCAGACCGACGAGGGGGATTTGATGCCCTACCCCCTGCTGGACGCCATCGAAAAACTCGCCATTCGCGACAAAAAGTTGCCCGTCGAGGTCTACCAATTGGTTTGTGAAGACTGGGCTGCGACTTACAGCGAAGAACAGCTCAAAGCGTGGGTGATCCGCTTTTTCAAATTGTGGTCCCGGAACCAGTGGAAACGCGAGCGCTATGCTCCGAGTTTCCACCTGGATGATGAGAACCTCGACCCGAAAACGTGGTGCCGGTTCCCCATTCTCAGCAGTGGATTCAAGCTGGAATTGGAGGAACTCAGCAAACTGTAACCGGAGCCAGCCCGGGCCTTATTCCGCCTCTGCCTCGGCAGCCAGGATTCGCTCAAGGTTCCCGTGATTGAGATCCCAGGCCTGCTGGAGCTTTTGGAGGCGATTCTCCCAGAGCGCATCGTGATCCGGAACCCACTCGTAATCCATCCGGGTGAAAGTCCGGTCTTTGAGCATATCAAATTCGACGCGCTCTCCCGATTCGTCCTGTCCGATAATCAGAATCTTCTTCACGATCTCGTTCTCATCGTCGCTGAAATTGTTATGGATCTTCAACCAGGATTCGAGTGTTTCGAGCGCAACCGTTTGATTAAGTGTCGCCTCTTTCTCTCGGCCTGACTTCAGGATCATCTCGATGGATGGGGATTCGGCGATCACCGAATTCTGAATCACACTTTTGGTGTTGGCATCGATATCATCCAGAGTCGGCATGACGTCGATGATGTTGGCCGAAATATGGATTTTCCGGATCAAATTCAGGCTTTTCACCTTCCCCAAATCCGTGGGACGCAAAATGGGGGTGATCTCGACATCGAGATCAAACTCACCGGCGTCCTTCAAAAAGTGAGCAAATTGATTGATTGAAACCGCTTTCGAATTTCGCTGAAAGACCAGGATACGGGTTTCAAAATCATAATAGAATCCAGACGACTCAGCGATTCCTTCATCGGAATTAAAAATGATCGCTCTGATGTCCCCGTCCAGGTTGGCCCGGAATCCCGGAGGCGACATTGAAATCCTCATCATGTCACCAAAATAACCTTTTCCACCCTCTTTCAGGGTTCCCCTCGCCAACCGGACCCAATCATCCGTCGGCTGAGTACATCTTTTCGGACTGTTCGTAGGTAAGCCGTGGAGTTTTCGTAACAACGGCTCAATATCGGGCGAGTCCGGACTTAGTGAGTAGAAGTCAATTTTAGTCGATTTGCGCATAGAATGCGTGCGCTTTAATCGAAGTCACCTAAAGGGTCAAGAAGGCTTTTAGAAAGGATGAACGCCCTGATGGTCGATCCGTTCCATCCAGAGGTAAGCGCAATACGAAACATAGCCGAGCAACAGAATTGAGCCCTCCAGCCGCGAGATCTTATGTCTCGTCAGCATCATCGGAACCAGCAGAATCGTGAAGGCGAGCATCACGTAAAGATCCTCTTTATGAACATGAACAATGTTGATCTCTTTAATCATCGCGGTGATCCCGATCACGCAGAGCAAATTGAACAGACACGACCCGACAATATTCCCGACAATCAAATCCCCTTCCTTTTTCAACGACGCCACAATCGATGTCGCCAGTTCGGGAACCGAAGTACTGAACGCAATCACCGTCAGTGAAATCAGCGCTCCCGGAACACCGAGCCGTGATGCCAGCGAAATTCCGCCCTTTTCCAGAGCCAGGGAGCCAAAGTAAAGAACCACCAGCCCCAGAATCACCATAATTGCGAGCTGCCAGTTCGGAGTCTTAAACGCTGCAGCTCCATCGCCGACTTCTTTTGCGATCAATGCTTCCGCGGCATGATCCCTTCGCGAAACCCGAAACCGGAAAATGGTGTAAATCAAAACAATCGAAAACAGAATCGCCCCTTCGATCCAGGTAAAAGTGCCGTCCCAGAGCATTCCGGTAAATAAGAGACTGGAAAAAACCAGCACCGACATGTCCCGGACCAATAGAGATCGATTAACAAACAGGGTGCAAATGAAGGCACTGACACCCAAAACCATTCCGATATTGCAAATATTCGATCCCACGACATTTCCCAGCGACATATCCGGCTGTCCGTTGGAGTTAAATTTCATGCTCACAAACAATTCCGGAGCACTGGTACCAAAGGCGACCACGGTCAAACCCACCACCAACGGGGAAATCCCGAATTTCAGGGAAATTTTCGAGGCATTATTTACGAGCCATTCCGCTCCAAAATAGAGCGCGGTGAGACCAATTATCAGCCAAATAAAGTCGATTAGGATGGGCATCCGGTATTCTGTGGGGGAACCCTAAAAAGGCTAATAAAAAAACTGACTCTTTTTTCCCTTGCGTTCCTGCAGATTGGGTACATATTCGGCGCACGCTTTACGACCCGTTCGTCTAGCGGTCTAGGACTCCGCCCTTTCACGGCGGCAACACGGGTTCGAGTCCCGTACGGGTCGCCAAATTAACCGCCATATCAATGGCGGTTTTTTTGTGCCCTGATTTCCCGGCTGGATGAGCTGCGGAACTCCCGTAACGGAACGTCTTCCGCCTAGTCCCTCTTGATCCCCGCTTTGGGATCAGAAACCGCCGTCCGGAGAACACCACGATGCCTTCCTGACTCGGTGCGCGCTCCCTCCGCGACGAGAAAAGCTCCCTTCGCCATTCCGGCAATCCCCAGAGACACATTGCATTCGAAACGCCCCATGAACTCCAGATCAGCGTTGGCTTTTAGAAGAACCGCCGGTTTTCCATAGCAACCGAACCACCACGAACCATCATGCCACGCAGCGGTTTGAATCCCGAGATGAGTCCAACCGCTGGAGAGGATGTGTTTATTCACAAAGTTAAAATCGCTGTCATATTCGTAGACGTAATTTTCCTCAACTCCCGCAGGCAGTCCGCCGACGATATAAAACTTACCGTCCCGGGAATCCATCCCTCCGGCACCGTGGAACACTTCGGGCACCGGATGAACCGCCACTTCCTCGAGGGTCAGTGCATCGTAAACGTAGACCCGGGAGTCGGCGTTTCCCCCGGGATCATTGAATTTTCCCAGATTAACCGCGACGTAAACCTTACCGTCGAGATAGCACAGGTCGCCGTGATGATCCGCCACCGACACCTGCCTGATCGCTTTGCCGGCGGCATCTGTTTTTACGAGTTGATCGGTGAATGACCAGAAGAGGTTTCCATCAGGATCCCGGCACACGCCCTGGAGATGTTTGGCATAGTCCCCCTCACATTTGATGACCTCGCCGAATACCAAACCCGGGCCAGCCATCAACACCGCGACGAGCCCGAGCCGGAAAACTGTTCGGACTTTTTTAAATAACACCCCACCCAGCGGATCTAGAAAGACTGACCAATGATTCATGATGTGAAGGCTAGTGGCATTTCAAGACCACGTTTAGGAACGTATTTAAGTGTCCACCCTTCTTTGTGCGTCAGGCGATAGCGGAGAAATGCGCTTTTATCGGCATACCGTGATACGTTCTAACTTTACAAAAAAAAAGCAGGTCGTTAGTTGCCTGTGTGAGTGCCAACCCGTTCTTCAGAGGTTGACGAAGTATGATTACTAAAATTTTCAGACCACCAGTTTTGTCCGGTCGATCACACAACTGGAAAATTTCCTGTTTCATTATCTTTACCGGCTTGCTCACCTGCCTGTCCGCTCAGGATGATGCACGCCCCGTGGTTGTCGTGACGGCGGAACGAACCGGCGGCGGTGCTTCAAAAATCGCCCTCACTGGAACCGTGACATCGCCCCGAAGAGCCAATCTATCCTCACGGCTCGAAGGCCTCGTCACGGAGATGAAGGTGGACGCCGGCAGTGTCGTAAATAAAGGTGACACTCTGGTTCAGCTCGACACCAAACTGGCCGATCTCGATCTGGCTCTGATTGAAGCGGAAATCGAACAGGCCGAAATTGAGCTGGCGGAAGCCAAACGTCTCTTTGAAGAAATCGTCAAGCTCACCGAAGCCGGGGGCTTTTCCAAATCAGAATTCCTCACCAAAAAAACCGAACTTCGACTCAGCGAAACCAACTTGAAACAACTCGGGACGAGGAAAAGTCAAATCGAGGAACGAATCGCCCGCCACCGTCTCATCTCCCCTTTTGACGGGGTGATCAGCCGCAAATTATCGGAAGCCGGAGAATGGGTCGCCACGGGCACGCCGGTTCTCGAATTAATCGAGATGAAAGGACTCCGCTTTGATATCCAGGTTCCTCAGGAGTTTCTCGGTCAGATCAAACGAACCGGGAAGGTGACCGTAAAACTCGATGCCTACCCCGAGGGCGATTTCTCCGCTGAGCTCGCCGCAGTTGTCCCTGTAAAAGATGCCATTTCACGAACTTTTTTGACCCGCTTTATTTTGCAGGACCCGAATAGCCTCGCCAGCCCCGGCATGTCGGGAACGGCCACTATCGAATCCGGTCCCACAGCGGACAGTGCTATCGAAGTCCCCCGGGACGCGGTGGTGCGGTTTCCGGACGGAACGGCCAAGGTCTGGGTGGTGGAAGACAGCGGACTGGGGCCACAAGCCGTCTCCAAACTGATTCGGACCGCCGGAAAACTGGGAGAAACCGCTCGAGTGATCGAAGGTCTCGAAGGCGGGGAAACCGTCGTTGTCAAAGGCAACGAAGGTTTGCGGGAAAAACAGAAAGTGGCCGTTAAGCCATCAACCGAATCCGACGGTCCACACTCCCGCTAACATGATCGATTACCTGCTCAAGCACGGCACGCTGGTCGCGGTTACAGTCATCATGTTTATGGTGCTCGGAATCGTCGCGGCTACGAGGGTTCCCGTGCAGATGATTCCGGATCTCGAGACCCGGATTATTTCCATCGAAACCCGCTGGCCCGGTGCCACCCCTCAGGATGTCGAAAAGGAGATTCTGATCGAGCAGGAGGAATACCTCAGAGGATTGCCCAACCTGAAACGGATGACATCCGAAGCGTCCACCGGGAGAGCCGAAATCGAGCTGGAATTCCCCTTTGGAGCCGATGCCAACGAAGCACTTCTCGAAGTCAATAATGCCCTCAGTCAGGTCCCCTCTTATCCTGAGAACGTCGATGAACCCGTTCTGCGGTCCGACTCCTTTTCCTACAACCCATTTATGTCGTTCCGCCTCGTTCCCCTCGATGGCAATCCGAAAGGGCTCGATATCAATATGCTCCTCGATTTTGTGGATGACAATGTTCGTCCCGCTCTCGAACGGGTCGAGGGCGTCTCTCAAGTCCAGTTGAGTGGCGGTGCAGAGCGGCAAATCCGCATTCTCGTAAATCCGGCGAAGCTGGCGGAACGGAAGCTGTCTCTCAGCGATGTGCGCGAAGCGGTCCGGGCCCGCAATACCGACACTTCAGCCGGGGACCTCGATAGTGGAAAGCGGCGCTATCTCATGCGAACCGTGGGCCGTTTTCACACTCTGGAGGAACTGCAGGATCTGATCCTCGTGCGCCGTGGCGATGCAATCACCCGCCTCGGAGATGTCGCAACCGTCGAGCTCGCCCACGCGGAACTGCGGAACCTTTCCTATAGCGATGGCGAAGCCAATATTCGGGTCAGCCTGGTCCGCCAAACGGGTTCCAACGTGATCTCGATCAAAGAAAAGGTGCTCCCCGAAGTGGAACGATTGAATCGGGAAATTCTCGAACCGGAAGGCCTTATCATGACGCTTTCCAATGACGATGTTCGCTACGTCCAGAGTTCGGTAAACAACGTGATTAAAAACATCCTGATCGGTGCTGTTCTCGCCACCATGGTGCTTTTTCTCTTCCTGCGATCGGGATCAGCTACCCTTATCGGAATGTCAGGCATGCCCGTCTGTATCGTTGCGGGATTTATCGGCCTGTTGTTGATGGACCGCACCATCAATGTGATCTCGCTCGCAGGGATCGCGTTTGCAATCGGGATGACGATCGACAACACCATTGTGGTTCTCGAAAGCATCGAGGTGGAACGACGACGGGGTAAAAGTCGTTACGCTGCCGCGCGGGACGGGGTAAAGGCGGTCTGGACCGCCGTTCTCTCCGGAACAATGACCACCGTCCTGGTGTTTCTTCCGATCCTCTTCGTGAAAGAAGAAGCGGGGCAACTTTTTTCGGATATCGGAATCGCGATCTCGGCTTCGATCATCGTTTCTATGCTGGTGGCGACCGCAGTGGTTCCGGTCGCCTTTGCGAGCCTCCGGGATTCCAAAAAGAAAAAGACGGAGAAACCGGCCAAAGACGTCACTCCCAAACTTCCCAAACCGGTGAACTGGCTCCTCAATCGGGGGTGGAGACGCGCCGTCTGTATGGGCCTGACCCTTGCCGCCACCATGGGTGCATTCCTTTTTCTGACACCACCCGCCGAGTACCTACCGGAAGGTGAAGAAGCCAAAGCCTTTTCATCCATGATCGCCCCGCCCGGATACAGCCTGCGGGAGATGGAAAAGATCGCGCTTCAGATTCAGGACGAATTTTTGCCCGCCACCAAAGATGATCCCGCCAATTTTGATTCCGGAAAATCG
The DNA here is from genome assembly GCA_029213005.1 of Verrucomicrobiales bacterium. Classification (GTDB taxonomy): domain Bacteria; phylum Verrucomicrobiota; class Verrucomicrobiia; order Verrucomicrobiales; family DEV007; genus Arctic95D-9. The sequence goes on from JARGPI010000057.1 coordinate 11,202, forward strand.
GAAATTCCGGCACTGGATCGAATTACGATCATCGTCCAACCCGAATCACTACGGGTCATCGCCGTGCCAAAAAATCCGAAACACATCGATCCTTACATCGATATTGTGAATAAGCGGTTCCGCGCTTATCCCGGAATGAGAGCCTTCTCGGCACGCGGATCCATTATTTCCAGCAACGACGGAGGAACCCGGGCGGTAGCACTCGATATCAGCGGTCGGGATCTTCCGGAGATCTACAACACCGCTCTGGAAGTCTACCGACTTAGCGGGGAATACATCAAAAACGCCCAGATCAACTCGGTACCCTCATCCCTCACCCTGGGGCAGCCGCTTCTCGAAATCAGACCAAAATGGGAACGTCTCGAAGAGCTCGGTTTTGATGCCGGTAATTTCGGATTTGCGGTTGCCGCACTCAGCGACGGCGCCTTCGTCGATGAGTTTTATTTTAACGACGACAAAATCGACATCTTTCTGTTCAGCGAAGCGGAAGACCGTCAGGCACTCGACCAAATCACCGCTCTCCCGGTCTATTCCCCCAGGGGCGGAGTTCTCCCACTCGGCGCCCTCGCCGATATTCGCGAAACGGTGGACACTGCGGAAATCCGGCGGGTAGACGGTCGCAGGACGGTCACACTCTACGTCATCCCCCCACGCTCCGTCCCCCTCGAAACCGCTGTCCAAACCGTCCGCGAAAAAATCGTGCGACCACTACGCCAGGGAGGCAAACTCCCACCCGGGGTGAGCATCGACTTAACCGGTGCCAGTGACCAGCTCGATTCGACCCGGGCTTCTCTGGGACAGAATATGTGGATCGCCGTGGTGCTCTGCTACCTCCAGCTCGTCGTGATTTACCGTCACTGGGGCTATCCCTTTCTCATCCTCGTCACCGTTCCGCTCGGAATCAGTGGCGGGATCGTCGGACTCTGGTTGCTCAACTATTTCGGGGCGATGCTGCCGATGATCGGTCTCGCCCCCGTTCAGCAACCCTTCGACATGATCACGATGCTCGGTTTCCTCATTTTACTCGGAACCGCAGTGAACAACCCCATCCTGATTGTGGAGCGGACCATCCAGAACTTTCAGGAAAACGGGAGCTCCCCCCTCGAAGCCGTAAAAGACGCCGTCGCCTCACGATTGCGCCCCGTTCTAATGACTACCTGCACCACTCTGATGGGGCTCTCTCCCCTGGTTTTCATCCCGGGAGCGGGAGCCGAATTGTATCGGGGACTCGGAGCCATTGTTTTATTTGGACTCGCCTTCACCGCACTCATCACCCTGACGTTCCTCCCATCTATGTTGATCCTCGTGCTGAATGTAACCAATCGAATCCGTTCCCGGAGACCGGAACCCGTTACAAACCCTATCTGAATTATAACTGACTCACCGGCAATCATCAGCAATTATTTCCAATGATGAAACTGGAAGGAACCGCTACCAATTGCCAGCACACCACCCGGATCACGGGTGGTGGTGAAACAACAACCCGAACCCGTTACATCACTCTGTTTCGGATCGACGGTCGACCGATTCGTTTCATCTCCGGAAAAGCGCTCAGCCTTGCCGATGGCGATCAAGTCATCGTCGCAGGCCGCGAAAAATCAAGCGAGCTGAATGCCGGTGCGATCTACAACCTAACGACCCAATCCGAATCTCACTCCGGAATCTGGAACCGGGTAATCAAAGCGGTAATCATGCCCGTTTTCGGACTCTTCTTTACCGGCATCCTATCCTTTTTCCCCTTCATCGGATCCATCGCCTGGTATCTCTATCCCGCTTTTATAATTTGGTCAGCCTACCTACTCTGGACCGCTTTCATCACCCACTTAGCCCTCAAAGAGGTACGCCCGACCGCTTGAGGCCGTAACCGGGCCTCCCTCATTGGTGAATATAAACACTACAACCCGGTCAATCTCCGATAATAGATAGAACAGTTTTTTATCCCGTTTGCGAAGCCTGTAAGCACCTCCAAAGCGAGCAATCAAGGGCGTTAGAAACTACTAGAGCAGTCTTGCCCCGGGCGAGCTGGGCGAGGTTGTGGCCTTTGTCACCAATAAGAAACGATGAAAGGTAGAGGTGCATATTTCTCGGAGATAGTTTGGAATCTACACTCGCGCGTAGCGCGTTGATATGCCACGACTTGTTCTGCTATTTTCTGATTCCGGCTTCGATGTTATTCCCATCCGGATCAAGCAGATAGGCGGCGTAATACCCGTAGCCGCAATACTCCGGAGCTCCATTGTCCCTGCCTCCATGCTTTAATCCAAGGCGATAAAACTCATTCACAGAATCCTCAGACGATGCAATGAAAGAGAGATGCATGGGCCGATGCTCCTCTCTGCTCACGGGAGTGCCATGATAATCGCCACCCTCGGGGACTGCTCCCATCCATAAAAATGAGCAATCGGCATCCCCTGCAAAAACAACCGCAGAAAATTCAGGTTGCCTCTGGTATATCTTGATTCCGAGGGGCCCTAGGCACGCCTCATAAAACGAAACGCTCTTTTCAAAGTCGGTAACAAAGATGCCGATATGGTCAAACATGTTCAACTCTCCAGATGAAGGCATTGCCCCGTATCTCCGTCCGCATTAATCCAATGTCATTTTCGAGTGGTTTCGTCCACTCTGGACAGGGCCGCTGGTATGGAAGCCTGGCTGTGCCGCACAACTCCGCCCAGATCAAACTGGACGGATGCCGGCTCAAGTTTTGCTGAACTGTGTCTCTGAATGATGCGTAGGTCATTTCTTCAAATTGAGGCAGGACCGCCGGTTACCCAACGTCCCCCTCGCAGATCCCAACGTGCGGTTTTCTCGCAGTAGGCTCCTCAGAAAGTCCGCATGTAAATTCGGCGAATTACTAAGGGTAGTCACTTTCGTTTCGGATGCAAATTGGGAGCGGGACACGTCCAGCGAGACAATGAGGACAGACAACGTGCGCGAACCGGGGGCACAACGTTCGCGAACCGAAACGAAACGATGATCCCTTCAACTATCTGTCTGTCCCCTGTTACTTGCCAATCCTGCCAGATGTTGTTTATCATTAAATCCGCATCGCGGGACACGAATACCAGAATGCGCGCCACTCCAGGCAATCACAAGAAGGCACCGGGAAGAATCGGCAAAAAACGCCCCGTAGTTACCTAATCGACACATAAATAACTGGGTACGAAAATATATTTCCAAATTTCCGGTATGCTTTTTGCTAGTACTTTTCATGTTTTTCTTTTATGAAGCCTAAACATCACATCGAGCTGGCAGTAGTCGTTTTATCGCTAACCATAACAAATTTTGTTTGTGCTGAGGTCCGGGTCTGGACTGACACGCAGGGGCGGACGGTTTCAGCGGAATACGCAGGAGTGGATGCCGGAAAAGTGAAACTTAAACTGGCCAATGGCAAAATTGTTCCGTTTCCCTATTTGAAACTCAGCCCCGAAGATCAGAAATGGGTGAAAGAAGGTTTCCTGTCCTCACCGGAAAATGTCGCGAATCGAATCGATCAATATATTGCGGCAGGGCTGAAGAAGGCAAACCGGGCACCCAACCCCGGAACAACAGACGCTCAGTTTGTCCGGCGGATCTACCTGGAAATCACCGGGAGAATACCCACCCACGATGAAACGCTTTCGTTTCTGGACTCCACCGCTCCCGACAAACGAAAGGCGCTAATCGACCATTTGCTCGACTCCAATGAGTATGTAAGTCACACCTTCAACTGGTACGCTGATCAACTCCGTGTGACTTCCCGGATAAAAGATTTCGCGGTGTTTGAGACCTACATCCAGTGGATCAAGGATTGCATCGCCGAGGATCTCCCGTGGGATGAGTTTGTAAGAGCGATGATCGAGGCCGAAGGCACCATTTTCGAAGACCCTGCCACAGGTTGGTTTCTTCGCGATTTCGGTATGCCGTTGAACAACCTTTCAGCAACCGTGTCCCTGTTCCTCGGCACGGAAATCACCTGTGCGCAATGTCATGACCATCCGTTCGAAGAATGGACCCAGATGGATTTCTATTCACTGGCTGCTTTCCTGGGGCAAAAGACCGAAAGAGTCGGGGTGAAATGGAAAGACTATACCGGCGAGCGCGACCGGATCGAGCAACAGGTTCGGGAGTTGAAAGGTGATCCGAACTTCGGTTTTGATAATCGAATCCGGTTGGTGATGGGATTTAATCAACAGGCGATAGGTGACAGCGAAGAAAAGCAGTTGTCCCTGCCTCACGACTATAAATACGACGACGGGAAACCGGGGGAAGTAGTGGAGCCCTATACCTTGTTCGGCGAAGATATTGACGTATCCGACTACGAAACCCCGAGGCAAGCATTTTCCGCGTGGTTAACTTCACCGGAGAACCCGAGGTTCTCGGTGGCACTGGTCAATCGCGTTTGGGACTGGGCCTTCGGGTTGCCCCTGCACAACCCGGTGGATAACCTGGCGAATTTGAAGCAGGCGCAAAATCCGGAACTTCTCGCCTTCCTTGCTGAGTCTTTCGGGAAAATGAATTTCAGCATAAAGGATCTCCGCAGAGCGATCTACTACTCCGAAGCCTGGCAGAGAGAGGCAACCCCTGAAGGTGTTTCCGAAATAGAGATTGGTAGAAACGATTACCCTTTCCCCGGTCCGGTTCTGCGTCGTATGTCAGCCGAGCAACTATGGGATTCGTTTATGACCTTGCTTGTCACAGATCCCTACGATTTGAAACGCGATGTGGCGGACGATGTTCGGAGAAGTATCGAGATGGACTACACTTCTATCGAGGGGGAGACGGCATTGCAAAAGGTGGAACTTGCTTCCGACCTGGTCCGGAAAGCGATATCCGGGCCAGCGCCCTCTCTTCATGCTGTTCCGGAGAACCCGACCGGAAAAGCCTATCGGGAAAACGGTGATCTCCTCCGGGACTACGGAACGTATTTCGTCCGGGCTTCGGAAATGAGGCAACCTGCGAGTGGAGATCACTTCCTTCGCGCCTGGGGGCAGGCGGACCGGACGACTCCGGACAATGGGTCGGACCAGGGATCAGTGCCTCAGATTTTGTATATATTAAACAGCTACATGAGTCATTCTCTGGCCAAACCGGATTCCATGATTTTCAAGAAAGCAGGGGGCGTGAGAGCTACCGGGGAAAAGCTCGATCAAATCTATCTATCCATTCTAAACCGACCGGCTGAAGGGAAAGAAAAAGCCGTTTGCTACAAAGCCATCCGGTCCGACGAAAAAAACGGATACCCCGATCTCATCTGGACTCTCATCAACAGTCGTGAATTTCTCTTTATCCAGTAACCCGTTTTTCCAATGAAATTTAATAAACACTTTTCCCGTCGTCAGTTTGCCGAGTATGCCGCGAAATCATTTCTCGGCGTCAGCGCCGGCAGCTCGCTACCGGGGTTTCTCGGTGCGAACGAAAAAGGATTGATCGATAACTCCATGCTGCCGGGTTTCGGCCGTGCCAAAAACTGTATCTATCTCTTTATGTCGGGAGGTATGTCCCATCTCGATACGTTTGATCCTAAACCGGGCAGAGAAGAAATGGGTGCCACCGGAACTGTGAAATCCAATGTACCCGGTGAACCACTGGCAGACAACCTGCCGATGCTGGCCAAACATCGCGATAAGCTGGCCGTCGTAAAATCGCTCGGTCAGAAAACGGGAGACCATCAGCAGGGAAGTTATTTCATGCGGACCAGCTACTCCGCCCGGCCTGATATCCGTCACCCGTCTCTCGGGCCGTGGGCCCAGACATTGTTGGGCAAAAAAGAGGGCACCTTGCCGGATTCCGTATCTCTGATGCCCGGCAGCGGTCACCCGGGGAGAGGTTTTCTCCCTGCTTCGACAGCGCCGCTTCCCATTCTTCGCCCGGACAAGGGAGTGCCCCATTCGCAAAAATTTGGTTACGGGAATGAGGAGAATAAAGAAATTCTCTACAACCGGAGGCTTGATTTGCTCGATGAATTGGATTCCGGATTTCGGGCCAAATTCACCGACCCGAAAGTCAAAGATTACACCGCGCTCTACGATGAAGCGCTGGCGTTTATGAAGAGCAAAGATCTGGAGGTATTCGATTTATCGAAAGAACCCGGGCCGGTGCGTAATCGCTACGGCGATTCTTCATTCGCTCAGGGTTGTCTCCTCGCCAAAAGACTCGTGAAAGCCGGGGTCCGGTTTGTAGATGTTCAGAAAGGGGGGTGGGACACTCACGACGACAACTTCAATCGTGTCGGGGAGCTGGCGGCTGACATGGATCGGTCGGTAGCCAATTTATTGAGCGACCTCGCTGCTGAGGGGCTACTGGAATCGACCCTCGTTGTCATAGCGACAGAGTTCGGCAGGGGCCCCGTGGTCAATGCCAATACCGGTCGCGATCACCACCCGCGATGTTTTTCCTGTGTCCTCGCCGGTGGCGGCATCGCCGGAGGGGGATCGATCGGCAAGTCGGATGAAAAAGGGGATGCGCCCGCCGACAATCCTCTGAAGCCGGCTGATTTCAATGCCACCATCGCCCACGCCATGGGCATGGATCTGAACAAAGTGGTTCAATCCATGAGCGGAAGACCGTTCACGGTGGCAGCCCATACCTCGCTACCTGACGGCACGATTGTCACAAAAGGACACCCTATCGCCGGATTATTTTGAATAGAGGTATACCGACCTTGTAGAAAAAGCGAAGAAAGTAGAAAAAGCGAAGCTCATTAGTAGAAAAAGCGAAGCTCATAGTAAAAAGGAATGCAAAATTCGGGGCTATCCGGCTGATTCAGGGGCTTCCAGCGCCTGCTGGAATTGAGACCGACTTTCATTTTAGAGGTTGAATGCGCGATATGCGTGGATCTTTAGATGCGCCGCAGAAGCCTTTGCCGTTTGATTTTTAATCGGGATTCCCTGCTAAATGGCTTTTTCGGCTGATCTATAGGGAGAGCTCAGTGGGCCGGCCAGCTTTATTGAGGCTGATGGACTGGATTTTGCGGGTTCACTGGTAGTGCCGAAATCTTCCGTCCATTGATGGAGGAAGTTTGGTTAGTTAGAATGCTGAGAGATTCTTACGAGCTAAAGCAGCGCTGACTTTTGAGCGCCGATACTCGGGATCTACAGACGGGGCCGGTCAGGCAATCACGTTCTTCCTGAGATCTCGCAGGACCCGGAGTGATCCCCAGTTGGCACCTCGCATTCGCCTCGCCCCGTCTTGCCGCCTGGGACCAAAGCGACTTCGCTCCCGCTCAAACACGCGATTCACAAAAGCGGCTGAGCCAAGAACGGCTCCATCTGAAAAATATCGCACGCGGTGGCGCAGCACTTCGGGAATCGACATTGCGCCCTCTTCAATCGCGACAACTTTCTCTACTTCGTCTTCATGGAAGCCTTTGCGACCGCGTTCGCCTGTTTCCAGGTTGGCTTCGACTTCCTGACCGTCGGTGTAGAGTATCACGCGGTAGCGATTTTGGGTCCGGCGCCAGTCACTTTTGAAATCACGATCTACTAATGCTTCGGAAAGAATTATGCCGAGACCTTTGCGCGCGATTTGACTGCCACCGACGGCTTCTGCATATCCCGACCACCGATAATCTTCCGGTTTCTCTACCATTCCGGCCCTTACCGGATTGAGATCGATATAGGCAGCCATGGCTAGAAGTGCGCCTTGATTTCCTTCCACCAAAACACTGGTAAACGGTTTCTCCCAGAGCGTTCCGGAGCGGTTGTTCCGCCGGTTGATATATCTGGTGACCCGCTGGTTTAGCTCCTTCATAAAGATCGATAGATCACAGCGCCGGGCCTCGTATTTCGCTAAAATTTGACCGATTCGCTTCTCCGCCATCTCGGCACTGGATGATTGTTCCCGGATCCGTTTCAGCTCTTCGCGGACCTCCGCCAACTTGTTCGCTCCGTAGAGCGTGGGTAGCAATTCGAGCAGGCTCTCCTCGGTTAACGGTTCCAGCGATTGACGATCCGGAATCTCAAGTAACAGATGGGTGTGATTGGACATCCAACAATAAGTAATCACCCGGACGTGGAGGAACTTTTCGAGTCGACGCATAATCTTGCGGCACTCCTCTTTCACAACTGCTTCCCGGAAAAAGTATCCCCGATCGACGCATCGCCCAATGCAATGATAGAAGCTGCGCCCCTCCCCAATTAACCTCGAAGAACTCATGTTTTTATTAATACTGTTCAAAAGGATTTACAGCAAGCGGAAATGCTGGAAATTTCCGTTAAGTTTCGAATGGGAGAAGATGCCGTTCGATGCCGGAGGTCTGTGTTTAAAAGGATTGGGGGACGAAAAGGGCCTCTTTTTTATTATTAGCCTCGCTTTTTTTACGTAACCTGTAGCTAGTTAACGACCCGATAATCCTCTTGCCTACGTCGTCGCGTTGTCTGGTTAACACCGGGACGCCCACGCAGCAAGATCGGCACCCAACTCCTCGTAACTCTTATCAGAGATCTCATACTCGAAATCACACCAGAGGACTTCAAGGGTGCACTCCTTGAACGGAAAAATGTGATGGCGAATCCTGGTGAACATCGATTCAGTTCCTGGAAAAGCCCTGTCATTCACTGCCGCTACTTCGCGAATCCAATCGCTGTCTTCAACCTCGGCGATTGTGACACTATCTAGTCCAGACTCGTAGAGAGGATGGCCCGTGTAAGCCTCGTCGTTGGGATGCCCGTAGCGAATCTGGAGCACTCCGGGACACCTTAATACGGCGTTTCCTACGGCGTGCCATCTTCCATCTTCGCGCTCCTCCGTTGCAACGAATGCGAACGCTGCTTTCTCGCCGCATTGAATCAGTAACGCGTCAGTGACGGATTCTGGACGAAAGGGAAATCCGGCATCTTTCACGCGCATGTTAGTCTGAGCAAATTGAGATAGGAAATTCTGTTCGAAATAATTTACAGCAAGCAAAAAAGCTGCAATTTTCCGTTAAGTTTCAAATGGGCGAAGATGCCGTCTGGTGCCGGAGGTCACTGTTTTAGAGGGTTGGGGGAGGATAAGGGCTTCTTTTCTTATTATGAGACTCGCTTTCATTCTTGCGCTTATTCTTGCGCTTGTCCGGTCGAAAAGCTGAGCTGTTTGCTCAGTCGAACATCTTTCAAAACGTCGTTCGAAAGTATGCGATTCAGTCAGGGATCAATCCCAATGAGTTTTGTGTTCATTCACTACGAGCGAATGCCGGCACGAATGCACTTGAAAACGGAGCCGATCTGGAGCATGTCCAAGAGTGGTGTAGGCATTCGAATATCAGCACGAATCGGCTCTACGATAAACGTGTGCAAAAGGTTGAAAATAGTCCGACGTTTAGGGTGAAGTATTAGAGAAAGGAAATAAAAAATCTGACCGACAGACACAAGGACATTTTTCGTAACCTCGTTGAGGCGGTTCGCGATCAAAAAATAGACGAAGAATTCGATGTCGTTTCAGACATTTTGGGGGATATCTATATCTTTTCTAACGGTGAACAATACAGGATCGATAAGTTTTCGACGATCGGATTACAAGCTTTAGTTGCAGCGGAACTTATTGCAATAGCGGAAGTCAGAGGAACTGATAGTAGCGATTTTTTATGTTATATTACGCCAAAGGGATATTCAGCAGTAGAGAATAACTTTCAAATTGAAAATGAGGCTTCAACAGTTCCGGGAAGGCTGGCTGAAAGCCTGAGCAAATTTCGAGATGACTTTCCTAAACGGAAAACTGCCTTTATTATGATGCAATTTGGCAGTAGCAAAGCTCACGATCGAATCGTCTCGGCGTTAAAAAAAGCTCTCGATATTCATGGCATAACAGCACTTCGAGCCGATGACAAAGATTACAGTGATGAGCTTTTGGATAACGTGCTTACTTATGTGCACGGTTGCGATTTTGGGATAGCAGTGTTCGAGAGAATTGATTCAGATGTTTTTAACCCGAACGTTTCTTTGGAAGTCGGTTATACTATGGCATTACAAAAGCCGGTATGTTTCCTCAAAGACAATTCTCTTAGACTATTGCAAACCGATTTGATTGGGAGACTTTACCGTAGTTTCGATCCGCACGATCCGGAAAAAACTATACCAATAGAAATGGAGAAATGGATGAGGGATAGAAATATTATCAAATGAAAAATTGCGGAGATTTTTTCTGAAAAATGGGTACCGGCTGGAATCGCCGTTTTCCCCGGACATAATGCTATGAATCTATGGAATAGCTACAGCGTAGGAGTTCCGAGTGAGGGGAAGAAATTGTGAAATTTGCGGCTGTGAGTTAAATATACACGTCTATCATTTAACTTATGACCGACCCGGGAATGATCGAATGAGCGATCTCCAGGTAGTCTGCGAGGAGCATCATCCGTTGGCTGATCAGATTAGAGAACGAAATGTCGCCAAGGTTCGGTTTTTCGCAAAACGACCGTTTTGTGACGCAGGTTGTGGAGGTTGAGGACAAAGTTCAGGCCGCTTGCGGCCTCTGGCTGAATGGTGTGCAATTCACGGCAGAGGTATTCCCATTTCCTTTGCTTTGGCGATTACTTGTAAGCACCAAAACAAGGGCATCTAGCGAAAACCTGAACTTCCGTCATATCAT
>JARGPI010000021.1 GCA_029213005.1 Verrucomicrobiales bacterium
AATCTAGACTATCTTTGGCGGTTCGCTAGATGCGCTTGTTTTGGTGCTTACGAAAGGGGCACAGCTATATATGAATTATTATACGTTAATGCAACACAAAGACGTTGCCGCTGCGGTTAAGGGATTAAAGGTAAATTGGGTTGTATCATATGATAATGTTAGGGAAATTCGGGATATATACGAGTGGGTTTCGTCAGCGAATACTTTTACGTATGATTTAAACCATACTGCACGTTCGCCTCGTAAGGGGAAAGAAGTGATGTTTTTTAGTGAAGATATTCATATTTGTGGCAAGGCGGGTTTGGTAAAAAAATAGTAATTAAACTTAGCGCATAGAACCGGGGGATGAAACAAGATGGCAAAGCAATGGGGCAGAGGAATAAGATATCAAGTCTGGCGGCAGAAGTTTATGGCCTGCCAAGAAACGGAGGGAAATTTGCTCGTCCGGGCTTCAGCGCCGGGACGCCCGATAAATAAGTTTGAAAATCAGAAAATCAGATTATCGTAGATTTATGAAAGAGGTTACGGTCACAGATTTGGCGAGATCCCTCTCAGATTATCTAAACCGCGCAACTTACCGGCAGGAGGAGTTTTTGATAATGCGAGGGGGAAAAGCGGTGGCGACTTTGTCCCCGGTTCCTACCGGAGTAAAAGTCTCCGACTTGAAGCATGTTTTGGGAGGATTGCCAAGCGTAGGGTCGAACGATCTGGAAAATTTTGGAGCCGACCTAGAAGAGGTCCGTCAGGAACAAAACGAACCAGTCGTCGATAAATGGGAGTAATTCTCGACACAAACGTTTTCATCGTTGCTGAAAGGTCGAAAGATTCGGGGAAGCTTGAAGAATTAATCAGTAAAGTGCCTTCGGAATATCAAAACGATGACGTTTACATATCAGTCATAACTGCGAGCGAGCTTTTAATGGGAGTTCATCGAGCATTGGCCCCGGAAATTCGGAGTCGAAGGCAATTGTTTGTCGATAGTGTGCTAGATCAGTTTCCGGCTATATCAATCAGTCTTGGAGTCGCAAGAGAGCATAGCCGAATTTCTGCAGACTTGAGAAGACAGGGCAATATCATTGGAACCCACGATTCGTGGATTGCAGCGAGTGCATTGCATGGCGGTCACGCTGTAATGTCATCTAATGGAAAAGAGTTTTCCCGGGTTGATGGCCTGACTGTGATCGATATTTGATGGCTATTCCTTCAGCCACACGCTGTTTCAAGAATCTGCCGCCAATAGAGGCTGCGGAGCCGGTTGATAGTTCAGTGAAAGATAATTAGGGTTTACCCCTTCCACCGATTCAGAGCCTCACTGAAGGACAACAAAAATGGGATTATCTCCCAAAGTTTCGATTCGAAACTTGGTATTTTCACAAATGCGCTGTAAGTCCTGTATACTCCACGAGGATTAAAAGTACCAGAAAGCTGCATTTTACAAAATGAAAAAACCGGAATCCCGCCCGAATCGCCGCCGCCGTTGGCGGGCCTCGTCATCGCCGGGCTCTGGTGGTGAAGGCGTTGAGAGGGGTGATCAGGGGGGCGCCGGGAAGCTGGACCGCCTGGTTGCACCGACGAAAACTGAGACTGCTCTTTTGCCTCCCTTCGAGGGGCTTTCTCTCGACCAGATCTATGTGCCGTGGACGGAGGCTGAGTGTCGGGACGCGGCGGACGAAATTTTCGCGGCGGGTCTTGGCGGTTTTGACACCGAGGCCAAACCGACCTTCCGGGCGGGGCAGGATAGTGGAGGTCCCCATGTGGTGCAATTTGCTCTCACTGATAAAGCTTTCATCTTCCAGCTTCATCGGAAAGAGTGTGAGAATACTGCTGCCGATCTTATCGCCTCGAGGGAGGTTCTCAAGGTGGGCTTCGGGTTGAAAAATGATCACGGCCAGATTCGGAGTCGACTGGATATTTCTCTCAACCATGTCCTCGATCTCGACCAGGTCTTCCGTAAGCAGGGCTACCGGGGGCAGATAGGTGTCCGCGGAGCCGTGGGGGTGCAGCTCAAGCAGAGCTTCAAGAAATCAAAAGCCACCACGACCAGTAACTGGGCGGCCCGGGAACTCCGACCCGGTCAATTGCTCTACGCCGCCAACGATGCCTACGCCGCCCTGAAGATCATGGAGGCACTCCAGGCAGACGGTCTTATCGAGCAGTGAGTGGTTTTTTATCGCGATTATAGAAGCCGCTTTTCCGGGCGGATTGTCAGGATGCTTTCGAGCTCCTTGATCGGTCATTTCGGGAACCATCTAAGGGATTTTGTGGGAACGTCATAAAGGGGCCGGAGGCCCGGAAAGAAGGTAGCCGGTGTTGAAGTGAGCCCCAGGCGAACGAGGCACCGGAAAGCGTTTGCCATTTGAATGAAGTCCCGGCAGGGGCGATAGAACCGTGCCATGCCGTCGACCTATGTGGGTGAAGGGTAAGCTCGATTCCTCTTTGTTTAGTTGGCAGGAGGGATACGGAGCCTTTATCGTTGGCGCTCCGGATCTCGAAAAAGTGCGGGATAGATCAATCATGAAGCCGAGCACCACCGCCAGAAGACCTTTCAGGAGGAGTCGGTGGTGATGTTAAAACGGGGGGGGGATTGGGTGTAAGAAATATTTTCGGTGATTGAGATGTTCTGCCGCCCCTGCCGGGACTCCAATTTTGGGATGAATAATCCGGTGCCTCGATCGCTTTTGGCTCACTTCAACACCGGCTACCCTCTTGTCGGGCCTTCAGCCCTGTTCGAGATGTGATTCCTTCGGCGTTAACTCTCCGAACCTCCGGCACGGCTTTACCGCTGAATCACGTGGGCTAGTAATGCCGTCTTTGGAGGTCCCGTTTTCAGTTTAATGAAAATTTGACCGCTCGCGCTGGTTGGGTATATGCTAAATCGCTGATATTTTCATTAAAATGAACACGCAGGAGCTAGGGAAAGCCTTTATGGAGCGGAGAAAGTCGGCTGGAATCACCCAGCGGGATCTCGCGGAGTTGTGCGATGTGGCTTTGCACACGATTAGTGATCTGGAGTCGGGCAAGGGTAATCCTACTCTGGCGGTCATAAATCGGATTTCAGCGGTTCTCGGGCTTGAGATTGTGATTCGGCCGCGTTCCACCGTCTTGACGGGGATTAGTTCATGAGAAAGGGCGTCGTTAAATATTGTGGAAGAACTGCGGGCTTGCTGGAGGAAACTGAGACGGGATTCAGGTTCTGCTATACGAACGATTATCTGCGGAGAGAGGATGCCAAAGCGGTTAGTCTGACTTTGCCGCTAAAGTCGGGTGGCTATGAATCGCCCGGCCTTTTTGCTTTCTTTGACGGATTAGTTTCGGAGGGAACTCTGCGCGAATTACAATGCCGGAAGTTTAAGCTCGATCCCGATGATACGTTTGGTTTGCTGTTGGCCTCAGCCAGCTGCGATGTGATTGGCTGTGTCACCGTCGAGGAGGTAGTGGTCACATGATAATCAATCCAGCAACCGGGAATCGATGCCTGAGCACTCTCCGCGAGTCCAGCGGAAAACCCTATAGTCGTGGAGCGATCACCCAACTTTGGAATGGTAGAAAAGTGTCACCGGTGCTTGATTTTGACTTACCGGAGTTTCATCGCTACCGCCGCGAAAATGCCAACCGTATCTCTATTTCCGGGGTGCAGGATAAAGTGTCGGTAAAAATCGAGGGCGGAAAACTGGTGCCAACCAAAAAAGGTGGCGAATACATAATCAAACCAATTCCCTCTACGCCCGGCCTGGTGTTTCAGGATCAGGTGCCAGCTAATGAGCACATTACCATGCAAATTGCCAGTCAGGTAGCTGGCGTTTCTGTGCCGCCAAACGGGCTTGTGTTTTTCCCTGACGGTTCACCCGCCTACATCGTGAAACGCTTTGATAGAAATTTTTTAACTGGTGGAAAACTTCATCAGGAAGACTTCTGTCAGCTGTCGGAGAGAACTCAAACCACTCACGGGAGAAATTACAAATACGATGGCAGTTACGAAGAGGTCGGACAAATTCTGAAAAAATATTGCCCCAGCTATGCGATCGAAATCGAGAAGCTGTTCAGGCTAATCCTCTTCAACTACCTGGTTGGAAATGGAGATGCTCACTTTAAGAATTTCTCTTTATCTGAGACCCCGCTGGGGGATTTTGCATTAAGTCCCGCCTACGATTTACTCAATACCAGCCTGCATATCCCAACCGAAAGTCGCGCTGCATTGGATTTATTTTCTGATGACTACGAAATGGACTCATTTCGAAAGCTTGGTTTCTATAGTGCTGTCGATTTTAAAGAGCTTGCGCAAAGATTTGGAATGAAAGAAACGCGGGCCCAGCGAATGATTTCCGAGCTTGCTGGAAAGGAGCCGGACGCATGCGAACTTCTGGACCGGTCATTTCTGAGTTCTGAGGCAAAGTCGGCCTACCGAACCGTGATTGAGGATCGGTTCAAAGCGGTTGAACAGGGGGTGTGAGTTTTTTTGAAAAACTCTCGACCTGTCCATGTATCTCCAAGTAGGTCAATACTTTCGTCGATGTCCAAAACTCCAATGCCTTTTGTCGTGACGGACTACTACGATGTAGATATGATCCTTTTGTATTTTGAATAAAAAATGGTAGGGATACTGTTTAAGGTTCACCCGTTTTAGTTTTGGATTGACGGAATCCGGATGGCACAAGTCGGGATTGACGGCCACTTTATCCATCGTAGTCACTAACTCATCAAAAAACTCGTCAGCAATTTTTTCCGAAGCATTTTTGTCGTACCATTCCATCGCGTGATTCACGTCGTCCTGCACGAGGCGATGGAGCCTGTATTTCATGGCCCGTCAGCTTGATCGCCGTTCTTGGCGTTTTTCTGCGATAAATGAAACGAATTCCTCTTTGCTTACCGTCGATTCGTCCGAATTCTTTTCAATTTCTGTAACTCTTCGATCCACTTCTGAATCTGAAACGAAAAAGCCTTCTCTTTCTCCGATTGAATCCGAAAGCTTCAACAGAAGTTGCTCCCGCTCAAAGGGATCCAAGGCCAGGATTTGAGGTAAAAGTTGATCGACGCTCATTAGAGTAATGATCAAACTTATCCGAATTTGGAGGGTTTTCCAATCTTAAAAGATGGACAGGTTGATCCTAATTTTACCGCAGTTCCTCTAACCAGATGTCTAATCCGCCGGGAACGTAGCTCAGTTCGTACATCTACGCGAGGATATCTTTGACGACGTGGGCTTCTTCGACGCCGGTTAGTTTTTGATCGAGGCCCATGTGCTTGACGGTGAATCGTTCGTGATTGATGCCGAGTTGGTGGAGGATGGTGGCGTTGAGATCGCGGATGTGGACTGGGTCTTTGGTGATGTTGTAACCGAACTCGTCGCTTTGGCCGTAACTCATCCCGGGCTTGATGCCGCCTCCGGCGAGCCAGGTGGTGAAGCATCTCGGGTGGTGATCGCGCCCGTGGTTTTCTTTAGTCAGGGTGCCCTGGCTGTAGATGGTGCGGCCGAATTCTCCGCCCCAGACGACGAGGGTGTCATCAAGGAGGCCGCGCTGCTTGAGATCACGAATCAGGGCCCAGGCGGGTTGGTCGATTTCTTTAGTCTGTCTTCGCAGATTTTTCGGTAAACTACCATGATGATCCCAGCCCCGGTGAAAGATCTGAACAAAGCGTACGTCGCGTTCGGCCATTCGCCGGGCCATGAGGCAGTTGTAGGCAAAGGTTCCCGGAGTCGATACTTCCGGGCCATACATATCAAGAATGTGCTTTGGCTCCTGACCGGAGTCGACGAGCTCGGGCACGCTGCTCTGCATCCGGAAGGCCATTTCGTATTGAGCGATCCGGGCCTGGGTTTCGGGATCGCCGACTTTTTCGTGGATCCGCTGATTCATCGAATTCAGTTTGTCGAGCATCGCGCGACGCAGATCGGAATTGATGCCTTGTGGGTTTGATAGGTAGAGAACGGGGTCACCCTGAGAGCGGAATGCTACGCCGGCGTGTTTGGAGGGCAGGAAGCCGCTGCCCCAAAGACGGGAGTATAGCGCCTGTCCGCGGGGAGCGCAGTTGAGGACGACAAAATCGGGTAGATTCCGGTTCACGCTGCCGAGTCCGTAGCTCACCCAGGCACCGAGGCTGGGGCGACCGGGGATCTGATTGCCGGTTTGGATATAGGTAATCGCGGGATCGTGGTTGATCGCTTCGGTCCACATCGAGTGGATAAAGGTGAGGTCATCAACCATAGATGCGGTCTTGGGAAGGGCTTCGCTGACCCAGCGACCGCAGTCACCATATTGATCGAATTTGAAAGTCGACGGTGCGATTGGGAACCGGGCCTGGGCGGCGGTCATCGCGGTAAGCCTCTGATTGCCACGCACGGAGTCGGGCAGGTCTTCATCGAAGCGGTCGGCCATGGTCGGTTTGTAGTCGAAGGTATCGAGCTGGGAAGGCGCTCCGGCCATAAACAGGTAGATGACCCGCTTGGCTTTGGCGTTGAAATGACCGTTCCCGAGAGCGGGGCCCTGGTTAGCGGCGGAGGCGTCCCGTCCCATCATCGAAGCGAGGGCGACGGAACCAAGCCCGGCAGCGGATTTCCGGAAAAACTGGCGGCGGGTTTCCTGTTCAATCCATTGATCGATGGGATCGGCTTTTGGCTGAATGTTTTTCATAGTGTTTTCCTAGCTCTGGTTGATGACGTCGTCGCGGTTTAACAGGGCGTTGATGACCAGGGTCCACGCACCGACTGCGATAGGGTCGAGTGATTCGTTGATAGGGAGATCTCCGGTGGAGGCCAGTTTTGCGGCTTCCCCGGGATGGCTTTGATACTGTTGTCTGGCCATTTCTGAAAGGGCGACGAGGTCATTGAGATCGGGAGCGGTGGCGGGTCGACCTACGATCCGGAGAAAGGCACGGGAGGCGCGCTGCTGAGAGGTATCATCAGGAAATTTCGAGATGAGGTACTCTGCGAGCTTGCGAGCCGCTTCGACATGTTGAACATCATTGAGGAGAACGAGGGCTTGCAGCGGGGTGTTGGTTCGTTCCCGGCGAACGGCGCAATCTTCCCGGCTCGGGGCGTCGAAGGCGGAGAAGGCGGGATGAATCGCGGTTCGTTTCCAAAAAGTATAGACACTGCGGCGGTGTAGTTTGTCGAGGCTGTCTTGTTTGAACTGATTGGTATTACTACCGGCAAAGGCGACGGTTTTCCAGATGCCGGATGGCTGGTAGGGTTTTACCGAGGGGCCTCCCTGCGTGCGGTCAAGGATTCCGGAGACGGCAAGGGCCTGATCGCGAATCACTTCGGCATCGAGGCGGCGGCGGGCGCCTCTGGCGAGGTAGCGGTTCTCGGGATCGAGTTGGATATGTTTTTCGGTTACTTTGGAATCCTGACGATAGGTAGCTGAAGTTACCATAAGGCGGACCAGTGATTTTACATCCCAACCGGATTCGATAAACTCGGCGGCGAGCCAGTCGAGCAATTCCGGGTGAGTTGGTTTTTCCCCCATGATACCAAAATCTTCTGAAGTCTTGACCAGTCCGGTTCCAAAGATGCTCTGCCAGATCCGGTTGACGGTGACCCGGGCCGTGAGGGGATGATCGCTCTTGACGAGCCATTTTGCGAGGTCGAGTCGGTCGGCGGTCCCGTCAGGGTTTAAGGGGGGGAGAACTGCCGGGGTGTCAGCCTTGACTGACGCTCCCCGTTGATCGTATTCGCCCCGGATCAGAACGTGAGCCATGGCGGGAGTGGGCTCTTCCTTCATGACGAGGGTGGTGGGAGAGCGGGCATAGAGATAGTCCGAACGGGGGCGGGTTTTCCCCAGTTCCAGGGCGAGTTGGATGGATTCTTTATCTTCGTTAAACTGGTAGTAGCGAATGGCGAGTTCCTTCTCTTCGGGAGAGAGATCTTTCCAGTCCGGTTTTTTCTCTACCAGTTTCCGCCAGACAAATTCGTCGGCGAGGAGTTTTAATTCGTCATCGAGCAGCCAGCGGGAATGAATCCGGAGATCGCTGATACCACCACCTGCAGCAGCGGGAGCAATTTTGATCGTCTTCGGGAGATGATCCCCAAACTGGTTGGAGATTTTGGTATCGTTACTGCGCCTCACCATACGCCATTCGCCATCGACGAAGAAGGAAAATGAAGAGGAGGCCTGGCCGCCTGAGTAGCGCACCGCAATTTGCTGCCACGCATTGGGTTTCAGTGGTGTCTCGCTGGGCATAAGCGACTTGGCAGCGGTGCCTTTTTCGTCGGTGACCGTCATGTCGAAGCCTCCGTTTGCGGCGACTTTGAGAACCCAGCCGGTCCCTTTGGTTTTCTTTTCTTTATCGGCGGCGGCTTGCTGGCTGAGTAGAGTCATGCCCTTAATGCTGGCGGGAGTTTTGACCCACATCGTGATGGTGACTGGTGATTCGGGAGTAAAGATTTGATCGACGGCGAGATCCAAACCTCCGTTTTTCGGAAAGAGGAGGCCCCGGTCACCATTGGGATGGTTGGGTGCGGCTTCGGATCCGGGGATTTCTTTACTTCTCGCTCCGCCTTCGAGAGGTAGGTAAACGGCGAGGTTGTTTTCCGGAACGGGGTGGGGGTTGAGTCGTTCTGCTGCGGGTGTCTGGTTCCACCAGGTCTCTACTTCGCGGGGGCGGAGTAGATTCAGTTTCTGTTCGATCGCTTTTTGCGTTTGATCGAGCTGATTCCATTCCGCTTCATGTTCAGGAGTCGGCACGACGACAACGGGGAAGGTGTCGCGCATATTTCCGTCCATTGGTGGATCAGTTGAGTTGTTGAAAAAGGCACCCATTTGATAGAATTCCTTCTGGGAAATGGGATCGTATTTGTGGTCGTGGCAGGCGGCGCACCCGGCGGTGAGTCCCAGAAAAACGGTCGACATCGTTTCGGTCCGGTCGCTCATATAGCGGACTTTCAGTTCTTCGGGGATGGAACCACCTTCGGCCGTGGAGGAATTGTTTCTCACAAATCCGGTGGCGATCAGCTGGGGCTTTGTGGGGTTGGTGAGGAGGTCTCCGGCGAGTTGTTCGATCGCGAATTGATCGAAGGGCTGGTTTTGGTTGAAAGCGTTGATGACCCAGTCGCGATAGGGCCACATTTCCCGGAAGTTATCGAGGTGCATGCCGTGGGTGTCGCTGTAGCGGGCGGCATCGAGCCAGAAACGGGCGCGGTGTTCGCCGTAGTGAGTTGAGGCGATCAGTCGATCAACATACTTTTCGTAGGCATCGGGACTGGTATCGTCCAGGAAAGTGTTCAATTCCTCTTCGGTGGGGGGCAGGCCGATTAGGTCGAGGGCGGCGCGTCTCGCCAGGGTATATTTATCGGCTTCCGGATTGGCGGGGATTCCGGCTTCGCGGTGTTTGTTTTTAATAAAGAAATCGATGGGGTTTTTGCCCCAGTTATCGGCGGATTTCCTGACTTCGGGGCGCGCGATGGTTTCGAAGGCCCAATGGCCGTCCCACTGCGCACCGGAGGCGATCCAGGTTTGGATGAGTTTTTTCTCCCGATCGGTCAGAGCTTTGTGGAAATCTGGCGGGGGCATCACGGAATCGGGATCGTCTTCGAGGAGGCGGATCACTACCTCGCTGTTTTCGGCGTCGCCGGGTTTGATTGCGTAGTAGCCGCCAAGATCGGCGAAGGCTCCTTCCTCGGTATCGAGGCGGAGATCGGCTTTTCGGGATTCGCTATCGGGACCGTGACAATGGAAGCATTTGTCGGCGAGGATGGGACGGATATCATTATTAAAATCGACTTCGGCCCCGGTGGTGTGGTTGGCGTTGACAAAGCCGGTGGGCGGGCGCTGCTGGGAGGCGACGACGGGTAGATTGGCGATGACTTTTTCGTAATTTTCCTGGGGTGACAGGGTGGGGGCGTTTTCTGTAGTGATGACTTCGGGCCGGGCGTCGGGGGTGTTCGGTTTCAGTAGTGCGCTAACGATGGCGAGGAGGATGATCAGGGCGGCGAGTGAAATGTAGGTAAAGCGGCGGGTAGGTTGTGACTTTTCGTTCCTCGGATTAACGGAGAAATCCTTACGGATTCCTCTACCCGGGGGATTATCGGACTGTACCCTGTACACTTTTGGATTGTACCCTGTACAGTCTGTGGTAAAGCTTTCACTACTGGCATTGAGCCAGGTCTCCATCTCGCAATGGTCGAGCCAGAGATCGAGGGCTTCGGGGGAATTTCGTAACAGGTCGTTGAGAATGGTCCGCTCGCTTTCGCGGAGTGGTCTTTCGATCTGAATTTTGATCAATTGTTCGATCGTTTTTACTTCCTTCATATCTTAAGGCAGTTCGGAAAATGAATCGTGGTCGAGTTCGGCGTGCGATTTGGTCTTCACGCATTTGATGAGGTTCTGTCGGGCCCGGTAGAGAAGCTGGGCCACTGCGTTGGCTTTGACTCCGTTATCAAGAGCGACGTCTTCCAGCGATTTGCCTTCGACATAAAACGCTTCGACAAATTTGCGCTGGCGATCGGGCAGGTCTTCGATACAGAGATGGAGGAGGCGGCGTTTGCGAGTTTCCTCTTTTTCGCGCTCGATGTGGCGGGTTTCCACCATCTTTTCGACATCGGAATCGAGCAGGGGCACGGTGGGTTTCCGGTTTGACTGGCTGATGTGATTTCGGTAGTGATTCCGGGCGATGGAACACATCCAGGCGACCATATTGGTTCCGGGAGTGTAGGCCCCTTGTTTTTCCCAGGCGGTGATATTGGTGAGCTGGAGGAGATCGTGCGAATCGGCCCGATTGCCGGTGAGACGCATCAGGAATCCCAACACAGGAACCTGAGCCAGTCTCAGTTCAGATTCGAATGGATCGCTGTTATCGTTTTTGTTGGCCAAAACTTTCACTTCTAAAAGGGGAATGTGACGAAATGAAAAAAAATTACGGGAAATTGTTCGAAAGCCTGAACGGGGAGATCCCCGATTGATTTCCCGGGCTTTGAGCACGAGTTTTCCGGATGGAACCTAGTGATCCCTTTTTCCCGGGGTGGGTAATTGCTCTCATCGTCGGGTTTTTCCTCATAATTTTCCCTGCGATTTGGTGTTTTGTCTGCTTTTTGATCAGCGCAAT
The DNA here is from genome assembly GCA_029213005.1 of Verrucomicrobiales bacterium. Lineage (GTDB taxonomy): Bacteria > Verrucomicrobiota > Verrucomicrobiia > Verrucomicrobiales > DEV007 > Arctic95D-9. The sequence continues at coordinate 11,038 of JARGPI010000021.1, forward strand.
AGGGGGATGGGGGCGCCTCGCGAAACGATTCGCGACTGAGGAAGTACCGAAGGAAGCGGTGACCAAAAAAAGGATATCCGGTCGGGTCGGGGTGGCGAATTACAACCGGGTGTTGACCCTGCATTTTACGAAAGCGGGATTTTTTATGGAGGTGATGCCGCTGTTCCGGGTGGGGCATCCGCGACTCTTTATCCCATGGTCGGAGGTATCGGGAGTTCACTCGGAACGGTTCTTCGGGATAGAAATGGAAAAGATCAAGATCGGTGACCCGACGGTGGCGACGCTTTACCTTCGGAAAGATCTTCTCGGTGATGAATTTAAACCTGCCTGATTCCGAAAATGAGAGTGGTTTGTATCAGTGATACCCACGGGATGCACCGGCGGATGGATCATTTGATTCCGGACGGCGATTTGCTGCTTCACGCCGGGGATGTCACGAAGAACGGGAAAATAGAGGATCTGGCGGCGGTCGAGGCGTTCTTTCGGGAGCAGCCCCATCCTCATAAGGTGTTCACGCCGGGGAATCACGACTGGATTTTCCAGGATGAACCGGTGAAAGCCTGTGAAATGGTGCCTTCAGCCATTTGTCTGATCGATCAGGGCATCGAAATCGAGGGGGTGAAGATTTGGGGCAGCCCCTGGCAGCCGGAGTTTCACAACTGGGCGTTCAATTTACCGCCGGGAGAGGCTTTGGCGGAGAAATGGCGTTTGATCCCGCCTGATACCGACATTTTGCTGACCCACACGCCTCCGGCTGATATTCTGGACCGTTGCAAGAACGGGGAACACAAGGGGTGTCGTGATCTGGCGGCCCGGCTCCGGGAAATTTCCCCGCTTTTGAACGTTTTTGGTCACATTCACGAGGCGTACGGGCAAGAGACTCATGGAAACACGAAATTCGTAAACGCTTCGATTTGTAATCTCGGTTATCGTCCGGTAAATCCACCGATCGTGGTTGATTTGGCGGAATGACACCTTGACATTTCGGTGGTTGATCAGTAGATTCCGCGTTTCTTGCCAGTTAGGCTTTGAAGCTATTAAAAAACAGAAAGACAACACTATTGTGATGCCGGAAGTAGATGTAAAAAAGGGAGAGTCGATTGATCGTGCTCTCAAACGCCTGAAAGGGAAAATGGAAACCGAAGGAATTCTCGAAGAGATGCGTCGTCTTCGTGCTTTCGAAACTCCAACTCAAAAGGCGAAGCGCAAAGCCCGCTCCAACGCTAAGAAGAATCGTAATCGCGTTCGTTTTACTTTGGCCGATCCCAAGCCTCCAAGAGGTGAAGAGGAGAAGTCTTCTTCCTAAAAACTTTTCCAATAGCTTCTAAAAAAGACTTTTAAGGCAACGGGTTACCGTTGCCTTTTTTGTTGGAAATTACGCTGGATTCAGACTAAAGCAGAGGCATGTCGAATCCAGAATATTTCGTAGTTTCACGTGACCAGCACGAAGCTCTCGTTTCAGCCGCTTATCAGCATCGCGGGTTTGATGCGGCAGAATCAATTTCCGCCGCGAGAATGTGTTCCGAAGCGTCCTGGCACGGGATTCGTACCCACAATGCGCTGAAGGCTCTGCATCTCGATGAGCTGTTCGGAAGTGGCGGCGGTGGCTGTGTTCCCGGGGCCAAAATCGAGCGAATCGGGACCAAATTTGCGGCTACCCAGGCCTGGAATGCCAATTTGAAACTGGGGCAGGCCGTGGCATGTGAAGCGATGGAAACCTGTATCCAGCTCGCCGATGAATTCGGAACCGGAACCGTGGCCGTGGACAACGCGTTTCACTACCTCTGGGGCGGCGGTTATGTGATGGATGCCGCAAAGCGCGGTTACATCGCCTACACCAACTGCACCTCAACTTTGGCCGAAGTGGTGCCTTTTGGCGGTAAATTTCCCACCCTCGGGACCAATCCTCACAGTTGGGGATTTCCCACGACTGACGCAGTGGGGTATCCGGTCGTGATCGACTGGGCGACCTCTGAGATCGCGATGGGCAAAGTTGAGCAATACAAGCGGGAGAACAAGAAGCTCGAAGCCAAATTCGGAGTTGATGAAAACGGCCAGCCGACTGATGACCCGTTTGCAGTCAAAGCGTTGATGCCTTTTGGTCGTCACAAAGGTTACGGGCTTGGTTTGCTGAATGAACTTTACGGAGCCGCGATCGGGGGATCGTTGCCCACGCTGCGGGGCCGCGCTGAAAAAGCGGAAGGAACCGGAGAAAAGACCACGTCGGCGTTTTACTTTCAGGTGACTCATCCCGATGCGATTTCCGGAGCTGCTTTCTCGAAAGGGCGCTCTCAGGCAGAGAATATTTCAGCCGTGGTTCAGGACGTTCTCGGCCATGGGAATGAGAATTGTATGCTTCCCGGAACGATTGAGGCGAACAATGCCAAGCTCAGCGAAAAAGCCGGTGGACTGCTTTTCACGGCAGCGGAGGTGAAGGGATTTATCGAGCTGGCGGAAGAGTGCGGGCTTGATGCGAGTGACTGGGATCAGGCCAAACTGCCGACTTTCAGCGCTTAAACTGATTTCTGATGGAAGTCATCGAACAACTGGGCGAGCAAGGCATCGCTGACCTTGCCGCCGCGTTTTACCGGAGGATGCGCACCGACGATTTGGTGGGTGCGATGTATCCGCCGGATGATTGGGAAGGCGCGGAAGAAAGGTTTCGCGACTTTTTGATTTTCCGGTTCGGTGGCTCCCAGAAGTATATCGAAGAGCGGGGGCATCCCAGGTTGAGGATGCGCCACATGCCTTTCAAAGTGGATATCGCAGCGCGGGATCGGTGGCTCGAGATCATGAGCGCTTCGATGGACGAAATGGAAGTCCCGTCCCCCAGCCGGGAAAATCTCGAAGCTTTCTTCGCGCAGATCGCTGATTTTATGCGGAATACGGAAGGGTAGGCTGATTGTGAGTCGTTTTTTGGGGGAGGAGAGGTTGCCGGGCAACGTGGTAGCAACCTCCTTTGGAGGTTTTCGTTGGTTGGGGGCTCCTGCCCGTTACTGCTTTTTCGCTCCTTTATTGCCTTTATTGCCTTTATTGCCGCCTTTCTTTTTGCCGTTTTTGGCGGAGCGGGTCAGGGCGAGGGCTTCGGTTTCGAGGCCTTTGTCTCCCTGCGATTCCATCCATCGGTCAAGCTCGGCGGAAAGTTCGCTTTTTACTTCGGCGAGTTCAGCGGCCTCAATCAAATTATTGAGGCAGTGAGGATCTGATACCACATCGTAAAGTTCTTCGGCGGGTCGATAGGAGTATTTCCGGGTCATCGCCTCGGCGTGATTATCTCCTGCTTGTGCCTTGGTGACCCAAGACTCCCAGAAATTGATTTTGTCACCGCCCGCCCGGGTCACTGCATTGGTGAATTTGGTATCGGGATTCAGGTTTCGGATGTAGCGATGGGTTTTGGTGCCGCAGGAGCGGATTCCGAAATTTTTGGAGCCGTTAATAATGCCCCGGGTGGTCTGGATGCCGTAAGTGTAGGTCTTATGCTCTTTCGCTTCGCCGGTAAGCACCTTGAGGAATGACTTTCCGTCCATCGTATCCGGGACCGACAGGCCGGCTGCATCCAGAAAGGTGGGAGCGACATCGACATATTCGACGAGGGCATCGGATGTGGTGCCCGGTGCGATTTTTCCGGGCCAGCGCGCCAGCATTCCGGAGGTGAGCCCTAGCTCAAAACAAGTCCATTTCGCAAAAGGAAAGCCCGAACCCTGTTCCGACACAATAAATACGAGGGTATTGTCAGATAGCCCATGCTTTTCAATCAAATCCAGAAGTGCTCCGCACTGCGCATCGTAGTAGGTGATCTCGGCGAGGTATTTGGAGTAGGCTTCGCGGGTTTTCCCGGTATCAACCCAGGATGGCGGAAGCTTCAAGGATTCGGGGGGATAGGCCGACGGGTCGCCCATAGTGTAGGGCGTGTGGGGTTCGTTTGAGCAGGCGAAGAGGCAGAAAGGATTGCCGTTTTCTTTAGATTCAGTAATCAGAGAGTCGAGTTTGGGGTAGGGATTTTCCGCCGCGGGATCGTTGGCTTTAAAATCGTTGGAATACTCAAAGGGAAAAGACTCCCGGGGAGCGATGTGAGTTTTCCCGGAGAGAGCGACCCGGTATCCTCCGTCTTTCAGGTAGTGGGCGATGGATTTTGTGCCCGGGTAGACCATGGTGTGATTCGGCCAGGCTCCGGATTTTACCGGATAGATCCCGGTATAGATATTGTGCCGGGTGGGGGAGCACATCGGCGCAGCCTGGAAACAACGGGTAAATTTTACTCCCTGTTTCGCAAACTCGTTGAGATTCGGAGTTTTAGCCTGGCCACCGTAGACTTCCCAATCGAGATAGGTGCAGTCGTCCGCAATCATGAAAACCAGGTTCGGTTTTTCCGCTTTGGCAAAAGGGACAAAAAACAGGAGGGCAATCGGTAGGAGAATACAAAAAGGCTTTCGAATCATGATGATGACGTTGTAACACAAAATGCCGGAGTCAGGAACGCTACGAATCGCCGGAATAACGCCCGACGAGCAGTGCGGCGAGTCCGTCGGAGTCATAGCTCATCAGGAACAGCGCCCGACCGGAAGGCGAAACCCAGCCTTCGTAAGATGAGTGGCTTTTGCGACCTTTGTGATTGGTTTCGACTCCTTTCCCGATCACCGCATTGCGATTTTCGGGGAGTCGCTCCAGATTGATCGAACAGAACGTTTTCTGCTCTCCCGGATAGGCATTCCGGCCGTTCACGATCGCTTTATTTCCTTTCCCGGAGATTTTGCCGGCCGATTCGCTGAATCGGTAACTCCACTCGATATCCCAGCTGCCGTTCCCGGGGGATACGATCTCCCGAATGGTCCAGGAACCTTCCTTGAAACGGGTTTTGAGTCCTTTTCCAAGCCACTGAGCTTTGTATTTCGAAATAATCGAGCCCTCGCCGTCGAAAGCCGCCATGGTGATCTCCGTCCCTGCGACATTGGAGTCGATATCGAGATTAAACTCGTTTTGTTTCCCGGTTCCGTAGGCTTCAATCAGGGTGCCGGCGAGGGTCCCGTCATCGAAGCGATCAATAAAAAGGATCCCGACAGTGCGGTCTTTGACCTCCTGCCCATTGATTTCATACCGCCGGCCAATCGCAAAGAGCGTAGAGCCACCATCATCAACCAGTTCGAAGGCCCAGATGATATTTTTCTCGCCATCAGAGTCCTCGAAACTCTCGGACACTTTCCAGTGGCCGCCCTGAATCTGGCGTCTGGTATCGAGGGCGGGAAGCTGAGTCGCTAAAAAAGACCAAGCCATCACCAGGCTGATAACGGCCGGGAATGGAATAGGATTCATGCTCTTTTAACAAAGTGAATTTCGGGGCGCTTGTCCATCAAATTATCAAGGCAGATCACCCAACCATGATGGAATCAGGTTTTGCCCTGCGGGAGGTGTGCCCCGGTCCCGCGTGGCGATACGGAATCACGTATCGTTCCGGCATTCAATCTCCCGAAGACAAATTCAAAAGCTCTTTTATTAATTACTCAATCTTCTTAGCGCAGTTTAAGAATTGGTTTCCGAAAACTGTCAGCCTAGCAAGGGCCACTGGTTTTCCACTTATGCAAAAATCGCATTTCTCTGTTTTTTTAGTTTTTATATCTTCAATCTCATTGGCTTCGGCTCGCAATCTCCATGAAGGGAACTGGATTTCCTGGCGGGGACCGCTTCAAACCGGCGTCAGCCTGGAAAGCTATCAGGAAGGTAGTTTTAATCCGGAACCGGTGTGGACGGATTCGATCGCGGGCCGGGGTACCCCGGTGATTTTTAACGGTCGGATTTTTTCCTGGGGATATCGGGGGAAGGGGGCCGACTTGGAGGAGCTCGTTCAGGTCCGTGATGAGAAGACCGGAGCGGTGATCTGGGAGAAAGGTGTCCACGATTTTATGTCGGATACGATCTACGATCGCTATTCAATCGGCGCTTTGGCGGTCGATCCGGAGTCCGGTAATGTGATCGCGGCCACTACCTTTGGACTGGTAACCTGTTACGACACCGAGGGGAATGAAGTCTGGCAACACTCGATGATCGAGCGTTTCGGTAGACTCACCTTTCCCAATGGTCGGGCTGGTGCTCCCGTGATCGACGGAGATATCGTCATCATCCGCGGGGTGACCAGTTACTGGGGCGCTGACGGACCGGCGCGTGACCGTTTTTTCGGTTTTGATAAATCTACCGGGGAACTGGTTTGGGCATCGACTCCCGGAGTCGGTCCTCCCTATCTGAAAGACAGTTCAATGAGTACTCCTTTTCTCGAAACGGTGGGAGGGCGTCGCGTTTTCTATGCGGGAACTGGCTGTGGAAACATCGTGTGTGTCAATGTGAAGGACGGCACTCCGCTGTGGCGTTGGCAGGTGTCAAAAGGTGGTATTAATGCCAGCCCGGTCCTGTTTGGTCGCAACCTGATCTGTGTTCACGGCGCGGAGAATTTTGATACCACCGAAACCGGTCGACTGTTCAGTATACCTTTACCGCAAAATCTTGATTCAGTAGGCGGAGAGATCGAGGCTGATCAGGGCGGCGCGCCAAAGTTGCCGGATGCAATTGATACCTGGCGTCACACCGTCGAGCAGTTTACCAGCTCGGCTCTGATTCATGACGGAAAAGTCTATCAAATGGACAAGACCGGACGGATGTTCTGCGTCGAGGCCGGGAGCGGGGAGATTCTCTGGAAATTAAAGCTCGCCAACGAGCAGCTTCACGCTTCCCCCGCCTACGCGGACGGTATGCTTTTTGTACCGATGTATCCGGGTGAATTTCTTGTGATCGATGTGTCGGGCAAGGAACCGGTGATTCTCCATCGAATTGGCGTTGAAGGAAACTGTATCGGGTCGCCTTCGATTTGTAACGGAAAAGTGTATCTGCATACCACCGAGAAGTTGTATGCCTATGAGATTGAGAATAAAGGAATCACCTGGGCGGAAGCGCCTTCTGATCCGGCTCCGCCGGTCGGTGACGCAGCCGGTCTCTCCGTGATCCCATCTGATATTCTGCTGAAAGCCGGCGACTCGATGGACCTGACGGTCCGGAAAGTCGATTCCTACGGGAATGTGGTCGCTGAAGCTGATCCCGCCACAGCGGAGTGGAGTAAATTTGTCCCGCCTACAGCGAAGGTGAAGGCCGAGATGGATGCCTCCATTGAAAGTGAAAAGATCTCTACTACGGCGGATGCAAAATTGTCGGCCGGAGCCTGGAAAGCCAAAAGCGATGGGCTGGAGGGAATCCTGCGGGGGCGTGTGATCTCGAATCTTCCCTACTATGAAGACAACGAAAGTGTGGAATTAACTAACGGGTTTGCGTTTCCTCCGCTTCCCTGGATTGGTGCCCGACTGAAGTGGGAGATTCGGGAACTGGAAGGGAACAAAGTGCTTCAGAAGACGCTCGATTCCGTTCTGTTTCAGCGAAGCTTGTCATTCATCGGTGATCCGAATTTAAGTAATTACTCCATGCAGGCCGATGTGATGACTGATGGCAGTCGCCGTATCAAGTCGGTCGTTGGTTTGATCAATCAGCGATATATCATTTCGCTGGTCGGTAATGCTAATATTCTTGAGATCAGTTCCAATCATGAACGGGTCAAAGCCAGTGTGCCGTTTCCGATTTCCGCGAACCAGTGGTATACCCTGAAAACGCGCGTCGACATCGCTGAAGATGGTTCCGGTGTGGTTCGGGCAAAGGCCTGGAAAAAAGGGGATGCAGAGCCGGAAGCTTGGACCATCGAGTATGAGCATAAAAAGGCCCATCGGGAAGGTGCACCGGGTCTCTATGCCTTCTCTCCTCAAGCCCAGAAAACGGTTTACATCGATAATATTTCGATCATCGAAAACTAGACTCCGGAAATGGTTTCTCTATATGTAATTACGGGGTATCTCGTTCTTCTGATCGGGCTTGGTTTGGTTAGTAACCGGTTCTTCAAAGGAACTGCCGCTGACTATTTTGTGGTGAGCCGTTCGGTGGGTTCCTTTCTCCTTCTGATGTCGATCTTCGGCACGACGATGACCGGTTTCGCTCTCGTAGGTTCGACTGGTAAGGCGTTTAGCAGTGGAATCGGCGTGTACGGGCTGATGGCATCCTGGTCGGGGCTGATTCATTCCGCTGTCTTTTTTGTCATCGGGATACGGCTCTGGGCTGCGGGAAAAAAGCACGGTTATGTCACCCAGTGTGAATATTTCCGGGCGCGTTTTGATTCGGATTCCATCGGGTATCTGCTCTTTCCGATCCTGATCATGCTGGTGATTCCCTACCTGCTGGTCGGAGTTATTTCCGCCGGTAAATTTCTCCAGCCTACCACCGCCGGGTTGTTTCCCGAGGCCTTTCCGCTGCCTGATTTACCCAATGGTAAACCGCATCCTCTCTCCGGCGGGATCCCGCCGTGGTTGGGCAGCGGTGTGATTTGCCTGATTGTTTTATCCTACGTTTTCTTCGGGGGATTGCGTGGTGCGGTCTGGGCTAACACGTTTCAGACCCTGGTGTTTATGGTCACCGGAGTGATCGCTTTCTATATGATATCGAGTCGACTCGGTGGCTTTGCTGCGGCCAGTCAGGCGGTTGCGGATAATGTGAAAGCGGCGCCGCGGCTCGCTCGCGAGGGACTGGTCGGGCAGCTTCAATTTTTAAGTTACTGTTTTATTCCCCTGTCGGTTGGGATGTTTCCCCATCTTTTCCAGCACTGGCTGACGGCGAAGGAAGCGAAGTCTTTCAGACTCACTGTGGTAGCTCATCCACTGTTTATATTAATTGTGTGGCTGCCCTGCGTTCTGATCGGGCTCTGGGCCACTGCCTATCTGGGAGAACTGGGTCCGGGGCAAAGTCCCAATTCGGTTCTCGGGAGGATGATTGGTCAACTGGTTCATTCCCCGGTGCTCAGTGGCTTAGTGGGGGCGGGGGTTCTGGCAGCGATTATGTCGAGCTTGGACTCTCAGTTTATGTGCCTGGGGACGATGTTTACTAAAGATATCGTGATACACAAATTTGGAGAGGATCGCTTTACCGATAAGCAGAAGATCCTGATTGCACGAATTTTCATTGTGGTAGTGGTCGGGTTGACTTATGCCCTCGCGATCTACTTAAAAGACAGCGCTCATGTCTTTGATCTCGGGGTGTGGTGCTTCAGTGGCTTTGCGGCTCTCTTTCCCTTGATCGTTGCCGCCGTTTACTGGAAAGGGGTGACACGTGCTGGGGCTTTTGCCTGTGTCATCACGACGACTCTGGTGTGGTGCGTGCTGTTCTATCGCGATATTCTTGCAGAGAAACCCGTTGGTATGGAAGACGAGCTCCTGATCGCCGGAATGATGCCGGTCACTATCATGATCGCCGTTTCAGCCGTTACGCTTGTGGTCGTTTCGCTACTGACCCCAAAGCTGCCGGAGGTGACGATCCGTAAATTTTTTGATTGAGTAAGGCTTGGTGGGAACCAATACTCAATAGATAGGCGGTCTCCTCATTTATTCCTGCTCCTGGTTTTTTCTACTCTATTGGTGGGGTGTGGCGAGCCTCTGCCTGATATTTCATCGCCCAAAACCCATCGATCCGGTACCATTACTTTCGATTACCCGGCTAATTGGAAGGTTGTCGAAGACCTCGTCACTCCCGCGGTGCATTCTCTTTTTGTGGAAACGCCAGGCGATACTTTAGTCATTCTACAGTCTTACCCTTTAGAGGACGCGGTTGATCTTACTTCGTTTTCCGAGGCGTTTTCTAAAAACGCTATGACGGATTCCTCTGTCGTAAAAATGGATTCGTCAGTGTTCACCAGTTTGCCGGATGCGAATGGTTACGAATGGGTTAGGGAGGATTTTAACGTCAACCTGTTTAGTGAGTCGGTGCCCCATCGACGTCTCTACGGCATTAAAGTGATGGGTGATCGGCAGATGGTTTTTATTCTACAGGCTCCCACCGAAGACTACGCAACGGCAGATGCCGGGTTTCAATTGATTCGGGACACGCTCAGTAGCAAATAGCTACGTTGGCGGTTGACCGGGTGACTCCGGGGTCCCCTGACAACCTGCCTCGATCTCTTTGCGTAGTTCGATCGCGTTTTGTTCCAGCCCCTCGAGTTCGGCCCGCTTCTCTGCGATTTGATCTTCGAGTTTGGCTAGATATTTTTCGGGCTTCCGACTGAGGAGGCGATCCAGTAAACTGAAGAGAACAGCAACGCGCATTGCCCGGACATAGACGCCCCGGATCCGGTAGACTCGCATCAGTTTACCGGCGCGGATCAGCCTTACGATTCGGGTGATTCGGAGAAAACGTAGAAAGGCAATCAGGGGCAGTATGATAATGATCAAATTGACCCAGTGGCGTTTGCAGTAGAGAATTTTATTCTGGGCCACACCGTAGAGCATGATGAATTCGACGACAAAGGCGAACCAGATACAGGCTCCCAGTAAATGGAGGATGTAGGCGACGGTAGGTATATTGACGACGAGGTGGGGGTAAAAACGTTCCACGATTTCAATAGGTACGATACTGAGGGTTAGAAATAGCATCGGCATCGCGAGAACCAGTTCCATGACTTCGCCGCTTTCTTTATTTACGGGAAGCCATCCTGCCCGGGGGAACCAGACTTCGTGATTGGGGCGGGCGGGGGAGAAGGCCATCCGCATTGGTGGAATCAAGGTGACGAGCCAGAGCCTGCGGATCGCTTTGAATTTGCTGTCGGGCGCCTGGATGACGCCGACGATGCCATCCAGAATGATGAAGGCCCAGAGGGCCGCCATACTGAGTAAAAACCACTTGTGGGAAAACAGGTAGGCAACTGCCCGGACGGCAGCACTCTCCGTGGGAGCCTCGTCTAAATCTGCGGCCTGGTGGGGCGTGGTGTTATCAATCGGTTCGGAAAGTTGCTTCGCGGTAACTTTGACGACGTGCTCCAACTGCTGAGGGAGCTCTTTGATCTTTGCTTTGAGATCGAAAACCTCGTTCTGGATTTTAAAGATATCGGGATCTTTCGCAATGACGCTGGTCTCAAGGTTCTCAACCTGATCTATCACCGGAGCGAGCGCCGCTTTGGTGGAGGTCGGCTTTATCTGGGGATTGTTCGGCGGCAGTATGATGGCGAGCCCAAAAAGGAAGAGCGCCGCGACGAAAAACAAGACTTTTGCCCGAATTCGGGATTCCGGGCCACTGGTGACCAGCTCGGGAAGATCCTCAAGGTCAGAATCGGGAGTGGGCGCGTCCATAAATTGTTCGATTGTACCCTGTACGGTACTCGACTGTACCCTGTACAAGATCGATTTCCCCCCGTCAAGGTCGCTTAAAAGCCCGATCCTACCCTTTTGGACGGGAGATTGCAATAATGAGGAAGTTACAAAGTTATCTTAACTTTCATGAGGGCATAACGGGGCATTTTGCAGGTAAATTCGGCGGGTTTTTATAAAAATAATCAACCTTCTACAAAAACAATATTAAACTTTTGTTGATTGTTTTTAAATGTTAGATATTTTATCGATGTTATTGTTAAGATGTTTTAATAACCGTCTTTCCCAAATATCAATCTATCGAAAATATGAAAAAAACATTCTCAATGCTTACTGCTTTTGCGATTTCATTCGCAGGGCTCCAGACAGCTACCTCCGGTGACTGTTTCTATGGCAATCAGTGCGCTCCATCTTATGGAGACGACAGTGGCTGCTGCTTCTCTTACGATTATCTCGACGTCGCTTATATGTCGTCTGACTATCGTTCCGTTCCTTCCGCTGGCGTTCTTGACGGAACGATTCAGGAAGCACCTAACGGAACCATCATCGATGAAATGAAAGGTGTGGACATCGAGTTCCGTAAGTCACTCGGCTGCACGTTTTTCCTTTCCGGAGAATTTTACAATACGGACGGTCTCCTCAGTGACTCCATCGTTCAGGCTCGTCAGAGACTCGTTGGTGACAATCTTTTGACCGGTAAGCGTGCTGAGTTGTACTACTACCGTTTAGGTGTTGGTGCGAGACACTCAATCAATGAGAATCTTGACATCACTTTCGAAGGTGGTGGCCTTTACTTCGACTGCCAGGTTCCCGGTAAAGACCAGGACGAGTGGGGTTGGTATATCTCTCCAGGTCTCCGTTTCTGCCTCGGCGATATGGGTGAAATCTACACTAACTACTTCTACGAAAATTACGAAAACATGGAAAACCACAGAGTTGATGGTGGTGTGATCATTCCTCTTCCTTGCTCAGATTCCTTCAGCGTCAAGCTGGGTGGACGATACGAGTCTCTCGAAGACAAGACCACGTTCCTTGCAGGTTTCCGTTTCAACTACTAATCGTAGTCTAAAAATTATTCTCTCAATCACAGCCGGACTCTTCATTGAGTCCGGCTTTTTTTCGTCTTGTGACTCAAGTTTAGCACCGACTTACGTCACTTGCCTTTTCCCGTCAATCTGGCAGAATTCGGCTCATGATCTGTCGGTTCGTATTGACTTTAGTAGCGGTGGTTGTCTCGGGAATGGTTCATACCTCAGAGGCAAGAACATGGACACAAGCCGAGACCGGCCGGAAAATCGAAGCCGACGCCGTGGGAGTCGAAGGTGACTCCGTGGTTCTGAAAATGGCAGGTGGCCGGACCGTCAAAGTGCCGGTGGCAACGCTCAGCGAGGCTGATCAACTCTATGTCAAAGAAATGGCATCCTCCGGTGGGAGTTCCGGAAATTGGCCTGCATTTCGCGGATCGGACGGAAAGGACATCTCCCCGGATACCGGCCTGCTCAAAGAGTGGCCCGCAAAAGGCCCGAAACAACTCTGGGTTTTTGATGATGCCGGGATGGGGTATTCCGGTTATTCGATCGTGGATGGTAAACTTTACACGATGGGAACGAAGGGCACCGATGTGCACATGGTGTGTATCGACGCCGCAAGCGGAAAGAAAGGGTGGTCAAAATCTTTCGCCACTGATGATCAAGAAGGTTACAGCGCAGGTTGGGGGCACGGCCCGAGAGGCACTCCTCCGGTCAGCGACGGAAAAGTCTATGGTCTCGGACCTAAAGGCGTCCTGGTCTGCATGGACGCAAGTAACGGTTCTACCGTTTGGAAAACCAATCTCATTTCCGACTTCGGCGGAAAAAGTGGTGGATGGGGATTTTCCGAGTCTCCACTGGTGGATGGCGGAAAATTGATCGTCGCTCCGGGTGGAAGCGATGCCGGGATCGTTGCTCTGGACAAAAATACCGGTGATGTGATTTGGAAAGCAAGTGAGGTTAAGCCGGGCAAAGCGGAGTACGCCACGATTTTGGCGGCGGACATCAATGGCACGAGACAATACGTCAAATTTTTCGAAAAAATCATCGTCTCCGTCGACGCGGAAAACGGTAAAGTTCTCTGGCAGGCGGATTTCCCGGACGGTCGCACCGCTGTGATTCCCACTCCGATCATCGATGGGAATCAGGTTTATGTCGCAGCTGGTTATGGTGCCGGTTGCCGCGCTTTCAAGATTGGGTCCGACAACTCGGTCACCGAACTCTGGGCGAACAAAAACATGGTGAACCACCACGGTGGAGTCATCAAGTATGGCGATCATCTCTATGGGTTTGGCGATGGACGCGGTTTGGTTTGTCAGTCCTGGGAGACGGGCGAAGTGACCTGGCAGGAGAAAGACGGCCAATTCCTTTCCAAAGGTGCCGTTCACATTGCTGATGGGATGATTTATGCGCTCAATGAGCAGAACGGATCACTGACTTTGGTGGAAGCCACTCCGGAAGGCTACAATGAGAAGGGCCGCTTCACGCTGGATCCTCAGAGCGAAAACCGGAACCGCCAGGGCAAAGTCTGGACTCACCCGGTTGTGATCGGCGGGAAGCTCTATCTTCGCGATCAGGAGCTCGTCCACTGCTACGACGTTAAGGGTTAAGCTTTTCCACGACAGCGCGGGCAACCTGCTCGCTGTAGCTGTTGATTTTCCAGTGGCCCGGGCACCATCCTTTGAGAAAGCGATGGAAATCGGTCCAGGCCACGGGAAACAGTTCCCGCCATTCTTCGATGACGGCGTCGCGATCGATGTTCGGTTGGATCTGCTTGAGAGCGGTATCCAATTGCCTGAAATAACAGTCGAGTAGCTCCGCCTCCTTTTCTGCGCAGGAGGCTTCGTCAAGACAGCTCCCAATGAAGTAGGCGACGTCCTTCATCCCGCATCCTCCGCCGACGTATTGAAAATCGACGACTGCCACGGAGTCCAGATTTTTTGAAAAACAGAAGTTTGCCAGCTTGGCGTCGCCATGGACAAAAGTCCGGTTCTCAGCCGCACTGAGCCGGTGATCGATCGCGGCGGCGGCTTCGCGAAGCGGGAGGTCATCCAGGGCCTTCAGTTCGTCCGGCCTTGTTTCCAAGTGCCAATAAGTGCCAACCGGCCAAAGCCCGGCAGGTTCGGTATTCATAAACCGGGCATGGAAATGAGCGAGCCACCCGAGACAGATTTCGATTTCCTGCCAGCCGATGGAGCGGGGGCGTTCCGGGAATCCGGCTGCATCCAAATCTTCCAGAATCAGAAAAATTTCGTCATCGACCGACTCAAACCCGAGGCACTGAGGAACCTGGCAACCCGCTTCGCAGCCGGAGCTCCAATCGAGATACCAGCGGATCTCGATCTGATACGACTTCAATTTCCGTTCGTGGGAGATAGAAGAATTCCAACCCCGGGGATGATTCGCGCTCGATGGTATCTCGACATATTTGACGACGACGGACTCACGGTTCCCGCCGGAGAGGTGAACCCTCAGAATTTTCCCGTAGCCGCTCCAAAGCTCCTGAATCAGATCGGTTGATGTGACTCTTTCCGCGCCCGTCACTCGAAGCAATGCGCTCTCAAAAATGGGTCTGAATAACTCCTTCAAAATGAACAAAGATTGGGTGTCTCAAGGCCTATAGCAAAGGCCCGAAAATATTCCTGCTTAATATTTTATAAAATTCCGTTGATAATTTTATATTTCGAGCAACTTTATATTTAAGATAAGTTAACTTTATTAAAGTTTTAGGGGAGGTAACCATGAGTCGATCACGTCGCAATTTTCTTCAATCTGCATTTCTCGCAGGCTCCGCCGGACTGGTCGGATGCGCCGCACCCGTGGGGTCGAAACGTTCCTATCTTACCGGGATCTATCCCTCGAATGTTATCCCCGAAGCTGATGCTTTTGTCACGGACGTGATGTTTCAAGCGGTTCGGGATATGGCGATCGGCCCTCCTTTGGCGGCCCGGGCTTATGCTATCGGACATCTCGCCGGGTTTCTCGCGGTGAACGGATTCTGTCGTTCCTATGTCAGTCCGTATCCCGAAGTCGGAGCGGCGCCAAGGGGAGCCTGTCCCAGTGCCGCTTATGTATCGGCTGCACTGCGGGCTGCCGGGGAAGCGCTGCAAATGCCGATGGGGCTGGATCGGGACCGCTATTTGAAACAGCTCCCCGGTTCAGGAGACTCGATCCGGAGAGGAAAGCTATACGGAACCGAAGTCGGGAAGATTGTTCAGAAGCGCCGCACGATCGACGGGGGACATGCCGAGCGAGTCGGGTTTTATTTTGACCCCGCCTACGAACCCCGCAAAGCGATCAACAGTTGGTCATTGACCGGCCCATTTTACAAAACGGAGATTGGTCCAAGGTTTGAGACCTTCGAGCGGGGCCTGTTTCCCAATCTCGGAAATATGGAGCCCTTTGCGATTCGGTCCAAAACCCAGTTTTCCGCAGAGCCTTTTCCCGATATCCGATCCAGGGAATTCGCTGACCAATACGAGGAGGTCCACTGTCTCGGGCGGTATGACAGTCGCTCCCGAACCGATGATCAAACCGAGATCGCATTCTTCTGGGAAGACGGCCCGCGGGGCGGAACCGTTCCCGGAGCGTGGTTGCACATCGGACTTCGCCTCGCCCTGGAGAATCCCCGCTTCGATCTGCTGCAGCGGGCCCGGTTTCTGGCATTGATGAGTGTGGCCATGGGCGACGCCGCTCTGTCCGCGTGGCACAGTAAGTACCATCACGACATTTTCCGGCCGGAAACGGCCATTCGCTTGGGTGGCGAAAAGCTGGGGAATCCGGATCCCAGAGTGAAACGCGATCCAGGTTTTAAAACATTGATCCCAACGCCACCGTTTCCTGCCTATGTATCCGGACATTCCGCCTTTTCAGGTTCTGCCGCCGAAGTTTTGAAACTCTGGTTCGGAACGGACCATGTCCCTTTTGATGTCAAAGCGATCGACCTGGTCAACTGGCCGAAACAACTCAATGGAGCCGTTCGCCGATACAGCAATTTTACGACAGCTGCGGATGAGAACGGAATGAGCCGAATCTACGGCGGCGTTCACTGGCAGCACGATAATCAGGAAGGGCTCCGCATGGGGCGTGCGATCGGCAAGGAAGTCTTCAGCTGTTTTTTACCTCATGTCTAATCTGTTTAAAAGTCATTGGTACCGATGGGCTGTCGCCCTGGTCGTTGCTTACTGGTTTCCCTGTTCGGTGGAGGCACAGACTCTGCGGGTTTCGGATGTCGATCAGAGAGTGGGACCCCGCACGGAGTTTCAGAAACCGCTGGCTTGGGATATCGAAGGGCACACCGTAATTCTGGAAGGCATCACCGCCACCGGGGGGCAGTATCTGCAAAAGCGCGGCTCCGGTTTTGATCTGTTCGGGGCTCAGGCTGGGAAGAATGCTTTTGTCTATGAAGGCGTCTATGATCTTCGTGTTGCGAGAAAGATGGCCAATACCTTTACCTATGGTTTCAACGGCCGGATTCTTGCATCCGGGGTCGATGAATCGATTGAAAGCCAGGAGCGTTTTGACTTTTATCTACAAAACTATTTCGGACGTTTTTCCTTCGGGAATTTTGATGATAGGGATTTGATTGTGTATTCCGCCCGGACCGTGCTGGCGGGGGAGGCGAATCTTTTCTACGATGGTTATTTCGCTCCTTCGACACAGCGTGCCTTTAGGTTTCGCACCCGCTTAAGCAGCTACCTGGTAGATGCGGCGGTGGATGAGGATGGAGATGCCTATAACGTCGGCATTCGCTACGGAAGCCCCAATCACTATGTGAAACAGTTCTGGTCGCTCAACTATCAGGGTGGTGATTTGTTTTCCCGATATCAACGCAACGGGCTGTCACTGGGGTACCTGGTCAGCTATGGTAGTTTCGATGTGGCTCTCGGCTTATCCTACGACAAGCTCGATCCCTACGCCGATTTCCAATCCTTCGATCGGGTTGCCGGCAGTATCGGAGCGAGCTATAAAGTGGGACGCACCACGGTTTCTGCGGGAGCTCTCTTTGGTGAGACCAATCATGGCAAGTTGGAGACTGCCTACACCGCCGGAATGAGATATGACTTTGTCAGAGGACTGAGTTTCAACGCCGGGTATTTTTACATCGACAGCGATAGTAGAGGGACCGATGGTGAAGCGCTTTCGGCAGGGAATGTTGCGGGAGTCAGAACCTCGCTGTCCTATCGTTTTTAAAGTCAAAGCGCGGTGTTGAGATGGTCGATATATTTCAGAAAGAATTTACGGTAAAAACGTCAGGAAAAGGGACTTATGAAATCACCGACGAGGTCGAGCGATTCATTCGGTCCAGTCGGGTTGATAGCGGGCAAATCACTGTCTTTGTGAGGCATACCAGTGCCAGTCTCGTCATCATGGAAAATGCCGATCCATCAGCCCGGACCGATCTTCATGCCTTTTTTAATGATCTGGTTCCGGAAGATTTGCCCTATTTGGTTCACACCTACGAAGGTGCCGACGACAGTCCCAGTCACCTCAGAATGGCCCTCACCAGAACCAGCGAAGTGATTCCAGTCATCAACGGGAAATCCGCTCTCGGTACCTGGCAGGGAGTGTTTCTCTTCGAGCACCGCAGAGCGCCCCATCAGAGGAGGATCTGCCTCACACTGATTGGGACGGTCGCTTAGTCCGGCGTGGCTTTCCGCTACTCGATCAACTTATCAATCACGGCCTCAATTGAGGTGGGGAGGATAATCGAACCGATAATCTGACC
This sequence comes from Verrucomicrobiales bacterium, assembly GCA_029213005.1. GTDB lineage: Bacteria > Verrucomicrobiota > Verrucomicrobiia > Verrucomicrobiales > DEV007 > Arctic95D-9. The sequence goes on from JARGPI010000021.1 coordinate 29,004, forward strand.
CGGAGACAGTCCCTCTATCGCATTTGGGTTGCCGAGGATCATGCCGTTAAAGGTCACGACTTCCGCCGGCTTCAGCGATGTCGTGGTAGACCACACTGGCGGCGTTGTCCGGATTTCGATCGTGTAGTTCTCATTGTCCAGGCTGATTCCGTTGAACACGCTGGTCCAGTTGCCGGCCATATCGGCTCTGACAAACTGGTTGCTGATCGGGGTGCCCGCCAGGTCGCGGATTATCACATTGATTCCGGCATTCGGGGTTGAGACTCCTGCTAAGTAAGGAGCCAGAGTCGAAAAGCCGTTGAAGGACTGACCACTGCCATTGTTAAGCCGGTCGCCTATGGAACCTTCTACCTGGAAGCCGGAGAAGAGGCGATGCTCCGACATATTTGAGAAGGCACTGATGATTCCAATCAAATTAGGTTCACCGGGTTCAAATCTGAAGACACCGGGATTATCACCAAACGGTCTAATGTAGAAAACTTTCACTTTGGCTGAGTCTCTGGCGATCGCTGCGCCATCATCCACGGAAATAGTGAGATCTTTTATTCCATCAATAGGGTAGGTATGATCCACCCGGAATTTCACTTCCCCGGTGGTCAGGTCTATTCCGGTAATGATCAATACAGAACCATCGGTGGATGAATTGACCCGATCCCCGACACTCAGGTCGCGAGTTGGTGCAACGTCGAATGTGGCGTTTGCGGGGGCGGCTTCATCATCGAAATCAATAATGATTTCGTGGCGTTCCGCCAATCCGGTATCGGTAAAGTCTCCCGTGATGACTGCGGTGTCACCGGCTGTGATGTCCGTCACGGGATTCAACTCAACTGTGGGCGGGGAATTGTCGACGCGTACCAGTATCGTTTGAGTATCGCTGCCATTGTCATCGTCAAGCAGTGTCACTTGAATCGTGTAGTCGCCCTTGAAATCGTATTGGTGGGTCCAGGAGAAGTCCGTGGCTCCGGCGGGCCGGGTAATAATATCTGAACTGCCGTCGGCCCAGTCGATTTGAATCGTGAATACATCGAGGCTTCCGGGGTCAAGAATATCGCCTGTCAGTGTTACCGAGTCGCTTGCGTCGATTATTGCCGGAACCACGCTGAGATTAACAATTTGAGGTGCCACGTTGTTCACTACTACTGAGACGTTTTCTATATCGGTGGAGGTGTCATCGTCGGCTAGCGAAACGACGATATTGGATGTGTTGCTGGCCCATGTATCGCCCGGTGCACTGCCATCATCTTCGTATTGATGCGTGACCGTAAAAGTGATGACTCCGGTCACCGTATCAATCGTGTCGATTGTGAGGCGTGAATCGTCCGATGAGGAATCAATTATCGCTCCGGGCAAGAGTTCAGCAGTCAAATCGCCGTTGGCGTTATTTACTGAGTAGATCGCACTTAAATCGAAAGTGGCGACCCCGGCATCGTTGGGGTCATCCCAATTGACGATCACTTGATGGCTGTCGAGACGTCCGGCATCCGTAATGGTGCCTTTAACGGCTGCTGAGTCATTTTCATCAATAGGTGTAACGGGTTCCAGCGTTAATTCTGCGTCAGCGTTATTTACCGTCACCGTGGTGGATGCGGTCGCCGGGGTGTTCGGTCCGGCTGCTGCCAGAACTGAAATTTCTTCGCTGGTTAAGACCCGTCCAATGACTGAGACATCGTCCATCATCCCATTGAAATAGTGATTGGTTCCTAAACGCCAGTGACCCAGGATGACTTCGTTACTGCCGCCGGTGAATGAACTGGGAGCTATTCTCGATTTGTCAAAATTGCCGTCAACATAGATGGATTGTTGATTGGTTGACGAGTCGAATTGCCAGGTAATGTGATGCCACTGCCCGGATGATAGATTGGTATTCCCAGTCAGGTCGTTACTAAAGAAGCCCAAGTGAGGCCTGCCGCCTCTGATCACGAGATGAAGGGCGTTATTCGTTCCGACGGACTCCGTCCCGAATATCGTTTGGTCACCGGTTGTGGAATTTAGATATATCCAGGCACTGGCTGTGAAGTCTCCCGTAAAGCCAAGTTCTGCAGCCGTCCGACCGGTCGCAATGGCATCACTGACTCCGTCGAAAGTCGCCGCGGTTCCAAAGTTCGCGTTCACGCTGCCCGCAGCAATGTCGACGTCGCCCTGGAAGGTGCCCTCTCCGCCATTTCCTGAGGAATCATGGGCAGTGTTGGCCCCGGAGTCTTCCTGAAAGCGCCAGAAACCGGTCAAATCGGGATCGGAAGCCACGATCGATTCGTGAGTCAGGAAGTCATCGTCATTAACAGAGATTCTGACGGTGAAGGTGTCATTCGCGGTTCCGTTTTGTCCCGTAGCGAAAGTGGATCCAGCAGCGCCATCATCGAGGTATTGTCTTGCCACCTCAAAATCGAACGTGCCCGCCACGATATCGACGGCTGTAATTCTCAAAGTGGTTCCGTCGGAACTGGAAGTAAAGGTATCGTTGACGGCCAGTAAAGCAGTGGTAGCTCCAGTGGCTGGATCGATTGAAAGCAGGGCGTCGAGATCGAAAATCGAATCGGCGGTGTTATTGGGATCACCCCAGTCGATTACGATGTGATGGCTATCGAGTCGCCCTTGATCTGTGATTCGTCCCGCTGCGATGGCGTAACCATTTTCCGTGATCGCAGTAATGGCATTGAGAGAGACGGTCGGTGCCACATTGCTGATCGTTACCGATGTTGTGCTGGTGGTCGAAAGGGAGTCATCGTCGAGGACGGTGACTGATATATCTACCTGGTCAGATGCGGTCCCGTTTGCACCGCCGAATGGAGTTCCCGCAGCACCGTCATCGAGGTAGGTGTGGTCGACCGTGAACGTGATTTCCCCGCTTGTATTATTAACTCCGGTGACGGTTAGCGTGGCCGCCCCATCAGAGGAAGTAAAGGTCGTATGGCCGACGGTACCAAGCACCTGAGTCAGTTCTCCGGTGGCACTGTCTACTTCATATCGCGCGGAAAGTTCAAAAACAGAGTCCCGGGTATCGTTAGCGTCTCCCCAATTGATCGAAACCTGTTGGGCATCCAGCGCTCCGACATCTGAAATCGTCCCGGTAAGCGTCGCCGTTTCATTCTCATTAATAGCTGTGACCGGATTCAGAGTGACCTGAGGGGCGACATCTGAAACCTTAACCGTCGTTGTTGCTGTTCCGGGCAGAGATGGGCCTGACTCGGCCAGTGCCTCGATCTCTGCATTACTTAACGCTCTGCCGATGACAGAAACTTCGTCCATCATTCCGTCAAAGTAGCTTCCGTTGGCCCACCTGCCGATATTGACATTGTGTGCGACCCCGGTGAAAGGTCCTACCGGACTGATCCGTGAGTTATCGAGTTCGCCATTGATGAAGATCGCCTGCTCGTTAGTAGCGGTATCAAAGCGCCAGGTGACATGATACCATTCGCCGATGTTGAGAACTTGAGTGCCCCCGACATCGTTGCTGAAAAATCCAAAGTGGGCTTTTTGATTACGTATCACCAGATGGAGCCCGTTATTCGTTCCGGATGTATCGGTTCCAAATATCGTGTTGTCCTGTTTATGAACATCTACCATTAACCAGGCACTGGCGGTGAAGTCGCCTCCGAACCCGAGTTGGCCGGCGGTCGTCCCCGTCGCAATATAGTCGCCATTGCCATCGAAGGTCAAAGCGCTGCCCAGAGTGGTTAAGGCGCTGGTTTGCCCAAAGGTGGTGTCACCATTAACGGTTCCGTCATAATTGTTATCTGACGTGTCGTTGGCGGTTGTGGCACCGGTGTTTTCTTCAAAACGCCAATAACCGTTCAGGTCGGGATCCCCCGCCACGATTGATTCGTAACTGCGCTGGTCGTCATCTACTACCGAAACCGTAATGGTGAAGGTATCCTCTGCGGTGCCGTTTGCTCCATTCGCATAATCCGGGTTAGAGCTCCCATCGTCGAGGTACTGACGGTTTACGCTGAATTCGAAAGTGCCAGTGGCAGCATCTACCGATGTGATAGTCAAGACTGAGTCATCAGATAACGAGTCAAATGTATCATTGATGTTTAATTGCTGAGTCGTCAGGCCGGTGGCCGGATCGATCGAAAACATCGCTGCAATATTGAACGTAGAGTCTGAGGTGTTGTTAGGGTCACCCCAGTCAACAGTCAGGTGAAGACTGTCCAAAGTGCCGGGGTCGGTGACACTTCCGGTGAGTGTCGCGATGCCGTTCTCGTCGATGTCACTTACGGCATTTAATGTTACCTGGGGAGCAGTATTCTGAATGGTAACCGCTGTGGAAGTTGCGTTCGTGATTGGTACGCCTTCACTGCTCACTTCAATTCCGAGCACTCCATCGGCCAAAAGCTCGAAGTTGGCGGCATTGAAGGTGGTATGTGAACCGTTGGCGATCGAAATCTCAAAAGAATCTCCACCGGATCTTTCAAAGAAGAATGAGTCGAGATAGAGAATGTCACCGGCGTTAACCGTAAAAACACCCAGAGTCTGATTGTGACCAGTAGTGCCATTGAAACGGACGCTTGTGGAACCTGGAATAAATCCGCCATCGATTTGGTCTCCGCCGGCACTGAACCCGCTATAGCCGCTGGCCTGATTGAGAGCGTCAGTCAGTGAGATTTGGCGACCATCATCACTGCCTGCGGCGATGGTATAGGTTCCCCCTACGGTGAATTCGAGGTAGGCCTGAGCACGTACGCTCAGTTGGCTGGCTGCGGTGACGCTACCATCTCCGATGGCTCCATATCCGTCATCTCCGGTGAAGTCACCGCCACCGCCATAGTTTGCCTGGGTGGTCGTTCCGGAGGTGTAGCCGGTAACGTTGTAGGTGGTAGAGCCGACTGTAACGGTTCCGGGAGCGGTGGCCCCGGCATCGATCGATTGCCAAATGCCTTCTGCTTCGGATGCAGAATCCAGGCTGGCGTCGGTTCCGCCAGACTCGATTTGGTAGATAGATACGTTAAAGAGACCGTCATTGCTGACCGGACTGGTAGGTAACTGGTCATCGTCTTCCACCGTGATCGAAATAGTAGCGTTGTCTGAAGCGGTACCATTGGACCCGTCAAAAGGTGTGCCGGCAACGCCATCGTCGAGGTATTGATGGCCAACCTGGAAGGTGTAGCTACCGTCGGAATTAACGGTTAAGATTTCCAGAACCGAATCGGTATCGTTCGGAGTGATGGAATTGAAGGTTTGGCCGCTCGTTAGATTCAGAGTTGTTTCCCCGGTTTCAGAATTCACTACCGTCAATACAGCGGGGATTTCGAACACGGAGGTGACCGTATCGTTTTCGTCACCCCAGTGGATTGTGATTGTATGGGAATCAAGTGATCCCGGATCTGTTACCTCGCCGCTCAAGACTGCGATGCCGTTTTCATCGATCGGATCAATAGCGTTTATCGTCACTGTCGGAATAACGTTAGTTACCGTTGTGGTGACATCAACGACCTGACTTTTTACATTGGTCGGTACCGGAGCTGCTGCGAGTTGTGCGACTTCGCTATCGGAGAGGGCCCGGCTGTAAAGCGCGATATCGTCCATTTGACCGTAGAAGTCGTTTCCTCCCAGTCCCATGAGGCGAAGGTCGTATGTGTTAGACAGTCCGTCGCCGTGCGAATAGCTCTGTGAAGTATTCAGCACTCCATCGACATACTCTTTGGTAGAACCGCTATCGAGTACGTAGGTAACATGATGCCATTCGCCATCGAGAACATTATCTCCTGAAGGGTAATGCCGGTTTTGATTGCCACCGCCTCCGACTCCTTCAGTATCGGTGCGAAATCCGAGTTCCGAAGTATTGTTGTAGCGATTGACCATCCAGGTGGTCACTGCAGTGTTGCTGTTGCCTTTTCGGATCAGTCTGACCCAGTTCTGGTTATCTGCGGCGTTAGCTTTGACCCAGAAAGAGACCGTCAGTTGATCGTCGATAGATTCCAGCGAAGCAGAGTTGTTGACGAGAATGTAGCCATCATTGGTTCCTGATACCGATTGTCCGCCATTTAGCGCGTTGGGTGTGTCGTCCACAAAATCCAAAGTGCCGACGATGGAGCCGTCATTACTGTTATCGGTTCCGTCAGTCGTCTGGGCATTGTCGAAGTTGTAGAGCGCTTGCAGTTTGTACCCTAACGTTTCCCAAACCTGAACGCTGACGGAGTAGTCATTGGATGGGTCGCCGTTAGGGTCGTCGTCCAGATAGGTGTGGTACAGTGTGAATTCACCAGTGGTGTCGTCGTAAGTTCCGTCGGTCGGGTCGAGATTCGCGAGGTCGTAAGCGATGGTTTCGGTATGGTTTGGGTCCCCCCAGTTTACCGTGACCGTGTAGCCAATACCGTTGAAATCAGAATCCTGGATTTTACCGGACAGGGAGGTTTGAGTTCCTTCATTTTCACTCGTGATTGCCACATCAGCCAACTCCGGAGCATCATTGACACCGCGGATTGTAATCGTGACGGTCGCAGTATCCGTTGCGCCGCTGTCGTCGATAATGGTGTAGGTAAAGGTATCAGTAGCTGTCTCTCCCACTGCCAGATAGTCGAAGGCTCCATTTGGATCGTAGGTGAAACTTCCGTCCGAATTGACTGAGACGGTTCCTCCACCGGTGCTCACGGCATCAAAGCTGGATACGGTAATCGAGTTGTCCGGCGCCGTTCCATTGACATCCGGATCCTGGTCATTGACGAGCAGACCGTTGTTTTGAGCCGCCGCGTAACGTGCCGCAACATCGGAAGCCTCGAGCGTTTGGTCGTAAATGGCGACTTCATCAATATGACCGTCGAAGTAGAACTGGTCGCCATCGTTTCCGCCCGCCCCAATGGTGAGGTCGGCAACGGTATTGGGGAGGTAACGTTGGCCCGTCTCGCTGGATACCTCGACGCCGTTAACGTAGAATTTTTTCGTCCCGGTGTACACTCCGTCTCCATCCGGTCCTGCACCGTCCTGTTCGAACGTAGCTACGAGATGGGTCCATTCTCCTGCTACTGCGGCGCCGCCACTTGAAATATCCCAGTTGCCGGCTCCGGCCCCGACGCCGGTCCAGAATTCCCATTGGTTGGTGTTGGACTTGTAAATGATATACCCTTGTTCGATTCCGCCGCTGGAGTCTCTTGTGTTAAGCACGGCGCGGAAACCACCGCCACCGTCCCATTTTGCCCAGGTTTCCACCGTAAAACTTCCTTCGGGGTTGACCGCTTGATCTAAGGGCACCGTAACACGGGAGGTTGACCCATCGAAAGATGCCGCTCCTTGAGAATCGGCTGAGTCTGAATCGTCAGCCGGGAATATTCCAGGCTCTCCGAAAGTAACGTTGGTTGAAGTTCCGTCGTAATTTCCCTGATTATCCGCTCCGTCAGTGCTGAGAGGGTAGTAAGCAACAGGGTTATCACTTCTAACCACTTCGGCATAACTGGGCGGATTTGTCGCCGGGCCAATCGTCAGAACGGTGTCTTCATCCGTTGTGTAGGTGTCGCCTGAAGCGGTCGGGGCATCGTTTTGTCCATTGATAGTTACAGTCACCGTTGCGGTGTCCGTGGCTCCGTTATCATCCACTATGGTATAGGTGAAGGTGTCGGTCGCTGTTTCTCCGGGAGCAAGTGATTCAAATTGACCGTTGGGGTCATAGTTGATGATGCCATTGGCGGCATCGACCAAGGTAACGGATCCGCGAGTTGCACTGTCGTCGATGGATTGGATCGAGATGGTGTCGCTGGTGTCAGGGTCACCGTCCTGTGTGATCACAGCGGCTCTGATTTCCATCAAGGTGAAAGCATTATTGTCGGCCGTGTTCCCGTCGGAATCGTGACCAATCAACTGAAAACTGGCAATGGTTTCTCCGCTGAGGACGTGCCCTAGCGATGATACACGGAGGTGATGAGGGCTGCTATCGGGGATAGATAGCCCGGTGACAACTCCTATCGACTCACCGGCAGCGTTAAAGTAGTGAATGTCGATGTCATTGTCTCTTTCCACGCTACTGCTTCGCCCATACAGATCGATCACAAATTGATTTTCCCCGTCGATAGTAACCGGACTGGTGAGGTCGTAACTGATAACGACGTCGCCTACTCCTAAGTTGTGGTAACCGTCGCCAGAGTTTGAGTTGAAAAATTGATCAGGTAGCGTTGCGGTAGGGGTGGCTGGATCGTAGGCGAACCCATCGGAAAGCGTTCCTCCAATATTTCCTCCGTGTCCGCTGGTCCCCTGAATCACTTCCGGGTTCGTCAGAGTCACTTCTGTTGCCGTGGATGTATCGAAGACATTGACGTTAAGACCCGAATCATCTTCGTTAACAGTCAGGGTGTCGTCGATCGCAACTGGCTCATCATTCTGCCCTGTGACGGTTACTGTAACCTCAGCGGTATCTGCGCCGGGGAATGTAACTTCTCCAAATCCAAAGGTTGCCGGTTGGTCCGGATAGGATTTCGAGATGACTTCATCTCCCAGAGCGCCACCATCGTCTGCGAACAGAGTCACGGTGAAATCGTGAAGACGGGCTTCCTGACCTGACTCATTTCTCTGGTGAACTCTGACGGATCCAATTTCGTATTCTGCACCGAGATCGATTATGACATAGGCACCCACTCCTGAGATTCCCCAGGTGTTCGCCTGGGTGTCTTCCTGAGCGTTGAGAAGATTCAGGTCGTCATTTCCTCCGTGGTTCGGGCTATAGCTGGCATCGGCTCCTTTCGAATACACCAGAGCGCCGTTTATTGTCGTAGCGAGATCGGTGTCCGGATTCAAGGGCCCGGTGCCCAGCGCATTATCCACAGCCGGGATCTGTCCCGGGCCAAACACTTCAATCTCTCCGATATGTAATTCACGGAGGTCGCTTCCATTATTCTTCACCATAATGTAGCGGGCTGTAGTGACATAACCGTCCGAGATCGTGTATTCGAACGAATCGGTAGTAGATTCCCCGTCCGCCAGATAATCGAAAACTCCATTGGGATCATAGGAATAGGAACCGTCCTGATTTAAGGTGACCTTTGCTCCTGAACCGAGGGTAATCGTATTGCCGACGCTTGTGTTATCACCTTCCACTGCTATGACCTCGATAGTGGCATCATCGTCAGCATCAAAATCGTTATCGATGACATTGTCTGTCGCCGGAGGGCCGTCTTCTGAAACGGTGTTAGTGTCGTCGTTTGCAATCGCGGCATCGTTGGTTCCGATAATGGTAAAGACAAGGTCTTCGGTATTGGAATCGGTATCTCCATCATTTGCGGTCACCGGAAACGTTATCGTCAGGGTTTCGCCTTCGTTCAGGAAATCGAGAGCCAGCGGCCCCGGGTCGAAGGTGTAGGTGCCGGCGTTCAGGGTTAAGGCATTGGCCAGCTCCGTTGCTACTCCGGCCGGAACAGTCGCTCCGCTGCTTCGCACGATGGTGGGAGTTCCTGCCGACATTGTGTAGGTGTCGCCAAAATCGGTGTCCTCCACGGTGAAACTTCCTGTGATGGGAGCAATATCCTGTGCGGATGCGTCATCCAGCTCTTCGACCGGAGTGGTTGCTCCAGGAGTTGTCAGAACCGGAGCGTCATTTAACGCCGTGAGAACCACATCGTTGTCATCGACTCCGCCACTATAGGAAATTTGGTAGGAATGTCCGTTCACCGTAATGACAGCGCCTTCCGCTAGCCCGTTGAATGTGCCGTTAACGGGATCCAATAGGTCGTTGGAGATGATAATGATTTCGGCTCCTGTCGCTATCGTATTGGCAGGATCGACCTGTAGACTCAAGTTGCCGTTGAGCGTGACCCCTTCGGTTACATTGATGAGGTCGCTCGTGTTGGTTCCTGTAATGGTGACTTCCAGGGTTGCCGCTGCGTCCACTTTCAGTCCTCCGGGTGCCGCTATAGTTTGGGCCGCATTGTCCGCGCCGATCTGAAGGGTTCCTTCCTGTATATCGGTGAGCCCTTCGTAAGTATTGGTGCCATCAAGGGACAGAGTGCCGGCACCCTGCTTGATGATCCCGCCGGTTGCGATGGTCCGGAAAAGCGATCCGTCACCTGAGTCCACGGGAGCGATGTAATCCCCGCCCTGGTTGCTGGTTGATCCGTCCACATTCAGTCCGAAGCCGAAGGTTGAAGTCCAGCCATTGCCGGAAGTTGCACCGTTTCCGCCGCCCCCGCCGCCAAAGATGAATTCAATTTCATGCCAGCCGTCTCCATTCGGACCGCTACCGAAATTAAGCGTCCCTGCACCGGTTGCTGAATTGTTAGTGGTGGTACCGGTCGTTGATGGTTGGTTCCACACGGTGTTTCGTAATACATCCACATCGTCGACTTTTACGAGAACCTGATCATCGATATTTTCCGCAAAGGAGAAAACGCCATCGGCATCGTAGAACTGTCCGGTGTAGACCACGGTTTCGTTGTTGCCAACAAAGGTCCAGGGACCACTGGCTCCGTTATCGACCGTCGCTGACCCGAAGTTCGATTCCCCGGCGCGAACACTGTTATACAGGCTGGGCCCGCCCAGTAGAGATCCGGAGGTTGGATTGCTGATATTTTGTCCGGAATAGACCGTTTCAACCAAGCCGGATACATAAAAGTTGCCGTTGGCATCGGGCCCGAGGAGCGTTGCGCTGGAGATGTCGCCCGTCAAGTCGGTGTCTCCGTCTCCGATAACCGTCAGTCCGAAGATTCCAAGATCAATGGCGGCGTCGGTGCTGAACGTGGTTCCGGCAGTGGCTGATTCGATAGTTACGTCACCGTTGAGGGTAATGCTCGAACTCGCGAGGTTTGTAGACGAATTGAGGTTCCGTACCGTCGTGTCGGGTCCCAGAACGAGTGACTCATCGATGGTGTAGTCGCCGGGAAGGTCAAATACTAAAATTGAGTTAAATGTCAGTTCCGTTCCTCCCGCTCCGGTTCCAAGGCCACCGTCAGCCTTAACCTCAAGAGTGCCTCCTTCGATAGTAGTCGTGCCGGTATAGGTATTTGTGTTGCTCAGAGAAAGTGTGCCGGCGTCTGATTTGGTTAAAGATCCACCGCCGCTGATCACACCGGATATTTCCAGAGTGGAGCCCGAATCCGAGTCGATTAGAGAGCTACCCGCCAGCGTGATGTTTCCAGTGATCGTATTGCTGCCTCCGGCGCTGCGAATCGCACCCTGGCTACCTTCACCTACGCCATTGATATTTAGATTGTCAGAAACCGTAATGTTGTCGCGGAGACGCAGAGTTCCTCCACTACTGATCGAGGTGCTTCCGGCGCTGGTGCCGAGACCATTCGAGGTCCGGATATCAATGGTTCCGTTGGCAATCAGAGTATTCCCGGTGTAATCGCTGTCGACATAGAGCTCGAGAGTGCCATCGTCCTCCTTCCGGATACTGCCCGTTCCGCTGATGCCGGAGTTTTGAACCCGTGTCGTCCCCACGCTTTCGAATCGTGCTTCGAAAGAGCCTCCGTCAATGCCTCCCTGAAGGTCTAGAGAGTTCGCATCGGTGCGGATCGTGGTATTCCCTGTTAGAGTGATTGTTCCGGTCCAATCATTGTCGCCGGTGGTGCTGTGGAGGGCTCCGTCCGAAAGTGAGTTGCCACCACCGTTTAGGGTGAGGCTCTCATCGGCGACGGTTATCCCGCCACTTACCCGGAGCGAGGCTCCCGAATTTACCGTGGTGCCGGAAGCTGAGTCTCCCAGAGACATGGCGTGACTGATATCGATCGTTGCTGATTCTGAAATGGTTGTGGTTCCACTGTAAGTATTTGCAGTCGGCAGAAAGACGATGCCGGTCCCTTTAACACTGACGTTTGCCTCGGCATTCTCGCTGATATTATTAAGTTCCACCCGGGCGTTGTTTACGGTATCAAAGTTGGCATCTCCATTCAGCGTGGTGGCACCGGTGAAATCCAATAGATTGCTGGCGTTGCCGGTTGAATCAAAGTTTATCTCAATACCTGCTCCTGCAGTGAGATCACCCAATTCAACATTCGAATCAAAATCAACGGTCGAATCTGTAGCGGTGACCACAATGTTGTTAGTGAGCGTTACCGGAGCATTGATCGTTTCAAAGCTTCTCCACATTCCTGCTTGAGATGCGTCGCCTGGTTTGACGATCGTTTCCGATGTGATAGCAGATCCTGCTGGACCGGTGAAACGGGCGTCGATGCCTGAGCCGCCACCTCCCTCACGGTGAGTGAAGGCGATGAGGTATTCCTGTCCGGCTACCAGGCTGACGGTCTGGGCTGTAGTCGAGTTAAACAGCAATTGTTCCCCTCGATTTGAGCCAACTCCCGGAGTGGTCGACTCAAACACTCCGTTCTGGTTGGTATCAATCCAGATACCGGTACGGTCATCCTGTTGTGCGATCCTAAAGGAATAGTCGCCGGTAACATCGGGAGTGAAATAACCCAAAAACAGATTGGCGAAGTTGTCGTTCTGATCGACCGCACCGGTTGCTGAGAAATCAGTGTCGCTGTTAAAATCGAGTCCCCGGTTTCCGGGGCCAGTGGTGAAAAGAGTCTGACCAGCGAAGTTGGAGAAAGTCGAGGGACTTCCGTTGCTCATCATGCCTCCGTTGTTGTCGAGATCCATGATTCCATCATTACTGATGTGGTATCCGTAGTGATCGAGCGCATTTGATGTCGTGAAGCCAATGCCGTCGATATCAAGTTCCCCGCCATTGAGAGAGACATTCACGGTTCCGGCTCCGAGGCCACTGGTGTTTCCGGTGGCCAAGACATTTAAGGTGGCTCCTGATTCGACGATCCAGTCTCCCGAGGTGAGGGTCGATGACGAATTAAGGTTATTTGAAATCACATATCCACCGTTGATTTGGCCGGTAAATCCTGTACCACTCAGCTGGCCCGAAATGGTCATGACGCTGGTGCCGGTCTTCGTGATGCCGCCTCCGGACACATCGACTTGACCAGTCAGGTTTGCTGTAGCGTCAATGTTAGTCGTCAGGGTGTGGGCTCCGAGATTCAATCCGGACACGCTAAGAGTGTCAGCGATGATACTCGCGTTGGCATCCAAAACGACATTCCCGTTATAAGACTGATCGTTGCCTGATGTGGTGACCGCATCACTTAGATGGGTGGTGGCTCCGTTGACGGTAAAGTCGCCATTCAAGGTGACTGCGGTCGAAAGGGTGATACTGTCTGACGCGTCTCCGTTAATAGTCAGTGATCCACTGGGAGCAGCGAAATCAGTCGACTCAAAAGTGGGGGTGGCATCGGTGCTTTCAAAGCGGAAGATGCCCCCGCCAATATCGCTCAGTTGGGCATTATGCGGTGAAGTTCCAGCCAAATTAAGTACGATGTCGGTGGCGGTGGAACCTGACATGTCCACGGGCTCCAATCCGGTGTATTCGATTTCGACCGATGCATCACTATCGAGATCAATTTCACCGGAATCCGGTCCGGTCATGTGATGGGTCACTTTACCCAGAGTGCCGTTAACGATTTCCAGCAAATCGCCGGTACCAGCACCTCCGGAAAAGACGATTTTCTGCTGGAGCGTTCCGCCTCCTAAATCAAGAGTCAGGACATCGGAGCCACCGAGCGTGTCGATCTGAATTTCTGTGCCTGAGATTGACGAGAAAGGTATGAAAATTTCGTGTTCACTGATCCGTGTTGCACCGGAAATGCCGGTAGTGATTACCTGACTACCATCATAGATCGTGTATCCGGTTGCACCGACCGTAAACCTCAGGCTGTCATCGGTATCACCTCCGTTGGTATCGGTAATAACCAAATTGCCACTGTTTAGAGCGATCCCGGTGTCAGCGACTCCCTGGTTCACGAGTACGATATCATTGCCGTCACCTCCTGTGTAGGAAATGGTGAACTCCGCACCTCCTAAAGAGACGGCGGTGCCTTCTGGAAGACCTGTAAACATGCCTGAAACCGAAGCTGGACTCGTTCCTGATACGGTAATCAAGGCAATCTGCGAGTCCGCAGCCAGCGCTGTGAAATCCGAACCGTTATCGACGAGATTGAGCGAACCTCCGAGAGTCAATGTTCCCAATACATTGATGACATCGTGGCTCGAAATATCAGTTCCGGATATATCAAGTGTGGCATCTCCGGCAATCGATAGATCTTGGTTGAAAGTCAAAGTTCCCTCGTCACCAAGGCTGGAACCGGGCGAAAGGGTTCCGCCAGATTCTATAATGACATTGCCTCCGACCGTGTTGTTACCTCCAAGAGTCGCGCCGTTTGCCACCGTAACAGTCCCGGGTGCAGCGCCGTGATCCGCATTGATCAGAAGCGTGCCCGATTCAACGGTGGTGGTTCCCGAGTAGGTGTTCGCTTGATTCAGGGCAACCGTGCCACTACCGGTTCTCGTGATAGAGACGACGCTGGTGCTGTCGGTAATGACACCGTTGATTTGCAAGGTTCCGCCGCTCTGACTGGGGGCCCCGAAGGTAAGCGTAACTGCTTCTGTGGTTCCCGAGAGGATATTACCGCTGATTGTGGCGTTTTCGGTTCCGAAAGATGAATCACCGAGCAGAGTGATGTCACCGGTAATAGTGGCGTTGTTGGCAAAGCGAATCACTCCACGGTTTTCGGTATTACCATCACCGGTGATCTCTAGATCGTTGGCTAGAGTGCCAACGACAAATACTTGCGTTCCATCATTGGCTCGAATTGTAGCGTTAGAGCTCAGATTCAGCCCGCCGGTGTTCAGCTTGTTCCCCGTCGCGCTTCCATCAGTTTCGAGCTCGAGGAGCCCGGTGAATCCACTGGAGTTCCCGGATAGGTAGGTGTTTGCGGTCGATCCGCTCAGGGTCAGTAACACTCTCCCGCTTCCTGAAATGCTGTTGGTGTAGCTGTTAGTAGATCCACTCAGCAAGTTAAGCGTCGAACTCGACACGATGGAGACTGAGCCTGGCAGTCCTCCGGGCGTGGTCACTTGCAGGGTGCCGGCGTTGACCTCAGTCGAACCGGTGTAGGTGTTTTGGGCGGTCAGAATTAACACTCCACCGTCCCGTGTTTCAAGGGATCCGCTTCCGCTGATGACTCCGTTAATCGTCATCTCGGTTCCTGTGCGCACGTCAAACCGTCCATTTGAAGATCCGATTTCTACCCCGCGATTGGCATCCAGTACGATCGACGGGCCGTTGTTTTTTAAAGTCCCTCCATTAATCGTCACGTTGCCGGCGTCGAATGAACCGGGCACGTCCCCGAGCGAGCGGTCAGTTTGGATTCTGAGTGTGCCCGCTTCAATCACCGATCCACCCGTATAGGTATTCGAGGATCCGGTTAGGAAAAGAATTTTGGAACCGGTTTTGATAAGACTGCCGGGACCTGATAGGATCGCGGAAATGGTGCTGTCCGCCACGTTGTTGCCGACCGCCAAATTGACGCCGGTCCCATTGTTCCCGAGAACGATGGTGTCTCCTCCGTGCGCCTGGAGTGAGCCGATCGAAACGGTAGCTTCCGAATTGTCCTTGTCATTGACTAACTGAAGCGTGATATTAGCCGCACTCAAACTGATCGATTCGGAGCTGTAGTCGCCGCCATTAATAACGATGGTGCCTGGATTGCTACCCAGTTTGGCGAGAGCTTCGGCTATGGTGCCAAAAGCGGTGTAACCTACTACGGCATTTTCAGTGCTGGTGCTTTCGATGTCTCCATCCACGAGGCGGCCGGTTGCTAAGCCGCTCCACTGGTCATTGACGTAGAAAATCGTCGGGTCAGCTTTGACGAGAAGAACGTCGTTTCCGTCTCCACTGTTGTAGAGAATTTTGTAGTCGACACCATCGACTGGAACAATGGCTTCGTTTAACGCGTAATTGCTGAATGTTCCAGTTAAGGTGCCGTCATTATCAACGATGATATAGACGTCGTCCGATGGGCTGGTTGCGGAAACGGTCAAAGTTCCGCCGAGGATGGTGTCCCCATCGATATCGAGCTTGTCGGCATTTGAGTTTTCGATATCAAAGGTGAGATCACCGGAGATCGTTGTCACAGCGGAAATCGTCAGTGTTCCGGTGGAATTTGTCCCGGGAAGAATCTTCGAGCCGGTCGCTGCGAGGACGGTTCCGCCTATCGTTCCCGAGCCGCCAAGGGTAGCGCCATTTGCAACATTTACAGCGGCGGTCGCTAATGAGTTGTCGCCGTCGACCAGAAGTGTGCCGGCGTTGACAAAGGTGTTTCCGGTATAGTCACTGTCTCCGCTGATGATGAGGGTATTTGGCCCCGCTTTTCTAAAACCACCTGTACCACTGATCTTGCCGGATAGAACGGTGGTGGGATTACCGCCGGTGTTACTGACTGTAAGATTGGCCAGTCCGTATACGAGAGTGACGCTGCCTGTGAACTCGGTCGTGGTATCAACCGATCCATAAGTCCGGTTGGTTAACGTACTATTGTTTTCCAAAACCAAATTAAGAGGATGAGTCGCTTCGTTTCGATTCAGTTCCAGAGTGGCGCCTGTCCGGATGGTGACTGTGCCGCTCTGATCAAACGAGGTACTTGTTTCGAAATCGACTCTTCCTGCGGTAATATCAATATCACCGGTGTTGGTAATCGTCAGACCTTTCAGGTAGAGAGAATTTCCTCCGATTTTGGTCAGAGTAAACCCGCCCATGTTCAGTTGACCTACCAGATCGGTTCGAGAGGTCGGAGAGCTAATCGTTGCGTCCCCGATCAAAGTGATATTATCGAACGCAGCGGTTTGGGAGGGGCCTGTGTTGGTGATAGCGCCCTGGCCAAGGTGCCCGGCTCCTGCCACTTCAACGGGTTCGCCTCTCAGTTCAAAACCGTTCAGGTCGAGAGTGCCTCCGTTTTGAATCACGGTTTTTCCGGAATTGACGCCCAGCGCCGAACTTACTCCGGAGACGCGGCTAACTCCCAATTTAAGAACTCCTTCTGCGATAGTGCTCTGTCCCTCGTAGGTGTTGGCACCACTCAAAATTAGAGTGCCTTCACCGGTTTTTGTAAGGGCTCCCGTGCCTGAAATGATTCCGCTTATTTCGGCCGTCTGAGCGGTGTCAGCGCCGGTAATTTCGAAGGTGATATCTTTGTTGAGCACAAAGTCGGCAGCGTAAGTTCCGCTGTTAACGATGATAGTTCCACCATTCTCTACTGCTGCCAACGCGGCCTCAATGGTACCAAATGCATTGACATTATAGACCGCCGTTTCCTCACCATTGGTGCCCAGGTCGGAATCGGAAATGATATCGCCGGGGCTGGATGCTGACCATGAATCATCGACGTAAACCACAACAGGAACAGCGCTAACGGAAAAGGACGTTCCGTGATCGGTGACCTGGAGGGTCAGTCCTCCGCTGCTGGTAAATGTAGTTCCAATTGCAGCGAGGACTGAAGCTTCGTCAGCAAAACTTCCGCCGTAATCGGCAGTAAATGTGCTGAGCGGATTTGGGACTGTGTCTGTAAAGTCGATGACTTCCTCATCGACCGAAATTGCGCCGACGTTGACCGTTGCGCCGTTTGAAAGGTTTAGGTGATTGACATCGTCATCGGGACCGTCACTCATGTCCCAGTCCGATTCGGACGTGAGAAGTCCGCCATCGACATTGATTTCCCAGGACCGACCGGGATGATCTTTGTATGCCGCAAATTTTCCAGTTCCTATTGCGTTGAGCTGGCCATCCGATTGAATATTGATCGTAAAGACCCCGTTGCTGTGACGATCGATTTGCCACTGGCCGCCGCTTACGATATTGACGATGGCATCTCCATTTCCGCTACCATCACCGATATTAAAAGCGCCGTTAGAACCAGTTCCAAAGTATTGATCGAGAACGATGGTGCCCTGGTTTAAGTTGATTATACCCTGGAAGGTGTTGCCATTTTGGTAGAGACGAACGCCAGCGGTGGCATCTGTGTCCGAAACATTGTCGATAGTGGCAGTTGTATCGATAGTCAGGGTGCCGTGGATAGACGGAGCCGTCCCGTCCCAGTTAGCAGGGTCTGTCCAGCTGGTGCCGTCCCCGCTACCTGTCCAGGTGGCGCTAACGGTGGCGAGATGAGCGCCCTCCAGGCTGAGAGCTTCGCTACCTATGGCCTGACCTGATTCGACGGTGCGGCGTTCACTGACTCCAAAAAAGTCATGCATGATGTCGTCGTTGTCGTCATCGTGCTCCAGGCCCAGTACGTGCCCGATTTCGTGGCTCATCACACTAACAAGATCAATACCATAAAAGTCGGTTTCACTGAGGTCGTACGGGGTCTGATCGATGAACCATCCGAACCCCGCGGCGTCATCATCGATATAGATATTTGATCCCTCAGCGTAGCCGAGAGTGGCGCCATCCAATTCGGCGATATGGTACTGAATGGAGTCGAGAGCGGTGCGTTGCTCTTCGTTCAAACCTGAGCTGATCCAGGCGTGTTCGGCGGCATCGGCAATCAGGTCGAGCGTAGTGTAGGTAAAGGGAGGGGAGGCGGGTCCCGTGATCTGGTAGCAGGTCTCAATGCGGTCAAACGTGATCGGTTCACCGAGTTCGAGGAGCAGGCTGGTAATCATTTCGATCCCGTATTGCTCCATTTCCTGTGGCGTGGTTGTCAGGGATTGCCCAAAATCGTAGTCGCTGTCGAGGAGGTTATCATCGGCGTAAAAACCGGCCCGGTCAGAATCAAATGTAAATTCATTTCCCGAAGGATCGGCCAGGGAAATGATATCAACCAACGACGATTCCAGTGCGGTAATTACCTCGAGCTGTTTTTCATCGAGATCGGCGTCTTTCCAATAATCGAGGGTGATGCGGGCGAGATGCTTGATCTCTTCGGCAGTCAGATTGTCAAAGTTCGACAGGATTACGTGGTCGGAGTTGCTCCCGGTTTCTTCAATATCTACCTCAGGAAGGCTCTGAGTTCCGAAATCCTCGATATCACCAAAATCAGCTGTGACCTCAGTCTGAGTCGAAACATCGTCAGTCGGCACATCTGCTACGGGGGTGTCTATAGGGGCTCCGGAGAAAAGAATTCTCGGCTCCAATGCTTCAGCAATGTATTCGCGGCTGTCCGACGACGATTCCGTCGTCTGAGCTGCCGAGTGTTTCGTGTGCTTTTTCTTCCAGAACTTCATGGATATGTGTTAGGCAATAGACTGTCAATCTAGTTGTCGGGTCATCACCGGTCGTGACATCGACAACGCTTTTTGGTTGACCGCGAAATACGATCTCAGGCGTAGAAAATGGGTCAACAAATTTGTCCCACCGATAAACGGGATATCATAAATTGAACGGCGCTTTCGCTGTTACATTCGGCACCCGAGGCCGGATGGCAGCCTTTCAAATCGGCTGCCATTTGGTGGTTTGAATCTCACTGATGCTGCGTGAGTTGCGAGCGGGGTATCGGACTTGTTTGCAAATCGCACGGTGGGCGCAGACCTTCACCCGGGCGTTCTTTTTTAAGAAAAGTTAAACTTGTACAGGGTACAGTCTGAGAGTGTACCCTGTACAGTTTGGTAAATAATTGGGGAAACGGCCTACTGGTTCCCTCCCGTGACATCGATATCGATGAGGTTGGATACCATCTCGAGCACTCGCAGGTTTTCCGGCAGCAAGGCATTGCCGGAAAGGTCCAGTGGAGTGCCGTTGAGAATTGAGTTATTCAGGGCGGACAGGACATCGGTCGGTTCTGATTCCGGTCCGGTTAGGTAGACGATCCTGACATCACCCTCAAGGCTGATGAACACTCCGGCCTGAAGGGGCTCGTCCGAACCTGGAAGATCCGTGATCGAATGACCTGAGCCATCGGTGACGAAAAGTCGTTCAAAACGGTAATCCTGAAACAGCCCTGAGATACCGGTCAGGGTGAATCGGCCGGGTAGGGCAGCGAAGCTGAAGAAGCCTCCGGTTCCATTGCTGTCGGGCGCGAGGAAGTAGACTTCCGCGACCGCGCTGGCTTCCGCCTTGGCATCGGTCGAGTCCGTCACTGCTACGTCGATCTGGTAGAGTCCGTCTTTCTGGTAGATGTGGGAAACGGTGAATTCGACTTCGCCGGTTGTCGGATCCATACCGGTGATTTGCAATTGCATACCATCGGTTGAAGAGGCGATAATCATCCCCGGAGCTAAACCACCGTTGAAACTTGGAATGGTAAAGGTCGAGACTCCACCATCGGGGTCTTTCCAGTCGACTTCGAGGACGTGGCTGTCGATTAATCCGAAGTCGGTGAAGGATCCATTTACCGTAGTGGGGAAGAGCCGCTGAGAAATCGGAATGTCGATTTCCAGAGACGGGACATTGTCTCTTTCGATATCGGTATAGTTGATCGCCTTTTGTCCTCCGCCGAATGAGAAGGTTCCACTGAAACCATCAACAACTACAGTTCTCTGCGGATTGATCGCGTTCAGGGTATTTAAGATATCGCCATCGTCGACGAGAGTCGGTGACTTACCGTCGATATTGATCACTGAGAAAACACTGGGAACGATATTGAACTGATCCCGGTCGTTGCCACCGGAGATAAAGACGTTACCAAAGGCGTTGACTGTGCCAAGAATCTCAACGGAGCTTCCTTCGGGATCGTCCACACCGGTTTGATCGACGGTGATATTGATCTGCCCGTTGTTCGAAACAATCGAGGCGTCAGCGTGGAGCTTGAAATTATCTCCTGCGATCAGATTAATTGTAGCATCGGCTGTGAGGTCGACCGTTTCGAGATTCAAGTCCCCGGAGTTCGCTGTGATGTCGATAGTTCCCGTTGTGTTAATCGTCACTCCGGGATTAACCATCACCTCATCAGCGATAACCAAAAGGTTGCCATTAAGAGTGATCGGACCATTGGTTGTCTCAATCGTAACTTTGTCGCCCGGTTCGACTTCGCTGTCTGCACCGGTTGTATCGATTGTCAGCCCGGTTACTAAACTACCATCTACGACAACGGTTTGGGCGTTGGGTCGGCTGATTTGGTGGGGGAGTAGTCCCGTCGTGTTTATTACCAACGCGGAGTTCGCTGTTTCACGGATCGTATAGGTATTGTCGTCGCTGTTGTAGGTGATCAGAAGGGTGTCGTTCGAGTCAGATGTGATATCGGTGATTGAAAGGATTCCCCCGGACAGGTCTACATTGGTCTGGGCTTCGCCTGCGTAGAGAACGACATCGTTTCCGTCCCCTCCCACGTAGGAAATAGTGTAGCGGTTGCCATCATCATCGAAGACGGTGGCTCCCTCCTGCAATCCTGCAAACGTTCCGTTTACGGGATCCGCTCCTTCATTGTTGATAACCAAAATTGAGCTTCCCGCTGCCGGTTCCGTAGCGTCTGACACGGTCAAAGTGGCTGCCGCTCCGAGGGTAACCTGGCTCGCAGGCACGGATGACACCAGGGTGTCTGAAGTCCCGCCATCAATTTGGAACTGGAAATCCCGGTTGATAGTGATGTCGCTGTTTACGGTCAAGTTTCCGATTCCACCGGAGGAAGCGGGATCGCCTGTCGCCAGAACGCCTTCGATAGTAACGGTTTGACCTGCGGATGGAGTAATAGAGCCGTTACCTCCGAGAGTCGCCCCGGCTGCGATAGTGTAGTTTTCACCGCCGGTATGATTTCCATTTATCAGCATCGTTCCCGCAGAAACTCCGGTCGCTCCGCTGTAAGTATTGTTTCCGTTGAGAATCAAAGTGCCGTTACCGAGTTTCGAAACGCCGCCGGCACCGGAGAAAACGTTGTTCACCGATGCGGTCCGGCCGGACTCAATGTCGAAAGTCTGTCCATTATCTCCATTGATGGTAATAGGTAGATTGGTTTGGATAGTCAGATCTTGACCTGAGAGGTTCTGGATGGTTCCCGCATTCCAATTGAAAGTAGAGGTGCCACCACCATTACTGAGATTTCTGAACTGGAGCGTGCCCCCGTTCAAATCGATTTTGCCGGTAGTGTTTGCCGGGTTAGTGCTGGTCCCTGAAGCGCTCGGGTCTGCCAGCAAAATATTGTTCGCGGAAACGGTCCCTGCTTCAAAGATCAGTTTTCCGCGTCCTGCGCCGGACAGGCTGCCGTGGAGCCCGATAATCAAGTCGTCCAGAGTGGCGTTAAACGTGCCACCGGTGAGATCCATGACGCTTTCCGCCGGTGCCGATCCGGTTCCCGCCCGGTTGTAGCCGATCCGGAGATCGGTTTCTGCAACCGTTTTGCCGCTCAGGGTCAGAGTTCCTCCGGCTGCGATATCCAGCATGCCGACGCCCTTCAACCCGCCCACCGACATGGTATTGATATTAAAGGTATTGGTGCCGCCGCCGAGATGTAAATCACTACTGGTGCTGATGCTCTGATTTTGAGCTGGAGAGTCCTCACTGAGGGTGAGGGATGTCGCCGTGATGGTATTGGTGCCGGTCTGCGACAATGTCATGTCACCCTGGGTCCATCCCGAGCCGGTCGTGCCAGTGCCCTGCCGAACTTGGCTCACGTCTATCGTTACGGACGAGGCGCCGCTGAAGTCAACGGTTCCCATGGTGTTGCCATTTCCGGCATCACGCCGTCCGAGATCGAGAGTTTCACTTCCGCTGCCGATTAAAACTGCGCCGCTGTTCACGGTGAGGTCTCCGGTGCCACTATTGTAACCAACCCGGAGGTTATCGACAGTTAAACCGTTACCGACCGACATGGTGCCGTTGTCGATTTGCAGTGAGCTGGTTCCGCCGTTGTCGGTGATACCGTTTACTACGGTGACTAGATTGCCGTTGGTGACGCTGAGGCTGGCGGACGTTCCTGCTTCGCTCAATTCAATATTATCTACGGTCACTATATCGCGGACCTCCGCCGCGGATTCTTCAATGTCTAGTGTTTCGACGTCGACGATAGAATTAAAAGTAACCGTATTCGATTGAATAACTTTTAGGGTTCCGAGGCGACTTCCGCCTTCTAATTCGGCAGGTCCTATATCAGTTGGTGCCGCGAAACTGGATAGTTGAAACACGAACGCATCAACTGCGGCCCCATCTTCACGTTCCGAGAACCTCAGAGTAAAGACTCCATTATTGGCGGCAATGTCAGCTTCAGTAATTTCCCAGACGGCGGGAACCTTCGGGGTGCCACTTGCATTGTTTACTTCAAATCCTCCGCTGCCGTCCCATGGAGTAGTGGCGAAATCATGGTCGATTCCGTGTTGAAGCTCGTAATGGTCGGCGAGTTGTCCCCCGGTGCCATCTTTCAGTTCGAGAATGTCGACAAACATCGAATCGGCGCTCCCTGCCGGGGTGTCTCCATCCCAGCGCATATATAGGCGATAGGTGCCGGCCCTGGTGATGTTCATTTCATATTCGATGGATGGGGCATTGTTAGGTCCACCCGCACTGCCGCTACCGTCGGCGAGTAGCTGGACGAATTCCCCGCCGCGGGCATTGACGATATCGATCGCATTATCGGTCGGTAATCTCTCTCCCGGAACGACCTTCCATTCCGTGCCGTCGGCAGCGGATGTCCGGCGGGTGTAGTTCTCGGCTTCACCGACGACAACTCCGGCAGTAATGGCATCGTCAAAGGTGATATTGCCTGCCGTCCCGGCGTTGAGTTGCAAGCCGCGGCCCGCTACATCGCCGGAAACCATTCCCTGAAACGCAATATCACTTCCACCACCGGCTGACGTATCAACCGTCACTGTCGAGCCCAGTCGCACTACTGAATTAAAATCAACCGGGCCGTTTGCGGTTATATTATGATCGAGTTTAACCAAGCCTAGATTGAAGGTGATCGCACCATCGAGGTTGAGATCACTGGCAATCACTACAGAATCACTTGAGTCACCATTGATCGTGATCGATCCGCTTGGCAGTGCAAAGGAGGTGCTCTGGAACGTGCCTGTGAGGCTTTCCAGTATCAGGTTGCCGCCAGCCTGACTGATCTGCGCACCGTCAGTTCCGGTTGGCAGATTAAAGACCAAATCCGTCAACGTACTGCCGGTCATGTCGATGCCACCGTCGAGTCCGGAATAACTCAGGTCGTCGACACTGTCGTTATTGATATCCAGAGTACCGCTATCGGAGCCAAGGTGGTTGTGGGTTAAGCTGTTTGTGAAAACTGAATTGGTGATGGTTAACGTATCGCCAGCGGCCGGATCTCCGGCCTGATAATCGATTCCATCGACGAAGTCCTGAACGGAGTCCAGGGTGACGGAGTCGGCACCGTCCAGCGTGTTTATGATCAAAAGTGAGCCGGTGACATCGCTAAATGGGATATAGACGGTATTGGCATCGAACCTGACCGCGTTGGGCGCCAGAGTGCGTCCCCCGGTCGGCGTAGTAGTGATAGCGAGGCTGGAGTCGGAGATAACGTATCGGCTGTTGGCTTGATCCGCATAGATAGTCAAATCGTCAGCCGAGGTGCCACCTGCGATGTCAGTGATGACCAGGTTTCCTGATGCATCGAGTGATACTTCGGTTTCGGCCACTCCCGCAGCGGTTAAAACGACATCATTCCCATCGCCACCAGTGTAGCTGATTGTAAAGGTGTAGCTTGTGCCTGCGTAATCGACTTCGAAAACATGGCCTTCGGGCATTCCGGAAAAAGTGCCAACGATCGCATCGCCTGCCTCATCATTGACGAGGATAGTAAAAGTATCACCGCTGACTGCGGCGTAGTTCAAGTCCAGGTTAAGCATCCCGCTAAGGGTCACGGTACTGTCGGTTGCGTCATCATCGATCGTGATTTGATCGTGTCCGCTCACTACACCCGGTCCTGCCGTTCCGTTGATTGAGATTTCGATCGCCCCTGAATTCTGCGTGTAGTCACCGTCGACTGACATTCGGTCGGCCTCCCCGTCCGCTCCGACCTGGAGAATGCCACCGCCCTGGGTTAGAGAGACGCCGAAGTCATTCACATCTTTGAGCGTTCCACCGGTGAAGGTGAAGGTTTCCGCTCCCGGGCGATCTACGATGTCGACGCCACTCAGGTCAAGGGTTCCTCCACTGAGATTGAGAGTCGAGTTTCCATCAGTATCGGCCAGATTGAGAGCTGTTGTGACCTTGACCGTTCCGTCGACTAAATTGAAGGTTGAAACACCGTCAGCGAGATCCAGGATTCCCACAGTGAGGAAGCCGCCGTTTTGAGTCAGGGCTCCAGTGGTATTGGAATTGTTGGCGGAGCTTCCACTGATATCGGTGTCCGCCAGAAAAATGCGATCGGCGGTAATCGTCCCCGCATCGTAGATCAAAGCCCCTTTGCCTCCTCCGTTGCCGCTGGCGTGGGCGCCAATGAATACATCATCAAGAGTGGCGTTAAACGTGCCCCCGGTAAGATCGAGGGTGCTGAGAACCGGTGCGGTTCCGGTTCCCGCTGTATTGTTGAAGCCGATTCGAAGGTCTGTTGCAGCATTGCCATCTCCACCAAGCGTGAAGGTGCCTCCCGAAACTATATCAACCTTGCCGGAACTCTTGAGGTCACCAACCGTAAAGGTATCGACCTGGAAGGTGTTTGCCGCGCCTCCGAGATGTAGTTCGCTGGTGGTTGCCGAGGTTTGATTGCCGCCGGAGAGCGTGTGGCCGATGATGACGGAATCAGCGGTTACCAGATTGTCTCCGAGAGTTGATAGAGTGACGATGCCCTTCCCGCTTCCACCGTTACTTGGATCACTTCCAATCCTAACGTTGTCAACATCGATAGTTACCGAAGACGCACCGTCCAAATTGACCGTTCCAACCGCATTAGTTGTCGTTCGCCGTCCGATATCGAAGTTTGTTCCATCTCCGTCACCGATTGTGACGTCTCCAGCCTGAACGGTGAGAGTTCCGGAGCCATCGTAGCCGACCCTGGCATTATCAACAGACAAACCGCCAGCTATTACCGTCATCGTTCCGTTGTCGACCTGTAGTGATCCGGATCCAGCTCCGTTGGTTACGCCATTGTCTACGCTAACGGTGGCTCCGTTGATAATCTGGAGAGCGCCCGCATCAATGGTTATCGACTCGGTGTTGCTGATAGAGGCACCACTACCGTCGACGATTACTTTGCCGGCGGTGATGTCGGTTGAACCTTCGTAGGTGTTTGCTGCGGTAAGCGCTAAGGTGCCGGTATCAATTTTTGAGAATCCGCCGGTGCCGGAGAGCACGCTGTTAACCGTAATTGTTTGAGTGGACTCAATATCAAAAGTCTGATCACTGGTTCCGATTATATTAATAGGGATTTCCTCTGGAATGGTGAGGTCCTGTCCGGCTAGATGTTGGATGGTTCCGCCACTCCAATTGTAGACTGCGGTTCCAACGCCTTCGCTGATGGTGCCGATGCGGACGATACCGCCGTCTTGATTTATCGTTCCGACACTCCCTGTCGAGGTGCCAATACCTAATTCGATAGCTAAAGCCTCGAAAACCGCATCGCCGCTGATATTCAAGGTTCCAATTCCACGCCCATCACTTTCTCTCAAAGGATCGCTGGTAATCACTCGATACTGTCCTTCACCAATCACCACTGAATTAGCAGTGACGGTTCCCGAATCAAAACTGACCGTTCCTATCGCAGTGGGGGACTGGTCATCCCGCCAGGATTTGTAAGCGATATCAAATTCATCGAGTGTCGCGTTAAACGTTCCTCCGCTTAGATCAAGTATACCTGTCGTTGGATTTCCCGTCGCCAGAATCACTTTACCCACAATAAGGTCGGTTTCGCTGACCGAAGAACCGCTGAGATTGAAAACTCCACCCGGGGCTGCAAATTCAACGAGAGCGTTTGCACGGTTGCCTCCCACGGTGAATGTATCGGCTTTGAATGTGTTGGAGGCACCCAGAGTCAATGTGCTCTTCGGCTGGTTGATATACATCTCCGATTGCGAAACCAGAACAACCGTTGAATCCACGGTGTTAGTAGCCGCCAAATGGAGATCACCTTTTGCGGTTCCATTCGATCCGCCGGCAGCGGTTAATCGTTCTCCAAGAATCAACTCGTCAAGTGTGGCCGTAAAGCTCGCTGCGTTGCTTAGGTCAATGGTTCCCACCGCGTGATTTCCGGTAAGGGCATTGTTATAACCTATCCGAAGATGGCTTCGACTGGTAGGTGATCCGATTTCAAGGGTTCCGTTGTCTTCGATTTCCACGGATCCGGTACCCCGGGTTCCTCCTACCGTAACGTCGCCAAGAATTGTGTTGATGTCGCCCAGTTTCAAAATGCCTTCGGTGCGAAAGCCATCGTTGCTACTGGTTGCTTCTCCGATGATGACCGAATCGACATCGATTGAAACCGTCGTAACCGCTGAGAGATCGAGAGTCCCGGTAAAATCCGCGGTATTGGTGTTGCTGTTTCGGACTCCGATGTTTAGCTCGGTGCCGGCTCCCGCACCGATTTGAGCTGTAGTGCCGTTTACGGTTAACAGAGCGTCTTTGCTATTCAGTCCCACAGTTACGTTATCGACGGCTAAATTTCCGCCGACTGTGAAAGTTCCGCCTTCGATTAGAAGGGAACTGATACTTTTCGTAATGAAGTTAGGGTTGGGGCTTGAGGCACCGGCGTTTTCGCCTCTGACGACATCGCCTGCCACTGTGAACGAGCCGCCACCCATCACCAGCGTTCCGGAGGCTGTTTTGGTATAGGTTCCTGAGGCATCATTCGAGCCGTCTTTGGTATAGTTCCCTAAAAGGATGGAATCTGAAGTAACGTTGTTCAGGGAGTCTTGACTTAGGGTTAGAGTCCCGAACGCACTGCCTCTGCCACTTCCTGATCCGGCCTGGTCTGATGCATAGTCACCGATTACCAGTTCTCCCAGAGCGGCGGTAAAGATACCATTAGATAGGTCCATGGAGCCTATATTCGTTGCCGAAGTATTGGAATCGCTATTGTCCCCAACCCGTAGATCGGTTTTGCTTCCGGATAATCCCGCTAAATCCAGGGTTCCCGTTGTTATAAAAGAAACGTTTCCGCGGCTTTTGTGACCTCCGACAACAAAGGTGTCCACATCGAAGTCGTTTGAGGCACCGAGTTCCAGATTGCCGGTGATCGTTCTGACATTTGCCCCCTCGATTTCCCCGAGAATCACTTCGGTAGCTTTAACGGTGCTGTTATCGCTGAGTCGCAGAGTTCCTGTGATGTTGCCAATACCCCTGTCGTGAGTAAGCATCGCAATTTTCACTAACCTGAGATTTGTGGAAAAATTATCGGCCTGCGAGGTATCGAAGATTCCAATGGTGTGGGAGTTAAGCTCCAAAGACCTGAACCCTATAATCAATGTATCATCGGTATCGCCGTTACCTACCGATACATCACCTCCTGTGACCTCGACTGTGGCATCACGACCTTCAGTGGCGATCAGTGCCGAGTCAACGGAAAGCCCCGCCTGAAAATCGATGACGCCGGACTGCTCCACGGTAAACTGATCAATGCCGCTCGCGTTGCCTGCCACCGTTCCGGTGCCGACTCCGAGACGGATCGCTAGGTCATGGTCATTTCCAGTTAAGGTTCCGGTGATTGAAAGGGTGCCGGATGATGTCGCCGGGTCAGTAGCTAAGGCTGCTCCCGAAGTATCGATTCTGAGATCGGTTTCGAGAAATAGATCCCCATTGAAAATGACATCCCCGCTAGTCCCTCCGGTGCCGGTAAGTAGATCGCCGTTTAGATTAATGGTCCCGGCGTTGATGGTGAGAGGTCCTGTCAGCGTGAGATCCGAACTGACCGTCACGTTATCTTCGGCGGCACCGTTAATTGTGATTGAACCACTCGGTGGTGCGAAAGTCGTGGACTCGAAGGTTGGGGTTCCATCCGTACTGGCCAGAGTGATGAACCCTGTTCCGGAATCCTGACTCAATTGCGCATTGTCCACACCGGCGGGAAGGTTGAAGACAAAGTCTGTCGCGGTACTGCCTGACATGTCGACGGGCTCCAGACCTGAATATTCCACTTCGATGTCGGAGTTAATATCGTCATCCAGATCAAGGACTCCGCTGGACCCGTCGGTCATTGCATGAAGAACCCGGGTAAATACTCCGTTGGAGATTCGTAATTCGTCACCAATACCGTCTCCGCCCAGGAACACGATCTTCTGCTGCAACGAGGCACCGTTCCGATTCGCGGGATCTGTAATTTGGCCAAAATCCAGGGTCAGGACATCGACTCCGCCCTTCGTATCGAAATCGATTTGGTCGATACCTGCGGCGGTGAGAGCATCAAATGGGATGAATAATTCGTAGGGTGAGGGGCGGGTGGCTCCCTCCACTGCGGCATCCAGCAATTGATTGGAAGTGATTAGATAGCCGGTATCAGTCACTGTGAGGGTCAGTTGGTCGTCTGAATCTGCCGCCCCGTTTATATCGGTGATTACGAGGTTGGTTCCGAGGACGGTTACTGTGGTTTCAACGGTTCCATGTGCGGTTATCACGACATCGTTAGCATCGTCACCGCCAATATAGCTGATTGTAAAAACCTGGTCGTCAACGGTAAATACGCTACCTTCTGTTAGCTCGATGATCTCTACCCCATTGTTATAACGAAATGTTGTTCCGCTAAGAGAGTCCGTTGAGTCATTGTCTATCAACCGGAATGTGTCAGCGGGCAAGGGGGTAAAAGCTGAAACCAAAGACAAGTTCAGTAAGGCTCCTCCCTCCGTATTACCATCGGAATTGAGGTTTACGCTTCCGTTTACGATCACCTGGTCGTAGTTGTCGCCTGGAGTCGTGCCTCCCAACTCGATTTGGACAGTTGAGTTACTGTCAAGCGTGAGATTCCCGGAGTCGAGATCGTCGGTAGTATCTCCAGAGGTAAGTCCTGCGCTGATCGTTCCACCAATTGAGGTTACCGGCCCGCTGAAGGAGCCAGTCCCTCCGAGTAACGCATTATTTAAGGTGATCGCGCCGCCGCCGGTAGCTGATCCACTTATATTAGTGAGAATGAGAGCTCCTGAATCAATCGTAGTTCCCCCGGTATAGGTATTGGCACTGCTTAATGTCAGTGATCCGATGCCTGCCTTGGTCAAAGATCCTCCTCCGGAAAGAACGCCGTCGAAGGTTGTTGAAAGACCGTTGGCTCCGACGCGGATCGAATTGGTGCCCATCGCGAGATCATCAGCTCCTGTTAGTCCGCCTATGTCGTAAGTTTGGTCTCCAGCTACCGTAAAAGTGACCTGCTGGCTTCCGGTCAATCCCGTATCGAGCGTACTGTTGCGCAATATTCCGGTATTCCCGAGGGCCAGAGTGCCACCGTTGACAATCGTGTCTCCTGTATGGTGATTATCGGTTGGGGCATACGCTCCGGTAATAGTGAGACTGCCACTATTGTTTTTAACCAGTGAAAGAGCTCCGGTAAATCCTCCGTCATACTGGGTGTTGCTCGTTTGGTTGACAGTCAATGTTGCTGCCGTTGCGCTGGTGATTTGTACGGCAGTCGTGGCGGCGGTGGCTCCCATCCGGGAAAGACTGGCTACGGTTTGACTGTATCCGTTGAGATCCAGGGTTCCATTCGGTCCGTAAGATACCCCGCCTACAAAAAGGTCTGCAGTTGGAGGGAGAGCGTCGACGGCATTCAAGCGCAAGGTGCCGCTTGTGAATCTTGTTCGGCTCCAGGTATTGCCTGAAACCTCCAGGGTGGTGAGTCCTCCGGAATCGACGTGGAAAGTTCCGCCATTGATATCGATCGGCTTGGTTGTGAAATGAATCGATCCGCCACTGGAGTTGATTACCAGAAAGGTGTTAGTCGTTCCAGTGACCCCGCCACTAAAGGTTAGGCTGCCAGAGCCGGATTGAATCCGGATGTCACCCTCAAGAATGACTTCTCCGCTGATGGTATTATTCCCACTCGAGTTCCGCAGGGTCGTGCCAAGTCCGGGGCTCCGACCGGTGAGTGTGATTTCTTCCGCGATGGTTATGTTACCGCTCAATTGCAGTCTGGCATCGTTGACTTGATTAATGGAAGTGCCCCCGCCCGGAGTTCCCAGAGCGTTGTCGTTAGAAATGGTAACAGTTCCGTCGTCTATTAAGGTTGCTCCTTCGTAGGTATTAGACCCACTGAGGGTAAGGCTGCCATTCCCGATTTTAGTTAAACCTCCTGTTCCGGAGATGATGCCGGCAATGGTGGTGCTGCTGCCATTGCCGCCCAAAGTCAGGGTTACTGGTGTGGAGTGTGACCCATCAAAGCCGCCGAGAACGATCTGATCTCCGCTTCCCGTTGCGAGCGATCCAACGGTGGATGAATTTTCTACAAATTGAAGAGTGATGTCGAGATCTGTTCCGGGAGTTGTCAGATCGACGGTCTCACTACTGTAGTCACCGGCGTTGACGACGATGGTGCCTCCCAGGTTTTGGTCGATGGCAGCCAGCGCAGCATTGATAGTTGAAAACGCATTGTATCCGATAATCGCAGGCTCGTTATCCGTAGTTTCGATATCCCCATCCACTTCCGTTCCGTCAGTCGTGAAGCTGTCGTCAACATATACCGTTGTTGGTGCGGCAACCGTCAGGCTCACTTCCGTCGCAGTGTAATTTATGGTATAGCGTGCTCCGTTAGACTCGAAGGTGGCTCCGTCTGCGAGATCGTCGCCTTGGTCATCTTTAAATAATCCGGTTACTGCACTGGAGGATTTGACGATTGTAAAGCTGTCTGCCGGAGGTGAGACCGAAGGAGTATAGCCCAGGTGCACGTCGAGTCGGGCACCTCCGATTTCCAGATTCCCCGTCACATCGAGGCGATCGTGGTCAGTCGGTTCCACTCCTCCGCTGTTGAGATCCACGCTCAGGGTTGTTGAGGTGTCTAGAGTGAGATCTTGGGTGGTCAAGAATCCGGTTGTGCCACTACCAGTATAGTCGGACCCGTTGTCTGAACCGGGCAGGATAGTGCTCCCTGAACTGGCCGTATTCATTTGAATGTTGCCCGATCCGGACAGCTTATCACCGGCTCCGATTGCCACGGAGGCCTGAGGTAACGTAAAAAGCTCGAAGCCATTCAGGTTGACGTGCCCGCCACCGGTTTGTTCCAACATGATGTCCACAGAAGATCCTGCAACCACCGTAAATCGGAAGGTTTGAGTGAGGATAGAAGCGGGGTTTCTCGGGTCAAACGACTCGGTGAGCCCGGTTCCGATAATGCGATCGTTTTCAACGCCATCGGTCACGGAGAGATTAAACACTCCTCCTTTACCGGATTCGAAATCACCGGTGCTATGGTGATAGGTCGTTATTTCATACTCACCATCGAGCAGGTTATCGAGGCGGAGAGTCATCGTTCCTGCTGTATTTCGCAGAACCGAGTCCGCCAGAAGATTGTTCAGACCGACAAAGTCACCAGACGAAATGGTACTGTAATCTCTATAGTGAGTCGGGTTGATGATGGTTACGTTCACCGAGTTGCCCACTCCGGCTACCTCATCGTTAGCGTAGGATTGTGAATGGGTCGCGTTTCCGTCGCCGAATCGATTGAAACCCTCAAAACCGGTTTGTAGAGGATCGTCCCCGCTGTGATCTCTGCCGAAATCGACTGACAGGGCGGCAGTGCTGCCGCGTAGGAATCCATCGATAATGGTGTTTTCACCAAAAAGAGAACCATCTGAGTCATGGATCGTGACGTTGTCACCCTGCCCGACGATGAAGGTGCCCTCGGTATCGAAACCTGTCGTCGAGCCATCTCCTAAAGAAAGGTGGCCATCTGATATAATGAATGAGCCCGCAGCGCCGTCAATCGATGCGTCAACCTTTCCAGAGCCCGTTAAGGTCGAACCAGAGGCAAGAGCGACACTGCCGGCTTCGACTCGACCGTCAACGGTTAGAAGGCTTCCTGAACTCACTGCGACGGTTCCCAAAGGAATTTTAGAAAGCTCAAAGCCGTTTAGACTGACATACTGTCCCCCAGTCTTTTGGTATTTGATTTCCACCGGGGACCCGTTGACCACGGCAAACCGGAAGGTTTGAGTGAGAATAGACGTGGGGGCAGTTGGCTCGCTCGATTGAGTGAGTCCCGTTCCGACGATTTGATCAGCAGCGATCCCGTCGGATACAGACAGACTGAAAATGCCTGGGGATGTGAAGGAGCGGGATGTATGGTGATAAGTGGTGATCTCATAGTCCCCATCAAGCAGATCTTCAAGACGAAGAGTGACAACACCGCTACCGTTGCTGAGAATCGAATCGGAGAGCAGGTCGCTCTGTGAGACGAAACTGCCACTCGTGATGGCTGAATCATCGCGGTAGTATTGAGCATTGAGTACGCTGACGCTTACTGAGTTGCCAGTTCCAGATAGAGTGTCATTTGGGTAAGTCACAGTTTTGTTGGCGGGGTTTGCGTCTCCTACTTGACTAAATCCCTCGAATCCGGCTTGCAGCGGGTCGTCTCCTCCTGTGTTCCGCCCAAAATCGACGCTTAGATCGGAAGCGGCCCCCGGTTTGAGAACTTTGAGTTCCCCTGCAATGGAGCTGGTAACCCCCAGCTCTGCCTGATCCGAATCAAGGATCGTAAGTCTGTCTCCGGAGTCAACCTGAAGGGTCCCCAGTGTAACAAACCCCGCAGTCGAACCGTCTCCCAGCAAAAGGTCGCCATCCGGGTGGATTAGCGAGCCTATAGCTCCATTGATTGCCGAATCAATCGTTCCAGAGCCAGTCAGGGTAGCACCATTTTCGACATTGACCGAAGCGCCTCTAATAGAGCCGTCCACATCAAGGGTTCCTGCTTCGATATTGGTTCCGCCCGCGTAGAGACTGGTTCCGGTTAGTTGAAGGGTGCCATCCCCGGCCTTGCGCAGAGCGCCATTCTTGATTGGTGCGTCGATGATAAGATCCAATGTTGCATCTCCATCCGCTACATTAAAGGTCCGCTCCACGCCGCCTAGATCGACTCCTCCAGAGGAAAACGTTCCGCTACTTAGGCGAATCCTGGCGGGATTGCTTGAGGAAAGAACCGTGAGATCGCCATCAAGAATTAACTGACTGCTTCCTCCGTTCATATCGATAGTGGTTCCCTGCATAGTGAGTCCGCCCGACCCGATGTGGAGAATTCCACCGCCTACGCCGATAGCCAGTGAGCCGCCTGTCATAGTCATTGTCTCCGCGAAAACAGTAGATGGGCTATTGATAGAAAAGCTACCGCTCCCGGAAAGGTTTAACGTGCCTAAAATATTGATGATGGCACTACTCCCACCCGTGGCAACCGATCCGTTTGATCGGCTCAGGTTGGAGAGGGTTTCCGAATTTCGGTTGAAGAGGACTGATCCACCGCTTTGCGTGATGGTTGCTGCATCGTTGATCTGGTGTGCCTCATCCCAGCGTAACGAACCGTTAGAGATACTAACATCGCCACCGATAGCCTGGATTCCTGCCGAGTCTTTATCCAGGACGAGAAACCCCGCGTTGATGGTCGTCAGGCCAGTGTAGGTATTGGCGGAGTCCCCGCTCAGAGTTAACGTTCCATTTCCGATTTTGGTAATTCCGCCGTTTCCGGCGAGAGTTCCGGAGAAAGTCGTGTCGTCGGTTTGGTTGATCGTAACAACCGTTGCCACGGAGTGATTCACATCGTCATCCAAATGGATGGCGATATTGGTTCCCCCGGTGAGTGAGCCGATGGTGCTGTTTCCTTCGACAAACTTCACAGTTACCTGATTGCTGAAACCGCTCAGATCCAGATCCTCAGTGCTATAGTCCCCGGCATTGACGACGAGGGTGACCGGTTGAGTGGTATCCAGCGCCGCAAGGGCTTCGGCGAGCGTGGCAAAAGCGTCCGCTTCAAATACCCCTGCTTCTGCAGCGGCAGTTTCCAAATCAGCATCCGCGATTGAGTCTCCGACGGTGAGGCCGGCCCAGTCGTCGTTGACGTAAACTAAAGTGGTGACATCGGTGGCACCGTTGATCGTGACCGTAAGCGTGGCAGTATCGGTCGCTCCTTCACTATCGCTCACCGTGTAGGTAAAGATATCCTCCGGATTGGTTCCCGCATCGATGCCGGCCATGACTCCTTCGTTCGGAGTGTAGGAATAGCTACCGTCTGGCTGAATCGTGAGGGTGCCGTATGCTCCGTTAATCTGGGTCGGGCCACTCACGGCAAGTGATTCGTTGGACACCCCGTCGAAAGCGGTGCTGTTGAAGGCAATATTGCTCACTTGCAGATCTGTTTCGGTGCCGGTCGAGACTGTATCGGCACTATCGATATCACTGTCGCCCGGGGCGTTTGAAAAGTGAGCCTGAATGGTATTGTCAGTTAATCTGTCGTCATAAAATGCGACCGAATCGAGTTCTCCCTGCCATCGAGTTGCGCCGTTAGCAGAGTTTCGGCCGAAGCGCCAGGTTCGATCCCAATTTGAATAACTCGAGTCGCCGGTATCATACAAATGCTGATCCCAAACCTGCTCCAACGATCCGGTGGCGGTGTCGCCTATAAAAGCATCCACCAACCAGCCCGGACCCGATCCGCCTGGAACGGTGGTTTCGTAATAGTCGAAACGCAAAGCGACATAAGTAGGAGTGCCAAGCTTGAAGCGGGCGGCATCTACGACGGTATGAAAAGTTGACGAATCTCCCACCGCAAGACGTATCTCGTTATCATATTGGGCTAGATAAAAACGACCGTCGGTTCCAATGGAGCTAATGATATGAGCCTGGTTCTGACCACTATCGACCGTTGGGGTGAAGATGAACTCCAATGTCATATCATCGAGGGGGATATCGAGATTGGAGGTGGACTCAAGATAGGATTCATTATCCCCGTCGTCATTTCCCTCGAAAACCGCTTTCTCCTGATTTAGGCTCACGGTGGCCGAGCCATTAGCTACCAGCCTTAGGTCAGCGCTTCCCTGTTTATCACTCAGAGGGTCGGTGCCGGAGAAAGTGTATTGGTGGAGCAGGCTGGCTTGTTGCTGCTGCAAAGCCTCCACACCGGTAATGACATTTCCAGTCGCAATCACTCCGGGTGTTGTGTTGTTAGATCCCCCTGACTCCGTCGAGGAGTGATTGTCATTAACAGCTACGGGAGCATCGCTGGCTCCACTGACTGTCAGTGTGACAGTGGCAGTATCAATGGTTGCATCTGCCGGTAGACCATTGACCACAATATTGTCGATTCTATTATAGGATCCATCTTTGTTCGTGTTATCGATAAAAGTGTAACGGAAGGTTACCGGGGTGGTTAAGTTTTGGAATTCCGGTCCTAGAACTAACGTTTGGGTTGGGTATGGGCCGGTGGAAGGGTTGTTATTTACCGTTGAGGTAAATGCGTATTCAGGGTGCAGAACTGGATTTCCGCTACCGAAGCCTCCTATGCTGGATTGAAAAATGACGGCATTGTTGAAAACGCCATTTGATCCGCCTAAATCAAAATCAAGCGAGGTGAGTGTCAGGGGCTGACCATCGGCGGGAGAAATCGTGAAATCAAAATATTCTGCGTCGTCTAGAGCCCCGGCCAAATTGTCCTCGGTTGCCGCCCCGTTTAGGTAGGAGTTTTGGTTTGGGCCCGAAATTCCGGCCATACCGCTCGCTCCACGCGGTGTCACATTTCCGGCTGTGATTGATGAATCGACGTTGGTAACTTCGCCGCTGCCCCCATTGAAGGCGTAAGTGGCCAGCGCAATCGGGGCGCGATCAGAAACGGTGTAGACAAAAGATTCTTGAGCTATGTCGCCACTGCTTAAGGCATCTGTATCCGGATCGGCATTGTCCAGGGAATAACTGAATGCTCCTGAGGGTTCAATTTCTATCGATCCATAGACACCTTTAATCGTCAGATGGTCAGAGGCGTTTACTTGAGAGTAGGTGGATTCCGTATTAGTAAGTCCTATTACAGTGAGGGTGTCGTCGGGAAGGCTCCCATCAATGTCGAGATCGTTATCATTTGTGGTTAAGTTACCCGTAACGAAGTTTATGATGTCATTCTCGGTGACAACGAATTCCCCTGACGCACCGTCGCTAATAGCTGTTACCGGGTCATTGACGGGAATGAGGGTGACGGTGGATGGATTCGGAACGGTACTGTCACTCGCTACTGTTCCGGTAACAATGATGTTATCGATATCCATTTCGTTGCCCGTGGTTGGGGTATGGAAATAGACCCTGAACGTGACGTCAGAGGTAAGCTGATTGAATGCGTCGGCATCGGTCAGGTCTATGGGGATGTTTTTCAGGTTGGGGCGCGAGAAGTTAGCGGAGTTGACATTGTCTTCTCTGGCGAGATCTGCAGTGTAGTTGTCGACGCTTGAGCGTATCGCATAACCACGGATCCCGGAACTGGCCCCTCTTGACAAGTCAAGAGCAAGAGTGCTTAACGAATAGGTTTCGGCATTAGCGCCGATGGTAAATTCAAAGTAGATATCTTTTATTATCGCTTCCTCCAGGGCGAGGTCTCCCGGGGAGGAGATGTTGGTCATGTTCGCTTTCGGCGATACACGTAAGATATTGTTGGCGTATCCGGGTGCCGGTGTCGTGGGGCGGGTTACTCCATCAAGGTCGGCTCCTGCACCGAGTGTAATATTGCTAACGGTAAGATTAGTTGGGGAGAAATCGACGGTGGTGTTGCCGTCATTGAAGTCAAAGATGGCGATGTCTCTCGGTCCGGCGATTGCATCAGCCATGCCGTCATTGAAATTGAATGCCACGAGACGGTTTATTCCCGGATCGGGGAATTCGCTGGTGTTCTCAAAGGTCACCAGCCGTAGGGCTGTCTGGAAATCGCCAATTGTGGCGTCGCTGTTGAGCGCAGTAAAATCGATCCGGCGGCCATTGCCGCTAACTACAAAATCGATGTTAGGGCTCAGTGCTCCGCTTAGAGACAGGGAATCCTGTCCATCGTCAAAACCCGATGTGATTTCCGCAGATGCCGAATACGAGCCAGGGTCACCCCCTGCCTGAGAATTGCCGTCTGCCGTGCTATTTAAATCAGGGTCGGAAAGGGTTAGATTTGGTGCTACCAATACACCGGATTCTCCTTCGATGAAGGTGACTGTGCTTTTATTCGCGAGTGTCGGTGCGTCGTTGGCTCCAGTCACGGTAACTGTGACGGTAGCAGTGTCTGACAAGGCTCCATCGGTGGTGGTGTAAGTAAATGTGTCTGTAATTGACTGTCCGTTAAGTAGCCCTTGTAATTCGGCGGCGCTGGTGGGGTCGTAGCGGAATTCGCCATTGCTCTGTAGGGTTACAGTGGCTCCCCTGATGGAAGTGATCACGGCTCCACCACTAACGTCTATTGCGAGGGTGTCGCCATCAGTGTCGGTGTCATTGTCAAGTAGGTTGGTGGAAATCGTAGTGTTGTAGTGAGATGAAATTTCAGCCGCCGAAAGTACCGATCCATAAATCGCAATCTCGGCAATATCACCTCGATATCCCTGATAGGCCTGGTTTCCGTTATTGAGTGCACCATCCTGTTCCCAGCCGACAACCAACTGCCCGGAACTGCTCAGTGGAGTCGCCAGTGCAGTGCTGGTCTTCGAATCTTTCAGCTGGCCGTCCAGATAGATGTTTGTGGTGCCAACTCCCGAACCCGTGGTGCTGTCCAATGTGATCGCGAGATGGTGCCAGGTATTATCAAAGATATCAGATCGCGAAAGAGCCGTGTTGATTTGTGTCCCATTGGCATAGATAGCCAAATTACTCCCCGAGTTAAACAATGCGATGAATTCATTTCCCTGTCCCCCGGTCCCTTCATAGGAAAAGAGTGCAGGTTGGTCGCTAGCGGAGGGGAGTGCCGCACGAAACCACCCTTCAAATGTCGATGTAGTCGAAGGAAAGTTTCCCGTAAAACTCCGGCCGATACCTTCTTTCAAATTACCGTGAACGGTAATTGCGTTCCCCCCCGGAATTGGCGGGTCGCTTGCCAAATCAACCGTAGCCAGATAGGTTCCGTTCCCTGCTGTACTAAGACTGCTCGACCCCACGGCGGAATTGATAACGGGGGAGCCGTCGTCCCTGTCTGTTTCACCGAATTGCCAGTATATCAACGGATCCGACGAATTAACTGAGTCCTCATAAGCGATCTGCGGAGTAGTCTCGAGGATTTCGTCTTCACTCACCGTGAAAGGCCCACCTCCGTCGTTATTGGCTATTGGTGCCAATACATAGTGGATGCCTTCGAGGCTTCCGGGCGTAGCCCCTATGGCTGCGTCGGAATCTGGCCGGTGGCGTTCGCCTTTGCCAATCGTGTCGTCCATCAGGGAGTCCGGATCTTCATCGTGATCCAGACCTAGAACGTGCCCCTGCTCGTGTAGTATCACGGACAGGAGATCGACATTATCGTAGGCGACTGAAGTTGGATCGGTAGCGGAGGTGAAAGTGGAACTTCCGGAAATAGCGAATTCCTCATCCTGATCAGGGGTTGAATCAATAAACCAACCCAACCCGGCGGCGTCTCTATCAATGTAGATATGGCTTCCCTCGGCATACCCTAACCTCGCTCCATCAAGATCCGCGATGTGATATTCGATTGAACCCAGCGCTGCAATTTGGTCTGCGGTTAGTCCGGTGCTGGTCCAGGTTCGTTCTGCCGCATCGGCTATAAAATCTAAGGTGTTGTACGTTAAAGGGAGATTGGTTGCGACGGTTCGCGAGGCAATCTGTTCGATGGCGAGGCGCTCCAGAGTAATCGGATCGCTGATTTCCTGCAATAAATCGCTGATCAATTCGACTCCGTGTTGTACAGATGGCTCCGGAATGATCGAAGTGGTTCGCCCGTAATCGAAGGTACCGGAGCTTTGCTGATCGGATTCCCAATTTGCTGGTCCGGAAAGGGATTCGATTTCGACTAGCGAAGCTTCAAGCTGGTTGATGACCTCGAACTGGTGTTCGCTGAGGTCGGTAGATTTCCATTGTTCAATTGCGACCTGCGCCAGCTCCGTGATTTCGAGCGGGCTTAGGTTTTCAAAATTCGACAGAATGACCTCCTCAGAACTCTCACTGGACATTCGTTTCGGAATGGCCGATTCACCGGCTGACTCAAAATCGTCGATCGAACTGAAGCGGGTGGATGACTGCGACTCGGCTGTCGTGTCTCCGGAGGTATCGGGAACCGCGGTGTCCATTGGAGCGCCCGAATAGAGAATTCTTGCTTCGAGACTTTCGGCCACGTATTCACGGGATTCTGATGCCGCTTTTGATTTTAGATCTTTTGCAGCGGCTGTTTTTTTGTTTCTCCAGAATTTCATGAGAATTTTCAATAAAGAGAGGAGATAGGGTTCGGTCGCAATCTCCAGTAAATGTTTTCTAAATTAAGTTCTGATTTTTCAGCGACTTACAGCTATTTGTCGAGGAATGGCAAATTGATTAGCGGTTAAAGTCGGAAGGAATGTCGATTTCAATCAACTCACTTATCAATTGAATGGCATTTTGCGATTGAAGGAATAGTGCATTGCCGGAAAGATCCAGTGGAGTGCCATTGAGAATCGAGTTATTCAGGGCGGACAGGACATCGGTCGGTTCTGATTCCGGTCCGGTTAGGAAGACGATCCTGACATCACCCTCAAGGCTGATGAACACTCCGGCCTGAAGGGGCTCGTCCGAACCTGGAAGATCCGTGATCGAATGACCTGAGCCATCGGTGACGAAAAGTCGTTCAAAACGGTAATCCTGAAACAGCCCTGAGATACCGGTCAGGGTGAATCGGCCGGGTAGGGCAGCGAAGCTGAAGAAGCCTCCGGTTCCATTGCTGTCGGGCGCGAGGAAGTAGACTTCCGCGACCGCGCTGGCTTCCGCCTTGGCATCGGTCGAGTCCGTCACTGCTACGTCGATCTGGTAGAGTCCGTCTTTCTGGTAGATGTGGGAAACGGTGAATTCGACTTCGCCGGTTGTCGGATCCATACCGGTGATTTGCAATTGCATACCATCGGTTGAAGAGGCGATAATCATCCCCGGAGCTAAACCACCGTTGAAACTTGGAATGGTAAAGGTCGAGACTCCACCATCGGGGTCTTTCCAGTCGACTTCGAGGACGTGGCTGTCGATTAATCCGAAGTCGGTGAAGGATCCATTTACCGTAGTGGGGAAGAGCCGCTGAGAAATCGGAATGTCGATTTCCAGAGACGGGACATTGTCTCTTTCGATATCGGTATAGTTGATCGCCTTTTGTCCTCCGCCGAATGAGAAGGTTCCACTGAAACCATCAACAACTACAGTTCTCTGCGGATTGATCGCGTTCAGGGTATTTAAGATATCGCCATCGTCGACGAGAGTCGGTGACTTACCGTCGATATTGATCACTGAGAAAACACTGGGAACGATATTGAACTGATCCCGGTCGTTGCCACCGGAGATAAAGACGTTACCAAAGGCGTTGACTGTGCCAAGAATCTCAACGGAGCTTCCTTCGGGATCGTCCACACCGGTTTGATCGACGGTGATATTGATCTGCCCGTTGTTCGAAACAATCGAGGCGTCAGCGTGAAGTGTGAAATTATCATCTGCATTGAGGGTGACATCTCCATCTGCCGAAATGTCGCTGTTCTCGATCAATATATCACCGGAGGAAACTGTTATATCAAGATTGCCAGTTACTGTAGAGGAGTCGAGGGTGAGATCGGTTCCGCTTACCAGTGTTACATCTCTTCCGTTAATAACAGAGACTGAGCCCGTCAGTAAATTTTCGCTATCATCCAGAACGATATCATTGCCGGCCCCGGCGTCGATGGTTGTGCTTCCATTAATCTTACTTGCCTCACTGTCTGTGATCGCCCCATCATTAACTAAATTCAGATTGCCTCCGATTACCAGGCAATCGGCGGTGGTATCGGCTCCTCCAATGTTGAGGTTGCCGAGGTTGTTTATAAAAAGGCTTCCGGAAATCGATCCTTCAAGGTTTCCTATGGCAGTATCGATAGCGTTGCCGAGTCCCGCTGAACCTCCTGCATTGAGAACCGCATTTGGAGCATCGATATCTCGATGAGTATCGCCACCGTCAATGATGTTGCCATTTATCGACGTCACTTTCACGACGCCTGATCCAGAGGTCTTAAGTCCTCCAATCGTGATGTCTCCGTCGGCCGTGATTTCAATATCAGCCGAACCTGCGTCGATAGTCGAACCATCCGCCATAACAATTTCGCCAGTTGGGATAGTTCCCGTGGTATTCAATATTACATCGCTATCGATCGTAGTGATTCGGGTGTCACTGCTAAACGAGATTCGGTTGTCTGCATTGAGTGTGAGGTTTCCTCCTCCGGTTGCCTGGTCGATTTCTGCGGTATTGGCGAATACAATGTCGGCAGCGGTCAGGTTGATTGCACCGGGTAATGAAAGGGCTCCGTTCGGCGTTTCAAAGGTGATCTTGTCGGTGGATTCCACTCCGGCAGTGGTGCCCGTGGTATCAACGGTCAAGCTGGTTACGGTAGCAATATCGCCAAAAATGACGACGGTATAGGGATCGGGGCGCGATATGGCGGCTCCCTCCAGTCCTATTGTGGACAAAATCAGTTCGGGGTGATTGGCGGAGTCGGTTTCCTGCACCGTGTAGGTATTGGTTGTGGCATCGTAGCTGATGCTGAGGGTGTCGCTCGAGTCATTTCCAATATCGGTGACTTTTAATTCGCCGGAGGAGGTTAACTCGACCCGGGTCTCGGGTGCGCCGGAAATCAGAGCGACATCGTTTCCGTTTCCGTCGGCTCCTCCATCATAAGTGTAGGTTAGAACAAAGCTGTGACCGTCAACCGAAATGACGGTGCCTTCCGGAAGTGGATCGCCCGTGCTATCGACGAAGGTTCCGTTA
The DNA here is from genome assembly GCA_029213005.1 of Verrucomicrobiales bacterium. Taxonomy (GTDB): domain Bacteria; phylum Verrucomicrobiota; class Verrucomicrobiia; order Verrucomicrobiales; family DEV007; genus Arctic95D-9. Next base: position 71,459 of record JARGPI010000021.1, read on the forward strand.
ATTTTGTCAGAGAGATCGTTGTCGATGAGGACAAATACACTGCCTGGATCGGGCGCTGTTGCAAAAGAGGCTGACAGATCCAGTTCAATATCGGTGAGGGTTACGACTCCGTTTACGATCAACTGGTCGTGTCCGCCAACGGTTCCCGCGCCATTGGTGCCCTCCAGCTCAAGAATGAGTTTGCCATCGCGGAGATCTGCATTGGAATTAAAGGTGGTTTGAACGGATGTGGCGCTACCTAGAGTGATGGTGTCGACATCTATGTATCCGCCAACATTAACGGTGCTGTTTTCTTCGAAGGTGAGAGTGCTGATGCCATCTCCGCCGGATACATTATTCTCTTCGATATTTCCGGACGCATCGAGTGTTCCGAGTCCCAGTTTGATGGTTCCTGCGGGAACACCTCCGCTGCTATTTACAGTTTCCGATCCGACGATAATTTGGGTGGCGTAGATATTGGCCGTGCCGTCGCTGAAATCGAGCTCTCCGTTTGCACTGTTTGCGGTTCCTCTGTCTTTATTTCCCAGCGTAATCCCGGTCCGGTTGGTTAAAGTGCCGATGTTTACCGTTCCGCCTGCTGTTGCAAAATCGATGATGCCTCTGGTTTTAGCAATACCTACCAGAATTTGATCGGCTTCAATATTGGTGGTGCCACCCCCGAGGTGTAATTCAGAACGTTGAGCGATGGAATCGAAACCGCTATTTCCGCTCTGCCCGACTATGATGATATTGGCTGTGATGTTGCTGTCGGTCGCCAGGGTTGCGACTCCGCGGGCGCTTCCTGCTCCGGTATCGCCCTTATTACCGATTTCAAATTGGTCTAAAGTAGCATTGAAGGTGGCCCCTCCGCTGAGATCGAAGATTCCAAGTGAGGTGCTTGAGGTTGGAGTGTTCTGACCAATGATCAAGTCGGCTTCTGTTCCGCTTCCATCCTTACCGTTTAAGGTGAGGGAGCCTCCGTTGTCGATTGTTACCCTTCCTTGTGATTGGCGACTGCCGACCAGAAGAGCGTTGGTGTTGATGGTGTTGGTCTGGCCGAGATTGATCGACGAAGTGACGTCAAGATTTGTCGTTGTGGGAGAGTCTCCGATGATAATGCTCTCTGCGGTAACTGAGTTGATTCCTGAGTCAGAAAAATTCCACGTTCCGACACTGTCTCCACTTGCGCTTCCTGTAGTGATGGTTCCGAGTCGGATGAACTCGACGTTTATCGTCATATTGGATCCGTTTGACAGGTCGAGAGTTCCAGCTCCATTTAATCCGGTGTTTACCGTCCGAAGTCCGATATCAAGCGAGCCTGTCATCGCTCCGGATTTGCCGGTGAGATCGAAAGTTCCGCCATCAACAATGGTAACAGAGCCGGTCCCTTTGTCTCCTCCGATGATAAAATTATCGACTCTGAAGTCGTTACTTTGACCCAGTTCAATTGAGCTGGTAACCGTGTGTCCTGCACCAGTTGCGGTGGCGTCACTTACGAGGATGGTGTCGGCCGTAATTTGGTTTGCTCCGTTGGTGGCAAGTTGAAGAACTCCCCGGTTATTGCCTCCGCCGTCAGTCGTGTTAGTGCCGATGAGAATCTCGTCAACGCCTATGACTACGCTGTGGGCATCACGAAGATCGACGGTCCCTACGGATGTCGAATTGTTGGTATTTCTTCCGATATAGAGATTGTCGGCGGCTCCATCACCTTCTCCGAGCTCAACCAGGCCGCCGTTTACGGTCAGAGTGCCGTTTCCTCCGTCAACTCCCACGCTGAGGTTGTCGACTTCGAATCCACTTGCCACAGTCATCGTGCCATCCGCCACGATGATCGTACTGTTTCCGTTTCCTTCGGACACCCCGGTCGAGACATTAATGCTGCCTCCGTATACTGCCAGAGTGGCAAAGGTGTTTTGAGGATTGGTTCCGATAGCTGTTGCCATCGTCACCCTGCCGACATCTACAGTTCCAGCGCCTATGATCAGCGAACCGGTTGCGCTACCTGTGAGACCCGATTGCCTTGAGATCAACAATTCGTCGATTGTGGCATTGAAAGTGCCGCCGCTGAGATCAAGCGTAGCCTTGGTTTTTGCGCCGGTTCCGATATTGTTATCGGCAATAAAGAGGTCTGCTGCTCCGGTGCCGGCGCGGTCGCTCAATAGAAGGGTTCCCCCGGTTCCCTCAAATGCCATGGTAACGTTACCTTCCGCCTTACGCCCGCCTACCGTCAGAGCGTCGACGTTGAAAATGTTGGTTGCGTTACCCAGAGTCAACGTGCTGGTCCCGGTGATAAAACCTCCACCGTCAACTTCCTGATTCGATAATGTAACAGAGTCGGCTGTAATGTTGTTGGTTCCGTTGAGTGATAACGCTAAACTGCTTACGATGTTTCCGGATCCGGTGCCTGAAGCTGAATTGAGGCGGACGGAGCTTACGTTAATAGTTACCTCACTGGCCGCACTGAAATCGACAGTTCCTCGCGTCGCTGAATTACTGGTGGTTTCCCGGGCAATGTAGAAGTTGCCGTCCCCGTCGCCGATGTTTACCGCGCCAGCCGACACAACGAGGGTGGAGCCGCCATCTTCAAGTCCGACACTAGCGGTATCGACTGATAGGCCCGCTTTGAATTCAATAATCCCGGTGTCCGGTAATGATAGGTGACCGATTCCGGAGGCTGCTCCATCAATCGTTCCATCTCCATTTCCGGTAAGAAAGGCGAGATCGTTTCCACCTCCGGTTATAGTTCCCGGCCCTGCGATGGTGATTGATCCATCGATATCGGAGGTGTCCAGAACGACATTGGTCGTAAGGTTTACCGCACCGTTCAGAGAAATGCTGTCGGCTTTGATACCGTTTCCAACATTGATCGTTTCAGCGGTTGCCGTGACCGACCCATTGATATCTGCTGGGAGGCTGGCAATGGTAATGGTGTCGGTCGATGTGTCTCCACCGGAATTTACGGAATTGATATTGAGATCTGTAACGATTGACGCATCGACTCGCACAGTCTTCGCGTCTGGCCGGTTCATTTGAGAGCCATCCAGACCGGAGGTCGTTAGGTTGAGCACGCTGTCAGATATCACATACTCATTGGTCGAGCTGTCGTAGCTGATTGTCAGATTATCGGTCGAGTCGGTATTAATGTCTGTGACCGTTAAGACACCATTCGAAAAAGAAACTTCAGTCTCCGCTTCGCCGGCAAACAGCACGACATCATTCCCGTCCCCACCTGCATAGGTGATGGTAAACGTTTCGCCACCAGTTGCTTTTACGGTTGCCCCTTCTTCCAAATTCTTGAATGTCCCGGTTACTGCGTCGGTTGCTCCATCGTTGTCGATAATGACATAGGCGGCACCCTGATCTGGTCCTGATGTCACGGTTACCTCAAGGGTGGGGGATAGTAGCTCTGTGATTGCTTTCTCCAGAACCGTTTGTCCGTCGGGAGTGAGGGCTGAAACATTGTCTCCGCTCTTCGCGGCGAGGAAAAGGCGGTCTCCTCCAGCCACTCTCCCGTCTGAGCCCAAAGCATCTCCGGCGTTCCAGCGGGCCGCGAATATTTTGTCGGTGTCTCCGAGTGCAAGAATGGTGCCTTCGCCTACGGAAGCGTTTCCGATTGCATCAAAGTTCAGGCTGTAGAGGTCGGCGGGATTTTCGAGTCCCGCAAATAGCGAATCGATTTCACCTTCAGGTGTCAGAGTGGTTTCGTCACCGGCAGCAGAGGTGCCGGTATGTAGATTATCTGTGTCTACCCAATCCCATCGACTGGATCTAGCGAGATAGGCATTCATGAGGATTGTTGGGGTTTGCAGTTCCTCCCAGAATGTATTCTCCGCTTCCCCGTCGGCAAAGACGCCGTTTCCATTGACGTAGTAGCTACTATCGCTGGAGCGACTGAAAATTACCAGGTCGGCGGCGTTCAGGGCCGCGACATCCGCAGCGGTAAGAGTTTGGTATAATCCTGTTGTGATATTAGCCCCAAATTTTTGGGTCAGGAAATCGATGGTATCCTGATCCGAGCCTGTGCTGTTCGATACAAAGATAATATTGGGAGTAGGCTGCAGGGTCACCGTACCTGTGACTAAAAGCTGATCATGATTCCCTGCACCATCTCCCGGAGTGTTTCCATCAATATCAACCAGGTAGTTTGAGCCTGATCTGAAGACGAGGTCTCCGGTCGCTAAATCACCAGCACCTGATTCGCCGGGAGCGACGGTTCCGATGGAAGTGATTTGTGAGGTGGTGCTTCCCACTCCAGCCAGAACCGCACCCGTAGCGACCTGATAGTCGTCCCCTCCGGTGTGGGAACCATTGAGAAGCAGGGTTCCTGACTCGATCGTCGTCGTTCCTTGATAGGTGTTGGCACTGTTCAGAGTCAAGGTTCCTAAACCTGATTTCGAGATGGATCCGAAGGTGGCAGATCCGTCGTTGATAGCGATGTCGATCTCTAACTCCGCAGCGGCGGCTATATCGAAATCCCGAAGAGCCGCTCCTGCCGCACTGGATAATTCGATTTCGACCACCCCGGTGGATCCGCCGCCTGTGTCATTGGCGATTCTTGAGGTGTTAGTCCCCAGAACGGTGACGTCTCCGTCAAGGACAAGTCGACTGCCTAGAGCGCCCGCGTTTCCACGACGCATATTGAAGCGACTGTTATCAAGGGTTAAGCCTCCACTGCCGACGGTAACGGTCGTTTGGAAATTGGTACCATTTCCATACACAATAAAGCTGTTGGGTGCTCCGAGGGTTACACCTGAAGCTGTCATGTCCGTTACGGTTAAATTCCCGAAAGAAATTCTGCTACCGCTATTTCCCAGAAAGGCAGTGTTTCCTGCTCCACCGGTAAAGGTGCCTGCGCCGCTTATCGTCCAGTCAGACTCAAAACCGGTATTGAAGACTCCCGCATTGACAAACAGGTTGGCGAAAGTTTCGGTAACCAACTGGTTGTTCACATTGGCTGCGGTACCGTTCAGAACACTGCTGGCATTGGTGATTGTGACTGTTGAGGTATCAGCGATTTGATGGCTCCCTCCGAATGTAACTTTGCCTCCATCGAGGTTCAGATTGCCTCCGACGGCATTGCCATTCGATTTATTGAGATGTAAAATTCCTGAACTGACAGTTGTGTTTCCGGTGTAATCGTTTGTAGACGAACCAGCCAGTTCCAGTTGGCCCGTCCCGATTTTGACGAGTGATCCAGTGCCGGATAGACTACCCGAATAGATGGTGTCAGCATTATTGTTTCCGACGGTTAACGCAACGGGAGCAGACGACGCGTTTTCGAGAAGTATATCATTAGATCCGGTAAGTCCTCCAAATGTCGCCGCTTCCAGAGTGGTAAAGTCAAGCGTTCCGACCGCAGTCGTTAGAGTGTCGAAGGTTGCGTTTTGCAGAGCCAGTTCGTTACCCAGCTTGAGAGTGCCCCGGTCAATGAGCCGTACTGTTCCTGAAAATGGATTGGCTGCATTTAAAGCGATAGAGCGGTCATCGTGATTGCCGTCTAGAACGATAGTTCCGGTTCCGGAAATTACGCTATTGAAACTAACGTCGCTGGTGTTGCTGTTAAATCCTGCATTTTGAAATGTTGCGGTCCCACCATTTATATTGATAGTTCCCTCCCAGGTGTTGGGCGTTGAAGGGGTTCCGTTGGAACCGTGGCGCAGCGTGGCGCTGCCATTGATTGTTATGTTCGCTGATACGCTTCGCCCTGGACTACCGTTGTAAGCGTAGATTCCGAAAGCTGTGCCATTATTCAGAGTAATCGCGTCGAGCGTCATGTTATTCTGCTCGATATAGGAACTCCCTTCGCTAACGATCAATGTGCCCGAAGGACTGTTGACCGTGGAGCGAAATGCAAGCGAATCACTGCCGATTTTAGTCAAGGTGTAGGAGCCAAAATCGATTGGACCGCCAACATCGAGTCGTGCCGGGGTGCTAACTGTGGCATTTCCGTTTAGAGTCAGACCTTTGACGGCAACTCCACTGCCAACGATATTACCTGTAGAGTTGATCAAAGCTCCCTGACCCGCTGAGCCGGTTCCTTCGATAAGATAAACGCGACTGCTCCCGGTGCTGGTGCTTCCACTGAGGAATGTTAAGTCGACGGTGGCTCCGCTTTCCACCGTAACGTTCCCGCTGGGTAACACGTCGTGAGCTCCCCAGGCCAGAATCCCCGCTTTTACGGTCGTCGTGCCGGTGGCGGAACTGTCGGCTCCTGACAGGGTCAACATTCCGGTGCCGGTTTTTACAAGGTTACCCGATCCGGAAATAACCCCGGCTATAGTTTGGTCGGTCGCGTCGCCCACCGTTAGCGTCGAACTTCCTTCAATCACGATACTGGTTCCCGAAACGGCTGAGAGAGTATCGATAGTGACGGTAGCGGCAAAATTGGGGCCGGTGATTTCGAGGGTCTGCGTTCCCGATAGAGAAACGGTTTCAGTATAGGTTCCACCATTGACTATGATGGTGGCACTGTCGCTGGCGGCAGCCAACGCTTCGCTGAGAGTCCGGAATGCATTGACGCCATAGGTAGCTGCCTGATTTCCGCTTGCCCCAAGATCGGCATCTGCGATCGATTCGCCGGTATTTTGGGTAAAACTGTCATCAACATACACGGTTGCCAGCGGAGTCGCTTCAACCAGCATGATGTCGTTGCCATCGTTAGCGTTGTAGAAGACTCTGAATTTGGTGATACCGTCGGTGGCGGTCACGATGTCACCATCGTTTGGTGCGTTACTGAATCGTCCGGCTACGGCATCGCTACCCGTGTCATTGACTACGATTGTATAGGTCGCATTAGCCGGCGCCGATCCGGAAACCATAGTGATTTGAAGCTGTGCACCTCCACTCGTATCGGAGTCCAAATTGACCTGCCCGATGACATTAATCTGATCGTAGTCATCAGCACCGGGATCCAGTTCGACGGTTAAAATTGAGGTGCTGTCTAAAGTTAAATCGCCGGTGCCAAGGTCATCAGTGAGATCTGCGGGAGCGATGAGTCCGGTATTGACGGTTCCGCCGGTGGTAATGACTGCTCCGCTAACTGCGCCCGATCCACCCAGCGTTGCACTGGTCTGCACCGTGACATTGCCAGTGCCGGTAGCCGAACCGGTTGTGTTGTTCGCCAGGAGAGTTCCGTCGGCCACTGTGGTGCCGCTCTCCCAGGTATTCGCATTGGTCAGGGTGAGCGTGCCACTGCCCGTCTTAGTCAGGGCATTTGTTGGTTCCGCCGGAATTACAAGGCCTTCGGCGTAGTGATTTTGAACCTTAGTGGCATCAAGAACTTTGTCGTAAATAGCTATTTCGGCGATGTCCCCGACAAATCCCTGTTCGGGCTGGTTGCCGTTGCTGAGAGCGCCATCCTGCTCATAACCTGCCACGAACTGCCCCGAACCACTTAATGCAGTGGCCCAGTTGGTGTTGGAAACCGGAGATCCAACGAGTTGGCCGTCCAAATAAACTCGGGCTGTGCCGATTCCTCCACCTACTGTGGTGTCCAGGGTGATAGCAAGGTGATGCCAGGTGTTATCTAAAAGGGCATCTTTGGTCACAGCGGTAGTTGTCGACTGTCCGTTGGCAAAAATCAGCAGATTATTTCCTGAAAATAGTGCAATGAATTCATTAGCTGTGCCACCGCTTCCGGAGCCTTCGTAGGAGAAGAGGGCTGGACTATAGGTGCCTCCAGAATGCGGGTCGGCATCTCCGCGGAACCAGCCTTCGAAAGTCGCGGTTGCTCCGGGAAAGTCTCCGCTGAAGGCTCTACCGATTCCTTCTTTTTGATCCCCTCTAATACCGATGGCGCTTCCTTCCGCAATTGCCGGATCCGCTACCGGATCAATCGTTCCGGTAGGAGCAAGGTAGGTTCCGTCTCCACCGGAGTTCAGTGAGCCAAGATTGGTCGCCGTAGCTCCGTTGGATTGGTCGGCGTCACTGAGTCGCCAGTAGACCAGAGGTTCGTCAGCTAATACTGTGGTGTCATAGGTATTCGTTAAAGTAGCTCCTGCCAGGATTTGACCATCGACCTGGATATCACCAGCTCCGTCGACGATAATTCCGGACAAATTTAGCGCGATGTCTCCCTGTATTGTCAGCGTGTCATTCGCTGATTCGATTCCGATGTTTCCCGTTGTGCCTTCTTCCGCGAAAATTCCGCCGCTGACGCTGTTGTCTCCCGCGACGTTTCTCAGCACGCCCGGATTGGAGGCATCCGCTCTGAGAGTGATGTCTTCTGCGACGAGAAGATCGGTTCCTTGAAGCGTATTGTCCAGGGCTAGAACGGCTCCGTCCGCCACTGTGGTGCCGGACGCCAGAGTTCCCAGAGCACCGTTGTTGGCCGCCACCAGGGTTCCTTCCGCTACTGTCGTGGACCCGTCATAGGTATTGTCTCCGCTGAGGATCAATGTGCCCGTGCCGTTTTTCACAACCTCGCTGTTCAACGGAGTCGGAGTTACCGGTAAGGCGATCAATCGAAAATCGTCGACCGCGATGTCGCTGGAATAAGTAGAACCCGTAACGTTGGTTACTCGTAGTCGTAAGGTGCTGGTGCCAACAAAGGGAGTCAGGTCGATGAAAGCCCGCTGATAGGGATCAGCCTGGTTCGCCTGTTGTTCACCCGTTAGACTGAACAGGTCGCCGGACCAACTCGCTCCGTCATCGGTGCTGGCCTGCACGGAGAGCGTGCCGATGGTGTTACCCCACATGTGATAGTAGAATTCGAGCTGGGCAGCAGCATAATCGGTCAGGTCGATCTGCGGCGAGATCATTCGCGCAGTCTTGTTGTGGGCGTTACTGGATGCCTCGACATACATGTAGGTCCCGGATGCCGTGCCCAGTGTATGATCCACACTAGGGCCGGTATCGCCTGAGGGGGTTCCGCCTTTGTCGGAAACCCAGTCAACGTCGTCCGTGTTGTCGTTGACCCAACCTTCGATGAGCAGTTGGGAAGCGAACGCGTCGTCGGATCCGTCACCAAAATTCTCGAAGTCCTGTGAGAGGAGGACCTCAGCGGAAAAGCCATTGTGTAGGCGACCACTTACCAGGCTGTTGCCGTCGCCTTCGAAGTTCAATTGGGCGAAGGTCGCATCTCCCTCAATAGTGAGCCTGTCGGCATCCGAGGCAATGGTTGCGTGTCCCGAACCCAGCGTGGCGACGCCCTTCACTTCGATCGTTCCGCTCAGGGTGTTGTTACCCTTAATATTCCTAATGGTTCCACTTTCCGTCGAATCGCCTTCCACGGTCAGCTGTTCCGCAACCGTCAGGTTACTGCTGTTAACGGGAAGACCATCGGCGGCATCGACCAACGTGTTGTCCAGCGCCAGAGTCGCGCCGTGTGCTACCGTAGTGCCCGCATCAAGGGTTCCGAGGGCGTTATTGTGGGCAATCACAAGAGTTCCGTCATCCACCGAAGTCTCGCCCTCGTAGCTGTTGTCGCCCGCCAAAGTGACCGTCCCACTGCCCATCTTGGTCAGTGTGTTATCAGAATGGTAAACGGCGTGCGTATTCCAATAGCCATCCTGCTCTGGTTCCGAAGGGTCGATGTTGCGTTTGCTAAGCTGAGGCGAAGTGAACTGCATGTGAAAATCGGAAGTAGAGGTTCCTTCGCGATGGGTGAACGCAATCAGATAATTTCCGGGATCCAAATTAACGGTCCGCTCGGTGGTGTCGTCATAAGAGACTTGTTCACCCCTTCCGCTGCCGAGCCCGTTGGCGGTCGATTCAAAGACGCCGTCGCCATCTAAGTCGATCCAGAATCCGCTTCGGTCGTCGGTTCCCTGAAAACTAAATTTCCAGTCTCCCGCTTCGGCTTCCGAAACGTTCAGAGTGCCCACAATCAGCGCACTGTAGTTATCATCCTGATCGATCAGAAACCCGTCTCCACTGGCATCGTCTTCCAGGGTGGCAGCGATAGCCCGGAACGGATCTGAGCCGTTAGCGCCCCTTAAATCAAGTGGCCCGGTTAGCAGCCCGGCGCCCTCAAAATTATTGAAGGTTGAGGGGTCGCCAAGACCCATCATCCCACCATTACTGTCCAGGTCGAGTGCCAGATTGTCATTGACTATGTGATAGCCAAAGACGTAGAGCTGGTTGTCTCCTGTAGCGTAGCCGGTGGCAGGTAGGACGGCATTGATCGCGTTGTTAACGACTCCGTGGCCTGAGATTTGGCCATTTACGACGACATCGCCTTCACCAGCAAAAGTGAGCCCTGAATATTGAAGATCGATATCCGACTCGATGGTTAGCGTGCCCACCACTGAACCAATTCCAAACTCACCTTCGCTGACTGACTTAGAGGAGATGGGGGACGTAGTGGCGATAAAATTATTCCCGCTAAGGTTGACCAAAGCTCCTGAATAGTCATCCGCACCCAGCCCGTAAAGGGTGAGCGGTTCGTCCGAAATAGTAATCCCGCCGGACAACGCCAGCGTGCCGCCGTATGTTACCTTTGTGCCTTCACCACCGATTCCACCCAGTGCATTTGCATGCGCCGCAACAATCGTGCCTGCTGCGATTTGAGTTTCCCCGAGGTAAGTATTGTCACCACTGATCGTTGCGGTTCCCGTACCGCCTTTCAATAGAACACCTCCCGACAAGCCGCTAATCACGGATGGAAGAACAAAGTCCCCGGTGCCGTCGAACTCCAGAACATAGTCGAGAGTATTGAGTGCTGTTTCAATGGTGAACGTTCCTCCGACCGACCGAATCGTAGCATCGTCTGTGAGATTAAGTGTCACTGCAGCATCGATTGTCGAGTCGCCTCCGGAACTGCGTAGGGCTCCGTAGCCACTTTGACCAAAGCCTGCGATATTGATCGTTTCTGCAACCGTGTAGTTAATTGTTCCGGCGAGTTCCAGTGTGGCTCCCGAACTGATGTTCGTTTCGCCTGCGGTGGAGCCTAATGCCCCATCTGCTGTGACGACGATTTTTCCGCTCGTCGCGGTGATGCCACCTTCGAAATTATTGGCTCCGTTACTGAGAATTAACGTTCCGGTATCTTGTTTGTCGCTGATCCCGCCGGGACCACTCACCACACCGTTAATGGTAATCGTGTCTCCGGAATTGACGTCAGCGATGAGATCGCCGGTGAGTGTCAGCGATCCATTCAAATTGAGAGTGCTGTCTGCCTCGATCTCGGCATCCGACGCGAGAATCACTGAGCCTTCTATTGTGTTAGTGTCGGCTCCATTTAGCAGCGCTCCATTATTGGACGTGCCCCGACCATTTAATGTGATGGTTTCATCTGCGCCAATCGTTATATTATTTTCGAGCCGCAATTGCCCGCCATCGGCTACAATAGTATCACCAACTTCGTTACCCAGGGCGGTGTTATGGCGTGCGACCAGAATGCCTTCATCAATATAGGTGGTTCCGTTGTAGGTATTGGCGGAATTAAGGATGATTGTGCCTGTTCCGCTTTTCCGTATCCCACCAGTACCGATGATTGCCCCGGTATCGATGGTCGTTTCACCGCTTCCGTCGAACGCCACTTCGTGCCCGGCGGTGTCAATTCCTCCGGTAATGGTAAAACTGGTTCCGTTCGACTGGATCAGAGCGTCGGATTCTAGAGTGATCACACCGGCGAAGGTTGAGTCGCCCGTGGACTGGAGAGCTCCGCCGTTGTTGACTCCGGAGCCGTTTAAAAGAAGTGTTTCAGCAGCAGAGTAGTCGGTGTTGTTGATCACTAACTGTCCTCCTGCTGCGATATGGGTTCCGAGGCTCTCGCTTCCCAGTGCTCCGTCGGAATAGACCTGGACTTTGCCGTTCTGGATATCAGTGAGACCGGTGTAAGCGTTCGCCGTCTTCAATTCAAGGTTACCGTTACCGTCCTTGGTAATCCCCGCCGTGCCGCTGATGTTATTAAGGGAGACAATAGAATAGTCGTTAGTAACCAGAGTGAGATCTCCGCCAAGGGTGGTAGCTCCCGCGAACTCAATCGTGTTTCCCTCCGTTGTGGAGTGAATTGTCAAAGTGGCAGGACCTGTTGATGTCAGCGTTCCCAGAGAGTCAACATCGGTATAGTCATTCAGAGTAATCGATGAATGGGTGCCGCCTACGATTTCGACGTGGTTTGGCCATTGCGCTGAGGCGGGTGAGGTGAGTTGTTCAATATGCAACTGATCAAACTCAATGGCTCCCGAACCCGTGCTATCGTCATGTGCATAGGACTGGAAACGGAACTGGGACAAAGTTGCGCCGTCGCCAATCAGGTCCACTGTGTCGATGCCGAGTGATTCTGTTGCCGTCGCAATCATTTGGCCATCGCTGGTCACATCGGTAGGATCGAGCCACATCGTTACGGTCTCATTCCCGTTGCGGTCAATATCGATCTTCCCGTAGATGAGATGGGTAACTCCGGTGGAAAATCCACTGTCGGCTCCTGTTACCCGGGTGCCACCGGATTCCAGATAAATACGATGACCTGTAGTGGCGGTGTTAGAGCTTTGCTCGGTATTCTTTTCGAATCCAAATTTGACGCTTTGAGTGGTATCGGTTCCGAAGTCGAGAATGAATTCTCCAAACCGGTTCTCGCCATCCGGTTCAATCTGATTTACCAGGACACTGAAGTAGTAGGCTTTTGCTGTGTCGTCCTCACCCAGGTCCAATCCGCGGGCCAGGTTATAATCATCGTCGTTTTTGAAGTAGCGAACATGACCGTCAGCGGTCCCCGAGGTATAGCCAGTAGCCGTGTAGGTTAGATTTCCGGAAAAGGTCCTGGCATTGGACGTCTGTGGACCCTGGGTTTCGGAATCCAGTTCCCAGTTGGTGTCCCAGTTTCCAACATAACCATCAACAACGGTTCCCGAATTCGCTACGTCCGCGCGCAGGCGCGAATCGTTGTCACCTCCGGTATCATAAAGACCATTCGAGGGATCGCCTGGATTTGTTCCGTCAAACTGATCCAGTAACAGGGTCGAACGAACCGGGACAGAGTCTCCGTCCAGTTTCAAGTCCCCGCCATTGAGAACGATGTTCGACGTGCCGAAGTTTCCGCCACCGACGCCTTCCAAAGTTCCCGCAGTGACCGTGGTCGTGCCGGAATAATTGTTACCGGTGTTGCTGAGAACAAACGCTCCGATTCCCTCCTTAGTAAGACTGCCAGCTCCACTGACCTTACCTCCCGCTGCCCCGGCTCCTTCGACATCCAGCGTCAGAGTATGTGCAGCCAGGTCCAAGGTGCTGGAGAAGGTTACGTCATTGCCTTTCACCTCGGCGCTTGCGCCCAGGATCACCGCCGCGTTGTAGCTCTGGTTGCCGGTAGTGATGACATCGCCACTCAGATTAACGGAGGCAAGATTGACCTCAAATGTAGCGGTTCCCAAATTGACATTGTTCATTACGGTCAGTAAATCCCCGGTGCCGCCGTTGATCGTGATTGAGCCGCTCGGTGGCGCGAAATCGGTTGACTCGAAGGTTCCGTTGAGGCTTTCGAGACGCAGATTGCCTCCGCCGATATCACTGAGTTGAGCCTGATCGGCTCCGGCAGGGAGGTTAAAGATGAAATCAGTCGCGGTGCCGCTTTGGATGATTACCGGCTCCAGACCGGTATAGCTGAGGTCCGATACATTGTCGCCATCGAGATCCAGATTTCCGGAATCACTTGCTGTGAGGTTGTGGGTCACCACGCTGAAAGTGCCTCCGGTGATGATGAGCTTATCGCCCGTCCCCACGGTCGGATTCATACCGTTGACGGTAATGTTTGCCTGAAGCAACTTTGGATCGGAGTAATCGAGAATGAAGGTATCATCGCCTTCGCCGCCTGCCGAATCATCGTCACCGTTGATTTCGATATGTGCTGCCGCAAGAGGGCGGGTTGCAATGACTTGGGGCGTGCCGTTGGGATCTTTGATGACCTGAACTGAATTGCCGACAACTTTTACTAAAAATTCGGTATCTCCGTCCACCCCGTTTACAACGAGCGGTGCGGGATTAGCGGTATCGATAAAGGTAAGTGTGACATCATTGCCGTCGCCGCCGTAATAGGATATATAAGCTTTGGTGTCGCCATCCTGTAGAGAAGTTACTTCATCTCCGTCCGCCAGACCGGAGAACGTTCCGGTAACCGCATTGGCGCTTTGGTTGTCGATTAGTGTGAATTGAGCGCCGTCAGCGATGCTTCCGAGGCGGGTAGCGTCGAGGACTACGTCAGTGAGATTTACGGCGTCAGTTACAACTATGGTATCGGTGGTTGAGCTATCAATGTCGACGGAGAATGTGCTTTCGCTTGAACCCGTTCCGAAGTTCAGGGTTCCGGCTACCGTCAAGCTACCGGTTACGCCTGAGCCAGCGGGAGTGACGCTCCCCGCGACGGCGTCAACCTGTGCGTTAATGATTCCGGTTCCAGCGAGGGAGGCTCCGCTGGCAACGGTGACTAAACCGGACCCGATTTCTCCGTCGACGGTGAGGGTGCCGTCGTTTACTGTCGTATCGCCCAGGTAGGTATTTGTATCTTTCAATACGAGGTTTCCATTACCTTCCTTGATTAATTGGTTTACCGGGGGGAGCTGGCGGGCTAACACGATCAGATTCTTAACCGTGTAGGTGCCCGCATTGTTGGCAAATGTCCAGTCGACTCCGTTGTTGGTGGGTGAAGGGTTGTTTCCAATACCCAATTCGCCACTTCCAGAGCCCCAGGCATTGTAGCCGAAAAGGGTTTCGTTCGCGTTAAAGTCGTGGATCTGCATAGATCCGTAACTGCCGGTCGACCTCTTGAGGTCGTCGATGTCATATCCATTTGAATCGCCAGCGACAATGCCGCCGTCCGTGCTGGTGTAATCAGACGACCAGAATTCGATGTTTCCGTCGATACCTGTGCGGTCATCCAGCACGTTGGAGACAACGTTCATGTTGGTCACGATTTGTTGGAACGCTCCAGAGACATCCGTAAAACTGCCATTAGGTCCCCGGCTGGGAATGCCTAATTGAGAGGCGTCGTTGGTAAAAGCGTCCATTGAGACGTAGACCCACTGCAAACCGCTGCCGTTGTCCAATTCCATGTAGTAGGCAACCCGGTCGAAATCGGCTACGGTTTCGGTATTATTTGTCGAATAGGGGATCTCGTTGGTATTCCACGCTTGCGTTCCGTTAGGTAGGGCAATCTCGTAAACCACGGAATAGTCGGCTGCTTCAGGAACTTTCGAGGTGAAGGTGGTGCTTTCCACGATCGGTGCTGACTCAGGAGAGTGAAACGCTCCGTTAACTGTGATGTCGCCTTCGCCGGTTACTTTCAGATTCGACACGTTCATTTGGATGTCGCCATCGATGATGAGTCGGTCGGCATCGGAACCGATGGTTACACTCCCGCCGTAGTTAATCGCGACTGCGATGTCACCGGCAATTGTATTGTTTCCGTCGAGGTTGCGCAGTGCCCCGGTGCCGCCTGCTCCGTCTCCGTCAAGGGTCAGCGCTTCACTGGCGGCGATGGTCACTCCGCCGGAAAGCGCCAAAGTACCGCCTTCATTGACTATCGTTCCGCCGGTTGTCGCACCAAGCGCAGTGTTGCTGGCAGCGATCAGAGTCCCGTTGGTGACCGTGACCTCTCCGTGATAGGAATTGTCACCGGACAGCGTCACTGTGCCTCCGTCCTCCTTAATGATATCATTGGATAAGGAAGCCATTCGCTCCATCCAGGATTCCAGGAAGTAGTTCGGCGAATCCAGCCCGCTGAAGCTCCCGCCAATTGCATATTTAGTAGCCAGATACGCCTGGACGATTTCCTTTTCGTTGGCGCTCAACTCGTGGTCGAAGGCGAGTATCTCTGCGGTATCGAAAAGAGAGTTGCCCCAGGCGTCGGTACGGCTGCCGATGATATACTCGCGGACTTGTGTCCCGTTGTTAGGGCCGGCGGCGACTTGCAGCACCATGTATTCGCTGGTATCGACGTTGCCCAGATCAAAACTGTTCGCTGAAGAGATCGCCACCCCGTTCCGAGTAACGGAAGCCGGTAGCTCGCTGCTCCAGAAACGATCTTCGTTGCCCTGAAGCATCCAGGTTCGATCTGCGTCATCTCCATCTTTGACCCCAATTGGAGCTCCCCAACTCGGTCCAAAGGTGTCGCCGTTTCCGGAGCGGAAAACCAGATAGACGTCCCCGGCGAAATATTCGTTGGAGGGATCGACCAGCTGGAGATTTTCATCGGAGTCGAACCTGACAGCCGGCAATCCGCCAATCTCGCCAGCTTCGAAGGTCGGTGTTCCTGTATAGGTTTTGAGATGGCGGTTATTCCCTGAGAGATCGTTCCACGCGGTTACGGCATCGCCGTCATTGAGGTTCAGGCTTGAGGCATCATACCACGCTTCCAGTCCGCTGATGATGTTTGGAGTGGTCGCGGTAAAACCAGGTGTGATGTCGCCGCTGATGTCTCCGGTGGCGTTGATGTCTCCATCTCCGCCAAAGGTAATTGTGCCGATGCCCAGATCGATCGAATTGCTAAGTGTGAGGGTGTCGGCTTTCGATTCGATGCCGATTTCGAGACCGACGCCTGTAATAGTACCGGTGATTTCATGGTCGCCGGCGAGATTGACTATCGCGTTGCTTCCACTGATGGTGAAATCTTTATTTAAAGTCACGCCAGTGCCGGGATTATCGAGCGCCAGGGTTCCGCCGTTTTGCACAACCACGCTACCGCCGGATAGTCCTAGCGAAGACGGGTCGCCCATAACAATCGTTCCTCCTTCGATTGTGGTGGAACCGTTGTAGGTGTTTGCTACCGCAAAGTTGGTGACACCGGAGCCGACTTTGATGATATTATTCTGTGGAGAGGTAAGCCGGTAGGGCGACCACATTCCTGCCTGATCAGGATCGGTTGGTTTAACGATTTCTTCGCCTGTAATAGTTGAGGTTTCGGCGCCAGTGTAGTTCAACCGGAAATCCACCCGGGAACCGCTGCTTCCTTCCCGATGGGTGAAGGCGACGAGGTAACTCTCTCCAGCGGTCAGGGTTACGGTCTTGGCCGAGTTGTTTTCCCAGGCGAGTTGTTCACCGCGGTCCGATCCCAATCCGGAGGAGGAGGACTCGAAAACCCCATCCTGGTCGATGTCGAACCAGATGCCCCCGCGGTCATCATTGCCGGCGTCGCGAAACGTCCAGGTTCCGCTGGCGTCCGGCGTGAAATAACCGACCCAGAGATTGGAATAGTTGTCAGCCTGATCGATCGAACCTGTGTTGATGAAATCGTTGTCGCTGTTGAAGTCCAGCCCGCGAGAGCCCGGTCCATCCGTCAAGACAGAGGCTCCGAAGAAGTTGCTGAAGGTCATGGGATCGCCCCCGCCCATCAATCCACCGTTGCCGTCCAGATTTAGCCAGGTGTCGCTGCTTATATGGAACCCGTAGTGGTCCAGTCCGTTGGTTAACGGGTCGCTCCCGTTGCCGAGGCCGGTTTCCAGGTTCAGGGTTCCATCGCCGCCTATATGCACATTGCCAAACAGGTTTTGATTGATAGTGAAACTGGAGTCAAAAGTCACTTCGCCGCTGACCACTTCGATGGCTCCATTGTTCACATTCAAAGTATGCAAAGTCGTGCCGCTTGTGAAGGAATATGGAGCGATGTCTTTGAAGTCGAACTCTATACCCATGTCAGCGTTTAAATCGAGTGTCGACGTCCCTCCCAGGCCTCCCGGTGTTTTGACCCGCAATTGTCCATGCACCAGGTCGATATTCGGTAAATCCACACTGTCCTTTTCCAGAACGAGGCGGCTTGTTGAACCTACACCGTCTTTGGTTAAAACGTTTCCTCCGGCTTCCAGCGCTTCGGTCAGGGTTAGGCTGGAGTTGTTCGCGTAGATCATCGCTGCACCGGTCAGGGTCACTACGCCTGAAATGGTATTGTTGCTGCCTTCACTTCGGATCGCACCCTCCGTTCCACGTCCATCTCCCTCGATAAAGAAGTTGTTGGCATGATTGTAACCATTACGGACAAAAACGCTCGCGTCGTTCCCGGTGACGTAGACATCGCCCGTGCCGAAACTAAGGGACGCGTAGGC
The DNA here is from genome assembly GCA_029213005.1 of Verrucomicrobiales bacterium. Taxonomy (GTDB): domain Bacteria; phylum Verrucomicrobiota; class Verrucomicrobiia; order Verrucomicrobiales; family DEV007; genus Arctic95D-9. Next base: position 89,410 of record JARGPI010000021.1, read on the forward strand.
ATCGAAACGGCCCTGGCTCTGAACCGTTACCGTGCCGTGAAAATCCGGGTTGCTCCGGAATGTCCTGGCGTAACCGGCGCCACCGGTGATGAGTAGTTGGGTACTCGCGTCGCCGGATATAGTCGTGTCGAAATCCAACGTGCTGTCGGCGTCGAGGGTCAGGGTATACCCGGAAGCGATAGTGACAGCTCCGTTGAGATCCAGTTCGCCGCCGCTTTGAGATTGAATGGTGGCATCGCTGGCCACATTGACCGTGCCGTTGAAATCGATGGTGGAGCTGGTGTCATCGGTCAGCGCCGCAGAGTAGTTAGTGTTACCGGCACCGTTGATGGTGACGTTCTCTGAAACGCCATTGACCGCCAGAACAAGAGCTCCGCCCGAATTTACCGTTGTTCCGATACCACTGAGTGCGCCGGTATTGCGGATGATGAGCGAGGCTTCCGCGTTTATAGAAGTATTTCCGGTATAGCTGTTTGCGGTAGTCAGTTCAAAAATCGCGTTTCCTTCAAAGCTTAGATTTGCGGCTGCGGTTTCGGTAATATTTTCCAGCACGACATTGACCGCATCGTCACCACTGAGATTCAGGTTCCCCTGTATCGCCAGGTTCGCTGCCGTCCATTTGCCACCGGCTCCAGTTGAATGAAGGGTGATATCGGAAGCCGTCACCAGATTGGAGATGGTTCCGTCCGGCGCACCACTAGCCACGCTGATCGTGGCATCACCGGTGGCGGTGACGGTTCCGTTGAAGGTGCCGGGAGCGCTACTTGCGAGAAACTCGAAACCGCCTTCGTCAAGGTTCACGTCCAAATTGCCCGCCGCTCCTCCGCTGGCATTCAGGGCTGCGCCGAACGTTGCCCCATTGCTCACGTTGACGGTACCGGTAACATCATTGTTCTCGTTGTGCAGATTGAGCTGACCACTGGTAAGGGTAAAGGTCGTTGCGGTGTCGATTTCCACAAACAAATCGGCGGTTCCACTACCGGTCATGGTGATAGTGTTGGCGATCAGGGTGCCGTTGGTAAGAGTCAGCGTTCCGGAATGTTCGAATCGTACTTCGTCGACTGTGATAGTCGCTCCTCCAAGATCAACTACGCCGTCGACGCCTCGGAAAACCGCCGTTTCCAAATTCGTATCCGGTGCGCCAAGGTCCTGATCCCAGTTCACGGAATTACTCCAATTAGAATCACCGGAATTATTGTCCCAAACGTAGGTAGTGGAAACGATGGGGTTAGCGAAGGAGATAAAGCCGTCACTCGATCCCTCGGCACCCTCCGGATCGGTTACCGTGAAGGTGACCCGGCGCGCGCCGGTATCAGCGGCCGGGCCGCTGGTGTTCTCGTAAGTCACACTGCGCATCACGGCTTGATAATCTGCCAGAGATGCGGTGCCGCTGAGGGTGATCGTTCCGGAAGCAGAGTCAAAGCTGCCGGTAATCCCACCTTGAAGCGTGAACCCAAGTACATCTTCGCTCGCGACGTGGCCTTCGGTGATAGCAATCGTTGCGCCCGTGAGATTTGCATCATTAGGATCGGTCACGGTGATATCGGAATTCACGGTCTGGGGGCCGCCCGTGACTGTGTTGTACGACAAGCTTGCCTGGCCCGCAGTGACAGTTGGAGGCTGATTGGCGTTGCCTACCCAGATTTCGAGGTTGCGAGCCGAATACGTTATACCTGATGTGTTGAACGTCCAGTCCGGCGAATTTCCAATTCCCGGTTGATTTCCGATTCCCATCGCGCTCCCCGTGATGGAAAATATCATCTCCTCACTGCCGGGTGTAATATCTGCAACCTGGAATGAGCCATGTCCCGGACTGGTGGTACCACCACTGTCTTTCCAGTCATAGTTCCCATCATTGGAATTGTGGAGTCCTCCGCCATTTCCGTTGTAGTTACTCGCCCAGAATTCAATAATCCCGGTGTCGATCGTTCGCGACGTGACGTTGGGGTGATTTGACTCGATCACCAGATTGGTGACCACGGTGCCGTTTTCGACAATCCCGCTGTTATCGGCCGGTACCCCTACCAGAGTAGGATCGGTTTGAAAGGCGTCCATCGAAACCCACACCCAGTAGGAATCCAGCTCCAGATAGTAGGCGACGCGGTCAAATGATCCAGTAGGGATACTTGCCGAATTGTCTGTGGTGTAGTTATCAGCGTTGTCGAAATTTGTGAAGCCGGGGGTCGCATAGAGCAATTCCATCCCTGCGAGGGCTTCAGGTGAAACCTTCGCTTCCGCCAGTAGGTAATGGATCCCATCCCCGGAGAGCGGTTCCGCTCCTTCAGCCATACCGGTTGTTGGGGTATTGCGTTCCCCTTCACCGAGGGTTTCCTCCATGAGGCCGGAGTGATCGTGATCCAAGCCGAGGACGTGCCCCTGTTCGTGCATCAGAGTTGTAACAAGGTCAATGCCTTCGAATCCACTTTCAGACAGTTCGTAGGGAGTCGAATCGATAAACCAGCCCAGTCCGGCGGCATCGTCATCAATATAGATGTGGCTTCCTTCGGCATACCCCAGAGTTGAGCCGTCGAGGTCGGCGATGTGATACTCGATCGAGCCGAGAGCTGCGATCTGGTCCTGAGTCAGCCCTGATTGAATCCAGGCGTATTCGGCGGCATCGGCAACCAGGTCGAGAGTGCTGAAGGTGAGTTGCTGGCTTGTGACTTCGATAGTGCGGGCCGCGATCTGCTCATTGGCGAGACGTTCCAGAGTCAGAGGATCGCCAATTTCTCTCAACAAATCGGTGATCAATTCGATACCGTATTGCTCCGAATCATCGGGGATGGTCGACGTGGTTTGTCCGTAATCGTAGGTGCCGGAATCAGACCATTCATACTCAAAGTTTCCCGGTTCGGAGAGGGAGACGATATCAATCAGTGACGCTTCCAGTGCGTAGACTTCTTCCAACTGAGATTCGTCGAGCCCGGCGTTGCTCCAGTATTCAACCGCCTGGCGGGCGAGGTCTTTGATCTCATCGGCGTTCAGATTATCAAAGCTCGTTAGAACGACTTGTTCGGAAGTTTCCAATAGGGTGTGCTCACTTGAGACTGGGATCTCTTCTGAGCCGAGGCCTTCGATTGAGCCAAACGAAGTCGAGGAATGTTCATCACCGGAAGGGGCCACTTCACTGGTTGATGTTTGGTCAGCGACGGGAACGTCCACCGGTGCTCCGGAATAAAGAATTCTTGCTTCGAGAGCTTCGGCAACAAATTCGCGGGTGGCGGCCCCTTTTTTAACTTTTTCTGTTGACGCGTTTTCAAGCCGTTTCTTCTTCCAAAACTTCATAAAAATGATGGTAAATTTAAAAAAATCCTGTCAAGGCACAGAATTTTTTAATAAAGGGGCGATGAAATAATCGGCAACAGCCGGATTGCGGCGCAATTTAATGAATGGCGACTGATGGGGAATTTGCCAGTGTTAGTGGGGTATTCTTGGAATCACCACAAAAGCGGGTCAATTTACGTGTCGTCGCTAACTTATTGAAGTTCTATTCCTTCATCAATTCGAGTCCCGCTTTCCGCGCTGCTGATGCAATGGCGCTGCTTTGCCGGATTGCGGTGATGACCCATTCGGTAGCCGGCACGGCCAGAAAGGCGACCGGCAACCACCACGGGTTGGAAAAATAGTCGCCGATAAGGAGAATGGCGATGAGACCGACGACGAACCGTTTCCACTTCAGGGCAAACGAGATTCGGGCCCGGGTGAGGCGATGTGATTTTTCGTGGAATTCGGTGACGGTGGTGAGTTCGGTATCAAAAAACAGTCCTTTTTTGGTCTCGAAGTCCGCTTTTCCGGTTTCATCGATATCGAAATGATAAGCCGTTAGTGCATCGATCAGTTCGCTCCGTCCGATCCCGTTTTCGTTCCAGAAATTTAAGACGAGGGAATTTCCGGGCCGGGGCGTTTTCAAACTGCGAATGGCACCGATGACACCGATCCCGAAGCCGATCGGATTTGTAAAAACACCGGATCTCACTATTCTTTCAGCGCTGCGCTGGAACCCCTGTTTCAAAATCAGAGAGAAGAGGGTGAGTCGCGCCCACAGGGAATCAAACTCCCGCTGGAGATCGGCGTGGAAGGCGGACTTCAGCACGATGGAAAAGGTGAGGAGTAATCCGGCGCCCGGAATGAGGAGCAGCCAGGGATTGATCAAGCCGAGTAGGAGAAAGAAAATTTGCGGGAGAACAAAAGCCACATGAGTAAAAACGGTGGCGAGACCGTTGTTGTGATCCGGGTAAATGAGCTGAAATGCTTCGTAGCCGTACTTTCCGTGATAAATTGATTCGCTGGAGCGGGAATAAGAGAGGGGAGGTCCTTCGTAAACAAATCCGTGCCACACGGCTCCGCCGAGGTTACCGAATTTTTCGGGGTGAACGCCTTTGAGGATTGCTTCCGCTCTTCCGTATCCCTTTTGCTGCCGCAGGTAGGCCTTATAGGTTGAGCGACGCAGGTGCCAGACAAATGCGGCTCCGTGGAATCCGATTTTGTAACCGGCGTCCATCAATCTCCAGCAGAAATCGACGTCGTCACCGGCGGTCCAGAAGCGGTCGTCAAAACCTCCGATGTCATCGAAGACATGCTTTTTTACCGCGATATTGCAGCCGGGGACATGTTCCGCGAGGCGGTTCCCGATCAACACGTGACTGGGCCCGCCGGGAGAGGCGATCACGCAGGCCTGCTCTTTGGTCAGTGCGGGCGGCGGGATATTAGGTCCACCGACACAGTCAGGACGGTCCGGAGATTCAAAAGCGAGCGCCAGCCAATTCAGCCATTCCGGCGGGAGAATGCAGTCATCATCGGTGTAGGCGATGATATCTCCAGTGGCGGTTTTCGCTCCGATATTCCTGGCATTACTCAGGCCGCCATGGGGCACCCCGACGTGGCGAACCGAATCGATCGGTTGGATGATTTCGCGAACCCGGTCATCGTTTCCATCGTTAACGACGATGATCTCGTAGTTCGGGTAATTGAGGCTGAGTGCGGATTCCACCGCTCCCTTGACCAGTTTGGCCCCCTTGTAAGTGCAGATCACGATCGAGAATTTAGGTATTTGAGAGAGCGCGACGCCGTCGAAAGCCGTCTCGATGTTCTGCCACTTGTCTGCGAGGGTGTGGAGCGACTGCTTCGAGGTTCCATCATAGTCCGTCAGGCCGAAATTCCAGTCAGTGATCGTTTCGCCGCCCCGGCTCCATTGATCACTCCAGGCGAAAACCGTGGTACCGGCGAGTCCGGCCCGGCAGACTTCGTCGATGTGCCAGTTTAGAATTTCGGACTGCGTTTCGACGCTTAAAGCCTTTGAGTCAGCGCCAAATTCCGACAGTAAAACCGGACAGTTTCCTGACAAACTTTGCAGCCGGTCGAGGTATGACGCCAAAGTTTCCCGGTCCTCCAGATATACATTGAAGGCGAGAAAGTCCTGATTTTCCGGAATCAGAAACTCGGTGGAGGGGTAGTTGGCGTAGGAAAACAGCACGTTGGGATCGTGATCCCGACCGATATCGATGAGTCGTTCAATAAACCGGACCACCCGTTTCGGGCCGAGGTATCGAACCAGAGTGGTTTCGATCTCATTTCCCACGAAATACCCGGCCACAGCAGGTTGGCCGCGGTATCGGGTGACGATATCTTTGATCCGGATTTCGGTCTCCCGCCGGATATGATGTTGATTGAGAAAATCGACATGCTGGCTCCACGAAATCGTGATGAAGGCCAGCAGCCCGAGGTCAGCACAATCATTGAGCCAGTGGATCGGGGGTGGTTCGAAAAAGCGGACCGCATTGGCTCCGAGTTCCTCTTTGACGCGCTCCAACTCAGTCCGGATTTCCCCGCCGGGAAACACGCCGGCGGGGAACGGACCGAAGGTTACGGCGCGAATGAAACATGGTGGCCCCGTCTCGCCCAGGCGAAATTCTTTTCCACTTACCCGGAGAGGCCCGGAAAGGGTTGAGGCCGAAGTTTCATTGCTCACTTTTCACTGAGTTAACAGGGTACCATGACTGACCGTACAGGGTACAGTCGTTAACCCAACAGGGTACAATAAACGACTTAACAGGGTACAACGATAGCAAAAACGGCGTCAGCTCCGGTTTTCCACCGCTGCCGTGGTGGGCTTGGAGGGCGCCGGAGCGGGTTTGAACTTCACCACGAGAAAGCCGCCCAGAGCAGCCATCAGGATGCCGACGACGAACTGCCAGCGCAGTGCGGAAAAGCCGCCTGCAGGTGGGTGCATCAGCAACGAGACCACTGAGTTAACCAGCGGCGCACCCGCAAAAACGATCGACATGACGATGGCCGGGGCGCTCTTGTTGCCCTGAGCAAAAAGAGCTCCCAGGGAAAGAAGCACAAAGAAGGCGCCGATCGCTCCGAGAACACCGGCAAACAGTGATAGCCAAAGTCCCTTGGCCGGAAAATTCCAGTCCGATCCGCGGACCACTAAAATGAGAAGCGGGGCAAGAACGGCGGTTAGGAAATAGGCGACCCCTACAAAAAGGAAGGCTTTGTAGCGTCCGTTAGCAGCGTCAGCCATTCCGACCTGTCCGGAATGCAGAAATATTCCGTAGAGGCCCCAGGTGACAACCGTCCCCAAAGCAAAAAATAACCAGCTGTAGCTCCCCATAGCAATGATAGATTCGATAGTAAAAAGGTGTTTAATTTTCCAACAGCTCGCGTGGAGCCGTCTCGATCTTCTCGCGCACTTCATCCGGTATCGCAACCCCTTTCATGCGACGCGTTTCGGTATCAAAGCTGACGCAGACGACGGTGAACCGGCCGGTCGCAGCGAGGCAGCGTTTCTCCGGCTCGTCCGGATATTTCCAGAATCGGAAGAAATAGCAGACCGTTTTAGAGCGGATTTCTTCAATGAGAAGCTCGACCTCCACTTCCTCTTCAAATTTGAGAGGCATCCGGTAATCCGCAGAGGCGTGAACCCTCGGCCAGCCGACTTTCGGTGAGTCACCCGAGTCGCTGATTTCGTCGTTGAAGGGATGGACGGATAGACCCAGCTCGCGGTAAAAGGCATGTTCCGTTACTTCCATAAAACGGAAGAAGTTCGAGAAATGCATGATGCCGGCGACATCCGTGTCTGCGAATTCGACCCGACGGCGATAAAAGAAGCGGTGGTTCATAATCTACTTTCCGATACCTCACCCCAAACCGCCGAAATATCCAAATAAAAAGGGAGCAGATCATCTGCTCCCTCCTTAAATTGATAATATTACCCAATGAAATTGGTTACGCAGCGTCGGTTCCTTTGTGGCCGAGAATCTTCACGGTACGATTGAGTTGCTCGTATTCGATCGGCTTCTTGATCACTGTCACGGGACCGCTCGCAAGGATTTTAGTCAGAATATCGCTGTCTGGATAACCGGTGATGATCACGATCGGCAAATCCGGATACTGAGCTTTGAGCTTGGCGTAAAGTTCGTCACCCGGGATATCAGGGAGTTTCAAGTCGAGGAATACGAGATCGAAACGCTGCTTTTCCGCATAAGTGAGAGCCTCTGCTCCGGTTCCCACCACGATCCGACCGAATCCGGCCTTCTTGAGGAACTGTTTGAAAAGAGTCTGCAACGCAGGGTCATCGTCCACCACCAATACCGTGGGCTGACCGCCTTCGTCGGTTTTGAGAATGTCGCGGTCGAGAAGACTGCGCTTGATTCGCCAACGGCCGCCAATCTGAATGGCAGGCAGTTGCCCTCGCTGTACTAAATAATAGACGGTTGGTAGAGGTATCCGGAGATACTCAGCCGTCTCTTTTACCGTCATTAATTCTGGGGCATCTTCTTCAGACATGGCTATCTAGGTTTGTTAATTATTAAGGTCAAAGTGTGGATGCAATTTTTTGGATTATCGAGTTATAATTTTCGTAAGAACCACCAATTCCATGCATTTCAGTCACTACAATGCAGATTAGGTCTAATTACAAGGAAAAAATGCAAAAAACATCAAATTTGAGACTTCTTGTTGAGATTTGTTTTACCAGTATTATTCAATTTTTCCAAAAAATCAACTAGCAAGCCGGAAGAATCAAAATCAATCCTCTCATTGGGATTACTATAATAGGTGGTGGTAGATTAGAACGACGTGGTGGTCTTTAGTTGGACTCTACCATAATGTTCGTAAAGATCCGTAAAAATTTCGGGCCTGAATAAGTGTCAAGCTAGATGGGTTTTTTATTAGTGTTAGACAGTTCCGTGATTCTATACTTTGAGCGGAATCCCTTATCCTCAAACCGTTTGAGCGGGATAGTGTGAGTCGAACAGGTATAGAAACCGCAACGGGCTGTAATCGGGGGAAATCCGGTCCCTCAAAATTGAATTCGCTTTATGAAAATTAGAGGGTTTATTCCGCGACTTTAGGTATGAATTGGTTTCAAGCAATGATCTTAGGGCTCGTTCAGGGGCTCACAGAATTTCTTCCGGTTTCCTCTTCCGGACACCTTGTTTTGGTTCAAAAACTTCTCGGAGTGACGGATAAAGGCGTCACTTTTGAGATCCTGGTTCATTTCGGGACGCTTTTATCGGTCGTGATTTATTTTTGGAAAAGCCTCTGGCGGATGCTTTTATCGATCATTCCTCCCTACACCGAGCAGTATGAAAGGGAGCGAAAGATGATTTTCTTCCTCTTTTTGGCGAGTATTCCGGCGGCGATTGTGGGCTTTTCCCCGCTGGTTGATAAGTTCGAGGCGGTCTATGAGAAGCCGACCGTGGTCGCTCTGCTGTTATTAGTTACCGGAGCAGTGCTCTTTTTACCGAGAGTTTTGGCTAAAAAAGGCAATGCCACCGGTGAGATCAATGCCAAGTCAGCGATTGCGATGGGAATCGGGCAGGCTTTTGCGATTTTACCCGGGATTTCCCGGTCCGGGTCCACCATCGTCTCCGGGATGCTAGCCGGAACGAAGTCGTCGAGTGCTGCGGAATTCTCTTTTCTGATGGCGATCCCGGCAATTGCAGCTGCCGCAGTGATGGAGCTGAAGGACCTGGGTGAGGTTGAGGCCGGGCTCCTCGGGCCTTATATCGCGGGGTCAGTAGTGGCCTTCGTTTCCGGTTTGATTGCGATTTTTGCGGTTCTGGAATCAATCCGGAAGGGCAAGTTCGAATACTTCGGGATTTACTGCTTCATTGCGGGGATCGCAGCATTTTGCTATTTTAAGTTTTTCAGCTAAGGATTAAGTCAGGTGATCCGTAGTGTGTAGGGTAACCGTCTGCCCTGCCGTATCTTCTTCATGAAAGAGTCGAATTGCTATCCCTTCCGATTTCTTTTGCCAGTCCTGGGATTTCTGTTGGTGATTTTTCCTGTGTTTGGCATCTCTCAATCTTATACCACGACTCGCCTTGCGGATGGGTTTGATTATCCCGTCGGGAAACCCGACAGCTACGGCTATTACGTTTACCGGGGATTCACGCAGAATGGACACCTCGGGGAAGACTGGAACGGCAACGGCGGAGGTAACACAGATTTGGGGGACCCGGTTTACAGTATCGCCAACGGGGTGGTGGTTTTCTCGCAGGATTACAAGAAAGGATGGGGGAATGTGACCATCATCAGGCACGCCTATCGCGGCCGCAACGGGCAGATTGCTTTTGTTGACTCACTCTACGGTCACCTCAATGTCAGGATGGTTAAAGTCGGCGACCGGGTGGTGCGTGGGCAGAAGATCGGAACGATTGGTCGCGGACCGCATAATATGTACGCGGCTCATCTTCATTTTGAGATTCGGCAGGATCTCCGGGTCGGGATGCGACGGGACCTGTATCCTAAGACCTATAATACTTACACCGTGGGCGGGCCGAGGACTTTTATCAAAGCGCATCGCGTTTTGCGCTACGAATCAAGAATGGTGCGGGTACCGATTAATACATTCCAGAAGAGTACTGCCGCCAACCGCGCTTATGCTCAGGATATCGAGCCACCCAATATCGCAGAGTCCCCTCAGCTGGGACCGGCAGTTCCGGAGACCACCAGTTCGGTGATATCTGAGGAAACTGACCCCGAGCAGGCCAGCCCCGCGGCGACGCGGAGCATGTTAAGAAAGCTGCTGGGGCGTTGATCAGATTCAGATTAACTCAGTGACCAGCCTTCCCGGTAGGATCGGCCGAGGAATTTCTCTGCTTCGGGGAAATTCGGGATTTTCATTTCCGCAGCGTTCCACTCCAGTTTTTTTCCTGCACGGAAAGCGACATTTCCGAGGTGATTGGCTTCCGTCAGCGGCCCGGCGTAACTGAATTGGCAGAGCGGGTCAGGTCCTTCCCCTTTGCAGGCAAGGATCCATTCCTGTTGCTGACCGGGCGATGGTGGAATGTATGCTTTGGGCGGAGTGAAGTCGTTAAATTTATTCTCGGGCAGGAGTAGGTACTTACCGTAATCGGCAAGCAGCATGCCGTTTTCCCCGATAAAGAGGGTGCCGTTACCCCACTGCGGAATTTTACCGTCTTTCCAGATCTGCGGCTTTTCACTGCCCTGATACCAGGTGTGTTCAACTGCCGGTAAATCCCCCCGGGAGGCAAAGGTGTATTTGGCCCACATTGAGGCGGGTGCGATATCGTGATGAGGCTTCGAACCGCCTGCTTCGATGGTGAGAGGGGCATCGAGCTTCAATGCCCACCAGGGGAGATCGTTGCGGTGGCTGCCCAGATCGGACATCGTCCCGTTGCCGAAGTCCCACCAGCGGTACCAACGGGGGCCGGGGAAGTAGTAATCGTGGAAGTCACGGTAGGGTGCCGGTCCGATCCAGAGATCCCAGTCCAGATTCCCGGGAACGGGTTTCCCTTCTTTTGGCGTATCGGGTGTGTAAATGATGTCCTTATTTACCTGAGCCTCGGCTTCGGTTTGCCAGCCCCAGGCGCGGGAGACCCAGGTATGCACCTCGCTGACCGGACCAATGGCACCGGATTCGATTAATTCGACGACTCTCCGGTAATTTTCACCGGCGTGAATTTGAGTCCCCATCTGGGTTTTAACCCCGGCTTTTGCAGCGGCTTCGGTGATGATGCGGCATTCGTGAACATCGCGGGTGAGGGGCTTCTCACAGTAGACGTGTTTGCCGGCATTCAAGGCCGGCAAGGTGGCGAAAGCGTGGGTGTGCTCCGTTGTCGAAACAATCACCGCGTCGATGTCGTCCAGTTTTTCGTAAAGATCCCTAAAATCGCGGTAGGCCCGGGCCGATTGATGTTTGCTTAACACCTTGCCGAGATTCGTTTCGTTGACGTCGCAAATCGCGATAAAGTCCTCACCTGAGGCCTCAACCGCTTTGACGTGAGAGCCGCCCCGGCCACCGACTCCAATCAGGGCCATGCCCAATTTGGAATTCGGTGACTGACAGCTGGTAATTGCGGGAAATCCCAAAGTGCCCGCACCGGCCAATCCGGCCGTGGTTTTAATGAAATTTCGGCGATTGATCGGTGGTTTCGGGCTCATGTTTGCTTTGGTTTAGTGTTTCTTAATAGCGACGTTTTTGAAAGCGACCGGATCCCCGTGACCGGCAAATCCAAAGAACCCTTCGGTTCGGAGTTTTCCGGGGTGAGGTTTATCGGCCATATATTCATCAATTTTTGAAAGGTCGGCGTTGAGAATGACGGAACCGTTCAGCTCCACCTTCACGGTGTGGCCGACAACTGTGACTTCCTGAGTATTCCACTCACCGACGGGGCGGAGGTAGCCTCTTTCCGCAGCGGCGATACCGTAAGCGCTCCCGTGATACTGGCGTTCGTCCAGTTTGGCGTATTTTTCAGCGGTGTTATCGAGGACCTGTAATTCGCACATTCCGACGTAGGCGGTGTCGCCTTTACCCGGATATCGAATCGCGAGGCCGTTGTTTCCGCCGGGAGGGAGTTTGAAATCAAATCTCACGGTGTAATCGGTCAGATTTTCATCGAAATAGACGGTCCCGCCCTTTCCTTTGATGCACTGGATGGCTCCGTCGATCACTTCGTAATTATCGGTTTGCCCGGCCCAGTTCGAGAGATCTTTGCTATTAAAAATGTCGGTGAAGCCTTCGTCATCCCCCCGAAGGGTTGTATTGGCTTCTTCTGCTCCAATTTCCCGGACTTTGATGTCTTTCCAGCGGATCTCCGCGCCGTGGGTCTGAAGATGGATCGGGCCTTTTGGCGGGAGTGGTTTGATCCGGGCTTTATCCCAGTAGTTCTCCCATATCGCACCATCGACGACGAGTTTGTCGTTCAGCCAAACCCAGGTCCGGCTCCCCAGCATCTTCGCCTTCACTTTATTCCATTCGCCGAAGGGCTTGTCCGCGAGAACGAGTGGGTCTTTACCTGGGGCACCTTTAGAGTTATTCCAGAGACCGCCGGAACCTTTGTCAGCGCCGATTTTCCATTTTCCACCCTCTTCGGTGTAATCCCAGATCTGGATTTGAGGGGTCCCTTTCATATAGATACCACTATCGCCTTTAGCGACGGTGCGGTATTCCAACTGCAGTTCGACATCGCCGTATTCTTTATCGGTAGTTGCGTAGGGACCTTTGCCATCGTTCACCATTTCCCCGTTCTCGATTGACCAGTGTTGTTTGAACTCTTCCGCCTGGGTGGCGAGTGAGGCCGCTTTGTCCTTCGCCTTGCTGGTGGTGTGCGGGTTATCGCCATGCCAGCCGGTGTAATCTTTCCCGTTAAAAATAGAAACTGCGGAATCCTCCGAATAGCCTGAACCGACGGAAAATGCTGCGGTCAGAGTAAGGATCGATAAAAATCTCGTCATAGTTTCAATACTTCGTGGAGGGAACGTTTTTATCAATTGCGTAATCGAGGTTGTCGGAAGGTGAATTTTCGTTTAGGAAAAAGAGTGATCGATCCCGGAAAATATTTCGACTACAACGCAACGACGCCTATTTGTGAGGCCGCCCGGGAAGCATGGCTTTTGATGGCGGATCAACATTGGGAGAATCCGTCGAGTCTTTATCGTGAGGCGGGAATCGCAAGGCGGCTGCTGGAGGACTTTCGGGAGGAATTAGCTGAGGAGATCGGTATCGAGGATGCGGAGCGCGTAGTTTTCACATCGGGAGCAACCGAAGCCAATAACGCAGTGATTCAGTTCTGGAGTCACGCCCCGGGGAAAATAGCGATTTCAGCGGTGGAGCACCCCAGTGTGCGGGCCGCTGCGGCCGGTTTTTTCGGGCCGGAGCGGATGATCGAGATCGGGGTCGACCCGATTACGGGGATCATCAACCTCGAAGAGGTCGAGAGGGTGGTCACGATGGTTGAAGATCTGGTGGGCCTGTCGGTGATGGCGGCAAATAATGAAACCGGCACCATTCAGCCCTGGGATGTGATCGCCGAATTGTGCCTCGAGGCGGGGATTCCTTATCATTCCGATTCCGCGCAATGGATCGGCAAAGAGCCCGGGGGAGGTTTTGCGGATATCGATTATTTTACGGGGAGTGCGCATAAATTCGGCGGGCCCAAGGGCATTGGCTTTCTGGTCTTACCGGAGAATTTTGATGACTGTGCCTTTATCGGACAGCTGGGAGGTCCCCAGGAAAATGGCCGACGGGGTGGAACGGAAGATCTGCCCGGGATCGCCGCGATGATTGCGGCATTAAAGAGCCAGCGAAATGCGCCGGATGTCTCTGATGTGCGGGATTTGTTCGAAGCGGCGCTTCTCGAAAGCGGAGAGTTTAAAATCGTCGGCAAACGCGGGCCGCGCCTCGCTAATACCTCGATGATAGTCCTTCCTCACACGAAGAATTTGAAGTGGCTGACCCGACTCAGTGATCGGGGATTCGGGGTTTCGACCGGTTCGGCCTGCAGTGCCGGGGCGGGGAATCCGAGTCAGGTTATGATGTCGATGGATCTGGAATTCGAAGAAATGAGCCGCGTGTTGAGAGTCAGTGGTGGTCCGGGTCAGGGAGAGGCTGAGTGGATGGCTCTCTACGATGCGATTATCGGGGTGAAATCGGAATTGGAAGACTAGCACCATTTTGGATCTTCCTTTCGACAGCACCTGGCCAATCATTTCATTGGCACTTTCCGGGGCATTCTGCCTTGGGATTGCCAAAACCGGTTTTCCCGGTCTCGCACTGGTCAATATTCTGATTATTGCCGAGTGTTTCGGTGCGAAAGCCAGTGTTGGTATCATTCTGCCGCTGCTGATTCTGTGCGATGTGATCGTCTATCCACTTTTTCGCCAGTATTCGAGCTGGTCCAAAGTCTGGCCTCTGTTACCGCCGACATTGGCGGGTCTCGCGATTGGTTATTTTCTGCTCGATGCAATCGACGATTCAACCGCGCGGAAGGTGATTGGGGGGATTATTCTTGTGATGGTGGTGTTGCAGCTTTTCCGTGAATACCAGAAGAGTTTTCTTGAGAATCTCCCGGCCTCGAAGTTTTTCCTGTCCGGTTCGGGGCTCGCGATCGGGGTTTCGACGATGGTGGCGAACGCCGCCGGGCCGGTTTACTCCATTTATGCTTTGGTCCATAAGATGGCGAAGCATGATTTCCTCGGAGTTGGAGCCCGCTTTTTTCTGCTCGTAAACCTGATCAAAGTTCCGCTCCTGGGGAATTTGTCTTTGATCAATGCAGACTCGCTGAAGCTCAATCTGCTATTGATTCCGGGAATCGTAGCCGGGATATTTTCCGGGAAAAAGCTGATCCATCTCGTGCCTCAGCGGATTTTTGAGTGGCTGCTCTACCTTTTTTCCCTGATCGCCGGATTGCGACTTTTGATCTGGTCTTGACGGGGTGCTCATTCCGAGTTCGCTTCGGAGGGTGCTGTTCTTACCCGGGCAGGAGACTTCTCAGCGCAATTTTGGTTTTCATTAACTGCACGACCTCGTCGATCCGAAAAGGTTTGCTGACGTATCCATCGAAGGGAGTCTCCGGAGTCATCAGGTTTTCGCGAAAGACACTGGCGGTGATCGCAATGATGACCGGGGCTTCATCTCCTCTGGTGTCTTTGATCTTTCGTCCGGCCTGTTCGCCGTCCATTACCGGCATGCGGAGATCCATAAAGATCATGTGGGGCCGCCATTCTTCTTCCATCTTAACCGCTTCGGCTCCGTTTTTGGCTTCTTTGATGGTGACGCCCAGTGGCGCGAGCAGTTTTTTGAGGAGCAGTCTGCCGGCGGCGACGTCGTCAACGATCAGAACCCGGGTCTCCAGAGAAGGTTGGTCGGCGGCCGGAATTTGACGATCAACAACCGTTGGCGCGTTGTGCGCAAAAGGGTTGGCCTGGATCAGCGGAATGGAAAAGTGGAAAACACTTCCTTTTCCCGGAGTGCTTCTGACTCCGATCTGTCCATCCATCCCTTTGATGAAGCCTTTGCAGATCGAGAGTCCGAGACCGGTTCCCTCCAGTCCATCCTTCCGGTCAATTTGCTCGAAGGGCTGAAATAATTTCCCGAGGTCTTTGGAGGCGATGCCGGCGCCGGTGTCTTCCACTTCGAAGTGGAGCATGGGATGGTTATCTTCGGACCACTCATTGGTAATCCGGAGCTGAACCCGGCCAGTTTCGGTGAATTTGATCGCGTTACCGATTAGGTTTACCAGGATCTGCCGGACTTTCCCCTGATCGATTTTGATGAAGTCCGGAACGTCCGTGGCAATGGTTGAGGTGAACCCGAGACCTTTTTCGATCGCTTTGATCGAAAGCATCGATTCCACCGTGGTTATGAAGTTTTTTAACTCCGTTGAAGTGAGTTTGATTTCATTCTGGCCCGCTTCGATGGCGGACATTTCAAGAACATCGTTAATCAGGCAGAGGAGGTGTTCCCCGCTTTGGTTCACGATATCGAGCGTGGGGCGATGGCGGGCCGGGAAATCGGCGTCCTGTGCCATCAGCTGGGAGAATCCCATGATGGCGTTCATCGGCGTCCGCAGTTCATGGCTCATGTTAGCGAGGAAGTTACCTTTTGCTTTGCAGGCCGCTTCGGACCGGATGCGCTCTTTCTCCAGAGCGCGTAGCATCTGCTGGCGTTCCAGTTCCCCCGCCGTTCTTGCGGAAAGGATGCCGAGGAGGAAGGTGGCGTGTTCCGCTTCCCGATCGTAAGGCCCGGGGTCCGCGATCAGGAGGTATCCTTTCAACTCTCCCTCTGCGGAGATGACGGGATGGCCGTAGCAGGACTTGGCTCCGAGATCACTCAGAAAGCGCCACTGAGGGTGGATGCTCCGGGCGTGATCGGGAATATGGATTGGCGCGTGATTGTCGGTCGGGGCGTTGGAGGCAAGGCCTTCCATCGAGATGGTCTCTCCGTTGATCAGCCCTTCGCTGTCCCAGAAGCCGAGGAGGCTCGGTATTTCCTCATCGATCCCGATCACAAGACCGAAACGGACATTGAGTTTCGACGCGATCACTTCAGCGCAGGATTCAAAGAACTGAGTCCCAACCCTGCCGCCAATCGACTCCAGCGTTGTCTTGAAGAGAGACTGGCGATCGTTTAACCGGGAAATATTCCGTCCCGTGACGAGCACCTGCCGGTCGCCGGCTCGAAGAACGATCTCCGCTGAACAGAGGAATTGCAGGGTCTCGTCTGTCTCTGAGATCAGGCCGACTTCAAATTCTTTGACCTTTTTATTTTCGAGCAGCCTCGATTTGAGTGTCTCCCTGTCAGTAGGGGAAAGTTGGATGTTGAACGGAAGCGGTTTGCCAACGATATCGGATCGCGATCGGTTGAGTTCCTCCAAAGCCGGTTCATTGATTTCACTGATGGCCCCTTGGCTTAAATCGTATAACAACGTGGGCTCCGGGTTCATTTGGATCGCACGGTCTAAGATCAAATCACTGGCTGTAAACATCTCTCCGAGCCCGCGCCGTGCCGTTTCCCGGAGGTAGTGGTGTGAAATCATCTCCTCAGCCATCCGGGCCAGATCACTGAGAGTGTTTTTTTCCTCCGTCGTAAAAGTGCGTTGCTCTGTGTATAAAACACAAAGAGCTCCAAGCGCCTCTCCAGCCACCTCGATGGGATGCCCCATATACGAGCGGAGAAAAGGTTTGCCGGTCACGAGAGGATTGTCGTGGAAGCGGGCGTCGCTCTGTGCATCCTCTACCACCATGGTTCGATCCTGAAGAATAGTGTGGGCGCAGAAGGAAACGTCTCGACTGGTCGAAGCCACATCAAGACCGCACTGGGATTTGAACCATTGGCGATCACTGTCGAGTAGAGCGATTGCGGAGTAGTCGGCTCCTAAAGTTCGCCGGGCCAGCCGGGTCAAGCTGTCGAAACATTCCTCCGGTTCTGTGTCGAGGATATTGAGGGCGTGTAAGAAAGCGATCCGATCCGCTTCTCCTTCGGGTCTGGGGGCTGTATGCATGGTACGTTTACGGGGGTTAACGTTGTCTTTGGGTTTTTTACCATAGCCTATAAAACAATGCATTACAAAAATTATGATAATTATATTTACGTTATCTCGTATTAGGGATTCGACGCGGCATTTTTAACCCAATCCTTGACCCTTTTCGGGTTGCCCTTAACGGTGTCGCCGATCATGTCACCAGAACTGGAACTTACTATCGCTGCCGCCCGGGAAGCCGGGGAACTCCTTCGCGCCAATTACGAGAGCGATCTCGTGGTTGATGAAATGAAAGCTCACGACATCAAGTTGGATCTCGATGTGAAAACTCAGGAGTTAATTACTGATCGAATCCTGGCCACTTTTCCCGATCACGCAATTTACGGGGAGGAGGGCATTGCGGGTAAGCTCGACAGTTCCTCACAGTGGATTGTGGATCCGATCGATGGGACGGTGAATTATTTCTACGGCATTCCACACTTCTGTGTGTCGATTGCTCTTCGCGAAGATGGCGAACTCAAACTCGGCGCGATTTACGATCCGATGATGGACGAGATGTACGCGGTTGACTACGAAGGGCCGACCACTCGGAACGGGAAGCCGGTCAGTCCCAGTAACCGGGCTGAATTGAAACAGGCCGTGGTGACGATCGGCTTTTCAAAAACGAAGGAATCCATGGATGCCGGGCTCGAGCGCTATCGAAACATGGCTTATCAGGTGCGGAAAACCCGGATGATGGGTAGTGCCGCTCTCGCTCTCGCCTACATCGCCTGCGGTCGGCTCGATGCCTACATCGAGGAACAGATCAGTATCTGGGATATCGCGGCGGGTAAGCTGATGGTGGAACGAGGTGGTGGCGTGGTAAATCTTTCGCCCTCAACTTCTTCCGAGGATAAATCGGGGATTGTCGCGTTCAACGGGAAGCTTCCGCTGGACAATATTTCTTAAAAATCACGTTGGCAAATTGGTTGATCATCCCTAGCATTACGGAGTTATGAGATATCGAAACGGCATCGGATACGACGTCCACCGACTGGTTGAAGGAAGACCGCTCGTTCTGGGTGGAATCGTGATCCCTTTTGAAAAAGGACTCGATGGGCATTCTGATGCCGACGTCCTGTCTCATGCGATTGCTGACGCCATACTGGGCGCCCTCGGGGAGCCTGATATCGGCTTTTGGTTCCCTCCGACCGATGAGACGATCGAGGGAATTTCGAGCATGAAAATTTTGAAGAAAGCTCAGGACCTGGTCGAGGGAAAGCGGGCTTTCATCGAGAACATCGATTCAACAGTGATTGCTGAAGCTCCGAAAATTTTGCCTTATGCCGATCAGATGCGTCGTAAAATCAGCAGTGTGCTCAGCCTGCCTGCCGAGGATATCGGGATCAAAGCGACGACCAACGAGGAGATGGGTTTTGTCGGCCGAGGCGAAGGTATCGCCGTGATCGCCATCGCCACGATCGCTTTTCCCGACGTGGAAGACGAAAGGCGATAGGTCTCTGTAGAACAGGCGTTAGTTTGGAAACTGTACCCTGTACAGTTTCGGACTGTACCCTGTACAATTAGCTGTAGAACAGGCGTCCCTGCCCGTTTGATCTCGCAAAGCCAACTAGCAAACACATTGCAAACAGCCGGGGACGCCTGTCCTACGTGGTTGATAATACCATCACTGCACAAAGAGGAATTGCTGCGTGTTCAGCAAAACCCAGACGAGACCCCGGAAATTGGGATCGTTTTCATCAGCGAGTTCGGTTTTAGCGGTTTGGAGTTCCGCGGCGGTTGGTTCGCGGGTCAGCATGGCTTGAAAGATGAGGCGGATCTTTTCATCGTCGGTTTCCGCCATCTCGAGTCGACGGCCGAAGACGGCGAAGGGATTGGTGAGTGCTTCGATCATAGGCCCGTTCAATAAATTGAGTGCTTGTGGAACCGAGGCGTGATGGCTCGCATTCTCAATCACTTCACGGTCTGACTGACCAAAGTCGCGCAGAAAATGCCCCCGGGGAGCCGGCATTTCCAGCTCCGAAGCGCGTGCCATTTTTGAAACGAGCTGTTTGAAATTTCGGAACTCTTTTTGCTGATTTCGCTTCCATTCATGCAGCTCGCCACCTTTCAGTTCTGCGGGTGGTTCGGGTAGTTCGATTTCAGGTAGCGAAGTATAGATAGTCGCCGTGCTGGAATCCATCTCTTCAGTCATCATCGCGGAGGTCATTTGCGTTTCATTGACTCCCAACATGGTTTTGAGAAGCTCGCCGCTTTCTTTGGCGTTATGGAGATCTTTCAGACCGATTTCGTTGATGGCGGTCTGCATATTTTTGTTCAGTTCATTGAGCTCCTTTTTCAGCGATTGATATAGATCTTCTTTTCCGGAAGTTTTGGCATCGGCCATGGCGAAACTGAGGCGTTCCGATTCGCTGCGTTGATTGCGGACCATCGGGGCGAGGGTTTCCATCATTTTGACATAGTCATCAAACTCGCGGCCTTCGAGACTGGTCCAGGTGAGGCGCTCTTTTTCGACGGACTGGAGTTGGGATTTTAAAAGTGGGCGGTAGCGCTCGGGCGAGGGGATACACATTGCAACCATCGAGTCCCAGATCTGCTCGGCTGACATTCTTTTTAATTCGGGACCGGTAAAGTAGGACAGGGCGCCGGGATACACTTCCTCCCGGTTGACGGCACGCTGCCAGGTTTCGGTTTGAAAGAGAATCTTCAGGAATGCCTGCATGTCGTAGTCGAGCTCGACCATCAGGTTTTCGATATAGGTAAGGAGTTCCGGATTCGAAACCATGGTGTAGTCCGTCAGGTCATCGACTGGTTCGAAAAGTCCTGCTCCAAATGCAAATTTCCAAAGCCGGTTGGCAATCACCCGGGTGAAGCGAGGCGTGTCATCGCGGGTAAGCCAGTTCGCGTAGGTCTCAATCAGTGGCTCCCCGTTTTTCTCTCCGATCTTTTCACCGAACATGGTGGCTGGCTGAATAACGTCGTGCGGTGCTGCGTCCTTATATTGATAGTCGTGAGGGAGTTGCAGTTCCTGATCTTTTTCGACTACCGAATATCGCAGGAGAGGTTTATACATCAAAACTCCGGCCCAGTAGGCTCCGTAGGCGAGATCGTCGGCTTTTTTTGCGGCGGCCCAACCTCGTTGCACGGCGGAGCGAAACTCATCTTTGCTCATCGTCCCTTTGCCGCCGATCCATTGGTCGTAGGAACTCTTGGAATGTTTTTCGATATGAGTTTCGAGACGTTCCAAAGATGGCATCGGGAAACCGTCCCCCAGTCCGACGCCTTCGAGGTAGGCTTCCTTCTTCCGGGCTTTGAATCCCTGAATCGCATTGATCCGGTGGGGGGCATAAGTATAGACATCGGTCGCGTTGATTTGGTAACTGAACGCTGCCATTTTGTAGTAATCCATCTGAGTCCATTTATCGAACGGGTGGTCATGACACTGCGCACATTCGAGACGGGTTCCGAGAAAGATCCGTACCGTATTGGCCATGTTATCGAGGGGCATGCCCCGGTCGCGATGGTAATAGCCGGTGGCACCGTTATCCCAGGTTTTGCCGCGGGCGGTGACCAGTTGATAGACCAGCTCATCGTAGGGCAGGTTTTCCTTGAGCGCTTTTTTTAGCCAGAACTGGTAGTGAAGAAAAGCATTGCGGCTGGGACCCTGATCGGTCATTCGTAAAATGTCGGACCAGAAATTGTAGAAATGACTCTGGAAGGCGTCGCTTTCGATCAGTTGGGAAATGAGTTCGTTGCGGTCTTTGTTTTGATAGAAACTCTCGGCTTCCTCGATGGTGGGAATCCGGCCGGCGATGGCGAGGTAGGTGCGCCGGAGAAAGGCGGCATCATCTATTTTGTCGCCGGGGTTCAGGGATTGTTTTTTTAAACCGGCAGCGACGAGATTATCAATTTGTGCTGAGTGGTTTGGGGGATTTTTGCCATGGCCGAAGGAACCGGCGAGAAAAAGACTAAGCGCGAAAATAACAGAGTGGTGCCGCATCTTTTCCAGTAATGCTGTGCCGCCATGATTCAACTCGCATTTATGCGGTAAATCGTTAGGGTGTCGGCGTTGCCGGGAGATAAGACAGTGCCGAAAATTGGACTGACCACAGCGATCGCAATCGTCGTCGCTAATATGGTTGGTACCGGGATATTCGGGAGTTTAGGATTCCAGGTTGCGGTGATCCCTTCGGGCTTCCCGGTTCTGTTGCTCTGGTTGATTGGCGGGGTGATATCGGTTTGCGGCGCGATGTGTTACTCAGAGTTGGCGGCGATGTTTCCCCGGTCGGGAGGGGAATACCAGCTTCTCAATTGTTGTTGGCCCAAAATCGTGGGTTTCCTCTCCGGCTGGATCTCGGTCACCGCCGGTTTTACCGCGCCGATCGCGTTGAACGCGGTTTTGATGGGGCAGTATCTTGAGGCGATCACTGGTTGGCACTCGAATTGGTTCGCAGTGCTGGTAGTTGCCGGAGTTTGTTTGATTCATCTCGGCAAGTTGAACGGGATCGCTAAGTTCCAGGCGAGTTTCACCGCGGCTAAACTGATTTTGATCGTGAGCCTGGGGATCCTCGGTTTCGCACTCGGGACGCGACAGGATATTTCGTTTCTTCCCCGGGCAGGGGATCGTGAGTTGATTCTCTCTCCGGAATTCGGGATTTCGCTGGTCTTCGTTCTCTACGCCTATGCGGGATGGAATGCCGCGACCTACATGATCGATGAAGTCCGCGATCCCAAAAGGGTCGTCCCCTTGGCTATCCTGATCGGAACGGCAATTGTCACGGCGGTCTATCTCTTTGTGAATGCGGCTTTTCTTTACTCGACTCCCATCGCAGATCTGGCCGGGGAGCCTGAAGCGGGGTTGATCGCCTCAAAAGCGATCCTTGGAACAAAGGCGGGAAATATTATGGGCCTGATCATCGCCTTTGGCTTGATATCGACCATCAGTTCGATGACCTGGGCCGGGCCGAGAGTCACTTACGCTATCGGGCAGGATTATCCTTTGTTCCGGAAGTTTGCTCATTTGAATCAGAACGGGGTGCCCTCCGTGGCGATCATTTTTCAATCGCTTCTCGCCGTGATTTTGATTCTCTCCGCGAGTTTTGAGCAGTTGCTCCATTACATTCAGGCGCTTCTCACTGTTTCGTCGATGGCGGTGGTTGTCGGAATGATGTGGTTACGAATTCGCCAACCCGGGCTCGAGCGACCGTTCCGCGCCTGGGGTTTTCCTGTCACTCCCATTATTTTTCTGGCCTGCACGGGCGGCATTTTGTTTTTTCAGATTCAGCAAAAGCCGCTGGAATGTCTCTGGGGAGCGCTGACTTTGGTCATCGGAGCGGCAATTTACTATGGAATCGTCCGATCGAGCCGATTTTGCCCTTGACCATACGGCAAAACCGAGGAAATTGCCCGCCCGTCGCGATGACGGATTTGATTATAACATTTCACAGGCAAAGACATGTCACGAGTTTGCAAAATTACAGGCGCTAAGGTTACTTCAGGTCGCAGAATCCACCGCAGTGGTAAAGCGAAGAAGAAGGGCGGTATCGGACGTCACGTCACCAAGACAGTGAAGCGTCAGTTTAAGCCAAACTTGCGCAACAAGCGGATTTGGGTTCCGGAGCTCAACAAGTATGTTCGCGTTAAGGTGAGTGCCCGCGGTCTCAAGACCATCGACAAGAACGGTGCTTACAAGACCCTTAAGGCTGCTGGTCTTATCTAATTGGTTCGATGCGGCCCGTGGAAGGTTCATCCTTTTGGTCGCAATCGGATTATGACGAGCGGGAAGAATTCGCCCGCTCCGTCAAGGTCTCACTTTTAGGGGTGTCTCCTCGCGGAGTCGCCTCTTTCCAGCCCGGCAGCGAAACCATTGCGGAAGACTGGGCCATCTGGCGTCGGCTTCCCTTTGCTGAGGGTATCGGACCGGTTCTGGAGCAGACTTACCGTCTCGCTTCCGCGCTGAAATTGCGGGAAGTGGCAGAGCTGGATCACTTTCTGGGTGAGAAGCTTGGAACCGAGCTGTCCCGGTCCCTTATTGATGCGGCCAAGCCGTTTATCGAAGGTAAGGACCAAATGCGGGGCAACCGGGAGTGGCGAAAGTATTGTCTGAAACTGGAAAATGGCGAGGCGCCCGGTCATCTGCCGGTGATGTTTGCGCTCCATGCGGTGATGTTTCGCCTGCCGCTTGCCTGTGCGCTTCAGGCGTATGCCTGGTTTGAATGGAAAACGGGGCATCTCGCGATTGGAAAGTCTTCACAAGCCGGTCATGCCGAAGAGCCGCCGGTTCTTTTTCTGGATGTGAAGCAGGAAATTGCTCAAATTATCAACCCCGGACCGTCAGACGAGGATGAAACCGGGTTGAGAGTGGTTTGAAATTTTTGACCCAAATATTTGATTTGGTTCCGTCGATAAGTATCATAAAACCGAAGTATGCCTGATTGTTATGTCCATTGATCTCGACGAAATCGTCATTGCCGACACCGAGACAGACACTGATCTCGACACCCCCTGGAACGTCATCGTCTTTGATGATCCGGTGAATCTGATGAGTTTTGTAACTCTGGTCTTCAAGCGAATCTTCGGTTACGATCAGTCGCAGTCCGAAAAACTCATGCTGGAGGTGCACAATTCCGGGAAATCGGTGGTCTGGACCGGGGCAAAAGAGCGCGCCGAATTCTACGTCCAGCAACTCCACAGCTATCAGCTGAACGCTTCGATGCAAAAGTCGTAGCTGATTCGGATTCTTTCGATCAACTGTCCGGGTGCAAACCGTCCTATTCCGGGCGGTTTTTTTTGTTTTGTAAAGCCGGTATTTGTCCGTCTGGAATGAGGAATTTTCATGGTTTTGGGTCAATTCTCCCTATTCCCGATAAAAAATAGGGAGAATTCCGAAAAAAAGTAATGATTTATCCAGACTCGTAGGTATATTCCGCGCCAAATAGCGGGTTATTTTTGGGCGCTTCTCCAAAAATACTCTAAATACTATAAATTATGTCAGCTAACGAAAAAATTAAGGATGCCAGTAACTATCTCAGGGGGACATTACTTGAGGGCTTGGCTGATACTTCGACCGGCGGTTTGTGCGCGGACGATACTCAATTGACCAAATTTCATGGTATTTATCAGCAGGACGACCGCGATATCCGTCCGGAGCGTCGCAAGAAGAAACTGGAGCCGGCCTATTCTTTCATGATCCGGGTGCGGGTTCCCGGTGGGGTCTCATCTCCTCAGCAGTGGTTGGAGATGGATCGTCTCTCCCACACCTATGCCAACGGGACTTTGAAGCTTACGACCCGTCAAGCTTATCAGTTCCATGGAGTGATCAAAACCAACCTGAAGCAGACCATTTACGAAATCAACGAAGCGCTTTTCGACACTATTGCCGCCTGTGGTGATGTGAATCGTAACGTGATGTGTAACCCGAACCCGGATGAGTCCGAAGTTCACGGTGAAATTCAGGAACTGGCTGCCAATATTTCGAATCACCTCACTCCCCGTTCCGGAGCCTACCATGAAATCTGGTTGGACGACGGAAGCGGCGAAAAGCAGAAGGTCACACAGGATCCTCCGTTGCTCGATCACTTCGATACCGAGGAGGAGCCGATTTACGGCAAGCATTACCTGCCCCGGAAATTCAAAATCGTCATCGCCGTGCCACCGAGCAACGATGTCGATATCTACGCCCATTGCCTTGGATTTATCGCGATTGTGGAGAACAAGAAAATCGTTGGTTACAACGTGACCGTAGGCGGCGGTATGGGAATGCTTCACGGAAATGAAAAAACCTATCCCCGTCTCGCGGATGTGATGGGATTTTGTACTCCCGATCAGGCAGTGGCCGTCGCGGAAGCGGTCGTCGTTGCCCAGAAACTGCACGGAAACCGGGAAGATCGCCAGAATGCGCGTCTCAAATACACGGTGGAGAGAATGGGAATCGATGGATTCCGCGCTGAAGTTGAGCGGTTGCTCGGATTCAAATTGGAGGAGCCGAAGCCTTTCAAGTTTGATCACAATGGCGACCGTTTTGGTTGGATCGAGGATCACAAAGGTAAATTTCACTACACCATGTTTATCTCCAACGGTCGGGTTCTCGATACCGAAGACTACCCAATGATGACCGGTCTTCGTGAGATTGCTAAAGTACACAAAGGGGACTTCCGACTGACCGCGAACCAGAACCTGCAGATCGGAAACGTCAGTAAATCCGCGAAGCCAAAGATTGAGAAGCTGCTCAAACAGTACAAAATCTTCGATTCAAACGGGGCTTCCGCCATGCGTTTGAATTCGATGGCCTGTGTGGCGCTGCCGACTTGTGGTCTCGCGCTCGCGGAAAGTGAACGTTATTTGCCTGATCTGATTTCGGAACTGGATGAAGTTCTGGAAGATGCCGGGCTACGTCAGGATGCGATTACGATTCGGATGACAGGTTGTCCGAATGGTTGCGCACGCCCCTATATCGCAGAAATCGGATTCGTCGGTCGCGGGCCGGGATCCTACAATTTGTATCTTGGTGCGGGCTTCTGCGGCGATCGTCTGAGCAAACTGTATAAAGAATCCGTCAAATCGACTGAGGTCAAAGCCGTCCTCGGGCCGATTATTCGGGATTATGCGCTGAACCGGAAGGATGGAGAGCGCTTCGGCGATTTTGTGATTCGCCAGGGCTATGTCAACAAAACCGAGCACGGTAAGGACTTCCACAAAGACATCAAAAAAGAAGTTCTTGAGGCCGCTGTGTAACCAGCCGCACTGAACCACTGCACTGATTTCAAATTAAGAAAACTAGTCATGCAAATACCTGACAACGCGCCTTTTTCTCCGGAACAGCGGACCGCTTTTAATCAAATTCTTGCTTCGATGACGCCGGAGCAGCACGTCTGGGTCTCCGGATTCTTCTGTGGCGTGACCTCGAGCACGATTCCGGGAGCTGCTCCCGTCGCGGCACCGGTTGCCGCTACCGAGCTGACCATATTATTCGGGACCGAGAGTGGGAATTGCGAGGAGCTTGCCGACAAGTCCAAGAAAATTGCGACCAAAGCCGGTTTCAAAACCAAGGTCGTCAATATGTCCGAGACGGATTCGAAAAAGCTCTCTAAAGTAAAGAATCTACTCGTCATCGTCAGCACCTGGGGTGACGGCGATCCACCGGATGCGGCAACAGAGTTTTACGCCGAAATTATGGGCGACGGCGCGGCAAAATTCAGCGACACCAACTTCTCGGTTTGTGCTCTGGGTGATACCAGCTACGAGCAGTTTTGCGAGACGGGAAAGCGAATCGATGTTCGACTCGAGGAACTCGGTGCGAAGCGAGTCTTCGAGCGTCAGGATTGTGATCTCGACTACGAAGAGCCCTGGCAGGCATGGCTCGAGGGTGCGCTCAAAGCGTTTCCGGTCGAGAAGCCGGCTGCTCCAGCTCCCGCTGCCGCAGGTTTTGCGACCTTGGCTCCCGGCGGGGCTGCCTATAGCAAGAAGAATCCTTTTCCGGCTGAAATCTCTGAAAAGATTGTGCTCAATGGAACCGGCAGCGCTAAAGAGACGCTTCATCTCGAGTTGAACCTCGAGGGATCCGGCCTCCAGTATGAGGTGGGCGATGCGCTTGCTGTCATCCCGGAAAATCGTGACGTCGATGTGCAGCGGGTTCTGAAAGCGAGCGGTCTTAGCGCCAATACCCAATTTGACGGCAAGACTCTCGCTGACGCGCTGAAGAAAGATTTTGATATCACGTCCCTGACTTCGCGGATCGCCGGGAAATACAATGCGATTGTTAACAATGTGAAGTTGAGTGAGCTGCTCGCTCCGGAGAACAAGAAAAAGTTCGCGGACTGGGCCTGGGGACGTCAGTTTGTTGATCTCTTGGAGGAGTTTCCCTGCAAAAACATGACGGTCGAAAATCTCACCGGGATGTTGCGGAAAATGGCGCCACGCCTTTACTCCATTGCTTCCAGCCCAAAGGCGCACGAAGGTGAAGTTCACCTCACGGTTGCTGCGGTGCGTTACGACACTCACGGAAAAGACCGGGTCGGAGTTGCCTCAACTTATGTGGCGGACCTGGTCGGCAGTGGGGATAAAGTTCCGGTCTACGTTCACTCGAACAAAAATTTCCGTTTGCCTGCCGATCCATCAACCGATGTGATTATGATAGGGCCCGGAACCGGGATCGCTCCGTTTCGGGCGTTTGTCGAAGAACGGCACGCAACTGAGGCACCGGGTCGTAACTGGTTATTCTTCGGCGATCAGCACTACACCTACGACTTTCTCTATCAACTGGAGTGGCAGGAGTTCCTCAAAGAAGGTGCTCTCGATCGTCTCGATGTGGCTTTTTCCAGGGATCAGCCGGAGAAAGTTTATGTTCAGGACAAACTTCGTCAGTCAGCTGCCGAGGTCTACGAATGGATCAAAGGCGGCGCTCACATTTACGTCTGCGGTGATGCGAGTCGCATGGCCCACGATGTCCACACCGCTCTTATCGAAATCATCGCCGAGCACGGTGGTAAATCGACTGAGGAAGCGGAGGCGTTTGTCGCTGAGATGAAAAAGGCGAAGCGCTACCAGCGCGACGTTTATTAAGAACCGATTTCTTTTTCAGAATTCCCAAAAGACCACCCGGGTTTCCGGCGTGGTCTTTTTTTGGGTTCCGGGAAGTGAGTAGATGATCCACGAATCGATGAGCACGACTTGAAACCGTTGGCTCACAACGATTAGTTAATATATCCTAACAAACTATCTTAATAATATCGGTTTTTTATACAAAGTCTTCTGCTACCTTGGGAAAATTTAAATCTGAGTTGAATGAGGGCTAAACTTCTGGTGTTTTTTGGAATCGTCGCGGTGGGTATTGGGATATCTATATTCACCCTAACTAAGTGTGGTAAAAGCGGAGGACCCGGTGGAGAAATCGTTAGTGTAGAGGATCCCGCCACCTCATCGGGAGATCCCGCAACTCCAGCACCACCGGCTGAGAATGACGCTCCGGCGGTCACGCTGAATCCGACACCAGCTGAACCAGAAACCGTGGTCAAGACTTCCGACCCGGCTCCGACGGCGCCAGCCCCTGAAGTCGGGAACACACCGACTGCACCGGCCCCGGCAACACCGGCGATGGTTGCCGCTACGGCGACGACTCCCGGTTCACCTGCAGCAACCACTCCGAAGCCAGCACCTGCGCCTGCGGCAACCGCTCCTGCGGGTAATGCACCGGCAATGGCGAATCAAGGTAAAGCCGGACCGACTCCGGAAGGTGTGGTGGGAGGAGCCGCTAATGTGGCGATGCAGAAAAATTTCCAGAACTTCATGGGGGCAGCCGGTGACGATGCCGTTCCCGCTGAAATTCGGGACCGACTCAAAGCAGTGATTGAAGATCCCAATTTGAAACTCGATCCGGACCGTCCTTTCTGGGAGGTTGCCAAGACGAGAGATTCGGTTCGTTGGATGCTTGATTTTGTTCCAACTAAAGAAGGTGCCGGGGAACCTCAGTCGGTATCGATGGATGTCGCGAAACTCTCCGATAAAGAATACAAAATTTCGAAAGTGAGCTTTCCGCCAACCCTTAAAGAAGTCGTCGCGGCGATTGAGAACCCCACTTCCAATACCGAAGTGAAAGTGGATTCTCTGAATGTGGCTCAGGCCTTTTCCAAAGCAGTGCTTTCTGAAGACTTTGTTTCAGCCCGTAAACTCTGCGGTCCGAAAGTGACCGACGAGCGGATTGCCGGATTGATGATTGCACTTGAGGAAGGCAAATTCGCGATGCGCGAAGACCGTCCGCTGATCGTGACTTTTTCCCGCGATACCATGTCTTGGATTTTATCGCGGGTGAACTCTCCCGAACATTCGTCGGAATTTGCTCTGGAGCTGGAGAACGACAGTAGCTGGAAGGTCAATGGTTTGACCTTTGGTAAAGTGATTGCCGCTTTGGCCAAAGATGTCGAAGGTCCTTACTCACCAATCGTGGAAGATCCCACCGGTGGCGAATCGCTCGTGGTTTACTTTGACTTCGATGCTGCCGGTCTCTCTTCACGGGCGGATAATCAGCTTAAGATCGTCGCTAATATTTTGAAGCAGGACATCAATCGTAAAATCCGGATCACCGGGCATGCCGATGCTCTTGGGTCAGATGACTACAACCGCAACCTGAGTAGCAAGAGAGCGGAATCCATTCGCCAGGGCATCATCGCCCGTGGGGCAAATCCCGATCAGGTCATTACCGAAGGGTATGGTGAAAGCCGTCCCAGAAAACCGAACTTCAAAGAAGACGGAACCGATAACCCGGTTGGTCGTTCTGAAAACCGGCGTGCCGAAGTGTATCTGGACTTTTAAAGTACCGGATCTTCCCTATTCTTAGGAATGTCGGGATTGATCCTTATTGTAGACGACGAACCGGCGATTGCCGAAACCGTCGAGTATGCTCTCCGGGAGGAGAGTTTCGATGTCATTCTCGCCGAAACGGGGCGGGATGGGATCGACTGCTTCAAAGCCCGGCAACCGGACTTAATTGTTCTCGACGTCGGGCTTCCTGATATCCTCGGGTTTGATGTTTGTCGCGAGATTCGCAAGACTTCTAATGTCCCGGTACTGTTTCTGACGGCGCGTGAGAGCGAGATCGATCGCGTGGTGGGATTGGAACTCGGGGCCGACGACTATGTCGTGAAACCCTTCAGTCCCCGGGAATTGACCGCCCGGGTGAAGGCTATATTGAGACGATTCTCTGCCACGGCTCCGGAAACCGGAAGCTCGAATCCAGCTCCCCCCACCAAATCCTTCGGACGCATTGCGATCGACGAAATGCGGATGAAAGCGACTCTGGACGACTCGGACCTGGGGCTTTCCCGATACGAACTGGGGCTGCTTAACGTGTTCGTCGGTCAGCCGGGCAGGGTGTTTAACCGGGATCAACTGATGGAGGCAGTCTGGGATGAGCCGGATGCCGCGCTTGATCGCACCGTGGATGCCCATATCAAAACCCTGCGGGGAAAATTCCGGAAAATTGATGAGACCTTCGATCCGATTATTACTCACCGGGCGCTTGGCTATAGTTTGAAAGAAGACTGCCAGTGAAAATAACGATTCTTATCCTGAGTGGGTTTTTAGCGGTAGCGGTGGGCAGCCTTGCTTTTCTTGCCCGCAAGACGCGGAATAATATCTATATTCAATATTCTCAGGCGTCCGAAGAACCGCTTGTGGATTTTGCTCACCTCTTTGCTTCGCTGATCGAGCGCGATATCAAAGATGGTAAAATTGACCCTTCCCGATTTCGCGAGAGCTTTCGAAATGCCTACAACCGGGATTTTATCGCCCGAATCTATAATCTCGAAAAAAGTACGATCCAAACCAATGTCTATGTGACCGATGAAAATGGAATCGTGATTTTTGATTCTGAAAACGGAAAACGGGAAGGCGAAGATTATTCGCAGTTCAATGATGTCTATCTGAGTTGGCAGGGGCAGTACGGTGTCCGGTCATCCCGGGTTGATGTAAATGATTCCCGTACCTCGGTTTTCTTTATCGGGGCTCCGATTCGTGACGGTGATAAAATGATCGGAACCCTCTCGGTTTCCCGACCCGAGACAGCGATGGCGCCCTTTGCCAATGAATCGCGGGATCTCGTGGTGAAGTGGAGTTTGATGGCGGCCGTCTTCACGATGGTTCTGGGCGCTCTGTGGGTCTACTGGTTGCTTCACCCAATCCGCAATTTAACTGAACATGCCCGCCTGATCGCTCGCGGCGAAAGTCGGCAGCTGCCAATCACAGGGCGGGCGGAATTGCGAAAATTAAGTCTCGCGCTCGAGGAGATGCGCCGGGAGCTCGAGGGAAAACACTACGTGGAGAATTACGTGCAGGCGCTGACTCACGAGTTAAAGAGCCCTCTCGCGGCGATTCGGGGGGCGGCGGAATTGATTGATGAATCGATGCCACCGGAAAAAAGGGCTCACTTTCTCGATAATATTTTAAGCGAAACAGCTCGCAGTGAAGATCTGGTGCGCCGGCTTGTTCAGTTGGCTTCTCTTGAAAGTCAGTCGAGTCTGGCGACGATAGAGTCGGTGTCTCTGGTCGATCTGGTTCGTGAGGCGATCGAAGATTCTGCGGCGGCTCTGGAGAGTCGGAATCTCGAGGTGGTAACTGATTTTGGTGATGGCGGCTGCACGGTCGAGGGGGACCCGCTGATGCTGCGGATCGCTTTCCGGAATATCCTGAATAACGCGATCGATTTTTCTCCGCACGGAGGTCGGCTCGAAGTGAAATGCGTTCGGAAAAATTCGGATATTGTGGTTTCGGTAGCCGATCAGGGCCCCGGAATTCCGGAATACGCTCTGAACCGGGTTTTCGAGCGGTTTTACTCGTTAAAGAATAAAACCACCGGCCGGAAAGGCAGCGGGATTGGGCTTTGCTTCACTAAAGAATCGATGGATCTGCATGGAGGCGAAGTGAGCCTTGAAAATCGAGATGATGACAGTGGCGCGGTGGCCACTCTCGTTTTTAGAAATCAATCTTCCTGAATCACTTCCGCTCCGACATGGAGAATTGCCTGAGCGTCGCAGCAGATCTCGGGATCACAGAGGGGGTGCAGCTCAAACGCAGGGTCTTCAATCGCGGTGAGAAAATGGTTACTCGCGGTTTCGAAATGCCAGGGAGTCTCCGGAATTTCGAGAGGGGATCCGGCCTCGTCTTCCGCGGTGGCCAGCCAGATTTTCCCGCCATGATCGGGCTCCATGTACAGCGTGCCGGTTGTGCCGTAGATGGAGGTGTTGTAGGCCGTTAATTTGCCGATCTGGGTCCAGCTTGCTTCTGTCACCCCGAGGGCGCCCGGGTATTTGAGAATCAGGACCGCGTTGTCTTCGAGGGTTAAATCAGGTTTGGTTCCGGTATTCAGACCCACGCCGTGGACAGAGGTCGGGCTGCCCAGGAGAACCTGACAGAGTGCCGCGCCGTAGCAGCAGTAGTCCATCATCGCACCGGCTCCGTTTAATTCTTTGTCGTAGAGCCATTCGCAGAAATATTTGGAGCAGCCCAGCTCGACGGGCCCCTGGTGTGCCGCCCGGTAGCGGACCTGCCAGAGATCCCCGATTCGTCCGGATTTTGCCAGATCGATCGCGAAGCGAAGCTGCGGCCACCACAGAAACGGCCAGTTGATCATGAGGCGGATGCCGTTTTGTCTGGCGGCCTCGAGCATTTTTTGAGCGCCTTCCAGAGAGGCGGCCATCGGCTTTTCGACAAGACAGTGCAGCCCGCGGGATGCGGCCTTCACGGCGAGATCTTCGCAGGCTTTGTTACTGGCGAACAGGTAAACGGCGGTGAGATCTTCCTGAGCTAGCAGATCGTCGTAATTTTCGAAAATTTGACCACCGAACTGACCCTGATACTTCTCGAGAAGTTCAATGTTGGGATCGGCCGCACCGACCAGCTCGGCTTTGCCGGTGCGCAGGAGTTCTTCGAGATTTCCCCAAACGTGGTCGTGATGCAATCCGAGGACGCCGATCTTGTGTGTCATACAGGCGAATCTACCCTGAATTCAACTTCGGCTCAATGGATCACTCAGCTTCCGTCGCTTCGATCTGCTTTTCGGTTACTTCCTCTTTTTCTTCGACGGCTTTTTTACTGCCCCGTCCAAAGAGCGAAACGATAAACATGAGCGCAAACAATCCTACAATAGCGAGTGGCGGCGTCCAGGTCAGGGTCTGGCGGAAGACCAGAACCATGGCGACGACGGCGGCGACTCCCAGTAGCAGGACCAGAAAAGTGGATCGGGTCCGGAATCCGAGAAGAATCAGGCCGAGGAGAAAAATTACTCCGTAAACGGCGGCGCGGATCGGCAGTTCCCATCTCTCCGTGTGACGTCCGGATTGGATCGTTGCGATGGCGCGGGCAGTTGCCGTCATCGGGGAAAGCCACTCCTCGTTCGCCGTCGGGATGGTTCGATCGCTGGTCCGGTCGAAACCGAGCAGGACGAGATTTCGCGAGAGGGACTCAAATTTGCCGGAGAATTCTTCGACCAGAGTTGTCGCTAGGGTGTCACTCTTGTGGGCAGCGAGAGCCACATCGCCGACGGTCAGAGACGCAAAGTTATAGGACCGTTTCTCTTTTCCGTTTTCATCGGTGGTCACCTCGTACATCGAGTGCTTCAACCCACCGTGGGATGGGAGAGTCATGGAGCCATCGGCGGAGACGGGGATTTCGTAGAGTGTCCCGACCTGAATCATGGGGCGTTTGCTTTCGAGATCCACCGAGATTTGATCGACACCGATTCCGGCCTGCTTAGCTACGGAGAGGAGGACAAAGCCGGGCACGACCTTGTCTCCCTGGCGGGCGATCAACTGAATGCGGGGCCACACTTCACCGATGGGGCTGAAATCGCCACCGGGAACAAAAGCGGGATCTCCATTGGCGAGAAATGCGGGATCGACCGCTATCTCGGTCTTTGCGATCTCGGGCAACTGAGAGGCGTCACCGGTGACTTGAAGGGCCGGATAGGACAAATTCTGCGCCGGTGTGGCTGGTTTCCCTTCATTGCTGACCAGAGTTCCCAGAGTCATCCGGGGCAACTGAAGAACGGAATCTTTAAGTGGATAGAGCGAAGTCTGATTGAGCACTGATTTCTCAGCAAACTGTGGCGTGGGAAGAAATGACACCGCTTTCGGGCTCATTTTACCGATCGCAAACAGGAAGGTACCGAAATCGAGCCGGGTTAATTCCTGATTTTCCCCGGTGGCGTTTTCACCGAGTCCGACGGAGACCGATTCGTAGTCATCCGGGATCCGAACCATTGTGATTGATGGATCGCCGACGCGATTTCCTGCATTGCCAATGCAAAAGTCCACCCAGAACCGGTCCAGCTTGCGGACGGGTTTTAATATTCTCTCTTGAAGTTCCCATTCGGCAGCGCCGACGAAGATGAGGCCAAGAAGCAGGAAAGCGACGAATCGTTTGTTCATACTGTGTGAAGTTTGGAAAAACCGTGTGTTACGATCTCACCAGCTTCAACACATGGACCGGCTTGGTATTAGGGTCAAGGGACACGAAATTGGTGGAATCACGCCATTGATAGGTTTCGTCATACATCAAATCGACCACTTCGAAGGGTCTTCCCGGCTGAATTCCCATCTGTCCAATTTCGAGGTGCAGATTGCCGGATTGAGTGTTGGTCGGGTCAAGATTGACTACACAGATGATGATATTTGATAGATCGTCGGTCCATTTGTAGTAGGCGATAATCTCGTCGTTATCGGTCGCGATAAATTCGATATTGGCGTATTCCCGCATCGCGGCGTTTTCATTTCGAATTTTGTTCAATCGGAAAATGAAGGCTTTGATGTGGCCGATTTTGTTCCAGTCGCGCTCTTTGAGCTGGTATTTCTCGCTGTCGAGATACTCTTCGCGACCTTCGAGAGGCTTGTTTTCGCAAAGTTCGTAGCCGGAATAAATTCCCCAGCTGGTCGATAAGGTCGCAGCGAGTGCGGCGCGGATTTTAAAAGCGGGAGGTCTCGCGTTCTGGAGGTGAAAGGGGAGGATATCCGGGGTGTTGGGCCAGAAATTCGCGGTGTAATAATTCCGCATCTCACCTTTGGTCAGCTCATAGACATATTCCATGATTTCCCACTTCGTCTCGCGCCAGGTGAAATAGGTGTAGCTCTGAGTGAAACCGGCTTTCCCGAGAGTCTGCATCATTTTCGGGCGGGTAAAGGCCTCGGCGAGGAAGATGATCTCTGGATTGTCTTTGTGGATGCCGGCGATGAGCCATTCCCAGAAAGCGACCGGTTTGGTGTGGGGATTGTCGACCCGGAATATCTTAACGCCTTTGTCGACCCAGAATTGGACGACACTGAGCATCTCATTCCAGAGGTTCTGCCAGTCGTCGCAGTGAAAATTCAGGGGATAAATGTCCTGGTACTTCTTGGGCGGGTTTTCGGCGTATTTGATCGTTCCATCGGGGCGCTGATAGAACCACTCGGGGTGATTCCGGACGTACGGATGGTCGGGAGAGCAGTTGATCGCAAAGTCGAGGGCGATGTCCATGCCCATCTTTTTGGTCTCTTTCAGAAGCCAGACAAAATCGTC
The DNA here is from genome assembly GCA_029213005.1 of Verrucomicrobiales bacterium. Classification (GTDB taxonomy): domain Bacteria; phylum Verrucomicrobiota; class Verrucomicrobiia; order Verrucomicrobiales; family DEV007; genus Arctic95D-9. The sequence goes on from JARGPI010000021.1 coordinate 124,683, forward strand.
CACGGTGCCCAGGGCCGGTTCCACGGAGCGGTGACCGCCTTCGAGTGAGCCGATCGCCCAGGGTGATCCGACGTCGTCCGGTTCACAGGTTACCGAGTTGTTTTTACCTTTCCGATGGGAAACGCCGATGGGATGGATCGGTGGGAAATAGATCACATTGAAGCCCATTTTTTTGGCGTCCTCCATGCGGGGCAGACAGTCCCGGAAGGTGGAGTGCTCGGTTCCGCTGCCTTTTGCACTGCGGGGAAAAAATTCATACCAGGCCGAAAACTGAGCTCTCTCATGCTCGACTCTGACTTCGACAAATTCCTCCGACTCAGCAGCGAGGGACATGTCAGGGTATCGTCCCAGAAGGGCGTGAAGCTGCTCTTCTTCGAAAATTTTCGGGACGTGGGTCGGTTTTGCTTTGGTCAGGGTCTTAACGAGGGTTTCGATCGCCTCGGCGTCCTGTTGTTTCTTTTCCGATTTGGCCCGCTCTGCCGCGGCGGCGAGAATGATTCTGCCCTCTTCGATTTCGGTCGAGAAATCTTCCTGATCACCGGTCAGTCTTCTTTCAAAATCGTGTAACCAGGTTTCGAACAGATCCGCAAAGGCCCGCACTTTGTAGAGATAGGTGCCGGTCTCTTTAAAACTCACTGTGGCTCCCCAGCGATCGTTATCCAGCTCCTTCATTTTCTGAGCCTGCCAGACGGCGTCCCCCACCTGTTTTCCGAGAAGCATGACGCTGATAACATCGTGACCGTCTTTGAAAACATCGGCACTGATGTCGAGTAATTCCCCTTCGATTCGTTTCACGGGATAGCGACCGTTTTCGATTCGGGGCTTCAGATTTGAGATGACAACCGATGGAAGACGTTTGGTAAAAGCAGGCATATTTTTGAGGCGAACCAAGTGGTGAGCGGGAATCTTACCTTTTCTAAAAAAAAGGAAAAGGCACAATTTGGCGACATCGGGATTTTAGTTGTCTTTGTTAGTTCAGGTCAATTTGTAGAACTCTGATTATTTTACTCGTTTAATCGCCCTTAAAGTCTTCTCAAAATCGGCGGCAAGAGTGCTCTGTACCCTGTTGACTCCTCGACTGTACCCTGTACGGTCACAAACTGTACAGGGTACAATTCTTTCAATTATGTCAAAGTCAGCACCGGAACCGGTAAATCCCAGCACATTCGCGGGGCGAATTTCGATCGTCGCTTCAAAATACAATTCGACCTACACCGATGCACTGGTCGATTCGGCATCGCAGACCCTGGCAAAGCTCTGTCCCGGAGCGAAGCTGGATGTCCATCGGGTGCCGGGTGCTTATGAGATTCCGGTGGTGGTCGAAAAACTGGCCCGTGATCTGGAGAACGAACCCGCTGCCATTCTGGCGCTGGGAGTCATCATCCGCGGCTCCACAGCTCACGCGGATTTGATTGCCGAATCAATAACGACCTCACTTCATCGCACCTCACTGGATCACTGCATCCCGGTGATTCACGAAGTGTTGCTGGTGGAAAGCGCGGAACAGGCCAAAGATCGCACCCTGGGTGATGAATTGAATCGCGGCCGCGAGGCTGCCGAAGCTGCCGTGGATATGATTCAGGTAATGTCGACACTTTCATGAGTACAAAAATAGTTTTTCTAGATCGCGATACCTCAGATATCGGAGACATCGATTTTTCAGGAATCGAAGCCCTCGGAGAGGTGGAGTATTATCCAACGACCTCGACGGAAGAGGTGATTCCCCGCATCAAAGATGCCCGGATCGTGATTTCCAACAAAGTCTATATCGGTGCCGATGCGATGGATGCCGCCAAAAATCTGGAGATCATTCAGGTCGCGGCAACCGGTACCAATAATGTCGATATCGAAGCCGCAAAACAGCGGGGGATCAAAGTATTCAACGTGAGCGGATATAGCACACCCGGTGTCGCACAGCATGTTTTTGCGATGTTACTGAATCTGGTAACGCATGTGAATCGATATGCAGCAGCGCCTGAAAAATGGGCGGAATCTCCGATGTTTACCCGTCTGGATTATCCAATCTCGGAACTGGCCGGCAAAACGCTGGGTATCGTCGGGTATGGTGATATTGGCAAATCGGTCGCTAAAATAGGGGAAGCCTTCGGTATGAAAATCGTGGCCCTCGGTCGCGAAGGGCAAAGTAGTAGCAGCGAAGTCGAGCGACTACCTAAAGATCAATTTCTGGCAGAATGTGATGTCATCACCCTGCATGCACCGCTCACGCCTGATAATGAATACTTCATCAACGAGACGACTTTGAAACAGATGAAAAAGTCCGCTTTCCTGATCAATACCGGTCGGGGCGGTCTCGTTAACGAGTCTGATCTGATCGCCGCGTTATCCTCCGGGGAAATCGCCGGCGCCGGAGTTGATGTGATCTCTCAAGAGCCGCCCGCAGCCGATCATATCATGATCAATGCGAAGCTGCCCAACCTGCTAATTACGCCGCATACCGCGTGGAGTTCGGTGGAATCGAGGCAGCGCCTTTTCGATGGGATCGTGAAGAATATGAAAGCGCTGGAAAACGGCGAAGAAATTAACCGGGTAGGGTAAAGTTTATTGAGGAGGGGGAGACAATGTTAGTGCAGGGTCTCCCTTTTCCTTCCTCCATTTCATCAGCTTTTCCGCCAGTCCGGAAGTGACTGATTGGAGATCCGGGTCGTTGATCAGATTGGTTAACTCGTCAGGGTCGGACTCGAGGTCAAAGAGTTGTCGTTTCTCTACTTTGGGGTAGTCGATATACTTCCAGCGATCCGTTCGGATCATACGCTGAGTGTCTGTGAAATATCCGTAAATTTCGTCGCGATGAGTTTCCGTGCTGCCGTTTAGCACCCCGGCGAAACTCTTTGCCGTCACTGTCCCGGGAATCGCTACGTCAGCGAGATCGCAGGTCGTGGGGTAGAGGTCCCGCAAGTAAACTGAGGCATCGGTCACATAGTCTGCTTTTATCCCCGGACCGGCAATAATCATCGGTACATTGATGGTGTGTTCATACTGGTTTTGTTTACCTCGTAATCCATGGCTGCCGACCGCCATTCCATGATCACTGGAGTAAATAATCACCGTGTTGTCCAGTTGCCCCGAATCGCGGAGTGCCTTGACGATTTTACCTACCTGGAGGTCGATATGATCAATCACCGAATAGTAGACCCGCAGCAAATCCCTGACATCCTCCCGCGTCCGGGGAAAGGGGAGTAACACCTCATCTCTTCCCTTGAGATTTCCGTGATCAAAAGGGTGTTCCGGCATAAAATTCGGTGGGACCGGCATCTCCTCTGCACGATATTTTCCTTCGTAGCCGGGTGGAATAAACAGAGGATCGTGAGGTCCTGTGAAATTCACTTGAATAAACCACGGTTGGTCTCCGTTGAAATCGGTGATGGCTGAAATTGCGGCGTCACCGAATTTGGCATCGATATCGGGAGTTAAACCGACACCTTTTTCCGGATACCGTTCTTTTCCCGTGGCATCCTGAAAGACCCAACCCTTATACCCGGTGATCGGAAATCCTTTCCAATCCGTCTGCCCGGGCTTCATCAGCTTCGCGGAGCCACTCCCGAATAATCCCCGAACCTCACTGAAACCGTAGTCGGCAGGGCGGCCCGGGGTATGCCATTTTCCAACATAGCAGGTTCGGTAGTCGGAGTTGCGCAAGGTCTCCGCCCAGAAATCGATTCCCTCGCTGAAGCGTCTGCTATTCAGGCCATTGATCCCATTTTCCCAGCCGTGTCTTCCCGATAACATTTCCGCGCGGCTGATATGACAGATCGGATACGAGCAGGTCGCCCGGGTGAAGCGGGTACCGCGTTTTGCGAGTTGATCCAGATTGGGAGTCGAGATTTTGTCATTCCCGTAGGCTCCGATTGTGTCCGGTCTTTGGTCATCGACGAGTAGAAAGAGAATGTTCGGAGGTTCTTTGCCCAGGACGGTTCCCGCGAAACATAACAGAAAAAAGTAAAGACCGTTTCTCATCAACCACCATCCTTTTCCGATCAAAGGGGGCGCGTCGAGAAAATTCAGTTGATTCCGTGACCGCGCGCGTTGCCTCATAAAAAAAGACACCGAAGCGGGAAATGAATGAATTGCGAT
>JARGPI010000083.1 GCA_029213005.1 Verrucomicrobiales bacterium
CGCGGTGACGGAGTGGCGGGGTTGAAAAAGCAAATCCTTAGCAGTAACCCTTTCCTCCCTCGGCGTCTGTCGGTCGAGGTTGGAGGGGGTGCGACGGCAATCGTGGACTAGAAGGTCTCTTTCTCGACAAGGTTGCCGTCTTTATCCCATTCCATTCGCAACGATCTTTTGCCATTTTTATAGTGCCAATGTTGCCGTTTCGAACCACCCCTCCAGTATTGCACACTAATCCCCGTGAAAGGCTCCTTCTCGCCTTTGACGTAAACAAGACCATCAGAAGTAGTTAACTTTGTGGATTCAATTGATCGAACTTCGTTGTCCAACGGTTCTTTATCCTGCTCCTTGACTTCAAGGCTTTGCTCACCTACGCCCGAAGGTTCGTGAACGGGATACGTCTCCTCTTTCGTCAGGTTGCCCGCTTCATCCCATTCCATTCGTAACGTCACACTACCGTATTTGTAATCGGTTTCTCTCATCTTCGAACCGTCCTTGCGGTATTCAATTATTTTGCCATTCCACTTTTTGACCATGGTGCCATCGTTAAGTTTATAGGGCATCATAGCCCGGTAAAATTTTTCAGAACCTCCTCGCCCCCTAAGGCCGTCCTTCAGAATATTCATATCTTCCGGGGCGATTGATTCGAGGTTTTGAATATTTAAAAAGTCGCCTTTAAATTTCGCTAGTTCACGAGCCACCTCGCTATCCATTGACTTGACATAGTTAAGGTTCAAGCTGCCATTACACTTGGCCAGCTCGTGAGCCACTTTTTTGGTAATCGAAGTCAGACCATCCAGACTAAGGCCTTTGGCTGGTATATCTGACCGCAAACTCAAGTTGTTGTACCAACCAAAACGACCAGGTCGAACTTTCGTCAGTTCATGAGCTACATCTTGAGTAAGTGAAGTCAGGCCATCAAGTAAGATCTTCTGGCCCCCGTAATGAGACAATTCCCTGGCAACATCTTGATCAATGGAGGTCAGCCAGTTAAGGTTTAGTTGACCTTGCTGCGTTTCATTCGCCTTCTTAACCAGTTCGTGCGCCACATCTTTGGTAATCGAAGTCAGACCATTCAGACTAAGGCCTTTGGTTGGTGCTGCATACTGCCCACCAAGTTGACGTTTCGTCAGTTCATGAGCCACATTCGCATCAATTGAAGTCAGGCCACCAAGTAAGATCCTAAGGCCCTTGTAATGAGATAACTCCCCGGCAACATCTTGATCAATTGACGTCAGCCAGCTTAGGTCTAGTTCACGTTGCCGTGTTTCATTCGCCTTCTTAACAATTTCTGCAGCTTGTTTCACAGTCAGCGTTTTGGCTTTCTTTTGATTGCCAGGTAAATCCTCAGCCAGACAAATGCCATGGCAAAGAACCAACAAGAGAATAACTAATAATTTCATTAGAATATAGAGTTTCATTATCTTTAGGCGTCCCTCAGTGGGACATTAGTGTTTTACTTAGTTGTTCGCAGAAATCGCAAAGTTAGATTTAAATTTCTGAAATTGAGAGGAAATTGGTTATTCAAGAGAAAAAATCAAGCCGCTTGCGACCCTCGGGTTGGATGGGGTGCAGGTTTTTATTGAAAGCGGCAACCACCCAGTCCCGCCAGGGCCACTGCGTGTTCAGCTTGTCGGACTGGTAGCCGTAGGAATCCGCGTAACGGGCCAGGTCCAGCCATCCGGTCGCCATTTGTTCGCCGAATGAATCAGAGGCAAGATACCGGTCGACCGCGGACTGGTAAGCTTTTCCGCGGTCCACCGAAACTTCGGCGAGAAATTGTTCGATCTCTTCTTGAGAAGGCGGCAGCCCGGTGAGATCGAAACTGACCCGCCTCAACCAGCGCAGAGGTTCCGCCTCCCCTGTCGGGTGCTCGCCCGCCTTCTCGATCCCGGCCAGTACAAAACGATCCAGAGTCTGCTTCGGCCAGTTTGTTTGCTCGACCTCCGGCACGTCCACGCTCTCCGGCAGCAGCGTGAACGACCAGTGCTCCTCGTAGGAAGCGCCATCGGCAATCCAGCGCTCCAGCAGGTCTTTTTCCTTTTCCGTTAGCTTCAGGTTCGACTTCGGCGGCGGCATAATTTCATCTCGATCCGTCGCGCGAATGCGATGCATGAATTCGCCGCTCTGGAACACCTCGAGAGCCGCCTCGCGAACATCAAAGCGAATATCCGCCTTGCGATTTTCCTCATCCGGGCCGTGACAGAAGTAGCATTTGTCCGAGAGAATCGGGCGAATGTCCCGGTTAAACTGGATTTCGTCGGACGCCGGACACAGCTGAAGGAGCAGCCCTGATAACAGGCCAAATTGGATAAACCGTTTTCTCATCGTAGGACATCATTGCGAATTTTCGGGGAGAAGCTTGAACAATTCCGCAGAAGTTGTGTATAAAAACGGCGTTAAATATTCAAACTCGATATGAAACCACCTCAACTCGCTGAATTGACCACTCCGGAGCAGTTCATGGTCCTCATTGATCATGTGCCGGGCCTGTCTTTCTTCGTCAAAGACCGGAAATGCCGCTTTGTTGCGCTGAATCAGCGGGGTTGCGAATACTGCGGGGTCAGCAGTGAAAGTGAAGCCATCGGCCGCACCGATCACGATTTCTTCCCGAAACAACGGGCTGACGAATATGTGGCTGACGACCGCAAAGTGATGCAATCCGGCGAACCCGTTCTAAACCAGCTGGAGAGTGCACCCGAGGCAGAGGGCTCCCCGCGTCTGGTGGTGACCTCGAAAATTCCGCTTCGCGATGAGCAGGGGAATATCACCGGAGTCGCCGGAATCTCACGCGAATTCAAACGACTCAACCGCAGCGCCGGGCTCGTGGATGCCTTTGCTTCCGTCGTGGAATACATGCATCAGCACTTTGAAGCCCCCCTCTCAACGCCCGAACTGGCGGCAATAGCCGGAACATCAGTAAGCCAGTTCGAGCGGCGTTTTCGGTTGGTCCTCGGCGTGACTCCCCATCAATACCTGCTTCGAATCCGGGTGGAAGCTGCCTCGCGAATGCTCATTGACACAGACAAAACCATCACCGAAATAGCACTCGACTGCGGATTTTGCGATCACGCCCACTTCAGCAGAACGTTTAGTCGACAGATGAATATCCCGCCGTCTGACTATCGAAAACGGAGGAAAAATCACTCTCCCACTTGACCAACCCCATAGCAGGGATTTGCTTTTTCAACTGCCAGGGAATTGCCTTTTCAACCCTGCCGCTTTGACGCTTTGCTCCTGCCCTTCGGTCAGGCTGACTCCCTTCGGTAGGCTGTCACCGCGCATCGCCCCGGGTTGGAGGGGGTGCAGGGGGAGGAAGGGGTGAAGG
>JARGPI010000058.1 GCA_029213005.1 Verrucomicrobiales bacterium
CGGGGCAGCGCCGGTAGCGCCCCGGGTTTGGATACTAAGAAATTTTCAGCGCTGAAGGCGCGGGGCGCCCCGCGCGATTCAATCCGGCCACGACGATAGGACCTACAAATCTAGTTTATCCCCAATTTGGATTTCTAATCACCCTCTTTACCACTGTTTGAATCGCACTTTCAGCGCTTTTTCTGAGGGGCGTCTGAATTCCCGGGGCGCTGCCCCGGGCTAGTTTGAATCGCGCCTTTGGCGCTGCGAAATGTTTGACAGGGTACAAACATTTTGCACCTGGATTTGGCAGCAAAAAGGGCTGGAGGCCCGATCAGATGGTAGCCGGTGAAGAAATGAGCGCCAAGCGAATGAGGCACCGGTCCCAAACCCAAACCGCATGCAGTCCCGGAGGGGCGGTAGAACATCGGCTAGGTCCTTAACGGTTCTACCTCCCCTACGGGGCTCGACGGCCTCCTCTACCTATACCGGTGCCTTGCTCGCTTTGGGCTCGCAGCAACACCGGCTACCTTATATTGCGGCCTCCAGCCTCCCTTGTATTCTCAAGGTGCGAAATGTTTGACAGGGTGCAGTCCGGGTTTTCTGTGTGAACTGGTTCCCGGGCTTCTTTTGCTAGTTAGATTCGGGCGGGGGGATTTTTCCGGTAATCGTTTCCACCTTTCCGCTGCTTTTGACTTTCAGGGTAACGGCGTCGCCAACTTCGTGATTTAGCCGGAACCAGGTGAGGAATTGCCGGGTGTTCCAGTCATCGCTTCGGCCGTTGATCTCGATGATTTCGTGATTGGGGCGCAGGCCGCTCGCCCACCAGGGACTGTTTTTCGCGTCTTTACCCATGAAGGGTTTGACCGACAGGCTGCCTTTTCCCTGACCTCGCCCTTGTAGCGGGAAAAAGCCGAGGTAGGGACCGACGACACCGTCGTAGATACTTTTTCGCCACCAGTTTTCGGTGGTTTTCCATCCGGCGTCCACCGCGATTTCGCGGGATCCCGGTGCTCCGTTTCTCAACCACGCAACCTGCAGGTTGGTCGCGCCGGAATCGGCACGATGAAGCGCGCCACGTAGGTCGGCCTGACTGAAGAGGTGAGTGCCTTCGAGGTAGATTAATTCATCGCCGGTTTTGATACCGGCTTTTTCGGCCGGACTGCCCGCTACGATATCGACAACTTTCAGGCCGTGATCGCGATCGAGGATCATTCCCGTGTTTTCCGGGAGCGGCCATCTTTCCATCAATTTTGCTTTAGTGAAGGTGCCGCTTTCGATCGATTCGGTAGTGAGGATGTCATTGACCTGATGGCAGTGGAGGCAGGCCTGCTGTCTGACGTGGGAACGGGGCTTCGCAAATTGATCGTAAGCTTCCAGTTCGGTCGGTTTTTTCGGATCGTGTTTTTCAGTGATGATGTCGCCGCCTTTCCTGTGGTGAACCAGAATTCGGTTCATCGTATTGACGAGCGCTTCCTCGCTGATTCGGGTTGAATCGGAGACGTGGTCTTTCCCGCCGAAGACACCGTAGACGCCGCCATCAGGAGACATAAAATACCCCCACCAGGAGAGGTCGAGATCCTGATGGGTCCGGTAGGGAAAATACTTCCCGTCGAGCTGTGCCGCATCGGTAATGCGTACCGTGATGAATTGACTGAGCAGAGGTGTCAGCTTTGGTCCGCCTTCGAGAACGTTTTTATCGAAGGCGGCGCACTGTTTGCACGGCAGGCAGCGGAAGGTGACGAAAAGAGGTTTCTTTGCGGCCTGAGCTTCACGCAGCGCCGCAGGAAAACCCTCCCTCCAGATGACCGATGTTTCGTTTCCGCGGCAAAGATTGCTCACGGCCAGAATGAGAAAAATCAATCGGGACAGGCTCATGGGCTTAGCATATTCCGTAGCTCCGGAAATGCCAAGCTCAAGGTCACGAGGAAATTAGCTGCCTTACGGAAGCGGGAAATCCTGATTGATTGCCGCAACTTCGAGGCGGATTTGCTCAAGCGCGGCCGGATTCTCACGGTTTTCGATCGCGGAATGGATCAAATCACCGATTTTTTCCATGTCAGCTTCTTTCATACCACGAGTGGTCACAGCAGGCGTTCCGATCCGGATACCTCCACCTTTGAACGGGCTTTCCGTGTCGAAAGGAATCGAGTTCTTATTGACCGTGATGCCGGCTTTATCGAGCGTTTCCTGGACGATTTTACCATTCAGTCCGGCAGGGCGAAGGTCGACCATGAAAAGGTGGTTGTCCGTTCCGCCGGAAATAATCCGATAGCCGAGGCTGCCGAGTTTAGCGGCGAGAACTTTCGAGTTTTTGACGATTTGCTCCTGGTAAGCTTTGAAGCCGGGTTGAAGCGCTTCGTGGAAACAGACCGCTTTTGCCGCAATGACGTGCATGAGTGGTCCGCCCTGAACTCCGGGGAAAACGGTGGAATCGATCTTCTTGGCGAGATCTGCATCGTTAGTCAAAATCAGTCCACCGCGAGGCCCGCGAAGGCTCTTGTGAGTGGTGGTCGTGACAAAATGGGCGTGTGGCATCGGGGTTGGGTGAACTCCGGCCGCAACGAGTCCGGCGATGTGCGCCATATCGACGAAAAGCAAGGCATCGACGGAATCCGCAATTTCGCGCATCCGCTTGAAATCGATCTGACGGGAGTAGGCGGAGGCACCGGCTGTAATCATCTTGGGGCGGTACTCCTTGGCAGTTTCGGCCAGCTTATCGTAGTCGATTTGCTCGGTTTCCTCGGACACACCGTAGTGCTTCACTTCGTAAAATTTACCGGAGAAGTTGGCGAAGTGACCGTGAGTGAGGTGACCGCCGTGGCTCAGGTCCATTGTCAAAATCTTGTCGCCCGGCGTGAGGACGCTGAAGTAGACCGCGGCATTGGCCTGCGAGCCTGAGTGAGGCTGCACATTGGCGAAACCGGCATCAAAGAGTTCTTTGGCCCGGTCGATGGCGAGTTGCTCGATCACATCGACGTTTTCGCAACCTCCATACCAGCGTTTTCCGGGGTAGCCCTCGGCATATTTGTTGGTCAGGCAGCTTCCCTGAGCCTGTTGAACGGCCTTGCTCGCAAAGTTTTCCGAAGCGATCAGCTCGATGTTACCCGCCTGACGCTGCTCTTCCTCCGTAATGCAGGCGGCAACTTGTGGATCGACGGCAGCAAGCTGGGGCGCTGTCGTATTGATCGAACAGCTGTTCATTTTGGCGACGCGGCGCTCGTGACGTCCACCCGACTCAAAAGACGCTCCGAGCCAGGCATCGACGATCGCATTGATTTCCTCGGGCGTATTCAGCTCGCCGGCAACACAGAGGACATTCGTGTTATTATGGACCCGTGTTTTCTCGGCGATATGAGTATCGGTCGCGACCGCAGCCTGAACCCCGCAGTGACGGTTTGCTGCCACAGACATCCCGATGCCGGTGGTGCAGCAGAGTATCCCGAGGTCTTTGCGGCCTGTTGCCACTGCGTGGGCAACGAGATTTGCGTAGTCCGGGTAATCAACCGATTCCGTCGAATGACAGCCGATATCCTCGACCGAGTATCCACTTTTCTCGAGATGAGAAACGAGGGTCTGCTTCAATTCGAATCCACCGTGATCGGTGCCGATAATGATGCTGGGCTTTTCCATGAATGAGGCGAGACAGATAAATCAGGGCTTCGGTTTTTCAACCCTTCTTTCCATTTCCCGCTTTGGCAGGGCGATCCCGACTTCGCTTTTCATAAAACTTGAGTCAGGTAGGTCTCGTGGTATTAGCCTCTGATGAGTTCTGAAAAAGTTGGCGAAATCACCATGACTTACCGGGTGCCGTATGCGGATACCGACCAGATGAGTGTGGTCTATTACGCTAACTACCTCGTTTACTTTGAGCGGTCGCGAAATGAGATGTTGAGGGAGTTGGATTATCCCTACACCCGCTTTGAGGCGGAGGGTTTGATTCTCCCGGTGATTCAGGCTCACTGCGACTATCGCAAGCCGGCTCGCTACGATGATTTGCTGGAATTTCACGCCTGGTTTGAGATCGAAGGCAAAACCCGGGTGCGGGCCTGTTGTGAAATCCTCCGGGACGGGGTGCTTCTCGCTGAAGGCTACACGGTTCATGCCTGCGTCTCGGCGGAATCAATGCGACCGGTGAGATTGCCTGAAATTTTCGGATAGACGTCGCCGGGGTGCAAATCGCTTGCGGGGCGGAGGAGGGCGTCTTAGCGTTTCGGTAACGAGACCTTGTTATGAAATCTTTCGTCCTCATCTTATTGGCCTCGCTGTTTGAATGGACGGTGGCGGATGAAGTCGAGTTCAAGGAGGTTCCGCCCACGGTCCCGGCGGTGCTCTGTGCGGATCAGGCCGATAACCGGATCCGCTTGATCGATCCTTTACATGCTGACGATGAAAGCTCGGTTTTGTGGTGTTATCCAGCTGACGGAAAGCCTTTCAAATACCGGCCGACAGATGCAAAGCGGGTCGATCTGGATGGCGAAGTCTTGATTCTCATAGCCTATCACGGTCGTGTGCAGCTGGTGCGTTTCCGCGATCAAAAACTGATTAAAGATTACTCAACCTACAGCAGTTGCCACTCGGCGGAACTCCTGCCGGACGGAGTGATTGCCAGCGTTAACAGCAATCACGGCATTCTCCGGCTGCATCATTCGGCTGAAAAGTTTGTGGATCGAGAGCTACCCTACGCGCATGGGGTGACCTGGGATAAAACGCGGCAATGTCTCTGGGTTCTCGGTGACCTTCTGTATCAGTTCGATTACGCCGACGGTGAGTTGGTTCTGGCGGATCAATTTCGGATGCCGATGACTCCGACCGGGCACGATGTTTTCCCGCTGCGGGATGGATCGAAGCTGCTGGTGAGTAATAATGATGCGTTGTTTCTGTTTGACCTCGCAACTAAGACGTTTGAGACGGTGTCTGAATTAAGAGGGATCAAAAGTGCCAGCCAGCATTCCGATGGCTCGATTTGGGTGAGTGAGCCGAAGAAGATTTCATTGGCGAAGGATTGGCAGAGTGATTCGATCATTCCGGTTCACCCGAAGGATTCTGAGGGGCGATATACCTTTGAGGGTGCGCGGTTTTATAAAGCGCGCTGGTGGCAGAAAGTCGATTTCAGCTACTGATTTTAGTGATGTGATAATATGAAAATTATTCAGAAAAGTGCCGTTCTGGTCCGACCGAAACAACTCTTCAACGACTGGGCTATCTCGATAGCTTCGGGAAAAGAGGATGAAGGAATGACACCGGACGGTGAAGACGGGACGGTGTATTTGATTAACCGGGTCGATTTCCTCGAGCCCGGCTACCTTCGTGACCGTTTGGAGCGATATTGGATCCAGATAGCGGCGTCTGAGTTTGAAGCATGGCACACCATTCCCGCCGATTGGCCGGTAATGACATCCTTCGATGATTTCGAGCGCTACTTCCACTGGGAGGTTCGGAGCAGCGTCGAAGATCTGGACGGTGGTTCGCTGATCGAGGAGGAAGAGCGGTTTCTCAATTGATTGAGCCCGCTATTCGGCGACTCCAAATTTGTAGATCGTAGTCTGGGTATAGGTTTCGCCGGGACGAAGCACGGGACTCGGGTAGTCCGGACGATTCGGGGAGTCGGGAAAAGTCTGGGCTTCGAGACAGAGCGCTCCGCGATGCTGATAGGTGGCGCCGCCTTTGCCTTTCTGGCCTTCGAGGTAGTTGCCGCAGTAAAACTGGAGACCCGGTTCGGTGGTTGAGACGTCGAGAGACCGGCCTGATTCGGGCTCAAGGAGCGTCGCGACATGCTGCAATTTGCCATCGCGGCTGTCTTTGATGCACCAGTTGTGATCGTAGCCAATTCCGTTTTTTAGCTGCTCGTTGTCCTGCTCGATTCGTTCGCCGATGACGGTCGATTTCCGGAAATCGAACGGAGTTCCTTCCACTTCGGCTAAACCGGGGAAGGGGATTCCGCCATCGTCGGTGGCGCAGAATTTATCGGCTTTGATCAGGATTTCGTGATCGAGGATGGTGCCCTCTCCGGCGCCTTTCAGATTGAAATAGGCGTGGTTGGTCAAATTCAAAACGGTCGGTTTGTCGGTGGTCGCCTCGTAGTCGATCTTCAGCTCGTTGTCATCGGTCAGGGTGTAGGTCACGGTGCTGGCGAGTGCTCCGGGGTAGCCTTCGTCGCCGTCGGGGCTGGTCCATTTCATGATGAGTTTAGCTCCGTCAGCGCCTTCCTGAGTTGTGGTGGACCAGAACTGTTTATCGAATCCTTTCACTCCGCCGTGGAGGTGGTTCTCCCCGTTGTTTGTGGCGAGGGTGTATTCCTTGTCATCGAGGGTAAATTTGCCTTTGGCGATCCGGTTGGCGTAGCGACCGGTGATGCAGCCGAAATACTGCGATTTCTCAGGGTATTCCGCCGGGGTGTCGAAGCCGAGGACGACGTCGGCCATTTTGCCGTCTTTATCGGGTGCCATCACGCTGACGATGATTCCGCCATAGTTCGAAATTTTGACTTCGAGGTCGTTGGCATTTTTCAGTGTGTAGAGCGATGCCATTTTGCCATCGACCATTCCCCATTCTTCGCTGGTGATCATTTTTTTGTTAGCTCCATCCTGTGCGTTGCTACTGGCAAACCCCAGTGTTCCCGCCATGATCGAAAAGAGTGCTGTGATTGTCCGGTGCTTCATAAGATAGGTTCTTTGAATCCAATCAGAATCCCGAAGCGTGATCAAGCTCCCATTTTGCTGGAAGCACGTGATCAAGGTCCGAAAAAGAATCGAGAATTTCACAGGCAGTCCGTATCAATGGGACATGAAGTCTAGAATTCATACTTACCTGTTAAGCGCTCTCGCACTGGCGGCATTTTCCGCCCCCGCCAGTGCTGAATTGAAACTGTCATCCGTGTTTGGGGACCATATGGTTCTCCAGCGGGATATGGATCTGAAAATCTGGGGCTGGGCCGATCCCGGTCAGGAAGTTTCGGTGGAAATCAGCGATCAGAAAGTGACGGGAAGGGCTGGCGATGACGGTCGCTGGGAGGTCAAAATCGCTCCGCTGGCAACCAATGCGGAGGGTCTCACCATGTCGGTAGTGGCCGGTGAGGAAAAGAAGAATTTCTCGGACATCCTGGTGGGCGAAGTGTGGGTTTGCTCCGGCCAATCGAACATGCAGTGGTCCGTTTCCCAGTCGTACGATGCGGATATTGAAGTGCTCACCGCAAAATTTCCGAAAATGCGTCTGATTACGGTTCCTCAAGTCGGAACTCAGGAAATTCAGAATGACTTCAAAGGCGAGTGGAAAGCCTGCTCTCCGGAGACGGTGCCTGATTTCTCAGCGGTTGGTTATTACTTCGGTAAGCAGCTGCTTATGACTCTCGATGTTCCGATCGGATTGATCGACAATGCCTGGGGCGGTTCGGCTGCTGAGGCGTGGGTGAAACGTGAAGTTCTCGAAGCGGATCCAAAGTATGCGAGCTACATCGAGCAGTGGGAAAAGACAGAAGCCACATTTAATTACGAAGCGGAACTGGCGAAATGGAAAGCCAAAGCCACTCAGGCCAAAGCTGCTGGAAAGCCTTTCAATGCGCGGGCTCCTCGAAACGTCCTGACCGGTCAGCATCGTCCCGGCAATCTTTACGCCGGAGTTCTTCATCCGATTATCGGATACGGGATTCGCGGTACGATCTGGTATCAGGGAGAGAGCAATGCGGGACGTGCCTGGAATTACCGCGATCTTTTTCCGATGATGATTTCCCACTGGCGTGAAGAGTGGGGTCAGGGTGATTTCCCTTTCTACTGGGTTCAGTTGGCCGATTTCCGCAACGAAGTCAGCGAGCCGGTTCCCAGTTCCTGGGCGGAGCTTCGTGAAGCGCAGTCGCATTCCTTAAAACTGCCTAACACCGGACAAGCGGTGATTTATGATATTGGTGAAGGTCGCGACATTCACCCCCGGAACAAAGAGGATGTGGGTAAGCGTCTCGCCCGGATTGCTCTGAACCGCGACTACGGAATGGAGAAAATTCACTACAAAAATCCCACCTTCAAGGCTCTCGATATTAAAGGGAGCGAGGCTTATGTCGATTTCGAAAACGTAGGCAGCGCCGGACTTTACGCTTTCGATGTCAAAGAGGGGCTCGGTTTTATCATCGCGGGTGAAGATAAGGTCTGGCACAACGCCAAGGCGACGATTGTGGATAAAGATACCGTGAAAGTCTGGGCTGAAGGCGAAGACGCACCAGTCGCAGTCCGCTACGCCTGGGCGGAGAACCCGGTGGCCAATCTCCGGACCCGCGAAAACCTGCCGGTTGATCCATTCCGCACGGATGACTGGAAGGTTTCGACCCAGCCGGAATAAGTTAATCGAAAATCTTGATCTAACAGGGTACGGTCTGTGATCGTACCCTGTTACGTTGGGCACTGTACCCTGTACAGTCCGACACGGTACCCTGTTTAATCGACCTGATTAGGCTTGATCAGCCTGACACTTCGATGTAATAAGCGGCAGTTTCACCACTTTACATGAGTAAAAGACCATCTGATTCCAAGCCACTGAAGCATGCTCAGGACCTCGACTTGACGCAGCGCGCCATTGCAGGTGAGGATGAGGCGGTTCGTGAATTTCAAAAGGAATACCAGCCGACTCTGGAACGGGTTCTGATGTCCCGCGGGGTTGATAAGGTCGCTGCCGAAGATTTGGTGGCCGACATCATGGCGGAGTGTTTCGGGGCCGGTAAAAAGGGCTCAACCACTCCTCTGCTCACAAAGTTTGAAGGCCGGAGTTCACTTTCAACCTGGCTGATCCGGATCACCTGGAACCGGTGGCTCGATTTGAAACGCCGGGACAAATTCCGCGGAGACTTGCCGGAATACGATGATGATGAAGCCCGCGGAGTTGATAAATTTGACCGGGTCGCGTCGGAGGACGATGGCGAAGATCTGATCGATGAAGATCTCGGTGATCTGATGGGTAACGCGATCAAAAAAGCGTTCGCCAGTTTGGAGCCCGATACCCTTTTGATGCTGAAGCTTTCATATCTTCACGGCATCAGCCAGACGGTTTTGGCGAATATGTGGCGGGTCGATCAAACCCGCATCAGCCGGACCCTGACTCAAGCCCGCGAGCAAATCGCGATGGTGACGATGCGCGAAATCAAAGCTGCCGATCCTGATATCGAGATCGAGTGGGAAGATTTCAAACGTCTCTGTGCTGCCGGTATCGAGCTGTAGGGTTTGCTCCCTTCCGGGCCGGTATGAATCGCAATTCCTGGCTCGCAAAGCGAATCCTCGGCCTGTCGGAAATCGTGGTAATCGGCGCGCTGCTGGGAAGCTTCGCGGCGCTTTTCGGGAAATATCACTTTCTGCTGGATTTGTGTACCCATTTCCGACTTCAGGCGATCGGGGGATTGCTGGTTTGCGGTTTTCTGGTCACCTTGTTGTCAAAGCGGCGGTGGTTCGGGATTCTGGCGATGGTGACAGGTTTGGGGTTGCTGCTTACTTTGGCTCCATATTTTCCCCGTAAGTCGACTGACCCGGGGAATGCCGGCTTCCGGGTGATGAGTTTCAATGTGCTGACGAGCAACGAATCGAAGGAAGCGGTGGCGGATTACATCTTAAGTGAGGCTGCCGATGTGGTCGTGCTTCTGGAAATCGATGCCAACTGGAGTGTGGCGATGCAGAAGCGGCTGTCGGGGGACTATCCGCATTCGATCCAGCGGACCCGGGCTGATAATTTTGGGATAGCCGCCTTCAGTAAGCGACCTTTCCAATCGGCGGAAATTATTCATCCCGGCCCGGATCAATTGCCGAGTGTCGACCTGCGGTTTCAAAATCTGCGGCTGATCGGCACCCATCCGCTGCCGCCGATGAATGCGGAACACTGGCGGTCGAGGAATCATCAATTCGAGGCGCTCGCGGATCTGATAAAACCCGATGAGCCGACCATCGTGTGTGGTGATTTTAACTCCGGCCCCTGGTCACCCTATCTGAAAGGATTTCTCGAAGAGGCGGCCCTGGTCGACTCGGCCGTGGGGAAGGGGATCTCCCCGACTTGGTATGGAATGTTCAATCTCGTCGGGCTGCCGATCGATCACATCTTTCTGTCGGAGGAGTTGGCGGTCGAGAGGCGTAAAATCGGTCCCTATTTGGGATCAGATCACCGCCCGGTAACGGTTGACTTCCGGTTCTCCAAACCGGCTCTTGACTAAGTTCGGAGCGTTGGTAAAGTCGCCGTTTCACCGCCATCAATGGATGATTCGATGCCCACAAAAGGCCTGATCGCCTATAGGATACTTGTCTTTTTGCTCTTGATGATCACCTGGGTGATTTTCTCGGGTCTGATGGACGGGTTTCATCTCACTCTGGGACTGATCTCCTGTTTTATCGTTACCTGGATGTCTTCCGATCTGATTTTTCAAAATCGGCGATTGTCCATGCTGGTCCGCATGAAGCAGATTGTCAGTCTGATTCTCTACCTCGGCTGGCTTTTCTGGCAGGTGGTGCTTTCAAATGTTCACTTGTTGAAGCTGGCCTTTTCAGGGTCAAAAGCGCACGAGCCTCAGATCGTGAAATACGAGTCGAAGCTCGAGACCGATTTTGAAAAATTTATGCTGGCGAATTCGATCACCCTGACGCCGGGGACCGTGACGGTCAAGATTATCGGGCAGACCTATTACATTCATGCGATCAGCGATGTCGCAGCCAGTGGACTCGATGGTGAAATGGAACGAAGAATCGCGAAAATTTTTGCCCGATAGAAAGTCCGGTCATGCCTAGTTTTGATAATATCGTCATTTGGACCGGTTTTGCACTGTTTGTGCTGATGATCCCTGCGCTCTGGCGGGTGATTAAAGGGCCTACCGCCATCGACCGGATTGTTGCGGTAAACGTGATTGGCACAAAAACCGCAGTGCTGCTTGTCGTGATCGGTCAAAAATTTCAGAAGGTGGAAATGTTCGTCGATTTTGCGCTCGCCTACGCGCTGCTGAACTTTATCGGGTCACTCGCTGCCTCCCGGTTTCTTCAGAAATCGCCCTGTGAAAGACAAGAATCGAAAGGAGCCGCAACGGAATCATGATTCAGGAGACGATTATAACCATTATCTCAACCCTGCTGATTTTATGCGGGTTGATCTTCTTCCTCGGGGCAGCCGTCGGTCTACTTCGATTTCCCGATTTCTATACCCGGATGCATGCCGCGGGAAAAGGCGACACCCTGTCCAGTTTCCTCGTTGTCCTCGGTTTTGCGGTCTATCAACTACACGATTTCAAATTTACCGAAGCGGGGTTCAAAGAGAATTGGTGGGTTCTGCTCCTGATTTTGAAGCTCATCGGAATCTGCGCGTTCATCATGATCACCAGCCCTACCAGTACCCACGCTCTGATGAATGCGGGATGGGAAGACGATATTGAGCCCGAGCTGAAACACAAAGACGCCAACGAGCTGGAGAAAGATTACCCGAGAAAATGATCGAGCATTTTAATATAATTATTCTCGTGCTGATGATCATAACGGCGATCATCTCACTACAGGTTAAGGACCTCTTGAGTGCCTCGATGATTTTCGGTATCTACTCCTTCCTGATCTGTTTGCTCTGGGCGGAAATGGGTGCGGTCGACGTTGCCTTTACCGAAGCCGCCGTGGGTGCGGGAGTCAGTGCGGTTTTCCTGATCGCAACCGTTTACAATACGAAACGCCGTTCTTCCGATTGATTCTATGAAGTGGCTAGCTCTTATCGCGGTCATTGCGACCGGCTCTCTATTGATTTATGCCGTATCGGACTTCCCCGACTGGGGTTCCGCTTCGTCACCGGCGAACGGTGGGGTGGAAGGTGCCGGACGATCTGTCTCGCAAACCTTCATCGAAGAGACCGATACCTTGACTCACGTTCCCAACATCGTCACAGCGGTTCTGGCTGACTACCGGGGCTACGATACCATGTTCGAGACGGTCGTGATTCTTGCGGCGGGCATGGCAATCTTTGCGATTCTGCGAGTGCTTCGCGATACCGAAAAGCCGGTGGATCAATCAAAGCATGATCCATCAATCGACGGGGATCATCAGCGAATCATTATCGGTACTACCTGTCGACTTTTGATACCGGTGATCCAGCTCTTTGCTCTATATGTAGTGGCTCACGGACACCACAGTCCCGGGGGCGGATTCCAGGGTGGAGTGATTCTCGGAGCGAGCTTTATTCTTCTCGGGCTCGCCACCGATCTGGAAACGGCTATTGCTCGATTTTCGGAAAAACAGTTTATCGGGCTCGCCTGTGTGGGGATTTTTATCTATGCGGGATTCGGGGTCCTCGGTCAGTTCTATGGTAGAGGCTTTCTCGACTACGGGGCTCTGCAGCCGATTTTTATGACAGACGGGGAGCCGATGGCCAGATCACACGCCATGTTGGGAGTGGAAGTCGGGGTCGCCTTCACGGTCACAGCGATCATGTTCGCTATCTATGCCAATCTGGCCTCCAAAGGGGAACTGAAAAACGGGCTTTAGGACTATGCGGGAATTTATTGAAAACTTCGTTCAGCCCCACTTTAACTACTGGGCTTACGTCATCATCATGATGATTGGGCTCTGGGCACTGATCGCAAAACGAAACCTGATCAAAAAGTTGATCGGAATGTCGATCTTTCAGACTGCGATCATTTTGTTTTATGTCTCACTCGGGGTAAAAGACGGGGCCACGATTCCGATTGCGCCCCATCATGTCGCCGGTGATCACGCTGACGCTCACGATTCTGAACACGCGGAATCGCATGATGATCACAAAGCTCATCCGAAACCGGTTGCGGACGATTACTCGAACCCGCTACCTCATGTTTTGATGCTGACGGCCATTGTGGTTGGTGTGGCGACGCTCGGGGTGGCTCTGGCAGTGTCGCAGTCGCTGTTCAAGGATTTCGGGACTTTGGAGGAGGACGAGATCCTCGAGCAAATCAAATCCGGTGATTACTATGATTGATCAATTCCCTGTGATTATTGTGCTGTCTCCAATGTTTGGAGCGCTGTTAGTCGGGCTTTTCGGGGCCCGGAATCACAGTGTCTGTTTTCCTGTCGCGATCGGCGCTCTCACAATCTCGTTGATTGGTGCGGTGGTGACGGCGAAGCGGGTGTTTACGACTGGTCCGGTGGATTACTTTCTGGGTGGCTGGGATGCCGGTAAGATTGTTGAGGGGGTGGAAATACCGCTCGGTTTCGGTATCCAGCTCCGCGTTGACCATCTCAATGCTTTGTTACTCGTTGTGATCGCGATAGCGGTTTTGTTAGTCTCTATTTTTGCGATACGGCGGCAAAGCGAACAGGATACAGAGAAGACTCACTATTTCTACGCGCTGTTTCTCATGCTGAGCACCGGGCTGTTCGGCATGACGATCACTGCGGATGCGTTCAACCTCTTTGTTCTGGTCGAGGTCTCCTCCCTGACCAGCTATGGGTTGATCGCGATGGGCAGTTCGCCCCGGGGAACTCACGCGGCGTTTAACTATGTCATTATGGGGACCGTAGGGGCTTCGTTCTACCTGCTTGGGGTGGGCTATCTCTACATGAAGACTGGCACGCTGAACATGATTGCCATTCATGATATCCTGCACATGAATAACGAGGTCGGGAATGCGATTTTTGATTCCCGCTCAATCACCGTGGCTTTCATTCTGATACTGATAGGGATGTGGATCAAGATGGCTTTTTTTCCGCTTCATGGCTGGTTGCCGAACGCTTACAGCTACTGCCCATCTTCCACGAGTTGTGTTCTGGCGCCATTGATGACCAAGGTTTCCGTCTACGTCATGATTCGGATGATGGTGACCGTCTTTGGTCTGGACTGGGTCTTCCAACATTTTGATTGGAGTAACGTCGTGGTATGGCTTGCGGTGATAGCGATTCTAGCTGGTTCCGCTTTTGCACTGGCGCAGAATCAGCTGAAGAAAATGCTCTGCTATTTGATTGTTGCCGAGGTCGGCTACATGGTCGGCGGTGCGTGGGTGGCCGATTCCGGGCGCTGGGGATTAACCGGGTCGCTTTATCATATTCTGGCAGATGCTTTGATGACGCTCTGTCTATTTCTCACTGCCGGGATTCTGACCCGTCGCGCCGGAGTCAAAAACCTGACGGATCTCGACGGCATGTTCAAAAAGATGCCGCTAACCATGACGGGATTTATCGTCGGGGCGCTCGGCATGATCGGGGTTCCACCCACCTGCGGGTTCTTCAGTAAATTTTATCTGATCCGCGGGGGGATTGATTCCGGCCACTGGGAATTTGTCGTAGCGCTGCTGATTTCAAGTTTGGTGAATGCTGTGCTTTTCTTTCGAATTTTTGAAATCGCCTTCTTCGGGAAAAAGCCGGCGGAAGGTCATGGGCATCATCATGATGAGGATGATACCGCAGCTGATGCCATTGTGCCGACAGAACCCGGGCTTCGTTCGCTAGCTCCGCTATGGATCACTGCTGCTCTTATTGTCGCACTGGGATTGATGAATGGAAGTGTCGTAGAATTTATCCGGCAAACGCCCGGACTGATTCTTGAATCCCCAGTGAAAGCCAATTAATCAGGTATGGAACCAACTGTTATTCAGAGCCAATTACCGATCTGGGCATGTCTGGCATCGCTGCTGGCGATTCCGGGTATTCTGATTTTCCGGAAGGAGCCGTTTCTCCGCGAAATCATCACATTTGTCGCCGGTTTTGTGAAGCTCGCTCTCGTTATCAAACTCTACTTCCTGGTGAAGGATGGTAGCGTAGTGGAATGTAAACTTTTCGATGGAATTGCGGGGATCAATGCACCGATCCTGTTCCGGATCGATTCCCTGGGGATTCTGTTTGCGCTGGTTGCGTCGGGTTTATGGATTGTCACTTCGCTGTACTCGATCGGGTATATGCGGGGATTGAAGGAACATTCCCAGACCCGGTTTTTTGCGTTTTTCGCGCTATCACTTTCCGCCACCCTCGGGGTGGCATTTTCGGGGAACCTCCTGACTCTCTATCTGTTTTACGAGATGCTTTCCTTGTCGACCTGGCCGCTGGTGACGCATCATCAGGATAGAGAAGCCCGCGGTGGCGGTCGGACTTATCTGACCTACCTGCTGGGGACTTCGATCGGATTTGCCCTGCCTGCGGTTATCTTTACCTACTTCAAGTCAGGAGGAAATCTTTCGTTTTCGGGCGATGCGATACTCGCCGGACAGGATATGGGTCCCGTGGTGACCGCTGTGTTACTGATGGCTTTTGCCTACGGTTTTTCAAAGGCCGGTTTGATGCCGTTTCACTCCTGGTTGCCCGGGGCGATGGTGGCTCCGACTCCGGTTTCCGCTTTGCTTCACGCGGTGGCGGTTGTGAAGGTCGGGGTGTTCTGTGTGATTCGTTGTGTCACCGAAGTGATGGGTGTTGATCTGCTCGAATCGGTCAATGCTAACGATGTGCTTTGCTGGGTTGCCGGGTTCACTGTGATCGTCTCGTCATTGATTGCTTTATCCCAGGATAACTTGAAGCGACGACTCGCTTTTTCCACGATTGGTCAGCTGTCCTATATCGTTCTTGGGATCGCCCTTCTGACTGAAGACGGAATGGTGGGATCAGTGATGCATATTGCAGCTCACGCGGTCGGTAAAATCACCTTATTCTTCTGTGCGGGAGCTATCTTTGTCGCGACTGGCAAAAAGTATATTTCACAGATGGCGGGAATTGGTAAAGAGATGCCGTTTACGATGGCTGCCTTTTTTATCGGTTCGCTCAGTGTGATCGGTTTGCCGCCAACGGTCGGATTGATCTCCAAATTTCACCTCGTTCTCGGGGCGGCGGACAAAGATCCGTTGTTGATGATCATTTTCCTGGTCTCGACTCTGCTCAATGCGGCATACTTTTTCCCGATCGTTTTTCACGCCTTCTTTCCGAAACGTAGCGACGATGTGGCTGCGTCTAAAGTGAAGTTCTCGCTGAAAAATATCAATGAAGCACCTCTGGCCTGTGTGATTCCGTTATGTATCACGGCAGTGTTGTCGATCGTGCTTTTTGTCGCTCCGGGTATTTTTCTCGATCTCGCACAGCAGTTTGTCGCATCGGTAACGAAGTAGGGATCAATTAGTCCGCCGACTATCCAGTTTGATCCAGGCTTTGGCCAGGGCGTTCCCAACTTCAATCGTTCCTTGAGTGCTGTAGTGAGCGGTATTGATCACTGGGGCCTTGGCGGTGTCGACGTAAACTGTTCGCGAATCGGAAGACGCGACCTTTTTCTGGGCGTTTACGATGTCAGAGATATAGGTATTGTTGCCGAGACCGAACTGGGTATTGACGGCAAGTAACACAGTCATTTCCGGTGAATTTAAATCCTGCCGGAGGTGGGTAATTAGCTTTTCCAAGCGGTCGGCGTAATGCTTTGCATCCTGAGCATTGGCATCGCTTTCTCCCTGAATCCAAAGCAGGGCTTTCAGGTTCAGTAAGATTCCGTCCTGGTCGGCTGCGGCGCTTGCAAGCTTCATTTCGTGGACCAGAGCACGGTAACAGGAGTCGGGGTCCGACTCAGCGTCGGGGTTCCAGTCGGTTTGGATTCCTGTGCCGCTGAAAGCGACTTTCAGAATCGCAATTTTCGATTCCGGGCGTTTCGAAAGGATGGATTGGCAAAAACCGATTTCGGGACCGAAGCCTCCGGAGTCGTTGCTGTAGTTGCCGTATTGTCTGGCGTCGCCTTTCTCTTTCGGCATCGGTTCACCTTTAGGAGCCGGACCCAGGGTGGTCCATTTTCCGCCGCTGGTGGTGTCATACTTATCGGGCGGCGGGTCTCCTGCCCGGTACCAGAATCGAACCCGGTGATCCACTGGGTTTGTCGTAAGTTCGAGTGGGTTGGCATCGAACCCGACAGCGTTGGACTGCCCCGCTACGATAAAAAGATCGAGCGTTTTCGGTGTTCCCTGAAGAGGCTCAGTCAATTCGTCGTCCTTTGAGGAAAGAATGCATCCCGAAAGAAACACAAAGAAAAATAACAGCAGTGAGCAACGCGGCATGGAGGGCATCATGCTACCGTTTGGGTGATTTCACCACTGGAATTCTTCGGGCCACCCCGAGCCGATAGCTAGTTTAAGCGGAAGTAGTGGAGACCCTTTGCTACGGTCGGAGGTTGGCGATGGGTAGACTGGCGGGATTGCTCTTTTACCACGGATAAGAACGAAGGGATGCGGTCTTTGGATAGACACGGATGAAGAGGGTGCGGCGCCCACGTTTTGAGTGGCTTGAAGGGTCCGCTTTTCTTTCGGCTTTTTTCCTGTGTTACTGAAGGGTTTCGATTCACTGATTGATCTTCGTGGCGAGGTTGGCTGGCGATGGATTTAGCCGGGCGCGCCACCTGGGTCGTTTTTCCCAAATAGAGATTTGATGCCGGTAATTTTGCTCAAGATGATTTGTCCGTCTTTTTGACTCGAATTCCCGGTCATCAAAATCGGAGTCCCGACATGGTAGGCGACATTGAAGCTGTGGAAATCTTTGAACTCGATCTCTATTCGAACCGGTGCTTTGCCATCTACATCGATATAGAAGACTTTCGCCTCGTCTAGGTTGTCGGACATCCGGAGGCGGCCCTGCACGGTAATCTTTCCGTTTTCGATTTTGGACCAACTCTGGAAGGGACGCTCGCGGTACTCTTCGAACGGGCCGCCGTCGAGACCCGGCAGTGGTGTCGTTGAGTTAGCGTAGGAGGTGGCGGGTACACCGAACTTTTGAAGCAAGGTGAGGTGGAGTCGACTCAGTTCCTGGTTTTTGGAGTAGCGCAGGTAACGGCCGGTTTTCAGCATTCCGCCGCCTTTACCCGCCAGAACTATGGGGATTCTCTGGGCGGTATGATTGTCGGAATGGCCCATGCCGGAACCGAACAGAACGACGCTGTGGTCGAGGAGTGTTCCGTGATGGTCTTTATAAGATTTCAGTTTGGTCAAAAGGTAGTCAAACTTCTCCATATGCCAAAGGCTGATCTTGAGTAGTCCGTCAATATTGTGACGGCTGAAGTTCCTGAAAAAGTGGGATAGGTAGTGATGTTGTTCGGTGACTCCGAGGAAGTCGAAGATCATTCGGCTGTTGCTGTTTCCCAACATGTAGGAAATGCAGCGGGTTGAGTCGGTCCACATTGCGAGGGCGATGAGATCCAGCATTGACTCGACCTGTTCATTGAGATTTGCCGGGGAAGGGGGGCGTTCCAGTTTTGAAAAATCGACTTTCGACGCTCCGGATATTGCGTCGCGATTATCGAGGCGTTTCTCGGTTTCCCGTAAGACCGTGAGGTATTCATCGAGTGTTTCGGTATCTTCGCGGCCGGTCTTTCTCTGGATAGATTTTGCGTCGTCTCTGACTCGATCCAACAGGCTCGACATTGATTTCCGCTGTTTGGGATCGCTCATGGGGTCGCGGAAGAGCCGGTCGAAGATTAGCTGGGGATCACTTTCCCGCGGGATGGGCGCTCCCTCCCGGTCGTAGGAGATGTAGCTGCAGCCAATTTGATTGGTAAAGAGGCCTTCGGTCGTTAGTTCAAGGGAGCGATGAGGAGTTTCACTACCGACTTTGTCAGCGATGAGTTGGTCCATGGAGGCACTCTTTGTGTTTTGGTGAGCGCCGGAGAGAAAGCGGCGGGATGAGTTGGAGTGAGAGGAAAACCCGAAGTCGCCCATGTTGTCGAGGATCAATAGATCGTCGCGATGTTTCGCGAAGGGAGCCATCAGGGGAGAGGTCCGGAAG
The DNA here is from genome assembly GCA_029213005.1 of Verrucomicrobiales bacterium. Taxonomy (GTDB): domain Bacteria; phylum Verrucomicrobiota; class Verrucomicrobiia; order Verrucomicrobiales; family DEV007; genus Arctic95D-9. The sequence continues at coordinate 18,669 of JARGPI010000058.1, forward strand.
TCAAACTCGGTGCCTCCATTGATATTCCACGAAGGGGGATGCACGCCGTTTGGCTTGAACAGGGTCATGAACCGGACGGGCGGGACGGTCTCCCCGGATAGATTTTTGGCGACACTGTTCTCCATGATATTGAGAAACGGCAGCGGGACCAGAGCGCCTGCTGCGCCGCGGAGAAAGGTTCGTCTATCGAGATTCCAGGATCGGTTCATGGTTGAGTGGTGCTTGAATTTATTATGGTTTCCCTGAAGGGCAGGCTGTTCGCAATTCCGTGAATCAGGTCCTGCCAGGTGCCGTTGGTCTCCACGATTTGTGTCGTGAGGGCATCGACGGTCGGTCGGTCAAATCGTTCCAGTTTCCGGCATAGGGCGTAGCTGAGCAGTCTTTCGACGGCATTACGCGTGATTTGCTCCCGGCGGCTGGTCATCAGAATCTGTTTCAGTTCCATAAAATTGGTGAAATCTTTACCTCCGGGGAGCTGTCCGGAAGTATCTATAAGGAGTTCCGTTTCTTTACTGACGGGAGCGAACTTTCCTCTGGTGTCGTATGCCTCCAGAGCGAAACCGAGGGGATCGATTTTATCATGGCACAGAGCGCAGGATTCATTGGCGCGATGCTCTTCAAAGCGCTCCCGGAAAGTGAGGTTTTTTCCTTTGGGGCTGGACTGAATCGGCGGAACGTCAGCCGGTGGTTCCCCGAGGTGTTCTCCGAGAATCTGCCGCAGCATCCAGGTGCCGCGTAGGATGGGGCCCTTATTCATCGCCAGGACGCCGGGCATCGTCAGGATTCCGCCGCGTTCCGGATTGTTGACTAATTCGATTTGCTGGTTGGGGGCTCTGATTCGTTCGACACCACGGGGCCGGACCACTCCTTTCAGTTGTTTCCGGTCGCCGGGGTAGAAGGCGGCGGTGACATGGTTCGCAAAGGTCGTTTTCGAATCGATCAATTCCATGACCGGTCGGTTTTGGGTGAAGAGGTAGTATAGAAAGTCGCGGGGCTGGGTTTGGAGCGCGTGTATCGTGACGGGGTCACCGCGGTCGTCTGTGATTTGATCGAGAAGCAGCCATTGTTTGCCGAAGCTTTCTGCCAGAGAAATCGATTTTTCCGACGCGAGCATTCGGTCGATTTGGCGGCGATAGACAGCGGGAGTGGTGAGTTGCCCGCTTTTTGCCAATTCGAAGAGTTCCGCATCGGGCATATCTTCCCAGAGGAAATAGGAGAGTCGTTCCGCCAGTTCAAAAGGGTCGACCGGTTGACGGCTCTGGCCCGGTTGTACCGGCATTGAAAATCCCCGGTAGAGAAAAGCGGGGGACATCAGTATATTTTTTATCTCCAGTTTCAAGGCTGGCAGTAAAGATTCGCCACTGAGGTCGGCGAGGTCTTTGAGAATTGACTGGAGTTGATCGTCGGAAACAGGCCGACGAAAAGCGCGGGGTAAAAAATCGCGAAGCACCGTTTCGGGATCGATCGTTTCCGTATCGGAGAAATACCGTTCCAGAGCGACGTCGGTAAGGTAGGAGTATTGGTCCCAGATGGTGGTCGTGAGCCGTGCTTCACTAGTGTCGTTGATGAATCCACCGGGACCGGGCGGGTCAGTTGGCAGCAGTTTCAAAACCAGAGATTTCTCAGCGACCGTTTGCTCTGCCTCAATCACATTGACCTCCAGATCGAAGCCAAAGAGTGAGCGCATTGTATTTCGATATTCAGGTCCGGAGAGTCGCCGGGGTTTGAAGATGGTCGGTCTCGCTTCGATATCGGAAAGAAACACTTTTTGATACCAGTTCGGTAGCAGCGCCAGTTCATCATCGCTTAGCGGAGGCTCATCGTCGGGCGGCATTTCCTGATCTTCAATGACTGCGGCCACCGCTTCCCAGAGTTCGTGATGGGATTCGGCATCGCTCATCGATTTGATTTCCGAAAAATCGATGTGTCCTTTGGTTTTCTCACCGCCGTGGCACCTCAGGCAGTGTTTTTCGAGAAAGGGGCGCACCTCGAGTTCAAATTCCGAAGCCCCCAGAAGCGATAGCAACGATAAGTTTACAAGGATAAGCCGAAGCCATGTTAGCGGATTTTCCACCCGACAACCTTCCCGCGATCTTTATTGGTGCATGGGCCGTAAACGGGCCAAAATAAGTGGATTGTACCCTGTACCGTTTCAGATTGTACAGGGTCAGACATTTCGCACCTTAAAAATCGGGCTTCGGAGAGAGCA
>JARGPI010000022.1 GCA_029213005.1 Verrucomicrobiales bacterium
AAGTCATGGTAAAAACACTAAGCCTCGAAAAACTCGGGTTTCTATCCGGGTCTTACGACAAAGTTCACATTACCCGGAACTACCGGAACAGCCGGAACATTCTACTGGCCGCCAACGATCTGATACTGGAGTATGGAAGAATCGCGAGGGATCAGAACCACGAAGTCGAAATCCTAGCTCCAGAGTTTGCGCTGCGAGAAACGGTTTGGCCGAGGGCAGTGGAGGCAAAAGACGAAATCCAGACAGCATGGGAGTGGGCCGCAGATTGCCTGTCAGATTCAACAGCTGCACCATGGTCTGTCTGCATAGTGACAACCTGCCCGGAGACTTATTCGGTAGAGAAAATAATCTCAAGCCGGCCTCCAGACTTCGCCATAAATGCACAACCCTTAACCGGAGATTATGCTGAAGAGAAAGAAACTATGACTGTTGGCACTATGTCCGACGTGAAAGGTTTCGAATTTTCAGCCATAATAATAATCGGCTGTGGATCCAGCAGTCTCCCCAATCCCGGAAGAACTCCTGATGAGGCTTGGCGGGATGCCCTGCGGCTTTACGTGGCAATGACTCGTGCGAGAGACCAAGTCGTGATGATTTACTCAGGCGAATCTTCTGATATTTTGACCACAATGAACGCCCACTTGGAGTGGATTACTTTAGAATCTTAAAATTAAACACATCCCCCTAAAAAATTCGATCGCTATGGCCTTAAAAATTTCAGCAGCCCTCAAAAAATCAATCCAAGACGAACTTGGTATAAAACGAGCCGAGGTCGAAGACCGAGTCTGGGCAATTAAAGACCATCATTGTTTCTTATGTTCTAGCGAACTTAATAGAGCGACAGACAATATCGAATTGGACCATAATATCCCTGTTGCTGAGGGAGGTTATGATCTGCTAGAAAACCTGAATTTAACCCACTCCGAATGCAATAGATATAAGAGAAACCATTCTTCGATAGACGTGCGCCCCCATTTAAGGTTTAAGTGTTTTTGGGAAACTCAAAATGGCGCTGTCAATTTTAAGGAAACTTTAAATTTCTACAAATTAAACTCTTCAAAAATATACGTGACAGAAGAAACTCCTACATCAATCACAATCGAGACATCGTTGGGCAAATCGACAGTACCGATTTTTCAGGAAACCGTGGGTGAAAACTGCCAGTCATTCTGTTTTTTCGAATTTCCAATTTCCGCAGTTGAGAACGACGATGAAATTCAGCCGCGAAACATTAAGCTAAACCACCTTTTGGCGATCGCATCAGACTTGAAGAAGAACCCACTTCATGAACAACCTGCTTGTCGAATAGTGGGAACAGGTAATAAAAAACGCGCCCTCATGTTCGACGGACAACACAAAACTGTTGCCAACTTAATCAATGGCAATAAATCACTGGTTTTTAAATTGTATCTTACGATTGAAACTACTGAAGCAATCGAACTCGTCAATTCCATACAAAGCCGTATCAAAAAGTTACCACTGACACCTTTCGAACTTGCTACAAAAATGTCCGATGAATTTCGCCGAAAACTTGAGATTTATGAAGCTGACATTGGATCGGTTCAAGTGTCAGAACAAGGGTTTATCAATTGGTTGGATCCAGCTGAAAGAACACGCGCTAAAAAAGGTATTGAAGCAGCTGTTATCGACAGGATAATAAGTGACGAAAGCCTAGACTTTGGCAGATTGATTGATAGACCCGGAATAGTTAATACTGAAGCAATCTCAATAAAAGAAGCCTCCTTTCAAAAAAACGTCCTTAAGATTTTGTTGTATACCAAGCCGCTACCCGAATCATACACTGGAGAAGCAATGAAACTTGCAAGGGAGCGCGAATCGAGAAATGTAATTAAATTATTAAATTTAATCTACGATCGTGGCTTCGCGATCCAGGATGACAAAGATCAGGAAAGGGAAATTGAAAGAATTTCAAGATTACGCTATCAAGCATCACTCCTTTACATGTGTAAAGTCTTTCGTCAACTAGCCTCAAATCTTGTTATGCCACTACACGACGAAAACACATTTTTCGAACGCGAAATCAACGCCAAAAACTGGAAAAAAATGGCAGGGTATATAGATTTATTCTTCTCTCACCCTATATGGATTTGTGACCTTAGTGGCGGAAAGAAAACAAGAGAAGTTGAAGATGCCCTCTCAAAAAATCAGAACGTAGAAAACGCTTTCCGCGATATTTTGCTAACACCCGGATACTGTGGTGGCTTAGATAAACTCCCGACGAACTGGCAAAGCTGAACCGGGAGGTTCAATTGCATAATATAATATCCGACATGGAATGGCGATTTAGAAAACTAAGTAAAGATGAAGTGAGGGCGGACCCAGCTCACGTCAATTTCTTCAGACACGAGAAACTAGACTCAGAAATTGATTCGTTGGTTCGCGAGGATATTCAGAACCGGCTTGATGCGAGAGTTGAAGGTGCCGAAAAAGTGATTGTCAGATATCGACTTTCAGATCCTGATGAATATCTGGATACAGGGGACTCAAACCATTGGTTACGGACTCTTACCCCTCACCTCGGAGCCAAACAAGTGGTTGAAGACCTGAATTCCGTACCAGTATCCGGGGAAAGGATGGGATTTCTTGTCGCAGAAGACTTTTACACCACCGGTCTGCAGGGAGGCTGGGATGTGTTTAATGATCCAACAGACGCGCAGGAAAGAATTCAGCGAAACGATTTTTACTGGTTTATCCGTAATGTCGGTCGCTCTGCAAAAAGGGAAAATGATCGCGGAAGATGGGGGCTAGGTAAAATAGTTTACCCCGCCTGCTCCAGAATCCGTTCGTTTTTTGCTTATTCGGTTCGCTATGACGACCGGGTTCCGTTTTTGATTGGGAGAAGCGTTCTTCCAATTCATCCTCTGAACGATGATGAATGGTATTGTTCAGAAGGATTTTTCGGCATTTTCGACGAAGATAATGACTTCTGCATCCCCGTATCTTCTATTGATAAAATAGATGAATTCAGGGAGGCTTTTAAAATTGCTAGAACGTCGGAACATCCTGGCACTTCCCTGGTAATTCCATTTCCTGTGGAGAGCCTCAATGCCCCGGCGCTTAAAGAAGCTGTCATCCGCTACTATCTTTGGGAAATCGTAAATGACCGTCTCGAAGTAATTATTGAAACTTCAAAAGGTGGTTGCCGATTGAATTCCCAAACTCTCCAAAAGGAAATCAATAGCATTGATTCTACTTCATTTGACACCTCGAGAATGTTGAATCTCTGGAAGTTTGCAGTGGATGCTGCCAAGTTTGATTTTGACAGGGATAAGTACTTCACACTCTCTGCGACTTCCGTGAATTGGACAGACCGGGACAATTGGTTAGCCAGTGAAGATCTCGCTAAGGCCCGGGAAGCTTTCAACGACAACAATCAATTGTGTTTCGGAATACCAGTCAAGGTACAAAGGAAAGGCGGCGTAAAAGTTGACAGCTACTTTCACGTATTTCTTCAGTCGGTACCGGGTCTTCGAGGTGCTGACGGGGAATATATAAGAGACGGGCTTACCATCGTCGGGCAAAAAATGTTTAATGTATCGGGTATTCGCTGTTTGGTAATCGCGGAGCATGGCCCCTTGGCTGTGTTGCTCGGGGATTCTGAAAACCCAGCCCATACCCGCTGGATCGGATCTGACCTGAAAGGTAAATATACCTATGGGCCACAAACCGTATCATTCGTAAAAAACTCTGCTCAGAAGTTGGTGGATTGGCTGGTTGATTCCGAGGCGGAAAGAGACACCGACCTTCTGGCTGAAATTTTCGGGATACCTCTGGAAAACCCTCCTAAGCCAGGGCCAAAGAAAAAAAGGAAGAAAAAGGTCAAACCTCCCCGACCTGATCTTCCTCCCAGGGATACACCGTTTTATTCGGTCAATAAATTTGAAGGTGGATTCCGAGTCACCACCTCACCTCAGGATAGAACTGCCGATTCCAGAGATTTTTCCAGTTTAGCGATTCAACTCCAGTGTGCATACGAAGGCAGCAGTGGAGATCCACTGAAAAAACACTCTCCTTTTGATTTTGATTTTAATGATCCATCTCAAATTTCAATTGAAGCAGCTGCCGCCGACTATGAAATAGTTTCCGAAAATGAGATTAAAGTTTTCCCAACGACAAAAGATTTCATTGTGGACTTGAAAGGATTCGATAAAAATCGGGATCTATACCTGAAATCCACGAAACTTATCCTTGAACCAGTCGACTCCTAATGATCAGACGATTCAATTACACTGGCCGTCACAAAATCAGCCGGGATCATATTGAACTAATGATTCACCGCGTCCCGGAAAAGGGCGCTTTGGTTGAGTTTTCTTTAGCCCTCGACGTAGTGAAAGAGCAGTTCGTTGACCTGCCTGAAGATGCGTTGATTTTGCTTGAAGCCTATCGCACCTCGGAAGCGTGGGAACGTATCTATTGCGGAACTGTAGGGTCCCCATTGTTCCCGCAAAAGAAGCTCCTTGAGCAATTTGAATGGGAAGACCCCATTCTTTTCCGGGTAAAAATTGTCAGTTCGGGTGAAGGCCCGACCAAAATACTGGCGTGGAATACGCAAGTCAAAGCCGATGATGTCGATGTCTCAGGCAATAAAAACCGTAGTCTGCTACCGATTGTTTCCAGCAAAGAGCTCGGGGACAGGTTCTGGAAACTTGCCTGGATGGACGATGTTCCCGAATTGCATGTTAATGCCCTTTATGAAGGTAGTCGGCCACCTAAGCAAATCGTGCTCTCGGATCCCGGGTTTCACGCCTTCGTGTACCCCCAAATCGTTGAGAGTGTTTTTGAAGGTCTACTCATCACGCGTCGCGATGAATATGACCGTGATGAAGATCCCTGCGGTTGGCTACAGTTCGCTGAAAAAGTCCTGAAAGTGGATGCCCCTCCCGATCCCGATAATGACAGGGACAACTATGAAGACCATGCTAAACAGTGGATCGACTATGCTGTCGACAAATTTTGTTCGTATCGGGATATTCAGCATACCTTTGAAACTCACGATTTAACCCACTTCGGAAATAATGACTGATTCACTTCGCCTTCTAACACCTAAAGGCACTCAACTTTTTAGAACTTATGTTGAGTCATTACATTCCAATCCTTTCGCAGAAGTACCGATACACCTTTTGACAGATGCACGCGCATCAGAGTTACTCAAGGACGACTGTCATCTCCCAAGCGGCCCTTTTGAATCGAAGTTTGAATTCGCTAAATCCCTTTCTGAAGCACTGGGAGATTTCAAAATAGAAGACTTGAGCGAAGAGAAATCAGAAGGAATGTGGAATTGGTTAGCCCTTTTTTATTTTGATATTCTTTCCCCACACGATGACAAAGGAAAAAGAAAAGCGACTGAAATTAACCGATTTTTACTTAGCAGGGATTGGAAGAGAAAAAGCAGACATTTGGTTTCATCGGTTGTTGGAGCATACCAAATGCATGGCCAAGTGTCGGAGGTGGTCCTTAGTTCAGCACCGTCAATTGGTAGTGAAATCGTTAACCAACTTTCTGGCAGCCAGGAATTCTGGACCAATCGAGGCCTCATAAAATATGTGCACCTTCTTTATTGGGATATTGAGAATAATTGTGTAAAAAAAGGTGTGACTCCTCGTGAAAAACCTGGAACAATTCGACGCCTCGTTGAAATCTTGCATCAGTTAGAACGAACTTACGACCTATATTCACTTGATTTAGATGACTTTAAAATCATAGCCCCGGCTGAATTCAGACGCTGGCTTTGATTCATCTCGATAACTTTAAAGATCAAAACGGTTTAATAATTCACCTGTTCCTTTTTACAAATCGGCCAGTTTGCAGGTATATAGAGACAGTATGCTAGAAGCACCCCGCTTCGTTCACCCTAAGTCCATGCAGCGATGCGCGGTTCAATAATAGCATCACAGAACTCTCGGAAACTCAGTACATTCTCATGTCCTGCGTATTCAGCCTCCTTTGAGTCTTTTAGACCTTCCGGAATGACGAGGCGAACACCGAAAGACGCCATATCCTTGATAGTGCTACTAGCAATATTTTCGTCAACAGTCGTCAGGTATAGTGCGTGCCTTCCTTTCTCCCTTTCGACCTGTTTCCAACGCTCCCTGAGGGTTGTCTTAGCACTTAGTATAAGTCCGGCATCAGCCACAGTGTGCTTTTCATTTAGGAATTTCAATGAAGGCAGGACGAAATCAGGTCGTTTCTGGTGCCCAATTGGCACCTGTTGCTCGAAGGGTACGCCTCCACCCATAAGCATCTCTCCGATATGATGTTCGTATGAATAGCCTGCGCGTGATTTGCGTTGCTGGCTGGCTGAGAGCATTAGCCGATCGATTTTAGGCAGTTCGTCGACAAGGCGCCGGATCACCTGGGCGGCATCACAGCGGACTGGAGAGTCTCCCATGATGATACGAACCAGAGCTACCGCGCGTTCACGGCGCTGGAATTCGCGAAACAAATTCCATTCAATTCCTCTGCTGATTTCGCGTAAAGCATCGCCAGGGGCTTGAATCTGGAAAGGATTTAGCTCTTTAATTGTTTGTTCATCCAAGTATTGGTCGCGCGCCATTTTGGCCAATTCGACGGTATTCGGCATCGACGCGTTGGCAGCTGCAAAGGATCCAATCTCCCCCTCAAGCCAAGCGGCGATCACCCGTTCCGCAAAATCAAGTACGAGACCCTGTTCCACTTCGATTGCGGCACTGGGATCATATTCACCCACGAGGAAATCAGGCCCGATGTTGAGCAGTTCCGAAAGGTAGACGGCATCTTCGGAACCCGAGTTTATAGTCAAGCACTCATAGGCTGAAGTCGGCACGCACTGAATACGCCCCATTACCACGTAAGATGCGGGAAGTAAGTTAGCGAACAACGATTTTGGCAGCCTAGTCAAGTGCGTTTCTTGCCCTTTGCTGGTGTAGTGAACCAGCCGGGTGTCCCTCGGCTGAAGATCAAGTTGCGGCCAAGTAATTGTGAAAAAACTCTCTCTGATCTCGTCGGAATTAGGATCGTCCCTCACCTTCGCGATCAGCACGGGGAAGAAGCCACCGTCGCGATGCTCCCGAGTGATATAAATGCCCGCCTGATGCTTATTTTCAAACCGCGCCCAATCGCGATCATTGTTTGACAGCTTCTTAACAAATATCCGATCAGTCTTTTCAAGCAGCGCCAAAAGGAGGTTAGTGTCGTTCTGTGGTTCGGAGTACCGGAGTTCTCTCTTATCGATCATGTGTAACTCGCTCTATTCTCCACATCTGTGTCTCAAATGCAAGACTTCGCACAGCCTCGAATCCGAAATATAAAATTACCCACATAATCATTAACCGCCACATTGAGTAGTGTTCAAAATAGCAAATATCAATTTTTTGGATTGCGCTGGGAACAAAAAGGGACATTATGTCCGGAAATACTCCATGACACACACCAAATCAGAACCTCTCAGGCTTTTACGTTCCGTGCGTGAGTTTACAACCCAAAAAGAAGTCGCTACAAAGCTGGGAGTTGCTCCCAAAACGGTAAGGCGATGGGAAAGGGAAGAAGTGATTCCAAAGGATATTTATGCAGGTCCTTTGCGCGAATTATTGTATTCAAAACCTTTAGGGGCGGTTAGCGGCAAAGGAGATTTCACATTCATCGATCTGTTTGCCGGCATAGGAGGTATGAGGCTCGCGTTCGAGGGGGTCGGTGGGCGGTGTATTTATACCTCTGAATGGAACAAGTTCGCCCAAGAAACCTATCGAGCTAATTTCCAGTGTACTCACGACATTTCAGGAGATATACAAGCAGTGGATAAATCTTTAATCCCTGACCATGATGTGCTGGTCGCAGGGTTTCCGTGCCAGCCGTTTAGCATCGCAGGAGTGTCGAAAAAAAATTCCCTTGGACGGAAGCATGGCTTTGCGGACGAGACCCAAGGCACTTTATTTTTTGACATTGTCGAAATCCTAAGGAAAAAGCGACCGCATGCATTTCTTCTCGAAAATGTGAAGAACCTTATTTCCCACGACAAAGGACGAACATTTGCAGTGATTATGGGTGCTCTTCGAGAACTCGGATATGAGGTAGGAGATAACACCGCAGGACACAAAGTTATCGATGCAAAACGGTTTGTTCCGCAACACCGAGAACGAACATTTATCGTGGGGTTTAGAAAAGAGACCGGATTTTCCTGGTCAGATTTAATTTTACCTGATATTGCAGATGGCCCAAGAATGAAAGACATTTTACATCAGGAAGATGGGTCCGAAGACGTTGAGTCCCCCTTTACTGAAGGAAAAAAAGCCAGAGTTGGCAAGAAGTATATCCTTTCCGACAAACTGTGGAGTTACCTTCAAAACTACTCAGCAAAGCACAGAGCAAAAGGAAATGGTTTTGGATTTGGATTGGTCGAGCCTGAAGATGTCTCCAGAACTCTCTCAGCACGTTACTACAAGGATGGGAGTGAAATTCTTGTAAGTAGAGGCAATCGTAAAAACCCTCGAAGGTTAACACCTAGAGAATGTTCCCGCCTAATGGGGTTTGATATAGAGGATAGGCTATTTCAAATACCGGTATCCGACACTCAAGCTTACAAGCAATTTGGTAATTCGGTTTGCCCGCTAGTTGTCCAAGAAATTGCAAAGTTAATGAAGCCCCACTTGATGGCTTTAAAAGATGGAAAAACAACTTATCAGCAAACTTTTAATTTTGCTGCCTAAATTGGAGAGTCAGAAGCTAAGGCGATTCAGGCCAATCCCCAATCAAACTCAAAACTGGAACTCGTTACTTACCTTTCTCCGGTTCATTATGTGCTCCTTTCTTAGAATCATCGTTTTCTATTTTTTCATCAGGTGTTCGTTCATTGATGAATCTCGGACCGAGTTCTATGAATCCGGGGCGACTTGAATGGCTGGCTTGCCATGCGACTAGGTCTGACAAGAGATTGGATCGAAGGCGGAAAAGTGGAGTGAGCTTCTTTCCTACCTTGAGATCCATACCAAATACGTAGTGGCAATTTGTCACCAATAAACATTCCGTTTGAGTATCATTGGACGTTTGCATCCAAAACGGCCCTAAAGCTCGAATATGATTTGAAGATTTGATTTCGTCATATTCACTCAGCGGGACGATGTAACCGACACAAAATCTCAAAAATTTACTGTTCGCCTGAGCGAAATCACAAGCAGCCGAAAGTTCTATAAGTATTTTCGAAGGTGTATCCTTATGTGTATTACCATAAAAAGTATCACCATATACTTCATCCCACGCTTTCTTCGGGAAATTACTATTTGTTACCGTAGAATTTTCATCGTAGTTATAAGCATTCCCAGGGTAAACGGTTCCTAGGCTGACTTTGAAACTCACATTTATTTTCGTATTAAGTTTTGAGCGAATCGATTGAGGCAAGAGCGAGGCATGATCTGGTGCCAAAGCTCTTGAAGCGATCTCCGCTTTAACTGCTACAAACAATTTCTCCTTCAAAGGAAGTTCGATGGTTTCACTATTCAATGACTCAGCATGCTCAATACGATCGGCCAAAAGTGGAACCAAGGAGTTAGAGAATGCGCATACTGCTTCGTCTTCACCTTCTTTCCTAAGCCTCGTTCCCCGTTCTGCGACGGCTAACGCTGCCGCTATTTTGAACGAGTTTTCTTCCGCTTCAGAGTCGCTGTTTTTTAACTCGTTTTCGATTTCATAAAAGGATTGCGTAATTTCTGATGTTGCGTTGTGGATAGTTTGTTCCCAGATGCTTAGAATCGGATTAGGGCCATTGTCTTGAAAAGCTGATTCGATAGAATTCGCGAGTTCTTGAAGTTTATCGTTATCTACCAGTCTCATTTTTTCATCAATCACTATCAGCTTTGAGATGCGACAGTTAGGGAATGTTGTCTCAAACGCCTTACTAAATTGATTTACCACCTCCGAGTGCTTCGTCCAGCAAATTATGATCAACGAGTCATGTTCCGGTTGTATGAGCCTTTCAAGTGCACCCATAAGAATGCTCAGATAGTTTTTAGGGTTATCGCCAGTTGCTCCTAGTTTTTCTAGTACCATATCAATAACCAGCAGACGCATGCCGTGATGTGGACGATCAGGAGGATTTTCTCCGGAGTAATAGTAAGATCCAATACCCAGTTTGCTGAGAGCCTCGACGGCAAGAATCCCTTCTGTTGGATCGTCATCTAATACCAATGCTCTGGCGGTTCTTAATCCGTTCATAATCTTAAATTTCAGTAAATTGAAGCCCCACGATTGCCCCACTATAGCTGTCGCCTATTCCTATTTCATCCTTAGTTGGAAAAATCAATTTCCCTCCTTGGGTTTCCATCACCGTTTTTGCTACATGTAAACCGAGCCCCATACCATCCGGCTTCCTGGACATAAAGGGCTGGGTAAGTGTCTCATTGTCGTCTTGGAATCCGGGGCCATTGTCAGCAACAAATAAAACAGGGCCGCCCTTTATATTATTCGTTGTGCCGATGTATATTTTCCTATTTTCGGACTGCTTATTAGATAGCCAGTAAATCGAGTTGTCGAAAAGGTTCATTATAGTGGAGATAATCAAGCGCTTTGTGCACGTCACCTCGAAATCTTCGTTCCCCAATTCGATTCCATTGAGTACTTTGATTTGATGGGCTTTAGTCCGGTAGCTCGTATTATTTAGTGATTGGGTAATTATGGAACTTAAAGATTCTTTTTTGCGTCCTGACTTTCGAGTGAGATAAGTAAGTCCCTCTATGAGTTCGCTGAGATGGACGGCTAGATCCCGTAAATCATCTATAGAAGTGTCTTTCTCCACAGCACGAACGAGCCCGCTGATACCTTTTTCTACCTCATGTATTACCACCGACAGTGTCAAACCCGCACCCGCTGCCGTCATCAGCGTATCCCGCATCTCAATATACTTTCTTTCTACGCGATCTACGATTGGGGTGAGTTCTGCTGCAAGCGTGGGCTCCTTTCTAATTGCAGTCCTGAGTTCAGCCAATTCCGCGATCACCGGCTGCTTATTTTTCTTCGTTGAGAAGATTTCTCTTAAGCGTTTTTTATCTTTGTTTCGTTCATGCACTATTTGAGTAACCGTGAATTTTACTGCATTTTCGAACAGTTCGTAAGTTCGATCTTCGATAAACCCTTCTCGGTTCGTTTTCTCGATGAGTTTCCCACTAGTTTCACCATCTAAATGCACTGCTCCAATTATTTGGCTATTGCCGACTTTTGCGGAGGGGTCGTTAATTCTTCGACCATCCAAGTTTAACCAGTCGTTGCCTGGTTCGCCATAGTCATAAACTCTAACTCCATCACGATAAACTCGAACGCCGCCGTTGTGACGAAGGAACTCTTTATAGCCCCGTTTATCAGAAATTGAAGCCAACGATAGAAACTGGTTATCAAGGTCAAAGATTCGGAGTTCGATATAGATAGAGCCTACATCGTTTTGCAATTCATCTTGACTGAAGAGATCAACGCGCTCCAATTCCATTTTTTGGCCAGTTATTTTTCTGCCGGCTATTTTTTCCGAATTACTCGGAGGGACAAATTCGTAATCGTAAGTTAAAGTATGATCATTGATCATGCAGGAGGCTCGGTAAGGAGCAGTTTCTATCGTGTTACCAATTTTCAAAAGGCCCGCAGTCGTATTGTCATCCGGTATGATATCTAAATTCGCCACGAAACTATCAAGTTCTCTGAATGGAGAACTGATAGAGTTTACCGACCTCTGTATTTGTCTGATAGTCCCTCTCGTTAGTTCTTCATTCAGTTCAGTAACTTCTATTTTTGTGCCTGTCGCATTCTCTAAAAAGTGCATAGGACGTCGTTCAGTTATTTCCACCAAGGCGTCCTCCAGGTAGCGCTCGTCTTCGAAAGCTGCCCAATCAATTTTTACCACTATTTCAGGGGAATCTTTTTGCCTAGTTACTAATTTAATCTTTTTCCCTAATTTATGGGCTGCAAATCGACCAATTCCTTTTTCTCCTAATGGCAATCGGCCAAATCGAGGTGAGCGATAGCCTTGAAGTTTCTGTTGCTGTCGATGGTCAGTGCCGGGTTCAAGCCATACATCAACGATTTGTTTCCAATTCATTCCGCTTCCGTCGTCTTCGACGATTACAGTTCCCTTTTCGAGATTCTTTACATCGCGTAGCGTTACATTCGCGTAGGTAGAATCAGCATCGTATGCATTTTTAACCAATTCAAAGATCGCAATACCAGGGTCTCGTATTAGCTGATCCCCCAGCAAAACCAGCATCCTGGATCGTGGCTTGAAGGGGAGCATTTCTTTTCTTGTCGGCTCGCTGGTCTTAGGAATAGATTCATGTTCAGGTGTAAATTGAGAGAGCCATATGCTGAACGAATTGTTCTGCGAACCTTGCTCATGAACTTTGCTCAAGGAATCAAAAGTAACATTATCAAACTTTACAGAGTTTGAGTCTAGACCAAACATCTTTTTAGCATGCGAAAGTACTTTTGAGTCTTTTCGAAAGACTAAAGCGTAAAATCGGTTCTGTTGTGATTTTACTAGAATAAACAAGTCACCAACTCCTGCGTTACGGAGGAATTCTCCGGTGTAGTAGAAGCGCCATTCGGATCTGCCTGTCATGGCAGCACTTTTTGCTCGGGCATCGTAAAAAGTAAATTCGCCTTCCTCTTCAATCGGGGGGGAATCGTCTGAGAAATATGTCCACAAAAGGTCGTCTTGGATTTTCTCGTTGGAATCGAAGAATTTTTTGAGGCCACTAACACCATTCAACTCATGCTGGTTTGAGCCACTCCCGGGGAGATCGACTGTAACCAAATGCTTAAAAGCAGCAGCCTTAACGAATGACGATAGTTTCATGACAAGTGAACTGACTGATAAGAATCTGCTTTTACAAGCAGATTTTTTATGGGATGGGCAAACGCCATTATAATGAATATAAGCATTCTTTCCCTTTTTCCGCTAAATAGAAGGGATCGAGGAAAGGGCCTTCAACATCGCGTCTTCTGAACCTGTCTGACACCCCCAAATTACAATGTTTTCCCAACCCTCATTCTTTAATAATTGCTGGTTCCGCCGGTCACGCTCGACATTTCCGTCGAACTTAGCCTGCCACCATTCAGTGCGGGTCTTGGGCGTGGTGGTTTCTTTGCAGTTTTTGTGGCGATGCCAGAAGCAACCGTGAACAAAGATAACGGTTTTGTATTTCGGCAGGACAATGTCGGGTTTTCCGGGAAGGGATTTGTTTTTCGGACCATTCACGGTGAAGCGATAGCCCATTTGATGGAGCAGTGATCTGACCCGGATCTCCGGTTTTGTGTTCTTATTCCGAATCCGGCTCATATTCCAGGAGCGTTTTTCGGGTGTCAGATGATCAGCCATTTTGGTTGTCCCTGTGCTTGAGCCAGTCCTTTAACAGGCGGTTGATCAGTGGTGAAAGCTTTTCCCCGGAATCTTTCACCTTCTCGACCACGTCAACTTCAAGGGACACATTCTTCCGAACGGTTCCCGAATCGTATTTACGGGCGTTCTGATTGCCCTGATACCCTTTCTCCATCGCGAGACCTTAGTTCATAGGCATTTTTGTGTAAAAACAAACTTGCGCTCATTTTTGTTTGTGTGTATAAACAAAGAATGCACGAAACGTTAATGAAATTGAGAAGTTTAGTCGGTGGGTTGGGATATGATTTGGACCGGATGACGATGGGAGGACAGGAAGTCTATTGCGACATTGTCGCGACCGTGGATGACCTGATCAAACAGGCAGATCTGGAGGCGAAAGAAAAAGGAATCCCGGTTCCACTTCCAAAGCTTGCACCGGGCCTTGAGGAATTCGCTCTTCGAGGAGAGCCGTGGAACTCGATGCAAATCCCGGCTAATTCAGGCAGCTCGGAATCGATCCCTTTTACCGGTTTAATCGGCGATGATCCGGAGACACTCCGAACGCTGATTCGATGCAATTACGAAGCGGAATTTATCGCTGATGAGTTCGCCAATATGTACTTCTCTAACCGACTGGGAGATAACAAATGGCACTCGGCGTTTTACGACGCGCTGGTCCAGTTTATAAAAGACAGGAAAAAGCTTGTTAAAAAACCCCGCCGATAGAGGCCTTGAACGAAACGCCCCCTTCGGAGGGGGCAGACTTTGGAAGCAAGCTTGGCGAAAACTGGCGGGGTGCCAGTATCGTCGTTGAGCTTTGCGCCTGTACCGTTTCGAAATGTTTAGAGATTAAGAACAAGATCAGGAACAAGAGAGAGAGAGAGAGAGAGAGAGAGAGTTGGCGCCGTTACATTTGTTTTCTCTACTTTGATTTCAATCCCATGGTGTTTACAGCGATGACGCGGTAGCTGTGGGTTTTGCCGGGTTCTGCGGTGGAATCGGTGTAGCGCATTTCGGCGAGAGGTTGCAGCGGGGTATCGCTGTATTGGAGACCTTGAAAGAGGGGGCGACCAAAGGGGGTTTTGCCTTTTTCGGGCACCTTGGCGAGAAACTGACCGTCGCGCTCGATGATGAATTCAGCGAGGCCGCTCTCGAGATCGGCGGTGGCTTCCCAGGTGATTTCCTGACCTGACACTTTGACATTAACGGGCGCGGGAGGCGGGGTGAGGTCGGGGATGGCGGTGTCTTTGATGTAGTGCATCCACTGCTTGGCGATGGCTTCGTTAGGCAACCAGAGGGACCGGGCTTTGTCTCCGCTGAAGGATGCGGAGGGAACGGCCCGGGTTTCTTCAAACGGGGCTAGCCAGGCGGGGTCGGTGGGCATGGGTTTCATGGGGGCGGCGCTTGATTCAGGGAGGCGGGCGGAGAGACAGACATCGAGCCAGGGGATCGCGAGGTAGCGCTGGTTGCCGCACTCGTGCGCGGTCAGGGGATCGACGGCGATGCCGATGAGGGCGCCCCGGGAACGCATCGCGGAAAAGAAGTCGACATTGGCGGGCCAGACTTTGGCGAAGCGGCCGTCCTTGACGGTGACGCCTTCTTTGGTCCCGGGATTACACATCAGCGGAACGCGGAGAGCGGCATCGGTCAGGGTGTGGGGTTTGATTGAGGTGCGGTCGGGATTTGCGGTCAGCAGGGGAACTCCGGAGCGGAGCCACGCGGCGGCGACGCGGTCGGGATGGAGCAGAGCGATGCCTCCGGCCCAATGACCGCCGCCACTGTGTCCCCACAGCGCCCAGGGGACGGTGGCGAGCTCGAGATGGCCGGATTTGGCGCCGAGGTCGGTCAGTGATTTTTGGAAAGCGGCATCGGATCCATTCCGCGGATCGCACCACATCTGACAATCGGCTTTTTGCGGCTGTTCGTAGGATGGCGCGAGTAACGCGCAGTGGTGTTTGGCGGCGATCGCCTGCCAGTGGAGATCAAAAGCGCCGGTGAGACCGGACTTGCAGGATCCCTCGCCGCATCCGTGTTGGTGAACAATCACGCCGCGCAACTCGGAGGCGCCGGGCGGGATCCAGACGGTGTAGTTGACGGGGAAGATGAGTTCGCCGGGGGTGGTCGAGGCTTCGTAGCGGACGCGGTAGTAGGGTGGTTCGGCGTCCGGGAAAATATCGTAGGGTGCTTCCTGAGCGGCGAGTGAGACGGTCAGGAAGGTGAGTAGGGCGAGAGCAATGGCGCGCATAGTTTGGTGAGGGACAGCAGATCCGATAGGGTGATGTCGGGCAAGTGGAAAAGGGAGCGAGATTGTGTGAGTTTTTTTGGTGATGCGGCGGATGGCGGATAGGCTTCGGCTGGGGTTGTGGGGTGAATTCTCGTTCCTTGAATTCACTGAACAAGCGAGACGCTTGTTCTACGCGAAAAGGCGCTGCGGGTGGGTTTTTGGTGACAAATTATTTCATTGGGGGATGGTTGGCTGCGGTGACGTGCCGCGGCTTAATGATGAAACGTTTTCCGGTTACTCAAATTGAATTTCTGCGCGAGAGACAGAAGCTGGTGAAGTATCAGGTTGTGGTGGGGCTCAGCTTTTGCGGGCTCTTTTTTCTGACGAATTCGCTGATTTCACCGGAGCATTTGGGCATCAGTTTCCGGGAGAGTGTGCTGATTCGTTTTGCGGTGATTCTGGGGCTCACGCTGGTGCTGATCCAGTTGCCGATTGTGGTCGCGTATCGGCTCAAGCTGCGGTGTCCGGGATGTGGACGGGCGTTGCTTTCGTCGTACCGGGCGAGAAAGCCGATCGATGAGACGGGGTGTTGCGCGAAGTGCGGGGAGCGGATTATTCGGGATGAAGTGGAGCGGGACTAGGGTAGTTTGGGGTTGGGTTTCGGGGTTGCGTGGACAGTTTGGAAAACTGTTTTACGGGTTGATGGGGAGCGAGGCGCTTTGGTGTAGAACTGTTTTTTAAACTGTTTTTCTCTGGCTGGGGCTCTGGCTGGGGATGCGGGTCGGGGTTGCGTGGACAGTTTGGAAAACTGTTTTACGGGTTGATGGTGTGCGGGGCGCTTTTTCTGTAGAACTGTTTTTTAAACTGTTTTTCTCTGGCTGGGGGCTCTGGCTGGGGATGCGGGTCGGGGTTGCGTGGACAGTTTGGAAAACTGTTTTACGGGTTGATGGTGTGCGGGGCGCTTTTTCTGTAGAACTGTTTTTTAAACTGTTTTTCTCTGGCTGGGGGCTCTGGCTTGGGATGCGGGTCGGGGTTGCGTGGACAGTTTGGAAAACTGTTTTACGGGTTATTGGATGCGGATGCGGGGGCGGGTTAGGCGAGGATTAGGAAGGCGGATTTTTTTTCGAGAGTAACTGACTTTACGATCTTGATTCCTTTTTCTCCGCGGCAGGCTTCGCAGGTTTGGCTGGCGCCTTCTCCGCCGCTGGGGGAACTGCAACACATCAGTAAAAATCGAAGGATTTGAATGGCGAGGTAGATTTTCATGGTTTTGTGCTCCGTTGATGACCCTTTCTACTGTTCCGTTACCCTTTGCGGGGCAATGGTTTCAGGGAATCGCACAAAATCATCGAAGACGCTTGATTGTACCCGGAACGGTCGCAAAGTTTACCGACGTCGACGCAAAAAGTCGCAGGTAGCGGAATTTGCTAAAAATTCCGACTTCGATGAATTTGTCGCGTTGATACAAAATTGTGAGACTATTTCCTGTCATAGTAAGGGATCTGGACTCCACGCGCCTGCCACCGTATCGTCGGAATTTTTTGCAAATTCCGCTACTAAAATGCTCCGCGCAGACTTTTTGCGTCGATGCCTGTACAGGGTACAATTCCCGACTGTACCCTGTACAATTCGCTCCGGATGTCCCCACTCCCGGGGAAAACTGAATCGGTCAGGAGACTAGCAAATCGCAGGGAACTCCGGTGGGGATTTCACCGGATTCGTTGGGGAAAATGACGTGAATTTCCTTGGTGCCGGTGGCGGGATCGACGATCGGGGAGATGAACTCGATGGTGCCTTCGTAACTCCCGGCCCCTTTGGGGAACTCGACGCTCAACTGATCCCCTTTCTTCAGCTTTTTCGCATGGAGAAACGGGATGTGGGCCTCGGCGCGGAGGCGACTGAGGTCGACAACGCGAACGAGGTAGTGAGGATCATTCTCGAGACGCATGCTGACGGTCTCGGCCTCGTCCCGAACGACTTCGACGACGGTGCCGGAAATGGGGCTCCGCAGGATTCGCTGCTCGATTTCCACTTCGATTCGGGCAACTTCGAGCCCGGCGAAGGCGAGGTCTTCTTTCACCGCATCGAGGTTGCCTTCGGCGATTTGTAAATTGGCCAGACCGCGGTCGAGCTCGGCGCTGTTGGAACTGCCGCGACCTCTTAATTTTTCCATCAGGTTGTAGCGGTCCTGCGCGAGTTTGCGCTCGGCTTCGGCGGCCTTGACTTTGCCCTGCATGGCCGCTTTGGCCCGGGCCTGGAGCAACTGACTTTCGAGAACTGCGGAATTGAGCTTGATCATGATGTCGCCCTTTTTAACCACATCTCCGGGCTTTACCTGCAGGGTTTCGATCAGACCGGTCTCGATGGTTGAGACTTCGATACTGCGAATCGGCTTCAAATAGGTTCGCACCCGGATTGCCTCATCATCCTGCGCAAAAGTGGCAGTCACAAAGCAGTGTACGGTAACGAGGAGGAACGCTAAGCCAATATGTTTCGGGTTTGATCTATCCATTCGTCTCTTTCAGTTGCGAGTTGTCGTTGTTCATACGCCTTTTCCTCGATTTTCGCCTGTGCTTTTAAGAGTTTTCGTGTCGCGGGAGCGGCCGGTTTGATCTCGCCCTTTTCGTTTTCCCAACCTTTCTTAAAAGCGGGTGCCATGGCATCGTCCGCGCTGATGAAAAACTGGGCGCTCCCCGGTTGCCCCTGCCTGGCGCAACGCCCGATCAACTGACGGTCGATCCGGACGGATTCGTTTCGCTCGACTCCGATGACGTGCAGGCCACCCAGCGCGATGGTCTCCTCCGAAAGGGAGATATGGGTTCCCCGCCCCGCCATGTTCGTGGCGATAAGGATCATGCCTTTCCCTCCGGCTGCTGCGACGATATCATTTTCCTCGTCGTCCTCTTTTGCGGTCAAAAGTCGATGGGGCAGACCGCTCGCTTTCAACCGGGCGGAAAGATCATCGCTGATTTTGATGGTTCGGGTCCCGACCAGCACGGGCTGGCCTTTGGCGTGACGCATCTGGATTTCCTCGACCACCGCATCGAGCGCGGCAGCTCCGGATCCGAAGGCTCGATCCGGCTCGACAATCCGCTGACTGGGTCGATGCAGGGGCACCGGCACCACTTCGAGACCGAAAAACTCGCGAAACTCCGCCGCGCCTTCCTGAGCCGTCCCGGTGAGTCCGGAAATTTTCTCGTAAAGGGCGTAGTAGCGCTGCCGGGTGATACTGGCGGAGGACTCGAGCTCGGGCTGGATCGGCAATCCCTCTTTGGCATTGACCGCCTGGTGAAGTCCCCCGTTCCAGGAACGCTCTTCGTGGGCCCGCCCGGTAAATTCGTCGACGATGATGACCTTTTCCTCTTTCACGACATAATGCTCGTCGCGGTTGAAGCCATGAATCGCGGTCAACGCATTGGTGATGTAGTTTTGCCAGGGTCGACGCAGCGTCCGCCAGGGAATCTCGTCGGATTCGTGGATGGTATTGAGTCCCGCTTTCGTCAATTCGGGGCGTCGCTTCGAATTGCGGAGGTGGTAATCGACCTCCGGCGTGAGGGTTTCGGCCATGTGATGAGCGAGGTAATAAGCGGCGTTATCCTCCTCGGAGGAACTGGCGCTCTCTGAGATCACCAGCGGGGAGCCGGCTTCGTCGATCAGGACACTGTCAACTTCATCGACGATCGCGTAGGCGAGCGGTCGCTGCACCACTTCGGGAGCTTGAGATTGTCCCCCGAGCATCATTTCGCACAGTCGTTGCGTGGGGCCGAAGTGGGGAGATCGCATCCGCGCCAACTGATCGCGGAGGTAATCAAAACCAAATTCATAGCCCACTCCGTAGGTGACGTCGCACGCGTAGGCCGCTCGCTTTTCCTCATTGGCGCCCCGTTCCGGCAGCAGACCAATGGTGAGACCGAGTTGATCAAAAACCGGCTTGGCAAATTCGTAATCCCGCTCGGCGAGGTAGGTGTTAACCGTCGCGACGTGGACACCGCGCCCCTCCAGCGCCAGAACATAAGCGGCGATAGCTGCCACGAGGGTTTTTCCCTCACCGGTGGCCAACTCGGCGATAGCGCTGTCGGTCAGAATCAGGGCGCCGATCAATTGCTCTTCGTAGGCAAACAATCCGGTGACCCGTTTGGCGACTTCCCGGACGAGGGCAAGTGCCGGGGGAACGATGTCGTCCGGCGAGACCGTCCGACTCCGGAGTTGCTCCCGGAACTGGTCGGATTGATCGCGTAATTCCGCGTCGCTCCGACTCGACATGCCCTGCTCGAGAGCGAGGACCTGTCGCAAACTTTTTTTCCGATTCTTCAGCCGGGTCACGGTTTGGATGACTGGATGTGGAGTGAATCCACCCCGCATTTCCCCATGGCTTCCTCGCGAAAAACCTCAACATTCTGGTATTGCAGGAAGGTTCCCTGCGCCTGCTCCAAAGTTGCCAACGCGGTATTGTAAGCCACCACGGAAACCAGTGATTCCTCCTCGGCAACTTGCTGACGTTCGAGGGCTCCCAGTCTCAGTTGCAAATAATAACCTACGGTGCGGGCTTCGGCATCGGCCTCCAGATCAACGCGCTTCTCGAGGTCGCTAACTTCCTCGCGGGCTGCGATCAGAGTCTGGTTTTTACCCACCATATCACGATAGGCCGCCAGCATTTCGCGGTAGGCGGTCAAGACTTCCAGCATCACGCGGTCTGCAATCAGGTGAAGTTCATCCACTCTTTGAAGGTATTCCAACTGACGACGCTGGGTTCTGCCCCGGATGAAGCCTCTCTCCAGCTGATGACTGAAGCGCAGTCCGCCGCGGAACTCCGTACCGTGATCGGTCATATCTGAAAGGGCACCGCCGAGATCGCGGCCACCGTCCAGGCCGGAATACCCCACTTCGGTAACGAGGTCGAGTTGCGGCTTCAGCTCATTTTTCGACTGATCCATCTGCACGGCAGCGGCTTCCACCGCCAGAACGCCCTGAATCAATTCCGGACGATTCGCCAGGGCAGCGAGCGCAACCGGACGGATATTAAAGACGGGAGCTTCCAAAACGGGCTTCGATGTCGGGATCCACTCACCGGCGGCACCGGCAGGCAGTTCGGGATCGTTCACCAGAGAGCGCAGTTTATCCTCTGCAATTCTCACGCCCATTTTTGCTCTTTTGATATCAGCTTCCCGCTTCTTCAGAGAAGCCCGGGCCCGCAACAACTCGCTGGAGGTAGCTTCCGGATCCAGTTCGCGGCGTTCTTCGAGATTGTTGACAATCTCCCGCGTTTTCCGGGTCAGCTCCTGGCGCTGATAATAAGCGGCACGGGATAAATAGACCGCCCAGTAGGCGCGGTTCACCTCGATGAGGTGGTCCTGCAAGCGCTGAAGAAACGTCACTGCGGCGACATCGCTCTCCAGTTTTGCGATCCGGAAGGTCGTCAAACTGTAGTCAGTTCCCCCGCCCCGAATCAAAGGATGTAACAAAGACAGGACCAGCTCCGATCCCGTCTGCGGATTGGGATCGAGGTAAGTCGAGTTGTTATCCAGCGTGGAAAGGCGGTTGACCAACTGAACCTGCGCCCCGTTGTAGAGCTTTTTGCGATACCCGTAATCACTGGAGAGGTCATCCTGAAGAAATCTTCCGGTCCGGCCCGTGGTGAGGGTTGATCCGGTCGGTTCATCGGTGTGATCAAAATCACCGTTCGCGAAAAATTCAGCGCTGAAATCCACAAGCGCCTCTTTGGCTGAAGCCTCATAAATCAGCGGGACCCGGCTGAGCGACTTGACCTGCTTCGAATGCTGCAGCGAGATTTGGTAAGCGCTGGCAAGACTTCCGGGACGACGTTTTTGCTCACCCCAGAGGCTTTTCGAAATCTCCCCGGACCAATCTCCGAGAATCTCCCCTTTCGCCATATCCTCGTCGCGGACAAACAGCTCGGGATCGTTGTAACCTTCGATTCGCTCAATCATTTCCGCGGTCACTTCATCAAGCAAACAGCGAACCTGCTGACAGGCTTTGGAATTTTCACGGACGTTTGCGAGTTTGGTCGTCGGATAAAGGTCAGCGAGGACCGGACTGTGACTGTTCTCTTCAGGCTGGCTTTCGGCAACGATGGTTTGAGTGACCATGGCCGGCTTCTCCTGCTTCTTATTGGCAAAAAATCCATTCAGCTTACCAAAGGGCTTTTTCGAACCGGCAACATATCCGGCTTCCACTTCCGTCCCGGGAAGGTCATCCGCCTCCGTTTTTTCCATCCCGGCTGCCTGCGTTTTCTTTGAATGCTGCTGGTTGAAGAAGGCAAACTTCTTCTTCGTGCCGTTTGAGCCGCTATGGCTTGCGCCCGAATCCGATTTTTCAGCTCTGGCACGACCCGAATTGGCAGAATCCCCGTTGCCGGACTCCATCAATTTCTTCATCGCGGGAAGAAACTTTTTGGGAGCTTTTCCGTCCCCGGATTCCGCCGGCGAGGCATAAGCATACGGTTTATTTTCCTGAGCGATCACACCCGAGGTGGCCAGGAAGAATAGAAGCAGGCTCATGGTTGGCCAATCCGTGTTTCGTGTGGAAAGCATAGTGTGGTTTTGTAAAAACTTAGGCAAATCTTCGTAGTCCTTTAGAATCGCCAATCGGGTATGTCAACCTCGCCACACTAATTAATAGTTAAAAGATTCCCGAATTTTAGAAGTAATTTTAGTCCAGTAGGGGCGAATATCAGGATTGAACAACTATTCGGTTATCCCTATAGTTAATATTTTAAAAATATACCGATCTGTGGATAAGATTCCGAATTGATCTCGTCAGAAATAGTTAGTTTTCAACCATACCGAAACATTCAAATTATTTAAAAACAATCAATTGGTACATCTGAGTGAAACTCAATGAGATATAACTATCAGATCCGTGATTTCCCCACAGCTAAGGGGAATTCTCCGCTTAGAGCCTTGTGGTTTTGTCAGCTACGCGGCGGTAGATTTTTCGAATTGATCCCGGACATAGCGGACGATCTTTTTCCATGCCCAGCTGCCCAGTGGCTCCGGTTCCCGATCATTCAAAAGTACTTTTCCCCATTCCCCTTCGGCGAGAGGAGGACTTAGTGCTGCCAATTCATCGGTCAGTTCCGCCTCTGCGGAGAGCCGTGCCGTGGCCAATTCCTGCTGCCAATTGATAGAAGATTCGCCGCGTCCGCCGAACTGCCGGACCGTCTCCGCTTTTGACACTTCGCGGGCGACTCCGCGTAAATTTCGTCCTGTTTCGGTGCTTAGATTTCTCACCGCGAGGGGGCCACCGGTTACGGAGGCGAGCGCGGGGTGCGGGATTTCCACACCGGCCTGTTTTTCGACTTTTTTGAGCACGGCGGACAATTCCTGTTGGCGACCTCTCAATCGAACTCTGATGGAGTCGCCGGATTCGAATTGTTCGGCATCATTCTGACTCGCCGAAACCAGTAGGGCGGGTTTTTCCATCGGAAATACCGTCAGGAGATGCTGGCCAGTGCTGAGAAACTGTCCTTTCATCGACGCCAGATCCGGAGCATGGAGTCGGCCCGATGCAGGAGCTCGGAATTCCAGGCTGTCGACCCGGGCCTGTTGAGCGGACAGGCGATCCTGCAGTCCTTTGATGACTTCCTCTTCAGCTTCCCGTGCCGCCAACAAACCGGCGGCGAGGTAGTGCAAACTGCGCTGCTCCGACCGCCCGAGATCGAGTCGTATTTTCGCGAGCATCGCGGTTTCCTCCGGATTCACCGCCCGCGCCAGCAGCTGCCCCGACTCGACGAGATCTCCATCCTGACAATACAGCTCCCGGACAAACCCGGGGCATTCCGCCCGGACATCGGCATCGTGCTGATATTGCACCACCGCGACAGCTATCACGGCCGGATTGACCGGGACATACCGCAGCAGCATAGCCCCCACCCCAATCCAGCAAGCCAAACGAAACACCACGAGAGGAGCCCTGCCTTTTTGTTTACCCAGCATTTTGACAAAACTGATCAACATCCCGACAACCCCACCGGCCACAAAGAGCGCCATAATCGCGAGGCCCGCCCCTTTAAACAGGTTAGCGATGATAGCAAGAATACCCACGGTGATAATCAGCCGCCATCCCAGAGCCAGAAATCCGTAGATTAACAAAGGAAAAAAATGACGGTGCGATCCCGGCGGCAGCGGTTTTTTGATCCCCAGAAATATACGGCTCCCCAGCCACTTCATCAGGCCCTGACCTTTAGACGACAAATTGCGGATCCCGCAAAGGTCACTGAGTATATAGTAACCATCAAACCTCATCAGAGGATTGGCGTTGAACAACAGAGTCACAACCGAAGCCGAGATCACCACATTGGCAGCCAGCGCCCGGGCCCAGGCCGGATCGGCTTTGAGCCACACCAAAACCGCCAGGGCAGCAATAAAGAATTCGATATACATTCCGGCGAAGGAGACCAGAATTCGACGGTAGCGGGAGGAGAATCCCCAGCTGGATGAAGCATCAACGTAGGTAAGAGGAGTGACCATTGCGATCAACTGAATCCCCCACTCCGGCACCACCCCTCCAAACCGTTTCGTCGCGATACCATGCCATATCTCGTGTATCACTTTGAGCACCGCGTAGACGAGAATCAAGTAGAGCCAATTGGCGGGCAGGATCGCCATCGAACCGGCATCGTAAAGTCTTTCCCGGTGCTGGATTGCGGAAAACACCCCGAAGCCGACCACTGCTATCCAGACCAGCATCGCAGGGATTGAGAAGGTCCAACCGAAGAGGCGGTTCGCCCAGCTCATAAACGCATCGGGGTTGCCGGCCGGGATTTTGAGAAAGAGCAGTTTGGTCAGGGTTTTGACCGGCTTTTTCTTTTCGCGCTCTTCCGCCAGTTGGGAACGGCGTCCTGCTTGAGCCACATCGCTGGAATCGAGCAGGTTGTTATCGAGCGCCCATCTCAGAAAGGCCGACACTTCGTGCTCACTCATCGCCAGCCGGTTGGAATCGAAAGCGCTTTTTGCGATCAACTGGGCCACCGTCCGGGTGCCGTCGAGAGATCGCAGAAACCGGTATTCCGGCAAACCGAGTTGGTGGTAGCGCCGGGTAATTAAATCTTCAACAACGTAAACCGCCTCCCCCTGATCATCCTGATAGTGAAACCGGAGATCACTCCTCACAGCCGGACAGACGGTAGACCATTCCCGCACCGCGTGATCGGTTTTCATCGAGATGGAATGGCGCCCCTTCATGTCTTTACCACCAGAGGTTCAAGCGGACAAACTCCCAGGGTTTGTGGAACAGAATCCAACCCAGCGGTTTTTTATCACTATAGATCCTGGCTTTCCCCCGCATCCCCGGACGGAGCCATCCCGATTCGTTTTCGACCCTTGCTATTCCGATAAATACATTCTTACCCTCGACCGATTCCGAGGCGGGATAAATCGCATCGAGCTCCATTTCGAAACCGAATTTCACCTGCGATTCGAGTCGCATTTTCACCGGCATCCCGAGGCGGGAATGGGAGAATTCCATATCGGGAATCGCGAGTTGAACTTTGAGAGTATCGATCGAGGCGATATCAAACAGCTTCTGCCCCAAACTGACCGGGACTCCTCTCGATTTTTCCAGATCGCCACTCATGACCAAACCGGCAATCGGTGACCGGATCTCCAGTTTGTCTTTGCGGTATTCAAGTAGACTCACCTCGAGATCAGCCGACTTCAGATCCAGCTCCGCCAGCTGAACCGCTGCCAGATTATCAGACGCCATCGCCTGGTCCCGTTCCCGAATCACCACTTCCCGTTTTGCTTTCAGCTCTGACAAGCGCCAGCCAATTTCTTTTCCATCGAGAGTCGCGAGGAGTTGGCCCTCGGTAACCAGATCTCCGGTTTTAACGCGGGGAGCTGCCAGAATTCCTTCAAAGGGAGCCGCCACCTGGCGGGTCACCTCCGGTTCCAATCGGCAATCCACGGTGATTGGATAAGACAGCTGAACAAACATCGCCGCTACCACGGCTGCCGTAATCATGAGCCCAACCAGCCGACGGACCCATCTGCCGGTGCCCAGCGCAGAAATTAACCGCCGGATGCCCCGGGGTTTTGCGGCTACCACCAGCTGAGTCATTGACGCCAAATGCGGCACGAGAGCATCGAGCATGCCCCATCGTTGCAGCGCCTTTTTTTCGTCCCCTTCCCACAGACAGACCCAGGCACCAACCTGCTTTCCATCGTCCGTTTTTAGCGGCAGGGCAGTGATCATATCCACCTTCAGAGCAGTCAGTAGCTCATCCGCATTCCCGGAGATATCGAGGTCTGCCGGTAGTTCCGCGGGAGGCGGCCAGACGATGGCCCGGTCGACGGCGATCGACTCCCGCATAAAGTTGCGGAGGAGCACATTGGGATGGGAAAGCCGGTCCACCTGGGTTTGGCCGCTTAGCGCCCACAGGCGGCACCCGTATTTATCGCCGACGCCCAGAGCCGACTGTTTACACTCCGCAAAGCGTCGGGTTTCATCCGCCAGCATTCCCATGGCACGCTGGAATTGTGGAATCTGCCCGGCCCGGTACAACATCTCGAGAAGGACCGAGGCGCGATCAAAACCTGTCGAAACCCGGGACAGTTCCTTCCGGTCGAAATACTGCTTCAACACCGCCAGCGGAATACGCATGAGGCGGGCAGTCTCGGCAGCAGAACGCTGGGAGTGGCTCTTTACGATGACAAAGACCAGATCATCAACCCCGGTCGGCAGGGCCGCGGCCTGAAATCGTTCCACCGCTTTTTCCGAAGTAACCGGCTGGTGAACAAAAGACGCTTTTGCCCCGGCCTCGATGGCCAGCGCCGAGAGAGCCGGATTTTCCAGCAAACCGGGAGGGAGGTTTTTCCGGGCGGCGCGAGCGGCACAAACCGCACCATTTTCCCGACCGGTTTGATAAATCAATCCGGCATTGGCGTCGGTCACCAGAGTCAAAAAATTGGCGAGCGCAGGAAGTAACTGCAACTCGCTATCGCTCCGGAAAATCGCTTCCGCTTCGGAAACCCAGTCGTAGTCAATGCTCAGCTCTGTATTGGCAGAACTCTCGCTTTGACTTAACGCCGGGATTTTCGAGACGGATTTCACTCAGCAGCGGTTCCGTTTTCGGTGTCTTCCGTCATGGCGGCCAGAGCAGCCTGATTTGCCGCGGTGATTTGCTGGATCACACCGGAAAGCGTCTGCACGAGCTTAACGGCATTGCCCGGTGTCATCGCAATCCGGGACTGAATTGGCAACACGTGACGTCCTGTGCTGTGATCAGAGATAATCCCGGTGGAGAAGTCCAAAATAATCTGGTCCTGACCGGAGTTAACGATGACCTGATTTGAGAAAATCGCGGAAGTGGTTTCGTATAAGATCTGAACGTTGGGTTTATTGTGCTGCACCAACTCATCAGGCTCAGGGGTGTTAACCGCTTCCGGCTCGGATGATTCGTCGACTGGAGAGTTTTTATCCTTTTTCACAAACATATCTTTGTTATTGAATTAAATGTATTGAATACAATATGGTTAGGTAATCTTAGAAATTAACTAAACCGATTCATTCTTCTAGTCGCGTCAGACCGAAATTCAAGAAAAATTAATCACAATACGAAACACACCAAATTCATTTTCAATCAGTTCTGCGGATCAGCCCACCTTCCGAACAACTCGAAAGGCGCCAACCCTTCTGAAAATCACCCGCTTTCTGCCATCCTTAATTTTCCGATAAATCTCCATCAGCTTGATCCGCAGCCGCCTCGATCGGGGAGATAATTCGCCCTTTAACGAGGTTGCCGTTCACTCCGAATTCGAAACGAAGGGCATCTTCAACCACACCGTCAGTCGCGATGAGGAATTGAGCCGATTCTGAAATGATGCCGTCCGGTGAAGTCACCCGAAGCGAGAAGCTGTGGAGATCCGGACTGTCGCTCGAAGCGAGCCATCTCCAGAAACCAGACTCATCAGGAGTTAGCAAATCGCTGAGGATCAATCCACCACGGTTATTGAAGAACTGGAGCTGAATCATCGAATCCGGCGCGATGATACCCATCAGCAACGATCTTGAGAATCCGGTATAACCATTCTCCAGGTTACCGGCAAACATCGAGAATCCTTCGAGAGTCCGGGTAATATCGAACAATCGACCGAAGGTTGACTTGAACAGACTGTATTGGTTGACCCCAAATCCCGGAGAAGCGAAGCCTTCCTCACCCGGCTCCACATTGTCGGCCGCACGCGGTGGAACGAATGTTCTGAAATTCACGGATTTCGAACCGTTGGCTCCTTCGTCATCAGTAATGGAAACAGTGATCCGGAAAGTCGACTCCGACTGGTATCGATGGGATGTGACAATTTCTTTTACCGACGCATCGAGAATCGCGAAACTTGAAACAGGCTCACCTGTAACCGGATCCAATATCGGAGCCAGTCTTCCGGTAACCGGATCGATCATCAGACCGAGATTGGATACTCCGGTGACAGGATCAACCAGAGGAATCAATGCACCGGTATCCGGATCGACAAATACGATTGGATCACCCGCTTTCGGATCGACCGTCAGGACAACGTTCGGTGTATCCGCTCCGATCAGAACCAGTGGAGTCCCCCCTGAATCGGTATTGGGTACAAAATGCCCTGTCGCAGGATCGACAATCAGAACCGGTTCCCCGGTCAACGGATCGGTCGCGACGACCAAATTACCGGTAGCAGGGTCCACCTGTAGAACCGGCTCACCTGTGGCCGGGTCCGTAATAGGAACCAGTTCACCGCTCGCAGGATCCACCATCAGGGTCGGCTCGCCGGTAATCGGA
This sequence comes from Verrucomicrobiales bacterium, assembly GCA_029213005.1. Taxonomy (GTDB): domain Bacteria; phylum Verrucomicrobiota; class Verrucomicrobiia; order Verrucomicrobiales; family DEV007; genus Arctic95D-9. Next base: position 28,345 of record JARGPI010000022.1, read on the forward strand.
TCAATGATCGCAACCGTTGCACCCGTCCCGGAATCGAGAAGCAGCTGCATTGGCTCCCCGGTGACGGCATCGATCGCAGTAAACACGTCGCCCGTTTCCGGATTGACCAAATTAATGACTGGTCCGGGTAGAGAATAGGTCGGGGCAATCAGCAGACCGGTAATCGGATCCACCTCCAGCACAATCGCCTGAACGGAAGTTCCATCACCAAAATCAACCACGACGGTATGGGTATCGCCGGATGAATCCACAAATTCGGAAATCACCGTAACCGTGTTGAGATCGAGAGAGGCCGGAATCGTCACCACTTTTGTGATGATAGGAGGCCCGTTTGAGACGGCTACGGTTCCGGCAAACCCGGCATCTGTTCCGCCATCGTCATCGACGAGAGTCACATTCACATTATGTGGAGTGCCCGGAGCACTTTCCTCAATGTATTGATGCTTGATGTTGAAACTACGCTGAGGATTGACCTCGGTATAAGTCATCCCGGAAATTGCGCCATCTCCCGCCAGTGAAATCACCATGCGGCTGACTTCATCAGGATTTGCCCCATCTTTGGTTTGAATGAAAACTCTCTGATAAGTGTTTTCCCCGACCGCCGGCACATCAGTCACCGAAAGGAGACGGCCCTGAGCATCGTAGGTTTTAATCGTGCCGCCCTTTTCATTGATATCGAGAAGGTCAACGGAATCGAGGATAACGGGATCGTTGAAGTTGAAGATCAGCTGTCCGCCATTCTCATCGTCATTTGGATCAAACTGATTTCCGTCCTTGGAAATAATCAAGACGTGACCCAAGTCATTGAGGTTTTGACCATCTTCAGGAAGATCGGAAGCACCATCAAAGGCCAGGATATCGCCGGTGGCAGCATCTTCACCCAGGATGATAATATTTGAGACCTCATGAAAACCCGGATTCACCGTGCCAACAAGAGGGTTATCCTCCGTGTTGAGTCGGCTCGCCTGACCGGCCATCGGAGTGCCCGATGTCACTTGAATGTCGATAAAGCGGCGCTCACCGTTGCTCAGAGTGTAGGAAAACGTATCCGTCCGCACAGTCACCCCGGTCTCTTCCGCAAATGCTCCGACCACGTAAGAGAACGAGCCGTTTGCGTGCAATGTCAGTGTTCCATAGTCTCCCAGCACTGGCGTTCCCGCCTCAACCACCCGTGAGTGCTGCCCGATCCCACCGTAACGAATGTTCGGAGTCGCGATATCGAAATCACCTCCGGTCGGATTGGCCGTATCGAAGATCATCGGAGCCTGATTTGCATTCCCGGTGGTAACGGTAAAACCATTGTTATTGGACGGAGACTCGAATGCCGTCGTTACAACCTGACCGGCAACCAGCGGATTACCCTGACCGTCTTTTTCAAAGTCGACCACAATCTTACCGCCAAATGTCAAAACATCCGTCTCCCCGTCACCCCAATCGATGGTGAGGGTGTGGGTGTCTTCAGAACTGATGTCGGTAAACTCGCCGGTCAACTCAACCAGATCACCACCTGCCACGGCGTTATCTGAGAGAGTCAGGCTCGAAATGGCCGGAGGATCGTTCTGCACGGTCACATTGGTCGTCGAAGTTCCCTCTCCACCATCATCGTCACGGACTGTCACTTTGATAGGTACCAGATCCGTTCCGACACCTTCTGGTGTCAGCGCATCATCATGGTATTGGTGGTCTGCGGTAAAGGTCACCGAATTCCCGGCTCGTGTCACTGTGACATTTAGCCCTGTCGAAGCACCGGTCACGGTGGTCGAACCTGCAGCCAGGCTGAATGTTCCAGTTGTCCCGTCTCCCCACTCGATTTCCACAACATGGTCATCGGCGAGACCCGGATCGGTGAATCGTCCCGTTAAGGTGGTCGACTGGGTTTCCAGAATGGTGTCCGGCGTTACCTGAAGATCGACCACTTCCGGAGCCACGTTGTTCACGATGATTTTCTGGGTGGTCCGGCCTGCGGAATTATCTTTATCCGTCACGAGGACTTCCACTACAAAGTCTGCGTCATCAACGAGCACCTCCGAAGGCACGGCCTGAATCTCGGAACCGGCGACAAATCCATTTCCGTCCCCAAAATCATACTGATGGGCAAACCCCGCTGCCTGATCCTCGGGCGAAGGATCCGTTGCGCCGCTAAGGTCGAGATTAAGAGAATCCCCTTCATTCACCGTGATCGGTGCCAATGTCGCCGTAGGGCCTACATTGACGACCAGCAGAGAGAAGTTAAGGGTCCCGGGAGTTCCATCAGGGTTAGTGAGTGACTTGTCCTGATCGTAAGCTGTGATTGTAATTTTCTGAACGCTGTCGTGCGGTCCATCGGTAGGCGTGTAGCTCCAGCGCCAGGTCCCGGTTCCTTCCGTCGGATCGAATGTAATCGTTCCAACCGACACTTCCATATGATCAAGCGACCGCCCACCGGGGTTGAAGAATGTTCCGGTAAGAACGGCTTCATCACCTTCGGCTACCACCACTTGTTTTTGATTGAAATCCGCTTGCAGCGATGGAGCGACATCAACAACGGTGATTTTGGTTTCCACATCGGTGTATCCGTCATCGTCGTGAATTCGGCCGAACACAGTGTAGGTTCCCGCCCGGCCGGTAATACTTGCCGGAAGCGTCAACTCGGCACCACCCGGAATGTAGGTCAGAGTAGACCGGTCAATGAGATTGGCCGTTCCATCTACCGGATCAGGCTCAGTCGGAATATAGTAGGAATAGGTGAATGTGTTATCGGCAGGATCACTCACATTTACCATCCGAATCTCAGGGGCAGTTCCCTGTTTCCACGGACCGTCGTTCAGCAATTCACCTCTTGGGGTCACATTAGCAACGACCAGAGGTGCTACCCGTGACGTCACCGCATCGGCTCCATTGTTATAGGTTGCTGACAGCGTAACATCAAAGGTTCCATCATTGGTAATACCTACGGCCTGCAATTGAGCCCAGGTCAGCGTCACTTCCGTTCCGGTTCCCGGCACGACTGCCCCGTTAACCGTCCAAATCAGAGAATCGGCATCCGGAGTTCCCGCAGCCGCACCGCGTAAAACAATCCCCTCACCTTCAGCGCCCTGATAGGTCGCATTGGTAGACTCGGTTGACAACTCCGCCACATTTGACGCAAGAGCATCGATCCCGAAAGTCACGGTAACCTCAACGGTGTCTTCACTGACGATATTTCCATCATCATCAATAGCCGTGACGTGCGTTTGATAGACACCCGGTGTCGAATAGCGATGCTGAGCGTTAGGATTACTTTCGTAGCTATCCACTTTCCCATCACCCCAGTTCACGGTCCATGAAACCACCTTATCACCGCCCGGGTCATCGTATTCCAAATTGAGTTTGTATGGAGAATCAACCAGACTTGCGGTGTGCGTCGTCGCCCCGGTGACATTCAGAACCGGTGGCACATCGTTCACTGTGATCGTCACTTCGTCATCGCTCTGCTCGTAGGTAAATGGGTCACCGTTTCTCTCGATGACATTTCCGTCCAGATCGTAGTGGTACTCATACTGAGTGATCCGCAGCGGTATTCGCTGCACGATGCTTCCTACGATATCTCCCGGAGCAAAACCGAATTCGCGCAAATCATCCCAGGTCAGATCGACGATGGGATCGAGATCGGCCAATACGACACGTTCGACAATGTTATAGCCAGCCAAAGTCTCATCAAGGAGATCGGTACTATCCGGCAAGTCTCCGTTCGCTGCCTGGAAGGCAACAAAATCCGCATCGGTATTGATACTGACCAGAACATCCCGCCAGACTTTTTCCAGCTCGGTGTAGTTACCGTCTCCGTTCAAATCCCATGCGTAAGTCACAATCGTCCGTTTCGCGCCGAGGAAATTTTTGGCCTCACCGTAGGTCATCACCGGATCAGGCGGGATTTCGGAATTGCTGGCATCAAGCAGCAATCCGTCTCCTTCATCAATGGTCAGCGCATCTCCCGCTCCGGAAGTCGAGCCCGATGCCGCAACCGTCGCTTCGGCATAGAGAAAGTCATCGAAACCGGCGTTCTCTTCGCTGGCTCCGATCGCCTCTATCGCGGTCCCGGTTCCCACCACTGAGTTTTCAGTGAAGACGACAGATAGATGAGGATCGGTATTGGTAACGGTCACGGAACCATCCCCCTTAATATTGGAAGTATCCACCTTTGCACTGGTAATACCCGTCACATTCACCACGGTGCCATCTTCAATATACTCAACGACCAAGCTGTCGGCACCACCGCTACCGGTAATATCGATAATTGGATCGCGCTTGCTGCGAAGCGTGATCATGTCATCACCCTCCTGCAGGTCGGCATTAATGGCCGCCGCCGCATCATTGATCGTTAGAGAATCAAATCCGTCTCCGGTTGTTATTACCGATACAATTGCATTGGTATCGACAATATTTCCGTCGCCATCTTTTACCAGAGTCGTTTCCGTAAAGCGGTCCTGATCGTTCGGAGCTTCGTGAATGGTCACAAAATCATCCCCGTTTCCGGTGGTGATCGAAAGCGAACTCATGTTCGCAAAATCCACCTTCACCTCACTGTTCGGCACCGAAATACTGTCGACTACATTGTTGTGCAAGACCACGAATCCACCCGGGGCCTGGTCAAGCAATGGATCAAATGAGCTGCCGATAAAGACATTGGCAGGATCCGAAGGATCGACATAGATACTGTTCGGATTATAAAGACCTATATTGGCACCACTGGTCTGATTACCTACCCGGTTCCTGATGATTTGCAGGAATTCCAACTGCCCGACCGTTCCGCTGACCGGATCGATATCCCGGCGGAAGATCGACACCGAATCATCGGCGATAGCATAGATAAACGCCCCCTCCGGCACGGCTGTGTGAAGGCGGAATTCACCCGCCCCGGCAATCGCCACAAGCCCCTGAGCAAGCCCGGTCGTAGGATCGACTACGATATGATGACTACTGGCCCGGGCGGCATCAGGAGTTTCAGCCAACTGAAAACGGTAAGCATCTACGACACGAACGTAATAGGTTTGCCCGGTCGTTATTCCGGTCGGTTCCTCTCCAGCCTCGAAGGTAACCGCTTGAGCCATCCTCAGGCCGTGCGGGCGTTCGGTGGTAATCGTGTGATTGGCTGAATCAATCTCGGAGAAATCGAGCGTCGTATCGTCGATTACGACACTAACTGCCAGCTCCGTTGCATCCGCAAGTCCCCGAACTCCTGCAACCCCTTCGCGGAGTAACTGGCGGAACTCGAGATTACCATCAATCGATAGATCCGTTCCGCGGATATCAAACTGATCGAATACAGCGATCGAACTATTTCCTTCATTGGCCACATAGATGAACCGGCCTTCAGGAATGTCAGTCGACGTCGATCCAAAATCCTGTTCGATCTTAGGTCCAAAGACAATCGATTTCGGATTACTCAAACGGGTGTCTGTCGACCCAATTTCGGTTAATACCCCGGTCGAATCATCTACCGTAAATACTTTCAATTGTGAAAGCTGTGGCGCAGCCAGCGATCCGGCAGTCGTATGAATGCCATAGGCCTGAATTGAGCCATCGCTCAAGGTGAGGAACTTGAGATCGGTAAACCGTTCAGTCATGGTATCGACGGACCGCAGTGAACCGGTGGTATCATCAAACTCAAAAACTTCCGTTCCGTTTACTCCGCTGACATAAACAAAATCGCCGGAAGGATCGGTCGTGATATTAACAACGGAGTTAGTAGCCCCTGATCCAGTCTGAAAAGCAATCGTGTCGAAAATTGCACCGGTTACGGGACGTAAGCCATCCACGGTTTCTGTAACGAGAAGGCCGGTTTCTTCACTGGTCACGTCACGGGTAAAAGAAGCTCTTTCATAAACGCTGACTTTTCCGGTGGCGCCACCTTCCTGAGTCGCCCCAACAAAGACATATCGACCATCCGGTGAAACGGCGATCGTTTTAGCTCCACCGAGACCTTCCTCAGCCATATTGAATTCACCGACGATATCATCCTTAAGCAGTTGCTGAACTTTGATCCGTCCGTCCGACTGTTGTTCCAGGACATACATCGCGTTATCAACATCTGATACCGCGTAGAAGGTGATTCCCTCTGCGTCAGCGGAACGAACCGGATTACCGATCATCGTCGAAAGCAGGGTCGCACGACTCGCCGGATCCTGGTCTTTGAGACCGTTAAGTCCGTTCGGGTTAGGCCCCTGACTATAGGTTAGAGCGCTACCCGGAAGAATTTCGAAGGCAACGAGAGACGAATCCCCACTTGCAGCCGTCACAACAAACTGATGCGTCACCGCATCGTCAGTCGTGAAATTCGCAGGTTCCTGAGTGACGTCAGTCGCGCCATCGAGTCCGTTGGTCACAGCTCCGACGCCCTCTTCTGCCGAAGCAATACGGCTCAAGGTTTTACCGGAATCTCGCACATCATAAACGGACACCGCATTATCATTCGTTCCATCTGGATCAGCCGCAGTCACATAAAGGCGACTACCATCACCACTGAGATACAGGCCGGAAGCCCCGCCGATCCGACTACCCATCGAGTCGCCATCATGAACCGTGAAAATAGCATCCTGGTAACCGACCCCGTCGACCCCGTTCACCACAACCGTAGCACTCCGGGCAATCGTCCCGGAATGCCCGTCAGTGATCGTGTAATTAAAAGTAAGGGTAGCGGATTGCCCGCTGTTGAGAGAACGGAACACCGGATGGCTCGCATCAACTATCACGGTGCCAACTGACTCATTCAACGTGACCGCGCTGGCATAGGCGGAAGATGCTGCGGCGAGGGAGAGACTCGATTGCTGAATCGTAAGAATATCGCCCCCATCCGCATCAGCCAGATTGTCGAGCAGGTTAAAAACCAGTGGCGCAGCCGCCTCACTCACCTCACGGTAGGGAGCGGCTCCCGCAGTAGGTGCTTCGTTTTGTCCGGTAATCCGAATCAGAGCGGTCTGCCAGGTTGATAAAGAATCCCCACTGGTATTCTGCACCCGGTAACGATAAGCCACCTCCATGACCTCTCCCGCGGACAGACCCTGATAAGCAGAATTATCTACCGTAAGAATCCCGGTCGCCGGATCAATCGTAACACCCGACTCGTCACCTCGAATCGTAGAAAGATTAGCGATCGTAACATTGCTGTTACTGTTTACTCCCTGTAGCAAATTAACACTACCGCCGCCCTCTGTGAATTCAGCCACAATTGGCGCGGCCACTTCCGGAGCCCGGGCGGAGCCAACCACTGTGACAGTGATTGATCGGGTCTCTGGCAGTGTCAGCGGAGCCGGCTCTTCAACGGTGCTCTGCAAAGAATAGGAGACCGTGTAAACCCGGGACACTCCGTTTGCCAGATTATCCAGAGCTGGAGATGTCGTATCCACGATCATTTCTCCATTGGAGTCGACAAAGATCACTGCGGCACCGTCAGAACCGTCCGATGCAGAAATCGCTAAAGTGGAAGGATCGATCGTGTATTCCACTGGGTCTGACACCAGAAGGTCGCGACTGTAAGGGCGGGATGACGCGCTGAGAACCATCGAAGGGTTCCCTCCGCCGCTCTCGTCCGGAGTGATGACATGTCCATACACTCTCATATACATCACCTTGGTTTCAGCGGTAGCCTCGTTGGTAATGGTGCCGCCGCTGTCGGGCCGGTTCACTCGGTAGGTCAGCGTCACGAGACGTGACTGACCGGTAGTTAGCCCGTTGAAATCTGCGTGATTGGGATTCAACGTGAGAACACCTCCGGAACTCACCGTAACCGAATTTGTCAGCGTCCCGCTACTGGCGGTCAAACTAACCTGAGAGTAGGTTGACCCTGCCGGATCGTTAGCCAAAAGGTTACGGCTGTAAACCGGTCCAGAGACACGAATCGGATCAGTTTTCACATCGCCGTCGTCGTCGACGAGGGCAGTGTAGGTATTCATTCCATAATACTCGCCGGTAACCGGCGGAGTCGGATCGGTCCAACCGTTGACGGTAAGCGTGAGGGTTCCCGAATCACTACCCGTTCCGTCCGACACCGTGTAATTCACAGAGAAGGTCACCGTCTGCCCAGTGGAGAGCGCATCCAGAGCATTACCCGGATTAAATTCAATCCGGTTGTTTACCGTTGAAAACAGATTCGACGGAGTCGCAACCGAAACTCCGGTTCCGTTTGGATTGTAAGTTACCGAATCGATTGAAGACAAGCTCAAGCGGGTAGGAGTGTCGAGTCGATCCTGATCCGTGTCGTTGACCAGAACGTCAAACTGAAGAACCTCGTGCTCAGCCGCTACCGCTGTATCATTAACCGCTACCGGATCTGCATTAACACCTCTGACCGTATATTCGAGGCGCGCCGATGCCTGGGCACCTTCACCATCGGCCATGGTATAGAAAACGTGGAAGGTGATCGTTTCATCAGACCCAAGCGAATCCAAAGCACCTCCCGGGTTAAAAGAAATCTGTTCACCGTTATCGACCGTAAAAAGTGATTCCGGATTAGACAGCTCCGGCATTCCGTGAACCACCACCCGATCAATCGTCTGCAGAACAAAAGAACTCTTAAGGGAGTCAGCATCCTCGTCATTATTTAGTACGGTGATCAACTCGCTGGCATTCGCCGTTCCGCTATCTAAATCATTCCTGGCTATAGGCGCATCATTCACCCCGTTGTTAGCGGCCGTTAGCGCCTCGATTTCGCCGAGTCCCGCCTGCTTCGCTTGTAGATTATTCAAAGCGTAAACTTTACCTTGAGCGGAATCCGCGGCATAAAGAACGCCGGACGAATTCAGAACCAGAGAGGAAATCGATCCCCCACTCAAATAAGTCCCGGTTTGAAGCCGGGTTTCCGCAAGAACCCGAACGGTTCCCCCATTACCGAGAGCAACGAGATCGCCGAAAATTGCAGCGGGGTTTTGCCGGACTCCGCGAGTTTGATCAAGGGAGAGAAATCGGGTTTGGTAAGTAATTTTGGCGTTACCACTACTACCGGCATCTACCCCTTCAGGAATTGGGCTCGAGTTACGATAGACCGTGAAGGATCCATAGTTATCGTCCCCCCCACGCAGGCCACTGTCCCGTTCCCACAGTTGGACATGGATCGAATTTTTATCCCCGAAGTAACGAGTCACATTCAGTGACTGGGTTCCGCCGTTAAAAGATATTTCGCCAGTGGCGTTGTGACCGTCTATCACAACCTGATATTCACCATTATCGACAATAGTTCCCACTTTCACCCCAAAAACATAGATCGGAAAATCACCGTCGCCGTCATGGAAAACTTTGAGCGTAACCAGCTTCAACTCCGTATCATCGTAGTCGTTATCCTGCGCGATTACCGACCCACTGTTAACGCCGGTCAAAGGCAGAACCTGTCCGGAAACCGGCGCCCAGAGTCCCCCGTTGTTACGATAGATTGTGGAACCTCCGGTACGACTTACCACAATCGTTTCCCCATCAACCGCAACTCCAGTCGCCCCTCCAGCACCGAGAGATCCTGCCAGTTGCCAGGTCCCACCGGAAGCCGCACGGTAAACGCTGGTTGCGTTTCCACCCACGACAAGCAAGTCCCCTCCCATACTCAGAACCGGCTCAGTCCCGGTTGAAAGAACCTGAACGGACTGGTAAGGATTACCCCCGCCAACCAATCGGTAAACCGTCGCGCTGTTGGAACTTCCGATCACGAGGCGATCCCCGTCCGCCGCCAATGTCCGGCCAAACTCCTGGCCGCCGCTCCCGGTAAGCACCTGAACCGGTGTGGTCAGCGAATTCAGATCATAAACCAGAACAACCCCGGCATCGTTTTTAGGCCGGAAATCGGTATCACTAAACGGCAATCCAACAAAAAGGTGAGTGGAGTTTGCCGCAATTGAAGCCGCTCCATCGAGATTAACGCCAACGCCGTCAATCGTATCCTGACCATAGAATAATTCCGTCAGCAAAGCATTATAAGCATCTGCACTGATCTTAGTATCACCAATATAGACAAAATCATTAGTGTCTCCGGTGACAGAAATTAGCCCACCGTTGGTTCGTCTAATATCCGTCACATCCTGACCAGCGACGGTGGAGGACAATTCCCGATACTGCTCCGAAGCAACCACATCAAATCCAATCGAAGGAGTCAGTTCAAAGCTGGCTATGGCTCCGACCTGATCACCTACATAGAGTCGTTGACCATTCTCACTAACCACGACTGAGGTTGGGTCCGTCAGACCTGCAACCAGATCGGTCTCGAAAGTGGCCTCGATCGCAAACTGATATCCATTCAGGAACTCATTTCCGCCGCTCACTTTATAGGCATCCGAGGTAGTTCCGGTCGTGTGACCGACCACAGACCCGCCGGTTGTCTTCCAACCAAAGTAGAGCGCTTCGCCCAGCGATTGAAGATCCGTTCCGGCGGGAACGCCAAACTCAAACTGGTTAATACCCGTCTGTTCAATCGTTCGAGCAGTCCCTTCGGCAACCAGAGTAAAGGTCGAACCTCCCTCACCGTGATTATCAACATCATTTGACAGGGTATAAAAGACCGGTGTGATGGTTCGCCCAACCGAACCGTCAACCGCGTGGAAGCGGAACACACCCCGGTCTGAACTGAGCGCCTGAGCGACCTGCGCACTGTTCGCCAGTGGCTGATCGATAATAACGGAAGTTGACGAATCCTTCACCGATGCTGCCGTAGGGACCGGTGCGGTGCTATCGAAATCAAACCCAACATCAATCGAAGTTCCGAAGTTGGAAAGTCGGGTGATTTTCTGACGGATCTCTGTGAAAATCCCGGTTTCAGGATCCCTATCAAAAACAAAGACTCCGTCACCATCATCCGAACCTTCACCGGTTCCGGCATCCGTAACATAGGCGAGAAGCCCATCGGCACTGAGATGGATCGCGGTAGGACGATACAACGCCTTGTCAAAATTCACAGAACGGTTCAGGTCATCACCATTGGCGAGAGCACTATCGGTAGTTCCACTGGCTCCAAAAATATCATTGAGTTCCCCGGCGTAAGTGGCCACGTGAGTCAAAGTCGGCATTCCACTGAACGTGGTTCCCACCGCAAATTGGCTGAGAGCAGTTTCACCCAGTACATAGAGAAACTTCTCATCGTGACTGAGGGTAATCGTATGGGGACCGGTCGGCACAATTTGCACCCCGTCGAGCATCGTCGGTACGTTGCCGACATAGCGTAGGTAGGACTTGGTCTCGTCAACCGGATCCTGCGTCCGTACAAACATCGCGAGCTCGTCCTCTGCGGTTCCCGCCGCAAAAACGGCAGGCTCTCCAGTCACGTTACGATCGATACCGAGAGCATCCTGAACAACAAACGTATTGATACCGGTTGTAGATACGACGCTTTCCACCCCTTCGAGTCCATCGACCCGTAGCGACGGGAAGCTGGCCTGATAGAGACTGTCCTGATGATCTAGAACACGCGAACCGTCAATAATCTGGAGGCTGTTCCGGTTCACATTAACCGTAGCCGTGAGCGGCGAGATCACATTGATACTGTCGACCGCGAGGCCGTCCGCATCGGGACGTCCGTCCCCGTCATGATCTTCCCGTCCACCAATCACTTCTGAGGTATCCGGACCTTCCAGTCCAACCAGCAGAGCAACCCGGGTGACGTTAACCGCACCGGCCCCGATTTCGGTGATCCCGAGACCAACGCCGTTCGCTGCATCTTCTGCATTGAGAGCCAGCTCAAACTGATTGCCCGATATATTGGTGATGTAGTAGAACGAGCTTTGATCCAAAAGCACACTACCAGCCCCTCCGGACTCGTAAGATGGCATTTCACCATCCCGGTTGACCGTTAGTTCATCAGCTTCGCTCGCATGATTCACCACCGAATAACTCACCGTGCTGATGATGACACGATCGCCATTCGCCAATGCAGGCGTTCCATCAAACGCGGTCGAAGTGAATTGATCCGTCAGCGAAACGGTCGCGGTTCCAACCCCGGTTCCAAAGTATAGCTGTCCCTGAGATACATACCAATCAACCGCAGCCGGGTTGTCGCTGTTGTCGACCGCGAGGCGCTCGATTCCGTTACCCACCACGAGATCCTCAAATTGATTTTCCTGAGGAGTTCCGAGAACCATGGCGCGAACGGTATCATTCTCACCCTGATCGCCCTGCAGAACGGTACTCGTGCCCATTCGGTAGACCACAATCTCGTCATCACTGGGACCACCACGGAGTTCTACCTGGAGATCGTTATTTACGTTATCAAAAACCCAGGTATCATTTCCAAGTCCGAGAAGAATGTTCATTTTCTCGATATTGGTGAAGTCCACCGAACCGAGAATCGTGACATAAGCAAGCCCTGTGCCTGTCGTATCATTTAGATCGAGGATCGATCCCGCCGGAAGAAGCGGGTCCGGATCAATCAACTGAAATGTGCCGGCTTCGGCATCCAGATTGATGACTTCATAAAATACCTCTCCTTTGATTCCCCCGGGCAGGGTTGTCTCGGCAAAAAAACCAACAGTAATGCCTTCATAGAGCTCACTGGCATCCGCTACCGTGATCATATTACTCGCAGCATCGACTGTGAAGACCTGTTCCGTGAACGGATTGTTGAAGACAATCTTCGACGGATTCCCATTAACGCCATCAATCAAACCACCAACGGTTTGCTTCAGGAGCGGAACTCCATTTTGCGCCAAGGTCAGTTGATGATTACCACCGCCCCCATCGAGAATCGTGATCAGGCTGCTGTGGATTCCGGTGTCAGGTAGTGAATTGCTTTGCAGGTACTCTGCGAGGAATTCCGCTTTTTCCTGAGTATCGGTCAAACGGATGATGTCGCGCCCCTGCCGGACTACGTAGTAAACGCCGCCATTGGTCAGGGTAGTCGGTTCGCCATCGTCACCAAGAATCGCCGGTCCGGTTCCATCTGTCGTAAAAATGACCTGATCTCCCGTTTCCCAGCCGGTTCCGAAGAGCTTGATTGCATTTTGAGCATCGAGAACGTTCACGACGTTACCGTCGAAGTGCCGGGTGCCTCCGTAACGAATCCGGTCACCACCTGTCGGAAGATCCAGCGACTTCTCGTATTCGCCGCCATCGATAACCAAATTACCGGGCCCGGTTCCAATGACGTTAAAATCATCATCCCCTTTCGATCCATTTATCGTGAGATCTTCGGTGATCTTGAAGATTGTCGTCACATCATCACCAAATCCCGAATCATTGTCACCGATGACATCTTCATCAGCGTCGAGATTGATAACCGTGGGGATCACGGTGTCTTCCACAATAAAGATTCCATTGGTCTCGCCGAGGTTGACGGTTAGTGATTCAAAGTCTTTGAAGACGACCGATTTCTTAATCGTCGGAGCCCCCTCAATGTCGTAGTTAGCAACAATTCCGTGCCCATCCTCAGTGGCGCCGATCCGGCCATAAGGAACCACATCACCTGTGCGCGGATCCTCAAGAAGAAACGCGTCGATACCGAGACCGGCGTCAACAGTAAGGAACTGCGACACTTGCGAAGGTGCGACTGCCGAACGAGGTGCGCCACCAGGCACTTCCTGACGGATACCACCAACTTTCAGCATATCATCGCCACCCTGAAGGAACAGGTTGGCGACGTGATCGATCTGTAACACATCCACTCTTTCCACCCCGTTCGTAAACGTGTAGTTCGCTGTCATTGACTTAAAGTCATCAGCGTTTGAGTTTGTATTTTGAACAACCTTTACCACCTGACGGTAGCTGATCGCACCAGTTCCAGTAGCAGTAAATTCAACCTTGGGACTTCCCGGAGTCGACGACGCGGAAAGCTCAAAATCGTCATCGGTCTTGTTAATCACATAGTAAACTTTTCCGGCAATCAGACCGTCGGGCAGTGCTCCTGCCGTAGTGAGGCGGACGGCGTCTCCGTTCTCCATTCCATGGCCGACAGACTGAAATCTGTCGGTTGCTGCGTCAGCAGTTAGAGAAATCTCACCACCGGTAGCCTCCAGAAATGAGTTTTCTACCACAATTCGCTCACGCGGCTGGACCGGAGCTGCGGAATGAATATCCCACTTGAACAAATCGTGCTCTTTACCCTCCTGAGTGGTATCAATTGTCCAGTCCGCAGTGATCCGGGAGTCGAAGTTGATATCCTCCACATCAATATTGAGCAGAGTTGACAGGTTCGTCGGCTCCGACGCTAAAGTCACGGTAACATCATCTCTTTCACCACGTGCTTCAATACGTGTCGGCAGATAGAGATCCGGTATAGTGATGGAATCACGATCCGCATCCGTCGCGATCAGCAGACGCGCAGCCTGGAAGACCGCACGATCGGATGTTTGCGGAGTGGTAAAGGTTACCCCGACCCCACCATCTACGTTCCCCTGATCCATCGCGATGGTAAGCAAGTCACCCGCAATGAGGCGATTGGAGGAATCAAAGAGGAAATTATCTCCGTTGAGGAGCGTCACATTATTTCCAGCAACTACAGAAATTCCCGCCGCGAGACGAACCCGGTCATCGGGATTTACCGTATCAAACGCTCCGAGAACCACATCAGTCCCGGCATTTACGTTTTCATTGAGTTGAATCGAGCTGGCCAGCTGCACATCGATAGAGCCGGTGGCCTGCAGGCCATCATTGCCTTCCTCGATCCCGCCAACGGTCAGGCCAATCGGGTTCGCTCCGGGATCAGGATTGATCACCGCGAGATAAAGACTGCCGACATTGGCCTCCAAAATTCGAATATTTGCCTCGAGAGGATTGATATTCTGTTCACCGGCCACCGCATACCGAATCGAACCAATATCAGAAACCAGCTTACCGGGATTCAACACAGAATTACCTACCGAAGCAGTTCCCTGGACAAACAAACCATTGGCAACGATATCCGGACCATCCTCGTTGGCATCGGTCACATTTCCGAGACCTGTCAGTCTGACCAGGTCCAGCGCCGTAACCGGAGCCGTCATTACCAGGTTCATTCCACCGAAATCAACATCGATTCCGCCATTATGAGCAGTCAGCCCGGCTAATTCGAGTATATCACGAGTGAACGTTACATCAGCTCCGTCATCAGAAATCTCTACCACGTCCCCATCGGGGGTCTCAGAAACTTTAAATGTCCCCGCTGTTGTCTCACGAACATAGTAGTAACTGTCTGCGGTAAGACCGGAAGGCAGAGTCGTTCCCGCGAAACGGATCCGATCTCCCACAATCAATCCATGAGAAGCGAGCACAAAGGAATTATCAGAATTAGTGACACCACTCAGCGCACGCATATGAAGACCGGCATCGGGCGTCACATCCAAAGCAATCGAGTCCAAAGCATTGACCGACAGAATTGGTGGCGGAAGCAGTGAACGTCCGTCATTGGTATTGCGTTCCTGGGAAATAACGACTGAGATCCGCTCTCCGTTAAGACCGATCACCCCACCCTCTGATGTCATCACCAGCTGAGAGGATTCTATGATTCCAGGCCCGCCATCTCTGAGAATGGACCCGCCTTTAGCTTCGATCACGGTAGACCCTGTCGGGTTATTGATCTTGCCTTCGACGATGATATTTCCATCGCCGATATCCGGATCCGAACTGATAATTTCAATCCGGGTCGGACTCAATCGGCGCGGCGGTTGAATCGTGAAAGAATTAACCGGCAGGGTGCCGGCAACAATCGTCGGTATCGGTAAACTTTGAGGGCCATAGAGGACATTCATGTCCTTGATTCTCAAATCGAGATTTGATGCATTTCGAACATCAACCGAATTGAACCGATCCGAAGCTACCATCTCGGCATCACTTCCGATTACAATCTTACCGGTCTGAGCATTGAGGTCGGCTCCATCATCTCCCGAAACAGAAATCGTTGGATTCTTCGCAATCAGATCGACCGTTGTGGGAACGGCACTCGCATTGAGCTGATCGATCACAATTTCACTACCAACACGCCCTGCATCGATAAAGTCCTGCGTGGTGATTCTACCGGTTTCATCAACCGTAAGGCGGGCATTTTTCACTCCCGGAGCAATGTTTCCCTGGTAGTTAATTTCCGCTTCAGAAATCACCTTAAGATTGTAGTCCTTGGAACCCAACTCGAAGAGGCCGAGGGTAAGGAACGAGCTGGCGTTGTTATCCAGATGTTGCCTAACCGAGTCATCACTCTCTCCGCCATTGGCTTCCACCCGGATGACATTCCCCATCAGAACCGCATCTTTCTGGACGAGAATCTTGGTACTCAGATCCACATCATCGCGAACTTTTCCGTTATGAACAATGAGCAATCCGACTCCGGTGCCTTTTGCAAAACTATTGACATCGATACCCTCCTGAGAACCCTTGACGTTAACCGTGTCACCGATCACAGTTGAACCGGTAAGAATCTGAACGTCAACGTCGGAGGTGATGTCGACATCAGATACCGTTTCAATATAACCTCCCGCTGCGTATTGCTCGCCCACGGCATCGGAATCAACCCGCATTTGACCGACCCGACCGAGAATATCCACGGTGCGCCCCTCGACTACAGAACCGTATCCGATAGTCGTCTTGGAGAGACTGCCGCCGCCATCGATTCCGCGGATGGTCGTTTCAGAATTGGCAAAGTTGCCTCCCCCGACTCCATAGAACTGAGCAAAGGTACGATTGTCCACGCTCACTTCGATATCGGAGCTGATCAGGACATCACCCTTGGAAAAGATCGAAGCCCCGTTACCGATGGTAGTCCGCGATGTGGTCCGAATGTCATCGGTTGAATCCGCGCTCTGTCCGGCAACCGCTCCTACCACTTTGGCATCCGCATCTGAGGAAATATCTATATCAGAAGCCGACGTCACCGTAACTCCGAGAATCCCCGTCACCCGGGCTGATTCACCGAACCCGGCATTAACATCCGAAGCAACGGTATGCTCAATTGTCACTCCTGTTCCACCCGCAAGCTTACCGGAAGCAGCATTCGCCTCAGTATTGGAACGAACCCGGCTCGCATCTGAAACGACCGAAACCGTTCCCTGTGCGATCACCTCGGAATTTCGTCCAATCAGTCCGGTGACGGTGGGGGTCATCCTTACTTCAACCACCGACGAGCCGACTGAGATAATCCCGGCATCCACCCCGATGGTATCCGCATCAACTGTGGAATCAGCTATCGCGGAAAGATCGACATTCTGCGTTGTGGCAACGACTGACTCAGCCCTCAACTCAGCGGCAACGGTTGGATCTACATTCACTTTCGAGCGGTTAATTCCCACCCCGATCAAACCACCTGCGGCGCTTATGGTGAGAGCTTCGCCGTCCATATCTGAACTGGAGTCAACCGTCAGGTTCCGCGCGGTGATGTTACCACCTGCAATAGCCTCGATGGAACCACTGACCGTCGATTCGGTTTTAACAAAACCCACTCCGATCGCTCCAATCGCGATTCCGATCCCGGTGGAATCGGTGCGCCCCTGACCGCGGGCTGTGATAGTGACATCCCCGGTAGCTTCAATCGCCGTAACCGCACTTAACGAAGCTTCGACTGTGGGGGTATGCGTGGAAGTGGCATTGACCCCGGCCAGAGCGCCGATACCACCACTACCGGTGAAGGCAAGGGTTTGAACGCCGACTCCGCCATACAATACATTATTAACAAAGCTCGCAGCGGCTCCCAAACTGGTATTTCCGAGGAAGCTGGTATCGATATTTCTCGCCAGCGTCCTGGCATCTGCCGTGACCCGAATGTCATTTGCGGCTAAATACACTTCCCCTTCCGTATAGGCACGCACGATAGGATCGAGCTCCGATGAAATCAGCACAGTTCCGATAGCTATCGCCCCAGCACTAACCCCGACCCCGGTAGATTGGACACTGCCCTGATGATTGGCTGAAATCTGAATATCGCCTTCACCCGCATCGATTCGGGTGCCATCGCCAAGATAGGCCGACACCTCGGATCGAGACGTGGCTTTACTACTCACTACCGTTCCCGCTATGGCACCAAATCCGGCACCCACGTTAACGGTATTGATATAGCTCAGCGCATTGGCGGAAACATTAACCCCAACACCCGAATTCGATGTGGTGACCGTTGATCCAGCGATGCGGGCTTCCACTTCTGCCAGATCGGTGATTTCCGATACAATCACTGAAGCGGAGAGCAATCCACCACTGGCACTGATCAATGTGGCTGACGCCCGGGAGGCGTGATCCGCAGTGACGCTAAGTGAATTTGAAGTCACGGTGCTGTCATCCACATAGGCCCGGGTTCCCCCTTCGATTCTGACCCCGGAACGTATAGCACTAACCGAGAGGCCAAATCCCGCCGCTATGGAGGTCGAAACGAGGGAAGGCACGATGGCAGCCTCCGACTGAGCATCAAAGATAATGCGGCCTCCGGTCGCCGTGAGATCCGAATTATCTGCAAACGAATCCGTAATGGTGCGAATCGTCGAAGTGGCTCCGATGCCGGATCCCGCCGCTGCAACTACAGAAACAGCTACAGATGCGGATGCCGCTTTCACCGCGATATCCGGATTGGATGAAGCATGTGCCGTAATCCCTCCGGATCTTGCCGTAATCGTACCCTGGTTAATCGAAGTGCGGATCAGATTGTTGACTTCATTATCAGCAAACGTCCCTGCAAAAGACAGGCCCGCCGCAAATGGACTCAGTGAAACCGAGATTGCGGCGGCTGCGGCATCCGCGCTGATTGAAGACGTATCGTGAGCGTCCAGATCAACGGATTCCGCCGTCACCGTAGCCCGGTTCAAGTCGGCTCCCACTTCGGTTCGAATCTCATTTGATGAGAACGTTCCCGCCGCCGCAACCGCTACTGAAAAAGTACCTCCACCCGCGATCGCAACCGAAGCGGTCCCCACCGTGGAATCGATTCGCTGATCGGAAAGTGAAGTCAGCTCCACATCACCTCCGGCCAAGACCGTGGAATCCTCGATATAGCTCTTCACTCTCAATGCATCCGTCGCAAACGATCGACTACTTGTCGTTCCATCATCAGCGACCTCGGTAAATTCGCCTCCACCGATGAGGTTACCGGCTACCGACGCCCCCAGGGCCACCGCTATACCACCGGCTCCGCCAACCGCGACCGATGCCGACACCGCAATTACTTCGGCCTCAATGGCCGATGTGTTCGACGCATCCAGATCGATATCTCCCGAAGATGTCGCGTCGCCTCGCTGAATAAACGCCTCAGTTCCTCCATAAATCACATTTCGAGCGATGGCTCCACCACCACTGACACTTACCGCGACCCCACCGGACACACCGGCTGCGATCGCCGCGGAGTAGACATTGGCCTTGATGTCAGCACTCTGAGTGGCAAAAATTGTGATATCTCCTGCCGTGGCAATCAAGTCGGCCGTATCCCGGGCAAAAGCCATCACCGTGCTCGTAATCAAATTTTCAGCAACACTGATCGCTAGCGCCACATTCACCGAGGCGCTTCCCGATACTGATGCCGCAAGCGCTCCCGCTCCGGTAAAGGCATCAATCTTTGAATCGTCTGCCGCTCTCATCGTGACGCTTCGGCCTTTGACTCGATTGGAAGCATCCGAGAATGCTCTGACGTTGGTCGTGATCGTATTGTTACTAAAGGATCCAGCTCCACCTAAAGCGATACCGGGACCGCCGGAAATTGCCGCGGCCATCGCTACCGCAGCAACGAAGGCACTGATTTCCTGATCGGATAAGGCAGACAGTAGAAGATCGCCATCGGCGTCCACGGTCGAATTGGTAATCCGGGCAATCACATCGAGTGCTGCACCACCGGAACCACCTATCGTATTTTGCGCTATCGACCCACCGATCGCCAACCCTACGCCGGTCCCTCCGCTCAGGGAAACACTCGCAGCAAGCGCCGCGATTGTCGCATCGATCATCGAAGTGTTAGCGGCCTGAACTGAAACTTTACCAGCACTGTCCAGTATACTGTCATCAATAAAGGCGCGGGCTCCGCCGAGAATCTCATTTTCTGCAAGAGCTCCGGCACCGGAAAGTGAAATACCGGTTCCGCCGGACAGAGCTACCGCGATAGACGCTGCGTAGGTCTGGGCGTCGATCACTGCCGTTTGAGACGCCGTCACCGAAACATCACCGGAGGTCGTGGTCACACCACCTGCTGCATTTCGAATTCCCGCTTCCACGGTTGTATCAATATCATTGTTTGCGACCGCCCCGGTCAAACTGATCGTGACTCCGGCTCCTCCCGCAAGCGCCAGCGAAAGAGACGCCGCGCCGGCCAGAGCTGTAATCCGTGACGCATCAGTCGCGGATACATTCAGAGACGATGCGCTGATACCGGTACCAGCGCCATCGATATAGGAAGCGACATTCGCCCTGATCGTATTGGTCGCTACCGTTCCGGAACCACCAAGGCCTATCCCGGTTCCTCCCGAAGCGGTAACGGCTGCAGTCAACGCTGCCACCGTGGCGTCAATCGACTGAGTCGACGCCGCCATCACATTGAGAGCTCCACTCGCATTGACCGCACTGTTCTGAAGAAAGGCTTCAATCGAGAAAGGTGAGGATTCACCGAGTTTATTGATCGCTACGGAAGCTCCCAGAGCAGCACCCACTCCGGTTCCCCCGGACGCGGACAACGATGCCGCAGCGGCCAGAATTTTGGCATCAATATCGGTAGAGGAACTCGCTCTAACACTGACGCCCCCTGCAATGGAGGTCAACGTAGATGACTCAATCGATCCGGTGACATCACCGGAAATATCATTTAGAGCAACGGCTCCGGCACCGGAAATACTGATTCCAGTTCCGCCGGAAAAGCTGGCCGCCAGTGAAGCGGCCACCGTGCTCGCCTCAATACTACCGGATCGGGTAGCTTCGATATTAACTCCACCCCCTGTGGTCTCAACCGTACCCACGTTCCGAATTCCGGCATCGACCGTGGTATTGATTTCATTGAGCGCAACCGCTCCTGCCAACGCTACCGTCACTCCGGTGCCACCGGAAAAAGCGGCCGCCAGTGAAGCGGCTCCAACTAAACTGTCAATCGAAGACAAATCGACTGCAGCGAGATTTATACTCGCGGCTTCGATTGAAGCCCCACCATCGATGTAGGCAGCGACCTGTGTCGAGATTTCATTGGTGGAACCACTACCGGAACCTGCCAGGCCGACTCCAGTTCCCCCGGAAGCCGTAACCGCGGCTGAAAATGCCAACACGGTCGCGTCAATCGTTTGTGAAGAGGTCGCCGTAACATTTAAAGCCCCGCCAGCATCGAGGCTGCTGTCTTTCATCCAGGCCTGTATCCGGAAAGGTGCGCTTTCACCCAGCTCATTCAACGCAACGGCCGCCCCGAGCGCAGCACCCACTCCGGTGCCACCGGAAGCTCCAATGGCTGCCGCAGCGGCGGCAATCAGAGCATCGATATCGGTAGTTGAATTGGCATTGATCGTAACCGCGTCAGCTACCGTCAGCGGTGTCGAGTCGACATAAGCTTGCACGTTTCCGGAGATATCATTGAGAGCAACAGCTCCCGCCCCTGAAACGGTAATACCACTTCCACCCGCAACATTTCCAGCCAGAGAAGCCGCTGCCGTTGTCGCTTCAATTGATCCCGATCTCCGGGCGTCGACCGTCAGATCTCCATCGGAGACATTAATTGAACCCACCGATTTGATCGATGCCTCTACCTCGTTCCGGATATCATTATCAGCAATCGCAAGTCCCACTGCTATAGAATTCCCACTTCCACCGGAAACATTAATACTGGCTGCTGCGCCCACGGAGGTGGCTTCAATTTCTGAGCGATCTTCCGCCGTCACCTCGAGGTCTCCCGCTCCGGTTATCCGAACCTGAGGACCTCCATCAATCGATGCTTCCACGTCCCGGGCAATGCTGTTATCAGCAATTGATCCGCCGACTGAAACGGTAGTACCGCCACCGCCGGAAAGCCCGACACCTGCTGCCAACCCGACCACTTCGGCATCAACCGCCCCACTGGAATCAGCGGAAACGGTTACAGAACTTCCCGCAATCACACTGGAATCTTTGAGGATAGCGCGAACGTCGCCAACGCCGTCGGCACCGTTCTGATCAGACCCTAGAATTTGGTTTTGAGCAAAAGAGGCACCCACCGCAAAGTTTTTACCTCCACCACCGGAAAGCGAAAGACCGGCCCCGAGCGCGCGGATCAAAGCATCGACCGAACTATCATTTTCCACCGCAGCCGACAGACTACCACCAACGACAGCATCGCTGTTAAGCAGGAGAACATTCGCATCCGTTGTAATGTTATTAAACGCAATCGCACCACCTCCGGCTACCGACGTTCCACCGGCACCGCTGGCCGTCACGCTGACGCCGGTTGCGGTCGTTTTCGAATCAATCGTAGCGGAATCGGATCCTCTGATCTCAAGATCACCGGTTGCGGTGATAGCAGTCCGGCCCGTCGAATCAACTACCGTTGCTTTTACCGAATTTTTAATATCATTTCTACCGATTGCCGCTCCGATCGAGATCGACTTACCACTCGAATTTCCACCGCTGATCGCGATACTGGTGGCCTCAACATCTGCGTCAATCAGCGAAGTATTTACGGCTGACACCGTGATGTTATCGCCCTGAAGCACATCCACGTCGTCGACAGTCGCGATGACATCAGCTGCTATTTTATTCATCGCGATTATCGCTCCCACCGATACCGCACTGGCTGCCCCCGATGCATTGAAGCTCATGGCGAGAGAGGAGAGCGGGATATTAGCTGTGATCGTCGAATCGGATTCTGCTGCCACTGTGACATCTCCACCCGCTCTGATTTCGGCGTTGCGAATCGAGGCCTCAATCGGGGCAACCTTATCTGCAATTTCAGTTCCGATTAACGCATCCACTGTATTAAACAGCAAATTTTGCGGATCGATTCCGATAGTGTTGAAAGCCAGAGTAACCCCGACACCCGTTCCAGCAGTTGATGTCGAGCTCTTGATGTCAGCATCGAGCGTCGCTGAATTTTGAGCATTAACCGTCACTGAACCTGAAGTGGTCACACTACCCTCTTCAATCGTTGCCACCGCTGCGGTCACTACATTGTTAGTCGCAATGGTTCCGTTCACAGCGAGGTTACTTCCTCCCTTGAATGCACTACCACCATCCGCTTCGGTTGTACTGTCCATCGTTGCGGACAATGAGGCACTTTCAACCGCGCTCACCTCGAGTGAAGCCGCTGTAGTTGTCGCATGGCGCAGTGCGGCCTCGACATCGCTCCGTAATTCATTGCGAACGACCTGACCGCCTATTGCGGTAGCGGATGAACTAGTCACATTGGTAAACTGATTGAGCGGCAGTCCATCGAATATATTATCCTGACTGATCTCTTCCCAGTCAGCATCATTGGCGTAGTCAATTTCGCCGAGATTCAAATCTGACCGGAGAGGTGTCGTCGCGACATTCGGTACATATCGATATTTAGTTCCCGCTTCAGCGGTTCCACCTTCATAGTCATCGGCAATCAGGACTTCATTTCCTGCCCGGACCAATTGATTTTCTGAACGTGTCGTGAAAGTGTAGTCCGCCAGGGCGGCTTCGATAACACTTTCCGCTAATGCTTTAACCGTTTGATCTCCCGTTTCAGCGGAAGCAATTGCCTGCATTGTTGAATCGGAAGAAATCGAAGCCTCATCCGAAGCGGCGATTGTGATATCACCTCCGGCATCCAGGGTCGAAACAGAGGCATTCAGCAGATTGATCTCAGCAAGGGAGGCACTGCTCACCATATTGCTCGCCAGCAAAGCACCGACCGACAAACCAGAGGCTTTAGTCCCCGCAGAAGCCGCAGCACTGGCTTCGGTGCTGATCTCTGCTGACAGGGAAGACTTGTTATCAGCAGTTACCGAAACGCCACCGGCGACATCGATTTGGGTATTCGAAATCCGGGCGGTCGTTTCAGAAGGATTCTGATCACCTATATTCGAACCCACTAAAGCATCGACGGCACTGAAAAGTATATTTTGTGCTTCATAGCCCACGATATTGAAAGCAGCCGTCACTCCCACTCCGGTTTTGTTAGAAGAGGCGATACTTTTGGTTACCGCAGATACCTCGGCTGTGTTATCGGCATCAACGATTAAGTCACCGGAAGTTGTAACGACCGATCCCCTCTGCACATTCGCATTGGCATGAACCTGTAGAATATTGGTCGCGATCACTCCGCTGACCGCAAGCGAACCAGCTGGACTGCTCCCCGCCGGAGGCTCGGCACTTCCTTCTGAACTCGATGCAGCATCGGTCTCCGCCGTGAAGTTGGTATCCTGGAGCGCCTTCACAGTGACGGATCCGGACGAGACGTTCATATCTTCGATCCATGCATCTGCACCGCTGATGACATCGTTACGCACAATGATAACCCCGACGGCAGTCGATTTTGTCTCTTCACCGCCGCTACCTTCGAGGAAACCTCCCGGAATGAACTCGGCATCGGGAACCAGGCGCCAGTTACCTTTGTCTTCGTAGTCTTCTCCACTCAGGTCTACGAGGTGACGTTCGCCGCCAACCATGTATTCGTAAACTCTACCTTCTTCACCGCCTTCTTCGTGATCTTCCGAGACCCGGACTTTGGTTCCAAACTCGATTACAATCTCACCGTCCTCACTGTTGTAATCACTACGGAAGTCCCGCAGTTTTCCTGTGAGAACATCTATACCGCCCTCTTCCGAAGTCACACTCGAAGCAACAATCTTGCTGTTCGAAGAAACAATTCCATTTTCGGTCGCTTCAACCCGGGTGTCCCCGACGACTGTCATCGTCAACTGACTCGCGCCGGGAAGGCCCGACGTTCCGATCCAGGCTTTGGCCCCGGTATTAACCATATTATTGGCTACCGCTCCGCCGACACTGGTACCACCACTTGAAGAGGTATTTGTCAGAGTCGCATTGAAACGGGTGCTATTTTGCGCTGTGACGCTCAGGTCACCGGCGACATTAATTGCAGTGTCTCCAATATAGGCTTTAGCGTCGGATGGATCAGCTGAAGCCAAATTCGTTCCGATAATACCGTCGATCGCATCAAAGAGAAGGTTCTGCGGCTCGTAACCGATTTTGTTAAATGCCACACTCAAACCAAAGGCCTGAGATCCCCCTCCGAGAAGTGAGGTTGTGTTGGTTGCATCCATTTTGGCACTGTTAACAGCGGTCACCTCGGCATCTCCGGAGGTCGTCACCAGAACACTGTTAGTCAGGAACGCTTCGGCACGCCCCTGCAGGGTATTGGTCGCTACGACACCGTTCACCGCCGGAAAACTACCATCGCCGGAGGACTCCACTTCTCCCGTGCTGGTTGCGATTAATGTCGTATCCTCAGCTGCGGCGATTCGAATTCCCCCGACATTCAAGTTGGCATGATCGACCCAGGCTTTGGCACCATCGCCCCGCAATTCGTTACGGACGATTAGCCCACCGGCGGCGGTAGTATTGGTTTCATCATCAGCCGAATCACCAGTGAAGATTTCGATAAAATCATCGGTCAATACATTGTCGGTCGTTTTGAGAACCCAATCGTCACTATCTTTGTAGTTGATCGCACCGAGATCCAAATCCGCCTTCAAACTACCGATGTATCGATAGATCTTGCCGCGATCGCCTTCGAAAGGATCGTATTCACTATCAACGAGAACCGCCGAACCAAGATGAACGGCCTGGGTTCCACTTTTTGTAGTAAAACCGTAAGAATCCGACAGCGTTTGCGCAATCGTGCTCAGCACGCTTGGATCATTTTCCTCGTAGCGGGTCGACGTCGCGGAAAAACTGGAATCACCGGTTAACACCGTTTCATCAGTCGCTTCTACGGTGACTTTTCCGGTGGCGGTGATAATCCCGCGAGATGCCGGATCCGATCCCAGATAGTCAATCCAGGCTCGACTGCCGGAACTCACCATATTACTGCCGAGCACAGCGGATACCGCCATGGTATCCCCTTCTTCGCTCGTCGCTGAAGCGGCATTACCCACCGTGGCGGACAGCGAAGCGGAGTTAACCGCCGTAACGTTCACATCTCCTGCAGAGATGATCGGCGCGTCCTGGATATAGGCGATGACTTCAGCAGGATTTTCGGTCCCGATATCACTACCGACGAGCGCATCAACGGTGTTAAAGAGCACGTTTTGTGATTCAAATCCCAGAGTATTAAACGCCAGAACCACCCCGATGGAATCACCCCCGGTAGATACCGAATTAAACGTTTCCGCCGTTACATCGGCACTGTTTTCCGCTGTGACTGAAACATCACCGGAAGTCGTTGTAATGCTACCATTTAAAATATGGGCATCGGCCGACGCTTGCACCGTGTTGGTCGCGATAATCCCGCCAACGGCAAGTGAATCGGTTGGTCCCTGTGGGTTATCGACTCCGGCATTAGCAGTGTTATCCGTAATCGCAGAGAAGGTCGAAGTTTCAATCGCTGCGACACTGACAGAAGCTGCATTCAGGATGATATCTTCGATGGAAGCCTTCGCTGAACTGATGACATCGTTGCGGACGACCAGACCGCCAACGGCCGTTGATCCGCCGTCACCCGCAGCCGCTTCATCTTCAGTCTCAGATCCGAACATGCCGGGTACATTAAGCGCTTCGAGAATATCGGTAGAGGTCACTCTTCTCCAGTAATCGGTATTGGTAAAATCTTCTTCACCGAGGTCTTTTACTACCGTTTCCCAATCGCCCATCCAGGAGTAAACCTGACCGGCTTCACCCTTGTCGGGATCGTGATCAGCATCGATCAACACGTTCATGCCGTGCCGCAGTGGTACTTCACCTTCGGTAGATGTGTAGTCGTAGGAAAGAGCCCGAACAACAGCCGTTAACGGATCCACCCCGTCGTCGCCTTCGCTGTCGAAAGTGGCTTCACTGGAAAGTTTGCTATTCGCATAAATCGCGGCTGCATCATTAGCGGAAACCGTCAGCCCGCCCGCAGCGGAAACCGGACGGGTCACTCCGCCGGTAGATTTAATCCACGCTTCAGCACCGCCGCTCACCATATTACTGGCGATGGCAAAGCTGCCCGCAAAATTTCCATCCGATCCCGCGACTGCATTGCTCAAAGTCGCGTTGAGAGCGATTTCATTATCAGCCCGAACGGTAACGCCACCAGAAGCGTCCACCGGAACGTTCTCGATAAATGCCACCGCGCGGGAAGCGTGCTGATCGCCGATATTCGACCCAAGCAGGGCATCGATCGTAGCAAACAGGATATTCTGAGCTTCATACCCTACCGTGTTAAACGCGAGCACGGCACCGAGCGCTCCGCCCCCGCCACTAGTAGTAGACAAGGTGTTCGTAGCATCGAAAGCAGCTTGATTGGTCGCCGCTACGGTGACGTCGCCGCCATTGATTCCAGCGTCCGCGTCAACGACTTCAGCGGGGTCTCCCGTCGTCGTAACCGTTGCATTGTAGAGTTCCGCCACGGCTGCTCCCTTTTCCAGTTTGTGGCGACCCTGCGCCGTGGAAACGAGGCTGTTCGTTACCGCGAGACCGTTAAAGGCGCTGACAGTGCCGCCACCTTCAGATTCAACTTCGCCGGTGGCATCGGAGACAAAAGTTGAGTTCTCTTCGGCATTCACCGTCAGGCTTCCGGCTTCGATGTTCGCATTGTGAACCGAAGCGACCGCACCGCTGGCCAGCTCATTGCGAATCACAGTGACTCCCGCTGCTGTTTGACCGGGCGTTTCGGCATCCTCTTCGGGAAAGAGACGATCAATAATTTCATCCGTAACCGCATTAGTAACGGTCTGGAGCGCCCAGTTGGGATCGGTAACAAAATCAACTTCACCGAGATCAACCGTCTCAGGCTGCAGGCCGGTGTATACATAGATGCGGCCGGGCGCGCCTTTTTCTACATCAATATCACTCGCCGCGTAGACGGACGTACCGAGAGCGACGGTGCGGAGACCGCTTTTGGTAGTATAGGTATAACTACCGACAAAAGCACCCGCGAGGGTCTTTTTCGGATCCGGATCATCCCCGTCGTCTATGCTGGAGATCGCACTGACATCGAGAGTCGATTCCAGAGTCGCGTCATCCGTCGCATTGACGGTGAAAGCCCCACCTGCTTCGATTTCTCCCGGCGCAGCGGTGTAGTCGATCCAGGCTTCCGCTTCCGAGCGCACCCGGTTCAATCCAAGCAGTCCCGACGCACTGATGCCGTCCGCAGTCGCAGCACTGCTTGCCGCGTTTCCGAGGGTGGCCGTGAGGCTCGCCTCATTGGTTCCGCTCACCGTAATATTTCCGCCCGCAATGATATTTGCGTTCTCGATATGGGCAGAGACCTTGGCTGCATTATCGGACCCGATGTCCGTGCCGAGCAGGGCATCAATCGTACTAAAGAGAATGTTCTGGGATTCGTAGCCCAGGGTGTTGAAAGCGAGCACCGCGCCAACCGAAGTGCCATCACCTTCGACGGACGCATTAGTCGTCGCAGTGACAGTTGAAGTGTTCATCGACTCGACCGTCAGATCTGAGCTGACCTCGATCGATCCGCGCAGGATGCGGGCCTCGGAGGAAGCCTGAATCGTGTTAGTCGAAATCACTCCGTTAATGGCCATGGAATCGCTTTGCAGATCCCCGCCGGTCGCCTGCGATGCTCCGCCGAGTGCTTTGACCTGACTGTCGGTCTCTGCTTCAAAAGTCATGTTTTCCAGCGCACTCACCGTCACGTTGACGGCGTCCAGTGCGATGTCCTCGATGTAGGCATTCGCCCCGCTGATCGCGTCGTTGCGCACCACGAGGATGCCGACGGAAGTAGAGCTTGCCGCGTCAGGATCGCCTCCGGCGTCCGTGGTTTCCTCATCCGATTCGCCATCGTCAAACAGGGAAATCGCGGCGGAGACCACGTCATCGGTTTTGACAAGTTGCCAGAGATCCTGATTACTGAAATCCTCGGCACCGAGGTCGGTTAAATCGGCCTGCCGAGTTGTTCCGTCATCCGATTGGCTCGCGCCCATGTAGCGGTAGCTGCGACCTTCTTCGCCGCCAGCCTCGTGTCCCTCGACCACGACGACCACGTCGCCAAAGTAGAGAGGAACGCCAACCTGATCGGTTTGGAAGTCAGCTTCCGGAGCTTCATCCCCATCGGCCACGACGATTTCCTCCCAGTGATCGGTATCGTCATAGTCCTCGGCTCCCAGACTGAGGTCCTCTTCTGCTTCACCGACAAATCTATAGTAGACTGTACCCTGTACAGTCCCGGACTGTACAGGGTACAGTGCAACGATATCGCCCGGACTGATGCCAACTTGTCCATCGGTGCTCCGGTAGTCATATTGCAGGGCCCGGACCAATCCGGTCACGACATCGACGCCGTCATTACCTTCCTCTTCCGGAATGACAGAATCGCTGACCAGTTTGCTGTTGGCATAGATCTCCGCAGAATCTTCCGCGCTGACCCGAATGTCTCCCCCACTGCTCACGCTCAGGGTACCGGTCGAAGGTTTTATGTAGGCCTCGGCGCCACCAGCCACCATATTGCTGGCCAGAGCGGCTCCGATTGAGCTGCCGCCACCGCTGGCTGAATTACTCAGGGTCGAGTTGAAAATGATTTCATTTTGCGCCAGAACTGCAACTCCACCGGTTGCCGTCACCGGGGTGTCTTCGATAAAGGCGAGAGCTTTCGCCGGATCGGGTTTACCTATGTTCGTCCCGATCAGGGCATCGATCGTCTGGGTTGCCAAATCCTGACTGGCATAGCCAAGGGTGTTATAGGCCAGCATCACTCCGACGGCACCGGCATTTTGCGCCGTCACCTGAGACGCATTGGTCGCGTCCATTTTTGCGCTGTTGGTCGCTGAAACGAAAACATCGCCGCTTACGATTCCGAGGTCGTCATTTACCGAAGTGACCGCATCACCGGTGGTGAGAATGCCGCTGGATGTCACTTTGGCAGTGGCTCCGCCGCGCAAAGCGTTGGTCGAGATCACCCCGCTCATCGCTCCGAAGGAACCGCCGGTGCCTTCGCTCTCAATGGTTCCTTCCGAGGTCGCGCTAAGGAAGCTGTCTTCCCCGGCAATAACGGTAAGGGTTCCGGCGGTCAGGTCAGTGTTGTTGATATAGGCACTGGAACCGGCCGTGAGATCATTGCGCAGGATCAGTCCGCCACCAGCGCTGGTCTTACCGGGATCCTCCTCTTCCTCAGGGAAAAGTAGATCGATCACATCGGTCACGATCGCACTGTCGGTCGTCTGCAACGTCCAGTTGGAATCGTTGACATAGTCCACGGACCCGAGGTCCATCGTTTGGTCGAGCAACCCAATGTAGCGATAAATCTTTCCGGCTACACCCATTTCCGCTGGGTAATCGCCCGCTACCCTGACACCTTCACCAAGGGAAATCGTCCGGATACCGCTGTTTGTGGTAAATGAATAGGATTCAACTAAAGCGCTTCCAATGATCGCTTTTGGATCCGGATCATCCGGGCCGGTGTCGAGAGTGCTGATGGCGCTGAACGAGGCGTCCGATGTCAGCAAAGCGGCATCCTGGGCTTCTACCGAAACAGTACCTCCGACGGCCACGGATCCCTGCGGTCCGGCGCTGTAATCGATATAAGCTTCCGCTCCGGACAGAACCCGGTTCATCCCGATCATGCCTGAGGCGCTGATCCCGTCGGTCGTAGAAGCGCTACTGGCAGCATTGCTGAGAGTCGCAGTCAGGCTCGCTGAATTTTCACCCGTGATCGATACATTCCCCCCTGCAATGATACTGGAATCAAAGACAAACGCTTTCACATCGGCGGCATTACCATCACCTATCGTCGAACCAACCAATGCATCGATAGTTTGGAAAAGTATATTTTGGGATTCGTATCCTAAAGTATTAAAAGCGAGCACGGCACCCACAGCGGTTCCATCACTTTCGACCACCGCAGTGGTGGTGGCTTCCACGTCGGAAGTATTACTTGCATCGACAACTAAATCGGAGGTTACGGTGATACTACCATTCAGGATATGAGCTTCGGCTTTTGCCTGAATCGTGTTGGTGGCAATCACTCCGTTAATCGCAACCGAATCGCTTTCCAGATCGCCTTCAACTTCAGCCGTTCCGCCCTGAGCAGTCACCGCACTGTCGGTTTCGGCGCGGAAGGTCATTTCCTCGGAAGCCGTCACTGAAACGTTTTCTGCCTCCAGATCGATGTCTTCGATACGAGCCGTAGCACCGCTGACTGCATCATTTCGCACGACCAGCATACCAACCGAAGTCGATGTTTCCGCCTCCGGAGGATTACCGGTTTCCTCCTCTTCAGTTTTCTCACGCAATAGACTCGAAAGAGCTCCCACCACGGCTGACGTGGTTACCGGCTTCCAGAAATCCAGATCTGAAAAATCGGTAGATGCCAGATCGACCACTACAGGTTCCGTTTCGCCGAGATAGCGATAACTTTCGCCCGGTTCACCGCCGGCCTCATGGTCTTCATCAACCCGGACCGCCATTCCATAACGGACCGGCACTCCACCGGCGGAGCTCAAGTAATCAGACTCTCCGGATGGAGCCGCCACTAACTCCCATAAATCAGTATCGGTAAAATCGGTCGCCTGAAGACTGATTTCATCAGCGTCGGTAGAGATGTAGCGGAAAACTTCGCCAGCATCCCCACCCGCCTCATGACCTTCGACCACCGTTACTGTTGTTCCAAATTCAACGGCGAGCCGTCCATCTGTGCTCCGGTAATCAAAGTCGAGGGCACGAACCAATCCGGTCAGCGGATCCACGCCGTCGTCAGCGGTGTCCCCTTCGACCAGGGCATCACTCACTAATTTGGTGTTGGCGAAGACAGAGGCGGAATCCGTAGCCGTTACTTTGATGTCGCCCGTCGTCGTGATAGATAAAGTTCCCGCGGTCGTCCCGATAAAACTCTCAGCGCCGCCTTTTACCATGTTACTCGACAACACGATGCCGGCCGAGGTTCCCCCACCAGTTGTCGCATTACTTAAGGTTGCATTGAACACAATTTCATTCGATGAATTCACGACCACATCCCCTGAAGCATCGATCTCCACATCGATCAGTGATGCGGTTGCTTTAGAGCCTTTACCGTCATTAATATTGGCAGAGAGAAGCGTATCGATGGTAGCGCTGAAAATATCCTTTGAGTCGTAACCCAGGGTGTTGAATGCGAGCATCACTCCCACCGTGGTTCCGTCGGAAGTGGCCTCCATGGTGTTGGTCGCATCCATTTTTGCTGCATTGGCAGCATCGACGGTCAGACCGTCAACGGTAGTCGTAACCCGGCTGGACGTAACTCTGGCATCGCCACCGCCTTGAAGCTGGTTGGTGACAATAACACCGTTAACCGCAGTGCTACCTGCCGTTGCACCGTCCTCGACCGCAACGATTCCACTGGTATTTGCAATCAGGGTACTATCCTCTTTTGCGCTGACCAAAAGATTACCGACATCAGCTTCGACATGATTTACCGTTGCCGAAGCCCCAGCTGTGACATCATTCCGAACGATTAATCCACCTACGGCTGTCGCTGAGGTAGTAGGCTCGTCAGGATCTTCCTGATCCCGGAATAGATCGATAATTTCAGTCGCAATCGCATTATCAATCGTCTGAAGATCCCAACGTAGCGGGTCAGCCGCAAAATCCTCGGAACCTAAGTCGACATTGGTAAGAGAGCCGCTAAGACCAATAAAGCGATAGATTTTACCGGGCGCACCCTTGAGAGGATCGTAGTCACTGGCCACGAGTACACCGGTTCCAGGGATAAGGACCGGAATCGTTCCACTATTGGTGGTATAGGAATAACTATCGACAATAATCCCCGCAATCTCAGCCAGGGGATCAGGCTCTTCCTCCTGAGCGAGGAACGTGGCGGTGGCCTCGAGCGTCGTGTTCGCCTCGAGAAATGCTTCATCAACCGCGCTGACAATGACATCCCCGCCGACTTCCAATTGTCCGTAAGGGGTCGTGAAATTAATCGACGAATTCGCACCCGAGCTGACCAGGTTGGTCGCCACCATGGCTGACGCCGCTATAGAATCCGACTCACCGACGCTGGTCGTCAAATTAGTCAGGGTTGCTTCGATCGCCGCACTGTTATTCGAGTTAACCGTCACTCCGCCCCCGGAGCGGATCGCGGTGTCCATCAAGCTGGCCGACGCATCCGATGGGTTGGACTCAACCAAATTTGACCCGATTAGGACATCAACCGTCTGAGAAAAGATATTAGCAGATTCATAACCAACGGTATTGAATGCCAGAACGACACCGGCACTGGTGCCGCCGCCGGAAACGGCACTCTGAGTCAATGCCTCCATCCGCGAAGCGTTTTCGGCATCAACCAGAATATTTCCGGTCGCTTCGACACTACCTCCTAATACATAGGCATCGGCGCCACTCTGCATAGAGTTGGTCGCAATCACCCCACCGGCAGCCAGAGTGGAACCTCCGGTCGCATTATCATCCAGAGCGTCTTTTGATTCCTGCTCCAGGGTCGCTGTCACATCCGTTTTGGCGACCATCAGGGCCTTCTCACTGGCCTTCACTGTGATGGAGCCTCCCCGCACATCCATATTCTGGATGAAAGCGGTAGCCCCACCTATGATATCATTACGAACTGCAACCGCACCCAGCGCATTGGAGCTGGCCTTCGGTAGATCCGTTTCATCAGCCGTCACATCCTCGAAGAGGGCAAACAGGTTCTCGGCCGGAAGCAACATCCAGAAATCGGTATCGCTATAGTCCTGAACCCTCAGATCACGGGTTTCATCGGTACCCATAAACTGATAGATACTGGAGTCCCTGGTGTCGACCAATTGCCAGGATCCCTGCCGGGTAAAATCCTCGGTAGATAAATCAATCGAGTCACCTACTCCGATATATTCATAGATCGCCCCAACCTTACCGAGGCGATCGGAGAAAGCGGGATCATCAATCAGAACCCGGGTTCCTTTTGAAACCTCATACTCACCCACGCTCGCCTTAACATCATGCTCCGCGTTTGGTACCACTACGGTATCCCCAAAAGTAACCAAACGCTCTCCGTCTCCTTGAGAAAAGTCGGCCAGAACGGAACGGCCCATTTCATCAAACAGGATTTTACCGCCGTCATCCGCTGAATTGCTTGCGGTACTGGTTACTTTGACATTGGCATGAGTCTCGATCCGATCATCCGCCGTTACGGTGACAGAGCCCCCCGCAGTCAACCGGTCGGCGGAAGCGCCAGTGCTATCGAGAATCCAGGCTTTGGCACCGGCATTCACGACGTTGGTGGCAATCGCACCGGCACTGACATTAGCCGCTGATCCAGAGGGTGGAACAAAGTAGTCTACCAAAATTTTTGAAGCGGTAACGGGCATCCCACCATCGGCTACGATCTGTTCGAGTGCTTCAATAATAGTCCCCCCAAGGTGACGCGTCAGCGGATCATAAAGAGGATTAGTCGGTGGGATCCAAATCACATCTCCCTGTTGCACTGCGCCGAAAGTGTTCCGGTCCCGGGCTCCATCGAGGTCCGAGAGAAATTCCCCGGTGATATTGATCGTCGTTACTTTATCCTGATTTGCTTCAACAGTGGCAACGCCGATATTATCCAGAACTCCGAAACTAAGTCCTGCGGCATTAAACACCGTGGCCTCCACTCCGGTTTTCAGCGATGCCGCAGTAGCAAGTCCCCCACCCAGACTGTGGCCGGTGATGTGAACCAGGTCATCTCCATACTTCGCCAGGACCGACTCAGCCAGGTCCAAAGCAAATTGATGTTGCTCCGGCAACATTCCCGCGCCCTGCGATGTATTGGTAATCCAATCGTTTGCAACCACTTCACTACCCCGGAACGCCAGAACAATCTCTCCGGATCCATCGGTCTTCTGAAACAGACCGGCAGCGAATCCGCTATCGGCATCCTCCAGGGTCAGATCCGGCACATCCGAGGCTTTTATCCGAACATACCCGGCCGGACTGTCAGCAAGAGCCCCACCACCGTCCAGATAACCTTCGGCTTTATATACCGCATCAGCGATCCGAATCATCTCAAGGGCGTCGGTCGCCTCGGCTTCAGTAATACCTCCGATATCCCCTTTTGCAGAATTAGCATACCCCGGAGTCACCGTATTACTCACCGTCGAATTAAGCAGGGTTCCACTATCCGCCTGAACGAGCACATCACCACCTACTACCACGATAGAATCCTCCAAATAGGCCTGAACCTCTGAGGAGTTTACCGTACCGAATCCCGTGCCGAGCAGAGCACCGAAGGTTAGACTTGGTATATCTCCCAGATCATATCCCACGGCATTGGCGGAGACGGTAAATCCGAAAGCCGGAGCTCCGCCCTGGCCAAAATCAACCGAACTACTGGATATTCCCAAATCGGAAGTGGCATCCATCCCCATCTTGTCGGCAGCGGTGATCGAAAGCCCGCCAGTCTGCACATTAACGGTCGAGTCTTCGACGAACGATTTCACGGTGCCGCCCATCACGTTCACCGACATCAAACCGCCCATATTGATGTCGCCGTAATTGTTCCCGCCCAGATCGATCAGGTTCGACACTCCAATCTTTGAGAGAAGTCGCCCCGTCTTCTTCGCATCAACGGTCACATTACCGTCTCCTGTGATATCGAGATCAGCTCCGGAAAGAGACGCCTCTACCGACCTGTCCAAATCGTTGATCGCCAGACCCGCGGGAACTCCACCGGAAAAGAATCCGTCCGGAGTCTGAGCACTGAGCGTCGCTGAGTCTTCTGCCGCTATCGTAACATTACCCGAAAAGTCGAGATCTGCCCCGCCGACTACCGCAGTGGTTACCCCATCGACATTATTGACCGCCGCCCTGCCCCTGGCGGTGTATTGAGTGCTCGTCCGGGCAAGCACATCCAGCGAACTACCCGAGATTGTCGCGGTTCCAACATCAACTGTCGCTGACTCATCATAGTTGACTGTCACTCCGACGAAAGAGCCAGCCTGAACGTTTCCTCTAGTCTCGGCATGAATGGATACCACACCGGCAGCCGCAGTCAGCGTTGCACTGTTAGCGATCGAAACGCCGGCCGTCGAGCCACCGGTCACAATGGCTACCAATGGATTTAATACCGAAATCGTTCTCTCTACTTCCGACTTGATCCGGAGATCTCCGGTCGTCGCTACGAGGGTTCCCTGTATATCGATTGACGCTTCCCGGGTTCCGGTCGCCAAAGCGATCATGGTCGAGGCGTCCTGCGCCGTTGCGTTCAATCTGATTTCACCGGCGGTCACGGTTGCCCCGGCAGCGACAGTGATTGACTCAGCTTCCAGCATGAATTGACCCGTCAAAGTCAAATCTATATCGCCAGCTACTGTAATTTCATCATCACCGTCTCCGGCATTAATCACCAGCGAAGTTGCCGGTGCCGCAAAGTGGGTCAATTCAAAGGTCGCATTGGTACTTTCCAGTGTCAGCGATCCGGCGGAGCTTCCCGCTCTTAGATTCGCGATATCATCATTAGCCGTGAGGTTGAAAACAATCTCATCAGCAGACCCCGCGTTTACAACTATCGGCTCCAGCCCCTGATAGCGCAGGGACACGTCATCCAGATCGACCCAACCGGAATCCGGGCCTTCCGCAGTGAACACAGCACGGCTGAAGTCCGTTTCCAGCATCTCCAGAGTATCAAATCCCCGATCACCACCGTGAATCCCGCCTGTCAGAGATGCTCCTGCTTCAAATACAAACCGGTCTTCGTTATCAGCCTTGCCCTGGAGATTCTCTACGTTACGAAATGCCATCCCGTACACGGAACCTGCGTTTTGGCCGGTCACCACCCAGGTGGTATCGACATCGGCACCTTCGATCCAATCGCTACCTTCTCCACCGTCGAATATAAAACTCCCGCCGGAAACCGGTAGAGAAAGGTCACTCGTGTTTAAGAACAGGGAATCATTTCCTGCTCCGGTGCTAATCGTCAAATTTTGAAGGCCGGTCGCCGTCAGGGGCGCCTCGATTGTGATCGTATCGGAATCATCTCCGACTGAATCATTGGTTGCGGCATCGATTACCAAATCCTGAATGTTAGTGAAGATGATCTCTTCAAAGCCGACTCCGCCACTGGTCCCTTTAATCCGATTCTGCCCATCGGCAGGACTATCAATAATTAAGTCATCCGATCCACCCGGGGTGGTGAACGTAAAACTGTTTGAACTACCAAAAGCGCCATCAATGAGGACCGGCTCCAAGCCGAAAAACTCAATACGGCTGCTCCCGATAGAGATCACGCCATCACCAAATTTTGCACCCGGGGTATAACCACCGACACCCACGCCTGTAATTTGGAGCGAATCATAGCCGCCTTCTCCGCCTCGATAGGTCAACGCAAACGGCACCGAAATCGAGTCGAGATCGATGCGGAGAAAATCATCGGTAGCATCGCTCCCGATCAACTCCATCTCAAAAGGAGAGTCATTTCCGTCGATGAAGCTGGAAAGGTTCACATCTCCGGTAAAGAATATAGAATCGGATTCCGGTAACGCGTCCGCGGCCTCAATCGCTTCCGCTGCGGAATTGATATCGACAGGCTGACTCCCCTGCATTTCTTCCCAACTCGCAATTGCCAATTCTACATCGGTAGGAGGTGTCTCCTGAGTTACCGGTGCGGGACCGGAAACCCCATCGCCACCTTCCGCAGGGGGAGCCGCATCCACCGGCGCGGAATGAACTACCTGCGGCCCGGGATCAGCGGGCAGAGCCTCTCCTTCAAACGGCGAAGCGGAATACAGCAAACGCGGTTCCAGCGTTTGATAGCGATTCCGGTCTTCGGTGGTCTCAGAACCTAAAATACGTCCCAACCATGATTGGAATCGACTTCCGGGACCGGGAGACTTCGGGGGATCTGACTCAGACGCTGAAGAATGAGAAGACTTTGGTTTTTTCATATGGCAAAAAGAAAGCAGAGAGTGTGTTTAGCTGAACAGGGGGCGAGGCCTGAGCCAAATTCGTGTCGCGACGCGAGGCACCGAAATTTTCAAAAGATAATCGGAACGATGTCCTCAACCGGGATAGAGGGGACCGAACAGCACCCATCAAACGGCAAAATTTCGGTGAACCAGAAGGATAGTCGGTGATGAAAATAGTAGCGATCCAACCCGTGAATGGGCGGATGAATCGGGCCACGAAAACAGCGACCCACTCAATTGAAAATATATATAAGTTTACTATCAGAAAAAACGGTTCACCCGTTGAGAGAATCGGCGAAACATTCCCGCAACTTGCTGCCGGGTTGTTTTCGCCATTACTTCTAGATTCTGAAACCATTATAAATCTCACACTTGCTGAATTTATCCTTCAAGCAATAATTCAGTAAAGCAAGTCCACAAACCATATTATATGTAATAAAAAGGCGATTTTTCGTGATTTTTGTATACTTGTCGCCCAATAGATGCCGAAATGGACTTTTTATAGCAAAATGGATGAGCTGCGATCGCAGGTCGTTCGTCAGCGATATTTGGATTTGAGCGACTTATAAATCCGAAATATATAGATATCGAGAGCAAACCGGGCTCCACCAAAGCGCGGCTCCACCTCCTGAATTTTCCATTCCGACCGCGCGACAAAATGCCGCATTCGCCGACTATGGAATTCCTAATTCAAACATAATTCATTCCGCCAGTGAATTTACAGATATCCTTACTAAAACCGGCAACTTTTGCCTTCTTGCAGTGCGGCATCTGCCGGGAAATCATGGGCATGTGATTGAACACTCAGCTTCGCACCAATCCTGAATAGGTTTTCACCGAACTGTACCCTTTACACTCCGGCATTGTACAGGGTACACTCCGATTATTTGATGAAATTCACGCATCTCGCAGGTCTCCTTTTTGCATTGAGTTTTTCAGCTTCACAGGCTGAGGACTCTTTATCGCCTTATGAGGAATCCAATGTGCCCCGGAATGTCCTCGATCTTTGGAAAGATGTCGATACTCGAAAGGACCCTCTCGAAACGGAGGTGGTCAAAGAATGGACCGAGGACGGCGTGGTTTGCCGGTATGTGATTTTCAAAGTCGGCACCTTCAAAGGGAAAGATTCCCGAATCGCTGCTTTCTATACTTTCCCGGAGGGGCAGAAAGACCTGCCGGCTGTCGTCTGGTCTCACGGAGGTGGGCAACGGGCCGAACTCGTTCACGGCAAATATTTCGCGAAAAACGGTTACGCCATGGTCGACATCAACTGGGGCGGAAGGGAGATCGTTCCCGGTATCGAAAAGAACACGGACTGGGGAGCGATCGACCCCAGCCAGGGCCCGCGCTTCTACCCGGGAGCACTGAGAGAACACACCAAACTGGATTTCCGCCCCGACGAGCACACCATTGATCCCGTCGTCAGCCCCCGAAACGGCAACTGGTTTATGCTCGCCTACGCAGGGCGCCGGGCGATTACTTTTCTGGAAAACCAGCCGGAGGTAGATCCAAAACGGCTCGGCTTTACCGGCTTTTCGATGGGGGGAAATATCACTTCCTTCGTCGCAATCGATCCCCGGCTCAAAGCCGTCGTCCCGATGGTTGGAGGTGCCAGCCGCACCACTACAGATTTCCCCGGCCTGCCGGGAACCGGACGACGCTTTTACGATCACACCGAGTTATTCACCAATACGATGGAGTCACTTGCCTACTACCCACATGTGAACTGTCCGGTTTTGCTACTGAGTGCAAGTGATGATTTCCACTCAACTTTTGAAAATATCTATACCTGCATGGAGGCCCTCCCCCACGACGACTGGCGTGTCAGCCAAAATATGCACCTAAGTCACGGACTGGGCCCGGATCAATGGATTATGATGAATCTGTGGTTCGATAAGTTTCTAAAAGAAAAGCCAATCGAAATCCCAAAAACCGCCGATCCGGAATTTGCCGTGAGCGCTGAAGACGGGACGGCGGTCTTCGCCGTGACGCCGGATCAAAAGCCGGGAAACGTTTCAGCCGTAGACATTTACTACAGTCACGACCCCAATCCGAAATCCCGATTCTGGATCACTGCCAAATCTGTCGAAGAGGATGGCACCTGGACAGCGACCCTTCCCGTCCTGCAGAATCTCCCCCTCTTTGCATTCGCCAATTGCTCCTACCCTCTGGAATCCCCCATGGAAGCGTTTGAAGGCACCGCTTCCCATTTTTCCATCACCTCGGACGAAGCCGTCTATCTGCCCGAATCGATCGACACGGAGTCACTCCATTCTGAAGCTATACCGGTATCGGTGTTCTCCGACATTAAAGCTGACGGATTCCGCGACTGGGGCTTTAGCTCAAGAGGAGGAATGACCACTTATAAATTTCGCGATCCCCGCGCCGCAGTTCCAGCTCCGCAAGCCAAACTGAAAGTCACGCTCAATCCCCTCCGCAAAGGTCTTAGTTTCCGGTTTCGGATCGGTAAAAATAAATATATCACCGGTGTTCACGAAAAACCGGCCGACTACTCATTTACCCGGGACATTCCGGAAATCAGCACGAACAAAACGCTGCTCATTTCGGCATCCGATTTTAAAGACAGGGAGAAAAGTCAAATGGAAGACTGGTCAAACATCAGCACTTTCACCATCGCGATCTACGATGGCTCGACAAAGACGACACTGGATTTTCGAGATCCCGCCAATCGTGACCTCGTTTCCAAACTGGAGTGGGTCGATCAATGAATCCCCCTTTTGCTTTACTGAAAAATACTGATATAAAAGCCGGGCATTTCCTTCATTTGGGGAGTCCCCCCTATGAAAAAGACGGGAAAGCCCGTTCAAACAGTTCCTGAAACCTGAATCATGAAAATAAGCCTCATTCAATACCTTACCACCCTTCTGCCGATCATCATCGGCCTGACAGCCCTTGCGGAGGAACCGTTGTCAATCGACACAGATGCCGAGTGGAAAGCGGCGATCGAATCGGTCGATGGAATGGCTGTGAAAAACGGTGCCGCCTCCCCTACCGGGAAAGAGGGCACTCTCAAAACCAAACTGCAATCCTTTGACAGCAAACGCTCCGCTGCCAAGCTCACCATAAAGCAATCTGCTATCTGGCAGAACTGGAATCCAATTGATAACATCGGGCCCGACAACCTTCAGGACGCTCCGGTTATGCTGACGATGGGCCCCGACAATTACTGGATGTTTGGACGCTACGGCAAATTCCAATCAAAAGGGAAGAAGGGCAGAAAAGGCAAAAATGAAACCGCAAAGCCTCAGCAGGAACCCGCTTTCATCGCGGAGGATGCCACCCTTGAAGGTTTTGATATCCCTTTAAAAACGACGCGGCACCCCAATCAATTCGATTCGCCCGGTGGTTTGAAGCCAGGCAAAGGCGGCTACCACGCCTGGCAGAGTCGCGACATGAAAAACTGGGTCCACCACGGTCCCGTCACCGAAGGCTTTTCCAAATGGGTTACCAGCGCCGAAATGGTCGATGGCAAAGCGCTAATCTATTATGATTTTCCCAACGACCAGGATCCCCACGTCTATGTCGACTCCGACCTCACCGATGGCGAACCCGGTGAAAACAAAGGGCTCGCGGTGAAAGATCCCTCCCACGGTTCAGACGCCGGCTTTATCCGCGATCTCGATGGTAACATGCATGTCATCATCGAAGACTGGAGTCCGATCAGCGCCAATAAACGCTCCTGGGATTCGCCGCTCGCCGGTCACGCCGTGAGCCCGAACGGGATCGAAGGCTTTGAATTTAAAGCGCCCGCAGTCGACAACCGAACCAAGCCGACCGGAAAAATCAAAACATACAATCATCCTCACTGGGCAAAAGAAGACCCCGCGAACTACAAAACCAGCGTCGCCGAATACGAAGTCCACGAACCGGAGCAGGAAGCATACGGCGACTGGGCGGCGATCTGTGTCGGCGGGCAATATTACCTCTTCGGCGATTACGATCCGGCAGGCGGCCACCAGATGAGCGTTGGCTGGTTCACCTCGCCATCGATCGATCAGCAGTTTACATGGTGCGACCACATCGGCAATGGACACCCCGATCCCGATATCGCTTTTGCTGAAGGTCAGTTCTATCTCGCCACCCAGCAGAAGACCGATTACACCAGTCCCGGTCCCTGGGTCGAAACCGTATCGGCACGGGTTGGCGTCGATACCGATAACGACAAAAAAATCGACCAATGGACCGAATGGAACGAGCTGAAGGAAAGCTACGATTACATTCCCGGTTTTTCAAAACAGATCAAAACCACCCCGGCTCAGTTGGATATCTCCGAACTCCCCAAAGGTTTCGGGTTTCAAATCGAGCTGAAGGTAACCGATACCACTGAGAATAAATCCAAACCCATCATTGAAAGTTTGACCCTCTCCTTCAAATAGAGATCGACCACTTCCCTGAGACTCGCTAAATCGATGAATCCTCTCAAATCTATACTTTTAGCAGGAATTGCCTTTACTCTTTCCGTTTCATTTTCATTAGCGAATGAAAGGCCGGAGAAACCGAATGTGGTTCTGATTCTGACAGACGACCTCGGCTGGCAGGACGTGAAATGCTACGACATCGACGAGCCCTCGCCGATGGAAACCCCGAACATCGATGCCTTTGCTAAAAAAGGAGTCATGTTCTGGCAGGGTTACTCCCCGGCACCGACCTGTGCACCGTCCCGCTGCGCCATCCTCAGCGGAAATCACCCCGCCCGGGCGCAGAAAACCCATGTAGTCGGCGGCGCTCCACCTGCCCCGCATAACAAACATTCTTTGATGATGGATCCCTGGTACAGCGGTCGGATGCCGGAGGATGAATTCACCATCGCAAAAGCCCTCTCACAAAACGGCTACGTCACCGGTCACTCCGGAAAATGGCACATCGCGATTGACCACAATGCCTTTCCACAACCCAAAGATGTGGGGTTTGACTTCACCCGCTCCACCCGGGGTTCGCGTAGCGGTATGACGGACCGATTGAAAGGCTTCGCCACCGATAAAGCGGATGATCCCTTCCGCCTCGACGAAAACGGCTATCCCTATCACCAGACCAATGAAGACGCTCTGGACTTCCTGCGGGAAAATAAAGACAAGCCCTTCTTTCTCTACTATGCCACCTGGCTGGTCCATGCCCCGATCCACACCCGCTCCAAAGAGCGACTCGAGAAATACGCCAAACGTCTTGGAATCGATCCGGCAAAAACGCCGACAAAGGACACTCCGGGTCAACTCAATCCGTTCTACTGCGCGATGGTCGAGGAGCTGGATTATTATATCGGAATGGTTTTTGACTACCTTGATGAAACCGAGGATCCCAGGTGGCCAGGCCACAAATTGAGCGAAAATACCTACGTCATCTTCACTTCCGACAACGGAGGAATGGAAGGTGGCCCCAAAGAACGTTATACCGATAACGAACCTCTGGCGCGGGGCAAAATTTCCGCAATGGAAGGCGGAACCCGGGTTCCTCTACTGATCGCCGGCCCCGGCATCCCTCAAGAAATTCAAACCAATGTCATGGCAAACGGTCTCGACTTTTATCCCACGATTCTTTCGATGACCGGCACTCCATTCCCGAGCGATAAAAATCTCGACGGATGCGATCTACTGCCACTCTTAAAAACCGATCCGACCAACGCGGACCTGGTTAAAAACCCAGATGGCTCAGTGCGCAAAACGATGATGTGGCATTTTCCCCATGGCGGTGCGCTTGAAAGCACGATTCGAAACGCTGAATACAAATTGGTCAAAAACTACAATCACGTCAACAATCCCGCCGAAGCACCTTTAGAGCTTTTCCATCTCTATGATGCGTCTTCGCAGCGCGTCGATATCGAAGAGGCGAAAAACCTGATCGAGGAAAAACCGGAGGTCGCATCAGAGCTGAACCAACAACTCACCGACAATCTCACCGAAATGGATGCAAGCCTGCCCTACTATAACCCGAATACCACCGGTGACCTCCCCGGCAAAGACAAAACCTGTGTGGTTACATCGCATAAAAAGGAGGGCAACACAGTGACATTTACCTATGAGGATCGCGGCGCCAAAGTTATCCACGCCGATTTGATCTACAGTTTAAATGGAGGGGCCCGCTACGAGGAATGGTTTAAAAAACCGGCTACCGTCAATAGCGATCGGACCGTAACCGCCCTCCTCCCGAAAAACACCACTCACTACTACATCAATTTAATTGACGAAAACCGCTTCCTCCGCAGCTACCCGGAAGTGCAGAAATCGGACAAAAAGAGCTACAGCAAATCCGCCCTCAGCGTCACGGACACCACCCCGCGACCGGTGACTCATAAAAAGCCGAAAAAAAACGATTTTAACCGCCCTTTCACAAGATGGGATCTCGATAAAGACGAATACCTCACGTTCGAAGAATACCAGACTGGACAAGCTGGCGGCGAAAAACTCGAGGAACGCTTCAAGCGACTCGACAAGGACGGCGATGGCAAAGTGTCCCGCAAAGAGTTTGTTGATCGCTGATCAGCCTCAAAGCGACCTCGTCCTCGCAAAATTTCATCCCGGATGTATCTTGAGGCATCCACTTTG
The DNA here is from genome assembly GCA_029213005.1 of Verrucomicrobiales bacterium. Classification (GTDB taxonomy): domain Bacteria; phylum Verrucomicrobiota; class Verrucomicrobiia; order Verrucomicrobiales; family DEV007; genus Arctic95D-9. Next base: position 72,695 of record JARGPI010000022.1, read on the forward strand.
AGAAGTTTCAATTCCAGTTGCATCACCTCGATTCGAAAGCCGGTTCAGGCGGTCATCATCTCGCTCGCCTGCGTCGGCCTTCCGCTCCAGTTCCTCAGGAGTGACGAGGCACCGCCGGTCGTGGGCGCAACGGGCGTTCTCCAGCCAGTTACCGAGGAAAATTTCTCGGCGCTGAAGGTCAACTCTCCGTTCCGACGCTCACTCAACCTTTCAAAATCTCTGATCCTAACCGGCATTGCCCGGATGGAAGAGGATTTGCTGGCCACCCTTTTCGATATCGAATCAAAAGAAATTCACGTCGTCTCAAATAACGTCAATGCCAACGGATGGCGCCTCGTCGAAATCAAAGGTAACGAAGCGGATCTGGAATCATTGACCGCTCAAATCCTTATCACAGGAGGTGAAGTCGTATCGGTTCGTTATGAAAAGGACCAACTTCAGGCGATGCGGAAAAAACCGGAAAGTCAGCGACGCAGCAGTTCGGGTCGTCCAACCCGGAGCTTGTCAGAAACCGCCGCAAACTATCGGGAAGGGTTTCGCGGCGATGGATTCCGCGGACCGCCGCCACCTGAGTTAGTGACCAAACTTTCTAAACTGACTAACAAACAGCGGGAAGTCATCATTAAAAAATTCTCCGATCTGAGAAATTCCGGCATGAGCACCGAAGAGCGTCAAAAACTCTACGTAAAAGAGGTCGATGCCGCTCTCAAAGGGAAGCGGTAGAGATATTGGCTTAGTTTCCGCCTTGCCCCTCTATCCGTGAATCTCTCAGTATCTTTCCCGTAGCAACGTCCTTTGGAAACTGTATAAAAACTCCTCCGGACTCAAGATTCGCGTCATTCGCGTCCATTCTTTTACATTCGCGTTGGACGCCACGCGTTTCCTCCGTAGCAACGTCCTTTGAAGACTGTGTAAAAATTCAAAGACGCCTAATGGATCTGTGAAAATCTGTGGCAGCGAAGCGGAATCTGTGGGCAATCTGTGATAAATGTTTCAATAGCTCTGAAGTTTTCAACACAGATGGCCACGGATATCCACAGATGAGCGCAGATCTGGATAGATGAAACAATTATCACACAGTCTCTTTGGACGCTCCCAATGCGGAAGCCCACAACCCCGCGAAAACCTCCAAAGGAAGGTTGCGACCTAAGCATCCACTAAGAACGCCGCTCCCGCTTTCCACCGGGCGGTCCCGCCCCTATTTCTCTACCTTCGCCGCCAGCTTCAGCATTTCCTTATCGGTCAACGCCCGCGAGTAGATCGACAGTTCATCAATCTCACCATTAAAGTAGTTTCCAATCTCTCCACCCCGATCAACGGCACCCACCGTAAAATCGCCATCACCATTAAAAAGCCCACCTTTCAATGGATAGGGATTGTACCCCTCTTCGGCGGCAAGCTTTCCATTCACATAAGCCCGGCTCGCTCTGCCATCGTAAGTCATCGCGATGAGGGTCCATTCTTCTTGCGGAACCTTCGTCCCACTCGAACTATAAGTAATGCAATATCGGTGCCCCTCCGTGGGTCCACCGACATTGGATACATGGCCATGGACCTCATCTTTTGTCGGAAAGCGTTTCATGGTTCGGGCATCCGAGCGGGTTCCCCCGCTGATAAACAAACAGTATTGACGCTGCTTCCTCGTCTCGTTCCAGATCCCGGCTACCGCCTGCCAATAGGAAACCGCCCGACGACGCACCAAGGCGACAACCGAGACTTGAGCCTCGGGACCATGAAAATCGATCGCTTCAAATTTGCCGTCAGGAATCGAGAAATACTGTCCCGCCTTGATCCGGGCCGCATATTTTCCCGGGGCCGAACCCTCAACCCGGGCAATCGGACCCTTCACTTCCTGCAAGGCATACTGTTTCTGCCCCTCCGATACCCTGGCCTCCCCCTCAGCTTCATCAAAATCCCAGAAACAGACTAAATCCGGAATGGTCTTTTCTTTATCTTCCCCCCGCAGCGCGGGGTGAGACAGCAAAAGCAGGCAAGTCAGTGATAGACGGAAAACATTCATGACGTAGCTCTTAAACTGAGATCGCCGCAACTTCCAGTTACAACTTACCGCAAAAAAATGATTGCTCGTGGGGCACGAAAACCGCCGATGCGCCCGTGCGCAACCTACCAGCCGCTCTACATTCACAAAACCACAAAACAATCCGCTTTCCATGAAACAACTGCTTCTTACCTACATTTTGTCCGCCCTCATTTTTGCTCTTTTGACTTCGTCAATGGCGCCCGCCGCCGAAGATATTGAAATCACCAAAGTGGAGCAAATCACAATGAGCCACAGTCTCGACTGGGTGCGGAGTAAATTTAGCAGCTCGAAGGGTGGTAACTGGGACAGCGTGCTTGATGAGATCAAATGGGGCACCCCGGCGGAGGGCAAAAAAGCGGTTCGAAACTGGGACTTCCGGGTCAGCGATCAGGAGTGGACCGATTTTGTGGAAAAAAACGGCGCAGCTCCAGATCAGGAAGTCAAATACGACCTGTGGATTCCCGGAGAAACCAAGGTCGTAAAAGGACTTGTCGCAATTTCATCCCACGGCTCAGGCAAAAGTCTTTTCGAAGATCCCGAGCTCCGCAAAATCGCCCGAGAACTGGACCTCGCCCTATTCCGGTTTCTCGGCAATCCCGTGCAGCGCGGCTTCTGGCCTCGCAGCCTTCTCTTCGACAAACTGCGCGATCTCGGAACCGAAACCGGCCATCCCGAGTTGCCCAATGCCCCGCTTTTTCTCTACGGCCACTCCAATGGGACCGGCTTTTCTGCCCTCTTCACCGCCGCAGAAAGTGATCGGGTCTGGGGCTGGATCTCGATGCGGCCGGGAACAACTTTTCAAGTCTTCCAACCGAAAGCCGCTAAAGTTCCCGGACTGGTAATTTTCGGGGAGGATGATCCCTTTCTGGCCCGCCCGTCAGTTGAGACCAATCTGGATGTGGTACCGATGATGCGAAAACAACACAAGGCCGTCTGGAATTTTGCGGTTGAGCCCCACACCGGCCATGGTCCGACCAGCAAAACCTGGCCGCTGGTTTTCTCCTTTCTCAAGCACAGCTTTGCCGCCCGTGTCCCGGCCGATTCCGATCCCTCGAAAGGTCCAGTTCAATTAACCGGGCTGGACTCCGCATCCGGTCTTCGCGGACAAAACTGGAATTCCAAAACCGGAGGCTACCAGACCTTGAAAGTAGGCACCCCCGATGAGTTCAAAGACGACACCTCCGGAGCATCCTGGCTCCTCAATGCCGACTACGCTAAAGATTGGCAATCGTTCCAACAGTACGGCGAAGTCCGGTAGTTTCGGGATTTACCGTGGAGATCAGAAGGACCACGAAAAACATGGGGCGGCAGAGAATCACTGTTCGATGAATTGGATTCGATCGGCAATACCGATAAAGAATTCTTTACTCCATAGATCCAACTCAGCGGATTCTTTGATAAACGGCAAAACATCTTCTTTTGCCTGAGTAAAATCCACTGATTCGAACCGCTCCTTTAGTTTCTCCCGAAGAATTTGCCCTGTCAGGATCTGGTTGGTATCCCAGTGACCGGTTTGTTCCATGCGTTTTTGCAAGTGGCCAAGATGACAGCGGCTCCCCCTCCCCGCATACCAAATCAAATCGTAAAAATCCCTTCCTTTGACACGGTTACCCCATGCCCGGCACAGAACCGCGTGCAGCTTTCCCGCAAACAAACAGGGCTCAGAAAAGAGTTTCACCTGAAAAGGGATTGGAATCAGTTGAGTCTCCACGCGATACTCGGCTCCAGGTGGCGGAGAGACATCCACCTCAAGCTTAATCTTGAGCTTTTGATCTCTTACAAACTTGTTACTCAAATTTTCCGGGGCTCCCACGATCAACAAATTTACCCGGGTTCCACCCTTCAGGAATGCCGATTCGATTCCAGTGTTGACCTCCTTCGGCTTGTATTGCGCTTCGAAATCAAAGTCGAACGCCGCCAATTCCGTCCGAACAGCCTCCAGGTGAGGTGCCAGGTCAAAATCAGCGTTTGGCTGCAGCAGCGAAAAATCCATATCTTCAGAAAATCGCTGAAGTCCATAGAAAATTCGGAGCGCCGTCCCGCCATAGAAAGCCGCATGTTCGTAAAATTTCGAACGGTATAATCCGAGAAGAGCTAATTCCTGAACGATTTCCCGAAGAGCGTTTTCCCAGTCGTCTTTCGTTTTCGGGTCATAACGATCAATTAAACTTTTAAGGGCAGCGTTCATTTTCCACCCTCCATTTCCCGCGCCAGCCAGAGAGCGAAAGCCTTCAGGTTACGTCGTTGATATCTTGCGGCAATTTCGTTGACCATCGGTAGCCTGAAAGTTTTCAAGGCTTCAGGATCAATTCTCAAATCGTCAAGCACCAGCGAACGAACCTTATCCACTGATTGCAAGCCACGGACGAGGGCAATACGATCGCACACCGCCTTTTCCGGTTCGGCTAATTGATAATTGAATCCATCCGCCGATTCTAATCGGAAGCCATAGCTAAAAGCACGTTCGTTTACTGGTCGATAACTGAAACGCCCAAGCGGCGTTTCAAAACGCTTCAACTTTCTCGATGCTTTCCCCAGGCAAATACTGGTGACTTCTGCGGTTCGCTCGGGGATCAAGCCATGATACTCCAGCGCAGTTTCCAGACTCACATACGACGGCCCGTAGACTAGCCCGGCGAGAACCAGCGGATTCACCTCCTCACCAGTAGACCAAACATAGAGCCCCCGCTTCAGCCTGACCACCTGTCCACTTTCACACAATTGCTTCAATTTATTGCGTGGGGCGGAGTACCCTTTGAGCCGGTCCATGGCCAACTGATAATCAAACGGGACACCCCTGGGAAAATCTAATGCATCAATTTGCGCCACCATGTTGAATAATCGTCAACATCGCGCCGCAAATCAAGAAGAATCATCTTTCTAGGGAAAGCTGACGATCTAAGAATTTGCGGCGCTATGTTGAACAAAACTCAACATGCCCCCGCAATTAAACCGTCGTGACTTGATTCGAAAACCTTTACGGCTTCGCTCCGAATCCCATTGACCGCTGGATTCTAAATTGGGTAATTTAACTCGGAATCATCTTATGAACTCATACCTCCGCCTCGCGATCATCGTCCCGTTACTGCTCACCGCCTTTTGTGCGAGGGCCGGAACCGCCGACAACCTCCTCTCGAACGGTGATTTTGAGAATGCAGCGACCGGATGGCCAACTCCGGATGGTACGGCGAGAGTCGCGGAGGATCGTAACCACTTTCTCCGAATTGAAGCCCGGCCTGAAAAAATGGTCACCGTCTTTCGCGAGATCGCGATTCCGGATACGAGCCGGGCTCTACGACTCAGCTTCCGGGTCCGTGTCTCGCAACTCGAGCGGGGAAAAGAAAACTGGCACGATGGACGAATCATTCTCAACTTCAAAAGCGCTGACGGCACAAAGTTGAAGGGCGCCCCCACTCCTAATTTCAAGGGGACCACTGAAGGATGGGTCGAGCGGCAATACGATTTCCTGATTCCTGACAAAGCGAAAAAAATTGAAGTGATGCCCGCTATGTTTATGGCCAAATCCGGCCACTACGACCTCGATGACCTTATTCTTTCGCCAACCGATCCAGCCCCCATTCTGGCCGACCTCGATTTGAAAGAGAAGAAGCGCCTCGAAGAAGTCGCCCGCCGCGCGGCGCTCGTCAAACCACAGGTCCCGGAGGCGCGCCCCGAAGATCTTCCCTCCATGTTGCATGTCGATGGCAACCGGATTAAAAATGCTGAAGACGAAGTGGTGTGGCTTCAAGGCGTCTCGATACCCAGCCTCGAATGGTCAGCCTCAGGAGATAACATTCTGAAATCGACGACTATCGCGATCGATAACTGGAAGGCGAATGTGATCCGACTCAGTATCCGGGAAAATTTCTGGAACGGCACCGGCCCCTACCAGAAAGATGGAGGAGCAGGCTATCGGCAATTGATCGATGATGTTGTCAATCTCGCCGGATCGAAAGGAGCCTACATCGTGCTGGATCTCCATCGCTTTCGCGCTCCGGAGGCCATCCACGCGGATTTCTGGAAGACCCTCGCATCACGATACAAAAATCACCCCGCGGTTCTCTTCGAACTGTTCAACGAACCCCACGATGTCAGTTGGAAAATTTGGCGCGACGGAGGTTTTGTCAGCACCGAAAAGAAGAAAGATAATGATACCCTCGCCGAGAATAAAGAAACGCTCAAGGGCTTCGAATCGATCGGGATTCAGGCATTGATTGATGCGGTTCGCGATACCGGAGCAAAAAATCCCGTCATCGCCGGGGGATTGGATTGGTCCTATGACCTCTCGGGAATACTCAACGGCTTTGCCCTCGACGACAGAAGAGGGAACGGAATTATCTACTCAACCCATGTCTACCCGTGGAAAAGTGACTGGACCGGAAAATTTATCGAAGTCGCCGAAAAGCACCCTATTTTCATCGGCGAGTGCGGAGCGACTCAGGAACCGATGTCATTTATTCCAAAAGAGCGCCACGAAGACCCATCGACCTGGGTGCCCGACTTTCTCGGTCTTGTGCAGGAGAAGCGCTACCACTGGACCGCCTGGTGTTTCCACCCGAAATCCAGCCCCTGCCTCCTCAGCGACTGGGACTACACCCCAACTCCCTACTGGGGAAAACAAGCCAAAGCCGCACTCGCCGGCGAAGCTTTTGAGATCAAAAAGCGGAGGTAGCGAAATCAAAATCGGAGCCGCCCGCCAGCGTCCGGGTAGCTGTCATTGCTTTGTTCCGATATCTTCAAACTTCAGCTACCTCTAAAAAGGTGACTTAAGAAAAGCCGGAAGATCCTTAAATAATTCTTTACTCCTCTTTATCAGGATTATCGGGTTTGGGATCTATTTCGGGGTGTTTTTTAGGCGGCGGTGGAGGGGTGGTAGGCATCAGAGCGATTCCTCCCGGAGCCGACCGAGGTGGACTCATTGGAGGTGCCTTCGGAGTGGGCGGAGCCTCTGTCGGTGGTTCCGGCGGGGTAGCCGGGGACGAAAATTTTTCCGAAGGGGGCGGAGGCGATGCAGGTGACGGTAATTTTGTCGAAAGTGGCGGCGGGGAGGCCAGAGGCGTTGCAGGTGACGGCAATTTTGTCGAAGGCGGCGGCGGGGATGCCGGAGGCGTTGCCGGTGACGGCAATTTCGTCGAAGGTGGCGGCGGTGAAGCCGGAGACGATGCAGGTGACGGCGATTTTGTCGAAGGTGGCGGCGGTGAAGCCGGAGACGATGCAGGTGACGGCGATTTTGTCGAAGGGGGCGGCGTTGAAGCCAGAGGCGATGCAGGTGACGGCAATTTTGTTGAAGGTGACGGCGGGGATGCCGGAGACGATGCCGGTGATGCGTCAGAAGGTTCGGGACCGGACAGTTTCTTTCCCGGTGGTGAAGCGATGGGAATTTTTATTACAGTGGGCGGAACGCTTGGAGGAGCCGGTTTGACTGGTGACATTCCCAGTTTCGTCGCAGGACGCGGCGGGGTCTGTGCTGCGGCATCGGTATTGGTGCCTTCAGACGGGGGAGCAACCGCCACCGGAACCGCTTCCAGAGGCAGCTTGCCGGGTAGCCCAACTTTTTTCACTCCTCCGGGGACAGTAGGATTTTTCGCCGTTGGCTCCTTCGGCATCGATCTCGCTTGTTCAATTTCCGCAATTTCCGATTTCAAATCCAGATCTGCCCCTTCTTCCGCCGCGATAAAATAAGTGGGCACGGTTTCTCCGAGAAGGATAACATCCCTTGAGTTCAACTCGACGGGCTCTCTCACTGGGCGGTCATTCACTTTGGTTCCATTCGTCGAGCCGCAGTCGATGATCTGATAACCGGAGCCAGTCGCTTTCAGTTCGCAATGAGCGGTGGAAATCTCCTTAACCAGAATTTGAATGTCATTCGCCTCGTTTCGCCCGACCTTTATAGTATCTTCACTGAGAGGGAACGAGATAGGGTCGTTTTCCGGAATTGCGACCAACAGGCGATATCGTAATGACATAGCAAAAATTACGCTTGAAGGAGGAAGGCTGTCAAATTGACAGGAATTATCTTTCACAAGGATTTTGCCAAAAGGTCAGTCCAGCCGGGATTGAGGACCGGGAAAATGGTCGAAATTTGGTCTTCAGCTATAAGGAAGGTTCAAAAAACCTTCAAATTCTGAATAATCCTACTTACGTCTCCTCCCCTGCTTCCCGCCTTACACTCCCCGGTGTCCGCCCGGTCGCCTTCTTAAAAGCACGGGAAAAACTCGCCTCGCTCTCATAACCGAGTTTCCCGGCAATCTCCGCAAGCGCCTGGTCGGTATCGCGCAGCCAGTTGCGGGCCACTTCGAACCGCCACTGCCGCAGGTAGGTGATCGGAGTCTCTCCGACGAGATCGGCGAAGCGTGCCGCGAGGCCGGAGCGGGATACACCTACCGCCCCGGCGAGAGATTCCACTGTCCAGGGATGAGTCGGATCGCGATGGATGAGGGCCAGAGCGCGGCCAATTTGAGGATCCTGAAGCGCACCCAACCAGCCGTTTTGGGCATGCGGGTCATGATTGAGCCAATGGCGGATCGCCTGCACGACGAGAATATCCGAAAACCTTGTGATAACCGCATCCCCACCGGGGCCAAGGCTCCGCGCCTCCTCAATCATAAGCTGGACCGATCCGCGTAGCCATTCATTGCCCGGGGTCGCCGCCTGCATTGGGATCATCTTCGGAAGCAGGCTCAGAATTCGCCGGGCGGCCGGATCTTTAACCGAACCGATGCCGCAGATCAGCCCCGCCGGTGAACCGCCACCGTCGACTTCGAGCAACTCATAACGAGGACTGAGCAGGGGGCGCTCGTATTCAAAGAGATTGATGGGTCGAGTCTTGAGGCAATCGACAACCGCATGCCCTCTACCCTGGGGAACGAGCACAAAATCACCGGTTTCCAGATGAAAAGGCTCGCCATTGGCGAAAGTGATCCAAACCGAACCTTCGGTCACGACGTGAAACATCAGACTATCCGGCATCGCCGGAAAATCGATCCCCCAGGGTGCCCTCAATTCCGACCGGCAAAAAAAGGATCCGCTCAATCGCAAGGCATGGAGCGCCTCCCCAAGCGGGTCAACTGACCGGAAGGCATCCGCAGTGGAATTTGCCGTGGCATGGTCCGACATGGGCCGAAAATCGCTCATTTTGGACGAATGGTCAATTCTCTTAGAGCCGCTGCCATAGCGAAAAGAAAAGAGAACGATCATGTTGAGTGCGATGAAAACAATCCAAATCAATCAAATCGCTGATAACAATAATTCCACCACTACACCTTTCCTCGTGATCGGAGGCAGTGGAAAAACCGGTCGCCGTGTTATCGCCCGACTCAAAGCACTCGGACACGAGGTCCGCAGCGCCTCCCGCTCCAGTAACCCCGGCTTCGACTGGAACGACGAAGCAAACTGGAACGAGGTTCTTAAAGGCGTCAAGGCGCTCTACGTCACCTACCATCCGGATCTTTCGGTGCCCGGCGCATCGGATCATATCCGCACGTTACTAGCGATCGCCAAAGCGCAGGGTGTCGAGCGAATCGTTCTCCTCTCGGGACGGGGCGAAGAGGAGGCGCAGCTCTGCGAGCGTCTCGCGCTCAACTCCGGTGTTCCGGCGACGATCGTTCGCTGTGGCTGGTTCAATCAGAATTTCTCGGAATCATTCTTCCGCGACCTTTTGATGAGTGGAACTCTCGCCGTTCCGAATGCACACGTCGGTGAAGGCTACGTTGATGCCGATGATATTGCAGACGTCGTGACCGCCGCACTTACTGACGTCGGTCACGCAGGCAGGATCTACCAGTTGACCGGCCCCGAACTGCTCACCTTTCGAGACATCGCAGCGATCTTTCACGAGGTGACCGGCCGCGAGTTGAACGTCGTCGATGTGACACGGGAAGAGTTTGTCGAGGGGCTCAAGGAGGCTCAGTTGCCAGAAGGTATGGTTCAGCTTGTGGACTATCTCTTCAACGAAGTCCTCGACGGTCGGAACTCAAGCCTGGGTGACGGCGTCCAGAAAGCTCTCGGTCGCCCGCCACGGGATTTTCGCAGTTTCATCCAGAAAGCTCACCTCGCGGGTGCGTTTGTGTAATCCTCTTTCTATACATCACTATGACGACACAAATTTTCTTTAACGGACTACTCAGCTTCGCCACCCTTACCACCATTCTCGTCACCGGCCTTTTGTTTACCTTCGCCCTGCTGGTTATGCCGGGTCTTGGGCAGCTTGATGACCGCGAATTCCTACGTGGTTTCCAGGAAATCGACCGGATCATTCAACACAGCCACCCTCTTTTCGTGGTGGTCTGGTTAGGATCTATCCTCGGCCTGCTCGCAGCCTGCGCCTTGGGGTACGGTCAACTCGAGGAATGGCCCCGGGGCCTGCTCATCGCAGCGACAGTGTTATTTATCATCGGAGTTCAGCTACCGACTTTTCGAGGCAACGTCCCGCTCAACAATAAACTACAGACTCTGGAACTTACCTCAATGGATACTTCCGACCTCGCTGAAGCTCGCCAGGCGTTTGAGCCAAAGTGGAACCGGCTCAATGTTTTTCGGACCCTCATCAGTGTAGTTGTCTCGATCCTGTTGATCATCGTTGTTCTCTTAAGGTAGTCCGGCCGACTTTATCGACCTCACCAGTAAATAGACAAGCGATGTATATCAATCAAGACAATCACGAAGCTGTTTTCGCTGCGGCCTGGCACAACCAGAATAACACCAGCATCGAGTTTGACCCGTTGGACGTAAATCAGGTCCTCGCGGATGAGTACGAAGGCGGCGAAAAACTGACCCTCACCCGGACCCAGCTTTGGGAAATGGAGGTCAGGAAAGCGGCCCGCCCCGACCTCTTCATTCCCGGCATGATCCGCGCAGGAACCTCCCGCAGCTGGGGCCGCCGCATTCTGGAAAGTGGTCATGAAGTATTCACCCGGGTCTCGGAGCAACGCCTGTGGCTACAGCCCGGCAGTTATGGCACGGTAATCGAAGCCTGCTATTTGAACCACTCACGCCAGCAGGTGACTTTCATCGGCCTGCCCGAGGTTGAAGATGATGCGGGGCAGCCAATTGTCGCTTCAACCGGGCAGCCGCTCTTTCACGTAGTCCACGGAGTGAGCGGCACGGAAGAAACGCCTCTTAATACGTGGCGTATTGTTCATCTAGCAGGTGATGAATCGGGTGCGCTGGCCGAACGTTTCGAATTGATGTCGCAAGCTTCAGGTCTACCCGAATATGTGGAAAACTACATTCAAGACGTCTTGAAAATTCCACCTCTCAAAAAACGATCCAACTAACAACACCCGAAACAATTATACCGATGAATTCACTATTCGTCCTCGGACGCCTCATTTACAACCCGGTCGGGATGGGCGCTGTTCCAGCAGTTATCCATCTCTTCGGCGGATGGGACATGGAAAGGGCGAACCACTCGAAACCCGAGCCAGAAAGCATCGGTGTGATACCAGATCGATTGGGGCAACTGTGGATCCTGTACTTTCCAATCGGGTTCCGAATAAAAACGAACAGTCGAAGTGCAGTCGTGCGGGGCATCGTACCAGGAACCTCCGCGAGCGACGCGGGGATAGATGCGATTCGCCCGGATTAGAGGATCCACTATGATATCGCGGCCTGTAGGCCGCATCCGGTAAGTCAAAGAATTGTATTGATCCAGACACCACTCCATCACATTTCCATGCATATCATAAAGCCCCCAGGGATTCGGATTTTTTGACCCCACCGGAGCGTAACCAACCATGAGCGGATTATTGATATTTGGCTCACAAACCGCGTAGTCATGGATTTTGCCGGTAGGGCAGCTGAAGGGACCGGTAGTTCCAGCGCGGCAAGCATACTCCCATTCCGCTTCGGTGGGCAACCGATAGAAGTGACCGGTTTTAGCACTGAGCCATTGGCAGAATTTACTGGCGGCATGCTGCGTCATACTGATCGCCGGGAAGCCCTGAGTGCCCATTCCGAAATTCATTTCCGTATAAGGAGACGTGGGTTTAGACACAATGTCATCATCACCGTCATCCGACGAAATTTTAAGCGGACTTCCGTCAGACCGCCTCGCCGTTCCGGTTATCATGAATGGTTCGTATAAATCCCAGGTGATCTCATACTTCCCCATCCAGAAAGGCGAGACTTTAACTCTGTGAGGCGGAGACTCGTCCTCACGAGTCTTGTCGGAACGGCCCATCACAAAAGTTCCACCTTTGATCGCGACCATCTCTATTTGATGAGTCTCGGTTTCCTTCCCTTCAATCTCATAACTGGCCGTGTAATCGATCAGTTCCGAGCCATTCGATGCCGCGACCGCGCGGGAATGGAGCCTTTTCACCAATTCAAAATCATCAGCCCGGGGATCTTTGGACTCCTCCCCCTGCCCAAACGCCGCAGTTAGGATGATGAGTAAAACGATTTGTCTCATGCCGTATCAGAATATAGGCATTATGAAAGTCACGATGACTTTTTTCGGACCGCAATCGAGGCAGCTTCGTAAACCGCATGAAATCATATCTGGCAATTTTACTAATCCCGCCCCTGATACCGACTTTGTGCGTGATTCACACGGTGTTCTCGCAAACCAGTTACGAAATCCAGACCTGCTACAACAACCGTCAGACTGATTTCGTCGTTGCCGAAGGCGATCTCTTTGTCATAACCTACCTGGAGACGAGAGGCGTCAGCAAGATCAATTTTTATCACCGGGATTATTGGGGCAACTGGAACAACACGGCGCAGCCCCATTTCAGATTACTTTTCGGCTCACGTCCCGATTTCGATATCATACCCGCCACCCCAAACACCGCTGCCCAACCGGGTTCGAGGATATTCTCAATTCGATTTCCAATGTGGTTGATTTCATCTTTACTACTAATCCCGTTCTTCCACTATTCGCTCAAGTACCGCCGACGACTGAGAAACGAGCAATCATAGCTGCAATTCCCGCCAGACCGGGGAGCCCCGATAGAAAAGAGTGCGTTATGCATATCACTCACTTCATCCTGCACGAACCGACGGGTGGAGACACACGGTTTAATGCGGGATAGCGCCCAAAAGGCGGGTGGCACGGAACAAGCGAAAGGGGAAACTGTATGAGTACTACAAATGAATCGTGTGTCAAAACCTGTAATAAAATGCTTCGCGGAGAGCGCTCCGCCGTGGAGACCTACCAGGAAGTGATCGAAAAATACGGAGACAACCCGGCAATGGACGAACTTCGCGGAATCTGGCGGGACCATCAGCAATCGGTCTCGGAGCTGGATGCCCATATCCGCTCCCTCGGAGGTGAACCGGATACCGATTCCGGTGCCTGGGGCTTTGTTACCGGAATGATCCAGAAAACCGCCAATCTGTTTGGCGAGGAATCGGCCGTGGAATCTCTTGAGAAAGGCGAAAAAAAGGGACTTGAGGACTACAAAGATGCTCTTGAGGGAGACTGTATCACGGCCGAATGCCGGACCATGTATCAAACCAAATTGATCCCCAGAATCGAGAGCCACCTCAAGATTCTCGACGAGATCGAAGACGCGGTTGATTAACCGCAGCACCCGGCTCCGCCTCCCCCGGCGGACCTCGGGTACCTGATTACCGTCACGGAACAGAGAAACCGTGACAACTGTATTTGAAGTACCTAAACTCAGATATGGAAAAACTATTTACTGCCGTCTTGCTGGTCTGTTGGACGGCTCAGGCGAGTGCACAATCAACCATCAATCGGGTTAGCCTGTTTAAGAACGGACTCGCGGCTATCCAGGCCAAAGTCGACATTCCGGAATCAGGTGAAGTGGTTATGGCCGACGTTCCCACGCCAGTCAATGGCACATATTGGGTGCAAAGTGATAGCCCTCTGATTTCCCGGATCACAAAACGAAAAGTTCCGGCTGATTTCTCCGGATTCAAGCAGAGCGAACTGCTCCGTTCGCTAGCCGGGCAACAGGTCGAACTGGCACTGGAATCAAGGCCGCCCCTGATCGGAAAAGTCATCATGCCTCCCGAAGCGAAAGACGAGAATTTCGAGCGAAATTACGCTTCGGTCACCTCTAATCAATTCAATCGATATTGGTTAGGAGGAAACCGGGAAATCCCGCAACTCGAAAAGCCCATGGTGTATATAGAAAAGCGGGACGGGTCGATAACGGCGATTACCCCTGGCGAAATTAGACAGATTTATTTCAAGAGCAAATCGGAAGCGACTACGGAGGAGACGGTGCTCGTCATAAAATCTACGGATGGCAAACCAGCCGAAGCCAATGTGGAATACCTGACGCGCGGCATCTCGTGGGTTCCCAGTTATCGTCTCGACATCTCTGATCCGACAAAATTGGAAATTCGCCAGAAAGCGGTGCTTCGCAATGAATTGGCAGACCTGAGCAATACCGAGATTCGAGTGATCTCCGGGTTCCCCAGTATAAAGTTTGCGTCGGTCGATGCGCCTTTTGCGCCGGAAGCCAACTGGACCAAATTTTTCAAGCAGATGGTCCAAATGGCTCAAAACTCTAGCAGTCACAACGGCAGTGCCTTTTCGAATTCGGGCTATACTCAGATCGGCCATGGAAGCACCTTCAATCCCGATAATCAACCGCAACCGCCGGCAGAGCAGGGCTCCGGGAGCGTCGATCTGCATTTCCAGTCTCTGGGGAGGCAGGATCTGGCCAAAGGCGATGTCTTAGCTATGGAAGTCGCCCGGGCCGAGTCGAACTACGAGCAGATCGTTGACTGGAAGGTTCCGGATACCCGTGACGCCGATGGACAACAGGTTGAAGAATACGAAATTCAGCGCTCTCCAGAGAAATACGCCACGGAAGCTTGGGATGCGATCCTCTTTAAAAATCCCTTTGATTTCCCGATGACTACCGCTGCGGCGATGATAGTGAAAAACGGAGATTTCCAAGGGCAGCAACAAACCCGCTTTACCAATCCCGGCGAAGAAATTACCGCGCAAATCAACAAAGCGCTCAGCGTCGTGACCCGACATATTGAAACGGAAGAGCTCAACGCGAGGGAGGAAACCACCCTTTTCGGCAGGGATTATTATCGCACAACTGTGGCTGGTGAGTTAACGGTCACCAACTACCGAAACAGCAAAGTAACGATGCGAATTCGTCGGGAATTTTCCGGCAAATTTGTCAGTGGAGATGAGGAACCTGAACAGCTGCTTTTGGAAAAAGGGATTCATAACATCAATGCACGGAATCAATTGACCTGGCGAAGCGAGCTCAAGCCCGGTGAAATCAAGAAGCTGAAATACCGTTACGAAGTGTTGGTCCGAAACTGACAACCGGATGCCGGTGATTTCCGGGCCGGGTGCCCCCACTGGTTGCGTCTCGAAATTCTCTTGAATCATGACGCAGCCGGTGTGAGCTTCCCCTATGAAGTGCCCCGCGATATTCGTCCTGATCATCTTATTGTTTTCAGCCGGGCACCTGCCCGCGAATGACTGGCCACAGTGGCGAGGCACCAATCGCGACGGGATTTCCACGGAAAAAGGCCTGCTTCAGGACTGGCCTGCGGAAGGTCCCAAGCTCGCGTGGAAAACCACAGGTCTTGGCGCGGGATACTCAAGTGTGGCGATTACCCACGGGAAAATCTTTACTCTCGGCGATCTTGAGGATGGCAGTTATGCGTTCGCTATCAGCGAGGCAGATGGAAGCCCGGTATGGAAAACCAAAATAGGTAAAGCCGGAGGCCACAGAAGTTACCCGGGCACCCGCAGCACCCCGACTGTCGATGGTGATCATGTCGTTGTTCTAAACCAGTATGCCGATATCGCCTGTCTCAATGCCACCTCCGGAGAATTGATATGGAAAAAGAATCTCCTCGATGATTTCGGCGGCAAAATGATGTCGGGCTGGAAGTATAGTGAATCGCCCCTCGTCGATGGCGACCGTGTCGTCGTGACTCCCGGCGGTAAAGAGGGCACACTCCTGGCCTTGAACCGGAAGACCGGAGAAAAAGTCTGGCAAACCGAAGACTGGAATGACTCCGCAGGTTACTCCTCGGTGATTATTGCAACCATTATGGGCACCCGCCAATATATCCAGCTGACCGGCGAGAGCGTCGCCGGTGTTGATCCGGAAACTGGCAAACTATTATGGAAGGCTCCCCGCAAAGGTAAAACCGCCGTAATCCCAACTCCGGTAGTGCAGGACAACACCGTGTTTGTGACCTCGGGCTATGGGGTCGGTTGCAATGGATTCCTGATCAGTAAAGAAGGTGACAAATGGTCCGCATCCGAAATATACGCTAACAAATCGATCGCCAATCACCATGGCGGCGTGGTTCTCGTTGATGGTCACGTCTACGGCTCCTCCGGCTCGACTTTCCGATCGGTAAATATTGAGAACGGCGAGCTGAATTTCGCCGAAAGAAGCGCAGGCAAAGGAGCCACCGTCTATGCCGACGGGAGATTCTACCTGCGCGCTGAAGACGGACCCGTTGCATTACTAGCCGCCTCGCCTGAGGGACTAAAAGAACACGGACGCTTTTCCCAGCCGGAAAGAAGCGGCGAAAAGGCCTGGCCACACCCTGTAGTTGCCAAGGGGAAATTGTATCTTCGCGACCAGGATCTCCTCCTTGTTTACGATGTAACAGCGAAGTGAGTTTCCACCATCGGTGACGGCTCCCCCGGCCCGAAAACTATAGCTTTCGATGAGACTGTACCCTGGAATCTCGCTAATTTTTCGGTTTCAGTAGCGATACGGCAACGCCGTTACGTAACACAGCCCCGGGTTGACCGAAGCGAAGCAGAGAGTCTACCCGGGGATTTTATCGCGCTCCAAACTGATCGCTGATAGTGATCTGAAAGCTTTCGCAACGCCTTCAGCGTAGGGAATCTCTTAGGATGCACCCCCATGGTAGCCTCCGCTTCACTGCGGCAACCATGGGCTATGTTACGTAACGGCGTTGCCGTATTTTGAATTCATGGCCACAGACTCCACGCAATTCTTAGCGGCAATCGACTGCACCTTGTCAAACATTTCGCATCTGGATTTAGCATCGAAAAGGGCTGGAGGCCCGATCAGATGGTAGCCGGTGAAGAAATGAGCGCCAAGCGAATGAGGCACCGGTCCCAAACCCAAACCGCATGCCCTCCGGGGCTCGACGGCCTCCTCTACCTATACCGGTGCCTTGCTCGCTTTGGGCTCGCAGCAACACCGGCTACCCTATATTGCGGCCTCCAGCCTCCCTTTTATTCTCAAGACGCAAAATGTTGTACCCTGTACAATCGCTGACTGTACAGGGTACAATTTGGATATCGAGACGATCACGGTAGGAATTCCGCTACAGGAATAAATCGACAAAGCAAAACGGGCTTGTCAAACTGCACGCTATGATAAACCGGTTTCGAAGATTGCTCCCAGTATTACCAGCCGTCGTGCTGGCCTCCATTTGCAGTTTATATTCAGCCGGGGCGAAACCACTCAAGGTATTCATTCTCTCCGGCCAATCGAACATGCAGGGCCACGCAAAGATCAGCACTTTTGAGCACATCGGGATGGACCCGAAAACAGCACCTCTATTGGCCGGGATGCAAAACGAAGATGGAACACCCCGGGTTTGCGAAGAGGTCTGGATCTCCTATCTGTCGGCCAATCAGGAGAAAAATGGTCCACTGACCGCGGGCTTTGGGGCGGACGATACCAAGATCGGTCCCGAATTCACGTTCGGCATCACACTACACAAATTGCTCGATGAACCGATACTGATCATCAAAACCGCATGGGGCGGTAAAAGTCTACACACCGACTTCCGCCCGCCGGGAGCCGGGCCTTACCAGTTCAGCGAAGCCCAACTGGAGAATTTCGCGAAACGGGGTCAGGACGTCGCCCAACGTCGCGCGGAGAAGATTGAGGCGACCGGCCACTACTACCGGTTAATGATCGATCACGTCAAAAAAGTGACGGGCGACATCGCCAAAGTCGTCCCCGGTTACGACAATAGCGACGGATACGAACTGGCCGGCTTCGTCTGGTTCCAGGGATGGAATGATATGGTCGACAGCGGCACCTATCCTACCCGCGAGAAACCCGGTGGTTACGATGACTACACCCGCGTTTTCACTCATTTCATTCGCGACGTTCGCAAAGATCTCTCTGCACCGAATCTCCCTTTCGTAATTGGAGTTCTCGGAGTAGGCGGTCCGGTGGCCGAATACGGTCCCAGCGAGAAGCGCTACCAAACCGTTCACCAAAACTTTCGTTCCGCGATGGCCGCTCCAGCGGAACTGCCGGAATTCAAAGACCAGGTCGCCGCCGTTCTCACGGAAACCTATTGGGACCCGCAGCTCCGAGAGTTGACCGGTCGTGATGAGACCCTCAAGCAGGAGGCCAAAAAGCAGCAGAAAGCAAAAGGTCTCAATGGAAAAGCGACCGCTGCCATCCTCACCGATTTGCGAACCGCCGAGTTCACCGAAACCGAACGGGCGGTGCTCGAAATAGGTATTTCCAACCAGGCCTATCACTACCTCGGCTCCGGCAAAATCATGGCCGGGATTGGAAAGGGCTTTGCCGAAGCAATGGCCCCGCTGGTTACTACCGCAGCAGACTGAAAAGCTTTTCTATCTAAACCAGACCGAACCTGAAGGTGCGGGACGCCGGAACGTTCGGCCCCGGTGAATCAAACTTTCCGAAAGCCGGTGGCCGGGGAATTAGGGCATCACTCCTCTTCGCTCCACTGCGAATAGGGGTGATTCACCAAATTGGCGTTGTAGTAGCGGGGATCTTCGCTCACTTCGGGACCGAGCCAGTCGGGCTTTTCGAAGGGTTCATCAATGGATTCGAGTTCGATCTCGGCAACGATAAGACCTTCGTTGGCTCCGTGGAATTCGTCTATTTCCCAGATGTGATCGCCGAGCTTCACAGTCGTGCGATGCTTATCGATGAGCGGTTTCTGACAGAGATCCTCCAAAAGCACCTCGGCGTCAGCCAACGGGATGGAATACTCAAACTCGCTGCGGGTGATCCCCTGCGAGACGCCCTTTATCGTGAGCCGGGCCTCTTCGCCCTCAATCCGGACACGGACCGTTCTCTCTTTTTCGACACTCAGGTAACCCTGCACAAAGCGGACCGGGGATGCCGTTCTCCAGCCGTCGCTTCTAACGAGGAATTTGCGCTCAATTTCCTGTCCCATCGTGATACCAGGGTTGTTCCGGATAGTATTCCATACCCAGAACCCTACGCACCATTCGGGAATAGTCGACATTTTCCCGCCCCTGAAATCCGAGCTTGTCCGCCACGTTGAGCACGACGTCGGGGTCCTCCCCTTCGACGACGATTGAGCGAAGGCGCGCGCCGTTTACCGTGACCTCTGCGATCTCCATGAGACTCGAATCCAGACTGAAGTGGCTGCGATGTTTTTCAACTATCGCCACGCCGGTCCCGGGATTCGGATCGACGAAATCCTTTACCAGTTCACTGAGCGATTTGCAGCGATCGGGTATGACCGCCTCACCACTGAGCCTCCACATTTCTTTATATAGTTTTCCTAGAAATTCCGCGGAGACAGGAAACTCCTCGCGGGCAGTCGGCGTCCAGAGTTCCAGTTTTTTGCACTGTTCGATCCGTTCTTTGATATCGAGACTCCCGTCCCGGACCTTCACGCTGATCCGATCGGCGGCCTCACCTTTTGCCACGAGGTAAATGTCGCTGTCGAACGCCTCACCCTGAGGGCGGGCCAGATTCCGGATCCGATCTTCAATCGAAATAAATTCGTGCCCGAAAATCCGGTACTCAAAGCGTGGCGTGACCTCTGACATCGTCGGAATCGAAAGATCAAACGGTGGCGAAATCCGGATTTACCTTTTTCACGTCACCCGGAAGATTTGCGATCTTCGCGAGGTCATCCCCATCCAGTTCAAAATCGAAAATCTCTATATTTTCGCGAAGATGGGTGGGGTCGGATGATTTTGGAATCACGGCGACCTTCGGCTGATCGATCAGCCAGCGCAACGCAACCTGGTAGGGTGTTTTCCCATGCCGTTTTGCCACTTCACGGATCGCGTCGTATTTTGCGACATCGCCACGCGCCAGTGGGGAATAGGAGGTCATCAGCAGATCATGGCGCTGTGCCATCTGGAGAATTTCGGTCTGATCAAGGAGAGGATGATACTCGACCTGGATGCTGAAGATCGAGGCGATCTGAATAGCCTCAGTCAGCAGGTCGGCGGAAAAGTTACTCACACCGAAGTAGCGGATCAATTCACTTTCTTGCAGCATTTCGAGCGCTCCGAGCGGCTCGTAGAGAGGGATATCCGGATTGGGCCAGTGAATCAAAACGAGATCGAGATAATCGGTGCGTAAGGCTTCGAGACTGGCTTCGATTTCATTGATCACGGTCTTCTCATCCAGATCCTCCCACCATACCTTCGAGGTGAGGAATAGATCGTCGCGTACGATACCGGTATCGAGAATGCCGAGGCCGACGTCCTCCTCGTTTTCGTACATCCTTGCGGTGTCAATATGTCGGTAGCCGAGATGGATCGCTTCGGACACGGCCTCGCGACATTCATCGCCCTCAAGTTCATAGGTTCCGAGGCCGATCACGGGAACCGTGGTATCCTGTATAACTTTAGTAGGTATTTTGCTCATCGCTGAAAAATTGGTTTGATTTCCCTGTAGAATGGCAAAAGGCGTGCCAGCGTTTCATCATCGTTGAAATCGCCTTCCGGAGGCATTGGGCGCCTTCACCCAGTCATGGAAACTGCCGGTGCCGCTGAATTTTGCACGGGGCATTTTGCACCCTGCATGGCGCAGCCTCGCTCTACCCCTCCCTGGAGCCACTGTCCGTGTGTCGGTTTTTGAATCTGACTTCGAGCATCCCCAGAAAACGAGTCACGATCACGATCAGCAACGTCGCGCCGACAGCGGTCACAAACTGATGCAGAGCAAACGCAATTCCGATTCCCGCGGTAAAAAGTATAGAAGCAGCGGTAGTGAGAAAATGAACCTCTCCCCTCATTTTCAAAATTGTACCGGCACCGATGAAACTGATGCCTACCACGATCGCCTCGATCACACGGATGGGGTCCACCCGAATCGCATCACTGAGGCCGGATTCTGCAAAATGCGCCACCATGACCTGGGCGAGTATCGTCAGCAGAGCGGCGGCCCCACCGATGATCATGTGGGTTCGAAAACCGGCCGGTTTGTCAGCGGATTCCCGCTCCAGACCGAAAAAACCGGCGAGGATGCTGGCGCCTGCGATCAGGAGAAGGTGCTCAAGCTGAGCCATGTAGTCCATTTTGCCTTCAGGATAGTTTTACGAGCGATTTCCCGAGATTTTCACCTTCGAAAAGGCCGAGAAAGGCATCGGGGGCATTTTCCAGCCCTTCGGTAACGGTTTCCTCCCAGACGATCTTTCCGTCTTTGATCCACCCCGCCATTTTCTCCTGAAACTCGGATTGCAGGTCTGTGTAATCCCGGACGATAAATCCCTCCATCAAAATTCGTTTACCGATCAGCTTGAACAAATTCCGGGGACCGGGCTGCGGCTCTTTATCATTGTATAGAGAAATCATCCCGCAGCAGACGATTCGACCGAAGTTATTCATCTGATCGATAGCGCCTTCAAGGTGGTCACCACCCACGTTATCGAAATAGACATCGATCCCGTCGGGGCTCAATTTGGCGAGTGTTTCTGATATATTATCCACCTCGTTATAGTTGAACGCTTCGTCTATCCCAACGGTATCCTTCAGCCATTTGATTTTTTCCGGAGACCCGGCACTGCCGACCACGTGGCAGCCTTTCAATTTCGCAATCTGGCAGGCCACGGACCCGACGGCACCGGAGGCAGCCGAGATAAAGACGTTTTCGCCGTCTTCGAGGACACCGACCTCGAGAAGCCCTACGTAGGCAGTCATCCCCGTCAATCCGAGAACACTGAGGTAGTCCTTCACTTCAGCCAGTTCCGGGTTGATTCGGGTCACGCCTTCTCCATCGGAAATCCAGCGATCCCGCCAACCATAATTGGCCAGCACATAGCTGCCTTCAGGAAAATCATCGTTACGGGACACCTCCACCCGTCCGACGCAGCCCCCTTCCATAGCTTCATTGAGGCCGAAAGGCTCGACATAGCTGGCCCCCTCATTCATACGGCCCCTCATGTATGGATCGACGGAGAGCCACTCATTTTTGACGAGGATTTGACCTTCATCGAGCCCTCCGATATCGACCTCTTTCTGCGTAAAGTTATCACGGGTAGGAACTCCTTCGGGGCGTGAGACGAGTTGGATTTGATTGCTGCTGTAGGTTTTCATAGGCACAAAGGTTGATCGGCGAACCGGTCGCCGGAGCCTGATTTAACGCGGAAAACGGACCACTCCCGCTCAAAATTCCCCGTGGGCTTAGTCAGAGGGCTTGCGAAGCTTTGGTAACTTTTTGAAGGGGTGGAAAGTCGTGCAATTCGCATTGGTTTCTTGCAAACTGCGCCGGGAGAATCAGCGACACTTAACGGGAGGCTTCAGCGAGCATCCAGAGTCTGTGCTTCAAAGGCTCCGCAAACAGGTTAAAAACCTGCTCTACATTTTTCGGGAAAAAACTTTGTAACCATCCTCCGGG
Organism: Verrucomicrobiales bacterium; assembly: GCA_029213005.1. Classification (GTDB taxonomy): domain Bacteria; phylum Verrucomicrobiota; class Verrucomicrobiia; order Verrucomicrobiales; family DEV007; genus Arctic95D-9. Next base: position 95,279 of record JARGPI010000022.1, read on the forward strand.
GCCCGGTAACAGACCTGTGAAAGACATTATTAATCATCTTAAAAACGGAAAAATTTAAATGAAAACTGCACTGCTTACCTTTGGACTCATCGCTCTCGGACTGAACTTTGCCGACGCAGGCTGCTCTTCGAAAAAGAAGACTTACTACGCTCCCAAGAAAACTTACGTGAAGAAGAGCACCAGCTATACGAAAAAATCGTCTTACAAGCCCAGCTCTAACAAAACCAAAACTTATCACCGCCATCACCACCACGATCCCGCGCCGATTTACATCGGGACCGAACACCTGAGCCCTCGCGATGGCTTTATGAAAAGGCTCGCCACCGCTCCGGGCCACTCCGGATACGGCTACAATCACCACGGCAGCACCGCTCTGGTTTCCCTGAGAAACGATTCGGTAGCTGCGAGCCGGATCAGCATGCTCGGGAAAGTGGAATACGGCTGGGGCAAAAGTGAATTGGGATATGATTCCAAAGCTCAAATCGATCGGACCATCCTGAACGCCCGCGCCGCTCACGGTCCCAACTGCGTGATCGTAGTCTTTGGATTTGCCGACAAATCGGGTCCTGCCGATGTCAACCTCCGCCTGTCCGAAACCCGTGCCGAAAAAGTGAGAAGCCACATTGATCACCTCAACTGGTCACACGGCCTGCACCTTAAAACCGCAACGGTTCCAATGGGTGAAAATGTCGAGCTCTGCCGCGATGACTTCGGACACAACCGGGTCGCTGAAATCTGGATGCTTGAGTTCCCATCCCACCCCGCTCCCAATCACATCGTAAAAGTGGTCGAGCAGGCTCCTGCAACCACTCAGGTTATCACCCAGCCACAGATCATCGCCCCGGCCGCGACTCAGGTGGTTACCACAGCACCTGCTCCTGCAGCTCCTCAGTCTCAGATCATAAGCCAGACCACCACGCCGGTCGCCACCGCTCCGGTTCAGACTCAGCCAAACAATCAGGCAGCACTGCTCAGCCTCGTGAAATTTCTCGAACAGAACGTCGCTTTCACCTCTGAAGCGCAGCAGGCCGAATTTGCCCAGGCCCTCAGTAACCTCCGGTAACGCTTCTCCTCAAACCCCCGAACCCCGGACCGCCGTATTCGAAAGGATGCGGCGGTTTTTTCGTACTAACAGCCAATTCCCCCTGACTTTAACCTTTCCCCGTTTGGCATTGTCAGAATCGCTGCCGCGGGATAGAATCAAGGCCATGGATTTTGAGAACCCGATTCAAACCTTCATCGCCATTGACCCACTTTATCTGGTGGCTATCGCCTGCGCGCTGATCGCCCTGTTCACCCTCCGGCTCGCGATCAGTCTACCGGCGAAGATCGCCAAACTCACCAAAGCGGTACGAAATGCATCGGATCACATCGCGGTCGCGGACGAGGCCCGAAAGCGGGAGGCCACGCTCACTGCGGTGCGGCGATTTGAATCCGATCCGGAAATTCGAAATGCGGTTCGCCATATCTGGCAGAAAACGAAAACGCCACAGGGCGTAGATTACTCCCTGCTCGACAGTGAGGACCGCTTTCACGTGGTTTCCTATTTGAACTACCTCGACGGGGTGGCCTGCGGTCTGAAACAGGGAGTGCTCGACGAACCCGTCGCAAAAGACTACCTACAGCACGTCATTCACAAAAGTGTCCCCGGACTGATTCTCGGTGAATCCGGCGAATCCTGGAAAGCAGGCAAACCACTCGTCGATCCCGAACCCTTCGAGAACCTGATTCTTCTCTATAAAAAATGGGGTATCGAAGAAGTCCACCCTCTCTTCAAGATGATGGGTCACGGCGTAACCAGATAAATTCAAAGCGATAAAGATAGCGGATGAGACTATTCTCCGGTATTCGGCACGGACTACTCGCCGCGTTTCTCCTCATCGCAGTCCCCGTTTCCGCCCAAAACCTCCCTCAGAGCGAGGCGGAGTGGGACACCCTCGGCGATAAGTTACTGTTACTTTATCGCAGTCGCTCCTACGCTTCAGCTCTCGAATATCTCCCTACCCACGGGGAAGCGCTCCTCGCAAAGTCGCCCGTTCATTACACTGCAACAATCAACCTCGCACGGGCCCTCTTCGAGGCGGAGCGATACAGCGAGGCTCTCCCTTACTATGAAAAAGCCCTCCAGCTTCAGTGCCTCTTCCCAATCCTCAAGGAATACGCCGAAGCGACGCTCCACGCCAGCAAACCGGAAGCCTTTGAGGCTCTCAGCAATATTCTGAAACAGAAAATTGAACACGTTGGACTCGTAAGGACCGTAGAAGCCTACCGGAGCTACCTGTCGATGGTAAAAGCAGGTGACATTGCCTATCTCAGCGGAAATATAGAAACGGCAAAGAAAGAATGGACCGAAGCTTTTTCCCTATATGAGAACATTGCCAAAAACGCCGACAAGACTTTCCCCAACCGCCCCGCAGCAGCCCTTCAGCAAGCTTATACCTACCAGCAGCTTTATTTGAGCCAATACGGCAGACTCCGCCTCGATCTACTGGTCTCCACCTTTCTCGAACCGAAACTGGCACTCTGCGAACCGCTACCGCAAACCGATGCGCCGCCGCTCGACTTTCGGGTGACTGCATTTGTGATAAAAGATACTGACCTTCGCTACCGATCGACTGACGGGAAAGAACATCATGAACGCTCCCGGATGGACGATGCAACGGGCAAGGAGTACCAAGCCGCCTGGAAATTTGCTACAGATGCCCTGCACTACTATTCCGGCGGAAAAGTGAAGGTTCAAACGCTTTGGCATCACCTCCCCGATGCCGTTATCACAAAGCTCGACGAGCGGATGTGGAAAGGCATCGTGCCGCAGCGGCTCATCGATCCCGCCGGGATCACTCCCCGTCAGGACCAGGCCTTCACCCGAGCAGCAAAGTTCAGCGACGCCGTTATTTTTGTATGGCCGCGGGGGCTGGCGGCTGAAGCCTACGGGGGCGGATCAATCAAACTACCGCTCTCCGATGGAACCGAACTGCCGGCCCGCGGAGTGATTCGAAGTATCTCCCGCTCTCCACACATTTGCTTTCACGAGCTCCTCCACACGATCGAAGCACAGGTGAAAATTCAACCGGTCCACGGCCCTGTCGCTATCCCGATGAGAGAGTTCCAGCGGCTCAGGGTCGAAGATGAAATCGATTGGTATATCCATCTGGTACGGACCGTTCCCGACTGGACAAAATGGCGGTATCGCGATCCGTAATCGCGTTGCTTCCTGCCCCTGCCGCTCCTACACTCCCGCGAAATGATAGCGCGCCTCCTTTTCCCGATTCTACTAATTTCGCTGATCGTCCCGGGCATGGCTCAGGATAAAAAGCCGGACAAGACCAAAGTCGCTCCAGATATGACCGAAGGTGTTATTTCAGAAGGGTCGATCATTTTCAACTATGTCGACGCCAAACGTCGCCGACGCCTTTCGCTGGATCTTTACCGTCCCGCCGGGGCCACAAAGCCATCCCCTGCAATTGTGATGTACTTTGGTGGCGGATGGCAGAACGGGCGCCCCGGACTCTTTACCCCTCTCGCTCAGCGCCTCACGCAACTCGGCTACGTCTGCGTAGTTCCGGAATACCGCCTCTCCGGCGAAGCCCCGTTTCCGGCGGCAGTTCACGATGCCAAAGCGGCGGTTCGCTGGACCCGGAAACATGCCAAACGTTTTGGAATCAACCCCGATCAAATCGCCACTCTGGGCGGATCCGCCGGAGGCCACCTTTCGGGTTTCGTCGCAGCAACCAGCGGAACCGGACAATTCGAAGGCGAGGGTGAACATCGCGACATTTCATCGGAAGTTCAGGCGGCCGTCGTGATGTGCGGCCCAATGGATCTGCTTGACCCGGCGATTGTGAAACGCGTCGAGGAATCGGTGAACAAACCGGAGGGAGATGCGATCCGTGATTTTTTACAAGGCGAAACACCCTCTTCAAACCGCGAACTATATCAACAGGCTTCACCTCTGACCCACGTCGGCGCTCATGCTCCCCCTATGTTATTTATCGACGGAGAATTCGACCGCCCCGAGGTTCGCTACACCGATTTCCGCAACGTTCTAGATCAACACAACATCCCCAACGAATTCGTAATGTTACCACAAGCCCCTCATCCCTTCTGGGTATTTCGCGAATGGTTTGAGCCCACCGTCACCGCCGTCGACACGTTTTTAAAGAAGCAGTTTAATCCTTAAGCTCGTTGTGAGAACCATCGCAGTAGGGCATTTTTCGCGACAATCCGCAGGTGCAGTCGTTGATGCCCTTCCCGTCAAGAATCCTTGGTATATATTTTTCAACCCGCGATGTCCGGGTTTTGGATTGTTTAGCTCCGGAAAAGAAAAGCAGGTAGGCCCGCTGACGCCCCGGCGTTAGAGCTTCGAATGCCGTTTTCAACCCGGGTTCCTCGTCCAGTTTCGATTGAAACTCTTCCGGTATTTCAATATCGCGGTCTTGGTCGAAGTCGACTTTCCGTCCCGCTTTTTCCAGTTCAACCGCCTCTTTTAAATAGTCTTTTAATACCGGAGCCAACGCCTCGATCTCCTCAACCCCGGTGAATCGGATCACCCTTCCAGCGCGGGTGTTTTCGCCCGGCTTTTGCAAAATCCCCCGGGGATCCTTCAGTAGAGCCCCTTTGAAGAAACTAAGAGTGCAGCAGTCTTTCAACTCCCCGATGATCGCTACGTTATGCTTCTTGTAACAGTAACAGGGCGAGCGCCATTTCAGTTCTTCATCGAGGTCACAATCCAGAAGAATACTTCTCAGAGCCGCCAACTCCTCTTTCCATTTTTCTGCCGCTGCCAGGTATCGATCGACTTCAGGATTCATGGTTATATCACTTCCGAACACTGATAGAGACACGATCCCCGACCTTCAGGCGTTGCAAAAGCGCGCCCAGCGATCCTGCACCGACATTAATGCAGCCGCCCGTTACGCATTTTCCGATCCTCGATTCATCCTGAGTTCCGTGGATCGCGTAGGAATACCACCGAAACACCCCCTGATAGTTTCCAAAATGAAACGGCTGCTCTGCCCTCGTATCGATCGGCTTCAAACCGATAAAGCCCGCACCGTATTCCCCGCCCTGACCATCACCATCGAAATCGATCGAGCTCATATTCCGAAACAGATTTTCCCGCAGCCACGCCTCCGATTTACCGGACTGTTTCACCAGAGCCTCCTCCATTTCGAAGCGGTCATCCGCGAGCACCGCACTTACCGTAAAATCCCCCAGCAATGATGATCCCCCGCGAAAAGCGAGCCCCTCTTTTGTCACTCCCGCCCTCCCCAATCCAACCGAGAAAGTCTCTCCATCCATCAGTCCGTAACTTGTTTCCGGCGCTGCAGGATCGAGGAAAATTTGCACCGCCACGGTCGACGAATTTTGAGAGGTATCCCCGGCACTGAGCGGGGAAATGAGAAAAAAGAAGATGACTGAAAGTCGCCACATTTCCTGAAGCTATCACGCGATTGCTAAAAACCAATGGTCGAAAAAGGAAAAACCGTGCCGAATTCCGCATCTATTCGGGCCTTGAAAAAGCCTCTCTCTGCCAGTCTGTTCCACAGATACAAACCATGGTTCAGAAAACCTTATTTGCATTGCTTTTCCTGCCCGCCTTCGCTCAGTGCGGTGATGATTTCGCTACAGCCGTTGCTCCCTTTTTCGAGCAGCACTGCAACCGCTGCCACGGAGAGAAAAAGAAGAAAGGCAGTCTGCGTCTCGACGAACTTTCCCGTGATTTTACGCTCGGTCCGGATGTCGAACTCTGGCACGAAGTGATCACCCGGATGGGAGCTGGCGAAATGCCGCCGGAAGACGAGCCGCAACCCTCTGCAGCCGAAGCTCAGGCTGTGATGGACTGGCTGGCCGACTCGATCAAAGCCGGAAAAGAAGCCCGCATGGCGAAACGCGCCCGCGTCGCGCACTACCGCTTGAGCCGGGAGGAATATGCCAACACGGTATACGACCTACTCGGCGTGACTTTTGATCCCGAAGCCCCCGGTGCATTCACTCCCGATCCCCAGTGGCACGGTTTCGAGAGGATCGGCTCGGAACTGGCGCTCTCCCCTTCGCATATCGAAAAATACCTCAAAGCCGCGCGGGAGATCGTTGACCGCGCCTGGCCGGAGAAACCACCCCGCGAGATAAAGAGCCATCGCCGGGCGATTGATATCGACTGGAATAACCGGGAGAAAGAAAAGTGGATCGAAGACCTCGGAATTCTCGATCAAGTCCGCACCGAAATCTGGCCGGGCCATACCCTCAGCTATCTGCGTCCCCATGGCGGTCACGGCCATGACTCCGGAGTTTATAAGGTGAGAATCAAGCTGAGCGGAGTGACGCCGCCGGGAGCCCGACCTCCGCACTTGTCTCTATTTTCCAAAAAGCTCGACCGGATCATCTACGAGGCCGATGTCCTCGCCCCGGAAGACGAACCGGTCATTCTGGAGTTCGAAACCTTTTTCCCGTCAGGACAAAACGATGTAAAAATCACTAACGTAGCTCCCGGACCAAAAAACAGCGGTGGCGGGACCGGGCAGCCCGGGGAATTTGTTTTTACCACACTCGACGATCCCAAATCACGTGCGCCATGGCAGCGCAAACTCACTGACGACGACGGCAATCCCCTCTACCCTCTGCTCATCTTTGACTGGATCGAATGGGAAGGCCCCATTACCGAACCGGAAGATCAAAAGAAGCGGGATCGCTTTGCGCCACCGCCTGAAGAAGAAATTGCGCTCTCTAAATTAAAAGCATTCGCGGAGGCCGCCTGGCGACGCCCTGTCTCCGATCAGGAAACGGCCCGATATCGTAAAATCGTCGAAGATTACGACTACAAGACCGGTCTCGTAGCTATCCTCGCATCGAAAAACTTTTTCTATATATCGGAAGGAGAGCCGAATGTGAATCGCCCAACCGTAAACAACTACGAATTGGCCAGCCGGCTGTCCTATTTTCTCTGGGGGACGATGCCTGACTCAACCCTGTTTTCACTGGCCGCGGACGGCACACTCGCAGAGAAAGATGTCCTCCGGAAACAAATCGACCGGATGCTAAGCGACCCGAAAAGCGAGACCTTCGCTGAATCATTTCCACACCAGTGGCTCCAACTATCCAAAGTCGGCGAGTTTCCACCCGATGAAAAACTCTATCCCGACTACGACCAGTGGCTGGAGAAAAGTATGGTCATGGAATCACTTCGTTACTTTGCGGAAGTCTATCAAAACAATTTATCGATCGACAATTTTCTCAATTCCAACTGGACGATGTTGAATCCCCGCCTCGCCGATCACTACGGGTTACCGATACCGAAAACAGCGGACTTTGAGCGCGTCACCCTGGCTCCCGAAGCCAATCGCGGCGGACTTCTCACCCAGGCATCGATTCTCTCACTCACCTCTGACGGCACCCGCCATCGCCCGGTCCACCGTGGCGTCTGGCTTTCCGAAACCATTTTCGGTAAGACACCACCTCCTCCACCGCCCAATGTCGACGCCATCGAACCGAACCCGGTTGATAAACCCAAAGCCACGATCCGCGAAAAACTCGCCGCCCATATAGCCGACGAAAACTGCGCCGGTTGTCATGCCAAGATTGATCCGCTCGGCCTCGCTTTTGACAACTACGATGCGATCGGCCGCTGGCGAACGGAAGAAGAAGTACCGAACGGCATTGGTAAGAACCCGCCCGTCGACGCCAGCGGCTCTCTACCTGACGGAACAGCCTTTTCAAACGCCCGTGAATTCAAAGAGATTCTGCTAAGCGATCGCGACCGTTTCGCCCGCGCCTTTGTCGAAAAGCTCGCCAATTATGCATTACGCCGGGCTATGACGGTCGATGATGAAGCGCAACTATCCGCTATTACTACCCGAGCTAAAGCAAACAATTATCGACTGCGCGATGTGATGACTGAACTTGTTGTCTCTGAACTATTTATGAAACGCTGAACATTCGCGATAATTCGCGCTCATTCCTCTTCATTCGCGATAAATTCACCGAGTATAGTTTCGACGCGAATGACCGCGAATAAGAAAAATGGCCGCGAATGAAATTCTCTTACCTCTTCTGAACAACCATGAATATCCAATCACAAAAATGGCTCCTTTCCCGCAGGCACGTCCTCCGTGGCATCGGCGCCTCCATCGGTCTCCCGCTGCTCGATTGCATGAGGCCACTGCGTGCCGCCGCAACCGCCACACCGAAACGGGCGGTTTTCGTCTACCTGCCAAATGGAGTCAACACACTCGACTACCAAATCCTGCAGTCGGGAAAAGGCTACTCTTTCAGTCGTGGACTGAAGCCTCTTGAGAAGTTCAGGGACGTAATTACCCCTATCTCCGGACTCCATCACCCGCATGGGCTGGGGCACCATCACGGGTGCCAGTCGATTTGGCTGACGGGAGCTGAAATCGGACAGGGCAAACGAAACAGTGTCTCACTCGATCAATTGATCGCCGAAAAAACCGCACCGATGACCCGTTTCCCTTCGCTGGAACTGAGCAATACGGGGCGGTCGCTTTCCTACAACCGGGACGGTATTCAATTGCCTGCCGAAACCCGCCCTGCCGATATCTTTCGCCGTCTGTTCGAAGCCCCCAGTGGAGGCATTGAACAACAGCGCCTCGCCCTGCAGCGTCAGGGAAGCATTCTCGATGCGGTTCTCGATGAAGCTAAGGAACTCGATCGCAAAATCGGTAGTGAAGACCGGACGCGACTGGATCAATATTTGACCTCGGTCCGCGAAGTCGAAATCCGAACGGAACGCGCCGACGGCTGGCTCGATGTCCCCCGCCCTGAGGTCGACCCTGCGACCCGGAGGAAGATCGAACGCGATGTTTCTCAGCAAGACACCGGTGACTACTTCCGGACGATGTATGAGTTAATGATCCTCGCTTTCGAAACTGACATCACCCGGGTGGTGACGTTCAGCTCCGGGGACGAAGGCAAAGGCCTGCCGGTTCCGGCTCTGGGCATCAATCAAACGCGGCATTCACTATCCCACCACAACGGCGATCCGGATCAAATGGACCGGCTCACACAAAGTGATCAATTCAACTTTGAACAGTTCGCCTGGTTTCTGGATCGGCTTTCCAAAATACCGGAAGAGAACGGATCGCTACTTGATTCGACGGTAACGCTATACGGCAGCGGCATGGCTTACGGCCACAGTCACGGCAATGCCAACCTCCCCTTAGTGGTCGCCGGGGGTAAAAACATGGGCTTTAAACACGGGCAGCATCTCGATTTCAATGAGGGACATTTTGATGGTTACAACCTGGATGAAAACGGTTCACTGCAAACCTCGCACTATCAGCTGTGTTCGAGACCTCTGAACTCCGATGCCAGAGTGAGCAATTTGTTACTTAGTATCGCGCAGAAAATGGATGTCGAAGTCGAGGCGTTTGCCGACAGCCTGAAAGCTCTGGAATGTTAATCCCCATGCGAATTATTTCCATTCTTCTGTATTTGATACCGGCCCTCACCCTCGCCGGAGATCCGCGAATCGCGCTGGACAGTGAGTTTCCGGCTCCCGGAAAAGCAAAAATGATTTCCGGGGAAATTACGCTAATCGAGCATGTCAACCGCAGGGGCATCCTGCGCCCCGACCGGGACGGTACGATCAATAAGTATTACTGGGACCTCCCCCACAGCTTTGAGATGCTGCCCTATGGTTCAATTTACTACCACGGGGCACCGGCGGAGCTGAAAGATATCCCGATCGGAACTCATCTCCACGGACAATTTCATCTCGGGCCCGAGGGACCGTTCGAAGTCACGCCCCCGGTAAGCAATTACGCTGCAGGGAAAATGGCGCGACCCGATTTGCGATCCGTGGAAAGCCAGTATTCGCGAGCCATGCTTCTCGAAGATGACTTTTCTTTCTATACCAGAAACGGAATCACCTGGGAGATCAAAAACATAACCGAAGATCGCGGGGAAATTGTAGTAGAGAAAAGTGGTGATGACGAATCCATGACCCTGCGAATCGATCGCGGAACCAGAGTATGGAAAGACAAATCTATAGCTTCGCGCGATGATCTGGCGGTCGGTCAAAAGATTGTCATGAACCTCGGCTGGGGCACTCTGCTTGGCTCCTACAAACAGGACGCACTCTGCCGCGAAATATGGATCGACGAAGCCAGCCGACTGGCCGCGACCGATGTGCAGCGGGGTATACATATCGAGCACCAAAAGCGTCGCGGGGTTCCCGCTTTGGTTATCAAAACCGAACACGACCCCGGCAAGGGGGCCAAAGGTTGGCTTACCGCTCAACTCTACGAAGGTATCGATCCGGAGCTGCTCGAAGAGCTGAAAAACGCAAAATCAGTCCTCACCCAATGCGTCGAGCCATCGCTGCGAATGTATAATGTGAATACCTCCGGAAGCGGACGGGTCGAAAGCGTTACCGAAATCGAAAACCCGCCACCGGGCTGTAGCGGAATCGAGCTGAGAATTCACTTTTACGAAATGCAGGAAGGCCATCGCAAAGGTCGCACTATCCGTATCGCGGAACGCAGCTGGTTCCGCCCGGTATTGCCTCGCGAAGAGCTGCTTCGCCCCAATGACCTTCGTGCGTTCAGCGTTGAACCAAAATATATCACGGGCCGGGATTTACCGAATTCACCGCAGTAGCGGCTGCTCCCCTGGTTGACAGATCTTTATGAACACGTCAGCTTTCCGGCATGAAAATCGTCCGGTCTCTGGTTCAGCGTTTTACCGCCTTCTCCATTGTTAGCTTTGCGTTAACGCTCCCTCTATCCGCCACGGACAGTTGGCCGGATTTCCGCGGCCCAACGGGAGACGGCCATGCGGGGAACCCGGGCATTCCGCTGGAATGGAGCGAAACGAAAAATGTTACCTGGAAAACTGAAATCCCGCTGCTGGGCCTGTCATCGCCGATTGTGATGGATAACCAGATCTGGCTGACGACCGCCTCGGTCGAAGGGCACGATTTCTATGTACTCTGCGTCGATGCAAAAAACGGCAAGATTATTACGAACCAGAAATTATTTCACAGCGACGATCCCCAATCGATGGGCAACGGTGCGCAGGACAACAGCTATGCCACGCCATCGGCAGTCGTTGAATCCGGTCGTGTCTATGTTCACTATGGGCACTTTGGCACCGCCTGTCTCGATACCGATACGAAAGAAGTGATCTGGAAGCGGGATGATTTAAAGTGCTGGCACTACCGGGGTGCCTCATCTTCCCCGGTGCTATTTGAAGATCTCATTATCCTGACCTTCGACGGAGCGGACCTGCAATACCTCGTCGCTCTCGACAAGAAGACCGGGGAAACGGTTTGGAAGACGGATCGCTCGGTGGAGTGGAAAGACGAACACATCGACAAGAAAATGGTTCAGGAAGGCGACTGGCGCAAAGCACATAGCACCCCGCTGATCGTTACCATCGACGACAAACCGGTAATGTGTAGCACGGGCGCAAAAGCCGCTTACGGTTACGATCCCCGGACTGGTAAAGAACTCTGGCGGGTGGAGCACCCAGCCTACTCCGCCTCGCCGCGGCCTGTTTTATACGACGGAAATTTTATTATCGTGACGGGATTCAGTCAGGGCGCGCAAATGATGTCGGTCAAGGCCGGTGGAGAGGGCGTGGTCACAGATACCCATATCAACTGGAGCTTCAGTAAATCATTCCCCAAATACTCATCCCCCATTTTAGTGGACGATCTCGTGTACTTTGCGATGGATGATTCCTTCCTCGTCTGCGTCGAAGCAAAGACCGGAGAGATGGTTTGGAAAGGCCGAGTCGGCGGCAAATACCGCTCCTGCCCGATCTATGCGGATGGCCGACTCTATTTCTTCAGCCTCGAAGGTGCCACGACCGTGATTGAGCCCGGCCGCGAATTCAAAGTGCTTGCGACCAACCACCTGGCGACAGAGGCACCGCTCGATGATCCCCGCCGGGGCCCCGGATTTATGGCCTCGCCAGCTGTGGTTGGGGATACGTTGTTTCTCCGGACCAGATACCACCTCTACCGGGTCAAGGCCAAATAGGGAACATTGCGTGGAGAAATTTTTACGGATTCCTCTACATGTCGATCTCCCCACCACGCCCTAATGAGGATGAGCCAAAAGATGCTGCCTCAATAAATCTTTTCCGTAATCATTTCCATTGGGCGTGCGAACTGTCGCATGGATGTGATCTTTAGTCGCCACGCCTGACCGCCCCAGCGCAATCGGGCGCTGGTGATCAAATTCTATCAAAACGACAGGGCTGTGAATTCGGTAGTAGAAAACCGAATCGGTATCCATCTCCCCGATCCAGGCAAAGTAGGTTTTATCGAGATGTTTCTCGATCTCTTCCATCTTCACTTTCGCATGCCCTTCTTTCAAATTGTGAATCCATAAACCGGTGAGTTCGAGAAAGGCTTTTTTCTGATCAGCGTTTAACTCAGAGACCGGCAAACCAGCGTAGGCCAAAACCACATTGTCATGAAACGCCTCGGTATTGGAATTGGTTCCGTCTTTCTCGCTTTTTAAGACTGCTTTCGCTTTCTGATCCGCAGTCAGGCTGTTCGCAAATGCCAGCGCATCGTCCTGCTCTTTCTGCAAAATCACGGTGCCTTTGTATTTCCCTTCAACCGCCCGGACCGGCTCGGAGCCGAGAAAGAGCGGAGTCATCACGACCTGATCGCCCAGCACAAAGTAGTTAATAATACAGTGATGCCCATCGAACTGAAATCCCCACGGCTCGGTATCGGACGGTTTACCCATCACGGTGATAAAATAGGCCCAGCGCCCATAGCCATACTCACCCTCACGCCCGGAAAGTTCGGCGATCGTGTGATTCAGTTTCATAATATCCTGCGTCGTTTCGAGTCCGCGCGCACTCAGCCCGGCACCCAGTAACCCAAAGGCGAGGTCCCGCTGTTTTTCGTCCATTTCCTCGAAACTCACGCCCTGCCGGGGCAGACTGTGCTGATTGGCCCAGCGTCGCCATTCTGGATCATCGACCGGAAAGGTGGTCTTCTCCCGCTGCGCCTTGGTCAACCCATCGAGAAAAGCGATCGCCGCATCCTTAACTTCAGTCGTCGAGACACCGGTCGATTTGATGGAAAAGAGCCCCTTTTCAATTGCCCCGTTCGGCGTGATCCCGACAAACTCCTCAGCGATGGCGCGCTTTTCGATTTCCGCAAAACGACCTCCTCCTCCCTTCCCTTTCCCTTTCTGCTGGGCGAAAGAGAGGCTGGAAAATGACACCCCAACGGCGGCGATGGTGAGAAAGACGGTATTTCGTTTATTCATGGCTGATAGAACTGGATCGATCACTAAAAGTTACGTTAGAAATAACGATCTCATATTGGCATAAAACCGGAAACCCTAACGAAGCCCCAAACCACGCCATTCCACTCGATCAACCTGCGCAAAACTGCCTGTTTTTGCAAAAATTAACCATTGAGCGCACCGAAACCGGGGCGACACGTAGGAATGGCACCTCGATTTTTGATTCCCGACCGGGATTGTACCCTGTACGCTCCTGGACTGTACAGGGTACAGTCCAGGATTTTGGCCGGATTATTCCTCGCTGCAATTTCGTTCTCACAAGGAGCAGATTCCGGGCCACTGTTAACCTTCGACAACAGCCCGATGGGAACGGAAGAGAAGCCGCTGGTTTTCCGCTCTTACTTTCCCAATCCCGATCTTGAGCCCGAAGTATTGAAACGACACGGACAAGGCAACCCCACGCCGAGGTATTCCGCAAAAACCGGGCTGCTCTCCGACGAGAGGATGGACCAGGCCATCCCCGGCATCCCCGCCGCGATTGGAGTCAATGCAGGGAAAACGCTATCCTACGTCTGGGACACTACCGAGTGCCGCCTCCTCTACGCCTGGGTAAATGGATTTCTCGATATGGAAGCGTACTGGGGCGAACCGACCCGGGGCAGCCGGAAAAGTAATGACTACGTGCCCCGCCTCTACGGTCAGTTATTTTACAAAGCGACCGGAGCAAACCCGCTGCGAGTTAACGGAGAAAACCTACCGGAAGATTTGAAATATCTCTACCATTCCCGCAAGTCCACTCACCCTGAGTTTACCTATCAGGCCGGTGCCGATCGAACCATCTCGACGATGGTCACTCCCGGCGAATCCGCCCAAACCGCGATCGTCTCCTTTCGTTCATCCAACGCGGCTGACAAACTGAGCTACGAAGCCCCCAACACCGCTTTTGAAATTCTGGAAAACAATTCCGGCAGCCTGAAAGTCCTACTCCGTCCCAACGCAGCGGAAACCTTTACCGGCTTCAAAAAACAGGAAGTCAAAATCACCGAGGCCAATGCCAAAGCGGGTGAGAAACTCTATCAGATGTTCGGCTGTGCGGCCTGCCACACGACCGATGGCAGTCGCAATCACGGCCCCACTTTTCAGGGACTTTCCGGTTCGGTCCGAAAATTCGGTGACGATGAGATTACAGCTGACTCCGATTATCTCCGGGAATCAATTCGGGAACCCAACGCCAAACACGTCCCGGAATACCCCGTGGGAATGATGCCCGCCTACCCGCTCAGCGAAGTACAAATCGACTCTCTTGTTCTCTACATCCAAACTTTAAAATGAAATCCTTTCTCTACTTAGCTGTTATAGTATCGACCGGAGTTCAGTGGGCTGTCACCCAGAGCTACGAGGTCGAAACCGTCTCCTTTCCTGAGAACGTGCCCGTGGAAATCGGAGCAGTCGATTTCTGTCCCGATGGCAAACTCTACGTCGCCCTGCGCCGCGGCGACATCGTTCGCGCCGAGCCAAGCGAAGACCCCAACGCCTTCGATTGGAAACCCTTTGCCAGCGGGTTCCACAACCCCTGCGGAATCTATATCGTCAAACCGGGACATATCATCATCTCCCAAATGGCGGAACTGACCGAAGTGATCGACACCGATAACGACGGCACTGCCGATATCTACCGGGCCCTTTCGACGGACTTCGGACTGAGTGGCAACTATCACGAAACGATGGATATCTGCCCCGATGGAAAAGGCGGCCTCTATCTCGCCCCCGGAACCGCATCCCATAACGGCCCGACTTTCACCACCCCGCGCGGCGAATTTTCCGACGCCGGTCGCTTTGGCCGGAACTACTCATCGGTCAAATGGCGGGGCTGGGTGCTCCATTGGAATCGGGAAAATGGAATCACTCCCATCTCCTCCGGCTACCGGATGCACAACGGAATTGAGCGCAGTCCCTCCGGCGACATCTGGTGTGGAGACAACCAGGGCGACTGGCGATCATCATCCCCGGTCTACCATGTGACAGAGGATTCATTTTCCGGTCACCCCTCGAGCCTCGTCTGGGATCCCCGGTTTTCTACTATAGAAAATCCGCTCCATCTTCCCCGCCGCTTACTGGACGATCTCTGGAACAAACCGGCCTTTCGCCTTCCCCGGACTATGATGAACTCCTGTGCCGAACCAGCCTTCGACACAACGAAAGGAAAATTCGGTCCCTTTGAAGGTCAGATGTTTATCCCCGATCAATCCGGCGACCGCATCGTCCGGCTCATGCCCGAGTGGGTAGATGGTGCCTATCAGGGAGCTGCCACGATGTTTATTGAAAAAGATGGATTAAAACGGGGCAACAACCGCCTCGCCTTTTCTCCTGACGGGACCTGGATGTATGTCGGCCAGACCGGACGCGGCTGGGGAGCACTCAGCGAAGGACTCCAGCGAATTCGCTACACCGGTGAAATGCCTTTCGAAGCCAAAAACTGCGAACTGACAGAAAACGGCTTCACCATCACCTTCACCAAACCGGTCTCTGCCGCCGGCGAGGTCACTCTCGAACGATTCACCTACCCGTATGGCTACACCTACGGGGGAGACGAAATCAACAAAGCGACTATCACTCCGGCAGCCGTAGAAGTCGCATCGAACAACCTCACCCTCGAGATCGCCGCAACCGACCTCCTTCCCAACTACATTTATCGTTTCCACCTCAAAGGCGTGAAATCCGACGACGGCACCGCCTTCGCCAACCAGCTGGAATACACGCTGAATCGTCTTCGGCGCCCGGCAACCGCAGAGCACAAAGTCGAGCTGACCGCAGCGGGCGAAGATCGCTTTCGTATTACGATCGACGGAGACCTGTTCACCGAGATTAGACACACCGGATTTTCCAATCCCATTCTCTACCCGATCCGAAATGCCTCCGGCACAGAATTGACCCGTGACTGGCCGATTCGTGAAGATGGCAGAAAAGACGAACAAAAGGATCACCCCCACCACAAATCTCTATTTATCGGGCACGAATCCATTAACGGAATCGATTTCTGGCACGAAGGCCCCGAAGACGGCACTACCGAACAGGTGCGGGTCATCGAAACTCGCAGCGGGCAGGATCGCGCTCTCGTCCGGACTCTGAATCACTGG
The DNA here is from genome assembly GCA_029213005.1 of Verrucomicrobiales bacterium. Lineage (GTDB taxonomy): Bacteria > Verrucomicrobiota > Verrucomicrobiia > Verrucomicrobiales > DEV007 > Arctic95D-9. The sequence goes on from JARGPI010000022.1 coordinate 111,648, forward strand.
AAAAATCCCGAAGGCAACATACTCCTAACCGATACCCGAACCTGGGAGTTCGGTGTGGTAAACGGAGCCCGCTATGCCGATCTTGAACTGAACCTTCACGCCAGCCATGGTGAAGTAAACTTCGGGGAAAAGAAAGACGGACTAATCGGCCTGAGAACTCACCCTGACCTGCGGCTCAAACCAGCCCCCGGCAAAGGTGTCGAAGAAGTATTCGGACACGCCGCCAACAGCGGTGGAACCGAAAACGCCGCTATCTGGGGCAAAAAAGCCGACTGGGTTCACTACTGGGGAAAAGTCGATGGCAACGATTCCGGTATCGCTATTCTCTCTCATCCGGAGAATCCCCGTCACCCCACCTGGTGGCACGCCCGGGACTATGGATTAGTCGCTGCCAATCCGTTTGGACCGAAGAAAAATGAGGGCGATGGCGAGCTGATCCTCCCGGAGGGAGAAAGCCTCACACTTCGCTACCGATTTATCTTTCACGACAAAGCCGGAGAGGACGCAGACATCGCAACTCAGTTTACGACCTATCACTCAGCGCCACTTTTCCCGCGAACACCAACGATCCCGATACCTACCAAATCAGGCGAGGAAAAAACGCTCAAAATCCCGACCAACGTGAATCCCCGGGGCGATGTGATTTCGTCCGTGACCCGGGTCGTAAACGGCAAAAAAGCCGATGCACCGGAAGTGAAAATTCACAGCTTTGTCGAAGGACAGCGTATCTTTAAAGACCGGGCTTATCAGTTCAGTTCGATCCCCGACCACCTGCGGGGCGGCGACTTGGTCGTTACCTACAACGATGATAAAAAGTCTGGCAAAAAAGCCAACTACGAAGTCAAAATCGGGCAACCCGGGATGCTGCACGTCCTCGTCGATCCACGGGCCGAGAAATCAATGGAGTGGCTCACTTCCGGCGATTCAAAACCGGCCTTCAAAGCCACCAGGGACATCGTCAAAACCAGCGCCAATTTCACCTACAAAGTCTACGTCGCCGAAGTCGACCCCGGAACCTACACCCTAGGTAACCAAACCGACGGCAGTTTTTACTCCATCATCGCAGTTACCCGGGACTAGGATTCTCTCCATCACCTCAGAAAGACGACAGAGCTATAAGATCAGGAATTTTCGGAAAGTTCGGCGCAAAACCGCCTGACCGTCTCCGTTATATTCCCATTCGATTGCTTGTCGTCATCTGTGATGATGACAAACGGAATCGAGCATAAAAATTTTCCGCAAATCAGCTACTCATCAACACCCTGAGTCGGGTCCAATGTTGCGGCATGAAATTTCGATGCTGCGCCGCTTTCGGCTACCTCCTTACCTCATTGGTTTTCTCGATGATGGCAAAGGCCGCTCCGCTTGTACCTGAAAACTGGGACCCCGCTCTGGCGGGCGACGTCGTCATGGAGCGCCTCATCACGGTTACCGCACCGGAGGTAAAGGGCGCTCACGATGCCGAGATGGTGACGGTCGGCAACTACGCCTATATCGTGGCGGAGGTGAATGATCTCAATTCCGGGGAAAGTGCGGCCTGGCCGCAGATCTACTCCACCCTTTCTATAGTAAATCTCGATTCCCTGAAGCTGGAAGCCATCCTGCCCGTCGCCCGGACTGAGCAGCAGTTTGAAAACGAAAAATTGCCGGTCGGAGCTTGCTTTGTGCCGCGGATCATTCAAAAAGACGACAATACGCTTCGTTGTTACTTCGCCAGTGAACAGCCGGGCAAACGACAGTCCCAGATGTGGTATCGGGACTTCACTGTTAAAACGAGAAAATTCGCCCCGACGATCCACCGGGTGAAGCTGAAAACTTCGTCAGGCACCTACGATATGCAGCCGCAGCATTTTCACGCCGACGCAGTGGCCCACGGCTTCACCAAACCGATGAAGGACTTCGGGATGTATCTTTTTGACTCCTTCAAATCCTTCGATGGAGCCACCTACGTTGCGCTCAATAATTTCCCCGGCAAACAGAATGCTCTCGCCCGGATGCACGACGATTTTGCGACCTTTGAAATTGTCGGTCACTACAATGACCCGCAGGCGGAGCAACTCAGCGAATCCGCCGTCAACCGCCTCCCCGACGGCTCCTGGCTGGCGATTTGCCGGAACGACAGCGGGAACTATCACTTTACCACTTCCCCCGACGGCAAAACCTGGACGACCGGAACCGAGCGAGATTTTGTCCCAAACGGTGCAGGCTCAAAACCGACCTTCGACAAATTCGGCGACACCTATTACCTCGGCTGGCAGGAAGCGACGAAGATTCACGGCGTGCATCGCAGTGTATTTAATATCGATATTTCGAGAGACGGCAAGACTTGGGAGAGAAAGTATAGATTTGAGTCCACGAAGTCTTTTCAATACCCCACCTTCCGGGAGCACAACGGCTCCATCTGGCTGTGCGCGACACAGGGAGACCACTCCAAAAGCCGAAAAGAGCGCATTATGTTTGGCAAGCTTGAGCCAACGGGAAGTTTCGAATCGCAGGCAGGGAAAAAGCGGGCCGTCATCCCGAAACCGGCGCCAAAAACCACTCAACTCCCTTTGAAAAAGGGCGAAACCCTGTTCACCGATCGCAACTACACCCTGACAGAAGCACCGGACTTCCTGCTCGGACGAAATTTTCTCCGCACCAGCATCGAAGGCTACACAATCGAATGCACCACTCCCGGCGATCTCTACCTCATGACCTTGAGCAAATCGCACTCTGCCAACCAGGGCGCCGTTTTGGAGAAGTATGGATTTAAGAAGGTCGACACCCCGGAATTCCAACTTTTCCCCGGTGAGATTAACCGGGTCTTTGCCTACCAAAAGCGAATGGAAAGCGGCGAACAGCTTACGATTCGTAAAATGGTATTCCCCGTTCTTGGCGACGGTATAAAAATCAAGTTACTCACCGCCGGCAGCCCTGACAAGGCAACGATCAAAGAAACACCGGAAGAAGCCGAAATCCGAATCGCAAAGATGGAAAAGATCGCCGATCACGCTCTTGTCCCGCCGACGGTCAATACCTCCCCGCTTCCGAAGTATGGTTATGACAAACTCGACTACGGCATGACGATCGGTATCGAGCGGACGCCCAAAGGTCGCCTCTGGGCCTGCTGGGTGGCAGGTGGCGACAGTCCGGATGCCTACTTCGTGCTCGCCTCCAGTGACGACGATGGCGAGACCTGGTCCGATCCACGAATGGTGCTCGATTCCCATGAAGACGGCCTCGGCGATAAACGCAGCATTTTGGTAGGCAATCTCTGGACCGATCCGCTGGGTCGCCTCTGGGTGATATTCGATCAATCGATGGATATGTTCGACGGTCGCGCCGGAGTCTGGGCAACCGTGTGCGACAATCCCGATGCCGAAAACCCGGAGTGGTCGGAACCCAAACGGATCTGGCACGGCGTCACCCTGAACAAACCAACGGTTCTCTCGAACGGGGAGTGGATGCTGCCGATCTCCCTCGATCAACGTGATGGATTCCGCCAATTCAAGGGCTGCTTCCGCAACCTCGATCCCCTGCGCGGCGCCAATGTTTTTGTATCGAAAGACGAGGGCGAAACCTGGGAACGGCGCGGGGCCGCAATTTTCCCGACTCCCGACTGGCATGAACACATGGTCGTCGAAAGGAAGGACGGCTCACTCTGGATGCTGGCCCGCACCAAAAAGGGCATCATGGAAAGCACCTCAACCGACGCCGGCAAGACCTGGAGCGAACCGGTAGAATCCGCGATCAAACACCCCGTAGCCCGCTTTTTCATCAGACGTCTGCAATCCGGCAAACTGCTCCTGATTAAACACGGCGATAAAATCGACGCCCACCAGGGCCGCGTCCAGCTCAGCGCCTGGCTTTCCGATGACGACGGAAAAAGCTGGCAGGGCGGACTCGTTCTCGATGAGCGAAAAGGCATTTCCTATCCCGACGGCTTTCAGGCACCGGATGGCACGATCTATATTTCCTATGATCGCAACCGCTCTACCGACGGCGAAATCCTGATGGCCCGCTTTACCGAAGAAGATGTCGCAGCCAAACAATTCAAGGGCCCCAAATCCCGTGCCAAAATGTTGATCAGCCGGCCGCTTGCTAAAGAAGTGGCGGCCCTCCCTGGCTTCGACAAACCAACTGCCGATGTAGTAAGAACGATTGATCTACCTCTAGTTGATCTATCAGGGGATAAGCACAGGCATTCTGTAGTTGCGGCCGGCACCGAAGCTATCTACCAGGGCCACTGTGACACCGTCCTGCTACCGGATGACAAAACTATGTTTACCGCCTGGTGCCTCGGACACGCACGATGGATCGGCCCGCTCGCCAAAAGCACCGATGCCGGACTGACCTGGAGCGGACGTCTCGACGTGCCGTCAAACTGGAATGAAACCTCCAACACCCCTGCCCTTCACCGACTCGTCTCCCCGGATGGGAAGGCCCGCCTGTTTTGTTTTGCCGATGGTCTCGACTGGAGCCGCAAAGGCAAACCACCCTACCCCATGCACCAGTCCTACTCCGAAGACGACGGCAAAACCTGGACTCCGATGGCCCCGAACGGCGTCGAGGGCGAAGTGCCGCCGAAGACGGTCCTCAGCTTTGAAGGCGGGAAAAAACTACTGATGTGGTCTGACCTGCCCGGCTATGTCGTCCAGAGCGAGTCCCGCGATGGCGGGCTGACCTGGAGTCGAAGCCGTCGCATCCTCCGGGTGCCGGATCGCTGGGCGCAGCCGTGCGTGGTAGAGTCTCCCGATGGCAAAACTCTACTTATGCTGCTTCGGGAAAACAGCCGTAAACATCAGTCGCTTTACTCTATCAGCCGCGACCAGGCGGAAACCTGGAGTGCTCCCCGGGAACTTCCCGCCACCCTGACCGGAGACCGGCATGTCGCCAAATTTTCGCCCGATGGCCGACTCGTCGTTGCCTTTCGTGACATCGCCCACAACAGCCCGACGTATGGTCACTACGTTGCGTGGGTGGGTGAATATACAGACATCGTTGAAGGGAAACCCGGCGACTACCGGGTCAAACTTTTTCACAACATGATGCGAAGCGAGCCCGATAAGCCCGGCACTGGAAATACCGACTGCGGGTATTCCGACCTTGAAGTGCTGCCTGACGGAACCTTCATCGCGACCACCTATTTGAAGTATCAAAAGGGGCCGGAGAAACACTCGGTTATGAATACCCGTTTCCAGCTCGAAGAAACCGATAAACTGGTTCCGGAAAATTCGGACAAAGCTTTCACCCCAATTTCGAATGGTACCGATTTCGAAGGATGGGAACAAAAAGGAAACTGGGTTATCGATGAGGAAGGGGCCTTCTATCGCAAAGCAAGGGGCGGTGATCTTATCTATACCAAATCCACCGTTCCCGACGATTTCGAACTGCGATTTGAATGGAAAGTCTCCAAAGGCTGCAATTCCGGCGTTTACTACCGCCCCGGCCAGGTCGAATACCAGGTCCTCGACAACATCGGCAGTCCCTACGGAGAAAACGCCCGGCAGGCAGCCGCCTCAATCTTTTTCTGCATGGCTCCGAAACGCGATAACACCCGCCCGGTCGGCGAGTGGAACACGGGTCGGATCCTCTGCAAGGGCAGCGTCATCGAGCACTGGCTCAACGGCGAAGCGGTGATTTCTTTCGACTACAATGATCCAAAGTGGGCGGAATATGTCGAACTGCTCGATGCCCGCGGAGGCGACCTGACCGGTCGCGGCGGCAAAATCAAACTACAGGACCACGGCCAGGATGTCTGGTACCGCAACCTCCGCTGGCGCGAAATTCCGGCAGACGAAACCGTAACTCCCGATCCCGATTTCGAACCCATGCCAGTCACAGGCGCGGCACTGGAAAAAGAACAGGCACGAGTGAAGCGGATGTTAGAGGCGAAGAAGTGAAGAGGACAGTTAACCTCTGAAAATGTTTAGCCAGGCAGACCCGAATCTCACCGGTTTAAGGGGAGTCTTCCATGGTTAGGTAACGTAGTAAAGGGTCTCCGCACCGGTCTCCGCACCCGCTGCATTGCCCGTGACACCGAGGGCCCTGCCCGTGGCCGGGTGCAGAAACCCTTCAACACTTTCGCTAATACAGTGACATTCCAGCTGGTCCAGCCGATATATCAATTTACTACAGGAAACGATAAAGCGTCTGCACCCGAGATTTACGGAGAAAAAGTTGAGATACGCCTCCCCGGTGTTATAATTTCCATAAGTAAAAACATGAAATTGGCTCCGTTAATTTGGCTTAGCCTGATCTCCGCTTTTTTCACCGGTTGCCATGACCCTATGGAAAATCTGCTACCTCACGACCTAACGGAAGCGACTAAACTCGCATTAAAAGATTTGGGTGATAATCCGGATCAATCACGGGCTGACATCTTCTACACCCGAGACTTTTGGGACGACGATTGGGACGATTCAGACATGGAAGCAGCTTATGAACTAGCCTCCAAAAAATCGAAGGATACTTCGCTTATATTGGCCGAAATCTTCGGCCATGAAGCCCAATTGATAAGGCGGAAAGATTCAGGGTTTGAGTGGTTCAAAGCCGAAAACGGGCATTACTGGGAAACCGAATTCGGACATATCATCCTATTCTGGGAGCATGAAGACAAAGAGCTTCCATGCGTGGTTCAACTATACCGATACATGTCCCCCGAATACCACGAAATGAAAATCAGCTTCGATGAAAACGCCCACATCGACCACCTGTACTATGGCACAAGCGATGAGGAGAAGATCATGATGCTGGAAAGCGAATCCACTACAGATTCGGATTGGATTTGGCTGTATGAATATTGCAGATCATTCCCGAGAAAGAAGGTTATAGAGGCTGCTCGCAAAAATCTGGACCGCCTGAAAGAGATCCCTTCCTATTACACCCGGGAAATGATGGATGCACTGCTAGACGAATCTCTCGAAGAAGTGAAACAATGGGGAGACGCCTGCCACCATGGAACTGACGAAGATCTGGAGAGGCTCGAAAGCATGAACGAATCGGAACTAATTGCCTACCTTGATTCGAATGAGACCGATAATTTGTGGTTTAGGGCGGGCGCCATTCTTAAAGTGTACGAATATCCCAGCGAGGCGATGATTGCCGCAGTAAAACGAAACTGGCATAAGCCATACGATCGGAAGCAAGTCCCTGAATTGGATGTATTGATCGCTGTTGCCAGAAACGAAGATTGGTAAATCAAATTCCAGTTGGAGAATCACTTTTCCCCCGGCTTATTTTGCCGCGCCTTTTTGTACCAGTCGGCCTGATGAGAGTTGATTCGCTTCGCTACTCCCGTAAGCGCAGCAGGTTCCTCACCTTTGTTTTCGTCCGGTGAATCGTCCATCGATTCTTTTATCAACTCAGCGAATTCTGAAACCGAGGTGAAATTCCACGATGCAGGAAGCTTCATCGGAGAACGACACAGATTAGCGATTCGGTCGTAAAACCTCAAGTCTTCAAGGTACCAAACCAGGTATAAAGCGAAGCCCACTTTCTTTGGATCACCAGAATCCAAAAATACTTCCAACACCGGCGCGGGGTCCTCCTCAATCTGAATCAAAACCCACGACAAATACGTTTCGCAATCCCCGTCATGAATAGATCCGAGCCTGAGGTGGTCTGAGATGAACAGATTGATATCGAACTCACCCTCGATGTGATAACTCTTCCAGATTGCCCTCGCCATGGGTCCATAGAGCAAAGTCAGATTCGGCGGCGGATCTGACTCACCGGCGATGCCGGGCAGTCCCGCCATCCATAGACAAATCGCAAAAATGCCAGCCTTCATTTTGCCTTTTGCTCCTCTTTTTCGTCCATTGGGAGCGCTTTTGATTGCGCATCAATCATCCACTGATGATTCGCGTTTAAAAAGTAGGCTTCCTTGTCATCGAACTCTAGTTGCGCTGTTACTATTTTTGCGAGATCGCCAACCGATTCGATCTGATCGAACACATCGGTCGAATCGCCAAAGGGATCGAGGAAACTTTTGTGCAGTTGGAGTCGGTGTTTATCCCTAAGAATTGACTGTTTCGAAGCCCTTAACTCCACCACCTTTGGGTAGAATCGCCTGTCGTGAAGCCAAAGTATAGCACTCAAAGCAAAGGCGACTTCCCTTGGTTTATTCGAGTTCAAGTATCCCTCGACCAGGTCATGAGGATCCCGCCCCAAATCCGCAGCAACTGTGGCAAAGTCCATTGCCTCAACAAACCCGCCGAACTCTTGCGCAATACTGTCACGGGCGAAACCTTCGAGATCAAATTCCCCGTCTTTTTGATACGATTGCCACACCGCTCTTGCGGCCAGGCCGAACGTTTGAAAGAAGGAGTGAGGAATTTCGTCACTTCTTACCAGTCTGACATCCAGACCAAAGCAGAAGACTATCAATAACGCCACACCTCTGAATCTCATAACTGGCGAATCGTAAATTCCGCTACCGCTTGATCCAATCTCGCGACCAGTGCTTCAAGTTCACCCGCCTCATATTCCCTGCTGTCCGGATGCCCCCATACCGGCGCAGGCCAGGCGGGGTCATCTTCGATTCGCCCGATGATGTGGAGATGAAACTGCGGGACGATATTACCGATCGCCGCCACGTTGGTTTTCCCGACCTTCAGCTCCGGATCTTCGAGGAGGAATTTTGACAGAGTATTGATATCCGCCTGCATCTTTTCCTGCAGCCCGGCGGGCAGATCAATCCACTCCACAAAATCACCTCCATCGGGGACGATCATAAACCAGGGGTAGTGGGCATTGTCTTTGAGCAGCAAAGCTCCGGACGGCATTTCCCCGATGTGCTCGGCGCTACTCAGTAATCGATCTGATATATGGGACATAAAAAGCTGAAGAATATTTGAAATGGCCAATGTGACCTCCGTACTCTACGCCGCAGAACCGCCTTTTCAATTGCACTTGATCCCGCTTCGAAGATCGGGTATCGGCTCCTTATGCCACGGCTCGACGCAACGAAAAAACACCCGATGACTATGCCTGATGGAACGGTTATCGAGCAGGTCGTCCATCTCAATCAAGTGATCGATCACCCGAGAATGGAAATCGGTGATTTCAGCTATTACGGCGGTCTCGAAGCTCATCCCAACTACGCCGGATTGATAGCTCCGTACCTGTTCCCCCTGAGCCCTGAAAAACTGATTATCGGGAAATTTTGCCAGCTGGCGCACGGCGTTCGGTTTATCACCAGCTCGGCTAATCACGATATGAACGGCTTTTCGACTTACCCCTTTGCCAACTTCATGATGACACCTGAAATGTCGGGGCAAGACGTTAAAAACCTATTTCAAATCGAGGGCCAAAAAGGTGATACCCAAATCGGTAACGATGTTTGGCTGGGGATGGACGCGGTCGTCATGCCGGGCGTCACCATCGGGAACGGAGCCATCATCAGCGCACGAGCCGTCGTAACTCGCGACGTGGAACCCTGGACGATCACCGGTGGAAATCCGGCCCGGCCGATGCGGAAACGCTTCAGTGATGCCACCATCGAAATGCTCGAGGAGATCTGCTGGTGGAACTGGCCGATTGAGGTGATCGAAGCCAATGTCGAAGCGATTTCTACGAAAAATAGCGATCGATTACGGAGGATCTTTTCAGAACTTTATTAAAAAAGGAATGCCGGTTCCCCGGCGATTACGCTATCCGGCGCAATAGTGTCTTGAGCTACACATCATTGCCTCAAACGTTGATGCTATGAAAGCTGAATACTTACCGGTTATTGATATATACTCTATACTCATTGCATCGTCAGTTCGAAAAGTTAAAAAGCCATGTTCCCCTCTTTGTTTTGGCGAAAATCGATCAGCCTCTCCAAAAGGAAAACGAAAAAGACAATTCTCGGAGTCAAAAAACTGTAATGCTTCAGCGTGAACCTGACAATCTGAGCAATTAATTAAGGGAATCCTCAGTTGTTAATAATTATGGCTGTTATTGTGTCGCAGCCGTTCGCAGTTCAGCTTCAGAGCAAACCGTAATCTTTGCAAAGTCATTTTCCGATCCGCTGCCAGAAGTCGCTGGGTCGATGCTCTACGCCCCACTAGATGAGGGGGAATTGAAGCTTTGCTTACGGCGTTGCTCCGGATAGTTTCAGTTTCAGAAATTCGCCTAAGGAAGGCTTGCTCCCGATTGATTCTGGCAGCTTTTAACTTTGCCTGTCGCTCGGTTTGGATGACTTGATCTTGGCCGGTCAATCGATCCATCGGAGCCACATATCCGATTGCACTGTGAAGCCTCACCTCATTGTAATCTTTGATATATTTTTCCATGACTCGGCGAGCATCTTCGACATCCGAAGGACACAGTTTGCGAATACATTCACTCTTGATGGTCTGATTGATCCTTTCCAATTTGCCATTGGATTGCGGATAATAGGGTGAGGTCGTGACATGGGTCATCTCACAAATTTTAATAAACTCTTTGAAGTCTTTCGCCAGAAACTGAGCCCCGTTGTCACTAATGATCCGGGGGCGTTGATTTGGAAAGCTTTCCCGTGCGTTCTGCAGGGTGATTTCCGCATCTCGCTCCGTCATGGTCTCATTAATATCCCAACTCAACACGGCGCGACTATAGCCATCAAGCACCATAACCAGAAAGTAGAACTGACTCCCCAGACGCAAGTAGGTGAAGTCCATATGCCAGTGCTCATGGGGCATCGCCGGTTGATCGAACCCTGTCCCTTTCTTACTGGGACCAAAATTTCTCCGGCCTAATAGACCTGCCTTTTGCATAACTCGGTAAGTCGTGGAGGGACTGACCGCTACAACATCTTCATCCAGCATTAGGTAGGTAACCCGGCGGTACCCCGCATCCAAATGCTCGGTTGCATATCGAATAATGGCCTGCCTTTCCGAGTCGAGTATCCAGTGCTTTTTCGGGATCGCTGCGTTGTGTTTATTTGGCTTTGCGAACCGTTTCTGCCAATCATAGAATCGATTCCGACTCAAACCGGCCCAGGTGATGAGTTGGCACAAGGGCAACTCACCACGCTGGTTCCAATGATTAATGAAACTTACGATTTGATCGCGCAGCTCCATCGGCACCCATTGGCCGGTTAACGATCCCCACTGAGCTTTTTTGCGGTTATCAAAGCTTCGACAGCTTCCGATAACACCTCATTTTTACAGCTTAGTTTGGCTTCCAGATCCAGGATCTTCTGATCACGAAGGTCGATTTGAGGTGGTCGGCCCTGGGTTTTATTGAACAATTCAGAACCTTTATCAAAGAGTAATTTTTGCCAGTCGTAAAACTGTTTTGGCGTGATCTCAAACTCTTTGCAAACTACCGAAATGGGTTCCCCTTCAAGGAGGTGGCGTTTTAATATTTTAACCTTCTCATCGCCGCTGAAACGGCGTCTCTTTCGTTTTGACATGTTGGATATCTAAGTTGCCTCGAATTCCCTTAGATAATAGCGGTGATTGTTAGGTTTCATCTGAAGCGCAACAGCGCAGGGTTAACTGCGCTCCAACCTGATAAGAACTTGCCATTGATGCGCTAAAACCCAAACGATCAAAAGAAGGAGGCAGCAATTTAGCACAATAAGAGCTACGCAACCGATACTATCCTGCCATTTGTGGTGAGTCAGCAGTCCTCTAACTCCCACCATCAGCATTAGGGTTGCGATACAGGCATTCACCGAGATCGTAGCAACAGGATTGAAAGCCACTCCCATTGGTGTTCCTACCCAAATCAGAAATCCCACAATTAATTCCCAGAAGAAAAGACACGCTGCAATTGAGCGACACTTTTCGTTCCACGGATCACTAGAGTCGGGAGTTATCCATTGAAGGAGAGATCGTCGAATTGCTTTCTTGCGAATTTCACCAGACATCTCTTTCAAAGGGTATTTCACCACATATCGATATAGCACACCGATCCGGCGGGCGCAAGAGGTCGATCGCAGGTGTGAGGTGTGGCTAGAAATACCGTCTAAACTCCCTGCTACGCCGGATTGGGTGCTGTGGTGGAGTAAGAAAGACAGGTAACTGAAAATACGATATAAATTCCCCATCACTG
>JARGPI010000059.1 GCA_029213005.1 Verrucomicrobiales bacterium
AAAGCCGCATGATTTCACCTCGCTACGGTGTCCTTTTTAAATGAGGCAACAGGATCGGACCGGGGTTTGAGGGGGGGCAACCGGTTGCCTTTTCTGAAAAATTCTGTAAGCCTAACCATTCAGAGGTCGGTATAAAGTTCCAAAAAACGTTCGATTCGTGATTTTGCCCCAATGGTTAACCGGGCTTCAGTAATACACCCTTTCCCTAGTCTCATAAACTCGTTTCAGAAATCAAAGTTCCAAAAACATCCGACGAGATGAGTTTGTTACATGGATTCAGAGGTGGATCGGTTTTAGTCTATACTATAATCAAACTCTGCGGCGAACGATAGGACTAAGGGCTTGGCGCGCTCGAACGCATCATGCAATTCGATGGTGTCAGTCAGGTTCGCGGTGGCGAATGCGGCTTCGAGTTGTTCGGTGGAAATTCGATCGTGTCGAATCAGGAAAGCGGCATCATCCATATCCTGCTGATCATCTCCCCGCATCATTTTGGTGAGAACGAGGTCGACCGTCGCGGGGCGAAACAGCTTTAGATGAGTCGTGACCGGGCGTGTCACAGGAACGATGTGATCAGCCCAGCTTTTGCGGAGGAAGACTTGTTCCTCCGCAAATATATGAGTGATATACAGACCTTTGTCTTCGAAGCGCTCGTTTACTTTCTCCTTTGCTTCCCAAAAATTGTTATCTGCCTCGAACGCTTTTAGGGAATCCATTTTAACAATCGCATCGATGTCCAAAGTTTTCAGCGTTTCTGTCGGCGCATCGTCAAAACCCAGAGCGATTGAGGATCGACCGTAAATAATGAGTTCCACATCATGATCAAGAAACTCATCCAACGCGGCTGCTAGAATTTCCGGGTTACTGGTCATATCAGCCATTGATTTGATTATTTTACGAGTAAGCGAAGCCAACGCTTCCGTATGCCAACACCCTGACGCGTTAAGCCTGTCATTTCAAAAAAGCGGGTTGGGTGCGGCGCTCTTTCAGGTTTTTCAACGACCGGTAATTGTTCCAGTAGAACTCTCCAAAACGGATTCTCCGGTTCCACCTCGGCACCGCAGGTAGAGATCCAGCGCAGGATTGGCTCGCACTTTTCCTGACTGGCCAGCTGCGCCAGATCGATCGGATCGACATCGGCAGCACTCAGAACGGCGGAGGCGATTCTCTGCCTGACCTGCACCGCACTGCCGTCATCGTCCGGCCAATCGGGAGACAGCAAAGCAATCGCCAGCTCGGCGTTTGTGAATTCGTTGGCGCTTATCTGAAACCGATCGTCTTTTTTCCATTCTGCCCCCTGATTGAGGCCATCGTAATAGCGCAGCCCCCGGACCACAGCGAGCTTCATGAGGTCGTCGGGGCAGAGCAAACCCAACCTTCTGGCCTTTCTCAGGGCTTTAGAAGCGGAGTAGAATGGCTCGTTGTTTTCCCCGACTTTCATTCAATGTCCACAGTATCGCCTCGAATGGACGGGAATCAATGCAGGGTCAAAAGGGTTGAGTGATGGGAATGATGATGCCGGGGTGCTATTGCCGGTTGCGGTGGTTGTTTCGAATACGGGTTCTTTCGCTAAGACCACCGTTGCTGACAAATTCCCGGTCGAGGGTTTTCAGTTGCTGATCGATCAGGTCGTTCGCCTGATTTATCAGACAGATCGCCAGGTTAGCTATAATCCCGGGAGGCCGGGTTTCGAATATCTCGCGAAAGCCTTCAAAACTCAGGGGAGACTTTTTACCCATTTTTCGCACAAAGAGAGCTTCTTTGGAGTTTTTGTCCCAAATCACCATGTCCCGCGCTCTAAGGTAATTCTTATAGTCATCGAGGAGTTCTTCCAGGCTGCCTCGCGCGATATTGGTCAGATTGAGTTCCAGCTTTTTGGAAGTGGTTCCTATTTTGCTGCCGTCCAGAATATTCTTTTTGCCCGATCGCGCTGCCTGAATCATCTGGTCGACGGTGCGATCGCCACGTTCCAAATATTTCTTAGCGAATCGAAAGGTCAGGTCATAGATCACTTCTGCCTTTTGAAACGACAGCAAGGTCTGGTAATCCCCTCTCGGTGGCGCAACAGGTTCCGGGTCATTCTCGCGTTTTATATTTAGTTCATTAAAACACTGTTCACAAGATAAGTCGAGATACATTATTCCCCTTACTCCCATTTTTCCCAAAACTCTTTGTAACCTTCGATCCCCGGTTCGGTAACACACCAACAGAAAGGGCATTCGCCCACAATCAAACTTCAACAAGAACCGAACTATGAATCCAACAAAAACCACAAGAATCACCGTCAACCAACTGAAGTCCTCCAAAAATCAGCGCAGCTCAGCGGAGCAGCGCTCCGTCTCTGAAAACCACGAGTCGGAAGCGAAAGGTTACTGCCGCAAGTTTAAAAGTGTCTTTGAATACGCATCCGGCAGCACGATGCGGGACGCCGATGGCAAAGAGTATATCGACTTCCTGGCCGCCTGCGGCTCGCTGAACTACGGCCATAACGATCCTGACATGGGCGATGCCCTGATCTCTCACATCCGCAGCAATCAACTGACTGCCGGACTCGATTTGCACAATCACGCGAAAGCTGATTTTATGCGAACCTTCGTCGATGTCATCCTGAAGCCCCGCGGCATGGATTACCGGATGCAGTTCACCGGACCTACCGGAACCAACGCCGTCGAAGCAGCCATGAAACTGGCCCGCAAGGTCACAGGCCGCACCAACATCGTTTCCTTCACCAATGGCTTCCACGGGGTTTCTCTCGGCTCGCTTGCCGCTACCGGCAACAAATTCAACCGTATGGGCGGCGGCACTCTTTCCGGAGTGACCCGGATGCCTTACGACAACTACATGGGCGATGCCATGGACACCGCAGCCTACCTCGACAAGCTGCTTTCCGATCCATCCGGTGGTATCGAAGCACCCGCAGCATTTGTCCTTGAGACCGTGCAGGGCGAAGGCGGCTTGAACGCAGCCTCGAAAGATTGGCTCCAGAAGATTGCCGCCATTGCGAAGAAGCACGGCGCTCTTTTGATCGTCGATGACATCCAGGCGGGATGCGGCCGGACCGGCACGTTTTTCAGCTTCGAAAAAATGGGGATCGAACCAGACATCATTACGCTCTCCAAATCCATCTCCGGATACGGGTTGCCAATGTCTCTGGTATTGATCAAGCCCGAGCACGACCAGTGGGCACCGGCCGAGCACAACGGAACGTTCCGCGGTAACTGCCATGCTTTCCTGACCTCCCGCATCGCGATTGAAAAGTATTGGTCCGATGACCGGCTCGAGAAGCAAATCGCCACCCTTGCCAGTGTCGTAAAACGTCGCCTTCGGAAAATCAGCAAACTCATTCCCGGTTCGTTCCTGAAAGGGCGCGGCATGATGCAGGGACTCAGCGTTGGATCAGGAGCCCTTTCTGCCAAAATCTGCGCGCTGGCTTTTGAAAAAGGACTCATCGTGGAGACATCAGGCCCCGAAGACGAAGTCATCAAAATTCTCGCTCCGCTGACCATCACGGTCGAGGAAATGGAGAAAGGGTTCGATATTCTTCACTCCGCCGCTGCTGAAATCATGGGTGTATCCGGAGATCCGGACCGCGAAACCAGCCCACGAGTCAAAAGCCAGAGAGCCAAAACGGTCACTCAGTTGATATAGCATTCTCTACGACACCGGAAAATAGCATCGGCACTTTATTGACTGACTATCATCACGGACCTACTGTCACTAGGTCATGTAACACTCTTCTAAAACATTAAATATGAGCGCGATAAGCAACACACGAAACGGCATTCCAACCCACACGGGCATAGGAGGAAAGGAAAAGCTCATCGATATCAACAACAACGGATCCATCCTGACTTGTGATAAATTCGACAACACAATCCGCTGGACCGAAGGCGAACGCCTCGATCACCTATTCGAAGAAAAATGTGATCAACTCGAAGACAAGCCGGCTGTCGTTGTCGATGGAAAGAGTTTTACTTATCGCGAACTTGATGACCGGGCCAACCAACTGGCTCGCTATTTGCAAAGCCAGGGGCTGAAGTCCGGCGACCGGGTTGGATTGATACTCAATAAGTCTTTCAATACTTACGTATCACTCCTCGCCGTCCTCAAGATCAACGCAGCATACGTGCCTCTCGATGCCAGTTTCCCTCAGGACAGAATCGCTTTTATCTCCCAGGATGCCGAGGTCAAAGCCATCGTTACCAATTCCAACCTGAAAAGCGCGCTCGAAGACGTGCCGGTTCCGTTCATTTTTCTCGACGAAGCGGACAATGAGATCAGTAAACAAAAAAGCGCTCGCTTGAGCGAGGAAGAAAAGGGAGAACCTGTCGATGAACTCACCTATATTATTTACACCTCAGGTTCCACTGGGAATCCGAAAGGTGTAGCAATCGAGCACCCGAGCATCTGCAATTTCTGCCGGGTAGCTGTCGACGCCTACGGAATCCGGGAGGACGATCGCATGTATCAAGGACTGACGATCGCCTTTGACTTTTCCGTGGAGGAAATCTGGTTGGCGATAATTGCCGGCGCAACTTTGGTTCCGGGCCGCCCCGACATATCACTGGTCGGCGAAGATCTCGCGGATTTCCTGTTTGAAAACAAAGTCACCGCGATGTGCTGCGTTCCAACTCTACTGGCCACGATCGATAGAGATTTGCCTGACCTGAGATATCTCATGGTTAGCGGCGAGGCCTGTCCGCAGGACCTCGTGACCCGCTGGCATACCCCGGGACGAACTATGCTGAATGCCTACGGCCCCACCGAAGCCACCGTCACCTGCACCTGGGGTGAGTTGTATCCGGACAAACCGGTTACGATCGGCGGACCATTGCCTACCTACTACATCGTGATGCTCGATGAAAACCAGAACCTGGTCCCGGAAGGCGAGCAGGGTGAAATTTGTGTGGCAGGTATCGGCCTGGCGAAAGGTTATGTAAATCTGGAAAAGCGCACCGAAGAAAGCTTCATCCCCGATTTCCTCAACCTTCCGGACAACCCGTCAAAACGCATTTATCGCACCGGCGATCTGGGTCGCATTACCGAAGAGGGCGAAATCGAATATCTCGGTCGGATTGATACCCAGGTAAAGATTCGGGGATATCGAATTGAGTTGGCGGAAATTGAAACCGTACTGCTGGAAGTTCCCGGAATCGCCCAGGCAGTGGTCAACGTGTATGAGCCGGCTCCGGGCACCAAAGAGCTCGCCGCCTACTGCACCCTGAAAGAAGGAGTCTCAGAATTACCGGCTGAAGCATTGGCCAAAACCCTCAAGGGCCGCCTGCCGGGTTACATGGTCCCTGCCTATATCGAAACGATCGATTTGATCCCAATGCTACCCAGTCACAAAGCCGACCGGAAAAAGCTACCCGACCCGTCCGGTCCCCGGTTTGCCCTACCCGGTAGTGAATACGTCGCGCCGGAATCTGAAATGGAGAAATCTATCGCAGAAATCTTTGCCGAAATCATGGGAATCGAAAAGGTATCGGTAAACGATCATTTCTTCGAAGAACTGGGAGCCAATTCGCTGATGATGGCGAAGTTCTCTTCCCTGGTCAGAGAACGTCTCACGATCTCCGACTTTTCAATTCGCGATCTATACCTCTGCCCCACCGTCGCGAAACTCTCTGAATTTCTGGAATCGAAAAAAGGAGAGCCGGTTGCTGAAAAAATCTCCAATGAACCGTTTCGCAAACCAACCCGCCTGGAATACTATGGCTGTGGCGCCCTGCAGTTTGCCTACTATTATCTCTCTTCGTTCTTAACGATTGGAATTCTCATTCTCGGGCTGATGTGGTCGCTCGAGGCAACCAGTGAATCGGGCTTCTTTCTGCGGCTTTCCGCTTTTTCAATCGGCGCTTTCTTTGGTTCCATACTTCTGCCAATCGCGATGAAATGGGCGCTCGTGGGGAGATGGAAAGCGGAAACGTTTCCCATCTGGAGCCTGAAATACTTTCGCTTCTGGGTGGTCAAAAAACTCATCCAGAGTAATCCGATCTGGCTTTTCCGAAACACGCCGGTTTTCAATATCTACCTGAGATTGCTGGGTGCAAAAATCGGCAAAAACGTGGTGCTTTTCACGAAAAAGATCCCGGTGTGCACCGACTTGATTGAAATTGGCGACAACACCATTTTTTCCAAAGACTCGCTGTTCCTCGGTTACAAAGCCCAGTCCGGCTATATCCAAATGGGTAACATTTCGGTGGGACGGAATGCCTTTATCGGTGAGGGTAGCGTTCTGGATATCGATACCAGAATGGAGGATGACACCCAGTTGGGACACGCCTCATCCCTGCAATCCACTCAAACCGTCCCCGTCGGCAAACGGTATCATGGTTCGCCGGCCGAGGAAACCACGACTAACTACAACCGGGTGGAGAAAATCGTCTGCTCACCTCTTCGTCGCACGGTCTACGCGCTGATGCTGCTCTCAGTCCCAATCGCTTCCCTGCTGTTTCTATTAGCGGAATTCAAATTCATGTGGGCGGAGGGCGTCCGAGGAGAGAGTTTTCTCGAGACGATCAACAACGTTCGGATAATCGCTCTGCAAAATATGCCGATTGGAAGCTTGTTCGGCTACTCGATTGCCATTTTTGCCAGTGCCTTCTTTCTGCGACTGTTGGCGGCGTTCGCGGTGCCCCGTGTCCTGGGCTTGCTGCTCTCTGAGAAGAAGACCTACCCTCTGTATGGCTTTCACTACTTCATCTTCACGGCCATTTCCGCGCTGAGTAATTCGAAACTGTTCAATAAGCTTTTCGGCGACAGCTCCTACATCCTTTACTACCTCAACCTGATTGGTATCAAAGCCTCTATGGTCGAGCAGACGGGGTCAAATTTCGGCACCAGCCAAAAGCATGAGATCCCCACTCTCTGTGAGATCGGTAAAGGCACCATGGTATCCGATGGATTGGCGATGATGAATGCGGAAATATCCAGTTCCTCGTTCCGCGTTTCCAAGGTTTCCATTGGCGAGGACAACTTCTTCGGCAACAACATTTTCTTTCCTGCGGGCGGCAAAATGGGCAACAACTGCCTGATGGCCACCAAAGCCTTGATTCCACTCGATGGACCGGTTCGCGAAAATATCGGTATCCTCGGCTCCCCCGCTTTCGAAATCCCACGTTCAGTCGACCGGGACAAATCTTTCGACTCCTACAAGCAACCGGGCGTCAGAGAAAAGTATATCCGGAAGAAGAACCTCTTCAATCTCCTGTCGATGGCGACTTCCATGGTTGTTCTCTGGGGATTCGGCTACCTTTCACTACTTTTGTTCCATCTCGCCCTGGTCGGCTACGGGACGATTGGTCTACTGGCTCCCCTCGCCTTGTTGATTGGCTTTCCCTACTTCTTCATCGGTTACTTTGTGTTGGCCGAAAGACTGAGTCTGGGATTCGGCAAACTGAAACCTCAAATCTGCTCGATCTACGAAAAGGACTTCTGGCGGGTCGAGAACTACTGGAAACTCAGCCAGGACGTGTCGATGGCCATGTTTAAAGGCACTCCTTTCAAAAATGTCATGTCCAGACTGGTTGGCGTGAAAGTCGGTAAAATGGTGTTCGATGACGGCTGCCACGTAACCGAGAAGTCTCTCGCGGAAATCGGGGATTACTGCACCCTCAACGAAGTGGTTTCACTACAGTCACACTCCCTCGAAGACGGAGTCTTTAAATCGGGCATGATCAAATTGGGCAACGGATCCACCGTGGGACTGAATGCCTATATCCACTACGACGTCACTTTGGGTGAGAACGTAGTCATCACCGCCGATTCCTTTGTGATGAAAGGCACATCGATAAACGGCAATTCCACCTGGGGAGGAAATCCTGCGAGAGAGCTTTAGGTTAGTCGCTGGAAGCGCCTCCTCGAAATTCCATAACTGGCATTTGACAGCGAGGCACACCCAATTCACCTGTACCCGTGGTTTCAGAAATATTTAACGAGTCGGATTGGGAAGAAGTCAGTGGGTTTGATTTCGAGGACATTACCTATCACAAAGCCGTGGTTGGAGGCACGGTTCGGATTGCCTTCAACCGTCCGGAATGTCGCAACGCGTTCCGCCCGAAAACGGTGGACGAATTACAGGTCGCTCTGGAGGACGCCCACGAAGACACCTCCATCGGGGTCGTTCTGCTAACCGGCAACGGACCGTCGCCAAAAGACGGTGGCTGGGCTTTTTGTTCGGGTGGCGATCAGCGGGTTCGCGGTAAAGACGGCTATCAATATGAAGACGGTGACGGCAAACCAAGCGGTCGGCTTCACATCCTCGAAATTCAGCGACTGATCCGCTTTATGCCAAAGGTCGTGATCGCAGTTGTCCCGGGTTACGCCGTAGGAGGCGGGCACTCCCTGCATGTGATTTGTGATCTAACCCTGGCTTCGGAAGAACACGCCGTGTTCCAGCAAAAAGACGCCGATGTCGCCAGCTTCGATGGTGGTTATGGCTCCGCCTATCTGGCCAAACAAGTGGGTCAAAAGCGAGCTCGGGAAGTGTTCTTTCTCGGCCTCCGTTACACCGCTCAAGACGCTTACGAAATGGGCATGGTCAACAAGGTGGTGCCTCACGCTGAACTCGAAAGCAAAGCGCTGGAGTGGGCTTGCATCATCAACGACAAATCGCCCACCGCGCAAAAAATGCTCAAATTTGCCTTCAACCTCACCGACGACGGAATGGTCGGGCAGCAGGTGTTCGCCGGCGAAGCCACCCGCCTCGCTTACGGGACGGATGAAGCGGTGGAAGGTCGCACCGCTTTTGTCGAAAAGCGGAAAGCTGATTTTTCCAAGTTTCCAAGACAGTATTGATCGGCATCCCCTGAGGGAAGTGGAGATATCCCCTCCCGGGCTCGCAGGAATTGACGCATCCCGATGAAACCGCTAATCTGGCGAATCACAATGAGTCCAAAACCGATCCTCCATCTGCTTGCCTTTTTTCTTCTTCCTTTTGTGGTGCACAGTGCGCCCAAACCGAATGTGATAATGATTCTTACCGACGACCTGGGGTGGCAGGATGTCGGTTGCTACGATATCGACGAGCCCTCTCCTTACGAAACACCAAATATCGATCAACTTGCGAAGGAGGGCATCAAATTTTGGCAGGCTTATTCACCGGCACCGACTTGTGCCCCGACAAGAGTGGCGATTCTCTCGGGAAAACATCCGGCCCGCAGCCAAAAGACCCACGTGGTTGGCGGAGCGCCACCTTCGCCACACACCAAAAACAGCCCGCTGATTTCTCCATGGTACAGCGGTCGAATGAACACGAGCGAAATCACGATAGCGGAGGCGCTGAAAACAAATGGATACACCACCGGGTGCGTCGGAAAATGGCACTGCGCGATCAGTCATCACGCCTTCCCTCAGCCAAAAGATCAGGGTTTTGATATATCTCACATGAATATCGGGGTGACCCAAAGGATGCAGCCGCATCGTCTCACCGGTTTTGCGACCAGCGATGAGAAAGACCCCTTCAGACTTGATGAAAACGGTTTCCCCTATCATCAAAATTCGGAGGATGCGCTGGCGTTCCTTCGCGACCATCAAGATAAACCATTTTTTCTATACTATGCGACCTGGCTGGTTCATACTCCGATCCATACTCGCAACGAGGCTTTACTGAAAAAGTATTGCAAAAAGATGGGGGTTCCCTTTCCGAAAAATCCGAAAGGGTGGAAAATGGAAGGGCAAAATAATCCCTGGTATGCCGCAATGGTAGAAACTTTGGACTACCACGTCGGCCGTTTGATGGACTATTTGAACGAAACCGAAGATCCCCGCTGGACGGGACATAAACTGGTTGAAAACACCTATCTGATATTCACTTCCGACAATGGTGGCATGGAGAGCCATCCCGGCGAAATCATTACCGACAACTACCCGCTCGATAAGGGCAAAATCAATGCAAAAGAGGGCGGCGTTCGCGTTCCTCTCTTGATCAAAGGGCCGGGCCTGGCCGCTGGAGTCGATACTGATGCGATGGTTAACGGTCTCGATTTTTATCCGACGATTCTGTCGTGGACGGAAACCGCGAAGCCGCAGGAGCAACATCTCGACGGGCTGGATCTATCAGCCTTTCTCACATCTAAAACTCTCGACCCGAAATTGATCACTCATCAGGACGGGAGTGTGCGGGACACGATGATGTGGCATTTTCCAAATTCAGCAGCCATGCAATCCACGATCCGTAGAGGGAACTATAAGCTGATTCGAAACTGGAAAACCCACCTCCTCCCCAACCGGCAGTCACTCGACCTCTTCCAGCTATACCATGATAACGGAACCCGCGCAGACATCGAAGAAGCCAACAGCCTGACGGCAAAGATGCCGGAATTGGCACAAGAGCTTGATAAGCTTCTCCAATCGCAACTCGACGAGATGAAAGCCAGCCCACCGTATTTAAACCCCAAGCATCCCGCTAAAACGTTTAAGAAAGAAAATGTATGCAGTCCAACAGATCACGGCAGAGACGGCAACCGAGTCTGGGCGACGTGGCAGGAAAACGGGGCGAAAGTGATCAAAGCAAATTTGCTATACACTGACAACGGAGGCCATCGATACGAAGAGTGGTATCGCCTCCCGGCTACCATCTCAAAAAATGGGAGGCTGGAAGCTGAATTGCCAGAGAATGCCACTCATTACGTGTTCAATTTGATCGACGAAAATCATTATCTGGTGAGTTACCCGGAAATGAAGTTCCAGGCGGACTCTTCAGAACCGTTTTCCAAACGCGCGATCGCAGTAAAATAGCAGGGGGCTTTTCCGCTCACCGGGAAGTCGAAAGCGGAACGGCAAAAAAAGGGTAAAATTTCGTCATCAATCTGTAACCTCTGAGTTCGGACCGGTAAAACAATAGTGAATCCAACGAATTAACTATTAAAAACCATCATGAACAAAAAGACATTTTTACCCTGCGACACTCCACTTCCAGAAAATTTCGATCAATGGCCGGAGCCGATGAAAAAAAATTACAGGAAGTTGCTGACAAAGAAAAACCAGAACTAATCAAAAAGAGGAAAAAGACATCGCGAAAGCCGATGTCTTTTTTCCGTTCGAGGAATTACAATCCATCTGGAATCCATTGATGAAATACTGTATTTTAATCACCGTCATTGCCGCTTCGCTCGTCAGCATCGAGCCTTCGTCCGGAGCTGATACCGATCTGGCGGCATTTACCAAAGAAATGTCGAACCACTCCGGTTTCCGGAAAATCATCCAGCAGGACTTTACCAAATGGGATGGAAATGATGATGGGCGTCTCGATGATGAAGACGGAGCAATAGGGCCCAAAGGTCTCTTTCTCACCCGATCCACCTTTAATCGGGTCGACGAAAGTAAAAGCAATTCCGTTTCGCTGGTGGAATTCCTCGAGTATCAAATTCGAGAGGCTTTCTATGCGCTTGACCTCAATCGAAATGATTCACTTTCCGATAAAGAGAAGAAGCACATCAAAAAACCGGCAGAGTTTTTCAAATGGCTCAAAAAGAGCCAGCTGTCGTTCATCGTTGAGGGTGACAAAGCGTATCTGAACGGCACCACCAATGGGAAAGTCGTAAAGCAGTTTCAGGAACTCTTTAAGAAGCATCCCGAGGTCAAAACGCTCGTTTTCGGCTGGATGCCGGGAAGTGATGATGACGAAAAGCTCCTCAAGGCCCTTGAAATCATCAAGAAACACGGCGTCACTACACACGCCGCTGATCATGCCAGAATACAGTCGGGGGGCGTAGACTTGTTCACTGTGGGAACGGAACGGACCATAGGAGAGGATGTGGAATTCGGCGTGCACAGCTGGTCAGCGGGCCGCAAAAAGGAGGGCCGAAATCTGGACAGGACAAACCGACAGCACAAACCCTATTTGGACTACTATAACTCCGTCGATGTTCCCGCCGACTTTTACTGGTTCACTCTCAAAGCAGCGGTGGCAGATGCGATGCATGTCATGACAGAGGAGGAGCTGCTGAAATACCGCATCATTACAGCATCTGCCGAGTAAATCCCCCGCCCTCCGGCGTTACTATATATTGATCAGGGAATTTCCTTATTTACCAGCAATCGGGCTTTCAGATTCTGCTCTTCCTCCAGATTGCCGCCGACGGTTGCCGCAAGTAACCCCATCGCAGTGGTGAAAACCGCATACCTGATGCGAGTTCCCGCGTCCACCGGACTCCCGATCCATCCTTCGAGGGTGGAATCGGTAACCAGATAGCCAGCGAACAAGCTGACCGTAAACAAAACCATACCGAAAAACAGCATCCCCGAGCCGATCGATAAACTGATCACCAACAACGTGCGGGCCTCCTGCTCATATTCGATTCGATTAGATCCGGTTCGCCATCCCCAGTCCTGGGATTTGACTAGAAAAATTGTGGATACCAAAAGACTGATCAGCGAAAGGAGAATCAATATCCAGCTCCGCAGCGTGACGCCGACCTCCCAACTCTCAGCAGCAAGGATCAATACCATCAAAGAAACACCCGCCGCTGTCGTGAGACGCGCCATGCGGAACGGTTGAGCCCAGGGACGATAGCGCAGCACATCCATAATCAGACTCCTCGGATCTGCAGCGATAGCGCCGAGAAAAAGCGACCGCCCCGGAGGTTGATCGTCGTCGGCATTATCCTCTTCAACTCTCAGATCAGATATCTCGAAGAGCCGCTCGCGAATACGCTCAATCTGCGCCGGCTCAAGAACTTGAGACCAGTCGATCTCCTGTCCCGGTAAGGAATCGAGTTCCAAATCCTCCCCCCACAATTCGCAAAGGAGAAGCAGCGCGGTCTTTTCCAATGCATAAGTCCACGGGTCATTCTGCGATCCGGAAAACCGGCCCACTGCGACCTCAAGCGCATTCGAGACAATACCCCGCGACTGGAGATTGGCGATCGGCATTAGTGGCGCGGCCGTCATCACCAGAGCAACATCATTTCGGTATTTGAGTTTTTGCCGATAACCGATTGATAGCAGGTCGAGCGGATTTACCGGGCTGTCCCCTGCCAGGTCGGGCCGATCGATTCGTTTGATCTTCCAATGGAAATCCGGAAACCAGTTCCTCAGGACCTCTGCGATCTGTTCCACCTCCCCGGGCTGAACACTTTGAGACGCACCTGGACCGGCCAAAACGAGGGCTATCTCGACGGCTTGAAGTTCGTTAGGGTGTTCCTCCTCTTCAGTCATGATCTCTGCGCCCTTCATCACAGACGCGAAACAGCCTATTTCGCTGAAAAGGTGCCATTTACACTCCAACGTTTTGAGCCGCATCGCGAAGACTGAAAAACCCGAATCCCTTTGCAAATCGCAAGGCGACCATGCAATTTACAACGCGTTTTCCATGCCAAAAGCCCCACTGATCACCGTTATCCTTGGAATTAGTAGGCTTGCGGTCGGGGGCGGGCACTGGCACAAAGCAAGCTTACGGTTCAGTTGTAGTTCAACCAGTCAGTTCGTCCTGATTTTCAGGTCAGCGTATTGTCGTGGCAAAAGAAGATTATGATTAATCTGAAGAAAATTTTCTGGGGCGCCGCAATTTCGGTGCTGGTGATCGGAACCGGCAGTTATGCCGCCGGTCGGCTGTCCAACTCAGAGGCTGTGGAAATGCTCACCGCCATGTTTCCTTCGACCCGCTTTCTCTGCTCATCGGTGATCACTGCCACGTCCACCATTCTGGCTCTCATCCTGACGCTGATTTCATTTACCGCGAGAACCGAGCACAATCTTGATTCCCGGTACTACACCCACATCAAACTGATCGCAAAACTGGCGTGCACCGCATTTATTGCAGCAATAACGCTGCTGCTCTTTATCAACCTGCCCCTCGAAGAGACCTCGGAAAAGTTTCTGATCTGGTTCAGGATAATTTACTACATCATTTTAATATACACCTCCCTACTGGGCGGATTGCTGATCGCCATCATGTTGATGCTATACCAGACAGCCGCCAGTGTGATTCTCGCTTTCAGCCCAAATGGAGAATCAGAATTTATAGCGGAACAGAAAACTGACGGAGCCTGAAGAAAGAACCCAATGTTTTGAACCTGCCTCACAAATTCGGACCTGTAGATTCCCGGCACAACTCCTCAGGAGGAGAGGCCGGGCGGGTTAACTTTACTCAACTTAAAAGAATTGGATCATTCAGAAAACCACACTGCCGACAGTAAGGCCCGTCTTGCCGCCGCGATCAGAAAGCTGATAGCTCTACCGAAAAGTGGATCCCCATCGATTGAGGCCTCTCTCGATTCATTCGCTGATCAACTTGCCGAATCTCTGTCCCTCGATTTCCTCACTATCATCCTGCACGAGTCAAATACCCGCGCGGAAATCACAGCGGAACGCTCGCGAAACGGGATCGAGATTGATCCGGAGCTTTACCTTTCCTCCGGGGTTTCGGATCACGGACCTATCAGCGCTGTCACCTCGAAAGGTAAACCTGTTTACCTCGCTATCCAGAAGGCCGGTGAGAGGGGCACTGTCGTTGCCGGCTCCAGCAG
Organism: Verrucomicrobiales bacterium; assembly: GCA_029213005.1. GTDB lineage: Bacteria > Verrucomicrobiota > Verrucomicrobiia > Verrucomicrobiales > DEV007 > Arctic95D-9. Next base: position 14,472 of record JARGPI010000059.1, read on the forward strand.
AAAAGGATTCCCCACCGAAGATGATCAACTGATTCTGGACGTCGGCATCACCGTTTTAAAGAATTTGATTCACATTGATCGCGAGGCGGAGGAAGCCAGACTCAACATCAACGGCCCCCGCTACCGCCTGATTGGAGAAGCGATTAAAGATCCGCTCTGGGACTGGAACCTGGTGACCAATGAAGTGGTCTGGAACGAGGGCCTGACCACTCAGTTCGGTTTTGCGAAGGAGGAAATCGGAGACGATGCCAAATGGTGGGGCAACCACATCCATCCCGATGATAGGGAAAGAGTGCTTCATTCCATTCATTCAGCGATCGATGGGGGGGATAAAGTCTGGGAAGACGAATACTCGTTTAAGAAAAGCGACGGCTCCTACGCTCGCGTCTACGATCGCGGGAGAATTCTCCATGATGAGCGGCGCAAGCCGATCCGGATGATAGGCTCGATGCTGGATTTGAGTGAGAAGCTCGAAACCGAAACGCTACTGAAAGAGACCCGTTCACGATTGAACTCAACCCTCGCTGCAGCCGATATCGCAACCTGGAAATTCGATCCAATCAACGGTCAGATCAAACCGGATCCGAACCTTGCCAGAATGTTCGGGGTGCGGGACGAGGAATCCAATCTCGATGCCTACCTCGATGCCATTCACCCTGATGATCGCGATCGCGTCATCGGAGCATTTCATCGTTCCGTCGATAAGGGAACCCCATACGATATCGAATACCGAATCCTGCGAAACGACGAAGACGTACGCTGGGTCGCGGCACGCGGTCGGGTGGAACAAAACGAAGCGGGAAATACCGTAAACCTTCCGGGCGTAGTGATCGACATCACCTCAGAGCGGATCATGCAGCAGGAGCTCGAGGAACTCGCCACCCGGCTGAAGTTCGTTCTCTCATCCGCACAAACGGGTGACTGGAACCTCAATCTAGCGACCGGAAAAGCGGAGCGATCTTTGCTACATGATCAATGCTTTGGCTACGACGAGCCGCTCGAAGATTGGAGTTACGATATCTTTCTCAACCACGTCCATCCCGACGACCGGGAGGCGGTGGACGAAAAATTCCAAACAGCCATTTCCCGCGGAGAGGACTGTAATTTCGAATGCCGGGTCATTTGGCCGAATGGGTCCATTCAATGGATTGAAGGATGCGGAAGTAATTACCGTTCGAAAGGCGAGGAGACTTGTATGCTGGGAACCGTTCGGTTGATCACGGCGCGGAAAGATCAGGAAAAGAAATTGCTGGATCTGGCGGCTCAGCTGTCCGAAGCCGATTACCGGAAAGACGAGTTTATCGCCACGCTCGCCCACGAGCTGCGGAACCCTCTGGCACCGATTCGCACCGGTCTGGAAGTGATGAAAATGGCGAGGGCCGACTCCGACATCGTACAGAAAACACGCGATATCATGGAGCAGCAGACCCGGCAGTTGATCGCTCTGGTCGATGACCTGCTCGACCTTTCCCGCATTACTTCCGGTAAATTGTCTTTGTCCAGAGACGAAGTCGATCTCAATGAAGTTCTGGAGTGCGCCCTCGGCTCCTCTCACGCGATCATTCACGAGCGGAGGCACCACCTCGAAATCAATCTACCGGCGGATCCTATCGTGCTCGATGCCGACCCCAACCGCCTCGCACAGATCGTCTCGAACCTGCTTAACAACGCCGCCAAATACACTCCTGTAGAAGGCCACATTATTTTCTCGGTCGAACGCGAAGGCAACGACGTCATCATTTCCGTCGAAGATAATGGTCTCGGTATTCCCCCGGACATGCTGGACACGATTTTTGAAACCTTTGCTCAAATCGACCATTCAGATAGAGATCGCACCGGTCTCGGTCTGGGCCTTTCACTGGTAAAAACACTGGTGGAGATGCACGGTGGAACAATCTCGGCTCAAAGCGAGGGTATCGGTAAAGGCAGTGTCTTTACCATTCGACTACCGATTGTCATTCATAAATCTACCGACGATACCGATGATGATTCGACAAACACTTCATCATCCACTCACGCGTCCCGACTCAAGGTTTTGGTAGTAGACGATAACCTCGCCGCAGCCTCGACATTGAGTCTCGTAGTGGAAATGCTGGGCAATACCGTCCACACCGCCCACAACGGAAAGGCGGCCGTCGAAGAAGCCGCCACCTTCAAACCCGATGTCATTTTGATGGATCTCGGCATGCCCGTGATGGACGGCTACGAAGCAGCGCGCCAAATCCGGAAACTCCCCGAAGGTAAATCGATCAGGCTGGTGGCCCTGACCGGGTGGGGCCAGAAGAAAGTCCGCCAGAAAACAGGAGAAGCGGGATTCGACTATCACCTCGTAAAACCGGCGGAACCCGACTCCATCCGTGAGATTCTGGCATCCGTCACCGATCGGGACACCAACGCGACCCACCGACCGGGAGGCAAAGCTGATTCCACGGAAAGCTCGAAATCCTCAGCTCGCGCCCTCTTGATTAACGATGTCGAAAACCACTTCGGGCTGATTCCGAACTTCTTCCGCCTCGCCCCCGAGTCTCCCGAAATCACGGGCAATTTGTGGGGCTTCGCCAAAGCCGGCTATATCAACAACCCTCTCCCGTCACTATTTAAAGAGCGGCTTTTTGTCTATATGTCGAGGTTTTGCAAAGTCCGGTATTGTATAGCCCGTCATGTTGGATTCCTCACCGGACTGGGCAACCCATCAGGCGACTCAAACAGCTCGATTGAATCGATCGACCAGGCCGTCGAGTTGATTGCACACCCTCTGGCACGAGGCGAGGAAATGCAGCAACATATCGAACGACTCACAGCATCGACCTCGACTCTTGATGAAATTCCGGAACCCTATTCCCGGATGGAGGAGGCCTTCTTTGCCTGCGCAACCCATGTTTTCCTCCAAACCGGACAGGCTCCTGACTGCCTCGCCGCTCTGCGTTCGGCCTTGCCACCGCCCTCGCTGGAAAATCTCCTCGCGTTTCTGACCTTCGTTCGCACCGCTCATTTCTGGAGCGAAGTCCATCCCGAGCTGACTATCGAGGATGATCTCAAAGAACTGTTCTCTATCAATGTCGAACTGGCGGAATGCGTTCTCCAGCAACCGGAATCGGAATACGGAGAGACCTCCGCCGAATTTCTCGACGAACTGGCCGCGCTGCGGCGGGAGCGCTCTCTATGGAAAGAGATTAAAATGATCAATGAGTCATTGAAAGAAAATGACCGCCAGAAAGACGAATTTATCGCCGTGCTAGCTCACGAACTCCGTAACCCGCTGGCTCCGATCCGGACCGGCCTCGAAGTCATTAAAATGGCCGAAGGTGATCAGGCCGTTATTGAGAAGATTCGGCCAATCATGGAGAAGGAAATTTTCCAACTGACGAGATTGATCGATGATCTGCTCGACATCTCCCGCATTTCCAGAGGGAAATTTGAACTGCAGAAAAGCGAGGTAGCAGTATCGGAAATCATTTCATCCGCTACCGAAGCCACACTTCCGCTGATAGAGGAAGCAAACCACAAACTAACTGTAAATCTGCCGGATCGACCGATTACGCTGCGCGCCGATTCCCAGCGCATCTCTCAGGTAGTCGCGATTTTGCTGAACAATGCGGTGACCTATACTCCCGAGGGCGGTCGAATCACGCTTTCCGCTGAATGCCAGAGCGATAACCTGGTCATTTCTGTAGAGGATAACGGTATCGGTATCACCTCAGATAAGCAGCCCGGCATTTTTGCGATGTTTTCCCAGATTGCCCACCCGCCGGATAAAACGCAGCAGGGTCTCGGCGTGGGCCTGAGTCTCGCCAAATCGATCGTCGAGATGCACGGAGGAACGATCTCTGTCGCAAGCGAGGGAACCGACCGGGGCAGCGTTTTTCGAGTGTATCTCCCGCTGCCGGAATAACGCTTCCTTTGCCAAAAGCCGACTTCAATCTATAGTGCGGGCCGATGAACTCCGTGATGATCTGGATTCTTATTCCGACACTGCTTTTCGGCCTGCCGTTACTGTTGGTTTTCGGCTCGTTTGCCTGGCACAACTCCCAAACGAAAGGGCTTGCCTATTTTGGCCGGCCCAAAGTTCAAAGGGAGCGATTTCATCATCAGGTCCAAGTGATCGGAAGACTTCTTCGCCCCATCATTCGCCTGATGGCGGGCCGCAATCCGGACCCCAATCAGTTTACCGTAAAACGGGGCGAGTGGTATTTCCCGGCTAACGCTTGCTCCAAAGCAAGTCTCGACTTTGCCTGCAACTACGAACCGCAAGCTAACGATGTCTTCGTCGTCACCCCGATGAAGTGCGGCACCACCTGGATGCAACAGATTGTCTACGAAACACTCATGAAGGGCGAGGGAGATTTCAGCGACAGCGGCCACCGCCATCTCTTCGCCACGAGTCCCTGGCTGGAATCATTCAATGGCGTACCTCTTGCGGAAGCGCCACTTCTCGGGTCTCAGCAACTTCGACTCATCAAATCCCACCTCCCTGCTGCAGCCTGCCCCTTTTCCGAGAGCGCCAAATATATATATGTGATGCGCCATCCGGGGAGCTGTTTCGCCAGCAGCGTGGATTTTTTCCGGGCCAATGCCGGCGACCTGTCACCCACGCCAGAGACAATGCTCGACTGGTTCTGCAGCGACCGAATGTGGTGGGGAAGCTGGCCAAAACATGTGGGGGGATTTTACGAGCGGCATCAAAAGTATAGTAACGTTCTTTTCATCAGCTTCGAGGATATGAAAGCAGATCTCCCCGGAGTGATCGAGCGGGTCGCGGAATTTCTGAATGTAGACCTGACCGAACCACAATATTTGGCGATACAGCGAAAGAGCAGCTTTTCCTATATGAAAGAACACGAGGAGCAATTTGAGATGTTAGCCCCCGGATTCTTCGCCACCGGCGATTCATTTTTCCCTTCCGGTTCGGCAAACCGTTTCGATGCCCTCTCTCCGCAAGTCCAGACCCGCATCTCGGAATATGTCCGCGCGGAACTTCAGGGAGATGATTTTCCTTTGGCTGACTTTTACCCTGATGTTGCCGAGGTTTCGCAAAGCAAGCCTCAACAGCGCTAAAAATTCCGGCCCGACATGACTGCACAGGGTACAGTCCGACACGGTACAGGGTACAGTCCGACACGGTACAGGGTACAAACATTTCGCAGCGCCAAAGGCGCGATTCAAACTAGCCCGGGGGCAGCGTCGGCAGCGCCCCGGGAATTCCGCC
>JARGPI010000023.1 GCA_029213005.1 Verrucomicrobiales bacterium
CGGGGCGCTTGAAGAAATTCAGAGCGTCACCTTGCCCGGGAAATCCGGCCCCATGGGGCTGTCTCCGGATGGAAGATTACTCTACGTCAATACCTCGTCGGAAAATGGAGCGGCCCTCGCGACTTTTTCGGTGAATCCCGACGGAACGCTGGAAAAGCTTCATGCGGCGGATTGTGGTTGGAACAGTGGGTATGTTCGAGTTGATGCCAAAGGACGCTTTATTACTGGTAACAGTTATGGCGCAGGGAAAGTAGGGATTTGGCCGCTGGATGAAAACGGGGTGTATCGCGGAGGTTTAGTCCGTGACTTTGAACTGGAAAAGAAAGCCCATTCTGCCGTTTTTTCCCCAGACAATCATTACCTGTTTGTCCCGGCGACCGGCCCCAATAAAATTTTTCAATTGGTTTTTAAAGAGGAAACAGGGGCGATACATCCCAATCAACCATCTTCGGCGCCGGTCGCGACTGACCTAACGGATGTTTGTCAGCCTCGTCATTTGATTTTTCATCCCAATGAGAGATTTGCCTATACATCAAATGAGAAGCTACGCCCCGGGGTCGGTGTCTGGGAATATGATAAAGAGGCGGGACGACTCACAAACATACAAGGCATTGCCAGTGTTGATGGTGATAGTGATGGAATGTCGACCGCCGATATTCATTTCTCGAAAAACCATCAGTTTGTGTTTGTTTCAAATCGGGACGGAAAAAATAAAAACGCTCCTCAGGGGCGGGATGCTATCACGGTTTTCAAGATAGATGATACGACAGGAAGGCTTTCTCTGGTTAACCGTTTTCCCTGTGAAAGAATACCGCGTTCATTTGCGGTAGGTCGGGAAGGAAAACTGTTGTTTGTAAGCGGTCAGGGGGATAGTAAACTGGGTGTTTATCAGATTGATCAGGACACCGGTATTCTCACAAAAGTGGAGAGTCACCAACTGCCGGGTAAGCCGGTCTGGGTTTCAGTACTACCGTTCGGGAAGGGATGAGTATCCATATCGAGGTGTTGGGAGAGCCCGGAGCGGATAACGCGACGCTGGCGCAGATTGAGAGCGGAAGCTCGGTGAAACGGTTGCTGTTTGACTGTGGTTCGAGATGTTTGGATTCGCTCGGGGTTTCGGCGATCCAATCTATTGATCATCTTTTTTTCTCTCATTTCCACATGGATCATGTCTGTGGGTTCGACAGCTTTTTCCGACTTAACTACAACCGTTCCGAAAAGCCTGTTTATATTTGGGGGCCACCGGGGACCATCGATGTGATTCATCACCGTCTCCTCGGGGTTACCTGGAATCTCCATTTTGATCAACCGGGCGAGTGGGTATTGAATGAGATTTCAGAATCGACGGTGAGAACCGTTCGGTTTTATACTCGAGATGCTTTTGAGGAGGCTGCATTTGAAGAAGTGAAATCTATATCCGGCGCTCTGCTGGAAGACCCTGACTTTTCGATCTCAGCGAAACTGCTGGATCATGGTTCGATACCTTCGGTGGCTTATCGGATTGACGAGCCGGTCAGGGAAAATGTCGACCCGGCGAAACTATCGGATCTGGGTCTGGTTCCCGGGCCGTGGATTCGGGAACTGAAAGAATCCACTGACGAGAGTGGAACGATTCTGATCGATGGGAAACCGTGGGAAGTTACTGAGCTTCGGAGCCAATTACTGACTCAAAATGACGGGGGATCTGCTGCCTACCTCACTGATTTTATTCTCACCCCGGGATCTCCTGAATGGAAATTGATTGCAGCGTGGTTGGAGGGTGTTGATGTGTTAATCTGTGAAGCGCAATTTTGTGACGCTGATCTCGAGTTAGCGGAAAAGCACTCCCACATGACTGCTGGCCGGGTGGCGCTCTTAGCTAAAGATTCCGGAGTGGGCGAGTTATTGCTGCAACATGTGTCCCGTCGTTACGATGCTGAAGGTTGGGCCGGTATGTTGGGCGAGGGAAAGGCTGTATTTGAAAAGACGATCTTTCCGCCACACTGGGAAATCGATTAGTTTCCGATCGTCCAGAAGAGACCGTTAGGATCTCTGGTTAGACCTCGCTCCGATGAATCCATCCCCTGAAGGAAGCGGTTGACGTCGGCTGTGACAACCGGGTTGGTATGAAAGTAATTGTGGGCAACTAAATTACCTCTACGTCGTTCGGTCGCTGTGACATCAATCAATTCGACTTCGGATTGAGACTGCAACAGTTGTTCCTCCCAACTCTCGAGGCGGTCTTTCGCTCTACCCAGCCGTCTCACGCCGTAGAGATTACCCGCGACTTTCAGGGCGAGATCATGCTTGCAAGTATAGATGGCGGTTCGTGCGGGGACGTCCTGAAACTCATCGAGCACTCCGTTCAGGAAATTCATCAGATCCATATCCGGAGCTGCGAGGACAACCCGATTGATCCGATAGCGGTTCTGAAGTTCTGATCTCGAGAGGCTGGAATCCGTCAACCGGATTTCCCGTAGTGCGTTTACTACAATCGGAGTCCCGGCGCTGTGGGCGATGATATTGACATCTTCCGCGCCGGTTTCTTTAGCGATATGGGATATCAGGATTCGAAAGTTCCGAACACTGAATTGTGCCTGGTTTTTATCTTCGAAATACCCACCGAGTTTGCCGACTGAGGGCCAGGAAAAACTCAGCATGGCACCTTTGGCACCCTGAAGTTGATAAATTTCGGCTGCGGTGACAATGGTGCTGGAAAATTCTGAATTGAAGCCGTGGACAAACACGGTGATGCGGCGAGTACCGGTCTTATCCATTTGTCCGATGATTTTTGAGGTCCAGGGAGCTGCATAATTGTCATCTCCCTCCGATTGCCAGAGACCCGCGTCGATATCGGAGGGATATAGATCAATCGCCTCGACCCGATTCTTCGCCGTGCGGCGTTTTTTCTTCGGGCTGGAAAGCTGGGGGTCGCGCTCAATGCCAACTTCTGCCACTGCGAGGTGGGGAGCTTGAAGTCGCGAGCGTTTTCGTCCGAACGGATCTACCGTTCGTTCGCTCTCTTCGATATTACGCCCACTGTAGATGAATATCGGAACGGTTTCCTCCGAGTTAGCGGGAGGGGCTAGTTTCGATTTTAGCGGAAGCGCTTTTGCCAGGATGGTGGTGGCCGGTTGAACGGCACTTTCCAGTCGGGGGACGGCAGGTGAGGCGCAGCTGCTGAGGAAAACGACAGCCGACAAAAATGTATATAGTAGCGGTCGATCGCTTCTCTGATTATCGTTCTTCATGTCGAACGATTATTCACCTGCGCTTTCGAGGGTTTCCCCGACGTTTTGAAGAAGGTTTTCCAACCGGGTGACACCCTTTTGCAACCCTTTTTCGATTTCCTCGATGACTGGCTCGATCGGTTCTACTTTGACTTTGGCCTTTTCAGGAAGATTTGACGGAAGATAGATCGTTTCCCCGGTATTCAGGGTGCGCTTTGATAGTTTCGTTCGATCGGTTGATGAGATGATCCCTCCGGCCAGCATCGGGTTGTCTCCAAATTTCCCATCAATCCCCAGATCGCGGCCTGCATAGATGATGAGAGCGCGACCTGCGATTCTGGAGGGCCCGGCGACGAGGGTGAGATCCTTTGTCCGGGTCACAAATTGCGCGTTACCATTCTCATCCGCCAGAACGTTACCGAGATCGCCAGCGTCGCGCTGCGCTTGATTCTCCTTATCGTTGACCCGGTTAGGCGCGAAGTGAGGACCCACGTTTTTACCCTGATTCGTAAGGTCTCCAAATTCGTGAATATGAAGTGCGTGAAGCATATTCGGTTGGAGGCCTCTGAAGACTCCGAACACAATCAGCTCATCTCCCGACCGGGTAAAGGTGACTTCGCCGGTGACTGAACTGCTTCCGGTGATAGGTGATAAATCAGATTTCAGGACGTCCTGTCCGCTGAGGTTACGTCCAATAAAAATCAGCAAAATGGCGAGAAGCAAAAGGTGCAGTTTTTTCATAGCAAAGTGGATCGAACGATGACGTATCGATAGTTTGCATAAATTCGGCCAGTTATAAGATTTTGTAACTCATTGGGTTTCAGAGAGATTTTAATCAAATTCAGTTGTTCGGGCTATGCATATTGCAAGGAACTGAAGCAGGATGCACATTCTGAAGTCGATCAAAGAATGAGTTTCGCGAGGATTGACTAGTAATCCAGTCTAAGGTAGTTCGAGTCATGCTTGAAGAATCGGAAGCCAGAAAGCAGGTGCTTGAGAGGATCGAAACCGGTCCGGTTATTTGGCTTCCCATCGATCTGGCCCGCGATCACTTTGCGGCTCAGGACCTCCACGGTGTCTCGGATTTCCCCGATTTTGATAATTCCAGTATGGATGGTTACGCCGTCAGGGCATCGGAAGCGATGACGGGGGCCAGTTTGAAGGTGGTGGATAAGATTCAGCCGGCGGGTATTGATCAGCATCTGAAGCTACCGGTCGGACATGCTATCCGGATATTTACGGGCGCGCCGATTCCGGAAGGGGCGGACGCCGTAATTATGCAGGAGGATGTCGATCGGACTGATCAGGTAATCCTGGTTCAGGAAGCTGTCGTGACAGGTGAAAATATTCGCCGTCGCGGGGGAGATGTCTGTGCGGGACAAAAGATTATTGCTCAGGGCGACCGACTCACGCCGGCCCGGTTATCTCTATTGGCATCTCAGGGAATCGATGAGGTCCCGATCTACACCAGACCCATGATTCATGTGGTGACGACTGGCGATGAACTGGTTCAGATTGGAGATTACCGGATGCCGGGGCAGATTTATGATAGCAATGGTATTCTGCTGAAGACCTCAATCGAAGCGCTGGGAGGTATCGCTGAACAGGTCCATCTACAGGACGATCCAGAATTGATGAGGCAGGCGATCGCAATTCTCTGTGAAGTCAGTGACTTCGTGGTGATCGCTGGAGGTGTTTCCGTCGGGGAACGGGATTTTGTCAAAGATGTGCTGAATGCGCTCGGGGTTGAGACCAGTTTCTGGAGGGTACGGATCAAACCTGGAAAACCGTTTTTGTATGGCCAACATCCTAACGGCTGCTCAATTTTTGGACTCCCGGGAAATCCTGTATCGGCTTTTGTCACCTTTCAGATCTTTGTGGCACCGGCACTGAGAAAGCGTCTCGGTCAGATCGTAAAAGATCCGGGATTGCTACAGGTCATCGGCAGGGCCGGAGAAGTGCTCCGTAACGGAGGTGACCGCCCCCATTACCTGAGGGCTGTCGAGACCGACGGGGAGGTCTTTCTTTCGGGAACCCAACAATCCCATGCCATTTTTGGACTGAGTAAGGCGAATTGTCTAATCCGGTTGGAACCGGGGCAAAAAGTGGAGGAAGGCGACATGGTTTCGGGGATTAAACTATGATTTTCCAGAATTATAGTAGCGGGAAGAATTGAAACTTAAGATTAATTGAAACTTTGTTACGTAATTTAATTAAGTTTTGTTGATTTTTTAAAAACTTTTAGTTAAAGTTTGCGGTCATGTCGCTGCGTTCTTTATTTGGAGTTTTTTTGATCTGCGCTGCCATTATTGCTCCCTGGGTGGTGAGTGATTGGTTTGCCGGCGATACGTCATCACTCGTGGAAACCCCGCAACATCGCGTCACGGTACCGGGTATGAAACCCGAGGCACGCGAAAAGAGGAATTTTTCAGTGGTTCCCGCTCAGGTAAAAGAAGGGTCGAAATCGAAGCGAGTCATTCCAAGAGGGGCCGCCCGGAACTTTGCGACCAGCGCTAAGGCTCTCCTCACCCCGGGCCGGGCTGGAGTCCCGCAGAGTGATCTCTCCGTTAAAACGGCTGCCCGGCATACCGATCGCATCACATTCGAAATGAATCGCCTCGGTATGCAGCTGGGCGATCCTGTTTTTTGCCGGCTTTTCAAAGAGGAAAATGAATTTGAGCTTTGGGTTAAGCCATCAGGCAAATCGGAGTTCTCTCTTTATAAGGTTTATCGGATCTGCAAACGATCGGGTGATCTCGGGCCCAAAAAGGCAGCGGGAGACAGGCAGACTCCCGAGGGATTTTACTATGTGCCCGCCAGCCGGATGGTGCCGGATCTTCAATCTCATCTCGGGTTTCATCTGGGTTATCCCAATGCCGTGGACCGGTATCACTGTCGGACTGGTGGCGACGTGATGGTTCACGGGAACTGCTCGTCAAAAGGAACCTACTCGATGACGGATGAATCGATGGAGGAGATTTTTACGGTGGTTTCCGCCTCGCTGAATAAGGGACAGGACTTTTTCAGAGTTCATTGCTTCCCTTTTCGGATGGATGACAAAAGGATGGACCCGATGATTGCGGCTCACCCGGAGAATGATCAGTTCTGGGCGAATTTGAAAGAGGGGTACGACTTCTTCGAGATTCTTCGTTTTCCGCCCAATGTGACGGTATCGTCAGACGGGAAATATCAGTTCGCAGTAAAATAGCCGCTATTTTTGATTTTGGTTAGATTTTGCTTTCCTGTGGCCAACTGGTTTGTTCTAATATTAGGTTTGCTGAAAGAGTCTCTTTTTAACAAATCATAGATTTGTTCTGGATTGATTCAGACAGCCACCCTAACATTAGTAAATCCAAGATTGAGTTTTGTACGCGAACGAAAATTATCTCATTGAACTTCTGAAAGAGGCATCTCTGCTTGACGACTCACAGATAGAGGATGCCGGTCATCAGAAGAAACCGGACGAAAGTCTTTTGGAGTCAATTGTCTCCCAGGGGATCGTAACCGAGGAAAATGTGGCGCAGACCCTCGCGGTTAATTCCGGAATGGAATTTGTTGATCTGCTGAAAATGCCGGACATCGACCCTGCCGCTGCGAAGATGATTACTGCAGATGCAGCTGCTCGTTTCAAAGTGATCCCGATCATTCACAGCGGCAGCGACCTGATTGTCGCCGTAATCGATCCGCTGGATTTCGATGCTCTGGACTCGGTTCGTCATGTTTTGCCGATGGAACCTCAGTTTGTGTGCGGGACCAAGACAGCGATCGAGAAGCTGATTGTGGAAAATTTCGGAGCAGAACTGGATGCCTCTCAGATGAGCAGTCTGGGTGAGGATGCGGTGATTGATCTTCCCGGCGGGAGCAGTGACGGGGAGGATACCCCGGTGATCCGGATGGTTTATCAGATTCTGCAGGAGGCGTATCAAGCCAAAGCATCAGATATTCACATCGAACCGATGGAAGCAAATATGCGGGTGAGATACCGCATCGACGGAGCGCTCCATAAGGTTCAGGAACATCCCAGCGATCTTCTCGGAAACGTGGTGAGCCGGATTAAAATTATGTCGGGCTCTATGTCCGTGGCGGAGAAAAGACTGCCTCAGGATGGCAGGATTCAGGCGACTTTCGGTAAGGGTGAGCTCGATCTCCGTGTTTCAACGGTTCCTACCACGACGGGTGAGAGCGTCGTGATGCGTATTCTTGATAAAAGTTCGCTGACTCTCGGTTTGGATAAATTGGGGTTCTTTACGGATGATCAATCGACAATCGATGATCTGATTCGTCTTCCGGATGGCATTATTCTAGTGACCGGTCCAACGGGTTCGGGTAAAACCACTACTCTGTATTCCTGTCTTCACACGATTAACAAACCGGACCGGAAGATCATTACGGTGGAGGATCCGGTGGAATATTTGCTTTCCGGTATCAATCAGGTGCAGGTGAAAGAGAGTATCGGGATGTCATTTGCTGCCGCTCTCCGGGCGATCCTGCGTCAGGCGCCGAATATCATCATGATTGGTGAGATTCGTGACTTGGAGACGGCCTCGATCGCGATCAATGCATCACTGACTGGTCACTTGGTGTTCAGTACCTTGCACACCAATGATGCCCCCTCTGCGGTAGCCCGTTTGGCAGATATTGGCGTGAAAAAATTCCTGATTGCCTCTGCGGTTCGTTCGATCATGGCGCAACGTCTCGTGAGAACAATTTGTAAAGATTGTGGTGCACCGACGGCGCTGACCGGAAAAGAATCCAGGGCGCTGAACCTCACTTCAGAACAAATGTCCGGAGCTAATTTGCTTAAGGGTGAAGGGTGTCGCAGTTGCCGGATGACCGGATATCGTGGCCGGATGGGACTGTATGAAATCTTCAATATTGATGAAGAAGTGCGCCTCTTGATTAACGGGGATCAATCGACGCCTGAACTGAGAAAGCGGGCCCGGGAGTTAGGGATGAGAACGCTGCGGGAGGACGGTATCCGAAAAGTCCTCGCCGGATTAACCACCGCTGAAGAAGTGATGCGGGTAACCATGTCTGATTCTTAATTTCCAGCTTTTAAAATACCATGACGACAGAAAGCGTTATTGATCTTTTAGTTTCCCACAATCTTCTCGAAGACTCTCAGCGGGACCAATACATTGCTGCGATCAAAGAAAGCGGAGTCGAACCGACTTTGGCCGTTGAGCAGTATGGGGTGATCGAACGGGAGCAGCTCCTCAACCTGATTGCGCACGATATTGGGGGAAATTATTATAACCTGGCCGATTTCGAGCCTCCCGCGCAGATACTTGCCACACTCCCGGCAGGGATGGCGAAACTTTACAAGTGTATCCCGATTCAAATCACTGAAGCAGGTCTGGAGGTCGTTTTCCTGAACCCTCTTGATCCTCAGAACATCGAGGAACTGGGATTTGCCTTGAATGCTTCGATTGTGCCGGCGGTAGCGCCACCTGAGCAAGTTACGGAGATGATTCAGCGCTTCTACATGGGCGGTGGAGGCGGCGGTGGTGAAGGCCAGGCCGAAGGCACCACCAGTAGTGGCGACGATCCAATGGAGCAGATTCGCAAAGAGATCGCTCAGATGGCTGAGATTGATGCGGAGGAAGAGTCCAACTCCGCCCCGATCATTCGATATGTTGATTTGGTTCTCTTTCAGGCAATTAAAGAGAAAGCTTCCGATATCCACTTTGAGCCTTTTGAGGACGATTTTAAGATCCGGTATCGGGTCGATGGTGCACTCTATGAGATGGCACCACCTCCACAGCACCTGAAGGCCGCCATTATTTCCCGGATCAAGGTGATGTCGTCGCTTAACATTGCGGAAACCCGACTTCCCCAGGATGGGCGGATCAGTCAGGAAGTTCATGGTAAGCGGATTGATATGCGGGTTTCCACTCTGCCGACCATCTATGGTGAGAGCGTCGTGCTCCGGGTTCTGGACCGCTCCAATGCGAATCTGGACCTCGAAATGTTGAATCTGCCTCCGGCGATTCACGAATACATTGAGGAAACCATTTTAAAACCGAATGGGATCTTTATCTGTACGGGGCCGACCGGTGCCGGTAAAACCACGACTCTCTATGCTTGTTTGCGTAAAGTGAACACCGAGGACAGTAAGCTGCTCACTGCGGAAGACCCGGTGGAGTATGAGATTGACGGGATTATTCAGGTGCCGGTGCAGGAGTCGATCGGTTTGACTTTCGGACGGGTTCTGCGGGCATTCCTTCGTCAAGATCCGGATCGGATTCTGGTTGGGGAGATGCGGGACCTTGAAACCGCGCAGATTGCGATTCAGGCATCATTGACCGGTCACCTTGTGCTTAGCACCCTGCACACAAACGATGCACCGGGAGCGGTGACTCGATTGGTGGACATGGGGTGTGAGCCGTTTCTGGTTGCGGCGACCCTGGAGGGAGTGCTTGGACAGCGTCTGTTGCGACGGATTTGTCCAGACTGTAAAGTAGCTTACCCACCGAGTGCTGCGGTTCTGGAGCAGATAGGGTTAAACCCATCCGATATTGGAAACAAAGAATTTTATACTGGTCAAGGTTGTGATACCTGCAATGACACCGGATACAAGGGGCGTCAGGGACTCTTTGAGTTGCTGGATATGACTGATCCAATCAGAGAATTGGTTTCAAAACGCGCTGCGACAGTGGTTTTGAAACAAAAGGCCCGCGAATTGGGAATGAAAACTTTGCGGGAAGATGGCCTTCGAAATATTTATGACGGAATCACAACAATTGAAGAGGTTCTGAAATACACATAATCAAAGTTTTTCTATCGACAAATCACTTCGATATCGGGTAATCTCCGAAAAAATCAGCCTTACGGCTCCATAACACTTTTTTAATACCGACTTCTAATATCCTCTATGGCAAATTTTGAATACATCGCCCTCGACGCAAAGGGGGCGGAAACCACGGGAACTCTGAAAGCTAATGACGAGGCGGATGCCATCAATCAGCTGAGAAAGAGTGGGCTTTATCCTACGCAGGTAGCCCCGGCAGGTCGTGGCGGGGTTTCATCAACAGCCAAGCGGAAAGCCAAAAAATCGTCCAAATCTAAAGCGTCCGCCAGATCCGCCAAAGGTGGTAAGGTGAAAGGGAAAGTACTCATGATTTTTACGCGGCAGTTGGCGACTTTGGTTGATGCCGGTCTACCTCTGTTGAGGGGATTGACCGTGTTGGCAAAGCAGGAAAAAAACCGAAATATGGCCGGGGCGATTAATCACCTTGCTGATGCCGTGGCAGGAGGTTCCACCTTTTCAGAAGGACTTGGGCAGCACCCGAAAATATTCGATAAATTGTATGTCAATATGGTGAAAGCCGGAGAACTCGGCGGGGTGCTTGAACTGGTTCTGAACCGTCTTGCCGAATATCAGGAAAAAGCTGAGAAACTGAAGAATAAGATCGTTGCGGCGATGGTATATCCGATCGTGGTTATCGTGATCGCGTTGGGTATTTTGGTGTTCCTGATGATGGTCATCGTTCCCAAATTCGAGCAGATCTTCGCTGAAATGTTAAATGGCGCACAGTTGCCGGCGCTCACCCGGTATGTGGTTGGTTTCAGCCGATGGATGCAGGCGTATTGGTGGATCGTCCTCGGAATTTTTGCGGTGTGTTACATTGTTTGGAAGATTGTCTCATCCAGTAAAGGCGGGCGCCGTATGTTGGACCGTCTTGCGCTCCGGATTCCACTGTTTGGCCCCATTCAATTGAAGAGTTCGATTTCCCGATTCACCCGGACACTGGGTACCTTGGTGACAAGTGGGGTGCCAATTCTGCAGGCTCTTAATATCACCCGGGATACTGCGGGAAATGTTATCGTTGCCAACGCGATTGAAAACGTCCATGCCGCCGTGAGAGAAGGCGATTCCGTGGTAGCTCCGCTGGAAGCCAGTAAAATCTTCCCACCAATGGTAATCAGTATGGTTGACGTTGGAGAGGAGACTGGTCAGTTGCCGGATATGCTTCTGAAGGTTGCCGATGTTTACGATGATGAGGTGGATAATGCTGTGGACGGTATGACCTCTCTAATCGAACCGATCATGATCGTGGTGCTCGCTCTCATCGTGGGTACGATTGTTATCGCGTTGTTCCTGCCAATGATCGAGATCATCAAGCAGATGAACCAGTAACATTGATTTAAGAATCTGAATACATTGTATTGACAATGTATTCAGATTTGGGTTACTTTTTTCTTATGAGGTTGAGCACAAAATTTCGCGGGGGGTTCTCCCTTACAGAGTTGTTGGTGGTGATCGTGATTATCATCGTGTTGGCAGGGTTTACCATAGGGGCCTTGCCGGGTATTCAAAACCGGATAAACCGCGCAAGAGTTGAGGCGTTCCTGGGTGAACTGTCTTCCGGCTTGAGCCGTTACCAGGTGGAATATGGGAATTATCCTCTCAGTCCTAAGGGTGGAGTAAGCAGCGATGATTTATCCTACCGGGACACGGAAGGATTAAACGGATCTGGTGTGCTTTACAAGAATCTCTCAGGCGATCGAGATCTGGATGGAGAGGTTGATGAGAATGAAGTGATCTACGTTCAAAATCTCGGGGGCAAAGCCAACGAAAACTCAAAGAATAAAAGATCAATTGGTGATCCAAATGGAAGTGGGTACCTCGTTATTGACAGTTTCAATAGCCCTATCCGCTACCTGGCTGATCCGCCACGCCGGATCAGAAATGGCAAGGAGATTCCGAAGTTGACGATTAATCCGGACTTTGATCTCTGGTCTATTGTCGACACGGATCCTTCTAAGGCAAATGATCCTCAGGTCCAACTGGAGTATGTGACCAACTGGACAAGAAATTAATCATTCCTTCGTCCGAGCCGGTATTCAGAGACTGAATTCATCGGTGGTCTCTCCTCTTCGATGATTCGGGTGAGACTTTGCTCGTAGCGAGGTCCTTCGGTCTGGAATTGGCGGAGGATTCCGTTGAAATCGATGGTCTGATCAACCAGGCCCATTCGTTCCAATCTCATGAAGATGCTTTGGAGAATACTGAATGACATTTTGCCAAGTTCAGTCGTGGTCTGATTGTTGTGAATTCGACTTTTTAAGTCAGTCTGGGCGAATGCCTTCAAACCCCACTTCTCGTAAACGTCGATAAGGTGCGAGGTCTCAACTCCGTAGCCGATCGGGAAGGGGATCTGTTCGAGAACTTCGCGGCGGACGGCGTACTCTCCTGAAAGTGGTTGGACGAGAGCGGTTAATTCGGGGAAAAACAGAGAGAAAAGCGGCCGAACCAAAATTTCAGTGACTCTTCCTCCTCCGGATGGCCGGGTTCCTTCGAGATGGGTCATGGGTCGGTCGTAGAAGGCCTTCACATATTTGACATCCGGGCGATAGATCAGCGGAGCGACCAGGCCAGTGACGAAGCGGGAGTGGATATTTTTAATATCTCCATCGACATAGCAGATCACGTCGCCTTTGAGCTGATAGATTGCTTTCCACAGATTTTCCCCTTTGCCCAGATTGAAACCTCTCTCTGGAAGAATCTCCGCAGACAAATAGGTATCGGCCCCCGCATTATTCGCGATTTCGAGGGTCCGGTCCGTTGAGCCGGAGTCGATAACGGCGATCTCGTCAATGAGAGGGAATTCCTCGATTAACTTGGAGCGGAAGGTTTCTACTACGGTTCCGATCGTAGCTTCCTCATTCAGAGTCGGAATGCAGACCGAAATCGAGATTCCCGCTTCTTCCCGTGCTTTCACCAATTTAGCGATGTCTTCGAATTCACTGAAATGGAAAGTATTACTTTCCAGCCAGTTATTGATGACTTCATTAGTGTTATTCATGGGGTGCCGGTAAGAGCTTTCTTTGTGTTACCGGCGATAGGAAAGCGTTTTTCAATAAATCTCAAGTGAGGATTTGGAATTAGTTCATTCTCTCCGGATTGTACCCTGTACAAGACCGGACTGTACCCTGTACAGTCACTTCACTTCGACCACTTCACCGATTCGGCTGAATAAAAGGCAGAGGCTGATTTTGCTTTCCGGGACTCCGAGCATGCGCTGGAGAACTTCGCGATAGGTTTCGAGCTGGGGCTGGTAGGTCTCGATGGCTTTGTTGATTGAATTCGCGGATTTGACCCGGTCCGTTTTGAAATCCAGAATCGTGGCCTTGACTACCCGGCCCGTCATATCGCGCTCGATTGTGACGCGGTCAAAGGTTCCTGATAACCATTCGCGATTCAGTAAAATTTCGAACCGTTTCTCCCGCCAGCACTCACTCAGTGGAGTGGGTCTTTTCAGTGCCGCCCGAACCGTGGGAGACTGAAGACAGTTGGTGGTGTGGCCAATCGCCTCTTCGAGAACTTGCTCGGTCCATCCCGGAAGCATCCGCCAGCGATCGCCTGCTTTTGCGACGTTGAAGTCTTCAATCCACTCAATATCTTCAAACAATGCGTGAACGAGCGTACCAAATTCCCGGGCCATTTGACCATCGCGGCTGAAAAGTAGCTTGGCGGTAACGGTATGTTTTTCCGAACCGCTCGGCGTCCGGCGGTTCACTCTTTCCCGCTTTGATTTGATGACGACTTGAGCCGGTTTTTCCGGAGTTTCCGTTTCGGCGGTTTCCTCTACATCGTGATCGAGGTACCACTTTGGATTCGATGTCTCGAGATTGCTCTGATAGATGATGTCGACGGGGAGTTTCCCGATCGTGCCTTCGTGGGCATGGTCTTCCAGAGCGACTTCTAGCATTTTGACGAAATTTTCGGACCGCGAACTCTTTTTTCTTGGATTGGTGATTAAGTAGTTTGCAAATTTAGCGCGGGTCAGAGCCACGTAGTATTTACACATTGCTTCGTAGGCGGCTTCCGCTTCCCGCTCTTTGCGATATTCGCTGAGTTTGGGATCCAGCTCGGTGATAACTTTGCCCGGCAAATCATAGACCCACTCCACTTCGCGTTTCGAGTTTCGCTTCACGCCAATACTGCGACGGATCGTGCTGAGGGAGCCCCCCTCTAGATCCGGAAGAATCGCCATATCAAAGGTGAGCCCTTTCGATTTGTGGATCGTCATTACCTGGACGGCACTTCGGGTATCGGGATCTTTAATTGTGTAGGAGCGGGCGTATGAGACAAATTCTTCGATATCCCGGGAGCCACTGCTATCAAAAATTCGAGCGGCGAGCGCCATGTCTTCAGCTCGCGATTTGCTGAATTCATCAAGACCGCCGGGGATGACCCGCTCCAAATCGATCACGGTTTGTCTCACTACTTTTTCGAATCCGCTCTCAAAAACCATTCGTGAGATTCTCATGCCGCAGGTTGCGGCGGTTAACTCTTCCTGTTCGGTAAACAGGCGATAAGGGGTTAAGAGTAGGTGTTTCCAGGAAAAGGTATCTCCGGGGTGTGCGGCGTGAGTCAGTAAACTGAGAATGAGCCGGTTTAATACATTATCCGTTGCCACCGGAATATCCGATTCACTCATCACCGGGATTTTAGAGGGAGATTCGGCCCGGATGTAGTCGACGATTTCCCGTCCCGATTTATTGGATTGAACAAGGAGCGCGCAACTCAGCCCTCTCTTTACCGGTTGAATCTCCTCCAACAATTCAACTACCAGTTTGTAGCGGTCTTCGGCGATGACTTTTTCACCCCCTTCAGTATAGGCCTGCGGGTTCACTAACATCGTGATCCCTTCCATTTTTTTATTGGGCGGGGCGACTTCATGGTCCTGCCACTGCCATCGGTTGAGAGCTTTGGGCGGGATATCGACGGCCCGAAGGACGCTCTCTTTACCGAATATTTTATTCACTGACTGAATGACGTCTTCACCGGAGCGCCACGAAATGTTCAGGAGCCGGTTCTGAATTCTCTGTTCGTGAGTGTTGTATTGTTTATAGATGTCGTGAAAGAGCCTCGTGTCTCCGCCACGCCATGCGTAGATAGCCTGCTTGATGTCGCCCACTTGAAAGAGAGAGCGCATGTCGGAAGTATCCTGCACCGCTTCATCAATCAAATTGGCAATCACTTTCCACTGGACATAGTTGGTGTCCTGAAACTCGTCGAGTAACCAGTGGTCATACCGCGCGTCGAGGCGGTAGTCGATTCGGAGTCGGTCATCGTCTCCGGGGATCTGGGTAAGAATAGGCGCTTCACCGTGGTTTCCATACTCGTGACCCGCTAGAAGCAGTTCGAGATCCTGAAAGGTCAGTTTGCCCCGGCGGCGCACTCTCTCAGAATAACAGGCTTCGTAAAGATGTAGTAAATGCCAGACTCCTTTGGTGCGGTTTAGCCGAACCTGTAGTTCCGAGCCCACGAGATGAGTGACGATTTCGTATAGGATATTACAGGCGGCGGGAGAGAGTTCCTGCCCTGACCGGGCGACAATAATAGTGGCAGTTTCTTCGACAATCTGAGGCCACTGTTTCAGTAGTTTGTCGAGGAGGTATCCGGACTTTATTTCGAACCAGGTACCGGGGATATGCTCGATCATGTGGGTCCGAAAGTGCTGCCACACTTCCATCTGTTTGTCGGATACCTCATCCTGGGCAAAAACCTCGAATAACTGCTCGAAGGATTGTTTGAGATCGCATTGGACGCCGAGCCATTCGCACTTGTTACCCCAGATCGTTTCCGGATTGCCCCAGAGTTCCTTCGGTGAAGCGTGAAGGTAAACTTCGTGCAGCGAATCGACGTACTGATCGAGTTCCGTCCGAATTCGGGACTCCTCTCTTCCAAACGTCGCCCGACGGAAGGCCTCCATAAATTCCTTTTGGGAGTCGCCGCGGCCTTTGATATATTCAGGCTGTCGTTTGAAAACCGATTGGTAGACGTCGGCCCGAACCACACTGGCGAGATGGTCGTCGAGAATTTCAAAGTCGCCGGCGAGTCCGAATTCAGAAGGGAAGGCCCGGAGGATGTTGGAAAAGAAACTGTCCAACGTTCCGAGGAACAGTTGGGGCATCTTCTTGATGAAAATCCTCAGTAGGAGCCGGTATTCCGCCTGGGAAAGCTCTCCGAGGATGGCTCCCAGAGGATCTTTGGCATCGGAAGCGAGATTTTTTCCCTCCTGTGGGTCCGAGGCTGCCTTGGCGAGTTTTTCGAGAATCGAGTCGAAAAACTCCCCGGCGGCTTTTCTCGTAAACGTGACAGCGACGATCCTTTCCGGGGTCACGGGTGTACCGGAGCGCAGTTGAGTTGCCATCAGGCCGATGTAGCGGTTGGTAAGCTGCCACGTCTTGCCTGACCCGGCCGAAGCCAGAATCATCTCGTTTGGGATTGTCTGCATGTGGTTGTGTGTGTTTCCCGATAGTAAACACATTTTAACCATTTGGCAATTCGGGCTAGTCGGTGACGCGGGCCATTTTCCGGGCGCTCTCAAGGGTGTCGATATCATCGATTGTCTTGTCCCGCCGGATTGCTTTGATTCTCGGAAATCTGAGAGATAAGCCGGAATCATGCTTTTTGCTGGATTGGATCGAGTCAAAGGCGATCTCCAATACGACACTGGGCTCTACCGTGTGAACTCTCCCATTCACGGACACGGTGGTTGCCCGGAAATGATCGGTGAGCTCTTCGATCTCCTCGTCGGTAAGTCCGGAATAAGCTTTACCGATCACTTTCAATAAGCCGGTCGCCTCCTCCCGCACCGAGAAAGTGTAATCACTGAGAACATGGGCGCGTTTGCCGTGACCCTGTTGGGCTTTTACGACGATCACGTCAATGGTTGCCGCGTCCCGTTTCAGTTTGAGCCATGATTTTCCCCGCCGTCCCGGCAGATATTGGGAGAGGGGATCCTTTGCGATGACGCCCTCGTTGCCTCGATCGCATGCGGCTTTGAAGATGGTCTCGATTTCCCCGAGATTTGAGCCCTGGTAAACCTCGGCCAGTTGAAAGGTGGAGGGAAGGTTCAGTTCCTCCAGTATTTCCCGCCTTGTCTGAAGCGGGGTTTCGGTGAGGATTCGTCCATTTTTCCAAAGCAGATCGAACACCACAAAGGTTACGGGAACCGCTTCGCCGAAAAATAAATCACCTTCGTTCCGCTTTCGACCGAGCCGGGTTTGGAGATCGAAGAAGGTCAGTTTTCGCCCTTCGGCATAAGCAATAATTTCGCCATCGAGGACGACGTCGTCCGGAATTGACATGGCGGCTTCGACCAGTTCCGGAAATTCACCGGTCAGAGATCTGAGATCGCGGGAAAACCATTCGGCCCAATCGTCGAATTTGTGGAGCTGGGCCCGGATACCGTCGAATTTGTCCTCCAGCCAGACTCTGTTTTCACCGCCGAGGCGTTCTTCGATTTCGGCGACGGTCTGAGCGGGACTGGCCAGCATCGATGAGAGAGGGTTGAAGGGCGTAAGCTCCCATTGATCCAGTCGCCCTTCCATTGCGAGGATCGCGGTGAGACCGAGATGTCCCGTGTACATTTGGGCCTTTCTCACTTCGGTGGAAGGGGAGTCGAAGGCGTCAGCGATAGACTCCTCGATAAGGCCCTCGCCAAGACCGATTCGGAGGTCGCCAAGGAGAATCGAAACGATGAGCGCCGATTCGGCGTGATGTTGCTGTTGAAACCAATCGACGAGGAGCCCTTCTTTGGCCATGGGGCTGCTTAATTCCGCGAGACTTTCGAAGAAGCCCGCGACCTCGATAATAGACGCTGGTTGCGAGCCTCCTTTTCCTTCCAGTAGAAGAAAAGTGGTGCGGGCACCATCGGCCTGACTGGCAGAAACCTCGCGGAACTCGGATTCCGAGACTTCGGCGGCCCGGATCAGAGCCCGTTTGATCACGGCCCATCCTGCTCCCGTTTTACGTCGTTTGCCGTCCGGGCTTGCGGCGGGAAAACACCGGCCACTGAGATAGAGGCAGACCAGTTCCAGGTTCTTTTTGGAAAGCTGACTCAGGTAACCGGCGAGGATTTCTTTTTTCTGATTTTTTCCGCCCACCTCACGAATTTGATCGCAAATCCGGGTCAATTCAGCCAGTTCCCCTTCGGCGTGCGAAATAGAGCCCTCGGAGTGATCTCCCGGATTAAAAGGCTGATTTAGAATGCCGAGATCCAGCTCGAGCTGATTCTGGCCGATCAGTGACCAGGCTTCGCGGCCCCGGCTCCTCAGGTCAGTTGCAAATTCCGACGCGTAACCATGGAGCGTATAGACCACATGCGGGTTCACCTCCTCGACAAATGCGAGGAGTTCATCGTATCCCGCGTGATCAGAGAGAGGGAACGCTTCGTCGACTTGATACCGGTATTTTGCTGAAGAGTTGACAGCCCATCCAGTGGCAACGGCAGAGCGGGCGTTTTTTACGGAGCGGACTGCGGTAGACCGGTTCACAGTGGGCGGGACTACCACAACGAATCCAGCCGGGCTTCGTTCCGATGGATCAAAGATCTCGCACTCCGGAAGCGTGAATCCCATTTCACGGAAAATCAGGTTCATGTTTTGAACCGAAGGGTGGACCTGGAACTTTACCTCGGGAAGACGAGCATGAATGGCAGCAATCAACTCCTGAGCTTTGCCGAGAGAATACCCCTCCACGATCGGGATATCGCCCTCGTCGAGCGTTAACTGCACAAAGGCTGCGAGCTGGCTGAGAGTGACATTAGTCGGAGGGAAAACGAATTTGGGAAGTCCAAAAGTCGTTTCCATGATGAGGATATCCGCCTGCCGGATTTCGATGGGCTCGGACATCAGTGACTGTCGGGTTTTGAAGTCACCGGTATAGATCAGAGTATCTCCTGTCGAAAGATCCTCGACGAAAAGCTGTGCGGACCCCGCGATATGTCCCGCCGGAATGACGGTGAACTTCAGTCCGTTTTCCTCATGACTCTCTCCAAATTCGAGAACGGTGAAGTCCGATTCCCGTTCTCCGAAGCGGGCTTTGATCAATTGATAGGTTCCCTGTGAGCAGAGAATTCTCTGATGCGGTGCAAAATGATCCGCATGGGCATGAGAGACAAAAGCAAAAGGACAGGGCTGATGTGGATCCAACCAGAGATCAGCCGCCTGAAGGTAGACGGCGTCCCGGTATTCAAAAGAAATGGAATGTTCACTTTTCACCCTGTTCCATAGGCTACGACTTACCGGCTATTTTGGCCCAGGAATCCCTGAGTGGAACGGTTCGGTTGAAAACCTTGGTATCTTCGGTGGAATCGATATCGACGCAGAAGTAACCAAGTCTTTCAAACTGGACCGTCTCGCCGATCTCAACATCTGCCAGTGCAGGTTCGAGTTTGGCTGTTTTCACTTCAATGGAATTCGGGTTCAGGTGATCGAGAAATGATCCTTCTGCAGCGTCGGGGTTCTCCTTTTTGAAAAGGCGGTCGTAAACCCGGACTTCCGCATCGACGGCGTGTCGGGCACTGACCCAGTGAATGGTTCCCTTAACCTTGCGACCGTCCGGTGGGTTTTCACCGCCCCGGGTATCGGGGTCGTAGGTGCAGTGAAGCTCCTGAATCTCTCCCGTGTCGTCTTTGATCACTTCTTCGCATTTCAACCAGTAGGCGCAACGGAAGCGGACTTCTCCACCCGGCTTGAGGCGGAAAAACTTCTTGGGGGCATCTTCCATAAAATCATCCCGCTCGATGTAGAGCTCTCGGCAGAATGGGACTTTACGGGTTCCTAAATCCGGGTTTTCCGGATTCTTCACAGCATCCATTTCCTCCACTTGATCTTCGGGATAATTCGTCACGATCACTTTGATGGGATCCAGAACCGCCATAAAGCGAAGCGCATCGCGATTGAGGACCTGTTTGACTTCGTTTTCCAGAACTCCAACATCGTGGGTACTCTGGTACTTTGTGATTCCAATGTGGTGACAGAAATTCCGGATACCTTCAGCCGGGTAGCCACGGCGGCGCATTCCTGAGAGGGTCGGCATCCGTGGATCGTTCCAACCCGAAACATGATTTTCGCTAACAAGTTGAAGCAATTTTCGCTTACTCATTACCGTGTAGGTGAGGTTGAGGCGGGCAAATTCGATTTGTCGCGGAGTCGCCGGAACATCGATATTCTCTACAAACCACTCATAAAGCGGCCGGTGATGCTCGAACTCCAGTGTGCAAAGGGAATGCGTGATATGCTCGAGCGCATCGCTCTGTCCATGGGCATAATCATACATTGGATAAATGCACCACTTGTCCGCGGTTCGGTGATGATGGGCATGAGCGATCCGGTAAAGAACCGGGTCGCGGAAATTCATGTTCGGGTGCGCCATGTCGATCTTCGCCCGGAGAACTTTTTCGCCATCGCCGTATTTGCCTTCGCGCATTTCTTTGAAAAGCTTGAGGCTTTCCTCCGCGGGCCGGTCGCGATAAGGGCTGTTGGTTCCAGGCGTTTGTAGATTGCCGCGACCTTTGCTGATTTCCTCGGCATTCTGATCATCGACATACGCTTTACCGGTTTCGATCAATGTCACAGCCCAGTCGTAGAGCTGTTCGAAATAGTCGGAGGCATAAAAGAGGTTGTCACCCCAGTCAAAACCAAGCCAGCGGACATCCTCTATAATGGAATCGACATATTCCGTGTCTTCCTTTGCCGGATTGGTGTCGTCGAATCGCAGATGACAGCGACCGCCAAATTCCTGAGCGATACCGAAATTGAGACAGATTGATTTGGCATGGCCGATATGGAGGTAGCCGTTTGGTTCCGGCGGGAAGCGCGTTACGATCTCGTTGTGCTTGCCGGATTTCAGGTCATCCTGGATGATTTGCCGAATAAAATCGGTCGACGGATTGTCTTGGTCACTCATAAAAAGTTTAGAAATATTAAATGCCCCATGATTGTCCTCATTTCAACGGAAACCGCCGAAGTGAGGCGTTGAAGGCTACTGTTTGTTCCCGAGCTGATCGAGAGCACCCCAGACATCGTCGCCTTCGGGAGGAGCTTCGATTTCTTCAGCATCTTCATCATGCTCAAACTCGGAGAATAACTCAGCCTTCGGGCAGACCCGGTCGTCGAGCATCTCATCACAGTGTGGATTTGGAGGCAGGGAGAGAAGAATTTCGTCGCGGAGGCTCTCTCGCGGGTCAAATTTGACCTCCTTCTCTTCGATATCATATTCGGACTGCCAGGAGGGGAAATCGGCCAGATAAGGAAAGAAATCAAGGCAGGTGACGCATTGCAGCTCAACGGGCGCCGCAACATGTCCCGAAAACACTACCACCTCATCAAAGGAGTACAGAGTCAGATCATATTCCACGTCGCCCGCGATTTTGATCGAGTCATCCCCGGTGAGATTGAAGAAGTCCGGGGCCAGTTTCCCTGAGAGCGCCAGGCCTTCTTCGGGAATGTCTGAAAAGAAAATTTCCATACTTCGACTTTCCACCAATCAGATCGGGCGGACAAGTTGAATCCTGTGCCTTCGGAAAGTCTTTCGCCTTGCTCTTTCATCATTTGAGAGCAGAGTTCAGAACGATTTTCTGAAATGAATCTATCACCCATCAGTCTCAAACTCGTTAGCCTCATGGCGCTACCTAAGGTGGCAGCCATTGGACGCTGGCTTGTGGTCGGCTGAGCAATGTTCCCGGTGATTTTTAGATAGATTCAGTATTTTTCAATATTCCAAATTCTAGCTGAAGAGCGCCGTGACGGCCTTTTCTATGAATATTGAGAAAACATCCTGTACCGAGTCGAAGAGAACCCGTTCGCTGGGGATCGACCATGGCGTTATCATCATGATAATCTCCGTGTGTTGTTTCACCGCGAATACCCTGCTTCTGAAATACCTCGGTGCAACCCGATCGGTCAATCCTTCGGTGGCGCTTCTCTTCCGTGCCGTGATCGGTGCGGTGATTGTGTTGTTGTTCTTCCGCTCGCGGCGTCCCCTCGAAATAAAACCGATTTTTCGCGATAAGTGGTTAATGGGGCGGGGGATAGCCGGGCTTCTCGGAACGGCTGCCTACTACGTGACCATCTCAAGTCTGGGGGCCGGCAAGGCGTCGATTCTATGTAATACCTATGTTTTGTTTGCGGTGTTGATTGCCGCAGTCACCATCGGGGAGTCACTCCGGAAAATGACTCTGGGATGGATCATCCTGGCGTTCGCTGGAATTATTCTGCTCACCGGCGGTCCCAGTCAGGGAGGTGCTCAGGCAGAAGGCGAGGGAGCCGGAGTGATGATTGCTCTTGGAGGCGCTCTTTGTGCTGCCACCACGGTGGTTTTAATTCGCCGGTTAACCGCCCGTTACTCCAACGGAACCATTTTTATGGCCCAGTGCCTCTGGATCGGAATTGCTGTGCTGCCCTTTGCGGTGATGCATTTGAAGGCCCTGGCAAGCGTGGATATTACCGTGTTAGCGCTCGCCGGGTCAATGGCTGCCTGCGGACAGATGCTGCTGAATGAGGGCTTTCGCCGATTGACGGTGGCGGTAGGTTCATCGATTCAGATGACTTGGCCCCTCATGACGGCGATAGGCGGGTATGCCTTTTTTGGAGAAACGTTAACGGTTCTCCAGTTAACCGGGGCGTCTCTGATTTTGATCGGGACGTTTCAAGTGAGTTTAAAACGTTAATTTGGAAGCATGGACTGGGAGCCGATAAAGCTATGGTGCTTGGAGCAATGTGGTGTCGATTTGAAGATTGATAGCTGCTGCCCGGTCGGAGGCGGTTGCATTCACTCGGCTTTTTCATTGGACTTGGAGCCCACGGGGAAGGTGTTTGTTAAAGTTAATTCGGCAGATCAAGTCAGCTTGTTTCAGACTGAACTCGACGGGCTGAAGCACCTCCGGAACGCTGGCGCCATTCGAGTTCCTGAGCCGATTGCCGCCGGCGTGGTGGGAGATCGATCGTTATTGGTAATGGAGTGGATTTCAATTCACCACTCCCGGAGCGACTCCGATCAGGCGGATTTGGGGCGAAAATTGGCGAAACTACACGGGAATCTTTCCGTTGATCTACGATATGGTGCTCCTGCCGATAACTATATTGGTACAACTCCGCAGATAAATAAATGGAATCGTTCCTGGATTGAGTTCTTTTCGATCCAGCGATTGAAGTATCAATTTGCGCTCGCAGAACGGAAGGGATTCTGCTTCCAGGATTCGGACGAATTGGTTGCAGCGGTTCCGGAGATTCTGTCATCTCATTCTGCGCCCGAACCGTCTCTTCTTCATGGTGATCTCTGGTCGGGGAATGTTGGGTTTGATGAGCACGGCGAGCCTGTGATATTCTATCCCGCTTGTTATTACGGCGATCGGGAGGCGGAGATCGCGTTCACCCGGATGTTTGGCGGTTTCTCAGACAGTTTCTATCGAGCCTACCGGGAAATTATGACGCCGCCCGAACATGAGGCCCGGCTTCACTCCCTCTACAACCTGTATCACGAGCTTAACCACTTCAATATCTTCGGTGGCGGTTATCGGACCACAGTGGCTCAAACGATCCGGAAATTACTGAAAAAACGGGAATAAATGCCCCGGTTTACGAATTGTTTTAAAAGATTCCTTGATGTTTCGAAATCTTGGTCTTTATTGCGCGCCCTTCGCCTAAGCTAGGTCGGCTATTTAACGGTTTCAATTTTTACCGGTCGACCCAGCGCAAACAAGTTCTCCAATAGATCTCGGATGTCAGGTGAGGATCAATAATTTATACAACAGTTAGTTATAAGTCCAAGAAAGGATACTGTGACATGGCTTCAAAAATCAAAGAATTAAGAGAACTCAGCGTAGATGAGTTAGCAACCCGTCGACGCGATCTTAAAGAAGAACTCCTCAACTTGAGAGTTCAGAAAGAGAGTGGGCAGATCGAAAATCCGGCCAGGATTAAAACCGCTCGTCGCGATATCGCTAGGATTGAAACTTTGCTGACTGAAAAAGCGGCTGCACTCAGCGCAGCTTCCGCTGAAGCGTAATTCAATTTTTAGAATCAGATAACCGATGAGTGAAACAGCAGAAAAGACGCCCGGATTGAAGAAGACACGCGTTGGCGTGGTGACTTCGGATAAGGGAGACAAGACCATTACTGTTGAAGTGATGCGCCGCGTCCCTCACCCACGCTTTCGTAAGATCGTTAAGCGGACTACTAAACTCTACGCACACGATGAGAGCGGGCAAGCTGCTATCGGTGATCGTGTATTGATCGAAGAGACCAAGCCCATCAGCAAAACCAAATGCTGGGTTCTCAAAGAAGTGCTTTCGCACTAAACCAAGTTCTTAATTCTAAATAAATTTTTGATATGATCCAAATGGAATCAAAGGTCCAAGTGGCCGACAACACCGGTGCGCGCGTCGCTAAAATGATCGGTGTCATCGGTAAGCGGACCAAATCAGCAGGTGTTGGTGATGTGATCACCGCTCACATCAGGGAGTCGATCCCGACCGCTAATGTTAAAAAAGGAGAAGTTGTCCGTGCCGTTGTGGTAAGAACCGCGTCCCCTATTCGCCGCAGTGACGGTTCAGTGCTTCGTTTCGATAGCAATGCAATTGTCATCATCGATAAAGATAAAAACCCAAAGGGAACCCGTATCTTCGGTCCGGTAGCCCGTGAGCTTCGTGAACAGAATTTCATGAAGATCGTCTCACTGGCGCCTGAGGTTCTCTAAACTGAAATTTAGAAAACAAAGAAGGCAAACTCATGGCTAAAGGAATTAAGACTCATGTCAAAAAAGGTGACGAAGTCGTCGTCATCTCCGGTAACTGCAAAGGCGAAACCGGTAGAATTCTCCAGGTGTTCCCCGAAAAGGGGCATGTGATCGTCGAAGGCGTGCGGATGATTATCCGTCACACCAAGCCGAATCAGCTGAATCCTGAGGGAGGAAGAATTGAGAGGGAAGGCCCGCTTCACATTTCAAACGTGAAGTTAGCTAAGTAATTTTTGAGCCAATATATAGAGACGAGTCGATATGGAACTGACAATGCTCAACCGCTATAAAGAACAGGTGGTGCCTGCTCTCCAGGAGAAATTTGGATACAAGAACGTTCATCAGATCCCCAAGATCCAGAAAATCGTTCTGAACAGCAGCTTTGGTCGTGAAGACGACCGTAAGTCCGCGCTGGAGTCCACGATCGAAGATCTGAGTAAGATCGTTGGTCAGAAGCCGATTGCAACTGCATCGAAGCTTTCGATTTCAAACTTTAAACTTCGCGAAAACGACGTGATCGGCGCGAAGGTAACGTTGAGAGGGCGCCAGATGTGGGAGTTCCTTGATCGTTTCATCAATGTTGCGGCTCCGACGATTCGCGACTTCCGGGGTCTTTCACCTAAGTCTTTTGACGGACGTGGAAACTACACCTGCGGAATTTCAGATCACACCATCTTTCCGGAAATTGAACTGGATAAGGTAAAGCGTCAGCTGGGGTTTGATTTCACAATCGTGACGACGGCTGAGACAAATGATGAAGCTCGTGAGCTTCTCACATTGATCGGGATGCCGTTCCGTAAACCACAAGAGGCTGCGTAAGCTGAGTATAGTAAACAACCATTTTATATAGAAAGAAAAGAAAGATGGCAGTAGTCAGCGATCCAATTTCAGATTTCCTTACCCGTTTAAAGAATGCATCACGTGCTGAACTCGAAGAGTTTTCAGCGCCGCATTCCAAGATCAAGGAGCAGATAGCCCGTATCCTTAAAGAGGAAGGTTATATCTGGTCTTACGAAGTTACCAGCGATGGAAATCATCAGGTAATTAAGGCCAAGCCGAGATACTCCGGCCACACTCCGGCATTGACCGACCTCAAGCGGGTCAGTCGTCCAGGGTTGCGGCAGTATGTCGGTTGTCAGGATATCCCTAAAGTGCTCGGAGGGATGGGCGTTGCCATTCTTTCGACTTCTCAGGGGATTATGGCCGGTCACACCGCCCGGAAAAAGAATATTGGGGGAGAGCTCTTAGCCCTGGTTTGGTAATAAGCGGAACTTGTTACGATATCTTAATTTTAAAAGGATAGAACGATGTCACGGATTGGAAAAAAACAGATCAGCCTCCCCGAGAAGGTAGAGGTTAAGGTTGAAAGCGAAAACAACGTCGTTGTTGAAGGGCCTAAAGGTAAGTTGGAATGGTCCATGCCTAAGGGACTGAAACTCGAAAACGAAGACGGTTCGCTGGAAATCGTGCGTGAGTCAGAAGACCGCAAAACTCGTGCGATGCACGGAACGGCAAGAGCACTTGTCTCCAACATGGTTGAAGGTGTGTCTGCCGGTTTTGTCAAAGAACTCGAGATTCAAGGGGTTGGTTTTCGTGCCAAAGTCGAAAAGGACGGTCTCGACTTGAACCTGGGATTTTCCCATCCGGTTGTTCACCCGATTCCATCGGAGTTGACCGTTACGGTTGAAGAAAACACAAAGATCAAAGTAGAGGGAATCGACAAGCAGCAGGTTGGACAATTTGCTTCAGACGTTCGTTCCTACTACCCGCCGGAGCCTTACAAAGGTAAAGGGATTCGCTACAAAGGCGAGCAAGTACGCAGAAAACAAGGTAAGAGCGTTAAGTAAACGTTTTATATTGAACAACTAATTATTTTACGGGTCAAATGAGTCAGAAAAATCGCAAAGTGGCGCGGGCCAAAGTAAGGAACCGCATCCGGAAGAAAATCGCGGGGACGGCGGAACGCCCTCGTTTAGCGGTTCATTTCTCCAACATGAACGTTTACGCACAACTGATCGACGACGACAAAGGAGTTACTCTTGCTGCAGCATCCACACTGGATAAAGCTGTCGGTAAAAAGGGAGCCAGTGTCGAGTCAGCTACTAAAGTAGGTGAAGTCGTTGCACAGCGCGCTAAAGAAGCCAAGATCGAAGCGGTTGTTTTCGACCGTGGTGGCTATCAGTTTCACGGCAAAGTAAAGGCACTGGCCGATGCCGCCCGGGAAGCCGGTTTGAATTTCTAAAAATAGCACCGATTAACTATTTATGAGCGAAGATACGCAAAACGATGCCGCAAAGGCAGAAGAGGAAGTCGTAAAAAGCACTGCCGAATTGAAGGCGGATGCGACTCCTGAAGGCGCGGAAACAGCCGTCGCTACTGCAGGTGCCGTTGGTGATGCTGCAGAAGCAGCAGTCAAGGAGGAAGCGCCTCAGTCCGAGAAACTTCAGAAAGCCCGCTCGATTCTCGGGGAAAGAGGTGGACGTCGCGAACGTGAAGAAGAGGACGACCTTTTCGAGAAAGTAGTTTTCATTAACCGTTGTGCAAAGGTGGTTAAAGGTGGTCGTCGTTTCAGCTTCAGTGCTTTGATTGTGACTGGTGACAGAGAAGGCAAAGTCGGATTCGGTTTCGGTAAAGCCCAGGAAGTTGCCGAGTGCATCAAGAAAGCCAGCGAGTCTTCGAAGAAGGCAATGCAGACAGTTAAGATCGGTTCGAACACCATTCCACACCCTGTAGTGGGTCGTCACGGCGGTGGTCGCGTTCTTTTGCTCCCGGCCTCTCCCGGTACCGGTTTGATTGCCGGTGGTGGAGTTCGTGCGGTCGTTGAGGCTGCCGGTGTTAAGGACATTCTTGCAAAATCAATGGGTTCCAACAACCACGCCAATGTGGTGAAGGCGACTCTTGATGCTCTTAATCAGCTTCGCGATAAAGAGGAAATCTACTCCCTTCGTGGGAAGCGCGTCGAGTCAAAGCGTGCGCTTTAATTTTCAATAAACAATTTTTTTCAAAGGAAGAGAGACAATGAGACTTCATGACGTAAAACCAAATCCGGGTGCTAAACACCGTAAGCGGAGAGTCGGTAATGGAGAAAGTTCCGGATTGGGTAAGACTTGTGGTAAAGGCCACAAAGGTCAGAAGTCCCGTTCCGGTGCTTCAATTCGTCCTAACTTCGAAGGTGGTCAGATGCCTATCTTTCGTCGTTTGCCGAAAAAGGGTTTCAATAACGATGCCTTCAAAACCAATTTTGCGATCGTTAACCTTAGCGATCTTGAGGCTAAGTTTGAAGCCGGTGACACTGTGAACGAAGAGACGCTTCGTGCCTGTGGACTGGTTCAGGGCATTTACGATGAAATTAAGATTCTCGGTAGTGGTGAACTTTCCAAGAGTCTTACCGTCGAAGCTTACAAAGCTAGCGCTTCTGCAAAAGAGGCAATCGAGAAAGCCGGCGGATCACTGAAGCTGACTGCTGCGGATAAAGAGGCTAACAAAGTCGAGAAGAACAAGAAAAAGTCGGCAAAAGCTTAAGGTTTCTTGAGTTTGCCACTGCACCCTGTTTATTCCGTGAGTGTACCCTGTTAGGTCACTGACTGTACCCTGTTAAGTCTAAGATATTCTGCTGCAACCACCATGATTTCTGCCTTTACCAACTCGTTTAAAATTCCGGAGCTACGGACCCGGATTCTCTTCACCTTTCTGATGGTGATCATCATCAGATTGGGAGCTGTCATTACGCTCCCCGGGGTGAATGCAAATGTACTCCAGGAATGGATTCGTCAGATGACGGAGAGTTCGACGAGTCGGGGCGAGGTCGCGATGCTTGCTTTGCTCAATGTGTTTAGCGGAGGTGGCTTGCAAAACGCCGCCCTCTTTGCATTGGGGATTATGCCCTACATCAGTGCATCGATTATGATGCAGCTTCTCACAGCGGTGGTTCCCCAGTTGGGTAAACTCGCCAGGGAAGACGGTGGACGCCAGAAAATCAGTTTATACACTCGTTACGTAACTATCGCCCTTTGTGTATTTCAGGGGTGGATGTTGGCGAAGTCTCTGATCAATCCGAAAGCGAACCCTTACTTGCGTGACATTGCGCAGGATTCGACTGCTCAGTTGGTGCCGGATCCGGGCCTTGGCTTTTTGATCTCTACCGTAATTATCATCACCGGCGGAACAATGCTGCTGATGTGGCTCGGTGAGCAAATTACAGAACGCGGCATCGGTAACGGTGTTTCGATCATCATTACGGTTAACATTATCTTCGCGTTGCCGGGAGCGCTTTACCAGGTTTATCAAACCTATGTATCCGGTGCCGGGGACGATCCGTTGAAACCCTTTATGTTGGTGGCGTTGATAGCCTTCCTCTTCATAGTGGTGGCGGCGGTCATATCCATCACGCAAGCCGTTCGGAAGATTCCGGTCAACTATGCCAAGCAGGTGCGTGGCGGTAAGATGATGGGAGGACAGTCTCAGAGCCTTCCGTTGAAAGTTAACTACGCCGGTGTGATGCCGATCATCTTTGCTCAGGCGATCATGATGTTTCCTTCCCAGATTATCGGATGGATGTTGCCGAACAATCCAACCGCACAGAATATCGCAATGATTCTCGGTGGCGGTGGCTCCGGTGTTTGGATCTGGGTATTCTACGGAGTGACCGGTGCGATGATTTTCTTCTTCAGTTACTTCTGGGTAGCGACCATGTTCCAGCCCAATCAGATTGCAGACGATTTGAAAAAGAATGGTGGTTATATTCCCGGAGTTCGTCCTGGTCAGGCCACTGCTGAATTTTTGGACCGCACCATGAGCCGTCTCACCTTTGCCGGGGCGATCTTCCTCACAATCGTTGCGATTTTGCCTCAGATTTTGACCAATTTGATGAAAGTGCCGCCAACGGCTGCCCAGTTCTTTGGTGGAACTGGATTGTTGATTATGGTTGGTGTGTTGCTGGACATTATGCGCCAGGTAGAGACTCACCTGATTCAGCGTCACTACGATGGATTTCTCCGTAAAGGACGGATCAGAGGCCGGTTTGATCGGGGTGGTCAAAAGGGAGCGGTTGCATCGAGCAGCAGTGTTCTCTGGCTCTTTGTCATCGGAGCGATCCTGATCATTGGCGGGATTGTTTACTACATGATTGCCACACAGGGAGGCAAAATTTAGAGAAGAAAGGCCGGGCTGATCGAAAGGTCGGTTCGGCAGTCAGCAGCTATGGCAAAACGGAAGAGTAAAATATTTCTTCGATACGGCGATGAAGCTGACGGATTGAGAGAAGCGGGTCATATCGCTGCCGATGTTCTGGCAAAAACAGCAGAACTGGCCAAACCGGGAACGACAACCGGTGAAATTGACCGCGCCGCTGCTGAGTTTATTGCCGAGAGGGGATGTATCAGCGCATTTTATAACTACAGAGGTTTTCCCGGAAACATCTGTATTTCAGTAAACGAAGAGGTGGTTCATGGAATTGGATCCGACCGGGTGCTGAAGGATAAAGATATTGTAAAGATCGATGTTGGGATTAAAACCCCGGCTGGTTGGATCGGAGACAACGCCAAGACAGTGGCTGTCGGCGGATACACAGAGGCTTCCGAAAAGCTGATGAAAGTGACGGAGGAATCTTTGTATCAGGCGATATCACATGCCAGGGAAGGGAATCGCCTTTCCCAGCTTTGTGGATCGGTTGAGGCTTACGTTTCCGGCTTCGGTTATACGGTAGTGAAGCAACTGGTAGGGCACGGCGTGGGCAAGGAGCTCCACGAGGAGCCTCAGGTGCCGAATTACTGGGATAACCACGAGATGAGGAGGAACGATAATCCCCGTCTGAAAAAAGGAATGGTTCTCGCGATAGAGCCGATGGTGAATGCGGGTGTTGAAGAGGTGGATATCCTCGACGACAAATGGACCGTGGTGACAAAGGACCGACTCTTGTCATCTCACTACGAACATACAGTTTTGATCACCGATGGTGATCCGGAAATACTCACACCGCGTCCCCGGACGTTTTCGACTGAGGCTTAGGGCCTGAAAAGTGAAGTTTTTCACAAATTTTTTAAACAATCCATGATTCCCGAGTTGCGATAAAGAGAATATATGATACAGATTCCACCCTCACGCCGGATTCTCCGGTTTTTGGACGGATTTTGTCTGCATTCCTCATAAACAAGCGGTTTGGGAGCACGATAGAATTACAAAACAAAAGGATTAGACGAATGAAAGTCAGACCATCAGTTAAGCGTATGTGTACAGATTGCCGAATCATTAAACGGCATGGCGTCTTACGTGTGATTTGCAAAAATCCTCGCCATAAACAGCGTCAGGGATAGAAAATTTATTTTAGGTTACCGAATTATGGCACGTCTATTAGGAGTGGAAATACCGAATGAGAAGCGCATCGAGGCGTCGCTTCCTTATATTTACGGAATTGGTCGTCAGACCGCTACAAAGATTCTTGAGGAAGCAGGTGTGGATCCGAATATCCGGACCGGTGAACTCACCGAGGATCAGTTAGGAAAAATCGCAGCAGCGATCTCCAGTGGCGGAGTCATGATTGAGGGTGATCTTCGTCGTGAGATTCAGGGGCACCTTAAGCGGATCACATCGATCGGTTGCTACCGTGGATACCGTCACCGTCGTGGACTTCCTGTTCGTGGACAAAGGACTTCGACCAACGCCCGGACTCGCAAAGGTCGTAAGAAGACGGTTGGGGTGGTTCGTAAGTAGACCCTGTCCGACATTATAACTTTAGAAAAAGAAACGTCGTAATGGCTGAAGAAAACGAGAATAAACCGGAAGAGGAAGTAGACGCAAAAGCTGAAGCTGCTGCACCTGCAAAGGAAGAGGCAACTGCACCTGCGGCGTCAGCTGAGGCTGGGGCGGCAGCAGAGGGTAGCGCTGAAGAAGCGGCAACTCCTGCTCCTGAGAAGAAGGATGATAAACCCCGGACTGCTGAAGATATCTTCCTGGAAATGGAAGCTGCGGAAGGGGTGGAAAAGCCTAAGGTTCTCAAAGCCAAAGGAAGTAAAAACGTTCAGAACGGCATCGTTCACGTTTCCGCTACTTTTAACAACACGATTGTTTCTGTCACAGATTTGACCGGAAATGTGATTGGCTGGTCAAGCTCCGGTAAAATGGGTTTCCGCGGATCCCGTAAAAGTAACGCTTATGCGGCTCAGTTGGTGTCTCAGGATGCCTGCCGTCAGGCAATGGCTCACGGCTTGAAGCAAGCTGAAGTCAGAGTCAAAGGACCCGGTGCCGGTCGTGAATCTGCAGTAAGAGCAGTTCAGGCTCTCGGTATCGAAGTGACCAAAATCAAGGACGTCACTCCGGTCCCTCACAATGGATGTCGGCCTAAGAAAGCTCGTCGCGTCTAATTTACCAATTACAAAATATTTGATCCATGGCACGTTATTTAGGTCCAACCGATAGAATTAACAGACGATATGGAGTGGCTTTGTTCGGCCCTTCGAAGGCGCTTGAGCGCCGTCCATATCCTCCCGGTCAGCACGGAGCACGTGGTGCCCGTCGTAAGCACAGTGACTACTCAGTGGCATTGGGTGAGAAGCAGAAATTGAGACTCCAGTACGGACTTCTTGAAAAGCAGTTCAGAAAGTATTTCGCAGAAGCTCAGCGCAGAAAAGGGATTACCGGTGATACCTTGATTCAGCTTCTGGAAACCCGTCTCGATAATATCGTTTATCGTCTCGGAATGGGTAACACCCGTCGGGCTGCTCGTCAGTTTGTGAACCACGGACACGTTTTGGTTAACGGGAAAAGCGTGGATATCCCATCTTACACGGTGAAACCCGGTGATGTGATTTCAGTGCACAGTTCAAGCAGCTCTCAGCAGCTCGCTATGAAGATGGTTGATGCCACTCAGGCAACACCTCTGATGGATTGGTTGACACTTGATAAGGACAAGTTGACCGGAACCTTGACTCGACTGCCTGAAGCAGAAGAGATCAATACTATGGTTAACGTTCAGTTGGTGGTTGAGCTTTATTCAAGATAAAGAAACTACTAATGTGACTTTACGGTGAGACGTGACATTCGGTGTAATCCGGATGTCACGTTTTTGTTTCCTCCGACATGTTTACATATGGATTCTGTCTGATTGATTCACCAACTTGCATCTAAACACTAATATGAAATACGTTCTTAAAGCTATCATTTTCACAGCGGCGATTTTTGTAACCGCGAGTATTGCCAGCGCCCAGACCCCGGAAGAAAAAGCCCGGGCATTGATGGAAAAATACAAGCCGACACTCGTGGTTCTCACGGTCAAAGGTAAGATCGTCACCACGACGACCGGTGATCCGCTTCCTCCCCGGGAACAGCAGAGAAGAACGTTGGGGATCACAGTGGGTGACAACGGTTTGATCGCCGTGTCTAACTCCGCGATTGATTCCGCTGTTGGCCTTGCCGGGCAAAAAGCACAAATCGAAGATTCCGTGGTGACGATTCAGTCGGCAAAAACAGAGTTTTCCGATATCGAAATCAGCTACGGTGATGCAACGATTCTTCACGGCAAAGTGGTCCGTCAGGATGTGAATGCTGATATTGCATTTATTCTTCCTGATCCGGCTGAAGCAAAAGCCCTGAAGAAGAAGTTCGAAAAAGTGGATTTGAGTCAGTTTGCAGCAACGGCTGATGCGGCCGACCAGGTGGTGGGACTTTCCCGCTCCTCTTCGGTGTTCGGTTATATGCCGACTTTAATCATGGGACGTATTACCGGTGTTTTTAAAGGTGATCGTACTTATTTCGTTAACACTGCCGGTAATTCCCAGGGGATGCCAATTTTCACACTGGATGGCCGCCCTGTCGGTATCACCGTCGTGAGGATCGTGGACGGACAACCCACCGGGATTCTCGCAACGCTCTCTGCCGGATCGATCCAGGTGATGGCGAATCTCGCGAACGGATAATTCTTCGGTAACGTAAGTTTTTTTCGAAAGGGCGCTTCTTTTCCGGAGGCGCCCTTTTTTGTACCCTGTATCGTTCGCTTTTGTACCCTGTACAGTCCGGTTTTGTGCCGGGTACTATTCGAAAATTCGAAGATTCCGGCCGGTTTTTCGTTATAATAGTACTATGCCCGAACGAACTTCCGCAAAGAATCTTTCGAAAATGGATCGGGACCGGCTGGATCATCTCTACGAGCATCTTCAAAAGATTTCCCCGCGAACCATTGGATATCCCTGTAATCAGGCCTGGGATTACTCAGAACTGTTCCGTTTTCTTGAATTCTCGATCAACAATGTCGGTGACCCCTACGAAGGCAGTAATTACCGGCTCAATACGCACGAATTTGAATGTGAAGTGCTCGATAAGTTCAGCGACTACACGAAGGCTGATAAGAGCGATTTCTGGGGCTACGTGACGACCGGAGGGACCGAGGGCAACATGTATGGTCTCTACCTCGCGAGAGAGCTGTATCCGCAGGGAGTGGTCTATTTTTCCGAAGACACCCACTACAGTGTCGCCAAGATTCTCCGTCTGCAGCACACCCGGAATATCATGCTGAAATCCCAGGAAAACGGGGAAATGGATTATGATGATCTGCGGGAGTCGGTGCGCCTCAACCGCGATGCTCCGCCCATCGTGTTTGCCAATATTGGAACCACGATGAAGGGGGCGGTGGATAATCTGGACAAAATTCGTGAGGTGATGCGGGAGTTTGTCATTCCCAATTACTACATCCACTGCGATGCCGCTCTCAGTGGGATGATTCTTCCCTTTTTAGACAACCCACCGCCGTGGACTTTTGCCGACGGCGCGGACAGCATCTCGATCAGCGGGCATAAAATGATCGGGGGACCTCTCCCTTGCGGATTGGCCCTCGCACGGAAGCAGTATGTCGACCGGGTCGCCCGATCGGTGGAATACGTCGGGGTGCTGGATACCACGATCACCGGATCCCGGAGTGCTTTTGCGCCTTTGATGCTCTGGTATGCCCTCAGAACCTTGAAAGATGAAGGGCTGGAGAACAATGCAAAACACTCTTTGGCGATGGCCCGCTATGCGGTCGCGAGATTTAATGAGAAAGGAGTTCCAGCGTGGCGAAATACCAATTCGGTCACCGTGGTCTTTCCCCATCCGGCGAAAAGCGTCATGGAAAAATGGGTGGTGGCTCCAAACCGCGGGATCGG
The DNA here is from genome assembly GCA_029213005.1 of Verrucomicrobiales bacterium. Classification (GTDB taxonomy): domain Bacteria; phylum Verrucomicrobiota; class Verrucomicrobiia; order Verrucomicrobiales; family DEV007; genus Arctic95D-9. Next base: position 34,878 of record JARGPI010000023.1, read on the forward strand.
CCATCTCGTAGCCTTGCCCCACATGAACGAAGCGTTGATCGACTCGTTTATCGATGATTATTGTGAAGCCCGGAGCGATGAACCGGTTGATGAACGTCGCATTCCCGGCTCAAAGGATCCCCGGCGGGGAAGTACTTCTAACGCGGGTTTAATATGAAACAGATTACCATTATCACGGAAAACCAATCAGGTGAAGTCGCTCAGATTTCCAGTCTCCTGGGGGATCTGGGGATAAATATCAATGACATTGAGGTCGAAAAGGGGGAGGACCTCGGAGTGATCACTTTGTCAGTCGACAAATATGATGCGGCGTTGAAAGCGATCCGCGGAGCCGGCTTTCAAGCGATCACCCAGGATGCCTTGCTGGTGCGACTCGAGGACAAGCCCGGCGCACTCGCTAAGATTGCGACCCGGTTCGTCGAGAAATCGATCGAGCTCCGGAGTATGCACATCATTCAGCGCCGCAACGGGCACGCCCATGTCAGCATCGTGACGACCGATAATAATCAGGCCGCCGAGTTGCTGAAAGATGTGATTGTCGGCTGAGGCTCTCTAAACGACTTCCGCCGGAGCTCCTTTTTTCGCAGCGCGCTTCCGCTCGTTGGAATCGAGGATTGCCTTGCGGAGACGGATATTCTGCGGTGTGACTTCCACCAACTCATCGGGCGCGATGTATTCGATAGCCCGATCCAGGGAAAACTTGATTGCCGGAGTCAGGGTCGTGGTTTTATCACTGCCTGACGCACGGTGGTTGGTGAGCTGCTTCGCCTTGGTCGGGTTGACCGGGAGGTCATCCGTCCGTGGGTTTTCGCCGATAATCATACCTTCGTAAACTTTATCTCCAGGTGAGACAAAAAGCTTTCCGCGGGTTTCGATGCTCGTCAGCGAGTAGCCCATACACTCGCCTTTCTCCATGGAAATGAGGGTGCCGGTCGAACGGGTCCGGATATCACCACTGTCCGGGCGATACTCAAGGAAAAGGTGGGACATAATGCCTTCACCACTCGTCAGGTTAAGCAATTCGAATTCAAATCCGATCAAACCACGGGTCGGGATGACGGCTTCGATGTTAGTGCGGCCATTGCGGGTCGACATCGCTTCCACTTTACCTTTTCTGACAGCCAGTGACTGAACAATTCCGCCGACAGATTCGTCAGGAACTTCGACATAAGCGGTCTCATAAGGCTCCATCAGTTTGCCGTCGATCCGCTTTTTGATCACTGTTGGACGGGAAACGAGCAGCTCAAAGCCTTCGCGGCGCATTGTTTCGACCACAACGGCAACCTGCATCGCTCCCCGGGCGCTGACCCGGAAAACACCACCTTCATCGGTGTCCTCGATCTTAATCGAAATGTTGGTCCGCGCTTCCCGGAGCAGACGATCGCGGATCTCCCGCGATGTCACACGATCTCCCTCGGTTCCGGCAAATGGTCCGTTGTTCACGGAAAAGAACATCTGAACGGTTGGCGGATCGATCTCATTGAATGGAACGGGCTCGGCCTCTTTATCGAAAGAAATGGTTTCACCAATATCGGCGTCCTCAAAACCGGCGAGCCCGACGATGTGACCTGCGTAACCGATGTCGGCTTCGTTGGTTCCCAGTGCGAGGTATTCGAAAATCTTCGAGATTTTGGCTCTCTGTGGAGGATTCTCCTGGCTGAGACGCCAAACCTGATCGCCCAGCTTCACGGTGCCGGCGAGAATCTTACCAATCGCAATCCGGCCGACATAATCGGACCAGTCGATATTTGAGACCAGCATTTTAAATTCACCATCGGGATCGACCTTAGGAGCCGGGATCTTTTCCTGGAAGGCTTTGAAGAGCGGCGTCATATCGACTCGCTCATCGTCAGGGCTGTCCATCGCATAGCCATCGCGGGCGCTGCCGTAGAGAAAAGTTGCGTTGAACTGTTCCTCAGTCGCGTCGAGGTCGAGGAAGAGTTCCAAAACCATATCATGAACCTCCTGAGGGCGTGCGTTCGGTCGGTCGACCTTGTTTACGAAAACAATTGGCTCAAGACCGGCTGCGAGTGCTTTCTTGAGAACAAAACGAGTCTGTGCCTGGGGACCATCGTAGGCGTCGACAACGAGAAGAACCCCGTCCACCATTTGCATGACCCGTTCCACTTCACCACCGAAGTCAGCGTGGCCCGGAGTGTCGACGATATTGATAATACCACCTTGCCAGCGAACCGACGTGTTTTTCGATTTGATGGTAATGCCCCGTTCACGCTCCTGGTCCATGGAATCCATGGCACGGTCTTCAACCACCTGGTTTTCGCGAAACGCGCCACCTTGTTTGAGGAGTTGATCGACGAGCGTTGTTTTACCGTGATCAACGTGGGCGATGATCGCAACATTGCGTATATTTTCAGGACTGTTGGAACCAGATGACATCAGGCGGTGAATGAGCACCCTAAATCCGTTATTGCAAGGGGATTTACGCAGCTTGACAGCCAGATTCGATTATTCTCCTTTCGAGAGAAAAAGGAAGGCGACGTTGACCCCGTTGAAAAGAGAGTGAATCAGGATCGGCACCCAGAGACAGCGACTCATTTCATAGGAAAGCGTCAGGATGATGGCGAAGACCCAGAGAGGGAGTAGCGCGAGTAGGTTTGAGTGAACCACGGCAAATAATCCACCGGTGATCAACGCGCTGAAGAGTGGGCTGGAAAACCGTTTCATCACTCCGTAAAAATAACCTCGGAAGAGCGTTTCCTCCACGATGGGTGCGATGATCACCGCATTGATCACAGATAGCAAAACGACGGGAATCGCCTTGGCGTTTTTCATTTCCTCAACCGGGCGCTGGATGTCGAGATTCCCCAGCTTTTCCCGGAGAAACTCGCTGCTGAGATTGCCCAGATACTGGTTGCAGACAAACAAACTCACTACGGTGCCGGCCAGGCCGTAGGCCACAATGACCGGGAGCCGACTTTGCCGGAGACCCAGCATTTCGACGGCGTCCCGAAGCGTGACCAGTTGAATCAGAATAACGGTGATTACCCCGATAAAGGCGAAGGACACAAACTGATTGAGACCTTCGACGAGCTGTCTTCCGGCATCTTTGGGAACTTCGGGGGTGGCGGATCCCATATCCGGCAGAAAGTAGGAGAGGATCGGGTTAATCAGGAAGAAGATCAGGGGAAACCAGATCAACAGCAGGTCCGCTTTTCCAAATTTGGCGCCGATTCCGGGAGTCGGCTCTTTACGAAAGGAGCCCAGAAACCCGTGGATGACGATGCCGATTACCAGTGCAATCAGCAGAATCACCTCCAGGTCGAATAGAATCCGTTTCGCAACTAACTCGTCCATCCCTCAGCCTAAATGCTTTGCGAGGGCAGATTCCAGATTTGTTCGGCGTATTCGCGAATCGTCCGGTCGCTTGAGAATTTCCCAACCCGGGCGGTGTTGAGAATTGCGCTTTTCGCCCAGCGATCGGTGTCTTTAAACATTTCATCCACAGCACCCTGGGTGGCCACGTATGGATTGAAATCAGGGAAGACCAAATACGGATCGTTTCCTTCCAGCAAGCTGCTTCTGAGATTACTGAAGGAGCCGCTCGGAGCAAAGTAGTCTGAAGTGAGCCATTCCAGAGAGTCTTTGAGTTCTTCGTGTTTCTCGTAGAAATCGATCGATCGATAACCTTTCTTCCAGAGTGCATCAACTTCCTCGACGGTGAGACCGAAGATAAAGATATTGTCCTCGCCGACCTCCTCAAGGATTTCGACGTTAGCTCCGTCGAGGGTTCCGATCGTCAGTGAGCCGTTGAGGGCGAGTTTCATATTCCCGGTTCCGGAGGCTTCTTTACCCGCGGTTGAGATTTGTTCGGACAGGTCCGATGCGGGAATGATGGTTTCAGCAACGCTGACTCCGTAGTTCGGCAGAAACGCGACCTTCAACTTGCCGTGGATTCGTGCGTCGTTGTTGATCTTTTCGCCCACGGCATTGATCGCGTGGATGATCTCTTTTGCGAGAGTGTATCCGGGTGCGGCCTTTGCCCCGAAAACGAAGACGCGAGGAACGATATCGAGATTCGGATTGTTTAACAGACGACGATACTGCGTAACAATGTTCAGCAGATTCAGGTGCTGGCGCTTGTATTCGTGGAGGCGCTTGATTTGAACATCGAACAGAGCGGTCGGGTCTACGGTGATTCCACAGCGTTTTTGAATGAGGCTGGCGAGGCGCTCCTTGTTCCGGAGTTTGATCGCCATAAATTCAGCGCGCCAGTTGGCGTCTTCCGCAAACGGCTCGAGATCCCGAAGGCGGTCGAGATCGCGCGGCCAATCGTTACCGATACTGCTGTCAATCAAACCGGACAACTCAGGGTTACAGGCTTTCAACCAGCGGCGGGGAGTGATTCCATTGGTCTTGTTCTGAATCTTACCCGGATACAGTTGATCAAAAGATTTGAAGAGATCTTTCTTCAAAAGTTCGGTGTGAAGTGCTGCCACACCATTGGTGGTGTGACTGCAGACGACTGCCATGTAGGCCATCCGGATCTGTTGAGGCATACTCTCTTCGATCAAAGACAGCTCAGCTTTCTTTCTCGCATCACCCGGCCATTTGGCTTCCACCTCCTGCTCGAGGAATTGTTTGTTGATGTCGAAAATGATCTGGAGGTGTCGCGGCAGGACTTTCTCAAAAAGCGGCACGCTCCATTTTTCGAGAGCTTCCGGCAACAGTGTGTGGTTGGTGTAGGAAAATGTTTTCCGGCAGATTGACCAGGCTTTGTCCCAGGAGAGGTCCTCTTCGTCGATGAGCAAACGCATCAGCTCTGGAACGGCGATCGCCGGGTGGGTATCGTTTAACTGAATCGCAGCTTTGTCGGAAAGGTTGTCCCAGTTGTTTCCGCTCTGAATGTGGCGTTTGATGATGTCTCTGAGTGAGCAGGTCACAAAGAAATACTGCTGCACGAGGCGCAGCTCTTTACCGGCCTCAGTTGAGTCGTTGGGGTAGAGAACTTTTGAAATTGTTTCGCTTTCCGCCTTCTGGCGAACCGCATCGACGTAACCGCCACGGTTGAAAATACCGAGATCAAAATCCTGAGAGGCCCGGCTTTCCCAGAGGCGGAGGAAATTCACAGTCTTAGTCTCATAACCGGTCACTGGAATGTCCCAGGGAACTCCGATAATGGAGCGGGAATCGGTCCAGATCGATTTTCCCTTTCCGAATTCGTCGAATTTCAGCTCCACTTTTCCGTAGATGGGAACTTCGACCGCATATTCCGGACGGCAAATTCCCCAGGGATTGCCGAAACGCCGCCATTCGTCGGGCAGTTCGACCTGTTTTCCATCAACAAACGCCTGTCGAAACAGACCGAATTCGTAATTGATCCCGTAACCAATCGCGGGGAGGTCCAGAGTGGACAGCGAATCCATAAAGCAGGCTGCAAGACGTCCGAGGCCTCCGTTCCCAAGTCCGAGATCCGGAGCTTCCTCGATGAGTTCGTCCAGATCCTGTCCCAATTCTTTAAGCGCTGCCCGGGTATTTTCGAGGGCGCCGATATTGACGAGATTGTTCTCGAGGAGGCGTCCCATCAGATATTCGAGAGATAGATAATAAACCCGCTTCACATTGCACTCGCGATGCTTTTGGCGCATCTCGCAGGCGTTTTCGAGGATGCGATCCCGTGTCGTCAGGCAAACCGCAGTCCACCAGTCATAAGCAGTGGCCGTTTCCGGGCCGTGAGCCTGCTTTCGAATCAAGTTCGAAAGGATTTCACCTTTAAGTCTGGTAACTTCTTCCGAGTTGATGGCTGGGTCGTTGGGTTGATTCATAAATCTAAAATATCTATCGATCATTCGCCTTAATCACGGTATTTTGCAAGTTTCGAGCGAGCTTTTAGCCCGCGAGTTCATCGCTGACGCTGGCTCCTTTGTGGGTTTGCTTTTTAAATTGCGTCCTCCTAGCATGGAGGAATGAAGAAAGTTCTGAGTGGTCTGTTTGTTCTAATCCTTTTAATGGTAAATACTTCAGCCGGGGAGGACAGACTTGTTGTTGTCGGGGCGTCGTATGGGAAAAATGTGCTCGCGATCTGTGATTCGAAAGGCGAGGTGCTGTGGAGATTCGACACTGCCGGCCCGCAGAAAGGTCACGCCGGGCATCACGATGTTCACCTTTTACCGAACGGGAATCTGCTCTTTCACGACAGCTGGACGAAAACCCGGGAAATCACTTTGGGTAAGGAAGTGGTCTGGGAATACGACAGCCAGACGGAGAACGGAAACAGTGGGAAGAAGGTGGACGTTCATGCCTTTGCCCGGCTCCCCAATGGAGACACTGTCATCGTGGAGAGCGGCGTTGGGCGCATCATTCATGTGAACCGGGATAAAAAAATTACCCGGGAGATTTCGCTGGGTACTGAAGGTCGGCAAAAGACCCGTTTGATGCGCGTTCTGGAAAACGGCCATTACCTCGTCTGTGCGGAGCGTCCCGGGGTTGTTTCGGAGTACGACGAGGCCGGGAATATCGTTTGGGAATACCCAACCAACACCCGGGTTTTCGGCGCAATCCGACTTAAAAACGGAAATACTCTGATCTGCACCGGTAGTGGAAACAGCGTTATCGAGGTCACACCGGAAAAGGAAATTGTCTGGGAAATCACGAAACAGGTTCCGGGAACGGAGGTGACTCTCGGATGGATGACCGATTTGCAGGAACTCCCCAATGGGAACTTCGCCCTCGGGAACTGTCATGCCGGTGAAGATAACCCGCAGATTATTGAAGTGAATCGCGAAAAGCAGATCGTCTGGCAGTTTGATGAATGGGATCTGGTCGGGAACGGCCTCGCATCCTGGCAGATTCTGACCCCGGAGCAATCAGCGATGGTTCGAAAAAAACTGGCGGCTCTTTAGCTGTAAGATTTTTCCCGGCAAAGTGACCGTACCCGGTACCGTTTCGGACCGTACCCTGTACAATCTCTATATAATTGATCACCTATGACCACAGTTCACGCCTACGCCGCCACAGAAAGTAACGGGAAACTTAATCCGTTTGAATACGAACTCGGGGATCTCGATCCCCATCAGGTCGACATTACCGTGGAGTCCTGCGGGATCTGTCACAGCGACTTGAGTATGCTCGGAAATGAATGGGGGCTCTCCAAATATCCCTTTGTCCCCGGGCACGAAGTGAGTGGTAAAATCGCCGCTGTCGGTGAATCTGTCACTCATCTTTCGGTAGGTGATACTGTAGGGCTCGGTTGGCATTCGGACTACTGCATGACCTGCGATCAATGTATGAGTGGTAACTACAATTGTTGCCCTTCAGCTACGGGGACGATTGTCGGTCGACACGGAGGATTTGCTGATGTGGTGAGAGCTGCCGCAGCAAGTGTCGTGAAACTGCCGGATGAACTGAATACCCGAAAAGCCGGTCCACTCTTCTGTGGGGGGATAACGGTTTTCAATCCATTTGTCCAACTGGGTATTTCTCCGACCGACAGCGTCGCGGTTCTCGGGATTGGCGGACTGGGCCATCTCGCGATCCAGTTTGCGAAAGCGTGGGGATGCCAGGTAACCGCGCTGACCTCTCCCGGTAAGGAGGAGGAAGCTAAAGAAATGGGCGCTCACGAAGTTCTCAATTCGCGTGACCCTCAGGCGATCAAGTCCGCCTACGGAAAATTCGATGTGATCCTTTCGACTATCAATGTGCCTCAGGAGTGGAATACCTACCTCAATGCCTTGAAACCACAGGGAAAACTACATTTTTTAGGCGCCGTGTTGGAGCCGCTAAACATCGGGGCGATGCCCTTAATCGGTGGGCAAAGAAGTGTCTCCGGATCTCCCGTCGGCAGTCCGGTGACGATTCGCAAAATGCTCGAATTTTCGGCCCGCCATCAAATTGAACCCATCACCGAGCACTTCCCAATGAGTGAAGTAAACGAGGCCATTGAGCATCTCAAATCCGGCGATGCCCGCTACCGGGTTGTTCTTGATCGGTAGAGTCTTCTTCTGTGAAATCGCCGAATAAGTAAACTCCTCCTTTCCCTGTGATCCGTTTATTTAAAGATTCAGACTGGTCGTCCATCTGGTCGATTATCGAGCCGGTTTTCCGCAGCGGTAGCACCTATGCTTACGCTCCTGACATCACTGAGGCGGAGGCCCGGAAAGTATGGGTCGACACGCCGCTGGCAACCTTTGTAGCCGAGGACGGTGGCGAAATAGTCGGTTCCTACTATCTGAAACCCAATCAGCCCGGTCTGGGAGGACACATCTGTAATTGTGGCTACATTGTCTCGGAGCGGGCCAGAGGCAAAGGTATTGCATCGGTCATGTGCGAGCATTCGCAAAAAGAGGCTGTCTCGCGTGGATTTCGTGGAATGCAGTTCAATCTCGTTGTCTCGACTAACGAGGGCGCGATTCGCCTATGGAAGAAGCACGGATTCCATATAGTGGGGACTCTCCCAGGTGCCTTCCGCGATCCTGAGCTGGGTTTTGTGGATGCCTTCGTGATGTTCAAATCACTCGGGACGGAACTACTGGGAGATGGCTTTATCAGTGATGGGCCAACCACATCGAGTTCCTCGCCGGAATAGCTGAAAAATGCGTCTACCAAAGCGCAGTATGACTAAGACTCACTCTCCGCTTCCTCTTCCTCTTCGGGGAGGGAGGCTCGGAGCTCTGCGATGAGTTTGTCGATCTCATCGATCTGCTCCTCCGGAGCCCGGCGACGCTGAATTTTGTTCCAGAGGACGTCGCGGAACGATTCGATTAACTCGATCGGCGGTGTCTCATAGTTGGTCCAGCGTTCCTCGTTTTTGGGGCGGGAATGGAAGGTCCACACTCCGGAGTGATGCTTCGCCCGGTGAAAAACGAGCTGATTGTCTTCGTCGCGTTCCCGCCATTCGTGAGTCGTCATGATTCTTATCCCTTGGCCTCTGCGAGGACTTCTTTTAGTGTCGCGATACAGCGCTCATTTTCGGCTTGAGTGCCTACTGAAATCCGAACCCACCCGGGCAGCTTGTAGCTGCGCATGGCTCGAATGATGACGCCGCGCTTCAGCATCTGATTAAAGACCTCATCGCCGTCACCGACGTTGACGAGGATGAAATTGGCAAAACTCGGAACATACTCAAGGCCCATTTCGTCGAAGGCTGCCTGATAGAATGCTAGCCCGGCTTTGTTCATGGCGCGGGTTTTGTCCTGATGTTCCTGATCTTCCAGTCCGGCGAGAGCTCCGGCCTGTGCGATTGCGTTCGCATTGAAAGGTTGGCGACACTTCTGCAAAATATTGGCGATCTCCGGCGTGGTGATTCCATATCCGATCCGGAGGGCGGCGAGTCCCTGAATTTTCGAAAATGTCCGCATGATGACCACGTTCCGTCCTTCGTGAACGTATTTCATCGTGTCGGGGGCATCGTCGAGGAACTCGTAGTAGGCTTCGTCAAACACCACCATAACGTGATCGGGAACCTTATCCATAAAGCGGTCAATCTCCTCCTGTCCGACGAGGGTTCCGGTGGGATTGTTCGGGTTCGCGATAAAAACTTTACGGGTCTTCGGAGTGATGGCGGCTGCCATCGCATCGAGGTCGTGCTTAAAACCGGGGTCGGGGACTTCGATCGTGTCGGCTCCGAAGAGGGTTGCCATCAGTTTATAGACGACAAAAGCGTGCTCCGCTGCGATCACGTTGTCTCCCGGTTTGAGGAAACCCTGTCCGATCAGTTCGATAATCTCATTGGAACCGTTTCCGAGAACGATGTTTTCGCGGGTCAGTCCAAATTTCTCAGCTATCGCGGTCCGCAATTTGTATCCGCCGCCGTCGGGATAAATGTGAGCCACCTCGGTAGCGGCTTTCATCGCTTCGACAGCTTTCGGGGAAGGCCCCAGCGAATTTTCATTCGAAGCGAGCTTGATGATATCCCCCGGATCGAGACCGAGTTCACGAGCGGTTTCTTCAATGGGCTTCCCGGGATCGTAAGCGACCAGATTCTCGAGCCATGGATGAGCTTGTTTCAGAATGGACATAGCGAGGCAAATCAAACAACCGAACGATAAAATAGAAAGAGCTAAAAGCGCGCTTTTTGAAATATTTCGTCTCGTCTCAACTCCAGGTGAGACGCTTTTTTAATAATTTCTCAACTTTACCAGTGGTTAAGGTCTGGTAATTGTGGTAATTTCACAAATGTCTCCAGCCGACCTCCCCATACCTATGTTCGTTGGAATCGCTGCGCTGGTTTTTCTGGCGGGATGCGGATCTGATGAGGACAAAAATTCAGTGCCGGAGATAGCAATCTCCTCAGAATCCAAAGGCAGAAAGCCGACGACTTGGCAGGAGGCTGAAATTCAGGTTAATTCCCTGGTCACAAGGATCGGAGTGGTTGGCGAGAGTCTCCAAGGTGATTTTTCGCTGGAGACGAGTATGGATAAAATCAATGAGTTGGTTGATTCGATCAACCTCTCGGGCCTGCCGGCTGAAAAACGGGATCTCCTCGAAGCCCGGATCGCCCAGGCACGAAGCATCGCCGCGAAAAATTTCTACGGCTACATCACCGCGGAGGCAGAGATCGAGAACTTTTCCGAAATCGATCGAGAGCAGGCCAAATTGAGAGATTGGGCCGCTCGAAAACTTTAAAGATCTGCTACCGGGGCTTCTTTGGAGTGATCTGAGCCTTGAAAAGCGACCCGGGCTTCGGCCCGCTCTTTGATCTGACTCCGCATCGCGGCCCAGCCGATTCCGAGGTGCTCGTGGAATGCCTCATCGGTTACGAGGAGATAGCGGCCGTTCGGGATAAACTGGCGGGCGGTCAGTGGCGTGCCTCGCGAGTAGTAAATATCGGTCGGTGCGGGTGTCGGGTTGAGCCCCTGACCTCTGAAAAGTGCGACCGATCGGGGCATGTGGTTTCCGGAGGTGACGAGGAGAAAGCTTTTTCCATCCAGCAACTTTTTCAGATATCGGGGGTGGTCTTTGGTATCTCTGGCCTCGGTTTCGATAAAAATGCTCTCTGCGGGGATTCCCATCTTGATGGCGATCTCCCGCATCGGCTCCACTTCGACTGGGAGGCCGCTCATTACGAGAGTGGCATCGGGACATTCCCGCCAGTAATCGATGCCTTTGAGCAGGCGGACGTAGGTTTTTCGCTGAATCCGGGATTCATCGGGTTTGGTGCTGGCGTAGCGGTGACCTCCCGGCAGGACGACGATATATTCCGGATCGGTGGTGACCTGTTCGAGAACCGGATGTTTTTCCTCGAGAACTCCGCTGAGGCGGTAGGCAACCAACTCGATTGAACAAAAATAGAGAAAGAGTGCCCCGCCGAAGATCATGTAAACGCCGAGATCGCCGCTGATCCCTTTGAACCAAAGCCAGCGGGGGTGAGGTTTCTTCTTCGAACTCCTGCGGGAAAACATGACCAGAAGGATCCCGACGAGGAGCAATTCCAGCGTGATGGTGATTGGTGTCAGGCCGAGAGACGTGATTTTTTTAAAGACGAACCAAAAGTCCATATTCGAAGCAGGTTTGTTGTGGTGTGAGTCATGGAACGATATCGCGTCCAGATGCCGTTTTGACACCCTCTATAACGTAGGGAATGATCAGGTTGACCAGGAAAATATCCAGGGAACCGCCCAATCAAACCATTTTCTTAATACAATGAGCGAGACGAATAAAAATCCGATAGATTCAAAATCGACCCGAAGGTCGTTTGTAAAAACCAGTGGAGCGGTTGCCGCAGCCTCTGGAGTCGCCGCAGGCTTCCCGTCTGTGACATTCGGCGCACCCAACGACAAGAAGCTGAAAATCGGCGTGGTCGGTTGTGGCGGTCGTGGCGGCGGTGCGATGATTAATGCCCTGAAAGCTGACGATAATGTGGAGTTGCACGCGATGGGCGATCTGTATCGCACCGAGGCCGAGAAAAAGCTCGTCATGTTGCGGAAATACGGCTCGACCAACCAGAAACTGGGCGACGGGCTGGATAACCGGATTTTTGAAGGGCTCGATGCGTATGAAAAAGTGATGGATTCCGGAATCGATGTGGTGCTTTTGACCACGCCTCCGGGCTTCCGTCCTCAGCATTTCCGTGCGGCGGTTGATCGCGGGCTTCACGCCTTTGTTGAAAAGCCGTGTGCGACCGACATTTCAGGGGTCAAGCATTTCACTGAGACCGCTCAAATGGCGAAGGACAAGGATCTCTCGGTTTTGTGTGGGTTCTGCTACCGTTACAGTGTTCAGGGAAGAGCTCTTTTCGAAAGAATTCACGATGGGCAGATTGGTGATGTTTTGAGTATTCACTCCCAGTATTATGCAGGTCCGGTGAAGGCAATGCCGCCAGCGGATCAGCGTCCTGCCGGGATGAGCGATACCGAATGGCAGATCAAAAACTGGTATAATTTTGCGTGGCTCGGTGGCGACGGAATCGTCGAGCAGGGCTGTCACAACGTGGACCGGATTGCGTGGGCATTTAACGATATTGATCCAATCGCGGCATTTGGCAGCGGCGGGCGTCAGCGTCCAAACGAAGCGGGGAATATCTACGATCACTTCAGCATCACTTACGAATATCCCAATAACGTGATGGCTCACGTTGAGTGGCGTCAGTTCCTCAATTCCTACAACTACACGGGTGACACCATCGTAGGGACCAAAGGGATGGCAAAATTCGGACCGAGTTCTGCTGAAATCACAGGTGAAAACGCCTGGGTATGGCGGAAGCCGCGCTCCGGTCTGAAAAACATGTACGATGTTGAGCATGAAGAGTTCTTCGCAGCGATCCGCAGTGGTGAGCGCAAAGACGATGCCGCCTGGATTGCGCATTCCACAACGATGGCGCTCCAGGGACGGAATGCCTGTTATTCCGGTAAGCGTATCACCTGGGACGAAATCATCGCGAGCGATGAAGATCTCGTTCCGGACAATATCGACATCAACGGCGACCTCGATATTCGTCCGATGCCGATTCCCGGTGTGGTTTAATCGTCAGTCGATTAACCAGTAAAAATTCTCAGGAGCGGGTAACGGAAGTTACCCGCTTTTTTTTTGAAACGCTTGTTCTTGATCTTAATCCTGTTCTTGATCCCGGTTTTTAGAGCAAGAGCAAGAGCAAGAGCAAGAGCAAGAGCAAGAGCAAGAGTGGCTTTTGCTTACGGATTGCGGCATGGTTGGAGACTGTACCCTGTACACTCTAGGACTGTACCCTGTACAGTCCGGTTTTTGAATCCACTGCTTCGTTTGAGAGCGGTTGCTGCATCAGATCATCGACTTTGATCAGTTGGCCGGTTTCGATGGACCGGTTTGCGGCGGCTCCCATCAAAATTGATGCGGCTCCGTCGTGGTGATTGGCGTTGCGTCGCAATGGGTCTGGCGTCGGATCGGGTGACAGAATCTGCTCCAGCATCGCCGGGTCGGCCCCGCCATGCCCACCAGTGGGATGGGGGATTTCGATAGTGACGGGCGCTCCGAACATGGGGCAAACGCGAATGTGGGTCGAACAATCCGCCTCTCCATTACAGGCGACGAAGGTGCGCCCGAATCTGCCCTCCAGACCGATTTCGAGGCGGCCTTTGTCTCCGGTGATCGCGATTTGGCAGCCTTCGCGGGGCGAGTAGGCGACCAGCGAGTAGGTCAGAAGAGCACCGCTGCGGTATCGGGCCGTGAGGCTCAGAGTGTCTTCGGTGGTGACTCCGTCGCTGAAGACATTTTTATCCCGAATGTAGCCGGAATCCGATTCGGCATCGCGGTACAGGCCTTTAAATTGCTCGTGATTGTCGAGGTCGATCGAAAAAGGATCGTCGGAGGTTCCACTCTGCCCGGTGTATCGCTCGTAATCGTAAGATTCGCCTCTGGCTTCGGCATTTGCCTTGCCATAAAAGCGGAGATCTCCCATCGCAAAAACCTCGCTTGCCGTCGAGTCGATCCACCAGTTGATCAAATCGAAATGATGGGTCGCTTTATGAATTAAGAGGCCTCCGGAGTTATCCTTTTCCCGATGCCAGCGCCTGAAATAATCAGCACCGTGTGAGGTGTCGAGAATCCAGCTGAAATTGATGTGCTGAGGTTTTCCGATCACGCCCTCACTAATGATTTCGCGAACTTTAGAGGCCAGTGGGGAGTAGCGGTAGTTGAAGGTGACCTGCAGGTCTCTACCGGTTTGATTGATCGCTTTAAAAATGGCAGCGGCCCGGGTTTCATCCGTCGTCATCGGCTTTTCAGAAATGACATCGCAACCCATTTCCATCGCGCGAATGATGTAGTGGTGATGGGTCGAGTCGATGGTGGTCACAATGACGACGTCGGGTCGACTCACCAGGATCATGTCTTCAAACTCACCGGCAGGAAAAGTGGGAAGAGGTGGGTGGCCGGTGGTTTCTGTGATTTTGGAATTGTACCACGCCATCCGGGTCGGGCTGATGTCACAGAGCGCGACCAGTTCGGCAACCTCGCCATAAGTCCGCAGGATCGCATCGATAAAGACACCGGCGCGCTCTCCGGTGCCGACGATTGCGTAACGCTTCTTAGCTTTCTCCATAGGAATTCATCGACTCTAATGAGATGAGACGAATGTTGCCGGGACAAATTTGAAATGAATCCCTCGGAATTGCGTTAATGGCCGGAAGCCAGAGCTGAGCCGCGGGAGAGCAGCTCCAGAAAAACTTCCTCGAACGGAAAGTCGGTTCGCCACGGTTGGAAATCGATATGCCGATCCTGACAGGCCTGTTCGATCCCTTCGACGAATTTCCGATAATTTTCCTCGTAACGGATTTTATCCTTCGGGGTAAACCAGAGGCGGCGCTGTTCTTTGGTCTCGACATCGAACAGTTGGATCTCGCCTTCCAGATCCGGCTTTTCCTCCCAGGGATGAAAAACCTGAATAAAATGGACTTCCCCCGGCCAACCCGAGGCATGGCGAATCGCTTCTCTCGCTTCCTCGATTCCCTGTCCGTAAAGGTCCGAGATCACAAAGATGATGCCGTAGCGCTGCCGGGAAGGCTGAAAATCTTTGAAACAGCGCTCCAGGTTGGTCGTGCCCGTAAACTCGAGACGTCGGGCGTGATCAATGATTCGCTGAATATTTCCCTGTCCTTTCATTGGCGGGAGCGGGTCGCTGATTTTTTCGCCCATTTCGTAGACGCTGACCCGGTGCTGTCCCACCAAACCGAGATAGGAGAGCGCTACGGTCAGTTTCAGAGCAGTGTTTCGCTTCTCGGAGAAGGGTTCGCCCATGGAGGCACTCGTGTCGGTAACCACATGGATGTGAAATTCCTGAATTTCCTCGTAAAGCCGGATGAAAAGACGGTCGAGCCGGGCGTAGAGGCGCCAGTCGATCGCGCGGTAGTCATCTCTCGGGGTGTAGTGGCGGAAGTCCTTAAACTCACGGGTAAAGCCGGATGCCGGAGTATTCTGGATACCTTTTTTCTTCAGTTGGCGACGTTTCCGGAGCCGAAGGAACAGAGCGCGAAGTCGATCGAGAAATTCGGCGTCAAAGATTTCGTCATCGGTAGAGGTAGTAGCCATACTGCTGGATTTTACTGGTCTGCGATTGCTACGATGCAATCGCTTCCAAACACAGTGAAATAGTTTTTATTCCGAATCACGTCGCTGAAGGGAAAGCAATACGCGGGATATCCGGCCTCTGCTCGCTTCACGGTTCCCTGCCAGGTGTAATCCTCGATCCGGTCGCTTGATGTCGTTTCCAGGTAATCCAGCATAGCGGTGTCCCAGGTGGAATCCGAAATTTCTTTCCCCGACGTGGCGTTGTAAACGACGATGCCTTTTGAGCCCCGCAGGTAGACTCTTCCCTCCACGACAGTCCCGGTGATATGGGTGCCGAGCGGTTCGGTCGAAATGGTCCGGGTTTGGCCGTTGGTGCCATTGATGTAAACAAGGCCTTCTTCATTCAAAACCCAGGCGTGAGCAGACTCTTCTCCCAGAAACGTTCCCTGCACCTCAAATTCCTGAGATGCGATCGGCAGGTTGAGCGTGATCATCCGCAGCCCCCGGGAATCCATCAACCAGAGAAAATCGTCGGCGAGGGTGGCGTGAGCGCTTTCGCCAGTGATGAGGCGATGTTTTGCCCAGTCAACCGCCGGAGCCAGCAAGCTTCCCGGATAGTTCAAAAATGACATCACCTGCCGGTCATCGATCCCTTTTTTCTTCGAAAGATGGCTCACATGGTGGCGACGACTGTTCTTATCCAGCGGAATCCAGACCGGTTTGGGTTTGGTTTGCTCCAGTGTGACCAGTTCCTCCTCAGAAAGATCCTCCCGCTGTTCCCGCAGGGTGATAGGGAAGACCCGGACTTCTTTTCCGGTGAATGACCACAGAGGATCGCCGGTATTCAAGTCGAAGAGTCCCGACTCTTTACCGTAAACGAGAAGGCGACCGTTTTTTACCGAAATACCGGTGTTGAGCGAGACCAGAGAATGACTGGTTTTCGAAGCTTTGGTGGAGGTTGTGGTCTCCCAGATTAATTTCCCAGTGGAGGCATCGAGCCCCGCCAGAGTATTGGTGTAGGGATCAAAAATTACGATCCGATCTCCCTCAGCATCAAATTGCATCGCCGGCAGGGCTCCGCCAATTGATTCCAAAGTTTCGTCAGCAGGAGGCAGTCCGGCTTTCCACGAGAGCGAGCCGTCGGCACAGGAGTAAGCCCGCAGCTCCCGGTTAAAAGAAAGAAGGAAATGGCCTCCGGTGACAATCAACTGTCTGACTTTCCGGACCGATGCGTTGGGACTGGCAACCGATTGTGATGCGGCACTCGAGAGGGGAAGCTCGGACACGCCGTAGTATTTTTTCCATACCAATTTTCCGGTTCCGGGATCGACTTTATAAATTTGCCCCCGGTCATCCAGGACCAGAAGACAGTTGGCCGCTTCTCGCACCCGTAATACTCTGGCACCCTGATCGACTTCGAATCCCCAAAGAATTTTAGGTAACCCGAGGAGGGGCAGTTCGCGGGACGGGCCATCGAGTCCATTGTTTTTCGGAGGGGTGGCAATCGTCTCCATCGCAGCCTTCAGCGGGATTGCAAGGCCGTCTGGAAAGCGCAGGTTCACATCTTGATCCACATCGAGTCGGGCCTGCAGTTGTTTGACGGCATCCTCTTTTTCCGCCTTCCGGTTAAGTTGGCTGTAGAGGTAGGCCCGGGACCAGGCGATCCAGAGTAAATCGGTCCCCTGAGCTTCCCGCTCTGCGGCATCCAGCAACGGAAGTGCCTCCTCCAGGCCGGAGTCCTGAGCGACGATCGCGGCGATTGAGCGCCAATAGGAGTCGAGAAGGTGCCACTGCAGAGATTGCGTGGTGTCCTGTCGCCACTCGGTCGCTTTGCCCCGTTGTGCGACGCCCTGAAGCAGGTTTCTAATGGCCGTGCGGAAGTCGTCTTCGTTTCCTTCCACCGCGAGAAGCGCGAGTCTTTTCTCCCAGCTGAAGAGGTCCGAAGGTTCCAGTGCGGTGACCGCAGCGAGGGCGTCCCCGGCAAGTTTCCGGTCACCAAATTCCATCAGCATCCGGTAGCTGTTGCGAAGCAAATTCGGCGAGGTAACTTTTTCGAGATTTAGTTTCTCTAAAATTCCGATAGCGAGATCGGGCCGCTGCACATTGTGATAGAGCAAAGCTCTCTGCAGTTCGTATTCACTGCTTCGCTCTGGATCCTCGGTGGCGAGAGCGGAAAGTTGGGCTTCCACTTCGGCCGCCTGAGAAGGATCTTTTTCGAGGGTTTTGACCAGCAGTTGCCGAAGTTTGATCTTCAAATCCCGATCCAGCGTTTCAACGCCGAGCCGTTTCTGAATCGCCGAAGCAACCCGGCTGGTAAGCTGGCGGCGTTCCCCGGCTTCACAGAGGTAGAGAAATTTCTCGATTCGGTCGACGGTCCAATCCTTATCCGCGAAGGTGAAGAGTCCCTGTTCTTCTTCGAAGAAGGAGTCGACGGTCCCGAGATTGTCATTAACGATTAGACCCACATTGAGCCACGACTTGTAGCGGGCCGGGGTATCGGTCTGTTCCCGTAAATTCTGGAGCAGGGAGGTGGCTTCGTAACCTTTGCCGAGTTCACTCTGAACCCGGGCGAGGGCGAGACCGGGCTCAAAAGGAAGGACTGCAGTCTGGTCGATGAATTGCTTTAAAATCGTCTCCGCAGGGCCGAAAAACTGTTCCTCGATGAGGAACTGACTGAGATCGAGGAGGTTCTCCACTTCAACCCCTTTGGCCGAGCTGTTCGCAAGCAATTTTTTGACGTTGGGCTCGAGTCCTTCTTCGAGATAGACTTCGCACAGTTCCCTGGTCACATCGAGCCGCGTTGGTTCGAGTTTGAGGTAGGCTTCGTAGTGCTTCAGAGCTGTTCTCGCATGATCAGTGGACCGGAGGAATCTGGCAAGATCGAGAATTCGCGCACTTTTTTCGGCCCCCTCGAGACTGGCGAGAACGAGATCAAAATCCTGCTGAGCCGCGAGGGGATCATCTTTCTCGTAATGAGCTTTGACCAGTTTGTAGCGGAGATCGGTCCGTGATGGATGAATTTCGAGCCGGTTATCGAGATAATCGATCAGTTCCTGTGAGTTGGTCCGTTTCTCGACCTGTTCGATAGCGAGCGTTTCTATCCGGATCGATTCGGGCAGGTCAGCCGAACCCTTTTTCAAAACCTTGAGAGCTTCGTCGTTGAGACCACTCGCAATCAGGATTTCAGCGTAGTCGAGGATTGCCGTTTCCTTTTCCGGGGTCTTTTCGTAGTTTTTACGGCTTTGATCGAGCAGGGCAAACCGCTCCTCTTCCGAGGCGATCACGCTGACGCGAAGACTCATCACCTCGTTACGGCGATGATGATCGGGAGCGAGCTTTGCCAGGATTTTATCCAGTCGATTCCCGGCTTGAACCGTCTTGCCCAGCGCGGTTTCCGCTTTGGCTGCGAGGACGTTGGCTTCCACTTTTTGCTCCGGATTAAGCGGCTGGGAAATGGCCCGGTTCAGAGCCAGCAGACCCAGTTCCCAGAATTGATGGCGAAGCATCACCTGGCCGAGGGAAAGCATCGTAGGGCCGGTTTGGCCTTCGACCATCAACAATTTCTGCAATTGAGTGGTGGCCAGTTCCCGGCCTTTTTCAGTCGTCGACCGGTCCAACAGTTCGCCGAGCCACTGACTCTGGCGGGTTTTACTCGTCTCGAGGTCGATCGCGGTGGATAAGGCTTCCAGACTCCGGGCATCGTCCTTCTTTTTCAGCGAGTGGGAAAGAATATACTGGAGGTGGGGAAAGGTGGGGTGCTGACGGGCCGCCGACTGAATAAATTCGTCAGCTTCTGGCCTTTCCAGTGTGGTCAAAATCCGGGCGAGAACGGCTTTGGCTCCGGCATCGTCGGGATATTGGGCGATGTGAGCCTGATAGAGTCCCACCAGTTCCTCTTCACGCTTTTCTTTGGTGTAAAGCCGAACCAGCGAGTCGAGCGGAGCTCCCAGCGCGGAATCATAATGCAAAGCGGTTCGTAATTTCAGCGCTTCAGCTGTAAAAGGGTCTTCCTGAGTGTAGGCTGATGCTGACAACAGGATGCAGACGAGGCTTATCAAACCCGTGATCGTTAGGCGGACTGCTGTTGTGTTTTCTGACATGTATTCAAAATGACTTTTGAACTGTGACACTGTTACGCGTCACACCTCATCTTTCCAACGATAACCTCGACAAAAACTGAGGTTAATCGCAGATCGCGACGGCATTTGCTGCGGCGTGATTATCGGAATGACTCAAACTGACCATTACTGAGGTGATGCCGTGTTTGTCGGCAAACGTCTTACCATCACCGCTCAATACCACGTAGGGCTTGCCGAGCTCGTCGCGCAGAATTTCCATATCGGTCCAGTTGAGGTTTTCCCCGATCCCGGTGCCGAACGATTTAGCGATGGCTTCTTTGGCGGCGAATCGGACTGCGTAGTGTGGGGCGGGGTAGCGCATTTTCCCGCAATAAGTCCGCTCTCTCTGCGTGAAGATGCGATCAATAAAACGATCTCCGTAATCCGTGATGGAATCTTCAATCCGCTTCGTGTCGACGATGTCGATTCCTATTCCGTAGATTTGCAAAATAAAGTGAGGCAGAGAATAACGGTGGAAAAGCGCCCGATCAAGGGATTGTCACGACAATTCCCGGGTCAACATCGCCACCCAGACGATTACCAGAGCGGTCCAGCCTGACAGAACGATGATGCTGAATATCAAAGCCAACCACCATCGGAAACGCCCCCGGGGGACCCAGCCGACGGGCTCTTTTCGGAATCTGAGCAGAACAAAGAGAGCGATCGGACCGGTAAAAAGCGTAAGCGGCAGCATGGCGAGCAGGCCGAGCGCGCGATTGTCCCAGATTTTTAAACTGGCCCGGTAGTTGGTGTCGGCCTTCTGTTCCCGCAAGTTGTGGAGACAGGGGAGGCAGAAAGTTTTTCCATCCCAGTTGACGGAAGCTTTCCCGGACATAAAACAACCGCATTCGTCGCAGATCACCTCAGCTTTTAATTCGGGATAAAACTGACAGGTAGCGTCACCGCCCTCGGCGGGGTGGGGTTGCAATTTTTTCGGGGGGGCTTTAGTCAATCTCGGGAATATCCGGAAGGAAATGGGGGCCCTGCAGAACTGGCAGTTCGTTTCGCCGACACCGACGGCCTCAACTTCATTTTCCATGCGACATTTCGGGCAGGCGATGATGCCCAGCGGCCTTTCTTTGGGAGGAAGTTGTGGAATTTTCGGTGCGTCGCCTAAAATTGGATCATTCATCGTGAAGTTGGGTTATTTGGGGACCACTCTGGTGGAGGCGATCCGGTCGTGAAACGCTCGTTTCTGCTCGTCAAAAGCGGCCATCCAGAAGACAGAGGTCAAAACAATCGATAGAATGGTGGGAAGCGCAAATGCGAGGAACCACGAAGCGATTAGAAACGCGGTGCTTCCGCTTTGGAAGCCGCTCGAGACCAGGCCAATGAAAAATCCGAACATGACGTAGGGAAGAATTTTGACGCCCTCGAGAAAAATCGGCGTCTTGGCGAACCAACGCCCGATTGAGCGCTTGTAGGTGACCCGGGAATGATCGGGTTGCACAATTTTTGCCCCAATCACCATCTTGCCGAGAGTCCCCTGATATTTCCCAACCATCCAGATTTCGTAGACAGCTCCCGCGCCGTAGGCGATCAGCGTAGCGAAGGCCATGAAAATCCCGGTGAAAGCTCCCCCTTGGGTCGGTACGCTGAAAACCTTCATCGTTCCGAAAAAGATCAAAGCGAGAACAGCCAGTAAAATCGCCATCAGACCGTATTTTACCATTTCATCGAGCATGACGCCGAGGGTTCGCCACCAGAAACCAATGAATTCTTTTTCTTTGGTCGTGGTTTGGGCTTCCACCACCCGCCCGGTTTCCATGAGGGATTGGACAAATTCCTCGCGGGAGTCGACCCCAATCATTGCATCGCCATAGGGGACCATCTCCCGGCTGCTGAGGACTCTCCCGGAGTAGGCGCAGATACCCAGATCGATCGGGTTGCCTTCCTCATCATTTTCAAACAATTCGGGGGCGACGGTGTGAAACGGCTCCCACGTATCCATGCCTTCGCGCCAGACCGAATTGCGGGCCGTGATCGCTCCGGTTTGGTTCAATTCGAGCAGAACGGAGTCGGCGACGGGTCCGTATTGCCGGTTCCAGGAATCTGTATAATACCATTCTGCCATCGCGATCTTACGGGGAATTCTGAAGAATCGGGATCGGAATGTAAACCGGTAATCCTGACATTTTTACCCGCCCTGGACCGGTGGCATGATGGCGACCTCGTCGCCGGATTTTACCAGGTCACTGCGTGAAGCGTATTCGCAATTGACCGCGATGAGCAGTTTTTCGTCCCAATCGGCGAGCTCTTTGTAATCGCCGTAAAGTTTTTTGAGGAGTTCGCCGACCGTGATGCTCGCGGATGGGAGAGGATAGTCGATTTCCTCCCGACTGGTGAAATCCTGAAGCAAAGAGAAAAAGAGGAGCCGGATTTTCATCGGATATATTCCGGTTTGAGCACCCCGATCAGAGGCAGATTACGGTATTCGCCATTGAAATCGAGTCCGTAGCCAACCACAAATTCATTACCCACTTCGAAGCCGATGTAGTCTGCCTCGACAAATTCGGCCCGGTCCACTTTCTTGGAGAGCAGGACGGCGATTTTCACCGACAGGGGATTACACTCCTTTTCGAATTTCTGACGAATCGCCGCCAGAGTTCTGCCGGTGTCGAGAATATCGTCCAGCAGAATGACATGGCGCCCATCGAGGTTAGGCATCCGGTTTTGCAGAAAGGTCACGGTGCCGGAACTTTCGGTTCCTTCGTAGGATTCGACGCTGACGGAATCGGCTTTGAGCGGAAGCTGGATCTCGCGAATCAAGTCAGCCATAAAAAGCGCGCCGCCCTGCAGGATCATCACCACGGTGAGCGGTTCGCCGGAGTATTCCCGGGTAATGGCTTCGCCCATTTGGATGACCCGGTCCCGGATTTCCTCCTGAGAGAAAAGTACCTTTTCGAGACGTTCGTGAAGCCGCTCCTCCAGTGGTGACGTTGATTCGGTGGCCATGACTTATTTGTTAACGATGCATTCGATTTCTACCCGGGAACCGAGAGGTAATCCGGCTACGGCAACCGTGGAGCGGGCCGGTTTGTGATCTCCGAAAAATTCGGCATAGATCCCGTTCACGATGGGGAAATCGGCCATATCAGTGATGAAAATCGTGGTTTTCGCGACGTCGGAAGGTGTCGCTCCGATTTCAGCCAATACTTTGCCGACATTTTCCAGAACTTGTTTGGTCTGAGCTTCGATACCGCCGTCCACAATTTTCATTGTTGTGGGATCGAGCGGGATTTGGCCAGAGCAGAAGGTCAGGCCGTTGACTGACGCCGCGTGAGAATACGGCCCGATGGCCTCCGGCGCGCCGGATGCATTGATCAATTCCATGTCGGGACCATCGCCCAAAAAAAACAATCGTAAATGAAGAACATAAAACGGCGGGCTCTGCCCCCTCAAATTCGGAGACTGTACAGGGTACAGTCTGAAAGTGTACAGGGTACAATCAGAGTTTTACGCCTTCGAGCAGGCGGGGCACTGTCCGTGGAAAGCCAGCGAATGGCTCAAATTCTTCCATCCGAATTGTTCCCTCAGCTTCTTTTCGACTTCTTTTAGAACGCAGGGAAACGGGACCTCAGTGATTTCGCCGCAATCGTGACAGAGCAGGTAGTCATGATGGTGGTCCGCGAGATTGAGTTGGAAGTAATTTCCCTTATCACCGAAGTTTAACTGTCGGACTTTACCGAGATCTTTCAGCTTCATAATGAGCCGGTAAATCGTGGCCTGGTCTCGGCCTGCCAGTCCGGGAACCTCGCTCAACTCCGAAAGAAGAAAGGGGCGGTGCGCTTCAAGCATCGCGTGGAGTAATTCTTCCAGAGCTTCGGTTTTACGCATGCCGGAGTCCCGCAGTTCGTCGATGATTCTTCCGATGATAGCCTCCGACTCTTCGTGCGAAACACAGCAATCTGAACTATGAGATTCCATGGTTTCGTAAACGTGCCACTAACTCGAAAAGCTGTCGAGTCCCTTTCGTGAGTGATTCCAGATTGACCATCGGAATGCTGCGATTGATGTTTGGGTATGAATGAGCCTCGTCTTCCCTATGAAAACTCCGGTAACGAATCAGGAAAAAAGGTGGCCCTTGGTTGCGGGTTCGGGTGCCTCGGAGCCGCTATCATCTGCCTGCTAATCGGATTTTTCGTCGTTCGCGGGCTTCAATCGAAAGCTGAAGCGCTTGCTGGGATGGCGAGTTCGGAGCCGATGGCATTTGATTACCCGAGGGTGCAGGCTAACGAGGCTGAGGCTGTGGTCTCCCGATTCGATAATTTTCGGCAGGCGATTGCGAATGCCAAACCGGCGGAGCCACTGGTTTTGACGGAAGACGATCTCAATATTTTAATCTCGCAACACCCTTCCTTCGAGCCTCTCGCCGGAAAAACCGCGGTAAAAATTGTGGATAACCAGATCGAGGCCCGCGTGAGCCTGAAGCCGGAGGAGCTTCCATTTACGATCCCGTTTATCTCGAAAGCATTTGCCGGAAAATACATCAACGGAACCGGAAAAGTCGATTTCTCGATCCAAAATGAGGAAGCCCGGATGTATATCGTGGACTTTCAGCTTTCCGGATTGCCGATTCCTGAGGAATTCAAAGAGCAGTTTAAGCAGGAGAACCTGATGGATAAGTTACTCGAAGACGAAGAGGTGAAATCCGTGCTCGATCGCATCGAGACGCTGAAAATCGAGAATAACACGCTCCGAATCGTCCCTGAAGCAACTCCCGAATAACGTGGCTACAGCTTCTCGTAAGTCCCCTCGTCCCGCTTTTCAAGCACGGTGAATCCAGCCTTCTTTGCATCGCTAACCGACAGTGGTTTTGCGATCTGGGGAGAAGTTACTCCTTTGGAGAGCAACTTTTTGACCGGCTTTTTGCACACCGGGCACGTCTCCAGAGGAGGGCGGGTCAGCGGGCGTCGGATCTCAAAGCCACGTCGACAAGCCGGGCAGGCATCCTCCGGATCGGAGGCAACATATTCGTAAATCGGCATAACACACTATGCCTCGTCGAACCCGGAAAAGCAAATAGGCACGTTTGCACGCGCCTACGGAAAATTCGGGCTAAGAAAGCGGGCGGAAGCCTACCAACTCGACTTGGTCACCCCGGGGAGCATACCCTGTGATGCCAGCTCACGAAAAGCGATACGAGACATTCTAAAACGACGAAGATAGCCTCGACGACGACCAGTTACTTCGCAGCGATTCACCAAACGGGTTGGGCTCGCATCACGAGGTAGAAGCGTAAGAGCTTCATAATCCTTTTCGTCCTTTAACTTTTTACGCAACTTTGCGTATTTGTTGACGGTCTTCTGTTTGCGCGCATTGCGCTCTATCCAAGCTTTTCTTGCCATGAGGAGGGGAATTTACGTTTTTTTAAGCTTTTTCAACCAGAAAGTTTGGAAGATGTGACTTGAATTTGGTTTTTTGTACATCATATGTAAATACAATGAGGCATTTGCTCGTAATTTTCTTAATTATTTCGGCCCAATTGATGGCTTCTGCAGAGGAAAAATCAAAGGATTGGTTGGAGTTCTATTACCTGAATCCGAAACCCGATGAGTTCATTTCCCAAATGGAAGCATGGCAAAAGGAAGGGGTTTTGAGGGATTTCAATGTCCAGCCGGTCCTTATTGCCTTTATTAGCCAACTGATGCGGGAAAACCGGGAGAAAATCCAACCGTGGTGGCTCTCATTGAAAGAAATGGCCCCCGAGGACCGGGCCGTTTTCGGTGCTGCCTTACTTTTTGCGAGAGTGAGCGAGGCTGACGTTATTGTGGAGGATGCGTTAGGAAAGAAATTTGATGACGAAGAGAGGCCGCCCAAAATTCTTGAAATCCCTCTCGATAAGACATCAACCCTCGACATGCTGTGGGGATTTTATTATGCGACAGGCTCCGAGTCTGCGGTGAGACGGATTGTGAAGAGTTTCCTGTACGAAGCTGCTCCATTGAAGCCACAAGGGGTGAAAATTCCGGAAGGTTACATCCCATTTTACACTGAACTACCCCGCCTCGCTTACGAATCGATGCATTCCAATATGTTGCGGCATGAGGCGCTTGTTTTGATCTGCGAAAAAATCATGGAGTCAGACAAAAGCCTGACTCCGCCCGAAAAATCGAATCTTTATGATCTTCTTTCAGAGGTGAAGCCGGAGAAATACCCGGTTAAAAAAGAGGTTAAGTGAGGGCGAAATCGAGAAAGCCCCGGCTTCTATCTATTCGGATTAGTTTTACGGTTACGGTTCCACCGATAGCAACGGTGTTGGCAGAGTTCAGAGCGCTTACGAATTGGTTCTCTCCTTTATCGAGGTAGAATCCGTCACTGGAAGAGAAATCCATTTTGCGGATCAGTCCTCTCACCATCAGTTCCTTTAATTCCACAAAGATCCCAATGGGTCGAATGTCGGTCACAATCGCTTCGAAGGTTTGATCGGCGTCGTCTTTCAACAAGTTCTCAAGGTATTCGACCATTTTGAGCTGTTGGGAATCCCTTTCGGCGTCGGCGGCGACCCGTTCAGTCCGGGAAATATGCGTCGAAATTTCGGCGGCTCCGGCTTCGGTCGGGGTTTTATCGGGATGCAGGGGAGCACTTGGTTCCTTATGTCTCGACATGATTCGTTTCAGCGAGCGATGCACGATCAGATCGGCATACCGGCGGATCGGGCTGGTAAAGTGACAGTAGTTATCCTTTGCCAGTCCAAAGTGGCCGACGGGGTCTTTGGAGTAGGCGGCTCGCTTCATGCTTTTGAGCAATGCCAACTTTAAGAGGTGTTCTTCCGGCTTTCCTTTGATCGCTTTGGTGAGCTTCTGAATTTCAGAGCGAATTGTCGGGTCTCCGATTTTATGGCCAAAAGAACGGGCCTGTTCGGCAAATTCCTGCAACTTGTCGGGATCAGGAGACTCATGAATCCGATAGATAGAGGTGGCGCCTTCATTCCTGGTTTCGCGGGCCACAGCTTCGTTGGCGGCGAGCATAAACTCTTCGATCAATTGATGACTTTCATCGTGTTCGCTTTTTTTAACGGCGAAGGCGATTCCATCGGCATCGAGGACGACTCTGACCTCCGGAAAATCGAGATCGAAACAACCTTCTTTAAATCGCTTCCGGCGAAGCGTATCGGCGAGTTTCCAGGCCCGCCTCAAATGAGCGACGACATTTTTTTCCACCGGGTCATCGAACGCTTCAGCGGCTTCGTCACTCAGCTTCAGGCGGGTATAGGCTTCTTCATAGCTGTAGCGCCAGCAACTGTTGATCACTGCGGAGACAAAGCGGGCCTTTTTCATGTTCCCTTTTTGATCGAAGGTGATGACGGTGGCGTGGGTCAATCGATCCACATGTGGATTCAGGCTGCAAACACCGTTGCTGAGTTTTTCCGGGATCATCGGGATGACGCGATCGGCCAGGTAAACGGAATTGCCGCGCTTCCGGGCCTCTTTATCCAATGCTGTCCCCGGTTTCACATAATGCGAGACATCGGCGATGTGCACGGCCAGTTCCCAACCCGAATTATCGGGTAGTTCTCTGACCGATATCGCATCATCAAAATCGCGAGCGTCTTCCGGATCGATCGTAAAAACTTCGCGGTCCCGCCAATCTTCCCGGTTCAGGATGTCATCTGCGGAAATCGTTTCATCGATGGCTTCCGCTTCCATCAGGACTTCGTGAGGGAATTTCAGAGGAAGGCGGTATCGATGGATAACGCTCAGCATATCAACACCCGGATCTTCGGGGCGGCCCAGTCGCTCAATCATGCGGGCGGCGGGGGGGCGGTCGGTATTTGCCCAGCTCAGGAACTCGGCAACGACGAGATCTCCGGGCTTAGCCTCGGGCAGCACTTCCCTGAGGTGGAAGCTGGGCGGCAAGCGGTTGTCTTCGGGGGAGAGGACGGCAGTGTGTCCCTTCCTTTCATAGGTGCCGACGAAGGTGGTCAGGTTCCGCTGCAGAATATCGGAAACCACAGCCTCGTATTGAGCGGTGTCCTGATCGTAACTTTCCCGCTTGGATTTGACGTGCTTATGCCACTTTGGTGGCGGCTTTTTCACGATTTTTACCGACACCCTGTCACCGTCAAGGGCGGTTCCCGCACCTCTGCGCCCGACGAAGACGCCTCGTGCCGCGATATCTGTAGGAACGGGTAGTTTTCCAGGAACGTCAGCGGTGAAAAAAGCTAAGGTCTTTTTCTCGCTGTTGATGAAGTTAACGACGCCTTCAAACGTCTGATCGGAAGAGCGGTTTCCAGGTGGATAGTATCGGCTTTTTTTGCCCAGTTCGATTTCGCCTTTATCCACCAGATTCGAGAGGGCTTTGCGTAGTTCGCTCCTCTCTTTCGAAGGAATATCCAGCTCTCTGGCAAACTCAGACTTATTCATCGGTCTGTAATCAGACTGTTTGATCAGGTCCCGTATTTTTTGTTGAATTAGGTCACTCAAGTCGAAAAAGGATGAAAATTATCAAGAAAATGCTGGACTAAATGCAATACATTGTGTTTACAATTAGGTGTCCTGTTAAGAATTCCAGTATTTTACCCTAGCATTAAACAACGATTCAGCTTTAACATCCGTCAAACTATGAAAATCGCACCTCACAATCGGACCAGTCAGGGGTTTACCCTCATCGAGATTCTGGTCGTCATATCTATTATCGGGATCCTCTCAGGAATGCTCTTTACCGGGGCGTCTGCCGCTATGAAGTCTGCCAAGAAGGCGGATGCGGGAAATACCGCTTACAATGTGCGAAATGCGGCGTCAGCCTATTTTACGGAGTATCGGAGACATGCCAAGCCCAGTGGAATTAGCGGAAACGATTACGCTGATTTTCCGACCGATTCAGATTACATGGATATCTTACTGGGAGCTGATTCGGACGTAGGTAAAACGAAAAACCCACGCGGGATTGCTTTCTTTACTGGAAAAGCGGCGAAAAAGTTGAGTGGCAACACCTATATTAAAGGGGTTGCCTTGGAAAAGAACGGGGGAGGTTCACTCTGGGATCCGTTCGGACGGATGTACGGAGTCAGACTTGATACTTCGAACAAAGGCAGAATGGATAATCCGAAGGTCAAGGAACCGTCAATAAGCGGTGGTTCTGGCTCCCCCGAGTGGGGTTCAGGAGGCTCTGTTGCCAGTGAGGCAGATCTGATCACTGAATCAATTGCCGTCTGGAGTGCTGGACCCGACCTCGAGTCTGCCAAGGACAACGTGTTGACTTGGTGACACGGAACCTGACTCGCTAATTTTAAATCAAAGAACCGCGCACTTTCGTGCGCGGTTCTTTTGTGATTTTACTCCACGAAGAAAAACGGATTAAGCAGATTTTCTTTGTTGTAAGTCAGTGGGTTACCGCTATCCGCCGCGATAACCCTGCGCCCGGCTTCCAGGGCAATGGCGTGCGCGGCACCGGTGTCCCATTCCATGGTCGGCCCGAGACGAGGGTAGACGTCCGCTTTGCCTTGAGCGACAAGGCAGAGTTTCAGGGAGCTTCCGGCAGATAGGAATTCCACTTCTTTTCCCTGCGATTGGAGCTGCGCCACAAACTCGTCGACCTCTTTAGTCCGGTGAGAGCGGCTTGCCACGACGGTGACCTTGGATTTCGATGAGTAGTGATCTCCACCTTTCATGGGCGAGGCCGGTCCATTATTCTCTGAAAACCATGCACCATCGTCTTTAGAGGCATAATACATTCGATTGCCGACAGGCTGAAACACAACTCCAAGGACAGGCGTGCCGTTGTGGACCAGGGCAATATTGACGGTGAACTCACCATTTCGTTTGATGAACTCTTTGGTTCCATCAAGAGGGTCAACCAGCCAGAAATATTCCCAGTTTTTACGCTCGGCATAAGAAACGGTTTGGGTCTCCTCTGAAATAATGGGAATTTCAGGAAACTGGGACTCGAGAGCATTTACGATTACTTCATTACCGCGGCGATCGGCTTCGGTGAGAGGCGACTTGTCTTCTTTCGTATCCACGGAGAACTCGGTTCCGTAGACCTTTAGAATTTCATCGCCGGCGTCGCGCGCGATCTGAATGATCGAATTGATGTCAATTGATTGGGTCATGATGGGGCTGTCGATTGACTTACATGACCATCCCGCCATCAACAGTCAGGACCTGACCGGTGATGTAACGAGCCTTCTCCGAAGCGAGGAACTCCACAGCGTTTGAGATATCTGAGGTGTCACCGAAGAATCCGAGAGGAATGGCACCCTTTACCTGTTCCTGCATATCCTCGGTCAGTTCACCTGTCATATCCGTAACGATAAATCCGGGGGCGATAGCGTTGACGCAGACTTTTCGGCCCGCAAACTCCTTCGCCAGAGCCTTGGTGTAGCCAATCAAACCGGCCTTACTGGCGGCGTAATTCGACTGGCCGGCGTTTCCGGTCAAGCCGATAACGGAGCTGATGTTGATGATCCGGGCGTTGGGTTGCTTCAGCATCCCCCGCTGAAACGCTTTAACGGCGTTGAAAGCTCCTTTCAAATTGGTATCGAGGACTGTGTCCCAATCGTCTTCGCTCATCCTCAGAGCGAGGCCGTCGCGAGTGACTCCTGCATTGTTGACCAGAATACTGGCGACACCCAGATCAGCAGTGACTTGCTTTCCAAACGCTTCCACTGCGGCGTAATCTGAAATATCGACTGCGTAGCCCTTGGCTTGCCCGGGCCCGATCTGATTTAATTCTTCGGCAGCCTCACTTGAGTTTTTTTCGGTTCGGCTCACTACAGCGACCTTTGCCCCTTTTTCGACAAACATTTTCGCGATAGCTTTCCCGATTCCCCGGCCGGAACCGGTGACCACGACGACTCGATCTTGAAATTCACTCATCGCGCTTAATCCACCGCCCTGAGCTTGATCGCAAGAAAAAAGTCGAGATAAACTCAGTACCAGAGACGCCCTTCGGTGTTACCAATGCGATTCTTTGCAATGTGAAGAGCCGCGAAGATCTTGAAATCAACTAATTTGCCGTCTGACTGTTGGTCGCCGCACCACGAAAGAACATCTTCAATTTTGATGATGTGAACGATAATATTCTCGGTACGATCGCCTCCGCCCGCCGTGACGCGGGTCATTTCGGACGCATGGAAAATCGTTACGCATTCATTGGTGAGGCCAGCGGAAGAGGGGCCCTCGAGGAGCTTGCTCCACTTTTTAGCGACGAATCCGGTTTCCTCCTTCAGTTCCCGCCGGGCAGCCGTTTCCAGTGGTTCGTTTTCTTGAAGTGGAATGTCGCCAGCCAGTCCTGCCGGTAATTCGATTACAAATCTATCCACCGGGGGGCGAAACTGCTCGGTAAGGACCACTTTATCATCATCAGTGATCGCGAGCACCCCTACGCATCCCGTAGCATTGGACCTGACCACATATTCCCATCCCTGTCCGGTTTCGCGAAACTGAAGGTGTTTCCCGTCGTATCTGATGATCGGATCGCTCATCGGTAAACTTCGTAAACATCGAACGAATTTCAAATAATCGTTTTTGAAATGATGCGGCTTGTCTTTTCCGTCCTGGCGGGGGATTTTCGGGAATGGCAAATCAGGCTTACGATAAATTGGTTCAGCTTTGCAGCGAACTCCAAATTCTTAAAGACACTCAATCTCTCTTGAGTTGGGATCAGGAAGTGAACATGGCAAAGAAAGGCGTTGCCTACCGGGCCGCTCAACTCTCTTTTCTTAGTGGAGAAACTCATACCCGCTTCACGGACCCGAAGGTCGGAGACTGGATTGCTGAGGCTAGAGGAGACGATTCGTTGGATCAACACCAGAGAGCCAACCTCAGAGAGTGGGACCGGGAATATAAACGGGACACCTGTCTGCCGGTCGAGTTAGTCAAAAAGATGGCGAAAACCAGAGTGACGGCTCACGAAGCATGGGCGGAAGCCCGGGAAAAGTCTGACTTTTCTCTATTTCGGAAACCACTCGCGGAACTTATCGAACTCAGTAAAGAGCAGGTCTCTTACTGGGGCTACGAAGAGACTCCATACAATGGACTTCTCGATATTTACGAAAAAGGAGCCACCATTGATAAAATCGACCGGGTCTTTGCTGACTACAAGAACGATTTGATTCCGCTGGTTGAGCAAGCCTGTGCCCTGGACCGTATGGAGCCCGAAGCTTTGCAAGGGGAATATCCCATCGATAAACAAGCGGCTTTCAATCGGGAAGTGGCAGCCTCGATCGGTTTTGATTTTGATGCAGGTCGTATCGATACTGCGGTTCACCCATTCTGCACCGGATTAGGGCCTTTCGATACAAGGCTTACGACACGATACGATACCGGGGACTTCAGGAGTTCTCTATATGGTGTGTTACACGAGGCCGGGCATGGTTTATATGATCAGGGCGTTAATCCGGACTATCACGGCACCCCTTGTGGAGAGGCTGTTTCACTCGGAGTTCATGAATCGCAATCGCGCCTCTGGGAAAATCACGTGGGGCGGAGTCTGGCGTTCTGGGAAAAGTGGCTGCCGGTTGCGGTTACCTATTTTCCGAATCTAGATCAATTGAATGCAGTGGAGATGACCCGTGCCGCCAATCTTGCGAATAAATCATTTATCAGAGTTGAGGCAGATGAAGTTACCTATGATTTACACGTCATACTTCGGTATGAAATAGAGAAAGCTATTTTTTCCGGTGAACTGGCGTTAGATGAAATACCGGACGCCTGGAACTCAAAATTTAAAGAATCGTTCGGTATGGAGGTTGATTCCTATGCCAATGGCTGTCTACAGGACATTCACTGGAGTATGGGGGGATTCGGTTATTTCCCTACCTATACATTAGGTAATCTAAATGCGTCACACCTCGTTGCTGCCGCACGGGAACACGATGGCGTTGCCGGAGATATGGATCAGGGAGAATTCGGGTCTCTTCTTTCGTGGATGCGGGAGAAAATACACAGTGCCGGAAGTCTTTATCCACCAGAGGAACTGATTGAAAGAGCGGCAGGAAAGCCGGTTTCACCGGAGGCGCATTTGGATCATCTCAGAAGTCGCTACTTATAGATAAAACAAGCCGCCGCCAGGATTTGTGTCCTGACGGCGGCTCTTCCTTGGTTTTGTGGATGTTATCCACGAGGTTGGAAGAAAGCAACTTTTTGGCAAATGTCGAATTTAAATTTCACTGAAAATTAATTGACTTTTGTAAGTTTATTAACTCAAGGGCTTTGGGTGAGGGGATTTCTCCCATTTATCCAGCTTTACAAACGCCCGAATTTTTGATGTATTTGGCGGAATGAAATTTACCAATCTTATTCTTCTAGTTCTGATTCTCGCGGCGGTGGTCGCTAACCTGCTTTTCGGTCTGGGAATGCTGAGTGTCGGTTCATCTGAATACCGTGCCGTACCGGCTGTTCAAATGGATGAAATCGGTTTTCGGAAGTTGGCGGACGCCAATGGCATCGAAGTTGGCGAGGATGGGAAAATTAAATTTCCCAATGAAATGCGTGGAGAATTGCTGAAATACAAGATGTTGCCCTTCACGATTTCCGAAATTGAGAAGGAAGGTTTTGAGTTTATTACGGTGACGTCCGATGATCACTACCTGTTCCGCAAGAAGTAGTCTGCAGAGGAATCGCTCCCCTTTTGTGCATGATCCGCTTCGTCACTTCACTGTTGCTGCTGTTTTCCGTAATCGTTCCGGGATTGAGCGATGACTCCGATTACAAACCGGGGCCGGATTCGGTGCCGAAACAAGGGGTGCCAAAGGGGACGGTAACTCAGCACCAGTGGATAAGCGAAATCTACCCCGGGACGGTTCGTGATTATTGGATTTATGTTCCTGCACAATACGATGAGGGAACTCCTGCGAATCTGATGGTTTTTCAGGACGGCGGTGGCGCAGTTAGGGAAGGCGGTAGTTTTCGGGTGCCGGTGGTTTTCGATAATCTGATACATGCCGGGGACATGCCTGTAACTATCGGGGTTTTTATTAATCCCGGAGTGGTTCCCCCGGCGAAACCAGACCAGCAGGGCAGGAAAAACAGGTCATTTGAATACGATACGCTGAGCGATCAATACGCCCGCTTTCTCTTGGAGGAGTTGCTGCCGCAGGTGAGCCGGGAATACCGGATATCCTCGAATCCGGAATGTCGCGCAATTTGCGGAATCTCCTCCGGCGGAATCGCAGCCTTTACCGTGGCGTGGGAGCGACCTGATGAGTTTCGGAAAGTTATCAGTTTTATCGGCAGCTTTACGAACATCCGCGGAGGGCATGTTTATCCTGCTTTAATTCGCAAAACGGATCCCAAACCGATCAGGGTTTTTCTTCAGGATGGCGAAAATGATCTCGACAATCTTCATGGGAATTGGCCGCTGGCCAACCGTCAAATGGCGGCGGCGCTACAATTCGCAGATTACGATTACAAGTTCGTCATGGGGACAGGGCGACACAGCGCTCGTCATGGTGGTGCGATCTTACCCGACACCTTGCGCTGGATGTGGAGGGACTGGAAGAAACTGAAGCCGTGAGCGCAGAAATGAGAGAAGCAACGGCTCCTGACGGAATCCTAAATTTCTGATTTGGTTTTCTTTTGCAGGGTCACGTTACTAATGACCATGGTTTTGTCGATGGCTTTGCACATATCGTAAATGGTCAACGCTGCGACACTAACCGCGGTGAGAGCCTCCATTTCCACACCCGTCTTTGCGTCGGTGCGGACTAGCGCCGTGATGGTGATTTCTGTCATTTTGATGTCGAAATCCACGGCTACTTTTGTAAGCGGAAGTTGGTGACAGAGAGGGATCAAGTCTGCGGTTTTCTTTGCGGCTTGTATGCCTGCGATTCTGGCAACGGCCAGCACATCGCCCTTCGGGGTTTCTCCGTTGGAAATTGCGGTAACGGTATTTGCCTGTAGTTGAATCGACCCAACTGCGATGGCTTCCCGCCGACTGACTTTCTTCTCTGAAACGTCGACCATCGCCGCTGTTCCATCTTCCCGAATGTGGCTCAATTGCTTTTTGCTGTTACTCATCTTCAGAAATAATTACCTGTATCAGATTACTGTAGTCGTCGGTCCAATGGATTTCCTTGGGTTCCTTTCGCGACCATTCATTGACCCAGCCACCTTCGTGTAATCTGTCAATCACTTCCTGGTTCTTTGTGATAATCACCCACTCTGAAAAATAGAGATGATAGGCATCGGGGTCGTGCACCACGAGTAAGGCCTCTCTCCCGAATTTGTCAGCCAGTTGCCTCACCGGGTCGCTTAAATCGATATGGAGATTGGTGATGTGAGCGACAAGACTGCCACCTTCCTTGATGTGTTTAAAATAGATTTCGAAAGCTTCTTTGGTGACCAAATGAATGGGGATGGAGTCGCCGCTGAAGGCATCAACAAAGAGGACGTCAAAGTCGCGGGGGTCGCCATTCGTCAGTTCCTCCTCCATTGAAGTTCTGGCATCTCCTAATACGACAGACGCTTCTCCACGGCAGTCTTTAAGATAGGAGAAGTGAGAGCGGGCGAGTTGCTCAACCTGTGGGTTGATTTCATAGAAGACAATACTGTCTCCGGGATTGGCGTGGACCGCAAGTGATCCACTACCCAAGCCGATGACGCCCATTTTTATCGGTTCCCCGGCTCCCTCCTGACGTTGAGGGAGGGATTGCAGTAGAGCTCCGACACCGCTGTTCTCACTGTAGTAAGTCGAAGGTATGTTTCTGTATTCTTCATCCTGGTATTGGCGGCCGTGAGTGATTCGGCCATGATACATCGCTAGAAAGTGATCTTTGGTTCCCTTCAGGGATTCATAGACATGGACGACGCCGTGGAAACTACGCAAGCTTGCCAGGGAACCTCTTTTTGTTTCGATATAGTGCCCCCTGAGCCCCATCGCAAAGAGGACGAATGCCTGAACAGTTATGACCAGACCGATTCCTCCTCGAAGAGGTGACGGGTATTTTTTAAAGGCCTCAAATGAGACTGCCAAACCCACCAGTAACGTGACAAGGAGTAGTATTATGTGTAGTTCCCAGTAGCCGTTGAAGAGGCGCGGGGCAATCAAAGAGACAAAAGCACCACCCAAAGCACCGCCGAGTGAAATAAGTAAATAAAACGATGTTAAATACCGACTTGGTGGCTTCAATCTAACCATTTCGCCGTGGCAAACCATGCAGATCGTGAACAGAGCGAACATAAAAAAGAAAATTTGCCAATACAGGTGAATCTCATCTCCTAGCTCTGTGTTCTTGCCGGCGAATAGCTGGCGTAGCGAGGATACAAGATTCCAGTAAAAATGGTCGCTTCCATTTCCACTCATCGACTGTTGATTGAGCAGGGTTATGAGCGCTGCAATACCGAAAGCGGTGAGGGGTATCCAAACCGCTCGCTTATACCACGACTCGCGATCAAAGCAGATGATAAATGTGATGAGATAGAGACTGAGTGGTAAAACCCAAAGGAAGGGGACCACAGTGACGTCCTGACACATTTGGTTGGTGATGGCCAGCATCCCGCCGGAACCGCATGCGGCAAAGACTACCCACAATATTTTTCGACCGATCCCGGCCGGGGGGGCTGTCGTTCTTGATTCGGCATCGTCAACGGCTTCTCCATCAGGTCGGACTCGGGAGTATTTCCAGGCGCAAGTAATTGCGAATATGCCGTATATCACAAAACCGACTGACCACCACCAGGTTTGGTGTTTCAGCCCGAGAGTTGGCTCAAAAAGAAAAGGATAGCTGAGGAGGCCCAGTAATGATCCGAAGTTGGAAACGGCATAGAGCCGATAAGGCGATCTGTCCGGGTAGGTGCCGGCGAACCAGTGCTGAAGGAGTGGGCCGGACGCAGAGATCGCGACATAGGGTAACCCCACCGTTATCGCAAGGAGTTTGACTATTCCCCATACATCTGAAGTATTTGCGCCACCTACGGGTCGAAGAGAGTCGGAAGGGGTGATTGGCAGGAATACACATGCCAGGCTGACTATCGCCAAATGAACCCAGAGCTGAAGCCGGGGCTTTTGTCGAAATGCAGAGGCAACGAGGTGGGCATAGGCATAGCCGCCGAGAAGTCCAATTTGGAAAAACAACATACAGGTCGTCCAAACTGCCGGACTGCCCCCATACCACGGGAGGATATATCGGGCGATGATTGGCTGAACCTGAAACAGGAGAAAGGCGCTCAAAAAAATTGCGGCAATGTAGAGTGGCATAATGGTGTTTTGGAAATCTGCTGGTTTTCAGGCTCTGAAGTAACCCCTTTTAATAAGTTGGGTTTCACATTATTTAAAGCCGCGATGCTGGCGGGATGCAAAATAGAATCGCTAATTGGGGAATTGTCTAAAATGTGAGTATTTTGCGGGGTGAGCACCGGCCAAAATTAGGATATTCGGGGAATTCGGTTGAATCAAAAATACGATTCGGTTATGGTAATTATAAATCCCTATTGTTGTTCCCGTTTATGAAAATCCCTGTTTTAGCGTTGCTTATGTGCTCCCAGATTTCAATTGTCGTCGCTGACGAGCGGTTAGCCTGGCTGCGGGATCGTCCCGTAAAAAAGGCACGGGTCGTTTCGAGCAGTAAAGATCTGGACGGTGAAAATTTAGTCAAAAAGGCGGCATGGACTGTTTCAAGTAAAGATTCCCGGCAGAGGACGGTCACGATTAGTAACAAGCCGAAATCAACTGGAAACGCCGGATCGGAAGCGCAAAAGGTTCAGGGGGAGCCGATTCCGGTAAGTTTGGAGCCAACTCAAAAAAAAAGTGAGCGGGCCGGGGACGCTTCAGAAGTGAAGTCGGTCGAGGAGCAGAGTAACTATATAGCCTCTTTGGAGTCCGAACTAGTCGAACTCAATAATGAAGTTCTATCAACTGATGATGATAGTGTTTCCGACCAGATAAAGACGAGAGCGGAAAGCGCCCTCAAATCTTCAAGCAAAGAGACGCTTCGAATGGAATTTATTAAAGCGGGCGCCATGATGTCTGATGCTCAGGCAGATGCCTATTTGAAACGTCTTCTGGAAACTTTGAAGGCACAGCGCTCTCAGTGATCCTTACGTCAGGGAATACCATTCGAATTATATGACACTAACCTTTACATCCCGTTCTTTCGCCGGATTTTCTCTGGTCGAGATGCTCACGGTAGTGTCCGTAATTGGGATTCTGAGTGCTATTGGATTACCTGCGATTTCAAACATCCGGGAAAGCGCAAAGATTGGAGCTGCAAAACGAAATGCTCAGGAAGCTGCTTCATTATCCGCGATTGCGGATGCTGCGGGGATTGCTCACGTGGTTCCCGAACTGGCAGGAGGAGTGGAAGCAACTCTGGCGATTTTGGCTGATGGTATTTCCAGCCCATCTGAAACGGGAATTCCAATCGAGCTTAAACTGTATTTGTCCGACCAGGAAATCACCGCTGCTGCTAAATTTCTAAAATTGAGGTACCTGGATTCTGGAATTCGAATGGAATACAATAACAATCCTGATTCGTAGGATTTAGTTATATGGTTTCGATAATATAATTACTGGAATTACTATAATAAAAGGTTTATTGTTTAGAAAGCATTGCTTTTCGAAACATGAAATCTTTTTTAGTCACCACTACCGTTGTGATTTTGTTTCTCGGTTTTATCTGGGGTCAAATTCCGATTGCTTCCGCCGCCTATTCCTATAAAAAACGGGAGCTGAATGTGCGCACCACTGCATATACTCACAGTGAGTCGGACCATATAGAATATGGGAGGAAGACCGCCCTCGGAACTCAATTGAAATTCTCGCGGGAATACACTTCTGCCGCTTCGGATTGGTCGAGATTCCCCGTGGGAACAGAATTTCGTATCAAAGGGTTGAACCGCCACTTTGTCATTGATGATTATGGTAGTGCGTTGTTGGGGAAAGATACGATTGATCTATATTTTACGAGCAAGAGTGCGATGAATCGGTGGGGGGTCAAGCATGTCGATATCGTCATCACGAAATACGGGGATTTCGAAAAGAGCCGCGAAATTCTCTCTCAGCGAACCAAATACCATCACTGTCGGAAGATGTTAGCTGCGATCGATGCGAATGGTAATGCAACTTCTGAGGAGGTCTACGAAACAGTTCCGGAGGTTCCATCTGATATTGATTCCAAGTTAATGGCCGCTGCCTCAATCCCCAAAAGTGAATGGAAAAGTCCGGCGCCGGAAATTGAGCCAGACCCGAAACAGCCGGTTCCGGAAGATCCTGAAGTTCTGATAGCGGACAATCAGGTAAAATTAAAACCGCAGCGGAGAATGAGAGCTTTCCGCGAGATATTCGCTTCTAGTTTTCTGGCGTCCGGTCAGCGTTTCCGGGGCGCGGGCTCGACGGGGGAGATTATTCGGGTGAGCTTTCCAACTTCCAATCCTCCCAATGCTGATAAGAAGCCCACAACGGATCCGGTTGCTGTGCCGAATCATTATGAGCCGATTCGGAAGATCAGAGAATTTCGACCACTTTAATCTTTAGTAGACTCTTACCGACCAACTGTTGACCGGTTGCCTGGAAAAGCGCAGTGTAGTGAGGCTTTGTGCGTCGTGACGCGCCATACTTCGGATCGCTTCGTTTTTATACATCAATTTGGGACTGTGAGTACTGAATGTCCGGCTTAGAGGGAAGGGCATGTCAGGGTTGGCCGGGTCAGCGACAGAAACTTCGAGATGAACTCCCATGAGCGAATCTCCTCCGATATTCCAATCGTGCAAATCCAGGTAGCTTTGGGGAACTTTGATCTGGATCTGATTATTCTTTAGCCAGGAGGATATGCCTGAACTCGGTATGCTCATATTATATCCTTCACCAAAAGCGCCGATTGGAATCTGCGGGATATAGCCGTTTCCTCCACTCCCCTTAAAGTAGACCAACAGGGGGCTGACCGCCCCGAAATCTCTAGCTCGCCCAGCTGACCGCCCGTCGATAGTTAGAGATGCACGAATCGCGGCATTGTTTCCCAGATCCGGAATTTCCAAGCCGTTCAAATCAACAACAGCGTACAAACCGGATTTCCTCGGATCTTCTTCATTTACCACGGCGTCAAAATGAACGGTGGGCGACCAGTTTCCGCGCAGCACCGAACTCTTGCCGGCTGCAGCATTCAGGTAATTGGAGGATGCCATTATTACTTTTTCTCCCAGAGCCAAATCCCTCGAAGCTTCGATCTCTCTACCGAACCGGTAGGGTTGCCCATTAATTTCGACCTCCAGCGTTACGTCGGTTTGGAAGCAGTCGACTCCCTGGGGCGCTCCGAATCTTAAATTCGTAGATGCTCTTTTCCGACTTAAGGGCGAGAGATTGAACGGTCGGGGTTGATCGATTCCTCCGCCCATACTCAATCGGTAGGTGCCATTGACAGGTCGATCGGATCCGCTGACAAATTCCCATTCCACTTTGAGCTGATTGGTTATATTGATGAACTGTTGTGATTTCCAGTTAATGGAAATCGGGCCAACCCGAAGAGGCAGGTCAAGAAACTCTGACTTTTCGCCATCCTCTATCAAAAAGGGGAAGCGGATACTTTCATCGTCGATTTCCAATGGGTAAACGATGTCGGACCGGCTCTCTGATTTCCCGACGACAGGCCTGACGTAATCAAATGTTAAATCCTGAGTTTTGCCCGGATCGATACTGTAACGTTGCGCCGGTTCTACAGGACGTAGCCCGCCGACTGACAGCGCTCCCAAAATGCCTGATTTGGTAACTCCGGCTTGATTTCGAATTGATATCACAACCCGCACCATTCCTTTCTCTCCAAAGACGGCCTCCCCGACGGCAGTAAAATCGGAAGCGACAGGTCCATGTAGTAATTCGTGAAATACCGATTTGCCCAGATCGTCATGTGCTTTTGCATTGAGATGCTGGATCTCATTGATCCGGGAATCTCTATCCGGTACAAAGAAGAGACGTTTCAGTTTGTCGCCAATCAAGGCCGTTCCAGCCATTGGATCAGCATTTGGGTCTGCCGCTCCACCCGCCCGGGCGAGGAATTTACCCGTGTCGATAAACATCACATCATGAGCTTTTGCCATACCCTGAGCAGCCGTAACATATGGTCTCGAAGCTCCCCAATCCATTGCACCGCCACCTCGATTTACTGGTGTCGGACCAAGTAAAATCACGTCCGTCCCGTTTTTCGCGCACTCTTGAAGCAGGTTGTGCAACGCCCTGCGGTAAGTAAAGATCGACATGTGATCGATGGCATCCGTGCACCCATATTGAACAAGAATGAGGTCGGGCTCGTTGAGAAACGCATCGCTTTTGACCCGCTGTAGTCCCTGGAGAACACTGGAGTTGGGTTGAGCGAGATTTTCGAATCGAATCTCAGGACCGAGAAACTTGTTTAGTTTATGGTTGCCACCTTCGGGTGGATTGAGAAAGCGGATCCCGCCGGTATAGAAAAACTCCGATGCCAGTTTGTTTAAAAACACTCCGGCGAACCCCCGCAATGCGTCTCCACTGATAAACTCTTTTCCGTCCGGGGAATACGCCCCGATGTTGCCATCCCCAATCAGGACGACATGGACCGGGTCACGGCCTTCGAGCTTGGCAAAGGTATTTCCCAGATACTTTTTAAGCCGGTACCGCTGTTCCAAAGTCATGGGCGACCCGAACACGGCGGGGTAGAGACCGGCAAAGAGTCCCGCAAGCAAAAGAGCTAATCCAATTCGTCTAACCATTATTCAATTTCCCCTTTGGTAAACGATCGCACGTTTGCGAACCATAGAAAAAAGCCCCGTTGTTTTCAAGACAAACGGGGCTCTTTCGGAATTTAATCAATTGAGTCTAGGACTTTGAAGTCTGGTTTTTCTTAAACCTTCCAACCACATCTTCGGGAAGGAAAAAACCATTCATCTGCAATCGTGCTGGAATCACTCCAAGGGTCTCCAGATGTTTGTAATGAGCCACGGTGTCTTCAGCGGTAACCGGGCCAAGTGTTGGCTTAACCTTGCTGGTGGCATTCGTCAGTAGACTTACGAGGACACAGCCGGTAATCTCATGCTTATCACGGCTTCCAAGGAACTGGAAGAACCCGCCTTCCATACCTTCAGCGAGTGCTTCGGCATCTTCCGGAAGGTAGACCGTTTCATTGACCACTGAAGGCATTTTAAGCTCGCCGCCGGTGGTGAACAGAATGTCGTGTTTTG
Source organism: Verrucomicrobiales bacterium (assembly GCA_029213005.1). Lineage (GTDB taxonomy): Bacteria > Verrucomicrobiota > Verrucomicrobiia > Verrucomicrobiales > DEV007 > Arctic95D-9. The sequence continues at coordinate 76,519 of JARGPI010000023.1, forward strand.
AAGTGAATCGAGCTACTGCCGCATCAACTTTGAATACTGGCGGGAAGCTGTAATCAACCACCAGAGATCCCGGTTTTAACAGGTCGATGTTGAGAACTCCGGGAAGGTTGGAGGATGCCACAACCAGTGAGCCCTCGTAAACTTCCGGTGGCAATGCTCCACCGTTCTTAACGATATCGACCGTTCCTTTGTAACCAAATGCTCTGACTTCGTCACGATGGCGTGCCATCTGATCATCGGTCTGATAAGGATCACACATGATGATCTGTTTTGGATGCGGCAACACTTCAAGCATCAGCCTGAGAGTTCCAAACCCGATCGAACCGAGTCCCACGACTGAGAGGATTTCACCACTCAGATCACGGTTGGTTTCAGCCAGAATACCTTCCACAGATTTCACAATAGTGGCGGCTCTGGTTGCATCACCGGTCGTGATTGAAGGCAGGTCAGATCTTCCGCTGATCCACTTCTGAATTTCACGACCATGATCCGTTGCCATTGGAATTACTCCAGTCAATGAAACAGCTTTGGCTTTCATCGCTGCAGCCATTTCCAGGGCTTCGATAGTTGGAGCCTTCACGCTGTCGAGCTTCTTAAAGAAATCAGCTTCGTAGCAGGGCAGCATCACCACACCGATATCTCCTTCTGGAAGATGATAAATGTTCGTGAGGCGTGGCTTATTGGCAAAAAGGCGTTCCGAGATTTGGTCCCGTGTTAATCCTGACACTTCTGCGAGTGACTCCGGAATATAGGTCAGAGCAACGGCGTCGAGAGTCGGCAGGGTATCCTGAGCGAGCTCGATATCGATGTGCTCGAGATCTTCGAAGCCAATTTCTCCACCGAGAGCGCCTTTCGCGGCAGCCCCGGTTTCCGCGCCACCTGCATCAATATATGAAGCAAGTTGCTCAATGGTTGGGTGAGTGAGGAATGCATCAACTGGCACTTCGCACTTCGTCTTGTCAGAAACCTCTACCAGAATTCTGAGGGCCATCAGGGAATCCCCGCCCAGCTCAAAGAAATTATCAGTCGTTCCAAATTCTTTCGTTTCGAAATTCGCACTGAAGATGTCCCAGAGAATAGTCTCTGTTCCAGTTTTCGGATCAACGCGTTCAGACGAATCGCCGAGACCGAATTTCGGTGAAGGGAGACGCTTCCGATCTGTCTTCAAATTCGGCGTCAGCGGGAATTCAGACATTTCATGGAAGTAGGCAGGAACATAGCTGGCTGGCAGCTTCTCAGAGAGAAATGTTCTCAACTCAGAATTATCAACCTTCTTGCCGCCTGTCGGAATGAAATATCCTACGAGACCTTCGCCGGAAGGGAGATCCTCACGCTTGGTGACGACTGCCGATTTGATACCGGCATACTCCTCCATCTGCGCTTCGATATCGCCAAGTTCAATCCTGACGCCTCGAACTTTGACCTGAAAGTCAACTCGTCCCAGGCACTCCAGATTGCCTTCGCGATTCCATCTGGCCAAATCGCCGGTCCGGTAGAGACGCTGAGTCTCTCCGCCGATCGTGATTTTTTGGAACGCTTCGGCGGTCAGCTCCGGTCTGTTCCGGTAGCCACGGGCGAGTCCGTCACCACCGATCCAAAGCTCTCCGGTAAATCCTGCTGGAACCGGATTGTGATTGGCATCCAGAAGGTAGACTCTGGTATTGGCAATCGGACGTCCGATCGAAACTGAATCGTTGGATTCTGAAATCTTCTCAACGGTTGACCAAACCGTGGTTTCGGTCGGTCCGTAAAGGTTCCAAACCTCCTTCGCTGAATTCACCAAAGTGTTAGCGAGGTTGCGGTTCAGAGCTTCACCACCGCAGAAGGCGCGGAGTTCACTCTGGCCTTCCCAACCTGAGTCCAACAGCATCTGCCAAGTCGCAGGGGTCGCCTGCATAACAGTGATGTCTTCCTCATTAATCAAGTTCGCGAGGCGACGGCCATCTTTCACGTCATCTGCTCCGGCAATCACCACGGTCGCTCCGGCGATCAATGGCAGGAACATTTCGAGTAATGAAATATCGAACGAGAGAGTGGTTACGGCGAGAAGTTTGTCCTCACTGGTCAAGCCCGGTTTCTCCAGCATTGACGTCAGGAAGTTGACGGCAGCGCGATGAGGAATTTCAACTCCTTTAGGAGTTCCGGTCGATCCCGAAGTATAGATAATGTAAGCGAGAGACTTGGCGGTCACTCCAGTTACTTTCGGTGCGTCCGCAGTGGCTTCGATCTTGTCGATGTTGACCACTTTTAATTTGCCCAGGGCCGTATTATTCGAGGTTGCCTTCGAAACGATCACGGAATGAGGTGCCGCATCGGCTAACATCATTTCCAGTCGCTCAATCGGGAATTCCGGATCCAGAGGAATGTAGGTTCCTCCGGCTTTCATAACCCCAAGCAGGGCCGCGATCATTTCAGGTGATCTCTCGACCATTACAGCCACATTATCACCCACCTTAAGACCATTATCGGTCAGGTTTTTCGCAACTCCGTTAGCCTTGCGGTTGAGTTGGCCGTAGGTGATATGAGTATCTCCGAAGATCACAGCAGTGTCCTCATCTCTCTTCGATGCGGATTCTGCTACCAATTCATGGAGCAGGGCATCGCGGTCGTAATCCGCTGCTGTGTCATTCCATTCGAGCAGAACTTTGGATTCCTCAGATTTATCCAGCAACTGGATCTCGGAAAGCTTGGCGTCCGGTGTCGCTACCATTGCCCGTAGCACCTGCTCATACAGTTTGCTTAACTCGGCGATGGTCTCTTCGTCGAAAAGATCGCGGTTATATTGCCAGCAACCAAACAGGTTTCCACCGGCTTCCTCTACCACCAGAGTAATCTCGAACTGCGCCTGACGAGTCGTCAAATCGATTGTCTCCATTGAGAGATCACCGATGTGGAAAGTGTGTCCACCTTGACCGATGAGGAAAACAGCGATTCCCTGTTCGTCGATTCCCGGAATACGCTCCATCGAGAAGCTCACCTGGAAAAGTGGGGAACGACCCGGGTCGCGGGGAACATTGAGTTTCTCCACCAGGCGGGACATCGGATAGTGCTGGTTCTCCAGCGCTCCATTGACACTGTCACGGTTACGAGTCAGGAATTCCGTCACGCTTGGATCATCGTCAACTGTGCTCCGAACAGGAACCGGATTGATGAAATAACCAACCAGAGATTGCAACTCCTGCTGACTACGGCCGGCGAGCGGCACTCCCACGACAAGGTCGTCCTGCTGACAATAACGGTGCAGCAGTATTTCGTAAGCGGAAAGCAAGGTGGTGAACAGAGTGGCATTCGAAGATTTCGACAACTCCTCTACCGATTCAGTAAGGGCTTCGTCGAGCTGGAATCCATAAGTCGCTCCGTTGAACGTCTGCACGGTCGGACGGGGGCGATCAGTTGGAAGGTCAATCACAGGAGGAGCTCCTGCCATATGCTCTTTCCAATAATCGAGCATCCGGTCTCCGGATTCGCTCGCGAGATGTGCGATCTCCCAGTTTACGTAATCTGCAAAGCTAGCCTTTTGAGCCTCCAGTTTTGGAGTTTTGCCAGCTTTGAACGAGAAGTAATATTCAATCAGATCCTGCATCATGACAGCCACAGACCAGGCGTCTGAGACGATGTGATGCATGCTGAGCAATGCGATATGAGCGTCGTCAGAAGTTCTGAACAACTCAAGTCGTACCACAGGGCCTCGTTCCAGATTGAACGGGCGATTGGCGTGCTCGGTGATCAGATTCTTCAATTGGGAATCATTCAGATTTGAACAATCATGCTCACGGAAATCGAATGCCCGGTTGTGTTGAAGCACTTGGACCGGTTCCCCGTTACGAGTCGTGAACGAAACGTCGAACATCGGATGACGTTCGAAGAGAAGGGCAAAAGCCTTCTTCATTGCTTCGTGATCCAGTAATGGACGGAACTTGCCGGAGAAAACCAGATTGTAGGCCGACGAGTCCGGTGCAAGGCGGTTGAGGAACCAGAGCGCTTTCTGACCTTCTGAAAGCGGGAACACTTCAGGCATTTCCCCGGTCGCTTCAAATGGCACCAGGTCGAGCGAACTGCCTGTCCCGCCGGAAGCTGATCCAGATCCACCGGATTCGATGAGTTTTTCAAGCACCGGAATCGAAAGGTCACGGATGTTGGGTCCGTTGAGAACAGAGCCCATAGGCATTGACATGCCAAGCTTGTCTTCGATTCGGTTCACCAACTCGATGGCCATCAGGGAGTCGAGTCCCAAATTGGTCAACGGCGTGTCCTTATCAAGACGGGAAGCATCTGTTCCAAGCACCGCGCCAACCTGTGAAGCGATGAGGTCTTCGACCATTCCCATCCGCTTGTCACTTGGGGCTTCAAGAATTCTTGCCGCCATTGAGTCACCTCCGCCCGAAGAAGAGCGAGGGACGACCGGAAGGAACATATTGGAACCACCGACCGAAGGACTGAATCGGGCCAGCGCCTGCCAATCACAGCGGGCACAACCCAATTGAGTGGCGGATGTTTGGATTCCCTGGCCAAAGAGGCTTAAAGTTTCCTCCATATTGGTCGCTCCCAGTCCTACCAATTCGAGATACTGCTGAGTCTTCTCGTTTCGGGCGACAAATCCAGCTCCAATCAAAGCACCCCAGTTAAAGGTCAGTGAATTTAGACCCTGAGACCTGCGATAGAATGCCAGTTGGTCGAGGAAGACATTACCGGCATTGTAGTTGGACTGTTTGACCGCTCCGATGAAAGCCGAGAACGATGAGAAGCAGATAAAGTCATCCAGCTCGATTCCGAGCGTTGCCTCATGCAAATTCCAGGCACCCAGCATTTTGGGAAGAAGCACGCTGTCGAAGCGCTCATTATCTAGTTCAACGATAAACTCATCGTCCAAAACCATCGCACCATGAACCACACCAATCAGCTTCTGGTCCGTGGCCTGAACTTCCGCAACCGCCGCTTTTACATCAGCAGGATTGGTGACATCCCCGCGGATATCGAGAACGGTGCCACCATCTTCGCGAAGACGGGCAACTTTTTCGATCGCATCATCTTTAGGACCCGACCGGCTCATCAGAGCAAAATGGCGGGCTCCATTGTCATGCATCCAGAGTGCCAGTTCCAATCCAAAACCACCGGCACCACCAGTGATGAGGTAGGAACCATCTTCCCGGAAACGATTGCCGTTTTCGGTGGGGCGTCCGATTTCGATATCATCAACATCGAAATCAAGAATGTTTTTACCGATATGCTTACCGGCCGCCATGAAGCGGAAGGCGTCTACCACTTCAGTGATAGGGAACACATGGTTCGGAAGCGGCTTGTAGTTTCCGGCATAGAAATGTTTCTCCAGTTCTGAGAACATATCAGCCACGTACTTCGGCTTCTGCTGGAGATGCTGCGCCAAATCAATCACAAAGAAACTGATGTTGTTACGCAAAGGTTCCAAACCGATTTTCGAGTTGCCATAGACGTCAACTTTTCCGATTTCCAGGTAGCGGCCAAAAGTCTTGAGCACGCTGAAGTTTTTCGGAATGAAGTCACCTGCGAGGGAGTTGAGGACTGCGTCGACCCCTTCTCCGTTGGTAATTTCCATGATGCGATCCGCGAACTCAAGGGTTCGGGAATCGAGCACATGGTCCACACCGGCATCAATTAGCAACTGTCTCTTCTCCGGAGTTCCGGCGGTCGAGAAAATGGTAAGTCCAAGGTGCTTCGCAATCTGGATCGCAGCCTGACCGACCCCACCGGTTCCGGCGTGGATCAGAATGCTCTCGCCCTTTTCCATCCGGGCCAGTTCGTTGATCGCGTAGTGAGTTGTCAGGAACACGGTTGGCAGAGTTGCCGCGTCAACGTGTGACATTGAATCCGGTTTTCTGAAAACCATGCTGCGGTGAACCGTGACATAGCTGCGGAAACAGTAGGGAGCCATCCCGACGACGGAATCACCCACTTTCAGATCCTTAACTTTCGATCCGACTTTCGTGACAACTCCGGAGAAGTCATCCCCGAACCATTTCAGGTCCACCGGATTTCCGGGGTACATTCCGAGTGCCTTCATGACATCCCGGAAGTTGATACCACCAGCTTTGATCTGGATTTCGATTTCCTCCTCCTCAGGATCCCGACGAGTTGTCTCGTTCAGGCTGAGGTTTGTCAGAATACCGGGCTTATCAATTTGAAGGCGATAAGGAAGAACTGTTCCGTCCTTCTGAACTGCATTTCTTGTCCGGGCTGGCAGCTCATCCATTTTGACACGGTGAACGCGGCGGACAAATCGTCCGTTACCCCGGAATGCGACTTCATGTTCGCCATCGGAAAGAAGGATCTCGTCCGTGAGGTCTTCGATCTCAAGTTTCTCCGGATTCGAGTCGAGGTCGACCTGAGTCCACTGAAATTCCGGATGCTCGTTATTGGCAACCCTCAAAAGACCAGTGATTGGTGCTGAGGCGAGACCTGAAATTTGATCGTCGTCAAGAACCGGCATGGTTCCACGGGTCAGGAAGAAAACCGAAGGCTTCTTCGTCCACTCGCGTGACGTCAACATTTTGACCAGGCTGTGGGCACTTCTGACACCGGTGTCCTGAGCTTTATTCAAGGTCTCCAGGTCGAGTTTTGCCGTTCTGGGATGATCCAGGCAAAGGGAGTGAACAATCACCTTGGGCGACTCACTCTCGAGATTCAGTTCGGAAAGTCTCTCTTCGACTTCTGCCGAGTAGCCACCCGTTAAGATCACCTTAACACCGCGCTTCTCCAATGAGCTTTGCAATTTCTTGCCAACACCCGAGTAATCGGACATGACGAGGTAAACTTCCAGACTGGAATCTGCCTCTTCGGTGATCTCGGCCGCAATTTCTTCAACGTCATCTGTGACGTCGATTTCCACCGGATCCGGAGCACGGGCGATCAAACAAGCCTGTTGGTCTTCCTTCACATCAAAGGATGAGATAAAACTGGTGACATCACGATAGCCACAGAAAGTCAGTAATCCTTCCCACTGTTTACGGGACAGCAGGGCGGAATGCTGGCGCAGTTCTTTGTCGGTGAAACGCCACCAACCTCCGAGCAATCCAAAAACGTTATCGAGAGCGGCCCGTCTCCAGGTCACTTCGAGGAACATCAGGATCCCGTCTGGTGCCAGACAGCGCTGGAGATTCTTCAGCGTCTCCTTCAAATCGGCTGTGGCGTGAACCACATTAGACGCGAGGACGATGTCGTATTTGTGAAGGCCAACCTGGAATTCAGGGTCCTTCTCACAATCGAACATCTTGTATTCGACGTAAGGATACTGTTCTCCGAATTTTTCCTCGGCAGTTTGGAGGAAAAGCGGGCCGTTATCAGTGAAGACATACTCCGTGCGGTCCGATGGGAAAATCTCGAGAATCTTCGCCGTTAGAGAACCGGTTCCGGCTCCCACTTCGAGAACGCGAATCGCTCTTCTTTCCGGAACCTTGGCTACGGCTGCCTCGAGAGCATCTTTGATTTGCTCATTGATTACCGGAAAGTCTGCACCTTCACGGTAGAAACGCTCCATGATGTGGCCTGAACCACCCGGAAACAGAACTTCCAGTGGGTCGACTTCACCTGAGAGCACCCCTCCGAGATTTGGTCCGGCCGCACGCTGCAAATCAACTTCAGAGCCAAATTGCGGCAACTCAGCTTCGAGACGATCGAGTTTGCCGAGCATGTCGTCGGAAAATTCAGGTTCCTTGATGACCTTCCAGGCAACACCGTCGATTTCCTTCAGGATGCCGCCTTCCTGCAGAGCCACAAACTGGCCATGCACGAGTTTAGCATGATGACTCGCGATGTTGAGATCGGACATCAACTGTTCCACGGTAATCGTGTCGCCAACTTCCGGCTTCCAGCCCAGATCGATATAGGCATTGACGATGAAACTGAAAGCAACCTCGTCCAGTTTCGGAAGAAACTTGGCGTAGTGATCATGCAGTCCACGGGCATCGTAATGCTCTTGCAGGTTGGAATTCGCCGCTTTGACAATTTCCGCCGGAGCAGCCAATCCATTAGGACCGTCGATTCGAGTTCCTTTGAGAAGAGATTGTTCCCACTTGGCCTGATAGACACACTTGTCCAGGTCTTCGCCATCATTCTGCTCAACGCGGTCAGCTCGGAATCCCAGAATTTCAGCGACAATGTTCCCATCGTCATCAAACACATCGATATCAGCGATGATGTATTCCCGATCGTTATCTGAGTTTACCCGGGCATTCCCCCACAGACGAAGTGGCGGTTTGTCGGTGTAGAGTCGGATACTGCGAATCGCAGCTGGAAGATAGAAATAATCGATTCCTTTTGCTCCATCAGGGATGACCTGGCCGCCTTTTACAGGGTGAAAACAGGCATCCAGCACTGCCGGATGAAAGAAAAAGTCAGGAATCGTATCGTGAAGCCCTTCCGGTGCTACGATTTCCGCCAATGACTCTCCGTCCCGTCTCCACACATTTTGCAGGTGCTGGAAAAGAGGGCGGAACTGGTAGCCGGCATCTTCGTAATCTTTGTAATATTGCTCATGATCGAAGTGGGCATCCATCCGGGATTTCACTTCGTCAAAGTCAATTTTCTTACCCTCGGGCAGAGGTTGCTTACGAATCACACCCTGGGAATTGAGATCCCACTCTTTCCGGTCTCCGGTCGAACTGAAGATCTGGAAGATTCGGGTATTCGGATCAAAGACCACTTCTACAGTCGGGACTTTGGTCTCGGAAACGAAGAGTGCTTTCTTCATTTCGAGATCTTCCACGACATAGTTTTCCCCGGGGAACATCTTCCGGGCAATAGCCAGACCGATTTCGCCATAACCGGCAGCGGGGAAGACCACGCTGTCCCAGAAACGGTGATCATCGAGCCAGGTAAAGTATCTTGGATCCAACTCAAAACGCCAGGTTGGATTGGGAGCGGTTTGCTTCAGTCCGAGCAATGGATGCTCAAGATCGGCACAGCGAAGGTATTCGCCCTCTTCAGACTCAAGCCAGAATTTTTCCTTCTGCCAGGCGTAGTTGGGAAGGCGGACCCCTTCACAATCAGACTGGTTTACGGCACGCCAGTTGACGTCGTAGCCCATGTTGTGGAGCTTGGCCAGATTGGTCAGCATTTCGTGAGACTCATCGGTCTTACGCTTCAAGCTCGAGAAATAAACGCCCTTTCTTCCCTGCTCGGAAAGACATTCCATGATGGGGTTCTGCAAAGCAGGGTGAGGTCCCAATTCAAGAAATGAATCTTCGCCGGCACGAATCAGGCCGTTCAGCGCCGGAGCAAACAGCACCGATTCACGAACGTTTTTCCACCAATACATTCCGTCCAACTGCTCACCGGCATGAACCCCGCCGGTTACGGTTGAGATGTAAGGAACCGTGGTCGGTCTCGGCTTGATCCCTTTGAGGGTTTCAAGTAACTCGTCTTTGATCGGCTCCATCTGGTGAGTGTGGAACGCGTAATCAATTCTCAACCAGCGAACAAATTTCTGCTCGGCTTCCAGTTCCGCGACCACTTCTTCAAGTGGTTCGGTATCACCGGCCAGTGTCAGCATGTTGGGGCTGTTAACCACCGCCACCTGAACGCGGTCTTCGCGACCTGCGAGAAGCTTTTTCGCCTGGGCTTCGTTGATCCCGACAGCGACCATCCGGCCATGTCCGCCAGTGGAATCCTGCAGGCGGGAACGATGATAGATCACCGTCACGGCGTCTTCCATCGTGTAAGCGCCTGCGACATAGGCTGCCGCGACTTCACCTACGGAGTGTCCTACCACTTTGGATGGAACGATTCCCCAGGATTTCCAAAGTTCTGCGAGTGCAACCTGAAGACCGAAGATTGCCGGCTGAGCGATATTGGTGCGGTTGATTTGTGAGGACTCTTCGTCCTTGCACATTTCATCAATCAGCGACCAGCCCGCCAGCGGAACCAGATGTTTGTCGATCTCTTCAAGGACGCCCCGGAAAACCGGTTCACGCTTGATGAGATCCTGTCCCATTCTCCACCACTGGGCACCCTGTCCGGTAAAGACAAATACGAGCGGGTGGGCATCACCGGGTTTACCGGCAATCACCTGCTCGGTTTCGTTTCCGGCAAGCCACTCGGTGATTTGAGATGCCACCTCTCTGTGGTCATTTCCGATCACAGCGATTCTGGAGTCGTGATGCTCCCGTTTCGAACCTGCTGCCGCCGCGATTTTACGAATGTCGATTTCCTCGTGGCCGCGGAGATACCTTCTCCATTTGATCGCCGTGTCGCGCAGAGCATCATCCCCACGTGCGGAGATTGGAAGTAACACGGGACGTTCGGCAAGTTTGGATGGGGCATCAGCCTTCTCAGCCGATGCCGGGTCTGCTTCCAGAACGATGTGCGAATTGGTACCACCGAAACCGAAGCTGTTTACAGCGGTGACCGGCAGGTAGCCTTCAAGGTGAGGAAGGGGCTGAAGCTTGTCAGCCACGACCAGTTTAAACTCATCAAACGGGATATTGGGATTCGGAGTCTCGAAATTGAGGTTCGGTGGAACTGTATCGTGGTGAAGAATCAGTGCCGCTTTAATCAGACCGGCAACCCCTGACCCTGACTCAAGGTGACCGACGTTAGTCTTAACCGAACCAATCAGGCAGGTGTCGTCCTCGTCCCTGCCCCGGGCTAGAACCTGACCGAGTGCCCGGGTTTCAATCGGGTCACCAACTGGCGTTCCGGTTCCGTGGGCTTCCATGTAGCGAACCCGCTTCGGTTCCATGCCTGCCTGACGGTAGGCGATGTTCAACATCTCGGCCTGAGTTTCCACACCGGGAACGGTCATGGAAGATGTGTTACCATCCTGGTTGATGACGGCGGCGCGGATCGTACAATAAATTCTGTCCCCGTCTTTCTGGGCCTGGGAAAGCGGTTTGATTACCAGCATTCCGGCACCTTCACCACGAACATAACCGTTCGCTCTGGAGTCGAAAGCAAAACACTGACCGCTCGGAGAGAGCATCGTTGCTTTGGAGAAACCGATCGATGCGTCGGGCGTGAGCAGGGCGTTAACCCCACCGGCAAGAGCCATGGTGGCCTGGCCACCCCAGATGCTTTCGCACGCCAGGTTAACTGCCACGAGGGCGGATGAACAGGCGGTGTCGACAGAAACAGCTGGTCCCTTCAAATCGAAGAGATACGAAATCCGGTTCGACGCGATCGAAAGAGTCGAGCCGGAGTTCGTGTGAACGTCCACATTCTTAGGGTCGCTTTGAGCAACGTTCGCGTAATCGTTTGACGCGATACCGACGTAAACGGCCGTCTCGGTCCCACGGAGAGACTTTGGCGGGATACCGGCATCCTCAAGCGATTCCCATGCGGTCTCCAGCAACCAGCGCTGCTGAGGATCCATCCGCAGAGCTTCCCGCGGGGAAATTCCGAAAAACTGAGCGTCAAACTTGTCAAAATCATGAATAAAACCACCCCATTTGGTGATCATCTTCCCGGGGATATCGACGTTTTCGTGGTGCCAGCGCTCGCGGTTCCAACGATCTTCAGGAACTGGTACGATGCCGGAGCGACCTTCGATCAGCATTTCCCAGAAAGATTCCGGTCCCGAGACACCTCCCGGCAGGCGACAGCCAATACCGACTATCGCTAATGGCTCACGCGTATTTGATTTTGTTTGTGACATGATTCGATCAGTTTCAACCCAAGTGGACAATAGAGAAAACCTTGGAAAACCCAAGGTGTGAGCTCGAAAGAGCTTATGTTTCTTTTGAAGATTTCCAACAGTTATAAAAACGCTAGCAACTCGAAGACTTCCCAAGGTTTCCGTTCGCCCACAATGGATGCATGACTAAAGAGAGAGACGACGATTCGTCAAGCTGAGATAGCTTTAGGTTTCTTTACTAAATGATGACCAGTCAAATGTGTCATCTTTACTCTGGATTTTATAAAATTCAGACTACGACTGCAACAAGTCTGCTACCGCTTCGCGCTCTTCACGAAGTTCGTTAATGGTGGCATCGATTTTTGCCTGGCTAAATTCGTTAACCGGCACGTTTTGAACGATTTCGACCCGCTTACCATCGCTGGCGACCGGGAAGGATGAAATGAGGCCTTCGTCCACTCCGTAACTGCCGTCCGAGCAGAGGCAGAGACTGTTCCAGTCACCTGAAGGTGTGGGAGTCACAATACTGCGAACCGAATCAACGATCGCGTTAGCGGCCGATGCTGCGGATGAGAGGCCACGAGCTTCGATGATGGCCGCACCACGTTTCTGGACGGTTTCAATGAACTCGCCTTGGAGCCAGGCTTCGTCGGAAATTTTGTCGGTTACCGGACTGCCGCTGATCTTCGCGTTGTAGAAATCCGGATACTGGGTGGCTGAATGGTTGCCCCAAATTGTGGTCTTGGAAACCTCGCTGACGTGAACGCCTGCTTTTTGAGCCAATTGAGTTTTTGCTCGATTTTCGTCGAGACGGGTCATCGCGAACCATCGATCAGATGGAACGTCGCGTCCGCTGTTCATTGCGATGAGGCAATTCGTGTTGCAGGGGTTGCCGACGACGAGGGTGCGAATATCAGAAGCTGCATTGTTAGCAATCGCCTGTCCCTGGCCGGTAAAGATTCCTCCGTTGATATTGAGGAGATCCTTCCGCTCCATGCCCTGCTTGCGGGGAACGCTGCCAACGAGGAGTGCCCAGTTTGCATCGGAAAAGCCTTCGTCGAGGCTTGAGGTGGCGCGGATATCCTCTAAAAGAGGGAAAGCGCAGTCATCAAGTTCCATCACGACGCCTTCGAGAGCTTTCATGGCTGGCTCGATTTCGATCAAATTTAGACTTACCTTCTGGTCAGGCCCGAACATAGCACCGCTAGCGATGCGGAAGAGGAGAGAATAGCCAATTTGTCCGGCTGCGCCGGTCACAGAAACTCGAATAGGGTTGCTCATCTTGATGTTTTAATGTCAGCTTATAATTTTCAGCCAACCTTTATCGCCCGTCCTGTCTCATTCAAGATGTTTTTCGACATATCGCGCATCCATTCCCACTCGCTGCCTTCCCGTAGCTCGGCGACCGTTACCGGGAGGCGGTAGGTCCAGTTTTTGTCGCTCATCACTCCGGGAACGTTGACTCGACCGTCTGAGTAGATCAAATCCGTAACCATCAACGCAATCCGATTCGAGTTCGAGAGACTGATCGTCCAGAAAAGAGCATCGAGGAAATTCCGGTCGTATTTGGGGAATTCGTCGAACTGGGTGATGGAAATACTGCAGAAATCCAACAACGTCGTAATAAAGTGGCGGGCGTTGTTCCATTCCTCGGTGCCGGCTTCGGCTGTCAGCATGATTTCACGCTGCTCATTCCACTGCACTTTGAGTGAGGCATGGTCGTGAGTGGTGTAAGCAGCGAAAGAAATTTCGGGGTAATGCCCGCCCATCACGACGCTGCCGTCCTCGAATTCCCACTGAGGGACCTTCATCCCGGCGATTCCGAGATGGGCGAGACTGGGGCGGACGTAGTCGGGGACCATACCTAAGTCCTCGGCGATGATTTCCGCCCCACCGGCGGCTTCGATGAGGACGGTCAAATAATCTTCACCCTCTCTCCGGTTTGCATCTTTGTTCTCGTGGCTGTCGTCATCCCGGGGGAGGAAGCCCGGGAGTTTTCCATCGCAGCGCGCGGCGGCCTCTTCATGGGAGAGGGGGAGAAACTCATCGTTACGGATCGGATTCCAGGGGAAGGAGTAGATCCGATAGAAGCCCAGTGCGTGATCAACCCGGAACATGCCGCAAATTTCGACGGTCTTGGCGACTCGCTGGCGCCACCAGTCAAAATCACGTTTTTTCAGCGCTTCCCAATTATATATTGGGATACCCCAGTTTTGCCCCCATTTCTGGACAAATTCGTCGTCTTTGAAATGACGCTCCGGAGGCGCTCCGCCAAACCAGTTCAGGTCGAAAATTTCCCGGTCAGCATAGACATCGGCACTGGCAAGGCTGATCCCGATCGGGATATCGCCCATCAACTGCACACCTTTTTCGCGTCCATAGGCTGCCACCGCTTTCCACTGGGTTCGGGCGATCCACTGGACGTAGGCAAAGAACAGCATCCAATAACCCGCTCTCAACTCGTCGCCGTCCGCGATGGACTTTTCCAGAAAAGCGGAGCCGCCTTCAAGCGTTTGGTAGGCAGAGTTCCAGGCTTGCCAGTTAGGGTTCTGATTTTCCAACTCCATGAGGAATCGGTAGATGCAGTAATTGTCGAGCCAATCCTCTTCGTCATGGCAGAAAGCGAGGAAGTCCTGAGCGCGGGGACTTCCCTTTCCGAAAACTTTGCCCTTAAAATTCTGGAACGACTCTTCCAGCAGCTCTCTTTTCAGCGCCCGGATCGCAGGATAGTCGAGAGCGCCTCGCGAGAGGCCTTTGGCGTTGTGCTTAGTGAGAATCCGGTCGTAGGCCTCCGGGTCAAGATCGGGCAGTCCCACTTCGGGGCGGCAATCGATAGTCAGGGGCTCAAGCGCGACCGAGCTGATTGCATTGTAGGGGCTGTTGTCCGGACCAATTTCATTGATGGGCAGGAGTTGAATAAATCCAAACTGTTGTTCCGCCGCAAAATCGATGAATTGCCTCACCCCTTCCGTATCGCCGATCCCGATGTCATCACCGGTTCTAATCGAAAAAGCAGGAACCAGGATTCCTGCTGAACGGTCGGCCTTCATATCATTCGCTTCACTCATCAATTCTCAATCCACACACAAGTGGCGCACCTTAAAGGCAAACTGGCGACCGTAGAAGGTCAAATTGTCGGGTTCGTTACCTAAAAATTACCACTCACTAACAATTCTCACAAAAGCCACCAGACCTGCGATTTTTAATGAACGGTTTTGCAGCTTTGTTACGATTGGAAACAGAATGTTTTTGATCTAATTTCGAGACGGTTTCAGGTGGACGATACCGGTTGAAAAAACTGAAACTTTTCGGAGAGTTCTACTCGTAAGCTTATATTATGAAACAGACTCTTCTCACCTTAGGAATTATCTTCGCTGGCGCAATTGCGCTGTTACCTCAACAGGCTCAGTCCCATTGCCAGGTTCCCTGCGGAATTTATGATGATCACGCCCGGGTTGATTCGATGCTCGAAGACGCCGCTACTGTCGTTAAAGCTGCCGGTCAAATGGCTGAATTAGCGGGTAAGACGGACGCTCAGTCGGCCAACCAGATGGTTCGCTGGGTGATGAACAAGGAAAGTCACGCGCAGAAGGTGATTCAGACGATCTCCGATTATTTCCTGACTCAGCGGGTTAAGTCCAGCCAGGAAGATTACGCGGAGCGCCTTCAGAAGCACCACGCTATTATCCTTGCTGCGATGAAAGCAAAACAGAGTGCTGATGTGAAAGATGCCGAAGCGCTTGCCGAAGCGATTAAAGGAATCGCCTCCTACTATCCGGCTCCTGCTCACACTCACTAAGCCCAGGCTCTGCGTAAAAAGTTTAGAAAATTGGAATAACAAATTCCTTCGAGATCCTCGGAAGTGTATCCCCGCTTCCCGAGGATTTTTTTTAGCTTCGCGAAATCGGCAATCGTGTCGAAATCGGAAGGGCATTGATCAACTCCGAAGCCGCCGTCCAGATCGGACCCGATTCCGCAATGTCGGGACGTGCCGAGGAGTTGGGAAATGTGATCAATATGGTTGGCCAAAGTTTCGAGGGTAGCATCGTGATCTTCGTGTCGGCTCTCGCTGCGGTTCCAGTTCGGAACGGTCATCCAGACGTCGAAGGAAAGACCGATTACAGCATTCCTTTCGGCGAGTATTTTGATTTGTTCGTCACTCAATTGACGGGGATTATCGACCAGAGTTCGCGAATTGTGGTGACTCGCCCAAACCGGTCCGGAATGAATATCGAGGGCGTCGCGGAAATTTCCGTCGCAGAGGTGAGTGACGTCGAGAATCACATTCAGCTCACTCATCTTCCGGATCAGGTCTTTTCCCTTGTCAGGGAGCGGTCCCGATTCGTTGTGCCCCAGAGCGTAGCGGCCCTTGCCGAAATGAGCGGGACCGAGGGCGCGTAATCCGTGGGCTAGGACCGCTTCTTCCAGATCGTCGAGGTGGCGCAGGGAGTCGGCGCCTTCCAGGCTGAGGATATATCCGATCGGGCCGTTTTCTGAACCGATGCTCCACTCACTCAAGTGTAAATCCAAAGTTTCCCGATTCCGGATTTGCCGAAGTTGGCCTTCCGCTTCCATCGCCCGGTACCAAGCCATCTGAGCGTGTGTCATGGCGCGGGCCTGCTCGGGTGAGCTCCACGAGACGATGGGGAGGGGTGGTTTCATACAGCCGCCGATGATGGTTGCGACGCAGATCCCGACTCCGCCTTTTCGCATTTCCGGAAAGGAAACGGTGCTTCCGCCCCGCCCGCGGAGGTCTGTCATCCCAGCTTCACTCTGCCGGAGTTCGCTTATCGGGAGGCGAAGGTCCCGGTTATATTCGAGAGCGTTGAGGCTGAGATCGAGATGGGCATCGAAAAACAGCATGCGGATTCAGTCGGAAAATAAGGTGCCGGACGGTTCCCATTTCCGGATAAAACCGCATTGCTGGTCCGTTTCCGGGCTGCTCGAATGGGCTGATTTGGCGCAGCCTTTCCATCTTTCCCCGAGCATTTTCAGTGCGTCGGCTCCGTCGCAGCGGTTGATTTCGGACAGAACACAGCCCGCAACCGTCCCCGTCCTGCCTTTGCCGCCGTAGCAGTGAATGTAAACCATTCGGTCTTCATTTCTCGCTTGAGCGACCTGTTCCAGAATCGCCAACATTTCCTCTCTTGAATTCGGGATCGATCCGTCGGAAATGGGGAAACGGTAAAATTCCAGTTCACTGGGATCGATTCCGAGTTCGCCGGCAAATTGATAGGCCGTTTCCCGGTAGGATTTCAGTTCTCCCTCCCGGGTCAGGTCGATAAAGGTGCGAACTCCGGCCTGCAACAGAGCCTTTAAAGAGGAGTGATCTCCGTGATCATCCAGATCCCGTGGGTATTCGCCGCAGAGGATTTTGTCCGGCTCCAGCCAATAGCTGTTAGGGAAAGGTGACTTCATTTCCTGACTCTAGCATATCGGTCAGGAAATGCGAAAGCTGCTCGCTAGGGATGGACGACTTCTTTTGGATCGATTTTGTCGCGGAAAAAGATCACAAACAGCATCAGGATCACCCCGGCAAAGATAGCGGGCTTCATCCAGAGCGGTTGCCATTCCATGGCTGCGAGCTGCGAGTGGCGTGCCTCCTTTTTCTGGCTCTCGAGAGTTGCCAGCTGGGTCGTCAGTTGAGGCGCGTCGCCGGGTTGTGCTGCGATTTGCTCCTGAACTTCGCCGATCTGTTTGGTGAGTGCCTCCACTTTCTGGCCAAATTCGATAGAAGCCTGCGGGGTGTGCTGCGCTTCAATTTTGCCGGCAGCCTGAGCACCGATAAACATTCCCAGTCCGAGTGTAAATAAGACCAGCATTCCCTGAGCCTGAGCCCGTAACTTTTTCGGAGCCACCTTATCGGTATAGATTTGGCCGGTCACAAAAAAGAAATCGTAACAGATTCCGTGAACAATCACGCCGAGGAGGATCATCCAGGCGGTTTCGGTAGGTGCGCCAAATGCGAAAAGCAGGTAGCGGGCCACCCACATCAACATACCGATCGCCAGCATCCATTTTACCCCGAGACGAACGAAGAAGAGTGGCATCACCAGCATGAAAAAGATCTCGGACATCTGACCGTAACTCATCGTCCGGCCAATCGGCATATCAGCAAGCTCCACGACCCGGCTGGTGATTTGGTAGTAAAACGCCAGAGGGATACAGATCAAAATAGAGGCCAGCATGAATACCAGATAGGACGGCTGCTTAAGTAGAGAAAAGGCGTCCAGACCGAGGATTTGCCGGGCGGTTACTTTGCCTTCGGATTCCGGCGGGGTGTGAGGTAGGAAAAAGCTCACCAGCCCGAGAATCGCGGCCGATCCGGCTGTTAAGTAAAACATTTTAATTGTCGTATCCCAACTGAGCTGAGTCAGGGTGAGTCCTGCAGCAATCCAGCCGATCGTGCCGAGCACTCTCACGAGAGGGAACTGCTTCTCCGAATTCGTCAGGTTTCTCATCGCGATCGAGTTGGTTAACGCCAGTGTTGGGTAAAACGTCAACATATAGCCGAAGAACATCCAGTTGATCGAGGTGGGTGACGGGGCGTCGACCAGCATCAGTCGCGTGGCTCCGAACATAATCACCGCACCGAGCAGATGCATCACGGCAAGCACTCTCTGAGCGGGAAAGAAGCGGTCCGCAATCATCCCTACAAAAAACGGGGTGATCATTCCCGCAATGGGCCCCACTGAATAAGTCCAGCCAAAATCTCCCGCTCCGAAGCCGATCGATCCGAGGAAATTCGGAGCCGTGACATACCACGCGCCCCACACGAAATATTGAATGAACATCATGATGCTCAAAAGAGGCATCGTGTTACCGGATTGTTTGGTGTCTTCTGGCATATATCTCCTTAGTTCGGCTCACCTTGGCGAAAATCAAATCGGAACGCAACCCCGAATACAAGTGATAAAGTTCGCTAAATCTTATTTTAAAGAATTAAAAATGAGAAAAAGTGATAATTTTGAGAAAAATCACTTGGCATTTGAGATAGATTCGACAGATTGACCCTGTGAACCAGTTCCAAGTCAGTCCGGTTAAAAGACTCATCAGTAGAATGTACTTCTACGCGACGATCCTCTTCGGTTCGTTTGTGATCGGGAATATGATTCCCTCCGCCAGCGATCTGCAGGTGGAGCAGGATTTGAATTTAGGTGTCGCGAGGGCCTTCATCGGGGTTCCAATCAGTGAAGTCCCCAGTGAATTTCTGAAGTAAGTAGCGATTGTACAGGGTACAGTCCCGGACTGTACAGGGTACAATTGAAGTTTTCGGAAAAGGAAATTGCCTCTATCCTTGCGCCTGTGAAAATACTGATCGCGAGCGACAAATTCAAAGGCTCCATGACAGCGGGGGAAGCCTGCCGGGCTATTTCACGAGGTGTGGCCCGCGCCGGTGATGAAATCCGGATCGTTCCAGTTGCTGATGGCGGCGACGGTATGGCGCGCGCCCTGACCGATGCCCAAAGCGGCGAGTGGATCGAAATGGAAGTTCAAGGCCCGCTCGGGGAACCGGTATTGGCGGGTTATGGGCTTCTCGACGACGGAGCCACTGCAGTGATCGAAATGGCTGAGGCATCCGGTCTGGCCATATTGGGATCGCAACCTCTGGATCCGTGGCGGGCATCCACCTTCGGAACCGGGCAACTGATCTGCGACGCAATGGAACGTGGAGTAGGGAAAGTTCTGCTCGGGATCGGTGGGAGTGCCACTAATGACGGCGGGACCGGGATGGCGAAAGCTCTGGGTTATCGGTTCTTCAACGGGGAGGGTGAGGAGTTGGAGGAGCTGCCGGAGCGGCTCGGGGAGCTTGCTCGAATTGAGGCTCCCGCCGGTATAGAGAGTTTCCCGGAGGTTGTCGTTGCCTGCGATGTGACGAATCCACTTCTTGGTCCGCAAGGGTGCACTGCGGTTTATGGTCCTCAAAAAGGGATTATACCAAGTGATAGTGACGCACAGGAATCGAGATTGAAGCAACTCGTTTCAGTCACTGATGGAGAGAGCTTTGCAGAAGAGCCCGGTTCCGGTGCTGCCGGTGGGCTCGGGTTTGGAGCAAAAGTCTTTCTAAAAGCCAAACTGGTGCCGGGGTTTGATCTGGTGGCGGACGTTTTGAATTTGCCGGAGGCCATCGAATGGGCCGATCTGGTGATTACCGGGGAAGGGAAGATCGACGGGCAATCACTACAGGGAAAAGCACCTGCCGGAGTCGCGGCGCTGGCTCGAAACTATAGAAAACGAGTCGTCGCATTTTGCGGCCTGCTCGGCGAGGGGGATTTCTCTACCTACTTCGATCAAATCTGGGAGATCGACCGGGGGGCGCTTTCCGTCGAGGAATCGATGCAGCAAGGCGATTCTCTATTGGAGAAAACCGCCCGGAAAGCTGAGCTTTGGTAAGTAAGTGGAAGCTAGGGCAGGTGAACGGGTTGAGCAACGATAGGTAGAGGATCCCGTGTCGGCGTTTTTTTCGGTCCGAAGATTTTTCGTCCCAGCTTCTGGAAAGGCTTGGTTTCAAGCACCTGCTCTTCGATCATAGTATTGCGATGCTGTAGAGTCGGGGCTCCCGGCTCCGGAAATATCTGGGCGGCGGACTGGCCAACCTCAGACCTGACGTCCTCATCATAACTGCTCGTAACCGCTTCCTGATCACAATGAACCACAACGGGCTGGATGAAAATCATCAGTTCGGAGCGGGTCTTGAGTTTTTGCGATTGCTTGGCGGCGTGACCCAAAATCGGGATACGGCTCAGGACTGGTACACCGTTTTCGTCCTTAGTAATGGATTCGGAAATTAAGCCCCCGAGGATGATTGTGGAACGGTTCGCTACCGACACCGTCGTGTTCAATTCCTGCTTTCCGATAATCGGAACATTGTTATTCCCGACTACCTGATTACCTATGACGCGGTCGTTGATCTGAACAATATCAAGAGTCACTTCATCATTGTCGTTAATGGTAGGAAGTACCTCCAGTTTGAGAACGACTTCTTTGAAATCAATCGAAGTTTGGACCGCGTTAATATTGTTGGTATCGGTTAAACTTTGCACCGGAACCGGTACTTCCTGTCCACTTGTAATTTCCGCTCTTTTTCCATTCTGAGTATAGATAACCGGCCGCGAAAGAACCTTGAAACGATTGGTCGTTTCGAGGGCGGTGATCACTGAATCCAGTGAGGAATTGATATGACCGTAAAGGTTCAAACCTGCTGCGGGGCCGAAGGGGGTCGTCGTTATCATCGAGGCGAGGTCGGAAATGTTATTCCCTGTAACCACATCAGTTCGTCTCGCGAACAGGCCGCCCGCGACACCCTGCTGACCGGGGCCATTAAAACGATGTATATAATCGACCCCGAACTGAACATCGTCTGATAGCGTCATTTCCCCGATGACTGTAGCGAGGTAAACCTGGATCGGTCGACGGTCGAGACGATCAATCATATCCAGAACCACCTTTTGTGCTTCCTTACCACCTACGATAATCATGGTGTTCGACTGGCGGTCCGCGATGATCCTCGTTTTACCTACCAGCACTGAGATCGGAGCCACTTCATCAATCGGGAAAGCGATCTGATCCTGACGTCCACCGACGACATCGGTATCGGTATTGGTAGTTCGGTTCTGGTTGTTCTGGGCTGTGTTATTGGTTCCGGTCAGAGTGGTCAGCTGCGACGAAGTGATCGGAGTGGGGCGCGAATCAATCTGGCGACCGCCCGGGAGTTGAGTCTCTCCCGTTCCGGTGTCCTGCAGAATATCCACAATCACCGGCAGGATGTCATTTGCCTTAACATATTGAAGCGGTCTTTCCACCGGGCTGGGTGGCTCAAGCGGTTGGTCAAATTCTCGGATCAGTTCCAGCACGTAAGCGGCATCGGAAGGGGAGGCGACTACCATGATTCGGTTGAGGCGGTCATCGGGGATCAACTGAGCGGCCGGCTGATCGGCGGTTCCGATTCCGGTGAGCTGATTTCCACCACTCTGTTGATTCCGTCCGTTTTGCTGCTGCTGGCGCTGATTGTTGTTATTTTGACCCTGATTTTGCGTCTGGCCTGAAATACCGGATTGAGCCTGTAGTTCCTGCTGGCGCTCCCGCTCCGCCATCCGAGCATCCATCGCGGCCTGAATGATTTGAGCGACAATGTTCGCCTCGGCATGTTCCAGAGGAACAAACTCAGTTAAAAGAGGGGCCTGATGGGTCGGTCGGTCGATAATCGAGCGCAACTGAATTAGGGACCGGATGATAGGCGAGGTCTCGGTAATCAACAGTCCCTGCGGTGAGGAGACTGGTGTCATCTTACCGAAATCATTAAAGGAAATATGATTCTGGAAAATGGTGGCGGCATCAAAAGGGGAGATGTAATCCAGAGTCATAAAGAACCCTACCAGTGAGTCCCCGTCTGGAATCGCGGCAGGGTCAGTATAGATAACGGTGCCTTCACTGAATGAAGGGCTGGCTCCCCCGGAACGGTCACCGCCTCTTAAGATAGTTACCTTTTTGCTGTTCGGTTCACTGACCAGGACATAACCATTCACAAGTAGTGTGGCTTCAATCAAACGAATCGCTTCATCTTTGGGTACTTCTGATGGAGTTACGAGGCTGATATTGGGCCCTTCTCTTACCGAACTGTCTTTTACGATCGGTTTACCGATGAGTTTTTCGTAGATCGCGAGAATGTCGTCAATCTGGTTGTCGGGAAATTGTAGGCTGACAGCCTGACCGGGGCCGTTTGCTCCTGGACGGGTGGCGCCTCCGAATCGAGGTGAGGGCGCCTGCAATTGCCCCTGAGTTTCCGTTATCGTTGAAAACAACAGAACGCTGGTGACGACTAAAAAAACCGGAGTTTTCCGCGATAGGCAATGCTCTAAAAATCGGTTCATGTAATGGTTTGAGTCAAGATCTCGCAATACTAACACCTATAAAGCACCAAAGTCGCAAATTTAGTAGACAAATTTCGTATAATTAAATTATTTAATAATCCTTAAATTTAAAATATGTTAACTATTAAGCACGCCGAACAAGTTGTAGAGAGTGAATTGTCATCGGTTTTATACTCACTGAAAAACATCCACGAGTTCACTCTCATAAATTTTTTCGGAGCCATTTTGCTCCAAATTTGGATTGTGGATTCCAGCGTGTTGTAGGAGCCAATAAAAAAGGACAACTGAATCAGTTGTCCCCGGTAAGATTTAGGCGACGGGAGCGATGTTATTCCCGGCTGGTCTGGAAGCGACTCTAATCAGTAATTACTGTTCGCGTACGGACTGGTCCGCTGGTTCTCCTGATCGCGTGCACTGCCCATCAGACCGCCAGCTGCGGCGCCTCCAGCCGCTCCGATTGCTGCTCCCTCCAGGCCGCGCCCGGATTGGTGACCGACAATTCCACCCACTGCAGCACCAGCGACGCCACCCAGTGCGGCACCTTTTTTAGCGTTTGGGCCGGCCTGGCAGCCAATCAGTGTACTAAGGGCACAAAGTGCCATGACAGAAAATGTAATTTTCATAAACTAGCCCGAAACGTCGTTCCGGTAGCCCAAAAGTTCAAGTGAAGATGTAACTTGAAAACCATCAGATATTTGCTTAAGGCTCTTTAATATCTAACAAGTACTTAATATCATTCTTTCTGAAAGAGTGGGGTATTTTGACTGGGTGTGTTGGTTAGGGTTAACAGATGAACTGCGATCAAATTGATTGATTTCCTACAGAAAAAGCTTCGGATCGTGGTGATCGTTTTCGTCACCAGCGGCTTGTTATCGGGATGTGTATTGCATACCGTTTGTGAGACTCCGGCGGTGGCTATTAGTGGCGATCAGTGTGATGACGGGGCGTTCGTCAATGCTCCCGCTGTAGCGGAAGGGGAAAGTCACTGTGGTCCCTGGTGGAATACATTCTGTGACGAATCGCTCAACCGGGTGATGACGCTTTCGCTGGACCGGAATCCGGATGTCAGGTCAATATCCAGGCGGATCGATCAAGTCGCAGCCCGTTTGATTCAGTCGGGTTCCACCCTGTATCCACAAATCGATGGTGTCAGTGAATACAGTCGCCGATGGCAGGTTGACGGGGATGTCAGTGATGATGCCTCACTTGGACTACTTTTAAATTGGGAATTTGATATATGGGGCAGGATTCGATCAGGGCAATCCGCGCGGGCCAATGAGTATGACGCCGCCGTCGAGGATTGGTATGCAGCGAGACTATTCCTTACATCAGCCGTGGCGGAAGCCTGGTTTGGACTGACGGAACAGCATCTACAGCTTGAACTGATTAACGAGCAAATCGAATTGAATGAGACGCTTCTCAGTCTTACCAAATTGAGGTTTGGTCAGGGACTTGGCGGGAGTGTCGACGTTCTCCAGCAACAACAGCAATTGGAAGCAACCGTTGCGCTGACTCCCGATATCGCGGCAAGTATAGAAGAGTTCGAGTTGGTACTCGATTCACTGACGGGAAGTGTCGCCGGTCAGCGCCCCCGTTTTAAGACCGGGCAGCGGTTTCCGCACTTGCCGGCCCATCCCAAAACCGGCGTGCCGTCGGATTTATTGAAACTCCGGCCCGATCTCCGGGCTCAACAATCCCGAATCCGCGCGCTGGATCACGAAGTCGGGGAGGCGATTGCCGAATGTCTGCCCCGGATTTCCATCGGGGGTTCTCTATTACTCGCGGGCACGCCCTCACTGGAAGCGCTCGTCGGAGATGCGGTAGCCAATGCGATCGGTCCTATATTTGATGCCGGGAACCGAAAAGCCGAAGTGGCCCGCCGCAAGTCGAGAGTTTGTGAGGAAGTTGACCTCTACACGGCCGCCTATCTGAATGCGATACGGGAAGTGGAAACGGCTCTTTCAAAAGAGCGGGAAATCTCCCGTCGGATTGCTCTACAGGAAAAGCAACTCGCTACGATTCGGAAACTGCTTCAGGAATCGAGAGTTCGCTACAGCCGGGGACTCAATGATTATCTACCGGTTCTCGATGCCTTGTCGAGATCTCAACAGCTGGAACGCAACTTGTTAACCGGGAAAAGAGAGCGACTCAGTGCGCGGATCGCCCTGCACCGGGCCATTGGAGGTCCTCTGCCTGAACCGGCGGGTTGAAGAATTGGTTTTCAGGAGGACTGTTCCCGAATTTCATGAAATTTGCTCCCGTTATCTTTCAGATTTGTATCGGCTTACTGATTGCAGGTGGAGCCGGGGTGCTTTGCTATATCTTTTTCCTAACCGCACCAAAAACCAGGCCGGAAGATAAAAAACCAGTCGCTAAAATCGTTCAGACCGTGGTCTTGGAGCCGGGAAATGAAAGAATTACGGTGACGGCTTTCGGTGTCGTGATACCGGCTCGCGAAGTCAAGATGCAGCCTCAGGTGAGCGGTCGGATCGTCAGTCAAAATGAATCTTTGGTTCCGGGCGGTCGGCTATCCAGTGGTGATGAATTGGTTAGGATTGACCGGGAGGATTACGAGTTGGCGTTGACCGAAAAGATGGCCGAACTGGAGCAGGCAAAATTTGATTTCGAAGTGGAGAGTGGCCGGCAGACGGTGGCCAGGCGGGAGTGGCAGCAGCTGCAGCGGGACATCCCGGGAGCGGATCTCAATTCATCACTGGCTTTGCGGAAACCTCACCTTAAGCTTTCGGAAGCGATGGTTGCCAAAGCCCAAAATGCGATCAACCGGGCGGAACTTGATCTGTCGAGAACGATACTGACCGCGCCCTTCAACAGTATGGTCGTAGAGGAAAGTGTCGAGGTTGGCCAGCTCGTGGAGCCGGGTAGTGAAATCTGTCACCTTGTGGGAACGGATTCGTTCTGGGTCAGGGTGACTTTGCCCGCGGCTGAATTGAAGAGAATCCGGGTTCCTCAAGGAGACCGGGACGGAGCGGTTGCTGATATCCTTCTCGATACCGGGCATGGAGATCCCGAAATTGTTCATGGAAAAGTCGTCCGCCTGCTCGCTGATTTGGAGGAAGACGGGCGCCTCGCCAGAGTTCTCGTTGAGGTCGAGGATCCGCTTCAACTAAAGAAATCGGCAGATGGCCCCAAAGATGCCACCCCGCTTTTGTTAGGTAGTTACGTGCAGGTAAATATTGAAGCAGGACGTCTCACCGATGTATTAACTATTCCCCGTTCGGCCTTACGGGAAGGGAATCGTCTCTGGCTGGTGGGAGCGGATAAACGGATCCGGATCGCTGATCCGGAGATTCTGTGGACTCGCCCTGAGACCGTATTAGTTCCTAATATCCTGAAAGATGGCGAGCGACTGATCGTCAGCGAACTGAAGTCGGCTCTCCCCGGCATGTTGGTGAATCCCCAACCGTTAAAGCGGGCTGAAACCGGCTCGAAGCCCACGAAATAATGAGTGGGACGCCGAATAACCGCCGGGGTTTGATCGCCTGGTTTGCCTGCAACGATGTTGCGGCCAATCTACTTATGATTGGCATCGTGGTGACAGGCCTGCTCGTGGCAAAAGGGATTCGTCAGGAGGTCTACCCGGTATATGAACTGGATACCGTGGAGATCGATATGGATTATCGCGGTGCGAGTCCGGAAGAGGTGGAGCGCTCGGTCATTCTACCGATTGAGTCCGAGCTGCGGGGTATGGAATTGGTCCGGCGAATTGTATCGGTTGCGAGGGAAGGGAGCGCCTACGTCGAGGTGGAAGTGTTGCCCGGCTTTGATCGGAACCGGGCTCTTCAGGAAGTAACCGCGGCCGTGCAGCGCGTCAGCCTTTTCCCCGACGAAGTGGAGCCCCCGGTCGTCACCCTGGGATCCGGAAGGCGTCGGGAAGTGATGCGGATATCGGTATTTGGAGATCTAGATGAGCAGACACTGATCAGCTTCGCGCGGCAGTTGGAGGACGGCCTTCTCGCCGAACCGGAAATTGCCCTGGTCAGTTTACGGGGCGCCCGTCGTCCCGAAATTCTCGTCGAGGTCCCTCAGGAAAGGCTGCGCTCCCTCGGATTGACCCTGGGGGATGTGGCGGACGCGATTGATGAGTCGGCTCTCGATGTTCCCGCGGGAACGCTCCGGACTCCGGGTGGAGATATGCTCTTGAAAACCACAGAGCGGCGGGACTTTGCCAGTCAGTTTTCCGGTATCCCTATCGTGAGTACCGATCAGGGAGCGACCGTGACCTTATCCGATATCGCGACGATCGAAGACGGCTTTGAGGAGGCGGAGCGCGAGAACTATTTTGATCGACAGCGGGCCGTCTCACTTGCGGTATTTTCCTCAGAAACTCAACCGCCTCTCGAGGTCGCAAAAGCCGTGCGACGTTTTATTGAGAAGCAAAGGCCCAATCTTCCGCCTTCGGTAAATATTCGTCTCTCCCGGGACCGGTCCGATGACTATAAAGAGCGGGTCAGTCTACTGATTAAAAACGGAGCGACCGGTTTGTTACTGGTGCTGATTGCGTTGGGGTTTTTTCTGGAACTCCGGGTCGCTTTCTGGACTGCGATAGGGATTCCGGTATCGATTCTCGGTTCCCTCGTTTTGATGCCGGTGATGGATGCGAGTATCAATATGATCTCGTTGTTCAGCTTCATTATCACACTGGGGATTGTGGTGGATGATGCCGTAGTAGTTGGTGAAGATATCTTTCACAAAATGTCGGAGGGGATGTCGCGTCGCGATGCGGCCGTTGCCGGAGTTCAGCAGATGACGGTCCCGGTGCTTTTTGCGGTCTCGACTAATATCATCGCCTTTCTCCCGCTCCTTTTTGTTCCCGGCGAGATCGGTCAGTTTTTCGAAATCCTTCCCGCAGTGGTGATTGCGGTATTCGTCGTTTCACTGGTCGAATGTCTATTGATATTGCCATCCCACCTTGCTCACAGCCGGAAAGTCGAAGGAAAGAAAAAGACCTGGTTCGGTCGCTTCGATGATCGCCAGTCCCGGTTGAGAGAAAGGATTGATGTCTGGATGGAGAATGCCTATCGCCCAATCCTGGAATTGGCGCTGCGATTTCGTTACCTCACGATCGTCGTATTTGCGGCGGCTCTCGTGATCGTAGCCGCCTGGATTTCCAGTGGGAGGATGGATTTTATATTTAACCCCGCAATCGAGACTGACTTTGTTCAGGCCGAGATCGAGCTGCCTTCCGGCACTCCGGTCGACCGGACCCGTGAAGTGGTTTTCGCGATTGAAGCGGCGGCCCGTCGGGCTATCGAAAAGACCGGGGAGAAAGATATACTGATCGGTTTCTTTGCCGAAGTCGCAGAGAGTGGCAGTAACACCGGGGAAGTCAGTGTCGTGCTGGTGCCGCAAAGTCAGCGTGTCATCACCGCGTCACAGTTTGTTGATATCTGGCGCGAGGAAATCGGGATTATACCCGATCTGGAGTCGCTCTTTTTCGACTGGCTCTTCGGCCCCGGTGGCGAGGCCGAAGTCGATATCCAACTGGCTCATCCCGATCTGGAAACACTGCGACATGCGGCAGACGAAGTGGCGGCAGCGGTAGAGCGGTATCCCGGAGTCAAAGATATCCGGAAAAGTTTCGGTAGAGAAATGCCGCAGCTCAATTTCGAAATCAAACCCGAGGGACGCAGTATGGGTATCACCGCGCGGATTCTTGGGCAGCAGATCCGCCACTCCTTTTACGGGGCCGAAGCCCTCCGACAGCCGCGGGATCGTCAGGAAGTCCGGGTGATGGTGCGACTTCCCGAGGAAGACCGCCGTTCCATGAGCGGAATCGAGCAATTGCTAATTCGGGCCCCCGGCGGCGGGGAGATTCCGCTGGCTCAGGCCGCCGCGATTACAGAAACCCGCGCCCCGGTCCGGATTGAACGGGTCGATGGGGGACGGGTCGTCAATGTCACAGCGAACGTGATCGCCGGAGTCACCACCGGTAATCGCGTGCTGTCAGCTTTTGCAAAAGAGGAGTTACCTGAAATACTGGCCCGTTATCCCGGGTTACGGTATTCCTTTGAAGGTGAGCAGAGGGAACAGCGCGATGCGATGAGATCGTTACTGAATGGTTTGATCGCGGCGGTAGCGGCTATCTATGTCATTATGGCCGCACTGTTGCGGAGTTATGTTCAGGCGGCGATTGTTTTACTGACGATCCCGTGGAGCCTCGCCGGGGCGGTTGTCGGTCATGAACTTTTGGGTCATGAGTTGAGTATTTTCAGTGTGTTCGGAATGATCGCTCTCTGTGGAATGGTAGTAAACGGAGCCTTTGTCGTCGCCGTGACCCGGAATCGCTATATTGACCGGGGTGACCCAGCGGAAGAAGTGACGCGTCTATCTGCCCTGCGCCGGTTTCGTCCTATTTTACTGACTGCGATCACGACCTTCCTCGGGTTGGGTCCAATGATTTTTGAAACCTCGACACAGGCCCGGTTTCTCGTTCCTATGGCGATCTCTCTGGGCGTTGGAACTCTGGTGTCAACCTGTGTCATCCTGTTGCTCCTTCCAGCGGCCTTTGGTATATTTGAGGATCTGGTGGAGAAGCGTCGCTGAACAGAATTTATTCACCTGCTGGACAGCCTTTGTTCAGCCGGTAGCTCGTCCGGAAAAGCGTTTTACCCGGAACGAAAATAGTTCTATCGGATCCTGTGATTTCCTATCAGATTATGAAATATTTCATTCCAATTTTTCCGGTATATTTGATTTCGCTTTTCTGTATCACAACCCTTCGATCGGAGGAATCCATACCAGCCGCTGAAGCCGATATAATGACCGCGATCGACAAGGGACTGGCGTTTCTCGCCAAAACTCAAGATCCCGGCGGCTTCTGGTCCACCCCGGATTATCCGGGGCTGACCGGTTTAGCAGTCCAATCGTTTTTGCTCACTCCGGGCTTGGATGAGGCCGGTCAGGCTGTGGTCAGTCAAGGGATCGAGTTTATTCGCAGCAGTGCGAAGGACGATGGGGGAATCTATCGAAAAGGATTGAGTCACTACAACACATCGATCGCGTTGACGACCTTGCTCCACGCCGGAAATCCGCAGGACCGTGATTTAATTGAGACGGCCCGAAATTACCTGATCGATGGTCAAAGTGAAACGGGTGGTTTTGGGTATGAACCGACCGGCGAGAGGAGTCGCCCTGATCTCGACAACACCGTTTTTGCCCTCGAGTCTCTCGCTCTCTATCGGAAGCAGGCCGCCGAAAACCCGGGGGGTGCCGAGCTGGACTGGGATGCGGCGATTGACTTCGTGACCCGCTGTCAAAATCTGAAGTCGTCCAATCCCGCTGACTGGGTTAGCGAGGAGCCGAAAGATAAAGGAGGTTTCACCTATACACCGACCGGTAGTTCCAGCGGAACCCATAGTTATGGAACCATGACTTACTCCGGGCTGCTCAGCCTGATTTATGCCGAAGTGGGCAAAGACGATCCGAGGATCCGGGCTGCGGTAGACTGGTTGTCAGACCACTACACTCTCGAAGAAAATCCGGGACAGGGGGAGCAGGGCTTGTTTTACTATTACTTCGTGATGGCCAAAGCACTCAACGCAGCCGGAATAGATGTCCTTACGACCGGCGAAGGAAAGGCCATCAATTGGCGGAAAGATCTGGCGGCAAAACTCCTGTCTCTGCAACGTCCCGATGGATCGTGGGCGAGCGAAAACGGTCGCTGGATGGAGAAGGATCCCGTGCTCGTCACCAGCTACGTCGTGCTCACACTGAATACCATTCTGAAATAAGATTGGCCTTCAGCTATCCCGGGCAAATTGCGATCCGGACTTACGGTGTTCTCACATCCACGCAGGCGAGATCTCCGGCGGCGTTTCGGCAATAGATTTTGCCATTTGCGATTGCGGGGGCAGTCCAGCATTTTCCCTCGAGAACTTTTTGGCGATGCAAGCTTTCAAACTTTTCCGGACTGGCTTTAAACAGTAGCAGTTCCCCCTGATCAAACACGATCACGATATCATCCGCTGCGACCACTCCGCCACTCCCATAGCCCTCTTTGCTCCAGACTGTATCACCGGTCTTCAGGTCAGTGCACACCAATTCGGTAGGGCGGTGGGTGGTTCCATTCAGTGAGTACACATATCCATCGATCACAACGCCCGGATTGAAATACCATTTCAGGTCCCGCTGCTTCCATTGTTCTTCCGGTTTGCCATCAACGAGTTGTAACAACGAAGTGTTGGCACTTGAGGAAACTATAATTTGGTTGTCGACCACAATGGGATCCGCCGCATTGACATCGCGACTTGATTTCCAGGGGTATTGCCAGGCGGTCTTTCCGGTGTCGGCATCGATTGCGATGAGGGCTTTTGCAGAAAACAGGAGGTGTTGATTGTGATAGGGGACGGCAGTCGCATATCCCGATGTTTCGGTTGATGACATCCAGAGCGTTTCGCCGTTTTTCAGTGACAGGGCTACACCGGGGCGGCCCACATTTAATAGTACTTTGTCATTCACAATGAACGGTGAGCAGGCGAAGCTCCATTCCGGTAAAGCGAACTCGTGATCTTTGATCAAGACGCGTTGCCAGATAATTTCCCCCGTTTCGAGGTCCAGTCGGAAAGCGTGCCCTTTTTTGCTTAAAGTATAGACCGAGCCATCATGAATGGTCGGCGTACCTCCCGGCCCGCCTTCGTAATATAGAGGATCGAGAGGACAGTTGTAACTGTGTTTCCAGAGAACCTCACCGGAAGTGGCGTCGAGGCACCAGACCGTATCTTTTTCGTTTTGATTACCCATCGTAACGACCCGGTTTCCCACTACCGAAACGGAACTGAAGCCGGTCCCCACCGATTGCCGCCACAATACCGGCAGGGTCGATGTCTCTCCGACTAGCTCAATCGTCTCAGTCGAGATCCCGTCATAATTGGGGCCGCGCCAATTCGGTCAGTCCGCTGCAAGCGCGGGGTAAGCCACAGGAAAAAGAAGCAAAACAATGGGTAACAAGGATTTCATGAGAGAGCCATTTTAGCGAAAACTTCTAACTGTCTCCAATAAGCACATTCTGTCATGGGTTGCTTTTGGCGTGATTTCACGATTCAGGTTCCCAACGGTTAATGGAACGTAAAACGTTTTGGTTTTTATGGTAAAGCGTTATAGTTATTGCGATGTTCAAGGCGTTTCGTGGGGTTTTACCGGCATTTCTTGTGGTTTTTTCGATGTTTTCGGGCGTTTTGCCGGCGACGGAGATTCTCTGGACTCAGTATTGCCAGCATCTCGATACGATGAAGCTGATGGTTCATCTCGATGCGTCGCCCACGGAACCGGTTTCGGAGCTGGTGACGCTGTGGCTGGAACGGGAGGAGGGGGAATGGCAGCAGGTCGGCTCGCAGCAGATGTATACGCTGGCGTCGACGGCCCTTTTCGAGATGCGGGAATGGCCGCGACATCGGGCTCAGCGATACCGGGTCACTTGTGGGGATTCTCTACTTGAAGGTGTGTTCCGGGCGGAACCGACTGCGGGGACCGCATTGCGGATGATGGGGGTCTCCTGTTTGAAAGACAGGGGATGGCCCTGGAAAAAGTCGGTCGAAAAGATGATCGAACTGGATCCGGACCTGGTCTATTTCTCGGGCGATCAAATCTATGAAAGCGATTATGATAGTAAAGCCTGGATCGCGGTGAATTCGGAGGATGTGCCGGATGGAATGGTGAATTACCTGAGTAAATACCGAAGGTTCGGAGCGGCTTTCCGTGATTTACTCAAAGATCGTCCCAGTATCATGATCACGGATGATCACGATGTCTATGCTAACGATTTGTGGGGTAACGGTTGCCTGAGAATGACGGGGGAGCGAACGACCGGTGGGTATCGCTGTCATCCCAACTGGGTGAATGCCGTGGAGTTTACCCAGACCGGTGTATTGCCGGATGCGGTAAACAAAGGTCCCCACGGTGACGGTATCTTTGCCTACTACACGGGACTCGAATACGGCGGAGTACGTTTCGCGATACTGGAAGACCGGAAGTTTAAAAGTCCACCGTCAGAGGTGATTTCCGAAGCGATTGTGGGCAAAAATTTTACTGAGCGGTGGCGGAAACGTCCTGCAATCGAAGTGGTGAGGGATGCGGAGTTTGACTGCACCCAACTGGATCGCGAGGATTTGCAATTGTTGGGAGCGGAGCAGGAAGCGTTCCTTGCCAAATGGTCAAAGGAGCTCAAGGCCAGTGGCTCTATGGGGGCGGTTCTGTCCCAGTCTCCCTGGGCTCATATTGCGATGTATTCACCGGATTCCGCTGATCTGGATTCAAACGGGTGGCCCCAGTCGGGAAGAAACCGGGCGCTCGCGGCGATCGGAGATGCGCCGGCGGTGATGATTCATGGCGATGTGCACCTCGGAACTTTGTTCCGGCATGGTCGGGAGCAGTGGGACGACGGACCGGTTTCCTATTCTCTACCGGCCTTTTCGTCTCACACCGGGCGGCGATGGAATCCTGCCGAACCGGGTGAAAACCGCGCTGCCGGAGCACCGGAGTATACCGGTCAGTATCTCGATCGTTTTGGTAATAAAATGACCGTAAAAGGCGTTGCTAACGGGGTGAACGGATTCGGTATGGTAATATTTAATCAGGTAGAGAAATCGATCACGCTGGAGTTCCATCCTCTTGATGAAGCACTGGAACCCCGCGAGGATACTGCCGTTCCGGGGTGGCCGTTGACGGTTACTTTTTAGATAGTGACCGGAGTGGTTTCTCTATAACGCCTCCGGTAGCACCACAAAGCCTTCTTCATCGATATAGTGGCCTTTTCCGGCGGAAATCCATTCGTCAAATTGTCCGGGAGGCGTTGGTGAGAATCTGAGGAAGAGTTCATCGTCTTCCACCTTGGCGGCGATGCCGGGAAGAAAGCGACCGGCGGTGCCGTGTTTCCGGGTCATCTGCGGCTGCACATGGGGTGGTAGTTGGACATTCTCGGGCGGCCGACCCAGCGCGACGACGCGCCCGGCGTGGGACCAGCATTTGGCGAGCGGGATTTTGATTTCCTGCTCCCGGGTTTCGATATGTTTGGTATCGGCCTCGTCATCGAAAACCATACCGAAGCGGAGATTGGGTAGATCGAAGATGCGGTCAATATCGTTGTAGAAATTCATGTCTCCGACCAT
This sequence comes from Verrucomicrobiales bacterium, assembly GCA_029213005.1. Taxonomy (GTDB): domain Bacteria; phylum Verrucomicrobiota; class Verrucomicrobiia; order Verrucomicrobiales; family DEV007; genus Arctic95D-9. Next base: position 110,115 of record JARGPI010000023.1, read on the forward strand.
CAAATCGGCGTTTTGCCCTTCGGCGAGGGCGCGGAGTAACTGGGAGTCCTCTCTCACTGAATAGGCGCGACAGACGGTGCGGCCTTTGTTCAAAATCGGAACCCAGAGCTGCATCATTTGGCCGACGATGGAGTTCATCGGGGCTTCGCTAAGGATCGTATCTTCCTTCCTCACAAAGTCAGCGGACATGATCTGCATGGCGTTGCGATAGATTTCGCGGGAACTCAGGAAGACCGGTTCCTGATCCGGCGACTCAATCAGACCGATGGCTTCGCGGTGTTTATCCCGCTGATTGATTTCGAGGCGCCATTTGGTGAACCAGGCGGGTTCGGTGATGCCGAAGAGTTTTTCCTGGCTCAGGATGATACGGCCGGGAGAGGTCAATTCGGTCTGGATATCGATGAAGCGCCCTTCGTCTCCCCGCCAGAAATCGATCAGGTGGGGCATGAAGGCTTTGGAGGTGATCACGGTCCGGATCCCGAGTTCCTCCATGCGGAGAGCCAGTTTCTCGACTTCGTCAGGGCGGAGGTTGAAGGGCAGGCTGACGGGAGTTTTTCCCGCGAGGAAAAGGCCCAGATTGATCACACCGGGGAAGGGACCCGGAGGCAAAAGAATACCGATCCGCTGGCGATCGTCGGGCGGATTGTTGATCCAGCGACGGGCGATTGAAATCGCCATTCCGAGGAACTCCGCGCGGGACCAGCGTCGCGGGTTTTTCGCGTATTCGAAGCTGAAGTTTTTCCGGCGTTCCGTTTTCAACGATTCGATGACGGCGGTCTCCAGATTTTCCTCGAAACAACGCCGGGCGTTGAAGGCATCGACCGACGCGGCGAGCATGCCTTCGAAGATTCGTTTGGTGGAGGCTTCTTCTGGCGGGATCGGCTCACCAAAGGCCACCTGGGTAGGGCAGGGAAATTTGTTGGGCCACTTTTTGAAGTAGATCCCGCGCTCAAAGGAAAAGATCGATCCCCAGAGCCCATCGGTGTAGACCGGAACGACCGGGCAGTCTGACCGTCGCGCAATCACTTCGCAGCCTTTCTTCAGATCGTTAATCAGTCCGGTCCGGGTGAGGCCCCCTTCAGGAAAGAGGCAGACCGCATCGCCCTTCTTCAATGCGTCGATCGATTTGGTGAGGGCGTCGCGGGGGCTGTTCCGGTCGATCGGGATGGCCCGGAATAACTTCATAAACCATCCGAATGCGGGGTATTTGACATACTTATCGACTACGACATAGCGAACCGGGCGGGGTGATGCGAGGTAGTAGATAAAAGCATCGATATAGGTGATGTGATTGGGCAGGAGTAAGACGCCTCCGTAGGACGGCACGTTTTGCGTGCCGATGCGACGAACCCGATAAAAGAGCCGAAACCAGGGAAGGAGAAGTAAGCGAAAGAAAAGCCGGATGAGGTAACTCATTAAATTTCGGGAACTGTCGCTTCTTTTTGATATTTAATCAAAGCGGAAACATACCAGGTAATGAGTAAGGTTGGTATGACGAAGAAAAGCATCTGGTGACTCAGCTTCAAATCCATCTTGGTGAAGATGATTGATATAGCGATCGCGGCGAGACTGGTGAGGGAGGTGAATACGGCGGAGGCTCCAAGAATCCGGCCCCGTTTTTCGTTAGGCGCGACATCCTGAAGGAAGGAACTGAGAGGCACGAGGAAGAAGCCGCCGAAAAATCCCACCGTGACAAATCCCGCATAGAACCCGAGCGTCCCGGGGGTGATTAGGCCGGTGCAGGCGGTGCCGGCGGCTAGTCCGATGCCGCCGATGGGGACCAGTGTGAGTTTGACACCGTTTTTACTGATGTTGGAAACGAGGATACTTCCGACCATCAACCCGATACCGATCAGGGCGAAAATGTTGGAGGATTCGATCGCGGCATCGCCGGGCTTGTCGGGGTGCAGCATTTTACCAAAATCGAAAAGTACGACGCCGACGAAGGTGGCGAGGAGCCAGTAGTAGGCAATTCCGAGGGCGGACCGGGTCATTGCTTTACCGTTAAAGAGATCCTTCAGGTAGGTAAAGTGACGGAAGAGAATCGAGGGCTCAAATTTAGTAGAGATATGAGCGGGGGTCCGGTCGACGACAGCATTCAGAAGTAGCGGTAGTGCGGCTACCGCTCCGATTGCGAGAATGGGGAGCATCGCCGCTGACCATTCGCTTTTGCCGGAGTTGCTCAGGGTGCCGAACCAGTTTCCGCCGAGATAAATACCGCCGAGAATGGCGAGCATCGTCAGCATCTGGAGGAAGCCGTTGGCGAAGGTCAGTTTCCGGGAGCCGACCAGCTCTTTGAGGATACCCTGTTTTGCGGGACTGAAGAACGTCGACTGGAGTGAAAGGAAAAAGAGTCCGAAAACGGCGACCCAGAGGTTTTCCATTTTTAATCCGAGGACGGTGAGAACCAGAATGACCAGCTGGGCCACGACACACCAGAACAGGACGCTACGTTTGGAATACCGGTCCGAGAGATAACCGGCGAGCGGAGAAAAGAGGATGAACGCAAGAGGGATAAACGCCGAGAAAACCCGTTGGGCGTGATCACCGATAAACTCACCCTTCGCCACCGCCCCGGCGAGGGAAATGAGGATGATTTTCATGAAGTTGTCGTTAAAAGCGTTCTGCGCCTGGACGATGAGAACACCGATTAACGATCTCCACGGGTGCTTAACTGGGTATTGGCTGGGTTCGGACATGGTAAATTGACGCTCAGTCTAAACGATTACGCTCAAATTCAACGCCAAATCTTCGTCACGAAAAAACGCAGCCCTCGCGGGCTGCGTCGATTTCATTTTTCTGTGTGTGTTTCTTTGGGAGGAACAAATTATGATTTACGCCTCTTTAATCTCCGGGAATAAGACGTGAGGTTTTGCAGTGCTATTCAATTTAGACCCAAGATTTTGTTGATGAGTCCTTCCCGGAGAAAATTTATTCAGTCTGCGCCGGGGCTTACGCTGCCGGTCCTGAAGTCCGATGCGGGGGAAGGATCCCCGACCGCAATTGAAAACCGGAAAGCGGGGACGACAGACTGGCAGTTGACCCGGGTGAAGATCAACGAAGGAAACTACCGGACCTCGCTGATCGAAGGTTATGCCTCGCGCCAATCGGTGTTACCGGGGGAGGAAATTGCGTTTTATGTGAGCACGCGTCCGGCCCGGGAGTTCACCCTCGATCTCTATCGGATGGGGTATTACGGAGGCACCGGAGGTCGTCATTTGAAGCGACTCGGGCCCCTCGAGGGACAGGAACAGCCCGTTCCGGAAATGGGGGAAAAGCGGCTTCGGGAATGTCAGTGGGAGGAGTCGACATCGCTGGTGACTCCCGATGACTGGCAGAGCGGAGTCTACCTGGGGAAACTCACCACCGTTCCGGAAACGGAGTCGGAGCCGTACTGGCAGAGTTATGTGATTTTCGTGGTCCGATCCCGGAAGCCTGCTTCGGTCGTTTTTCAGGTGAGTGATAACACCTGGCAGGCTTACAATCGCTGGCCGGTGAATGAGTCGCTCTATACCAACCCGGATGGAGCTCAGGCCCCCGGTGTGGCGGTGAGTTTTGACCGTCCCTATGGAAAATATGTGCAGATTACCGATAATCCGCTCTCGATCGGGTCCGGTGAATTTTTGCTCTGGGAGTTTCCCCTCTGCTTCTGGCTGGAGAAGGAGGGTTATTCCGTCAGCTACGTGTCCAATTCCGACCTCGTCGATCGGTCCGCCATTGATGGGGCGGATGTGTTTCTCAGTGTCGGGCATGATGAATACTGGGATGTACGGCAATTTCGCACGGTTCAGCAGGCGATCGATGCGGGGATGAACGTGCTGTGGTTGTGCGGAAATTCGGTCTTTATCGATTCGCCGTTTTCGGCTTCCGCAAAGGGAGTGCCCAATCGAATCATCGAGCGGAAAGGTTGTTACGGCGAACTCCGGCAGGATGAAACTGATTCCTACGCGGGGATTCTGGGGGCACTGCAAAGCACCGCTCCGGATGAACGGAAAATCATGGGGGTGCGGTCGGTTGTGCCGTTTAACGGCGGGGGTGATTGGACCTGTCGGAATCCCGGGCACTGGGTTTTCGGAGGAACCGGAATGGCGGAAGGGGATTCTATTCCCGGGCTGGTCGGCTGGGAGCATCACGGCGAGCCGGATCCGGAGCGTGAAGATCTCGAAATTCTGGCTGCAGGAAAAGTCTGGGCCGGGGGCGTTCGGGAGGGCGCCTACAGCTCGGTTATCTTCCCGGGGCCGAAGGGGAATGTTGTCTTCAATGCGTCGACGATATTCTGGTCTCAGGGACTTGCGTCGCCTCCGGGGCACTGGGTTCCGTATTCGCATTTTTCGCGTCCCCACGGACCGGACGAGCGGGTCATTGCGATGACGCGCAATTTACTCGCCCGGGCGTTGCATAGTTGGTGAATTTGGGTTGGTAGTGAAAAATTTCTCAAATTTTTTAAACAGTGCAGGGTCAAACATTTTGCACCTGGCTTTGGCAGCAAAAAGGGCTGGAGGCCCGATCAGATGGTAGCCGGTGAAGAAATGA
>JARGPI010000060.1 GCA_029213005.1 Verrucomicrobiales bacterium
TTCCCAAAGCTGCGATGGTCGCGGTTTTGAGCCCTGCACTCTTTTGTGCGGGGCGGCGATACTAGTTCATGATTTGGAAACTTCCAAACGTTTTATTGCCATTTCTTCATATTTCTCCCGAGATGACGGATTCACGTGGTTTTTGAGATGGCTCGGATCCGGAGGCCAACCGCGATGATCGGCGAATCGAAATTATCTGCTGCATCAAAATGATCAGCCGCTTGGTGGGTTTATCGGAACTTACTTAACGGACCTTTACACCTGGAATTGTCGTGACTAAGCTGGTCACCTTCGACGAAATCTAAGAAGAGGTAAAATTGTGTTAGTGAATGGGAGGGGCTCTTAATCGCCTAATGGAGATCATCCAGCACTGCTGGAGTCATTTTCGATTGGAGAAATGGGCTACGAAAGCATGATCTGAAGGCTAGGGTTAGTTTCGCATTCGGAGACTATTTGGTTGTATTTGCTGATCAAATTCTGAAACGACTCCTTTCGGGCTTGTCCTTGGAAGCCTGTCCATTCAAACAGGTTAGCGACAAGAAACTGTTCGATGTCCAAAACATCGATTCGTTTTTCTAAGCCATGATTTGAAGCAAGATTCTCTGCCATTCCGGCACCCTCTTTGCTGGAAATTACCAAGGGGCTTAGGCCTTGATTTATGTTGTTTTGACACTTCTCAATTAAGGCTGGAGATGGAGCGGTCGTGACATGGATAGAGCAATCCCCAATCAAAAAATCTCCAGGTCTGTTTGTAGGAGCGTCGGCTACTGAATACCCGTTGTTTTCAATTTCATTGTCCGGATAAAGGACGGATAGTTTTGCTCCTACCAAATGCTGCATAACCGCGCCTACGATCGTGCTTCCATGCGATTCCGATTGCCGTTTTACGGCTTCGGTGAATACTGACCTGACGCAACTTCTTAGAGATGTACCGGAATCGACTTTCAATTTCAATGGTGACGCATTGAAATAATCGCGGACTCTTTCAATCCACCAAGACTCAACTATATTTAGATCAGCAAAGTCTTCGATTTGGTTGAGAAACTTAACATATTCTTGCATGTTTTCGATACTGCCCCGACTCGTCCGACCGCCTTCGGCTGCGAGTGTTTTCGTTATGCCGTAATCTTTCAGAATTTTTTGGACGCCGCTTCTTCCAAGGCCCCTTACTTGCCCTTTTGCTTTGGTGAGTAGAGAATCTGGGTCTAACGGTAATCCTTTCTCAACAGCTATTCTCGTAACTACTAGGGCTACGCAGAGAGAACCTTTACCAGAAAGAAAATCATGCTTGGAGGCAAAATTTCGGAGTTTCTGTAGTAACATTTTGTAGGGTTGGTATATTTTGAGACAAGTGCTTTAGAAGGTGTTTTGAAAGGTGTTTCACCACAGGGACGGCGACTGCATCGCCCATAGCGGTATAAGCGTCGTTATAAATTTCGGAAAGCTTATACGAATCGGGAGCTCCCATCAAACGGGCTGCTTCGCGACTAGTAAGAAGGCGTGAAGACCATTTGTTTGATTTCCATATAACTAAAAACTGTCGACTGCTTCCACCTTCAGCTGTGCGGAGGCACCCTGAAATATTGTCGAATCGCAATTCCAAAGTTTGTTTTCTGTTTCGTGTTCGGCGATATCCGGGAAATACCATTTGTTTTGAAATAGATGCGATTTCTTCCATCGTATTTCGATGACTTTCTGGAAGCAGTTTCAAAAGATTCTCGGTTTTATCTTTTGGAAAGGTTGGAGCATCCCATTCAATAATATCTGACAGGGTCTTACCCCTATTTTCAGGGTAGGGAATCTTCCACCAAATATTTCTCTCAAGTTCCCTGCACACTTTCACAAGTTTAGGTGGGTGAGCCCAGTTGGGTTCGATGTCCTGAAAAATTGAGGAGTCTAAAGACGCTTTGACGGCGATAATAAATATTCTCTTTCTCGATTGAGGAACCCATTCAAGGGCGTCAAGGAGAATTGAGCCAACGGCGAAACCACGGTTTCGTAGTTCTCTATGGATTATTTTATAATCATTTCCATCCCTTGCGGATAGGAGGCCGGGTACGTTTTCGAGGCAAATTACGTTTGGGGCCACAGGCAGTTCATCGAGAACTCTAAGCCATTCCCAGAACATACCGCTTCTGGTTCCTTGCATGCCCCGCATTTTTCCGGCCAAAGATAAGTCTTGGCACGGAAAACTTGACCAAACAAGATCGACTTTTGGAACCGTGGCTCCTGTAATATCCGATATGCTTGATAGGACGAATGAATCTTCTCCAAAATTCTGGCAGTAATGATTTTTCTTTTTGATCGAAATATCGTTGGCCCAAACAACATCGAAATCATGGCGCAGGCCTTCTGTAACAAGCCCGCTCCCTGCGAAGAATTCAGCCACTTTCGGTTTATCTTTCAATGCGTTACAATTGAACACTATAGGGTTTAGCTGTCAACGGGCATCGAGGAGTAAAACGGGGGGAGCGTGTCTCGACGACCTATCGAAATGATCTTCCGAGAATCTAGTGAACGAGTTACAGAGGATTTAGTCAGCCGCTAGTAACTTGTCAGATCCCTTTGAGACGGCCGGTTGAGTCGCCAAATCGCTCCTGTTTGGGTAGCCCCATCAAATCGAATTGATTGAGAAAAAGATTCGCCATCGGGGTGTCGGCGGTCTGGGTTATGAGTTGGTTTCCTTTCAGCGTTCCTCCTCCGCTTCCAGCAAGAATCACCGGAAGATTATTGTGGTTATGGCGGTTGCCGTCACATATACCCGATCCGTAGACGATCATGGAATTGTGGAGCATGGATTTACCGTCACCATCTTTGGTCTGCTCCATTTTCTGAAGAAAGTAGGCAAGCTGTTCGATATACCAATGATCGATTTTGGCGATTTTGGCGAGGGTATCAGGATTGCTCTTGTGATGAGAGAGGGTGTGGTGGCCTTCGGCAATACCGATTTGTTTGTGGGAGCGGTTATCTCCGTCGTTGGCCATTAACATGGAGATGACGCGGGTCGAGTCGGTCTGGAAGGCCAGAACCATCATGTCGGCCATGAGGCGGACGTATTCCTGGCGGTCAGAAGGGATCCCTTCGGGCGCTTCGCGACCCGGATCGGGCAAGGGAAAGCGCTCTGCTTTTTCGATCTGTTTCTCCACTTCGCGGACTCCGGTCAGGTACTCATCCAGTTTTTGCTGGTCGGTGTAGCCCATGCTTTTGTGAAGCCCTTTGGCATCGGAAAGCACGTAGTCGAGGATCGATTGCTGCTGCACACGGCGCCGCTGAAGATTTTTTTGCCGCTCGGCACCGGTCCCGACTCCGAAAAGTCGTTCGAACACGTGCCGGGGGTCGGTTTCGGGTGTCATTGGAGTGGTATCGGATCTCCAGGACAAATTGTATTGATAAGCGCAGGAATACCCGGAATCACAGTTCCCGGAGCGTCGCACGGGCGAACAAGAGAGTTCCAGCGAGGAAAGTCTTGTGAGGTGTCCGATGTGATTGGCCAGTATCTGGTCGGCTGAAATTCCGAGTTGGATATTGGCGCCCGATGTCTTGCGGGGCCTGGTGCCGGTGAGAAAAGCGGCGTTGGCACGGGCATGATCCCCGGCACCGTCAGGTCCGGCGGTCGCGTTTTTATGCTCCAGTTTGTTTAGCACCTGAATGCGATCTTTCAGCGCATTGAGTGGCTGGAGCGTTTCGCCGAGTTTGAGGGAGCCGTCTTCACTCACCGAGGATTGCCATTTCTCGACATTCACACCATTCGGAACATACAGGTAGGCCATCCGCAGCGGGGCTCCGGAGGCGGTCACTCCCATTCCGGCGGCTTTTGAGGCGGCTGCTACTTTTGCGAAATTTGATTCGAAAACCGGCAGGGTTACCGATGCTCCGATAGCTCTTAAGATGTGTCGACGATTCATTTTTCTGGTGTTGTTGATTAGTGACTTTGATCGCCGCGTCTCTTCTGAAACGGGGCGGAGTGAATTACGGCCCTGATTAAGCTTTGAAACCGGTTGTCCCCGGATTCGAGGGACGCCACGATTTGATCGATGGTTGGCGCATCGTAGAATTCCACGCCGCGGCCAAGGCCGTAGGTGAGTAATTTGGAAGTCAGGCAGCGGTAAAAGTCTTTGCTCCGGCCGGAGGCGAGGATGTGAGAGAGTTCCTTCGCATTGCTGAAGCTTTCGCCGGTCACCAGCTTGCCGGCGGCATCGATCGGGGTGCCATTTTCCTCGTCTCGCCATCCGCCGATGGCATTAAAATTTTCGAGGGCGAGCCCGATGGGATCCATCCGCTGATGGCAGCTCGCGCACTGCGCCTCTTTGCGGTGAATTTCCATGAGTTCTCGCATGGTGAGGTCCTTACCCTCCTTTTTCTTTTGCGATTCCAGTGTGGGGACGTCTTCCGGAGCTGGTGGGGCGGGGGTGGCGAGAAGATGTTCGAGAACAAACAGTCCCCGCTTTACCGGTGAGGTTCTTGTCGGGTTACTGGTGACGGTGAGAAACCCGCCGGAGCCGAGGATGCCGCCCCGGGGGCTGTTGGCGGGAAGTGAGATTTTCTGCATTTTCGACCCTTTGATGTTCGGGATGCCGTAGGCAAAGGCGAGGGATTCGTTGACGAAGGTGTAGTCGGCGGTGAGAAACTCCAGCACGGGGCGGTTTTCTTTTAGAATGTGGGAGAAAAGCAGGTGAAGTTCGTCCTTCATCGCTCTCCGGGTGTTGTAGTTATAATATTTATCGGCGAGTTTTGAATCGTTGGTCTTTAGGACGCGACGCGCGCTAATGTTAACGTTGTGGATATCGCGGGTCTGGAGCCATTGCCCGGTGAAATTTTCGATAAAACGAATCACTTTACTGTCCTTGAGGAGGCGATCGATTTCGGCATCGAGATTTTTCCGAAGTTCACCTTTTGCGGCGAAATCGAGCAGTTTCTGGTCCGGTGTCGACGACCAGAGAAAATAGGAAAGTCGTGAGGCGAGGGCGAATTCGTCGATCGGGACGACGTTCGATGGGTTGTTCGGCTCGGGTTGAGATTCGGAACGGAAGATGAAACCTGGCGAAGCCAGCATCGCAGTGAGGCATTGCCCAAAGCTTTCTTCGAAACCGAGTCCGCTTTTTTGCAGGGATTTCTGCATGCCGATCAGCTTTTGAAGTCGTTCGTCTGAAACGGGGCGTCGGAGGATGCGGAGGCCCCAGTGTTTGATCAGTTTTTCGGCATAGGAGAGTTGGTTAGCTTCGTCTTCCGGTGGTGGCCCGTCGATGAAGATTCGTTTGTAGTTGCCCGGATAAACTTTGTGGCTGCCGTCGAGAGGCCCGGTCAGAACGATCCGTTCCGGTTTTAAAGTAAGAGTGTTCTGGCCTTCAGCGGGCTTGCCGTGTGGTTCGATTGCGATGGAGAGCACCTGTTTTCCCTCGCCGAGTTTCACTTTCTGTTTCACCCGGGTCCATTGGGTGTCTCCCCAGGCGAGATTTTTCCGAATGATTTCCGTTCCATTATTGGAAACGATGACGTGGGCGGTGCTGTCAGTTTCATCGGATGCGTTGGGGATGGCGTAGACCAGTTCCATTTCGTATTCGCCGGGATGACTTACGGAGAATTCCCGGAGGTGTTTTCCGGGGCTGTCGAATCTGACCTGTTTGTGGTGCTTTTTGTCGGACTCGGCTTTGAATTGGTTCCACCAGTAGGAGGTTTCGGGAATCACGGAATCGGTCACTACGACTTTGGATACGATCTCCTGAGCGGCGTCGAGATATTTTTGAGTGACAAGCGGGGACATGCTCAGCACGTCGCCAATGGTATCGAAACCGTGGCCGGTGTCATCGGCGGGAAAGAACTCGCTGGTGTTGAATTCGAAGCTGAACAGGTCTCTGATCGTGTAGCGGTATTCCTGACGGTTGAGGCGACGAACTGTGACGCGACCGGGATCGGGGTTATTGGGATCGAGGCGGAAAACTTCTTTCTCGATCCATTCCATCAGTTGCCGCTTCTCCGCGACGGAAGGGAGTGGCTTATCGGATGGTGGCATGATATCCGAACGGACATTTTCCCAGATGGTGAGCCAGTGGCCGTGATCTTTGAGATGGGACTCGAGATCGTCGGGATCAAACTCATCGAGTGAAAAATCACCTTTCGCCACGTTGTCGCCATGGCAGTCGAAACAGTATTCGATCAGGATCGGTTCGATTTTATCAAAATAATGATCGCTTTGATCGGCCCGCAGCAACGAGGTGAACAAAAGGCAAATGAGTACAATTTCAGTGCGGGAAATCGGCATTTCGGCAGGAATATGCGTTTTAGCTCAAGAGCAACAAGTCGATATTGCACCGCGATTTTTATGGCCATTTTATGTCCAAAAAAGTTTGTACCCGGTACGGAATCGGATTGTACAGGGTACAGTCGCAAATTGTACCCTGTACCGTTTGCCTCGGGATAAGTGAATCGGGGGGCTGCTATTTCACCTCGAGCCGCTGGAGGCCGATCCAATTTTTGCCGGGCTCGATGATTCGGTTGGGCTGGATTCTAGCGGCCTCGATACAGACAAACTGCTGCCAGTCTGTCGCGGGGAGATCGCCGATGCCATGGTCCGGTCCCGGATTCCAAATTACGGTATCGTGGAAGGCCCCGGAGGTGATTTCAATCTCGTGAGTTCCATCGTTCATCTGCACGACCGTTCCGTTCGATTGAAAATAGGCACGGTCGATTTCCTCTCCCAAAGCGATCGGTGTCTGATCTGCGGGGATGAGTTTTCCGGTCGTTTCATCCTGAAAATCGAGGTCCTCCAGTCCGGTGATCGTGACCTTTGTGTGGTCGCTGATTTTCAGATAAGTGTGCAGAGCCGCCTGAAACGAGATCGGTTCCGACCCGGGATTTGTGATGTGTAATTCGATTGCCAGAGACGTTTCGGTAAGAACCGGTCGAATCGCGAGCTCGAAAGCGTGGGGCCAGTCGGCGAGTGTTTCGTCGGTTGGTTGGAGCGTGAGTGCCCCGTGTTCGAAATCGGGCATCCACTCGGATTTCCGGGCAAAACCGTGCCGACCAAAAGGTCCGTGATCGCTGAATTGCGGAAAAATCACCGGAACTCCGCCGCGAATTGCTTTTCCGGTCCCGAACTCAGCCTTGGGGCTCAAATAGAGTCGCTCGATGAGATCGGCCGTTTTCCACGAGATAAGATGTCCGCCGTGGCGGGCCAGAGTGACTTCCGCCCCGGATTCATGAACGATTCGGTAACATTCCGCACCCGCCGGGCCGATAATTTTCTCCATGAGTCATTGATACGCCGCGCCGGTTTCGATGCAATGGGAAGCTTGTGATAAGATTGGCTGATACCACCATCGGATTCTCCGATTGGATGAATTTTCAGTTGAGAGGCAGGGTGGGGGCATGAAAACGAAAATCGTTCCTTATCGTCCCGTCAAGACCTCGTCAGACCTTATCAAAAAGTCATCTCCCGCCACCCTGTCCAGGGTCATAAAATTGGTGAAGCGCGTCTGGAACTGGCTGCCCGAAGCGGCTCCGTGGATGCCGGAAAATGAGGCTGCAAAAATGTTGGGTGATACTGACGACTATATGGTTTTTAATGGAAGCTACATTCGAGTTTCGAAACGCCGATCCGATGGAAATATATCAACTGAAAACATTCGTAAAGGTAGCTGAGGTCGGGAACATCACCCGGGCGGCGGAAAAGCTTTTCACCAGTCAACCGGCGGTCAGTTCCCACATCAAATCTCTCGAAACGGAGTTTGGGGTTCGTTTGTTCGACCGCACTTCCAAAGGTATGATGCTAACCCTGCCCGGGAAAGCTCTGCTTGATGACGCGGAAAGAATTATCAACAACAGTGACGAAATTTTCCGCAAAGCTTCGTCGCTGAGAAATGATGTGTCGGGAACTTTGAAGGTGGGTCTGAATAATTGTGCTGATGTCCTTCAGTCGGGCACAATTCTGACCAACCTGACGAAACGCTATCCAGACATTGGTTTTGATATCATCCGGGGAGATAGCGGGGATGTCATGGAGGGTGTTGAGTCCGGTAGTTTGGATGTCGGTTTCTTCGAGGGTACCTGCGACAAAGCCTCGCTCCATATCGAGCTGGTGGGCACGATCGAGCTTTGCATTGCGGTTCCAGCGTCGAAATTCGATTGGCTGGAGGCTGCTGGATGGGAGGAACTGGCCGACCAGACCTGGGTGTATGGATCGCCAAAATGTTCCTACCTCACTCTGTTGAACCAACAGGCCGAATCTCACGGTGTGGAAATCGAACGGAAGATTCTGTTAAATGATGATTCGCTGTTTCTGGATTTCGTCGCGAATGATTTGGCGGTCAGTATCGCCCCGAAAAAACGGGTTCTGGCGATGTCGGAAGATTGTGGCGTGAAAGTGTGGCCACATTTCAGTTATGCCATGCCGCTCTCGCTGACCTGTCTCAAAAACCGGGAATGCGAGCCGGCGATTCAGGCGTTTTTCGAGGAATCAAAACGTGTCTGGAACACCTAGCGAGTCATTCTTCTAGTGCCTCCGAGAGGACCTGCGCGATAAAATCGCCGACTTCAGGCTCAGTGGATTCTCTCGGACCGGCCACATTCAGAATCCGGACGAAATTTTGATCGAGAAATTCGTTGAGCACCTTCGCCGGATCGTGCGTGCCATTTCGACTGATCCTGATGCAGGGGCGCTTCCATTTTGAGGCCAACTCCTGAGTGAGGAGGGAGCCGCCGGAGAGAGACCGCGAAATCGAGAAAATGACCGTGGCATCACTGTCGCGGATATTCCACTCGGTGCGCTGCGCGTAGCCGGAGGATGGGGTTTCCTCGAGATGAAAAACTTCCGATAATTCGCCATCCTCTGCGCGCCGTCCCCGGGGGCACCAGCCACCGTGGGGGATGTGATTGTCGATCGCCCAGAGAAGAGCGGCCCGGTCGGCTCCGGTCTGCCCACCGGAAACAATCTTTTCCACTAAAGTCATCTCAGGTCTTCCCTGTTAAAATTCTTCCTGCAATTTGGTGATTTCTTTTTTCACCAGGCCACCCACGCGGTGTTTCGCGAGATAAACTTGTGATGACGAAACGCCCAGTTCATTTTTCACTTTATCCGCGTCCCAGCCTTTGATCACGTAGGCATCGAAAATTTGGAACTGAAGCGGTGAAACTTGCTTTTTGACCCGATCGATCGCAACGGTGGAGAGATTTTGTTTCCATTCGTTTTCCCAGATTTTATCGAGCATCCCGCTGGCCGATTCGTCTTCGAGCCGTTCGATGGTCGCGGTATCCCGAAAGCCGCCGTCACCATCGGGAGTTCCACCGGACTGGGCGGATGCGGCAGGATTTCTCTGCTTTTTCCGGAATTGATCGGCGATTCGCCACCGGGTGATATTCATCAGCCAGGTTTTGAAGGATCCTTTATCCGGGTCATATTTCTGGCCTTTTTTCCATTGTTTGGCGACGGATAAAACGGTTTCCTGAACCACATCCATCGCCTCGTCGGGCCGGAGCCCCGCTTTGGTTGAAACGCTGAAGATCAATCTCCAGTACGTCTGGTAAAACTCATCCCAGGTCTTCTGGTCCTCCCAGTCAGCCAGCTTTTCAATCAGGCTGCGCCGGGTTGCTGCGAAGCGCCCGGAATCGTTGTTGGAATCACTTGAGGAAGCCATGACGGTTACGAAAACATGTTTTGGAGAGAAGTTACAGACCTTTCTCGCGAGAGTTTAGACGATCCAATGGTGGAAATAATATTTAAGATATCCTGATAATTAACAAAAAGTAGATTTGTCTTTCATTGAAAACTGTGAATGGTTAAGTCCCTTTGACGGAAGAGTTAATTCAAAAGACCGGCCTAAATTTTTCCGCAATCTATTAGCGAAACCCATGACGTTGTTTAGTGCGCAATCTCAGATGACGACTCTGTCGGTGCTCGACGGTGTGATCTGGGAGGCAAAATCTCCGGTTGCGCTATTTCTCGAACCGGAACCGGCAAAATTTTTGCTGGAGGGCGCTCTCTATCCCCATCTCCGAAGTCATGACCGGCCGAACTACACGGTGGTGATGACTCCCAAAGATGAAAAGGGGCCTGTAGCGGCTTTGGCAGAAGCGATTGATGCGCTTTTTGTCGGCGTAGGGACCCACGATTTGTCGACGGAAAAAGCGCAGAAATGGCCAACGATCTGGAAATCGGCTCTGGAATGTGGCGGAGGGCTCCACCGGATTCTGGTGGTTGATTCATTTAATCAAATCAAGTCCGCATCGATTTCAGAACAGAAGAAATTTTGGGCATTGCTGGCTCATCTCGCCTCCGATAGCGCGGTATCGGTCTTGTTGGTGGTGGACCGGGAAATGGGACGCAAATTTTCGGAGTTCCCCGGGTTTTGTGAAAACGAATCGCAGGATCATCCGATCCAGTTGATGGATGCGGCTTCGCAGTTGCCGGATCTGAAGCGTTTCGATTCCGCCCGCCTTCCAATCATCATCCGAAGTTTGTCACTTCTTACGACGTTGGTGATCGCTTTGATGATGGTTTATCTGTTTCCGGTGGAGACCGGTCTGGTGGAATCCATTTCCGACATCCGGAACGGTAAGCTGGCGAACCTTCCCCGGGTTCTTCCCGCGCCCCAGGAAATCGAGTTTGCCGGTCGATTTGATTTTAACACCACTTCCGGAAGCGATTTCGACAGGATCGACCCGGCAGCGAATTTACTTCCCGCGATGATTCACCCGGGATTAAAAAGGAGGGACATTGAGGAGTTTTCAGAAACTCTCCATGATACCTTTCCGGTTCCTCAGGCTTTTTCGCAAAAGGAGGAGCATTACCCCGATGCGTTTTCCTCTACTTTGTCAGCAAGAGATTTAGTGATCCGGCCTGAGGTGTTTAAAGATCCTTCGGTAGGAAGAAAAGATCCGGCACCATTACCGGTCTCAGTCGAAGAATTTCTCGGAGTGGTCCGGGAACTAGGGGATTACTCTTTAGGTGGTTTTGGGAAGGCGCTCGAGGAGATGACGAAACAGATTGGGAACCGAAATTTTCAGGTGGTATCGAAATGGGTCGCTGAGTTAATGGCCTCACCCGAGAACCATGAATTGGAACTGGCGGAAGTCTTTGCTGAATACGGTGATTTGGAGGGCACCTTTGCCTGGTATCAGGATTACGCGGAAAAAACCAATTCGCCGGAAGCACTCTTTCATGTCGGGGCAGCGCAACTGTTCGGACGTGGAACTGATGTCAATCCGGAAGCGGCGGTCAAAAATTTGGAACGGGCCTGGCAGGCGGGTTCCGGAGATGCTGCCTATCTGTATGGCGTGGCTCAGCTGCTCGGGATCGGAATGAGCCAGGATAACCGGAAGGCCTATACCACATTCAACTCAGCAATCGAGATGGGTAGTCAACTCCCCATGCGGGAGGCTGCCCGGATGCAGGAACTCGGTCTCGGTGCCAAACAGAATCTCTACTGGGCCTGTCACCTATACGAAAAAGGGATCGAAGCGGGGGATCTCTATTGCATGACCCGCCTCGCCGATATCCATGAAACCGGGGAACATGGCCTTCTTCCGATAGATCCGGAAAAAGCGGAACAGTTACGGGAGATGGCAAAAAATGTTAAGGGAGACCCGATCCTTCACTGGGTAAAAGAACTGGTGCCTCCCGGTTTTTATACTCAGGAAGTGGTACGCCTGAAGTAGGTTTACGAAGATTTCTTTCGCGGTCCGCGATTGGATGAACGTCTCGATGAACTCTGGCGTTTCTTCGATTGCTGCGACCGAGTAGTCTTTTTAGAAGGCGGAGAGTTTCGATCCGTTTTGCCCCGTTTTTTCCGCGGCCGGGATGGACGTTTGCTTTGAGGTCCGGATCGTTTCGATTGATTAGCGAGCCGGAAGTCGACCTGTTTCTTAAAGCTATCGACGGTATCCACCACGACTTCGAGACGGTCGCCCAGTTTGATTAATCTACCACTGCGACGGCCGATCGCCTGCACCCGGGTGGAGTCGAATTCAAAGAAATCATCTTTGATTAGCGAAAGCGGGACCAGGCCTCTCATCCCGAGATCGGGAATATCGATAAAGATTCCGAAGTTTCGAATATCGGTTACCAATGCTTCGTAAACGTGGGGTTTGTCAGACTTTAACTGTTCCAAAAGGTAGGCATACAGTTTGACGTCCTTACTGTCGCGCTCTGCATCTGCCGAATTGCGTTCGGTAGTAGAGATATGTTCGGCTACTTTCGCTAGGAAAGGGACTTGCATTTTTGAATCTCCGAAGAGACTGCGATGAACGATCAAATCCGCGTAACGACGGATTGGCGACGTGAAGTGAGTGTATTTATCTTTGGCCAGGCCGTAATGGCCGAGTGGTTCAACGGCATACCTCGCCCTCATCAGCGATTTGAGAAATCCAATCTTCAAAGCGGCACCGATTGCCAGTTTCCCAAGTCGGTTGAGAAGTTTCTGGACCTCCGCGGTTTTCTCCAGATTACCACAGGGAATATTATGGCTTAAGATTTCCTCCCGATAATCGAAGAGGCGCTTTGGATCCGGGCTTTCGTGAACCCGGTGGATCGTGGGGCGTCGCAGGCTGATCAAGCGGGTTGCGACGGCTTCGTTTGCCAGCAACATGAACTCCTCAATCATCTGGTGAGATTCATCGTTGTCGACTTTCTCGATCTTTTTGACTTTCCCGTTATCATCGAGACGAATTTTGGTCTCCGGAAAATCCATATCCAGCGAGCCGTTCGCAAAGCGCCGTTTCCGGATCGTCATAGCAAGACGGCAGGCGCTCTGCAGCATTCTCTCTATTTCGTCTCCGGGAAGTTTGGCTTTGATCACTTCGAAAGCTTCTTCATAACTATAGCGACGCTTTGAGTGGATCACGGCGGGATAAAAGCGGGTTTTTAATACTTTCCCGTCCTCTGAAATTAGAAACTCGACGCATTTTGAGAGTCGGTCCACATTGGGCTTCAGTGAGCATAGTTCATTGGAAAGAGCTTCCGGCAACATAGGAATGACCCGGTCGACGAGGTAGGTGGAGTTCCCCCGTTTGCGAGCTTCATTATCGAGAGCGGAATTGGGTTTTACATAGTGAGAGACATCGGCGATGTGAACCCAGAGTTTCCATCGTTTCCGGGTATGGGGTTCGAGATAGAACGCATCGTCAAAATCCCGGGCATCAGCTGGATCGATCGAAATAACGCTGTGGTTTCGGCAGTCAACGCGGTCTTTCCGTTCGTTGGCAGATACCACCGGGCCGAATTTTTCGACTTCCTTGAGAACATCTTTCGGAAACTTCAGCGGTAAATCATACTGCCGGAGTATCGCAAGCATATCAACGCCTTCGGCTGTGGGCGGTCCGAGAACTTCGGTAATGATTCCCTCGGGATTGGCGTGCCGGGATTCCCAGTGTTTGAGTTCGACGACAACTTTATCCCCAATTCGCGCCGGCCTACCGACATCTTTTGGCTGCGGGACGGTGATGTCCTGCTGCATTCGCGGATCATCGGGAATGACGAGTAGTACTTCGCGTCCTTTCCGTAAGGTTCCTACAATCTGTTTCCGCTTTCTTTCCAGAACCCGAACGACCGAACCTGTAGCGGGTTTGTCAGTTTTTTTCCGTCTGCCCTGGGGGCGCACATCGAGTCGGACCAATACCCGGTCGTCGTTCATCGCGACCCCGGTATCACGTGCCGCGATCGATATTTCAGCAGCGCCGGGTTCGTCCGGAAGGAGAAAGCCGCGCCCCTGGCGGGTGATTTGAAGGCGGCCCGCTACCAGGTCTGCTTCTTTCGGCAAAATATAACGGTTTCCCTTGATTCGGGCAATGCGACCTTCTTTCTCCAAATCGTGGAGAACATTCTGTAATTTCTGTTGGTCGTTGGGGGCTAGTTTTAGTCCCTTAAGTAATTCAGGGACATTTGAGGGCAGGTAGGATTTCCGCCCGAGCAGTTTTAGGATTTTATCTTCCATAGTGAATCGCCAATTCTTGTTTGGCGGTGGGAAAAACACCGGAGCATCGCTGGATTGCGATCCGGTTCCGGAAGGACTCAAGATCTATAAGTGAGCCTATTTTGTGGTTTTTCCTGATTAGATTTCATCACATGTCGACTCGAAAAGGGAAAATAGCAATTATTTTTGATATTCTCTGTTATTTCCACTGAGCGACGGCTGGACAATGCCAGGCTGGGAGATCGTTCAATTCCCGGTGAACGTGATCGCTCATCGGAAGATTCCATATTTTCCAATAGGGTGCCAGATTCATTCCGCAGGCCTTTGATAGGCGAATCACCCACTGGTCATTTTTCTCCGGCTGCGTTTTGGGCCACTGGTCTTCGGGTAGATTATGGTATTCCGCGAAGACCTGTTGATACGGTTCCCAGCCGAATTCTTCCTGAATCAATAAGTAGGTATCCAGAGCGGTCCACATACTCCAGTCTTTTTCAAAATCGGCACCCGTTGAAAAATACTTCTTCCGGGTTTGCAGTCGGGTCAGGGGAGAGATTGCTCCGTGAGTCTGAGTGCGGGGCTTACCAATCAGTTCTTCATATAGGTAAACCGACCAGAGATTGCAGGTGGTTTCGACGGTGTTGGGTAGAGCCCAGAGAGAATGCTGGTGGTTATGACCATACTCGTGGAAAAAGCCCCAGAACCCATCGTTTTTTAATTTGTCCGGGTTAACGGCAAGTAGAGAATGTTCGCCGATATGTCCACACACCGGGTATCCGCTATGGAGAGATCCCGCAGCGGTTTGCCGGTCAAAGACGATTCGTTCAGCTCGGTAGTAGTTTCGATCGAGCATGGCCAGTTCGGCAGATTTCTCTATGATTTGATTCCATAGTTCCATCAGTTCGTCCGGTTTCTCCAGGTCGTGGATATGATCACTTGGCACGGTGATAATGATCCGGTCGCTGGCCAGTTCCGCCCACGGGGCGAGAGAGGTTTTTCTCTGGGTTTCCCAGTCGGCGAGAGAGGTGACCCCATGTTGATACAGGGGAGCCGCGATTCCCCCTGAAAGGTAAATCTCCCGGTCGCCGTCGCTGGCGTTACGAGGAATGCGGATACCGACCAAACCGCCGAAGGCATTGGAAATCCGGGTTTCGACATCTCTAATCGGTTTCGTTACCTGTAGTCGGGGATAGCGGTGCCAGGATTTCCGGTTTTGCAAGCCGCCGCCGTAGGAGCCGATTATGATTTCGTACCCTTTGGCAGCGAGTTCCTCCGGCACAATTAAGGTCACGGTTTTACCGGGTGAGGCGTAGACTCCGGTTGGGCGGATTTCTTTGGCATTCCAGCCCCCTGCATTTCTCTGCGGTGCCCAGCCTTTAAAATTACAGTTTAGTGTGAGTTTCTTTCTGATTTCTTTAGCGAAGGGGGCGACTTTTCCGGGGAAGTCGTCAGCTGCCGGTACCGAATACATCATACCGGCGGGGAGGGTGAGATTGAAATGGGTTTCCATTTCGATGATGGCATCGACGATCGGAAATTTTCCGGGAACAACGGGATTTCTTCGCGATGGTTTGATGCCACCCAGCGATCCGTTGAGTTGCTGAAGCGCCTCGAGGTAGGCGGGGATATCCGGACCGCCAAGGCTTTTGCCCTGCAGCATTTCGGCGATGAGCTTTTGCTGGGTTTCGACATCGTCTACGTATTTATTCTTTATTAGCGCCCGAACCGCTTCCACAGACGGGTGAGTGGAAAGAGGAACCGTTCCGTCCTCCCAGGTTCGTTCCGATGGCAAAAAGGATTCGATAGGGCGAACCACGGGAACCGGTAGTTGATTCGAGGCATAACGGTTTGGCGAAAAATATAGACCGGCCCGTGTCAGAATTCGATTTCCCGGTGATTGATCAAAGTCAGGGTAGCGGTTGGAGAAAGCCCACGGAGTGGTGGCGAGAATGACGCCTCCACCCTGGTCGATATAATCTAACACGAATTCCAGCTGATCGGGATCGAGAGACTTGTCATCGGAGAACAGGCAGTAGGCGCCCGGCTTTTTTTGTTTCAAATCCTGCGGCAGGATTGGTTCCGCAGCCTTCCCCATTTTCTGCAGGTGGGGGGCTAAATCAGAAGCGGAGGCGTGTAATCCGATCAGGTGTTGTTCATTCCGACTGACCCAGTTGATGAGATTCTCCAAGAGATCAGCGACCGGCTTTTGGTCGAGGGTTCCCCCTCTTTTTACGAAAGAACCGTGGGAGAAAGCGGCAACTCTTCCTTTTCCGCTGGAGCCGGCGGCTACAAATACGGATTCCCCCTTGCCATCCTTCAGCACCGGAAAGCCATTTTTTCCCCGGATCTCAATTTCGCCCGGAACACATTTTTCGAGTGAAAACACCCCTTTAGCAGACCAAATGGGCGCTCTATCCTGCGACCAGACCGGTAAGCCGAAGGAGACCAGCAGGAGCCCGAGGACAGTCAGCCTGATCTCAGGCCTCATTGGCGGCCCTTTCAATAACGCTGGTCGCTACCGTTTGCAGACCGGTGTGTTCGAAATAGTTGGTCGTCATATCGAGGAAAGCGCCGAGGTAATCGAGCTTGTCATCCGAGATTTCGATAAATTGCTGGAGTCTGCCCACGACGTTGTCCCGCGACATCCCCGACCCGGAGGCGAGATCGCCAAGTTTGCCTGAAGCGGCATCAAACGCTTTGCGAACCAATTCCACGGATCCGATTCCTTTGGGAATAAAAGTTTTTATCCGGCGAAAGGTTTCATTTCCTTCGAGGCTGCCCTCATCTAGTCCACTGATCCGGTCTGCGCAGATATCGATAAAGTCGGGACCGAGAGGAATAATGCCATCAAACGCGACCAGAGCGGCGAGGCGGATTTTTGATTCTTTGCTGTAGTCTCCCAGCGCCGCAGCAAAATCACCGACCCCGTCACCGGGAATCCCGTTCAGTTTGATGAATGCGAGCAGTTCGGAAACGATTTTTACGGCGAGGTCGATCGATTGCGTGGTATCCGCATTGGGAGTGATCTTATCGAGGAACTGAAGCATTTTCACTTTTCCCGCGAGCTTGTCACCCAGTGCCGCTGCTCCGAACAGTTTGTCGGAGCTGTCGACCCGCTCGTAGATTTTGAATGCTTTCTGATAGCCGTAATCTTTGTCATCGTAGATTTCGATCGCCTTCTTCTTCACATCGCTAAGGAAGGATTTGTCGGTATCGTTGGTGACCCGCTGCACCATCACGTCGAAATCTGTGATATTCTCCCATTCGCCGGGAGCAATAAAATCGAGCGCTTTCAGTGAGCGGACCGTGATGCTTTTCTCCGGCAGGCGATTCACTAAATCGTCGAGATCCTTTTCTAAAAATCGTCCAAAAAATGCCATAATCTAAATTGAGTTAGGTGTGTGAAAAAGGTTAGCGGAGTTTCGATAGACCGGAAAGATCGCACTTGGAGAGCCATTTCCTGCGTTCCGTTTCGGTAAAGGTTTCGTCCTTGGACCGGGCCTGGATTTGGAATCGTCCGACCAAAATTGCCGTTCCTGCATTTCCCCGGGGCAGCAGGGGATATCCATCTACTTTTTCAGTAGCGCTTTCGAACTTGGCGGCTGCGCTTTGGTCCCTGATTAGATCGGTAATGGCGAGCGTGGCGACTTCGACTCCGGCCGCTTTCAGCGACGCCTGGGCAAAGCCATCTTTTTCGGTCGTCACGAGAATGGTGTGACCATCGCCGTTTTTGGGAAAGAAATCGTTCAATTGGTCTCCTTTGACAGGAGACGGACCGCGATCACAGGAAACAACTCCGAGGGCAAAGGCAGCGACAACAAAAATGGAAAAAGGGCGAATCAGCGTCATGGAATAATTTGAGTTAAGCGTTATCAAAACAGAATACCGGAATGCTCCACTGTCCACACCGGAATGGAGTCCGTATACGATAGTCTGTGACGGGATTGTACCCTGTCAAACATTTCGCATCTATTGATGGTCAAAAAATGGGTAG
>JARGPI010000024.1 GCA_029213005.1 Verrucomicrobiales bacterium
ATCAAATCGTTCCAGCACGGCGGCATCACCTCCCTGGGCCTCGACCAATTCACCGAATTTGGCAAAAGCGGTTCCATCGTCAAGCCAGCTTTCGAGCTGCGCCCGATCGGCGTTCACAGCGACTTTTTCGGCGAGATCGAGAACGATTTTCCGGAGATCTCCGGGGCCGCCACCCTGCAGGGTTTCGATCGACTCGAGGACTTCGAGAGCGTTCCCCACGGTCTGACCGAGCGGTTCGTCCATCGGATTAAGAACGGTATGGGTTTCAACTCCCATCGCCTCCCCGACGCTCTGCATGGCGGAGGCCAGCGAAATGGCGTCCTCTTTCTTTTTCATAAAGGCACCGCTCCCGAATTTCACATCGAGAACCAGTGAGTCGAGCGTTTCCGCCAGCTTCTTCGACATGATCGATGCGACAATGAGAGGCTGGCTCGGCACGGTGGCGGTCACGTCGCGGAGGGCATAGAGCTTTTTGTCGGCCGGACAGACTTCAGGCGTTTGCCCCATCATCACTACCCCTATTTTTTCGAGCTGCCGGACAGCTGCCTCCCGGGTTACCGACACGTCGAAGCCCGGGATCGACTCGAGCTTATCGAGCGTGCCTCCGGTAATTCCCAAGCCCCGGCCCGATATCATCGGCACCCACAAGTCATCACAGGCGAGCAGAGGCGCGAGGATGAGTGATACCTTATCGCCGATTCCTCCCGTGGAGTGTTTATCGACCACGCGGGGAGCTGAATCAGGATAGGCAAACACTTCGCCCGACTCCAGCATCGCATGGGTCAGGGAGGCGGTTTCCTCCGCTGTCATCCCCTGAAAATAGATTGCCATAGCGAGGGCCGACATTTGATAGTCGGCAATATCGCCGGTGGTATATCCATTGATAAAGTCTCTGATTTCGGAATCCGAAAGCTCTTTGCCTTCTCGCTTTTTTTCAATCACCGACGGAACGTGCATAGGTAAACCCTAGCCTAAATTCCCCGCCCCGGATATGGAATGGAGTAAAAAAATCCGCTATTTATTTTTCCGGGCAAACAGCTTTCGAAAAGGCCCTCTCCGGGTGGTATCTTCATTGGTCCGTGTGAAGCCAATCTTTTTCGCCACAGCGCAGGGTTCACATTTCTCTTCATCGTCACACTTCACGGGAAGCTGGCTGCGATCCACGTAATAAGCCTGATGAGTCGATGGAGTGATATCGACAATAGGACCGTTCCCGTCGAATTTACCAGTCATGAGACAATTCTGAGTCACTGGAACCCGATTGTTCGGATGGCAATTCGAGTCATTGATTGGCGCCTTACAATAATTGTTAAGATCGCCGGAACCGATGAGATGCTCAGTGAGAATCCCCTGGACTCCCATAATCCGAAACGAGGACTGATCTCTATCAAACTTCGCGTCGAGAAAACGGGAATTTGCCGAGTAATATTCCTGCTGGATATCGAGAATATTGAGAAGCTCCTGCCGGCCGATCCGGAATTGCTCCTCGTAATCACTACTCACCTGAGCGAGCTCTTCGGCATAACGCTCCAGAGCTGCCATGGAATTTTCCGATCCTTCGCGCTCTCTCCAGAGAAGTTTCAAATTGTACTTTCTCTGCCGGTCTGCGGCCCGGAGCAGCTCTTCAAATTTTCCGACCTGATAATGCTCGCGACACTCGTAGGCTTTATTTCTACCGCCGGTGAAAATGTCCCAGCTTCCCACAATCAGGGCGCTGGCTTCATCGTCATCACCACGGGTGCCCTGGGTATTCACTCCGTGAGATAAACCGGCATCGAAGTAGACCCGGGGTCTTTTGCGGGCTTTCGCCGCCTCATAACGGTGCTCAGCCGATTCGAGTGCTTCTTGAGCAGCGAGGTAATCGTAGTTTTGACTGATATCAATTTTTTCGATGCTGGATGGAATCGTGGGAATCTTTGGAAAAACCAAATTGTTCGGTTTCGCTCCGCAAAGCCGCTCAAACCGGGCGTAAGCCAGCTCCAGAGCCAATCGCTGAGTGGAAAGCGTGTTAATCGCAAGCTGCAAACGTCCCTGGACCAATCCCACGTCAGCTCGACTGCCTCCGGCATTGACCCGCTCTTGCAACATGTCCCGCATGGCCCGGTGATTTTCGATATTCCGCTCTGCCAACTCGATTTGCTTGCGGACCCGGAGGACCTCGAGAAATACCTCGGACAAATCAACCACCCGCGCTTCGATAAGACTCTTTTCAGAGATCTGCTGAGCGATGTGGGCATTCCGGGCGGAGTTGAGATTGTTTCGCGCCACTCCACCGTCGTAAAGCAACTGACGAATCGAGATCCCGATATCGCGCGACAGCAGGTCCTGACCTGTCGTGGTCAAGCCATCCGTCGTACGGTTCCGGTTGCTGTAACCGACGGAGCTTTCGACCGCCACCTGAGGCCGGAGCTCGGCTCTCGCCAATCGGTGGTCACCGATCGCACTTAACGTGTCGTATTCCGCCGCGTTCAACTCCGGCTCATATTCGAGCATTAAATTGACTGCCCGAGGTAGGGTCAGAGCGCCCCTATCAACCCCGAAAATCGGAATCGAAGCGTAAAATGTTAAAAAAATCAGGAGGTGGAATAATTTCATCGAAAAATTCAGGAACTCCTAAATATAAATTTTTCTAAGATGAAATCAAATATTTTTGCAAATTATCAATAAACCCTAACAAAATGACCAAGATTTTTACTAACTATTCCAGTGCCGCCTGAAACCTTGCGATCAAGTCTTCGGTTTCCTCCAGACCAATCCAAATCCGGATCAAATTTCTAGAAACTCCACAACTTTCAGCCCAGTCAAGCTCCCCGTAATGAGCCAGGATCGTATACGGACAAACCAGGCTGAAATTGGTTCCCAGACTGGGTCCTTTTGAGATTTTCAGCTTATCGTAAAAGCTGATCACCTCCGATTCCCCACCTTTCAATTTGATCGAAAACAGCCCACCGTAACCGCCCTCAGGCGTTCGCAGATCATCGTAAAAATCCCGCTGCACAATCGAAGGATGCCAAAGGGCCTCAACTTGAGGATGGTCGATCAGGAAATCGATGATTTCGACGCTGTTTTCGTTAATCGCCTCAATCCGCTCGACAAAATGGCGGGAATTGATTTCAAGAACAATTGCGTCGAGACAAAACAACGGGCTGGCCGATTCCTCAGTGGCCAATTCGGTTTTCAAAAACTCGTAATGCGGGGATTCCGGATTTAAAACCACGCTTCCGGCAGCGACGTCCCCCGCTCCGCTGAAGGCTTTGGTCAGGCTCGTCGTAACGGCGTCAGCAAACTGCAGGGCATCCACATTTACCGCCGTCGCGACGGTGTCGTCGATAATCAAAGGCACGCCGTTTTCTCTCAGAATCGGCGAAATTTCCCGGAGGTTCCCGGTCCGCAGCAAAGGATTGCTCGGCACTTCGGTGAAAAGCCCCGCCGCCCGGTTTCCTTTTGAGAAATAGTCCGCGACATTGTTCAAACCTCCATTTTCCGAGATGGAAAAATCCACCACCCCGGCGGGATTGCACTTTTGCTGAAGCTTGAGCGCGTCGAGATAGGGAAACTCGAGTTGAATCGTCGGCAACTCGGGGAATTTCCGCATCAAAACCCGGTGAACCGCAGCGATCGCGGCCATTCCTGACGAAAACAGAAAGACGTCGTCAGCTTTGCATTTTCCGTAGAGTCCGGCAATTCGTTCGCGGAGGATTCGATCGGCTTCTTTCCCGGCCTGCTCCTGCTCATCGCTTAAGGGAGCATCCCGAAGGGCCGCTTCAGCGAGCCGACTGCTCACGATTTCCCCCATGTGCTGCCAGCCTTTCCAGGCGATGGGGTAGTCTTTTTCCCGCACCACTAAGGCAGTGAGGTCATTCCATCCATAGGATTCCAACCTCGTCTTTTCGGCACCGTTTGCCCTCGCAAAATCGGCACAGCGCCAGGCGGCGGAGAGCGTCGGGAACACCAGTGCGGTTTCGTTCTTTTTCGCAAATTCCTCTTCCGCAGCGTAAAAAAGCTCGGCGACAAGCGGGTGCTCTACAAAGCGGGGATATCCGCACTCCAACTCATCGAGAACGCGGCTGTCCTGCTCTTCGTAGCCGACCACATCGCGCCAGCGGGGAAGGCAAACGGACACCGCATGCTCATCATCGGGGATCGCGAGGCCAAGGTCTTTCGCCTCGCAAAAAGGTTCAGTGAAGGGGTCTCTTTTCTTCATTATAAAGCAGCGGCTACGTCTGCAATTAAATCCTCTACGGACTCAATTCCCACTGAAAATCTCACCAGCGAATCGGTGATTCCAACCGATTCCCGCACCTCTTTCGGCACACTGGCATGTGTCATCGAAGCGGGATGGCAACAGAGCGATTCCACTCCCCCGAGACTTTCCGCTTTCGGAAAATAAGTCAGGCTTTCCACGATCCGGAGAGTGTCTTCCAGGCTCCGGCCGAAATCGACGGTCACAATGCCGGATCCCCCGCTCATCTGCTTCTTCGCGATCTCGTATTGAGGATGCGAGGGCAGAAACGGATACCACACTTTCGCCCCGATATCCGACTCAAGGAATTCGGCGAATTTAAACGCATTTTCGCAATGTCGCTCCATCCGGATTGCCTCGGTTTTCGCGCCCCGCATGGTGAGCCAGCAGTCCATCGGCGATGGCTGCAAACCGAGTGCTTTCTGGGCGAAAATCATCTTGTCCTGCCACTCATCGGAATTGGTGCAAACCGCGCCGACGAGCGCATCGGAGTGACCATTTGTGTATTTGGTCAGTGAAACCAGAGACAGATCGGCTCCCAACTCGAGCGGGCGTTGGAGGTAACTACTCGCGAAGGTGTTATCCACGATCAAAGTGCTTCCCGCCTCGTGGGTTGCTGTCGCGACCGCTTCGATATCGATGATTTTTAAATTGGGATTCGTCGGCGATTCGATCCAAACCAGCGCCGGTGAGATCGGCTTGATTTCATCGAGCGACTTCGGATCCGTAAAATCAACGTATCGGATCTCCACTCCGAATTTCCCGAAGACTTGAGCGAAAAGCCGGAAGGTGCAGCCGTAAATATTTTCCTCGGCAAGAACCACGTCGCCCGACTTCAAGGTCGAGACCACTGCCGTAATCGCCGAGACTCCGCTCCCGAAAACGGTAGCGTGGCTGGCCGACTCCATCGTCGCGATCGTCGCATCGAGCAGACGGAAATTGGGATTTCCCGAACGGGTGTAATCAAATCCATTCGGGTTTCCATATTCAAAAGTCGAGGTCAACCACACCGGAGGCGTCACGGCCCCCGTTTCCCCTACAAAATCGCGACCTGAGTGAATCGCTCTCGTTTCAAATCCTTCGTCTTCACGACTTTTTTTCGGCATGTCTCATGAATCAGCAAGCAAGCGAACATAGTCAAGCGAGATCCCTCTGAAAACGTGACATGAAGCTTGACCATAAAGTGCGATAGTATTCGTAATCTGTGACTATGAATCCAACTGCCCTCATCACCGGAGCCTCATCCGGAATCGGAAAAGAACTGGCTGCTATCCATGCCGAGCGCGGAGGAAACCTGGTCATCGTCGCCCGCAGCGGGGATAAACTAAACGAATTGAAAAACGATCTCGAGAAGCAGCATTCTGTCGAGGTAACCCCTATCGTTAAAGACCTTACGAAACCAGGCGCCGCCCGCGAGGTGTATGATGAAGTGACAGCCGCAGGTATAGAAATCGACTACCTGATCAACAATGCGGGATTCGGCGGACAGGGGAAATTTCACGAGCGGGATTGGAGCGAGGATCTCGCTATGATTCAGCTTAATGTGATCGCAACCACCGCCCTGACCCGTTTTTTCCTACCCGATCTGGTGAAGCGAAATCGAGGTAAAATCCTGAACGTCTCCTCAACCGCCAGCCTGCTGCCCGGCCCACTGCAAGCCGTCTATTTTGCGACCAAAGCCTACGTCACCTCTTTCAGCAACGCGCTTGCGGGGGAATTGCACGATACGGATATCACCGTGACAGCTCTGATGCCCGGAGCTACCGAGACGGATTTCGCCTCAACGTCGGGGATGGAAAAAACCGATCTCTTTTCGAAAATGGCAACGGCCCGCTCCGTTGCCGAGGATGGATATGAAGCGATGCTTGCCGGGAAACTCGATGTTATCACCGGAGTGTCCGCGGGCCAGAGACTGTCCCTGGCCGCGATCCCTTTCAGCCCGAAGAAGATGCTTCTCACCCACATCCGCAAGATGCAGGAAGTGAAGCCCTCCTGAGCCTAGCTGGCCCGCGCGTAAGCCGGACGGGCGATGCGACTCCGGCGCGATTCGTAGCTGTAGTTCTCCAGATCGAGAATAAATGACATCTCCGGGCAGCTCTCGGCCAGCGCCATCAGCTCGTAGTTCCGCAGCATCTGGATATTCTGCTCGATTCTCGGAATCAGAACCGTCGTGACAAAGTGCCGGATGTCGGGAATCAATGCCCCGCTCCGGACCATCTGCCGATATTTCTTGAGCAGCGCCTGCTCTCCCGCATGCAAATCTGAGATATGAATGGGATCGCCGGAACTGAAGCGGTTCCGGAACGTTTCACGCTTTGGATAAGCTCCCAGATTGCGGCGGATAACCGATTCCAGCTCCTTCTGGGAATTTTCGTGATTTTCCTGAATAACGGAAAGTTCCGATATTTCGTGAAGATCAAGCACTTCAAGATATGCCTGATTGGCCTCCATTTCTCTATCAAGCATCTGATTGCAGATTCTGATACACTCCCTCAGTTCCATCGACGAATTCATGCAGCCCGATTTTGCATTACCTGTGCCAATCGCAAAGTCCGGAACAAAATCGTAGTAACAATCAGCCCTGAGCCCCTCTGGAATCGGACTTCCCACGTATTTTCGTCAGTTTTTACGCTCCAAAACCGGTCCGAATCTTTGCAGAATGCAGATGGGGCATCGCGAAATGCAAACAGCCCCTCAAATCGCACGAAATTTCGGCCTCAAGCGGCAAAATCGCGCAAAATACGCAAAAAATATTTACCCGCCTCACCGGGCGAAAAATTGAGGGCAACTGTACCCTGTACACTCCCGGACTGTACCCTGTACAATCAGCCTGCTAACCGGCCGTAGCAAGGCTTTCACGATGCTCCTTAGCCACCTCGATATACTTCAAGGCCCATTTCCTGATCTCACTCCGCTCATCGCGCCCTAAAGCCTTCACCACCTTGGCGGGAGAGCCCAGAACGAGGCTCCCATCCGGCACGATGGTATCGCGCGTCACCAGCGCTCCCGCCCCGATGATACATTGAGAACCGATTTCAGCGCCATCCATCACAATTGCGCCCATCCCTATAAGTGTTTCATTTCCAACGATACACGCATGAAGCAGAGCCTTATGTCCCACCGTGGTGTATTCGCCTACTATCGTCCCCAGATCGCTTGAGAGGTGAATTACCGAGCCATCCTGGATATTGGTCGCCTCACCGATCACGATCCTCTCGATATCCGCCCGGAGCACCGCCTGATACCAAATACTCGCCTTTTCACCCAGAGAAACATCACCAATCACATTCGCTCCCGGAGCAATAAAAGCGCTTTCTGGTATTTGTGGTTTTTCGGAAAGGTGGTTGCAGATCATGGGTCAATATGTATAAATTTTGAACGACGTCGAGGGTGTGAAAACCCCTTGTTATCACGAATGAAGTGACATTAGGCCCTAAAAAAGGCTTTGACCTGAGAAAATAAACCGATTACAGGAGACGCGATGAATAAAGGAGAACTTGTAGAAGCAGTCCAGAAAACCCTTGGTGGTGAGACAACAAAGAAGCATGCCGAAGAAGCTGTTTCCGCTGTGCTCGAATCAATCGCTAAAGGAGTCAAAAAAGATGGCACCGTGCAGGTGATTGGATTTGGTACTTTTGAAGTCCGCAAGCGTGCTGCACGTAAGGGTATCAACCCTAAAACTAAAGAGCCAATCAAAATCAAAGCATCCAAGACTGTGGCATTCAAGCCATCGTCTGCTTTGAAAGGCTCACTCTAATTTAGAGAGGAGCACCGCTCCGCACCTAAACTTTAAAATAGAAGACGCGTTGGATTCCAGCGCGTCTTTTTTTGCGCCCACGCGGAAAGCGTTACCCCGGCCAAATCCAAATAAAATCCCGGAAATGTGTAAAATTGCACATTTAGGCTTGCGGTCAGTTTCTATATGCGTAAAACTACACACATGGTAAAGCACTTCATACCCATGTTGGTTCTCGGATTTTCGGCCCTGTCAGTTTTTGCCGGTGAAAAACAAATAGAGATGCGAGTCGAACTATACTCAGTTCCCCAGCTCGAAGCGATTGAAATGACTAACCAAACCGATGCGTCAATCGATGCCACTGAGTTGGTCAAATCGATCCGGGCTCTCGAAAAGGAAGGGGCCGTAAAACTGGTTACCACCGCTACTACGATCAGTCGCAGTGGTCGGCGTGCCAAAGTCGCCAATGGAAAAGAATATTCCTATATCTCCGGTTACCGGGTAAAAGATGATCGCGAGGAGCCCGTTCAAAGAACCATCAATAACGGAACCGTTTTCGAAGTCGACTCCCTCATCGGGGCCGATGAATCAACCCTCGATCTCAATTTTGCCCTGACCTATTCCAATCACGAATTCGAAATAAAGAAACAAACCATGGTGGGTCCCGTGAGCGGTAAAGAATTGCCCTTCGAAACCGTGATACTGGATCAGGCAAAAATCACGACTTCCGTTACGGTAAAAAGTGGTCAGACCGCAATGATAGGGACCGTTAACCAAACCGGTGACAGCGGCAAAGTCCTGATGGCATTTCTCAAAGCTGACATTCGGGAAGATTAATCAAACAGTATCGTTATGGCAAAAACCACTTCTATCCCCGGAGCCGGCGACGGCCTCACGAGGCGGGAACGACAAATCATGGAAATCATCCATGCGCGGGGGGAGATCAGTGCCAGAACGGTTCACGACCAACTCCCCGATCCCCCCACCTACGCTACGGTCCGAACCCTCCTCCGCGTCCTCGAAGAAAAAGGCCACCTCAAACACCATAAAGAGGGAAAAACCTTTATCTACACCGCGACCCGGAGCAAGGAGGCGGAAGGCGAAAGCAATTTAAAACGAGTCGTCCAGAGCTTCTTCTCCGGCTCAGTCGCGCAGGTTATGTCCTGCCTCCTGGATGAAAAAGAGGACGAACTCTCAGTGGAAGAAATCCAACATCTCGAGTCCCTCATTAAGAACGCCAAAAAGCGGAAGGAAAACGAATCGAAATCATGACCGCACTACTACCGGAAGCGGGGCTCATTCTCGCCAAAAGCTCAGCTATCCTGCTAATCGCCTGGCTCATTTCTTTACTCCTGAGAAAGACCGCTCCAATCCTCGAAAACTACCTCTGGATATGCACCTTTCTCGCGATACTGTTACTCCCGCTGCTGTCACTTAATCTATCGTGGCCCGGACTGGAAATCAAAACTCCCGATATACTAAGCTTCGAAAGCAAACCGCTCGAACCAATCGCTATCCCCACAGAAACGGTGATGGTGCCAGCCACTCCAACGATTGACTTTCACAACTTCCTGAAAATCGGCGGCCTAATCTGGGTAGTCGGATCCGCCGTTTTATTACTGCGATTTGCCCTCGCCAACCTATTACTCGCGAAAACGAGACGCCAATCAATTTCTCTACCGGATGCGGTGTCCGCAGAATGCTGCCGCACCCTGGGGTTTCGAGGACAGGTTAAGCTAAAGAAACACCCTCACTCCCCGACTCCGATGGGATGGGGACTCTTCTCCGCAACTATTCTCGTTCCCGACGATTTCGAACGGTGGGCAGAGGACAGGCAGCGCTTTGTTTTACTACACGAACTCTCACACATCGCCCGCCGCGACACCTGGTTCCGGTTCACCTCCGAGCTGGTGCGCTGCCTATACTGGATCAATCCACTGGTCTGGATCGCGCTGCGCCGGCTCCGCCTCAGCGAAGAGCTTGCCACCGATGCCCACGTCATTTCAACCGGCGGAAATCAGACCTCTTATGCCGAACTACTGCTTTTCCATGCCCGGACCAACACACCACAGGTTCAACTGTTCGATTCCGTGGCCGCCGGCATGGCAAGAAAACACACCATCTCCCAGCGGATCGAATGGATCCTCTCCGACCGGGACAAAGCCTTTCCCAAACTGCGGCGCTGGCTGCCCATGTTAGTAGTGACGGCAGTCGGATTCGCCGCCCTCAGTAGCGTTCAATTTCTCGAAGCTGAGGCTGAAAAAAAGGAAGTACCGGTCGACAAAAACCTGTGGACCGAGTCCTACCGAATCAACCGCTCTGATTTCGCCTCTCTCGGTAATAAAGAAAACACCACTGCCACGGATGTGCTGTGGGGCGCGCGGGACCTGGCACCGGGATGGGCTGCCACCTACAACCCGGCAACCGGACAACTCATCGTGCGCACTATCAAATCGGAGCATGCCCGAATCAGAGAAATGCTACCTCCCGCAACAAGCGCCCGCTTCCGAATCGGGGTACTGGCTTTCGAGATCCCAAAACCACTCGCCGCTCAATTAAGAAATCAGCAGGACAGAGCCAAAGTCTACCAGCAATTGACCGCCGCAATGAAATCCGGCGACAATATTCAATTTCTGTCCCGACTCGATCTTACGCTACCGGCAGGCACCAGAAAGGGCAGCGCCATTTCCGGAAATGGAGAAACCACAGTCATGGCTCTGATCAACCCGAAAGGCGATACCTCAGCTGAGTTGGACCTGGGGTTCAAATACACTTACGCCGATGGAAAGACAGAACAGAGCTTCTCCGATAAACAAATCATCACTCAGGGCGAAACCTCACTAATCGGCATTACTAACGGTAGAGACGGCGACCACAAAATTGCGGTTTTTGCGCGTTACTAACATCTATGGATTCGACGGAGGAACCCGAGTATTTATCCATCCCCATCCCCCCGGCCCGACCCATCCGGAAATCCCGGAGGCGCTTACCGAAGAAAGCGAAACGCACTCGCTCGAAGGCGACTCTCCAATCGCCTCCCCGGAAGACCGGGAAAATTCGAAAGCAGCGAGTCGAGTGGCTTCACGCAATCCTCGCCGCACTGATTATTAATATAGTGATTGCGCTGTTACTTTCTTTTCTGAATACAGAGAGTAGCGACCTGCCTGAACTGACTCTCACCACGGTATCGCTGGCTCCTCCGGACGACGAGCCCCGATTACAGCAAAGCAGACTGAAGCGAAGCGAAAAGAAACCTTCACAACCACAGGTCAGCGCATCTTCCCATGCGATCGTCGCCAACACTATCAGCCCGATTCCACTTCCCGATTTTCATTCCCCGACCTTTGACGATCTCCCCCTCGGTTGGGATGATTTTGGATCAGCCAATGGTGGTGGCAACGGATCGGGATCCGGTGCCGCCGGTTTTGGAACGGTAGGTGCCGTTTTTGATAACGCCGGTATCACCAACGGTAGCGATCTACTACTCTTTATCGATATATCCGCGAGCATGAGCAAGCACAGCCAGGAGGTCGCCGACCTGGTCCGGAAACGATTTCCCCGGGCATCGGTCCTACACATCAGTGGATGCAAATTTGTTCCGGGAAAGGGGATCGTTTCCCGGCTGCCTAAGGTCCCCGTCTACCGGACTAAAATCTTCTACGTCTGTGATCTATATGATCAGGTCACTGAGGAAGGGCTGCTGCTTTTGATGCGCCGTCTTAAATACCCCGTTGAAAGGGAGCTTCACATCATCAGCTTTAAACTGGAACCGAAGCCTGCACTCAGAAGTGTGATTGAGGCGACGAATGGATCGTTTTCGATGTTCTCCAAATAGAGGGCGGGGCTTTGGGGAGGTGATCGCAATCCAATTCTTTTTAGAGGAAGAACAGGCGGTAGAGGGATTCTAGCTTTGCTGAACGGAGAGGCCGCCCGTTCTACGGACTCGCCTCTCTCACCGGGATCGCTTCACAGGCTTTTTGCCAGCCTTTGAAATTCCATTCGTTGGGGAAACCGGCGCACTGGATCGGTTTCACGGGGTTTATCTTACAGTCAACTCCGTCGAGAAACACACAGGTCGTGGTTCCTTCCTTTTCCGTCAGAGTCAGCCCGTTCCGGTTTTCGCGAATATCGGTGTATTCAGCGACGAAGTCGTAGACCGACATACCGAGAAATTCGGCGATTTTGTCGACGTCTTCATCAGCCAAAACCACCTCTCCGGGCCACTGGCAACAGTTGGTGCATCGCTGGCATTGGTAGCGCACCCCTTCTTCCATGTCGAATACCGGCATTTGGTTATATTTTTAAAAATGAATCCTCGTAACTGCTAATAACCAGAGTTACCCCAAATTCCCGATGCACAAATAGTAAATATTTACCATATTTACTATTTTTTTGATATAATTCGATGTCTGAGTTGGTAAAATCCATCTCTTGGTGTTATCTTCGACTGTGTCGTAGTCTGCCTAAACCTTATCATTCTCTGAAATTCT
Organism: Verrucomicrobiales bacterium; assembly: GCA_029213005.1. Taxonomy (GTDB): domain Bacteria; phylum Verrucomicrobiota; class Verrucomicrobiia; order Verrucomicrobiales; family DEV007; genus Arctic95D-9. The sequence continues at coordinate 12,470 of JARGPI010000024.1, forward strand.
GCCCTTAACCCGCTACGCATAATTGACTTACATGACAGGAAATCTTTTCGGAGTCATTTCGAATGACATTGGGATCGATCTGGGAACCGCCAATACACTGGTTTACGTGAGAGATCAGGGTATCGTTTTGCGCGAGCCCTCTGTGGTAGCGGTCAAATCCGGCACCAATACCGTTTTGGCAGTGGGGGACGATGCGAAGCGGATGCTGGGTCGAACTCCGGGAAACATCGTGGCGATCCGCCCCTTGCGGGACGGCGTGATCGCTGACTTCGAAGTCACCGAAGCGATGCTGAAACACTTTGTGAGAAAGGTCACCCAAAAGCGACCTTTCTTCTTTCGCCCCCGAATCATGATCGCGGTTCCGTCGGGAATTACCGAAGTGGAAAAGCGGGCCGTAAAAGAATCGGCCGCTGCGACGGGAGCTAAGGAGGTCCATTTGATCGAAGAGCCGATGGCGGCTGCGATCGGGGTTGGTCTGCCGGTTCAGGATGCAGCGGCAAACATGATCGTCGACATCGGCGGGGGCACCACGGAGGTCGCGATTATTTCCCTTTCGGGGATCGTTTACAGCCGCTCCGTGCGGGTTGCCGGGGATAAGCTGGATGAATCGATCATCCAATACATGCGACGCGCTTACAATTTGGTGATCGGCGAAAGAACCGCGGAGGAAATGAAAATCCGGATGGGTTCAGCTTATCCGCAGAAGAAGGAAACTTCGGTCGAAGTGAAAGGTCGCGATCTGGTGGCCGGACTTCCCAAGACCATCACGGTAACCTCTTCCGAAATCCGTGAAGCGATGCTCGATCCACTCAATGTGATCATTGAGAGCGTACGAGCGACTTTGGAGCGCTGTCCACCGGAGCTTTCGGGCGACCTGGTGGACCGGGGCATCATGCTGGCAGGTGGTGGAGCGCTGCTGAGAGGGCTTGATCAACTTTTGACAAAGGAAACCGGACTCCCTATTCACGTGGCAGAGGATCCGCTGAGTGCAGTGGCCGAAGGCTGCGGCAAGGTGCTGATGGAGTTGGATTTCCTGAAAAAAATGTCACGGACAGCCAAAGCTTAAGGGGTGAATGAACGGTCAAGATGAGTCGCCTCAATCTAATTTTCCTATTCACTTTCATCGGATTGATGATCTGGATCAGCTTCTTCCAGGCTGAGAAGGTCGACCGGATTCAAAAAGGCACCCTTTCTCTCTTTTCCCCTTTCATTGCGGCTTCGGGCCACATCTCCAACTCGGCAGCAACGCTCGAAGGGGAAAAACTCAGTTATTCGGAAATGGAGGAGGCCCTCGCGATGGCTCGCCGGGACCGGGATCGCCTTCACCTCGAAGTTCTCGAGAAGGACGAAATTCTTTACGAAAACAACGAACTCCGCAAAGCGCTCCAATACAAAACGCGCTCCCCTCTCAATCTACTTCCCACCCGGGTGATCAATCGAAAACCGCTGAACTGGTATAACACGATGATCATCGATAAGGGCGCTGAGGATGGGGTTCGCCCCGATCTCGCCGTGGTTGCTCCGGATGGTGATAATGCTGCTCTGGTCGGAAAAGTGTCCGAAGTCATTGGGCCCCACAGCTCGGTGGTTTTGCTTTTGACCGATGAAATGTGCCAGGTCCCCGCTTTGATCAGTGGCACGGTGGAAGAGGGCATCTTAAGCGGCGAACGGGCTCCGGTTCGGAATCAGCCCTACCTGAAACTTCGGTACCTTTCCAAAGAAGCCGAAGTTCAGATGGGAGATACCATCGTGTCTTCCGGCATCGGCGAAGTTTTCCGTCGCAACCTGCTTCTCGGCAGAGTGAAAGAGTTCAAACGCGGCGTGATCGATACGGAAGCCACGGTGGTTCCGACAGTGGATTTCGAAAAACTGGTCGATGTTTTCATCATCATGAGACCAACCAACCCCTCTCAACTCAATACTGGAACGATCGATCCCGGGAATGACGGGATCGGGATGAGCGAGCAGCGATGATGTATTGCCTCACAGTTCTGGCGCTGTTGCTGGGTTCCTTTGTGGTACAGGAATTCATCCCGATTTTTGCCTGGGCTTATTATTCGAGACTGCTTTTTGTGCACGCCGTGTTCTATGCGTCCGCCGTCTCAGTCCCCTTTCCGGTGATGCTGATTTTCGCCTTTGTCTCCGGATTTGTCTGGGATTGCCGCTACCACATCCCGATTCATGCCGTCGATGGTGGCGAGCACGCCCCGTTGGAGATCCCCTTCGGGTTTACGATTTTTGTGTTCGGTCTTTTCGGCGCTTTTATTCAGGGCGTGCGGCCCTTTTTCCGTCAGGGCCGCTGGGAGCTGCCGGTTTTGATGGTGGGAATTTGCACCCTGGGAGGACTTTTGATGGAATACCTCGTGATCTGTTTCCATCGAGGGGGTATAGTGACGTCTGTGGAGTTCTGGTGGAAAATCCTGATGACCTCTCTGTATTCCACATTGTTGGCGCCGTTCCTCCTCCTCCTGTTCAGCCGTCTGGCGGGAATGACCGGGTTTAAGATTCAGATGGACGGCATCACGCGAAGATACAGCTACGATGGTGACAGCCTTTAAAATCAGACTTTATTTGCTCGTTTTCTTCCTTCTAGGGGGATTCGGACTTCTATCGTACCGGCTGTACGAGGTGCAAATTAATCAGCACGAGCATTACTCAAAGCTGGTGCCGGGCAATAAGTTTGAAACAATCCGGGTGCCGGGAATTCGCGGGGAAATCAAAGATCGCCACGGAGTCACTTTGGTCGACAGTACCCCGAACTATGAGTTGCGGTTCAACCTCCGGGAGATCGTCGAGGCTTACAAAGAGAAGCACGGCACCGTCCCCCGGAGCACCTACTACGCCAAGGATGGCGACGGTATCACCCGACCGCGGGGGCAGGATGACATTGTAAAAATCGTGAAGGAAACGGTTTTCGACGGACTTCGCGATCTCGATCTCCTGGCGGATTTCAGCGCCAGCGCGATGGAGGTTCACTACCGCTCCAACGGCGGTCTGGTCCCCTTTACCTTTCGCCGGGATTTGACCTTTCATGACTTTGCCCGTTTTGCGGAGCGGAATATCGGCCTTCCCGGAGTGACGGTGACCCGGACGGGCCGCCGACGCTATTTGTACGACTCACTTGCCTGCCATGTGCTCGGCTACATGAGCCTCGCAGACCTCGACAAGGTCGATGCCGAGAAGAAAAAGGAATACACCTACTACGTGGGCGACGATTACGGCGTTCACGGAATCGAAAAAACGATGGATTCCTATCTTCAGGGAAAACCGGGGATCATCAAAATCGAGAAAAACGAGAAACGGAAATTTCTCGGAGTGGTGGAGCGTTCCGAACCCACCTCCGGATCAGACGTCTACCTCACGATTGACGCCCGTCTCCAATACGTCACCGCTCAGAGTCTCCGGGAAATTGGACGGGGCGCCGCGGTGGCAATTGATCCGAATACCGGTGACATCCTGTCTATCGCATCCGTCCCGAGTTACAATCCGAACAATTTGATTCCCGGAAATGTCAGCGCGGAAGACTGGAAGCGTTACACGATGGACAATACCGCTCCGCTTTTCAGCCGGGCGCTCAATCCCTACGCCCCGGGTTCCACCTGTAAGATCCCGATTGCGCTCGCCGGCTGCCTTTCCGATTCGTGGAAAATCAATTTCTCCTGCGGCGGCGGAAAACAGTTCGGTAACAAATTTATGAAGTGCTGGAAAAGCTCCGGCCACGGCTCGGTTGATTTGAGCAACTCGATCAAACGAAGCTGCAACGGCTTTTACTATCGCTACGCGAACCATACCGGGATCGATAACATCGCGAAAATGACGAACATGCTCGGGATGGGCAAACTGACCGGAATCCGCGTCACCGGCGAGAAACCCGGCAACGTCCCGAACCCGGAAAAACTCCGTCAGAAAGGACTCGACTGGAGCCCCGTTTTCACCGCCCTGACTTCGATTGGCCAGGGAACCACGGAAGCGACGCCGATTCAGATGGCATCCGTCACCGCTACGGTGGCCAACGGCGGAAAAGTTTACCAACCCCGACTCGTCAAACGGGTTCTCGATCGCGATGGCCTCCTCGAGCTCGATGAGAAGCCGAAGATCAAATACGACCTGACCAAAGAAGGCGTCACCGCCGCTCAGATCGAGCTGGTGAAACGCGGGATGTGGCGCGTGGTCAACGAAAGTGGCGGAACGGCCGGACGAGCCAAGTCCTCCATCACCACCATTTCAGGAAAAACCGGCACCGCGCAGACCGGAAACCTCCGCGAGCCGACCAACGCCTGGTTTATCGCTTTTGCCCCCTACGATGAACCGGAGATCGCCGTTTGCGTCTTTGTTCAGAACGGAAAATCGGGAGGTGGCGCCGCCTCGCCGATCGCCAAAAACATTATCGAGCATTTCTTCGCCATGAAAAAAGGGACCTCCAAGGTCAAATTGACGAAGTTACCCGAGGCTATCGGAAACAAACGCTTTGTTGAAAGCACCAGTTTCGATAACTCAGAACTTGTTGCCGCCTTTAACAAGCCGGTAGAAGAACCGACAATCGCGTCCGACGAAGAGGAGGAAACCACCGTCGACGTCGGCGATTTTGTCGTCCCAAAAGAATTAACCGAACGCAGTTCAGATGCTGCATCAGAAAATTATGTAAAACCAACCATCCGAAAGGAAGTAGACAGCCGGGGCACCGTGAAGATTTTAAACAATTCAAATTCATCAAGTCGATGGAATTCATCTTCACGTCGCCGGATCAGCAATTAGACGCGGATTGTACCCTGTACCGTCCCAAACTGTACCCTGTACAGTGCTGAAAATTGGGTTTCTACTTTCTAAATTTCCCAATCCAGCTTTAATTCGGCCCCTTCTTTTGCTTTTGCGAGCGACCGGGGCGCGTTATCTCCGGCTCCCGGAACTGGAACCCTCCCTTCACCCCAACCATTTAACTATTTTATAATCAAAGAGATGCTAAAAAAAATTCGAAAGTACTTCGGCCCGAAAAAACTGGCCGAAGGCAACAAAATCGTGATCAATGCCGAGAAGCTCGAAACCCGGGTCGCCGTCCTTGAAGCCGGTTCTCTCGAGGAATACACCATCGAGCGGGTCAACGACGAGCAAATCGTCGGCTCCATCTACAAAGGAATTGTCCGCAATATCGAGCCCGGACTTAACGCGATGTTTGTCGATATCGGTCTCGAAAAAAACGCCTTCCTCCACTTTTGGGACGCTATTCCCGAAGCGCTCGACTCCGGGATGGAAGAAATTCACCGCAACAGAAACGCGAAGCAAAATCCACAAAACAAAGGCGGCAATCCCAAAAACCGCCGGAAAGGTGGCAAAAACAATAAGATCCAGTCGAAGGACATCCCGAAACTTTACCCCGTCGGTTCCGAAGTCCTCGTGCAGGTGACCAAAGGACCTATCGGAACCAAAGGACCCCGCGTCACCACCAATATCTCACTTCCCGGTCGTTATATGGTGCTGATGCCCCGCAATGACCAACTCGGTATTTCCCGGAAGATCGAAGATCCCAAGGAACGCGCCCGGCTCCGCAAAATCATGGCCGAGAAAATGACGATTCCCGAAGGAAAAGGTGTCATTTTGCGGACCGTATCTTCCGGTCAAAAGGTGCGCTACTTTGTGCGCGACCTCGCCATGCTGATCGCTCAATGGGAAGAGATCGAGGAAAACGCCAATAGCGGAAAAGCTCCACTCTGCGCCTTTCGCGAGCCGGATTTGATCGAACGAACTGTCCGCGACTTCCTCACCGAAGAGATCGACGAAGTCCTCTGCGACGACCTCGAATCCGTCGAGCGGATGAGAGAACTCGCCGGCGTGATTTCCCGGCGCTCACGGAACCGGATCACCCATTTTAACACAATGGTTCCGATCTTCGATAAACTCGCGATCCAGACCCAGATTGACGATGCGTTTTACCGTCAGGTCTGGCTGCCGAGCGGCGGATACCTCGTGATCGATGAAACCGAAGCGTTAATCGCGATCGATGTGAACACCGGTCGAGCCAAGAATCAGGACAAAATGATTCTCCAGACCAACCTGGAAGCCGCCGAAGCCGTGGCCCGCCAGCTGCGACTGAGAAATATCGGTGGTTTGATCGTGGTCGACTTTATCGACATGAAAGCCCGCAAAGACCAGAACGCCGTCTATCGCACCATGCGCGAGCGGCTCAAGCGGGACAAAGCCAAGACCCAGATTCTCCAGATCTCTCAACTCGGTTTGATGGAAATGACCCGTCAGAGGCTTCACGAGAGCCTCAACATCACCGTCAACGAGCCCTGTCCGTTCTGTCAGGGTCGTGGAATGGTCAAAACCGCCGAGTCGATGAGTGTTGAGCTGCAGCGTAAGATCAACAGTGTCTTCGCCAAACAGGGCGATCGTCTCGACGGTCTCGTCGTCATCGTGCACCCTGACGTTTTGGAAAGAATGCGGACCCACGACAGCGATCTTTTCGTTGAACTGGAGCGTCGTCACAATTCGCGGCTCACTTTCCGGAGCGATCCGACTTATCACCGCGAACAGATCATCTTCGCCGATCCGAAGACGCAGAAAGAGATCGCGATTTAACCTTACGGCTTTCGCACCAAACTAATTTGAAAAAGGGACTTCAGTATTCGGAGTCCCTTTTTTATTCTCGCTGAAACGACGGCCTGAGCGTTGCAACACCCGGTTATTCTTCGTCACTCTCCGAGACCAGAGGCACTTCTACCGGGGCGGAATCATCCCTGAGATAAGAGGGCGATTCATTGACCTTTATCCCGAGGCGTTCATTTTCAGCCTTTGCCGCTTTAACACCCCGATCGAAGATTTCCCACATGCGGTTCGACCACTCGCGGTGCTCTTCCGACATATCTTCGAGCTTAACCTCTTTTAATCCGTGAATTTCCATTTGATTTGATTCCAGATCCCTACCTCCTCAACATGGTAGTCTTCTTTTTCGCCGTGAGCAATTAATTGGTGTCCTTTTGGACCGTTCACAAACAAGGCCCAATCATCCGCCAACGGCCTGTAAACGCTCCAAAAATTGCGATGTGTCTTAAGAAAGCGCCGCTCCACGTCCTCGATTGGAACGTGAATTCGTCGGACCTGAGGAAAGATTCCACAAACGTGGTTTTCCCCGCGCCATTGGGTCCTCCGACAAGAATCACCTCCTTCATCAAACCGGAAACTGGAATCCTCCGGGAACCTTTTCGAGATCTCCGTAAGCGTCAAGATCAACGAGATCATTCACCGCTTTTACAATCACTTCAGGATCACCGTCGCATTGTTTTTCGATGCTGGTTGCCACCTTCAACGGCATAATTTCCAAATCACAGGCCAAAGTCAAGGGAACCTGCTCCAGCTCAGAGTCCGCCTCGATCTCAAAATCAACTTCGGTATCGAAATTGACCGGGATCTTACCATCGCTAATCTCTCCGAAAGTCAGCTTAGTGACATCGGCCGGATTTTGCACAAAAAAGAGATGAACGCCCGCATCGACGGACCCCGGTTTGGGATGGTAAGGGAACTCCAGCGTTTTCCCGGCAAGTTCCGACCACTTTTTCACGCCCGCCTGAATACTGTTGATTCGCAGAATAGGTGAAACCGTTTCGTCACCCAATTCGAATGGTCGAAAAGCGATTTCGATGAAAAACTCTAATCGGGGCTTGATTTCCCCGCCCGGATTTTCAAATATCATTTGACCCAGCTTTCCGCTCGCAGGGGAGAAAGATCCTTCCGGTAATTCACTCATCACTTCGACTAAATCTGAGCAATGGGAATTCGCAATGCGTTTCTTTAACCTTGATCTTCCGTAATAATCTTTATAGAATGCTAACAATCAGGAAATACGAAAAAAATTCGAAATTTCCCCTAATAAGATTCGTTCGCCCCCGTTCGAGTACTGAGGGTGATAGGTTGATTTCCTGCTCATAACCGTGTTACCTGCCTTTAATCTTACTGACCATGAAGATTTCCAACATTCAAACCTCACTTTGCCTTGGATTAGCATTCTGCCTGCTTGCCACATCCAGCGTGGACGCTCAGGGGCTTTTCAATCGTAAAAAGAAAGAAATCTCGCCGACCGTGACCGGAGGTTCTCTTTTTCCGGACGCGACCTACCAGGCGTCTTCTTCGCCAACCGCCCCGTCTGACAGCCCGATTTTCAAAAGCGGCCAACCTCAGTCCGTTTCGGAAACCGATTACGAAATCCGCGATGGCGAAAAAGTGGAGAAAAAGCGTCTCTCATTCTTTCAGAATCGCCGCAAGCTGTTTGGAAACTCCAATAACAGTAGCAACAACGATACTCCCGAGTTCGCAACTCCGGTAGCCACTCCGGCGGATGCTACCGTCGTGACCTCTCCAGACCGGGATTCACTCGCTCTGAACTCGACGCCGGCTCCTACGGTGAAAAAGGAGAAGCCTTTTGGACTTCCCTCCTTGCCATTTTTTCGGAAAGACGACGAGCCGATCGATACTTCCAGAGCAGAGGTTCTGGTTAACAACGATGGCGTGTTGACCACTCCTGACGGCGCAACCGGAGATGACTTCCGGTTCACCAACAAGAGAACCACAACTTCCAGTTCGGAAAACAAAACCCCGCCTCGCGAGGAAAACGGATCCATTGTTTATAATTCCTGGGACGATGTTTCAGCCCGACGCACTAGTGCAGCCGATCAAATCGTCCGCGATATGAAGGCTCAGGAAGCCGCTCACCGTAAAAAAATCGAGGCCGCCAAGCGCGAATACGAAGAGAAGCGGAAGAAGGCGGAAGCTGATGCCAGAATCCGCGCCATCATGCAGGGTGCGATGGTTCCTCCAAGCGGCGGAATCTAATTCATCCGAGAGTTCGGAGAATGTAGATCCAGTTCGCGATCACAATCACAAGGGTTGCGCTCCACAGGAATCGCCGATCGGCAGCAAATCCGTTCAGGATGAGTTTGCGACCTAGAGCGAACTTCAGGAACATCGCAAAACCGATGTAGCTGAGCACCGCTGTCACAAGTGGATTGTATTTCACTGCCTCGACAGGATCCCCGGCTGCCAGAGATAGCGATGCCCGGGTTCCACCACAGAGCACACAGGGCTGGTGAGTGATTCGCTTGAAGAGACAGGTCGTAAAGCTCGTTTCGTAGTGCCTGCTCAGGAAGTGCCCCGCCAGAATCGCTGCAAAAAACAGGGTGGCCCCGACCAGAAAAGCCGGAGTCACCCCGTCGAAATTTGGTTTTCGGTCAGTTTTGACCAACTGGATCATGGCTGGATCGCAGGGTCCATTCCGCCAATTGCGGCGGCACCTAATCCAAGAACAAGAGCGATTGCGTAGAAAACGATACCGACGATCATCAGGATGGTGGCAATGATACCGCAGATCTTACCGGCTTTGGTATTACTTTCGCCTTCGCGATCCATTTGACCGGCTTCCATTGCGGCGAGATCTTTGTTTCCCATTACCCAGGCGATGATGCCGCAGATTGGGCACAAGACAATGCCGAGAATTCCCAAGACGAGAACGGTGGTTCCTCTGTGTGGCTGCATAATTTATTTGATTTCTATTTTAGTGGTTCAGTTGATTTAATTTTCTGGCTTTTGGGGATCTTTTATTTTAGGCGGGGTGCTTTTTGAAATAATTTTGGGTGGACCGGATTTCAAAATCGTCCGGCGGGAGAACTGTTCCCAGCCCCAACGGACCCAACGCAATGCGGAAATTGCCAACCACAGCGCCCATCCCAACATAAGCAGCCGGTAATACCAAATCGAAACGGTAATTACTCCCGCCTCGGGCAGAACGTTGTCGGTGCGTTGAGCAAACCAGCGGAGTAACGTCGAGCTGGACTGATTGCCCTGCACCATCATCTGAGGCGTCCCGAGAAGCCCTCGCTGAAGGGCGAAGAGAAAGGTCACCACGACCGGAATCGCGAGAAAGATAATAACGATTTGAACCAAATTAAACGGCAACGCTTTCAGATCCGTCGCTTTATCGGTCCCCCGCCAACCGATCAGGAAAAACCAGCAAATCACGACCAGAACAGCGATGGGATGCACCTGAGTCAACCCGAGAGCAAGCAGGCCCCATTCCCCTCCCTTCAGCGGAGACGATGAAAGTCTCCCCAGAACAAACGCTCCGATCAGCGAAAGTAATGCAATGCTCCAGAGCCTCACGGCAGGCCCCCGCAGCGGTCCGTAGGCCCAGAGCACCCATCGGTCCTCAGGCACGGTGATCGTGGTATTGATGTTAGAACTCTCCACGGGAAGATCGAGGCGATCGACCTCTTCGCGAAACCCGATGGATCGCAGCGTTTTCCATTCCAGATTTACGACCTGCTCCCCGGGGCGAACCGGGATAATCACCTTGGAACCATCACGCCGCACCGGCTGTCGAACTCCCTGCGGTTTTTGATCGTCGGATATATTCAGCTGCGTGACATCGGCCGAGGGCGGTAAATCGAGAACAAAGTCCTGTCCGAGACTGGCCTGGAGATTCAATTTCAATTGTGAAACCCGCTGCCGCGATCCAATCTTGGTTTCGTGATCGACGGAACGCACCGTCATCGTCGCTCCGGGAATCGCCTCCGGCTTGGAAAGCAACAGCTGAGCGCTCTCTCCCGGCCAGGGATACCATACCGGACGCAGTCCTTCCACCCCGGGTTCATAAACCGGTTCAAGACCTTCGAAAGTCACATTCCACACCGGGGAGGCGATCAATTTCCACTGTTCCACCCAGGGATTCGACTCTCCGGATTCCAGCACAATCGACTCGGTCCGGGGAAGTTCACTTTGCCAGGAAACCTGCTTTTCATTTGCTCCCAACCGGGCCTGAACCATGCCGTCTTCCACGGAAAACTTCGAGGAAAGCACTCGTTCGCCCGGTAAAAGCGGAATTGACAGGGCGATCCCTTTTTCTCCGGGTGAGAGACGGAGCAAAGTGGTACGAACCTGCCAAACCAGCCCAATCTCCAGGACCCGCTCCACGGCTACCGCCGGGGCGAAATCTTTGCGATCATAAGCGGCTTCGGTTTCAGCAGCGGGACTTTTCAGGGCAAAAAAGACCTGCTTTTCGGGAACTCCATTGGCTTTTAATCCAGTCACATTCCAACCCGGAGCATCGATCGTAACCCGACGGGGTTGAAGCAGGAATGACCAGGCCCATTCCGTTGATTTTGGTAACAGCCCCTCAACAACGACCTGATGAGTTCCCGGCTCAAGGACGACCCAGAGGTAACCGGCATTTCGAGTCACAGCGCGTGCCGGTTTCCCATCGACGGTCACCGAAACCGGTGACCACTCCGGCAATTTTCCCGGAAGCGGTATGGCTGACAGCGCTGCGGCATGAACTTCGGCCTCAAGCCGGATCGAATTATCGCCGACAGTCAATTTTGCATCCGGTATCTCAGCCGCTTTCGGAAAAGCATCGGGAACGGCCAGCAAATGCTCGCGCAGATCCTTGAGCATCGACTCCGGTGGGAATTCCTGAGCTCCTACCTGACTCAATGGCAACAGCAGAAAAAAGGCGATCAGCGCGGCCTTCTTTGACGGAGGCGATTTTTCGCCTTCTTTTCTCCGGAGGATCGGCGGCAGCAGTCGGTTTGCCCCCAGTAAAACGGCGACCAACAGAATCAACATCAGCACTCGCAGGATGGTGATCAATCGCTGAACTCCGGGCGGTATCAAAACCACCTTTACCATTTCGGAATCGGTTACCGGGCCCCGCCAGCCAAAATTTACCTGACGCCACTTCCACGATGGCACTGCCGGACCGGTTTGGATCCGGGCCTGAAGATCCTGTTTCAGGTTCGCTGCCTCCTTTTTCATGATCTTCTGTTTTGACTGGCGAACATTACCTGATGCCACCGACGACATCGCATAGTCATTGGCTCTCGCAAAAGCGCTTTTGCCACGGGTGGTAAACCCACCCGGCTCCAGTTGAGGATAGACCACTCCCTGAACTTGTTTTCCAATAAAGGGAATCAGTACGATCAACAGAATCGCAATGGCGAAATACTTCCCGATCTCAGCGAGAACCCTGGGCGTTCCATCCAGCCCAACTCTCAGTATCGCAATCGGCACGAGGAGGAGAAACCAGATCGCCCGGGGCGCTCCCGGTTCGTGATAAGTCAGACCAAATCCCAGCACTGCAATCACCGCCGGGAGCCATCCCCAAAGCTTCCCGACTGCCATGGTAAAGACGAGAAGCAAAAACAGATCGAGCAAGGTCCAGTTCGTCAGCCAGTCACCGGAAACCCACTCCGCCCCGAATAAGGCGAGGACCCGCCAACCGGGAGGAATATGAAGACTCGCGCTGCAACTGTCGACATCGGCCTGCCAGCCGCTTGCCGGAAAAGTGGTCGCATCGGAAATTCGCCCGACAGCTTCTAGCATAATCTTCCGTTCCCGAACCTCGATTCCGCTCGCGCCCGTCTCCGGATTGCGGGTGATCAGTTGCCCTTCGCCCTCCATCCGGGCAGCGCCGAGGATTTGCCCCGGGGAAACATCGAGTCGCCAGACCTGCTGGGAGACGCCTTCGATTCTATCCCGGAAAGTCATCAAATCACCGTCGTCATCGAGCCAGAATTCGCGATTAATCGTCAATCCTGCAGGCTTCTGAAACCCCATTCCCCGCATTTTCTCTTCCAGCAAAAAAGCCGTGGACGTGTCCCAGCGATAGACCGGAAGATTGCGCCATTTGTCCGGGAACGTCGTCTGGGAAACATCCATCTGAACCACTCCGCTAAGTTCAACCACCCGAAACTCCGGTTTCGCTTTGAACCCCACAATCTCTTCCTCCGCGATCGGCTTCCGGTCTTCTCCAAATCCAATGGTATCGATTTTACCCGTCCGGAAAGCATCGATCTGAACACTCCATTTTCCGGCCCGAACCTGAACTTTGAGCCGCCCATTCTCATCAACCGCACAGGGAATTTTCGATTCCACTGCTGCTATTCTCCATCCTAGCGGCAAGGCATGTCCCAGATCCTCCTCACGACTTTTCCCCGCGACGCTCAACTCGATCTCCGTCCGCAGCCACATGGGGATGCCGTCTTCGAGAACCCGGTAGACTTTGGCATCGAGAAACTCCTTTTCCGCCTCCTCAACGCCCCGATTTCGCTTCAACCAGAGAAATCCACCCGCGTCCCAGTTCGGAACCGGAATTTTTGCTCCGTTCATCGTCAATTCGAGGATGCCGATTTCCGCTGGAATCTGAAGACGCTGCGGCATCGAAGCCCAGGGCAACTCTCCTGTCACCGTGAATTCTCCGGGAGCCATCTTCGTCGCCGGTCGTCCATCTCTTTCCACGACGACAGCGGTAGTTCCGTTTACCTTTACATCCTGAGGCCAGAAATCGGTATTCCCCGGAAGGCTGAGCCAGGTCGCAGAAAAAACTCTGCCGGTGATTGTGAAGTCGGCTTTTTTGCCCTCCGCGTTGACGGCCACTTTAGATGGCCATAGCGCGAGGCGTTGATTGGCGTTATTGAAAACCGGCGGCGCGTTGGCCGATTGATCCCCCCTCAACACCCAATCCTCCCAGGGCTTCAAATCGTCGGGAACAAGACTCGTCTCCGTTTTCCCGGGCGCTATCACAGTCGGCGCTACTTCATCCTGTGCTGAACCCTGTCCAATCCCGATACATAGTAAAATCAGGTAACAGAAATTCCGAAGAAACAGGGATGAGGCAGCCATACCGGCCAAAGGTATAGCAATTCTTTAATTAATAAAAGATTAACTTTATAGCCATTATAATTAATGCAGCATAGAGAATCCGCTGCACAAAGACTTCACCTTTCGAAATCGTAAGATGCGACCCGATCCATCCGCCAATTGAATTACCAAGCGCAAGCGCCACTCCGGGGATCCACCAGACATTTCCTGTCACTATATAAACCGCGAGCGCGGCGAGGGTAAAGGCTCCGACGATAAAAACCTTATGCATATTTACCTGCACGAGATCCAGTCGCATCACTCGATTGAGCGCCGCCATAATCAAAAAGCCGACACCCGCCTGAATAAAGCCGCCGTAGAATCCTACCACGATCATACAGAGATGCCCCGCAATCAGTCGGCCCCGGGTCTGGGGCAGCCTTTCGCCCGGAGTCTTCGCCGGAGCTTTCTTCTTGGTCGCCATCAAAATAACCACGCCGATCATGATGACTGCGAGAATGCGATTAAATAGTTCCCCCCGAATCATCGCCCCGCACCACGCACCGGCAATCCCTCCCGGAATGGTACATAGTGCGAGGGTGAGACTCAGTTTAAAATCCGACAATCCTTTACTACGGAAAGCCGATACCGCGACGATATTCTGAGCAAAGATCGCGACCCGGTTTGTCCCGTTCGCAACCGGCGCGGGGAGCCCCATTAAAATCATGACCGGCAGCGTTAGCAGAGATCCTCCACCGGCAATCACATTGATCACTCCGGCGACCAGACCCACACCGGTAAGTAATACATACTGCCAAGTCTCCATCCTTCAGGGTATCGTCAAACTGTACAGGGTACAATCCGCATTGCGTCGCTCTGGATCCACCGAGGATCAGAGCATTTAAGGAAAATCGTTACCCTTTGACCTTTACCGGGGTGCCGACTTTTACCTTCGAAAAGATCAGTGGCTGAACGTTGGATGGCACTCTGACGCATCCATGACTGGCAGGACCGTCCGGCACAAACCCAACATGCATCCCAATGCCACCGGTGAAGCGAAGCCAATACGGCATGTCCGCCCCGACAAATTTCGATGCGCCCGGAGGTGGGTCAAAGTGATCGTCACCACGCAGTTCAACCCCACTGGAATTGTACCAGGTGCCGTAGCGACCGGAACGTTTATCGACCAGCTTTTCCTGAATGGCATAGTTGCCGGTCGGAGTGGTGTAACCGGATTTACCGGATGAAATCTGGGTCTCAATCACCAGCGTATTCCCACGGTAAACGCGAGCCCGCTGATCACTTAGATCGATCTCAATTCTTGAGTTACTGGAATTCAACGAGCTGATCTCGCGTTCGTTGATGTAGAGATAACGACTTGGTGGACTCGGAATGGCCGGAGCCTGATACTCAACCGAAATCGGAGTGGTTCTCCCCCGAAGACCAAAGAGCCCGCCTCCGCGCGTCTTCCGACCGTGGGCTTGAGCCACGAGTCCTTCGTCAATCCGCTGCTGTTCGCGAATCTTATCTTCTTCCAACTTGCGGCGAAGTGCCTCTTTCTCTCTCGCTTCGGCCAAAAGCTGACGCGCTCTGGCTTCTTTCATCCGGCTCTCAGCGAGCGCCGCCTTGCGGGCTTCATCAGCCCGCTTTTTCTCGGCCAGTTCTCTGGCGCGCTCTTCTTCAAGTTTTTGCTTCCTCGCGAGCGACGCAGCTTTTTCCATCGCCTTCTGCTTCTCCCGCGCCGCTAAATCGCGAGCCTTTTCCTCCGCTGCTTTCTTTTTCGCAGCATCAGCGATCGCCTGTTCGCGGGCATCCTGCCTGGCTTTTGCGATGGCTTCTTTTTTCTTTAAATACTCAGCTTTAGCATCGGCTTTTGCTTTGGCCTCAGCCGCCTTTTTCCGCTCATATTCGGCCTTGGCTTTCTCTTTGGCCCGCTCTTCGGCGGTTTTACCAGTCAACGCGGTCAAAAAATCTCCCTGCTGGGCTTTGGTCTGCTTCCGCGATGACGAGGAGTTCGAAGAAGTCCGCTTTTTGGTCGAGGACGAGCTGGTTTTCTTGCTTTTGCTCTTGTTGTCCTTCGCTGACTGCTTCTTGAATAACTCACCCAAAAGCCCGCCGTTCTGGGCCTCAACAGGCTGCGCCATAACGCCGATTGTCAGGCCGATAACAGTAAAAAATAGCAGCTTGGAAAAGAACGATTTCATAGCGGTTGGTTCAGAGCAAAAGGCTTCCAATGAAGCCTACAAAACGGCCAATCGTCAATCGAATATTAAGTCAAAGTCGCTAATTTTATTGTATAAAATACACGGGCTAACATTCAACCAAAACGCGCCTGTCAACAAAGCTTGAATATATACAAAACTAGAGGTTTGCGTTGGTATTTCCAATACCGTCCTCGGGCAGAATGTCATCGACGAGGCGCTTGATGCCTTCCGCGGCGTTTTCGCTCTGGGGGTAGATTCGACGGGCGGAAAGGAACCACGCCAGACTGGAGCCGCGCTGCCCTCTTTCTTCCAGATTCTGAGCCTTTTTGAGTGCTTTTACAAACTCAGCCACGTCGGTGGCGTAGTCAGAGCGTTTGGCGGAAAGAGCCACATCGTCCGGGAATTTGCGGAAGGTCTTCTCGACAATTTCCCATGCTGCGTAGCCGTTTCCGGCGTTTTTCAGAGTCTCCGCCTGCTTCAGGGTGATTTCGATCTCCTGGATATTATTGACGATTTCATTAAGGGCTTCCTGACGCTCCGGATCGTCGACGGTAGCGGCGAGAAATTGAGCTTTGTTGGTAAAAATCTGCCGGTAACTCTGGGTGCTGAGCAGCCGGTCGAATTCAAGTTTGGCCTGCTGCTGGGAATCCCCCGCATCGGACAGCGTGTTGAACTCGGTCTGAATCGCCGGGTTGGTCGGCCAGATCATGGTGGCCTCGGTGAGATGTTTCTCGAAGGTCTCGTGATCGCCGCGCAGCGCAGCGTTCTTGGCGGAGCGGAGCTTCATGTTGCTCGACAGTTTGGCGGTTTCGACAGCGGCAGTGGGTTTCGAATAGTCGAAATCACTGGCCTGCTCTCTCATTTCCTTGATCAGATTCCCGGCCAGCTCGTAATTTTTCACTTCGATAGCGTTGACGAGCTGAAAGGCGTTCTGAGAGTAAGAGAGGATTTTACGCTTACTCTCGCGGGGCACGCTCTGGACGGAGGGCAAATACTCACCCATCACAAAAGCCTGCTGCAGCTGGCGGGATGCTCCGTCGATTTCGTTCCGTTCGAGGAGGAATCCAAACGATTCCACGGCCTGATCGACATCGCGAATCGCCTCGTTTGAGAAAGAATCGAGCGTGGTCACCGTCGGGTTAAAACCGATCGTTTTACTGAAGGATTGTTCCACATCGGAACCTTTTTCAAACTGAAGTCGACCAGCTCCGTCTTTGAAGAACTCAGTATAAAGTCGAGCGCCGATGATAACGTGCTCGAAGCGGCGCTGCATAAAGAGCTGAACAATAAGGGCCTGAAATTCGAGTTTGGCTTCCAGTTCGGAAAGTTCGATCTTCGCTTTATTCGCGACGCGACTGGCCTCCGTTTCGCCGATTCGCTGGATATAGCGCTGAATATGTCCGGCGTTGGTAGGATCGGTGGCGGCCTGTCCTTTCCCTTTGCCACCGGCTGCCTGATCCATCTTGCGGCCATCTTTCCACTGATCGAAATTCCAGTCGAGCTGGCGGCGCTGCATATCGAGATCCCGGTTTAACTGTGAGAGTTGGACGCTGGTGCTCTTTGCGAGGTATACACGGTAAACGGCATTGGCGAGGGATTCACATATCCGGCCGTCCTGAGGGAACACTGCGGCGTGCTGGAGACGGGCCACTGCGGCCGCGAGGCGATCGCGATCTTTACGATTGTGCGGAGATAATCTATCGAGAATATCACGAATCGCAGCGCGATACGCCAGATCGGAATCGGTGCTAGACTCTTCAGCATTCAGGTATTTTTCGAAACGGGACCGGAAAACCTGATTGTCCTGAACATTGAACTGCTTTCCATCAAAAGAGAAGGTGTTGTTGGTTGGATCGAAAAACGGAACATCATTTCCCACAACCTGATTATTTCGCGGCTGGTTGTTCTGATTAACAATCGTGGTGTTACTGGATCCGCCACCATTCGAGGGGGGATTGTTGTTCTGGACCGGCGGAGTGTAAACCTGAGCGTTTGCCACACTGAAACAGAGGCATGCGGCGATGAACGGGATATGGGTTCTTAAATTCATTTTTCCTTCAGTTTAGTTGTTATTGATCGATTGATTCGGCGACCAGAGTTCCCTCCCGATCGACTCTCACCACCATGCTCAGCTCCGCACCCCGCTCGAGGTTCACATTTTTGAAATCAGCCGGAACCAGGACCGGCACCGGGATGGAAATAAATCCATCATTAGCTTCAAAACTGATCAATCGACCGGATTCACTCCAGCGAAGCATTTCTTCAATACGCCCCTGGATTTGATAATTGTTACCGCGAAGGCTGTTCGCATTATCCCGGTAACTTGCCAGACTGAGAGCGGTTGCATTTCCGCCGCCCGATCTTTTAGGGCCACTGAAATAATCTCCGGCGATCACTTTAACTAAAAGGGCGGCGATTACGAAAAATCCAATAATCGCCACAGCGATACCGACCATCTGCCCGATGTTGACTCCTGAACTAGCTCTTCTTGGCATGGTAAATGTTATATTAAGATGGAACCCCTAATTTAGGAAGTTCAAATTTCTGAGGAAATAACAAAGGTTGGATTGGTTTCAAAGTCGATCATAAAAAGGATATTCAGTAGCGTCCGATCAGAAAGTTAGCGGTTATAATATAACGATCCGAGCCGCTTAAATTTGCCGGCCGGAGTGCTGTCATCCCCGGCGCGGTCACCAGAAGGAAGGGGCGACCTGTCATCCATCGTCCCCGGATATCATTTCCTTTGAGCGCCATGAATTCCTGTTGGTTCGCTTCGGGATGAATATGTATTGCCCCGGCACGACTCCCGTTGGAATCGAGAACAGTGGCTTCGAAGCCCGTGGCAATCTCGCTAAGCTTCTCCGGAACGGAATGAATCACCACGAAGTGCTGAAAGGCGATCTCCCAGCGCGGTTCATGCTTAGTTTCGGTCCGCCGGCGGACGACGAAGGATCGCAGACTCAAAATCGGCGGAAAGCCATTCTTTATCGAGCGGCTCATCCTCTCATGAACTCTCTCGAGATGCTTCGCATCGCTCTCATCATCGAGCCGATCGAGAAAATCCGATTGGCAGGTGTCGAGCTTATATTCGGCTAGCAATTCGTTACAACCTAAAGCCATATCTCTGGCATAAACCCCGTGAATGCCGGATCGTTTCTGCGATGGTGCAATTGAAGAGGGCCGCGCTCTGAAATAACGATCAATCACGTAGCGCAGTCGCTTATCATCCCGCCCGCCGAGCAGGGACTGGTAGATCGACTGCAATTCCTGATCGCCGAACTTCAGAGCATTGAGTAAAGCCGTCGGGCCGCAGGCGTTAGGTGAATCGCGATACAGATGCTGATCAATTATCCGCCGTGCATCCAGCTGTTTCACTACCGAAATCTCTTCACCCTGCGCCGCATCCACGACAAACAGACTGCAGATCAAAAGCAGCTTACACGTCCAGATCGTTACTTTCACCGGCAACCCGCCCTCTCAATTTTGCTTCGATAAATCCATTCAGATCACCATCCATGACGGCCTGGATGTTACCGGTCTCGTAGCCGGTACGATGGTCTTTCACCAACTGATACGGCTGGAAAACATAGGAACGGATCTGGCTCCCGAAATTGATTTCACCTTTTTCGCCATACTGCTTCTCCATCTCGGAACGCTTCTTGTCCTCCTCGAGTTGAAGCAGCTTTGTCTTCAGAATTCGCATCGCCGTGAGCCGGTTCTTATGCTGACTCCGCTCCACGGTACAGCGAATATGAATTCCGGTCGGAAGGTGTCGCAGGTGAACAGCGGTCTCGACCTTGTTCACGTTCTGACCACCCTTACCTCCACTTCGGGCGGTAGTGATTTCGATATCGGCATCGTTGATTTCGACATCGGGCTCCTCTTTCAAATCCGGAGTGACATCAACACTCGCAAATGAGGTATGACGCCGTGACTGGGAATCAAATGGAGAGATCCGAACCAAGCGATGCACCCCCCGTTCGCAATTGAGAAAGCCGGAGGCATTTTCGCCGATGAAACGGATCGTCGCACCTCGCACACCGCATTCCTCGCCCTCCTGCATATCGATCATTTCCGTATCGTAACCTTCCTGCTGCCCCCAACGAAGATACATTCGGACCAGCATATCAGCCCAGTCGCAGGCTTCGGTGCCGCCGGCACCGGCGTGAATCGTCAGGAAAGCGTTTTCCGCATCGTAAGTACCATTGAGCAGGGTGCGCAGCTCCAGCTTATCGAGGTCAGAGATGATTGACTGGTACTCTTTGACCACCTCATCACTGGAATTTTCGTCGCCCTCCTCTTTTGCAAGTTCGGCGAGCACCTCGATGTCCTGAATCTGGGACTCCAGTTTCTTCACCGGGATAATAATCGACTTCAGCCGGGAAACCTCGGCCATGGTTTCCTGCGCCTTTTCCTTGTTGTCCCAGAAACCGGGAGCAGACATTTGCTCCTCAATGGAAGCGTGTTTTAGATCCAGATTATCGAAGTCAAAGATACCGCCGCAACTCAGAGAGCCGGGCAGTTAAAGCTGGAATATCAATCGAGGCAAACTCTGCGTTCATGGTCGCCCGACTGTTCCATTCATTCCCGAAAAATCAAAGGTGAAAACGAGAGGATACAATTAAATCTCAAATCTTCGCTTCGAGAGAACGGCGGTCAATCTTTCCGACGCCGGTCCTGGGGAATTCCGGAAGCAATTGGTATCGGGAGACCCGCTCAAAAGGGGGCAAAGCGTCATTCCAGCACGCAAACGCCTCGCTGATATCGGATTCGGTCTCAATGAAGGCGATCAGCTCCGCGCCCCGCCGGGAATCATCTTTTTTCGCGACAACGACCTCTAATCCCAAGGCTTGACTGAGCGATTGCTCCAGTTTTTCCAGAGAAACCAGCTCCCCGAGGATTTTGATCTGATGATCGGCCCGACCAAGCGGCCGCAGTTTACCGTCCTGAATTTCCACGCGGTCCCCACAGAGGTAAAAGCCCTCGTGATCCGCTGCCCGATGCCAATCCCACCCATTGTTCCCATCGGCGGTGAAATACCCACTCATCAGAGCGGGACCTTTTATCATCAACGAGCCCGCTTCAGACAACCGAGTCGTCCAATGAGGCAAAACTGGCAGCCACTCGGCTTCCGGCTCCAATGCCGTCGCAATCTGGGAGCAGGCCTCGGTCATTCCGAAAGTCGGCCAGAGCGGCCAACCCAAATCATCGGCTTTTGCGGCCAGCCCCCGGGATAAAGCGGCTCCTCCGATAAAAACTCCCCGCAAGGTCGCGGGACATGGAACCTGAGCTTCGACCAGGTCGTGGAGATGCACCGGCGTCAGTGACGTGACGGTGGAATCCTGAACGGCATCGAGAAAAGCCCGACCATCGCGAGTCCACTCATGCCACTTCATCCGGTTCACCTTCGACCCGGTCAGAGACGCCCGACAGAAAATACCAAGCCCGCCGACGTGAAAGGTAGAGAGGCCACCGAGCCACACATCATTCCCTGTGATTCCGCACCAGCGATTCACCGCCCTGGCCGAAGCCAGCATCGCAGCTTTCGGAAGCACGATCAGCTTGGGAACACCGGTGCTCCCTGAAGTCGCCAGGACAATGGCCGATTCGATACAGCGGGCCTCGATTGCTTCGCGGAGACCGGGAATTTTCAAATCCGAGGCAGGGTTGAGCCGGATATCCACCTCCCGACCTTCCCAGTAGTCAGGCGATGTCAGATCAGGCGTTTCCATTCCAGCGACTCCAGTAACTCATCAAACCCAAGCCCGGTTCCATCCGTTGCCTGCAGCACGGAACCCGCCACCTCGATCCGCTCGGTGAACTCATTTTTAGCAAAGCATCGATGAGTCAGCAAACCGCAATCGCCCAGCCAGTCAGGCTCTCCAACGTTCAGCCGCTGAGCCGCGAGCGCTGCCCACATCTGACCGAGGGGATGATCCATGTAACTGGTCACAGCGATCTGGAGCCCCTTTTCTCTCGCCCAGGGAAGAACCTGATCCTCCCGGTTTGCCGCCGGTTTAAAAATCGCCCAGGGAGCATAGGGACGCTCTTTTTCGACATCGCGATCCACCGCGAGAGGGACGCCACTCTGCTCGAGACAATACCA
Source organism: Verrucomicrobiales bacterium (assembly GCA_029213005.1). Classification (GTDB taxonomy): domain Bacteria; phylum Verrucomicrobiota; class Verrucomicrobiia; order Verrucomicrobiales; family DEV007; genus Arctic95D-9. The sequence continues at coordinate 34,400 of JARGPI010000024.1, forward strand.
GTTCCACCAATTCCACGGAATCGGATCCTCTACGAATTCGATCTGTTCCCGCGCTGTTTCTGAAAGCGATTTCCACCAGCTTTGAAAAGAACCAAATCCAAAAGTGGCATTAGCATCGACCCGGATCCGGAGCGCCTCCTCCGCTGCGAGCTCCACCGTTTCGAGTTCCGGATTTTCCGGACCGATCTTCAGTTTGACGCTCGAAAACCCGTTTTCCCGGATCTTCGTCACGTCATCTCCGGACTGGAACAGCCAGTGACTCTCCGGGATCGGCGCATCATTTTCCGCAAACAGAGAAATGCCGCTCTCGCGAGCCGCGCCATCCTGCTCCGCGCAATCCAAAGCGATTCCAGCGAGCCGGGTCGGGGAACCCTCAACGAGGCTTTTCAGCTGCTCATCGAGCGGTTCATCGCCCAGTTCGGGCCAGGGATGAATCGAACCATATCCTGAACCGGACCTCACCAAGGCTCCGTGGTGAATTGTTTTCGCCGAAACCTGATTCAGAGCATGTGCACTGGTCAATTCGTAACGGTAAATCCAGAGATCCTGATTCATCACCGCCAGTTCCAGATCGAAAACCAGATTGCAAAGTTGATCAATTGCAGCGCCCCCACCGCGAGCAGTTTGTTGTAAAACCGACCCGGCTCACGGGTGAAAACCTGCAGGGTTATGAATGAAGCCAACAGAAATGATGTCGCGAGCGACCCGACGGTTCGAAGCCCCGTTGGACCGTAAAGAAACCACATAAAAAGAGGGGCAAAACAGAAAAATCCGATCTCCCAGCGAGCAAAAGTCTTTCCGAATCGCGCAGCCAACGTCCTTTTATCGGAGCGCCGGTCCTCATCGATATCCCGCAGATTATTGATCGCGATGAGCACCGTCGAATAGAACCCGACTTGCAGAGCTACCACCAGCCCCGGCGGATCAAACCATTCCCCGGTTTGCATAAAATAGGTGCCAAGCACCGCGACCAGACCGAAAAAGATAATCACAAACAGCTCCCCCATCCCCCGGTAAGCCAGCGGAAATGGACCGCCCGTGTAACAGTAGGCGAGAAGAAAGGACACGCCCCCGATCGCGATCGGAATCCAGCCGTGTTTTAAAATCAGCGGGATCGCCGCGAGGGCACCCAGAACGCAAAAGCCGAAGGCAACCCCCATGACCGCTTTTCGTGAAATCAATCCCGTGGCGGTAACCCGCTTCGGTCCGAGGCGGTCCGCGGTATCAGCCCCTTTATCAGCGTCGATCGCGTCGTTGAACAGATTCGTCGCAATTTGAATACAGAGACAGCCCATCAAGGTCGCCGCAAAAATCACCCAGGAGAACGAACCGGTTTCGCCGAGGAGAACCGGGGCACTTCCCACCCACACCGGCACAATAGCGGCGGGAAGGGTTTTCGGTCGTGCTGCGAGAATCCAGTTTTTCATAAGCGGTCGGAATTAATCACCAATCTGCCGGAAAGATACGATTATCCGCCGACAGAGACGCATTCGTGAGTAAGGTTTTCTCCATGGTTCGAATAGGTATTATAGGCTGCGGCAGGATTCTAGCCGCTCATTTGGAGGGTTATCAACTCCTTCGTGAAGCCGGAGTCGAGTTTGAAATCACCGCACTTTGCTCCCGAAAAGCGGAAGACGCGCAGAGTTACATCAAAAGAGGCGAAGGCCCGCCCCAGCGAAGCGCTGTCTCCGACATCCCGGGCGATCCACTGGCGGTGCAGGATCAATACCTCAGCGATTTTCAACCCGACGTAGAAGTGGAAGTCTTTACCGATTACGAAGAGCTCATCGCCAGCGACCGGGTCGACGCGATTAACGATTTCACGATCCACAGCCTGCACCACAAAATCGCCTTGAGTGCTTTTTCCAAAGGCAAACACGTTCTCTCTCAGAAACCACTCGCCGTAACGATGGAAGGGGCGCGCCAGATGTGTGCCGCCGCAGAGTCTTCGGGAGTTACCTTCGGAGTTTTCGAAAATTTGCGATTTGTGCCCTTTGTCCGTCACTACGCCTGGGCCTTTGGCGAGAACGGACCGGCAGGCGATCTGCAGATGGCGCTGATGGGAAATATCGGAACCTGGTGGGCACCGGATCTAGTCGTCGCCGAAACCCCGTGGCGGCATGAGATGATCAAAGGCGGCGGCATGAGCCTTGACCTCGGACCGCATTTTTTCGATATGATTCGCTACATCGGCGGCAGTGAAATCGAATCGATCTCCGGTCAAACCGAAGTCGTTGAGCCGATTCGCTACATCATGCGCGATGGTGAAAAAGCCGAGTCTTTCCCCTGCGACGCTGATGACACGTTCTACGCCAACTTTAAAACCGCTTCGGGAGCATCCGGCACCATGTTTGGCAGCTGGGCCGGACAGGGCACAAAAACCACCATCGCAGAAGGCCCTGTTTTTTACGGCACCCACGGGCGGGTTACCGGGGATGAAATACACTTGTCCGACAGGGACGCTCCGCTATGCCTCAGTGAACTATATGAAAAAGAAGCCGACCCGGAGTTACAAGCCCTTCACTTTCCGCTCGGCTTGACCAATGACTTTGCTCTCGCCCAGTACGACTGGATCAAAGCAATCGAAACCGGCACCCAGCCGGAATGCTCCGGAAACGAAGGTCTCGCCGACCTCGCCTGTGCTTACGCCGTGGTGGAATCCAACCTCGCCGACCGCAGAGTGACCCTGGAGGAAATCCTGACAGGCTCGCTCCGGGATTACCAGAAACCGATCGACCAAACAATCGGCTTGTAGTAGAGAAACGCAAAAAACCGGTGATACCTGCCTCAATAAACAGGCATCACCGGTAGTGCACGCAGTCGAATCCAGTTGAAATGGCTATATAACAACTCGCTTCGAAAATTTTATTTCCCTATTTGATAAAAAGCATCTCCTGATAGGTAGGAATCGGCCAGAGATCATCCGCCACAATGGTTTCCAGATCGTCACAGATCGAGCGAACTTCCAGCATCGCAGGCAATACTTCCTTGGCCCACTTCTGAGTCTCCTCACCGGCAGCGGCATGAACACTCTCCAGGTTTGATATCGCGGCATCCAGTTTGTTTACTTTGGTCTGCAGCGACTTCAGGATCGAGTTCTCCGGCTTGATTCCGGCAGCCTTCATCGAAGCGGCCGCACCGGCGAGTTCACCGAGGTAGCGAACCGCCGCCGGGTAAATCATCGTCTTCGCCATTTCGGTCACGACATTTGCCTCCACGTTTACCGAAGCGCAATACTGCTCTTCGTAAATCTCCTGACGGCTGTGTAGCTCCCGCTCCGTTAATACCGAGTATTTCTCGAACAAAGCGATCACTTCCGGGCTGGTGATTTCCGGTAGAGCATCCGCTGTCGTTGTGAGACAGGGCAAACCTCTTTCCGCAGCCTCGGCATGCCACTCGTCGGAGTAACCATTCCCGTTGAAAATGACCTTCCCGTGTTTGGTCATGATTTCCTGAAGAATGATCTGCAACTCAGCGTTACGGTCACTGGATCCTTCCAGTCTCGTCGCGATTTCATCGAGCGACTCACAAAGCATAGTGTTCATCGCGACCAAGGCTCCGGAGATCGAACTATTGGAGCCGACCGCGCGGAACTCGAAGCGGTTGCCGGTAAAAGCAAAGGGACTGGTCCGGTTCCGATCCCCTGCATCTTTGGTCAATTCAGGCAGCGAATCGACCCCGACATTCAGGATACCCTTTGCCCGCGAAGTGGTAGCACCACCGTTCTTGATTTGCTCAAAAACATCGGCCAACTGGTCACCCAAGAATATAGAAATAATAGCAGGAGGAGCCTCGTTAGCTCCGAGACGGTGATCATTACCCGCCGAAGCCACCACGGCACGAAGCAGTTTGGCATACTTATCGACCGACTGAATTACCGCGCCGGCAAAAAGCAGGAACTGAGCATTCTCGTGAGGGGTATCGCCCGGGTCGAAGAGGTTTCCCTGGGTTTTATTACCAACCGACCAGTTGACGTGCTTCCCGGAACCATTGACTCCAGCAAAGGGCTTTTCGTGCATCAGACAGGCGAAACCATGACGGTCCGCGAGCTTTTTCAGTGTGGTCATGACGAGCTGCTGATGGTCGGAAGCGACATTCGCGCTCTCAAACATCGGAGCCAGCTCAAACTGACCGGGTGCCACTTCGTTATGTCGGGTTTTCGAAGGAATCCCCAACTTAAACAGTTCGCGATCAAGTTCGAACATGAACGACATGACCCGCTCGGGAATTGCCCCGAAGTAGTGATCATCAAACTCCTGACCTTTTGGAGCAGGCGCCCCGAAACAAGTCCGGTTGGTTGCCATCAAATCCGGTCGAGCGTAATAAAAAGCCTTATCGATAAGGAAATACTCCTGCTCCGGCCCCGCCGTTGAGGAGACGTGTGAAATCTCCGAGTGACCGAATAACTTCAAGATACGCCGGGCCTGCTTATCAAGCGCCTGCATCGATTTCAATACCGGAGTCTTTTTATCTAACGACTCACCCGTCCACGACACAAAGGAAGTAGGTATACATAAAGTGGTTCCATACGGGTTTTCACTGATATAGGCAGGACTGGTGGGATCCCACACCGTATAACCCCGAGCAGTATGGGTCGCACGAATTCCACCGTTCGGAAAAGAGGACGCATCCGGCTCACCCTGGAGTAGAGTTTTACCTTTAAATTTTGATATAGCAGTAGCGCCGTCAGAGCCTGGATCGTAGAAACTGTCGTGCTTTTCAGCGGTACAACCGGTTAACGGATAGAATACGTGAGTGAAGTGAGTGGCACCTTTTGCCATTGCCCACTTCATCATCGCATCAGCAACTTCGTCCGCGATAGTGAGATCGATTTTAGAACCATCGTCGATCGTTTTAATAAGTTTTTCGTAAACTTCAGGCGACAGCACTTTTTTCATTACCGCCTTGTTAAACGTATTTGCACCGAATGTAACTCCCGTTGGGTCCGTCTCGTAATTATATGATTGCGGTGTCGGCGGTTTAGAGATAACTGATTTAATTGCGTCTTGCCTACTTGAGCTGATAGCTGTCATAATATATTTCGTATTTAGAGACTGGTTCTGAGGAGGTGAGGGAGCATTTCGTATGCCAAGAGACCTGTGTTATTTGTTAGGATATCCGATGGAATCAAAGATAGCTTTAAATCCCAATCAAAAGGTCGAACTGATCCCCGAACTGGCGGCTCTGGTCGAAAAACCGCCGGATCACGATGTCGTCATTCGCTCGCTATCGAAAAAACAGGTCAACGACACCCCTTTGATTCAGGGAGACCTCGTCATTGCCGGAAAAGACACCCTCGGAAACTACCCGGAAGCGGCGCAATACCCGGTACATTTCCGGAAGACTTACTACCCGACCAGCTTCCACCCCCCGGCAACCATTGAATATGAAAAGCACCGCAAAATCGCGGAAATCCTTACGGTAGCTCCGGTTATCGGCGCGGAACCGAATTCGTTCAGAAGCTGTTTTCTATCGGGCATCCCGCTGGACCGGCTCACCCCTTTTGGTATAGAACCCCTGAGCCGCAATCTCGATATAGCAGAACAAACAGACCCAGCCCGTCTGATTGGTCTCTGGAACCTTCTCGTCAAACTCGACGATCAACTGAAGAGGCTCCACTCCCGCGGCTTTGCCCACGGCGATCTGTTTTTCCACAATATCATTATCACCAAATCACCAATTGATTTAGTCATGATCGACTTTGCTCTCGCTATTGAGCGATCGGCGGATCAATCTGATGAAGAATGGCTTGCCAAGTGTCGCCCCGACCGGGAGGAGCTGGAGCGACACGCCCTGTGGGTTCAGGCCGGTCTCGGCCCTCAACCCGACGAACTTGGTACCGTTTCTATAGCACATGCCGAAGTTACCCTGTCAGACGATGCAGGAAAATGCCTCGACAAAATACGCGATCATTCCTTTCTTTAGTTCGACTAAACGATTCCCACCAAAGTGTACAGGGTACAGTCCGAAATTGTACCCTGTACACTTTGATGGAAAAAGCCTGAGCGGAGCACTCCTGTAGCGGAATTTGCTAAAAATTCCGACCTAAGGGGATTCAACTCGTGGAGATGGGGAACTTTGGAGCGAAAAGGAATGGGAAATTATTGCGGTCCCGGAGACTAATGAATGGGAAATTATTACGGTCCCGGAGACTAATACTTCGATGACGGAATTTTTTGCAAATTCCGCTACATGGGACTTTTTGCGTCGACCTCCCCCGGTGCGATTTCTGAAACCGCTCAAACCTTTCGGTAAGATTAAGGTCAGGAGATTTACTTGACCTGTTGGGTTATTGTGGTTCGATTAGGGGCTACCGCTTACCGATTGAAATCCGAATAAGGACGGACCCATTCGATTTTCCAGAAACATTATCTCCTATCTCATCGCTTCGATACTTTGCGGGGGTATCCTGTGGGCCGATGAAATTGACTTCCTTGACCGGGAGTCGCTGGAAAGCGCTACCTCCAACAATGGAACGGTTACGCTGAGCTGGGAAAAAGACGCAGCAACTGCCGTAATCCTTGAGCAGGCGACGGATGCGGGCTTTGCCACGCCGGTGCAACGATACAGCGGAACGGACAGCGGCTCAGTGATCAGTGGACTGGCGGAGGGCACTCATTACTTCCGGGTTTACGCAGCGGACTCGCCAACGCCCGGAGGTAGGGCTCTGAAGATTTCGGTCAAGTTTTCCCCCCGTAGTCAGCTTTTTCTTCTCCTCAGCATCGGTGGCCTGGTGGTCGCTTCGACGATTGGGGTCATTATTTTCGGCTACTTTCAAACCCGTGATTCGGATGGTGGAAAGGAGGAAGTTGCAGCGTGATACTTTCCCAGGCCATTTCACCCGCCACCGGCTGGGTCATCATCGTTTTACTGGGCATCCTGTGGGTCGCTCTCGGATTCTACTGGGGTAAAAAGGCGAAAAGCTCGGAGGGATTTATGCTGGCCGGCCGGAACGTCGGTCTGGCGCTGGGCTCGGCCACGGCCATGGCGACCTGGGTCACTTCGAATACCACGATGCTCGCGCCGGTCTTCGCCCTCACTCTCGGGATCTGGGGCATGATCGCCTATTCCACGGCCAGTTTCGGGCTGATGTTGTTTGCGCTGTTTGTGGTGCGAATCCGGAAGCTTCTTCCCTCCGGCTTCACCGCAGGGGACTTTTTCCGAAGCCGCTATGGACGGGTCGGGTGGACGATTTTTCTGGTCATCACCATGTTTTACTCGCTGTCCTGGCTGGTCAGCATGGCAATTGCCGGAGGCGACCTGCTCGAAGCGCTCGCCGGGATTCCCTACCTCCAGGGCATGACTTTGATCCTGGTGGTCTGCGTTCTTTATACCCTGTTTGGCGGACTTTATGCTGTGATCGGAACGGACTTTATTCAGAGTGTCATCATCCTTTTCGGCATTGTTCTCATTGGAGCGATTGTGGTCGTGAAGATGGATTTCAGCGTTGCCTATGAGCATATTTCAACCCATCAACCCTCGCTGATTCAAATCGTGATGCCGGCAGCGCTCCTCGCGGTTTTCAACAACATGCTGTTCGGCTTTGGCGAGGTTTTTCACAACAACGTGTGGTGGTCGCGGGCCTTTGCGATGCGAAAAGACGTCGCGCCGAAGGCCTTTTTCCTTTCCGGCCTCCTCTGGTTTCCCATCCCGATCGCGGCAGGATTCATTGCGCTCGCTGCGGGACCGCTGGGAATCAACATCGTGGAGGAAAACCAGACCGGCCCCACGGTAGCTGCAGCTATTCTGGGCAATGCCGGGATGGGCTCCATCGCCGGTGTCCTGATTCTGATCGTTCTCTTCTGCTCCATGGCGTCCTCGATCGATTCGCTCCTCGCCGCAACCTCCGACCTGCTGATCAAAGACGTGCACGGCGGTCTGATGGGCCGAACCATCAACGAAGCCAAATTCAAGAAGCTCGCCGGATTCGTGATTATTACCGTCGGCGTTTTCTCCTGGTTGCTCGCGGCGCCGCATTGGCAGATCACTCAGGCTCTTTTTATCTCCGGTCCATTGGTCGCCAGTCTGATCTGGCCGGTGATTGCCGGTCTCTTCTGGAAAAAGATTAACCGTCCCGTCCTTTTGACCGGAATTATCGCGGGATGTGTCGTCGGAATCTGGGCCTATTTTCAGCTCGGATGGTACACCGCCTCGCTGATTGGAGCCGGTGTTTCCATGGTGTTCACCATCGCGGCCCGATTTATCGCGCCAACCGACTTTCCGAAGTAAACGTAACTTTTAACCACCAAATCGATGTTCCCTGAACTATTTCTTCAAATTTTGATATACCTCGCCGTCGCCTGGACGGCGCTGGGTGCTTTGGCTCTGGTAGGTCTACTGTTTCTCGATTGGAAGAACGGCAAAATATGGTAACCCGGCTGAAAGCGTTTTTTGACCTCTTCTCTATCTCTTCAAAATACGAAATCAATGAGTACACAAACTTCTGCGGACGACATCCCGGAGAATAACATTATTCCCAACATCGAACCACCCGAGGACTCGGACGCAACCCGTCCCGAGCCCTCCAATCTGTTCGAAGCAAAACCGGTAAATCTTGAAGTTCTTTCAGAATTATCCGGCCAACACATTCTCGGCGCCGGTCAGTTTTCCCTCGATCAGGTCATCGAGTTGTGCAAGCTGGCGGCAATCCTCGAAAAGATCGAAATCTGGCCCTACCACCCGCTCGAAGGGAAGATGGCTGTGACCGCATTCTTCGAAGCGTCCACCCGGACACGGACCAGCTTTGAAAGCGCAATCAACCGGCTCGACGGCAAAGTGATTTCGATACCCGACGGTAACACCACCGGCCAGGCCAAAGGCGAATCGCTTGCCGATATCGGTGAAATGTTTAACGCCTACGCGGACCTCATGATCATGCGGCACACCCGCACCGAATCCTGCGAGGAAATTCTCGAGAACCTCAGAATTCCACTGATCAACGCCGGTAACGGTTCCGGTGAACACCCGACTCAGGCCCTCGCTGACTGGTATGCATTGCTGAAGTGGCGACCTCTCCTTGCCGAACAGCACAAAAAAGAATCGAATAAGCTGAACCTCGGCATCCTCGGGACTCCGGGATCGATGCGCGCGGTGAAGTCGTTTACTTTAATGTCGCTTCTTTTCCGTCAACATATCGGCAAAGTCACCGTGATTTCCGAAATGGCAGATCCTTTTGGCGAAGACGTGACCGAATCGCTCAAAGCCGCAAATATCGATTACGAAGTATCAAACGACGTTCGCGAACATCTCCCCGAGCTCGATGTGATCTATATGAATTCGATCGCATTCCTCGGCGATGCCTATAAAGCACTCGACAGTCGCTACAAGTTGAACTCCGATAGCCCGATCAAAGAAAGCGCCGTCATCCTTCACCCGCTGGCCCGTCTTGACGAACTGGACACCTCTCTCGATAAAACCCCTCACAATCTCTACTTTTCCCAGGCACACGGCGCTGTATTTATTCGACAGGCGCTTTTGATATCCGTGCTCGGAAGACTCAACAAACTACCTAACCTTAACGAACTGGAAAACCCAAATTCCTGATTATCTATGTGTGGAATCGCAGGCCATTTCTCAGCCAAACCTTTACCGGAAAACACGCCCGACATTCTCGACGGGCAACTGGAAACCATCATTCACCGGGGACCGGATGGTAAAGGGCAATTTGTATTGCGGGACAAGGGCGTCGCCCTTGGGCATACCCGTCTCGCCATTAACGATCTGGAAGGAGGCTGCCAACCACTCCACGCGGTCGATGATCGCTACGTACTGACCTCCAACGGGGAGTTTTACGATTTTAAACAATACCGCTCAACCCTGATGGCGGAGGGCGATCGCTTCCTCACCAAATCCGACTCTGAAATTGCCATTGGACTATACCGGAAATTCGGTCTCGGCTTTACCGAACATCTCCGCGGCGAATTTGCTTTTGCGCTATATGATCAGAGAGAGGACGAATTAATTCTTCTCCGCGACCGCTTTGGGGTACGTCCGCTTTTCTATTGGGTATCGCCTGACAAGTCCACTATCGTTTACGGCTCTGAGGCGAAATCTCTACTCGCCCACCCTGACGTCCCCGCCAAGCTCGACCCGAAAGCGGCCCTGCACCAGCTCATGCAGACGATTGCCCCCGGGATGAGTGCTTTTGAAAATGTGGTTTCGCTCGACCCGGGGCACTTCCTCCGGATTCGAAAAAGAAACGGTCGCCTCGATATTCACTGCGAACGTTACTGGGACTTTGATTTCCCACTGGAAGAGGAAAGACCCGAAACGTTTGATGAACAGGAGCAAGTCGAAAGAATACGGGAGGAACTGATCCGCGCGATCGTCCTCCGCCTCGAAGCCGACGTTCCTGTCGGGTGCTACCTTTCCGGTGGTATTGACTCCTGCTGTATTCTCGGTCTGGCAACCGGGGCGATGCAATCGCCAACCCGCGCCTACACAATCTCGTTCGACGATGATGCCTACGACGAGGCACCTATCGCGAAGGAGATGGCGGAATCGATGAACGCCGACCAGGAGGTCATCAACCTGAAAGCGGAAGATCTCTACGGCGAGAACTACATCAAAACCGTATGGCATGCCGAGCGAACTTTCTACAACACTCTCGGAGTCGCAAAAAATCTGATGTCGAAACGGGTCTGGGATTCAGGCTACCGCTGCGTCATTACCGGTGAAGGGGCCGACGAACTTTTTGCCGGCTATCCCGCTCTGAAGCGCGACATGTTTCTCCACGGATTGAGCCACGAGCCGGCTTCCGTTCGCGCGGAATATCAAGCCGCCCTGGAGAAGACCAACAAACTTTTTAAAGGCGCTATTTTGGCCGAAAACCAGCGACACCATCCCACCTGGGAGAAGCTCTGCGGGTTCACCCCGTCATGGATTCAACCATGGATGGACACCCTCGATCTGGCGAGACCTTTACTCTCCGACGAACTACAAAAAGAGTTGCACGGCTACGATCCGATCGACGAAATCGCCTCCCGACTAGACGGAAGTATGCTCGAAGGCCGACACCCGCTCGACATTGCTCAATACACCTGGAGCAAATGCCAGCTCGAAGGACAAATTTTGAACTGGGGTGGTGACCGGGTCGATATGGCCAACTCGATGGAATCGCGCCCCGCATTTCTCGACCATCATCTCGCCGCTGCGGCTGTGAATGTTCCGCCGAGTTTGCGGATCAAGGGAAATATAGAAAAACACGTTCTCCGGGAAGCGGTCAAAGGTGTACTTCCCGACGTTCTCTACCGGCGCGAAAAGTTTGCCTTTATGGCCCCGCCGGCTCATACCGATGCCAGCAAGATGAGCAAGGTTGAAGAACTCATCAGCGAATACCTGACCGATTCAAAGATCGAATCCGCCGGGATCTGCTCTCCGGAGCGGGTCAGTCAGTTCCTGAAGGATTATCGGGAAGATACCGATTCCACCTCACTGGTTCGCAAAGACACGCTTTTGAACCATCTTCTGACTCTGCACATCCTCAACGATCAATTCTGCAGCGGATAATGTCGCCTCTCACTTCCTGCAGTCCCGATCAACTCGCTACCTGTTTCACCAACACCTTTCCCCGCAGCCTGGGGAAAGGCCGGATGCAAAGTGAGAGAACCTGGAACGGGGAGAGACTATTTCTCTATATCTCCTGGGAACTGGAAAAGGACGAAACGGTCGCCAGCGTAAAGTTACAATATTACCCTTACCGGAACGAGGTCTGGATCGGCGCTCTGAGCGTGCAGGAACGCTTTCGAGGCAATGGCTTTGGAAAGCAGATTGTTCAGTCAATCGAGCAGGGAGCCGTGCAGGAACAGGTCGAAGTTATCCGGCTGTTTACCCGCCGCAAAGCGACCGGATTCTGGACCAACCTCGGATACCGCGCCGAAGAGGATTCCCGATACCTCCGAAAAACCTTTTCCAGCTAAAATCAATTCCCGTCACTAACGATAATACCATGAAGGAAGTCCCCAAAGTTGATATAGAAAGAATCAAATCCGATATCCTGTCTCTGGCGACGATCGGCCACAACGAGCAGGATCGGGGGATATACAGAATGGCGTTTACCGACGAAGATATGTCCGGGAAACGCTGGTTGCTCAGTCGGATTGAAGAAGCCGGACTGGAATCCGCCTCCGATGGTGCGGCCAATATCTCCGGAATCCTCAAAGGCAAAGAAGACTCGCCACGGGTTTTTGTTGGCTCTCATATCGATACGGTTCCCTGCGCCGGTATGTTCGATGGCACCCTAGGTGTCGTCGTAGGACTCGAGTGTCTCAGAATTTTGAAAGAAGCCGGGGTTTCACCCAAAAAAACCATCGAATTGATCGCCTTTTCGGATGAGGAAGGGCGTTTTGGAGGAACGTTTGGCTCGGAGGCATTTACCGGGCTCCTCACCCTCGAAAAAGTTCGGAATGCGGTGGATCTCAACGGCATCAAACTGGAGGAAGCGATGCTCACCCACGGCCTCGACCCAATGCGGGCACTCGAAGCCCGGCGTTTACCCGACCAAATTGACTCCTACCTCGAACTGCATATTGAACAGGGACCGGTCCTCGATCAGGAGCATCTTCAGGCAGGAATTGTGGAAAGTATCACCGGTCTGCAATCGTGGTCACTTCGCCTGAAAGGGGAAACCAACCACGCGGGGACCACTCCGATGGATTACCGGAAAGATGCCTTTATGGGTCTCGCCGATTTTGCCCACGAGATTCCCCGGATTCTTGAGGAAAACGGCGGCGAAAACAGCCGGGCAACTATCGGAAAAGCGGAAATTCTACCCGGCGCACCCAATTCCGTTCCCGGCGCAGTTGAATTCTCACTCGATTTCCGCGACCCCTCCACCGACATCCTAGCCGATCTTTCCCTCGCTTTTCAAAAAGCCATCGCCGCCATCTCCCGGAAACGGGGCCTGCAGTTTGAAATGAGTGTACAAGGGGAAATTCTCCCGGTTCGCTCCGACGACCGACTCGTCGGGATTCTCGAAGATGAAGCCGAGCGTCTCGAACTCCGGACCAAACGAATGCTCAGTGGCGCAGCTCACGACGCCCAGCTGGTCGGCCGGATCGCACCGATGGCGATGATCTTTGTCCCCAGTAAAGGCGGCTTGAGCCATTCTCCCGGGGAATGGACCGCCTGGGAAGACATCGAAGCCGGCGCGAATCTGATGCTTGCGACCCTGATACAGCTCGTGAAATAGCCAGGCCCGGCAAACAACCTGCTTGGCGTCTCTCAATTACATGCTTCTTTGATTTTAATGACCAGTTTACCAAAAGAAGATCCGTTAAAGCCGATTTACCGGGAATCTTTCATCGAGAACCCGCTCCGGGAGAAGGATCTCCAGACCAGAGACACCGCCCTTCTCTGCATCGATATGCAGTATCTCGACGCCGCGGAGGGATACGGCCTGTTTCGTGACTACGATAAATCACCGATTCCTCTCGAGGAAATGGCCTACTATTTTGATCGCCTGAAATCCACCGTCTTACCGAATGTCCACAATCTACAGAATTGTTTTCGCAGTTACGGCCTCGAAGTCATCCACGTGCGGATTCAATCCTTGACCCGCGACGGGCGCGACCGCTCTAAAGGGCACAAACGGCTTGAGTTACACGCCGCCCCCGGATCCGGTGACGCCTGCTTTCTCGAAGAAGTCGCCCCGGTTGGTGATGAAATTATCATTAACAAAACGGCGAGTGGTGTCTTCTCATCAACCAATCTCCATTACGTCCTCAACAATATGGAAATCAGTTCGCTTTATGTTTGCGGCGTTTACACCAACGAATGCGTCGAAACCACCGTCCGGGACGCCTGCGACCTGGGTTACCTCGTAACTATTATTGACGACGGATGCGCTACCGTGACCCCGGAACTGCACACCGCGAGCCTGAAAACCCTTCGGGACCGTTACGCCCGGATCATTACAGCAGAGGAAGCGATTGCCGATGTTGAGGAATACGGCGTCCGCCGGAGAAGCCAACCCAAAGTCATCTAAGACTCCGACAGGAATGTTTTTGAGTTATTCCAATTCGGGTCTATAGTGGATTTCATCTAAAAAGAAGTTAACTGTCCCATACAGGTTCTGGTCGTTTGTTAGTATTTATTTTTTCGAAGAATCACTGGCTGAAGCGCATTGTCTGCTAGCTCTTGGTCAGTTTTAGAAAAAGTAAAAAAACAATGAAATTATTTATCGGCAATCTCTCCTTCGACGCAACGGAACCTGAACTTCGTGAAATTCTTGAGCCTTTTGGCCCGATTTTGGAATTTGTTCGCCCTCTTGATCGCGAAACCGGAAGGGTACGTGGTTTTGCCTTTATCACTCTGGCAGACCGCGACAAAGGGACCGAAGCAATCGAAGCTCTCAACGGAAAAGAAATCCATGGCAGACAGCTGAACGTCAACGAGGCGGAAGACCGCTCCCATCATCGTTCGTCAGCACCGCATCAGCCCTGGGATCGTTCAAATACCCAGACTGAGAAGCGAGTCGACGATCGCCCGGTCAAGAAAGACGGAAAAAAGGTGACCTACAAATCGATCTAATCGATCGCAGGTCACGGCCATCGCAGGGACATCCTCTGTGCTGTGGCCAGGCACATCGATGAGATGTGTAAAATCCGGTTTATCTAACCGGATCCCAGTTCCGGGCGCAACGAGTCCCACTGAAGAACCGGTATTGACTGAATGCACCGAATGCGGGGCATTCATCGCAATCCATTTCACCAAATAGCAGACCGGAATATCTGTCCGGCTGCTTCAGTCAGGGGATAATAAACTCTATCCGCTCGCCTTTTTTATTCGGATCAGGAATTTGGACCTTGGTTCCTGATTTCATCGGTTTGCCGGTAAACCCTCCAGCTTTGTGACTGTACTGCTCAATCGAAATTTCACCCAACTCAGGATAATACAGAAGTGTTACCACAAGAGGATTCCCCTCGACCGGTAGAGCAACGTCGTCCTCGTCGAATTCCGGAGCCGGTTTCTCGCGCTGCGACTCCTCATCCTCGGAGGAAGGTGACGGAAGCTCAAGTGGAGCCTGAGGCAGACGATTCGAAACCGCGTCGTCAGGCAAGACCGTTGTTTTGCCAGTCTGAATAAATACCAGCACCAACACGACAGCGGCAAGCATGAGACTTCCTATAAGTAACCTTGTTGATTTCTTCATCTATCCGTCGAGATAATATCATCCCCCCTTGCCTCACACAAATATCATCTGCGTTGTAGCATTATCGGCAGCGTGACAATTCTCTCTGGAGCGAGGTGGTCATCAAAGCGACGGCCCGCAACAAATCACGCCTCTTCTGAGCAATTTCGGGGGACGATGAGGGTTCCGCAGATTTGAGAGTGAGGAATCCTTCGTAGTTTTTGCACAGCTCCAATTCCCGTTTGGCGCCTTCGACCGTAGCGAGCACACCCTGCCGGTATCGCCGGTTCATCAAAACTGAAATATCCTGGAGATAATCCTTCCAGTAGCTTTGTAATGCCCAGCGAACGTAGGCAACCATATCTTCCACTAAAGGCTCGCCGGTGCCTGGCAAAATGGTGTCCCGGGTCGTTGTTTTTCTTTCGTTCCGTAATGTGATTCGCTTTACCCCTGTATGACTGATCGTTTTCATGTTGGTTTGGTTCCGTGTTTTAGTTTACCCCTGAATAATTTGTTCCTACTGTTTCCTTCACCATTTGTTTCCAGCGGTTACAAATTAATTTGAAGAAGGCTAATTTGGTGGCACCAATCAGGCCCGATAATTCTGGCAAAGGCGAACGGAGTCGTTCAAATTGCGTCGATGAAAGGTTTTTATTCGCGACGGATTATCCTCCTGGAGTTCGGCATCGCAGCCTGCGCGATCGCTCTCTGGTTCGCCGTTTTTACAACTTCGGAGTCCCGTTATCTCGGTGCCAGAATGCTCGAAATTCATCAATGGATCGATCCCGGATCAGAAAGCAAAGCCCCTCTGGTCACTGGAATGGCCGCCCTCACCCGCACTGATGGCATTCCGGATGCGCTCGAAAATCAATCGATCAACTTTGCCTATCGGTGGCCGAATCAGCTGTTCCTCAGCGCCGAGGTAAAAGGGGATTCCTACCACCTCGCGAGGGAGGGTCAGGAGGTTAAAATTCACGTTCCCCACAAAAAATTCGCGATTGTCGGAGCGAATGACATCCCGCGGTTTTCGACGCGACCGGACAGTGTCGATCCCGTGGAGTTAGAGCCGTTTTCTCTTCCGGCATCCCGCCTCCAACTGCGATTGCTTCCCGCTCTCGTCACAGCAAAAATCGAAACCTCCGATCAAAACGCTACCAAAATCTCGGCAAAATTTAAGCCCTGGGCCGCGCGGAAGTTCAATCTCCCCGGGGACTACACTTTCACCTTCAGTTTCGATCAGGACTCACAACTCACTGAACTCAACGTCAAAGACAGCGACGATCTCAACGTCGTTGCCGAATTTTCCGGGTGGCAGTTTTCCGGGGAGCGCCCCCTGCCCCAATACCCCGACGATGCCGAAAAGGTTGCCCTTTCCCACTTGGTCAAATTTGTGGAAGTGACCCTGAAAAATCTCAACAGCCGGGCGGAACCTCTTCCCCCGGTTACGGGAAAGCGAACCGTTCTGGCGCACTCCGGAGAGGGGCGTCTCGAAGATCATGATGGCACCAAAGTTCTGTTTCTTAAAGGAACCCCGGAGGAAATGGGTAAACAGCACGGCGAATTGCTAACCCGGGAAATTCGCGAAGTCACCGATCGAATTCTCTACGGCATCGGAGTCGGCAGCTCGTTCGGAAAAGGCCGCTGGTTCTTTGGCGAAATCGAAGAAGCGGTATCAAGGCTACACCCCTTCACCGATCCCCGTTACCTCGCCGAAATGGACGCGCTCGCTCTGGCTTCCGGCATGGACCGGGAAGAGTCGCGACTCTCAAACTTTTTTCCCGAACTCTTCCACTGCAGTGGGTTTGCTCTCAACGGCAGCGCCACCGTCGACGGAAAAATGTATCACGGCCGGGTGCTGGATTACATGATGGGTGTGGGCCTTGAGCAGAATGCGGTCGTCATGGTCGTGCAGCCGGATCAGGGCAACGCCTGGGTCAATCTCGGTTACGCCGGATTCATCGGCACCGTTACCGCAATGAACGAAAAACAAATCGCTATAGGCGAAATGGGCGGCGGAGGTGAAGGTAATTGGGACGGCAAAGCGATGGCACAACTGATGAGAGAGGTGATGGAGAAAGCAAACACGCTGCAAGAAGCTATCTCAATCATAGAAAACAGCCCGCGAACCTGCGAGTACTACTACGTCATTTCAGATGCCAAATCAGGAGGCTCCGTAGGAATCGCCGCGACTCCCGACACTTTTGATATCATACGCCCCGGAACGGCCCATCCCAAACTGCCGCACCCAGTCAAAGACGCCGTTTTGCTATCATCGGGTAATCGTTACGAGGAACTGGTCAACCGGGTTAAAAATAACTATGGCAAGTTCAACGCAGAATCCGCCCGGGAGCTGATGACTCGACCGGTCTGTATGAAATCAAATATCCAATCGGTGCTTTTCGCCCCCGACACGCTCGATTTCTGGGTGGCGAATGCCGATTCCGAAAATGTAGCGAGCCACACCCGCTATACCAAATACAACCTCCGCGAACTGCTCAATCTCTCCCCGCAACTAACCCAGCGGTAATCCTGAAAACCTGCTATGAAGCCATTCATCCTCTTCGCCCTGACTTTGTTTATTTCCCTGCCCCTCGCGGCAGCAGATGTGTGGAAAGCGGGCGTCGCCAGCACCGTAATCACTCCGGAAAAGCCGATGTGGATGGCCGGGTATGGCTCACGGAAAACCCCGGCGGAAGGGAAACGAACCGACCTTTTCGCCAAAGCGCTGATTCTCGAGGACCGCGATGCAAACCGGGCTCTCATCGTCACACTTGATCTGGTAGGTATTGACCGGACATTTTCCAAAGACGTTTGCGATGCCCTGAAGGAGAACTTTCAGTTGGAACGAAACCAGATCGCTCTATGTACCTCCCACACTCATAGTGGACCCGTGGTAGGTAAAAATCTGGCTCCGCTACACTTTTACAATGTCGACCCAACTCAGCAGGCTCTCATTGATGAGTACGCCATCACTCTCAAACAACAAATTGTTACCACCGTGGGACAGGCGATCGATTCCCTGGCTCCCGCTCTGGTTCAGACTGGTAGCGGAAAAGCGACCTTTGCAGTGAACCGTCGGAACAACACACCCTATGCACTGGTTCCCGAAAAACGACTCAAAGGCCAGCTGGTTGGCCCGGTCGATCACGATGTCCCCGTCCTCACCGTTCGAAACCCTGTCACGACAGACAATGAATCCGCAGGAGCGCTTCGCGCAATTCTCTTCGGCTATGCCTGCCACGCCACGGTCCTAAGCCTTAGCGAATGGAACGGAGACTACCCCGGTTATGCCCAGTCGGAACTGGAAAAAAACCATCCCGGGGCAACGGCGCTGTTCTGGGCAGGATGCGGTGGCGATCAAAACCCTCTGCCCCGCAAAACGATCCCCCTCGCCGAAAAGTATGGAAAAGAGCTCGCAGAATCTGTCAGCGATGTGATTAAGGCTCCCATGCCGGCATTGCCCTCCACGATAGCAAGCGTCTATCAGGAAATTGAAGCACCGCTCGCGGAACTGCCCACCCGGGAAACCATTGCGAACAACTTAACATCCACCAACCGGTTCGAAGTCGCCCGGGCTCGCATGTTGAAACGCGAGATGGAGAAAAAGGGGGCTCTTGATGGATCCTATCCATTTCCGATCGGCTACTGGAATCTCGGCGGGGAGATCGATTTCTTTTTTCTGGGCGGCGAAGTGGTAGTCGACTACGCTCTCCGGCTGAAACGGGAACATTCGAATGCGAACACCTGGGTGTCTGCCTATGCAAACGATGTGATGGCCTATATACCTTCACATAGAGTTTTACTGGAGGGTGGATACGAAGGTGGTGGTTCCAACGTTTACTACGGCCTCCCCACCCTCTGGGCGGAATCCATCGAGGAAACCATTATCGAGGAAGCGACAAAACTAAAGCAGGCTCACTGACACCATGAAAGCTATCCATATCGCCGAACCGCGCCGTCTCGAAACTATCGATATATCGGAGCCTGAAAGACCGACCGGAAATCAAGTGCTTGTAAAAACACACAGCATGGGAATTTGCGGGACGGACGTGAGCAGTTTTCTCGGAAAGTTTCCCTTTTTCGATTACCCGAGAATTCCCGGACACGAACTGGGCGTCGAAGTGATCGAAACCGGCGCAGAGGTCGAAAACCTCAAGCCCGGAGACCTCTGTAGTGTCGAGCCCTATCTGAACTGCGGAACCTGCTACCCCTGCCGGAAGGGCGCGACTAACTGCTGTGAATCACTGAATGTGATTGGTGTTATGTCCGACGGCGGGCTATGCGATCGCTTTTTGATACCTGCTCACAAACTCCATCGTTCCGACAAGCTGACGACAGAGCAACTCGCCCTTGTCGAGACTCTCGCAATCGGCTGCCACGCTGCGGAAAGAGCAGCACCTACTGAAAGCGACCGAATTTTAATTATCGGAGCCGGCCCAATCGGACTTTCCGCTCTCGAATTCGTAAAGCTGAGCGGAGCGGAACTTTCAGTCATGGACCGGGAGGAAAGTCGCCTTGAATTTTGCCGGAAGAACTATGGAATCAAAAATACGATTCCTTTTAAAGGAGATGGATCTGAAAAAACGGCGATAGAGGAAATCACCAAGGGCGATCGCTATTCCATCGTGATCGATGCGACAGGAAATCATTATTCCATGTCCGGAGCCCTGAGCTATGTTTCGCAAACCGGCAGCTTGATTTACCTCGGGGTCACATCCGAAAACATCACCTTTCCCCATGCCGCTCTGCACCGGCCCGAGATCACGATCAAAGGCTCCCGCAACGCTCTGCCATCCGATTTCACCCGCTGTATTTCCCTGATCGAAAACGGCGCTATCGACACCGCTCCCTGGATCACCCATCGAGTCGGCTTTAATGACGTCGTTAATAAATTTGAAACCTTCACCCGTCCGGAAAGCGGGGTTTTGAAGGCCGTCATTCAGGTATCCGACTGAGAAGGCTGGATTTGCGCGACTTGCCGCCCCGATATTCCACCCGTAGAATGACCGGATTGTGAATCATCATTTCTCTACCATTCTCGTAATCAATTGTGGTTTGATTCTTTCAGGCTGCTTCCCTGACGCCGCAAAGCCGCCCGGGCCGGATTCGATTGAAACGCAGGACGCACCCGAAATCAAAAAGGTCGTTAGGAGTGACGAAGAGTGGCGCAGCCTTCTTACCCCGGAGCAATACCACATTTTGCGGGAATCCGGAACCGAACGCCCCAATGGTGAGACCTACGCCGAATTTAACAGTCAGGGAGCCGGCACTTATTTTTGTGGAGGTTGTGATGCCGAATTGTTTTCATCGAAGCACAAGTTCAACTCTCACTGCGGCTGGCCATCGTTTTACGACCCGGCCAATGCAAAGAACGTTGTCACTTACGAAGATAACACGCTGGGCGTGAGTCGCGTCGAAGTTCGCTGCGCGGTCTGTGACGGGCATCTCGGCCATGTCTTCACCGGCGAAGGCTTCGACACCCCGACCGACAAACGTTACTGCATCAACGGAGTGGCATTGAAATTTGTTCCCGACGAGTAAGTGAGGGCAAACCTTCGGACCGTCGCGGATTCCTGACCGATGAAACTAACGTCCAAAGGACATTGCTACCGGCCTATGGCTTCGGTGTGTTGGGGCCGTCAGCGGGCAGCTCGGGTTTCTTGATGTAATCGGTAGGCACTTCGCCTTTCAGGGCGCTGAGAAAGTCTACAATCGATGCGGTCTCTTCATCGGTAAGGACGTGTCCCTGCTGATGTTCGGCCATCTTTTTGACGATTTCCTCGAGTGTGGCAATCGAACCGTCGTGAAGATAGGGAGCGGTTTCTGTGATGTTACGAAGGCTGGGAACTTTAAAAAATCCAGTCATGGCTTCTTTCCCTTCAAGCTCACCGAGGCCTTTGTCTTTTGTCGGCCAGGGCTTTACCAATCCAAGCTTCTGGTAGATATGTCCACCGACCCCGGATCCCTGATGACAGGTAATACAACCTTTAGTGATGAAGAGAGAGAGACCTTTTTTCTGCTCGCTGGTGAGGGCTTCGTCATCGCCCTTCAAGTAGTTATCCCAGGGTGCCGGAGTAAGCAGCCCGCGCTCGAAAGCGCCAATGGCATTACCTACGTTGGCATAAGTTAGAGGCGACTCTTCGTCCGGGAAAGCGGTCTTGAACATTTCCACGTAACCGGGGATTGATTTCAATACATTGAGTACAAAATCCTCATCGGGCATTCCCATCTCAATCGGATTCAACACCGGCCCGATCGCCTGCGCTTCGACATCTGCAGCGCGACCGTCCCAGAATTGAGCAATGTGTAGTGCCGCATTGTAGACCGTCGGTGCCGAACGACCGCCCTTCTGCTTGCCGATACCAGTGGAGACCGCAGCCCCGTCGTCACCGAAACTCGCCAAATCATGACAGGTATTACAGGAAACGGACCGGTCTTTCGAAAGCCGCGTGTCGTAATAGAGCATCCGCCCGAGATTGACCTTTGCCTCAGTGGAGGGATTGTTCGGATTTTCTACCGATTCCGGCAGGGGCTGAAACATTCCCAGCATCGAACGGTTGATTGCAATCTCATTGCCGAAGGCAGGCAGAGAAAGGGCACCAACTAAGGTAAACACTAAAAATAACGCGGATTTCATGGTCAATATCGTATCGGTTTTTACCGCCCAAAATATCAGTTTTGTGGGCTTATTAGTGATTTTCATCACCAAAGGCACGTATCTACAATTCAGTTTTGAAATGATCAAATGCTAAGTCGACTTTTTCATGGAGGCCTTACAGGAAAGAGCCTTTCAAGAAAAGCCAGATTACGCCTTTCGAATACAAAACCACCTATAAATTCAAGCGTTGCCAGTCCATCCGGATTCAGTCCTGAATCGTTACTCACTCTTCCCACCCGAAATCCGCAGGTAGGTAGGGAACCACGCTTTTTGGAAAACCGTTTTTAAGTAACTCTACTGCCCGGATAATTAAAGTGTCCCGCTGCTCCGATAAATCCCGGGGTCGGAAAACAACCGTTTCATGTGGGATCACGCCACCCCCTTCAAGCCCCTTCCCCTTGTTGAATCGAGCCATATTGGAAAAAACGGAAACGCGAAGGATGAACTTGCCTGATGGCAATTCGATATATTTTTTGCTGCTACTCATTCCTGCGGTTGGACTTTCCCCGATTAGATAGGATCGGCCGTCTTCTTTGAAAATTCCGGAACCGGTTTCACCTGCACTGCGGCATGTCGCGTCAACAATCGTCACAATGGGACCTCCGTAGGGATTGTGTCCGAAGCTACGATAGGCTTTACCGAAACGCGTCACTTTGCCCTCCGGTATAAACCGACCAAACAGGGCGTCGTGATCAAATCCACCTCCGGAATTGCCGCGCCAATCTATGATCAGTCCCGGCGCATCGGAAAGATCAGCGAGCGCTTCGTCCATGTGCTCGGGAAGATTACCTTTGCAGCGCCGGACGTGGATATAACCGTAACCGTCGGCGAGCCGGCACCAATGCAGATTGCTGTCTCCGGCATACTTTCCACCGGCAGCCGGTTCCGGCATAAAGGCGGGTCCTCCCGGAACCTGGCGGGTATCCGAAATTTTGATATCCGCAGTAAACGGTTCCCCATCGGTATCTTTCAGATTTACATTTATGGAACTCCCCTTTTCAGCCCGCAGTCCCCAGTGCGTTATGTAGAAAAAAGCCTGATGATCGGTTGAGAAACTCCAGAGGTCTCTGGTTTCGGCGATTTGCCGCTTAAG
This sequence comes from Verrucomicrobiales bacterium, assembly GCA_029213005.1. Classification (GTDB taxonomy): domain Bacteria; phylum Verrucomicrobiota; class Verrucomicrobiia; order Verrucomicrobiales; family DEV007; genus Arctic95D-9. The sequence continues at coordinate 57,281 of JARGPI010000024.1, forward strand.
CCAATCATTCACTTTTACCCCGTCTATACTGAGAACCTGCATCCTGGGCTTCACTCCGGCATCTTTTGCGACGGAAAAGGCATTTTTCACATAGATATCGGAGCCGATTTTCGTCCAGAACATACCCATTCCTCCTTTGGGCTTTTCATCGATCCAGCGTATATTTTTAGTCAAATCGGTAGTCTTCACCGAGGCATGACCATCTTTGATCCGGGCCAGCAAACGCCACAAAAGAATGTAGTGATCCTGATCTGATTTTACCGACTTTGCATCCGCCATCATTTCCCGCGTGACAGCGTCCCAGTCGATGCCCTTCAACTCAAAAAATCTCCCTGCATGGGTCTTTATCTCTGACAGGGCGTGGGCCATATCCTTTTCATATATCGTCTCTGCTTTTGCTGATAAAAGGAACAGCAGGCAAAGCAAGATCAGACAAAGCGACTTCATGGCATCATTAACCTCAAACGCAGGCTGATTCATGTCAACCGGGCATCGACACGCGTTGACCCGCTGGCGTTCAGGCGTTGGCACACATCGCGAAGCCACCATTTAGCCGTGCCATGTTCCTGCCATTGTGCGGAGCTCATTTGCGACCACTTTAACTGCGGTTCGGATTATGAAAACGCTCTCTCTTCTTCTGCTCTTCGCCTGGGTTGGCAACATCGCTTCTGCGGCTCAGCGCCCCAATATTGTGGTCATCATGACGGATGACCTCGGCTACTCGGATATCAGCTGTTACGGGGGCGAAATCGAAACGCCGAATCTGGATGCATTGGCAGCCAACGGTTTGCGATTCTCTCAATTTTACAACACGGCCAAATGTCACTCATCGCGGGTCTCACTCCTGACGGGTCAATACTGTATCGCAGCAGGTGACACGAGCCTGTCACATGCCGTTACTTCAGCGGAGGTTCTGGGAGGCAATGGCTACTTCACCGCGATGACTGGAAAGTGGCATCTAAAAAAAGAGCCGACCGACTTTGGATTTGCCCGGTATTTTGGCCACCTCAGTGGAGCCTGCAATTTTTTCAAAGGCGACAACACTTTTCGGCTCAATGGTGAGGCCTGGAAAGTTCCGAAATCCGATTTCTATACTACGGTTGCGGACGTGGACTTTGCTATCGATTTCCTTGAAGAGGCGAGGGAATCGGAAAAGCCGTGGTATCTCTATGTGGCTTTCAATGCTCCCCATGCCCCCCCCACGCCCTACCGGAGGACTATGCAAAATACCGGGGACGCTACGAAGCCGGATGGGACAAAATTCGCGATGCCCGGATCGCCAAACAAAAAGAGCTCGGCCTTCTCCCTGCGGAATTAAAACCCTCACCACGACCACCGCACGTCCGTGCCTGGGACGATATGGTTGGCTGGCAACAAGACTACGAGAAAAACCGGATGGTAACCCTGGCGGCCATGATCGACCGGGTTGATCAGGAAGTGGGGCGGCTGATCGAAGATCTGAAAAAGAATGGCGAATATGAGAACACCCTGATTCTTTTTGTTTCCGATAACGGCGCCTGTCCCTACGACCGTAAAAAGCCGCTTCTGAATGTCGAACCCACTAACGGGGATATCTCGCTGGCCGACTCCACCGGTTGGTCGTGGGCGAGGAATGCCCCTTTTCGCTTCTATAAACAAAATCAGTTCGAAGGCGGAATCAGCACACCGGGAATTATACACTGGCCGGCCGGGCTGAAAACCGAACCGGGGTCGATTGTTGAAACCCCGACCCATCTCATTGATGTCCTTCCGACCCTCGCCGAAATATCGGGATCCAAGATCCCTGACCAATTTGCCGATCGGGATTTGCGCCCCGTTTCCGGAATTTCTCTACTTCCTCTCCTCGAGGGTAAAGAGCTGAATCGTGCCGAGCCGATCCATCTGCAATTTTCGAATGACTACGGGTTGCGGGATGGCGATTGGAAACTGGTAAGTTACAAAGGTCAAGCGTGGGAACTATATCATATCCCGGAGGACCGAACTGAACTCAACAACCTCGCCGACAGTGAGCCGGAGCGGCTCAAGCAAATGGTAGAGAAATGGAAAGCGATGTCAAAAAACGTGCTTCACTCCGGGAAATTGGCGAATCCCAAAATCAGCCCCGCTATCATTCCCAGAGCCCATCGCGAATGGACTAAATACAGTGATTCCGAAACCCCACCTGATTTCAGGAAGCAGAAAACCACACAGATCCGTGCGCGCAAAAACACCAAAATGAAGCAGGGGGAAGGAATCATCAAACTAACCTTCACCGGCGAGGATCCGGGAATCGCAATGGATCTGCGGGATAACAAATCGTTACCGGAAGGCCCCTACCGACTCAGCTTCGAATTAACGACCGACGGGAAAGGGAGTGGAGATATCTTTTATACCGTCGATCCCAAAAACATATTACCCCGGGGTGAGAGAATCACCTTCCCTGTAAACGGGACGGAGGCACCTCAGCCTGTCTCGATCGAGCTGAAAACCGAAAAGCGCATTTGCCTGTTACGCCTCGATGTTTCCGAGGACGAAGGGTCGGCAGAGATCCGGAAACTGCAACTGCATGATGCGAAGGGGCGTTTGCTGAAAAACTGGACCGAGTTTTAGACGGGTAGGGGTAAACTATAGACTGCACCCTGGAGTGTCGCTAAGTTTTCGGTTTCAGTCGCGATACGGCAACGCCGTTACGTAATACAGCCCATGGTTGCTGCAGTGAAGCGGAGGCTACCATGGGTTTTGTATCCCAGGAGATTCCCTACGCTGAAGGCGTTGCGAAAGCTTTCAGATCACTTTCAGCGATCAACTCGTCGAACGATAAAATCCCCGGGTAGACTCTCTGCTTCGCTTCGGTCAACCCGGGGCTGGGTTACGTAACGGCGTTGCCGTATTTTGAATTCACTGCCCCGGAATCCGCGCATTTCTCAGCGGCATTCGACTGTACCCTGTACACTTTCGAACTGTACAGGGTACAGTTTGGGATCCGGAATGAGGTTGATCAAGCCACCCTTCTGAAGTTGAAGAGAGGACGTGTAGATCAGGCTGCCGCCCCGATCGCTTTGATGGGATTTTGCTCAACCATACGCGCGACTTCAGTCTTCGAAAAACCGAGTTTGGTCTCCAGATTCGCGATCACACCTGGCATCGTGATGGTTGAGCCAGCGAGGTTGGGGCTGCCGGGCCTGCGGGCGACGCCCTGTTGATCGACTTCCACGGTGATACCGGACAACTCGTAGATACCCGGTTTCATTTTGGCAGCCGCTATCGCATCGGTTACCATCACAGTGCGATCCAGACCGACCAAATCAATATAGTTTTTTAAAGCGAAAAACTCGACGTGAGCACCATCGGGAATAAAGCAAAACCAGAGACTTTCTCTACAGGCAAGAAAACGCTGCAATATATTGTCATGCCGGGGGAGATCTACCGGACAACCGTTCCCAAAATGGGTAACCATAGAAAGGCCGTGATCGATCGCTTTCTGTAGTTGATCGAGCGATGGATTACAATGGCCTGCGGAAACAGTGACACCCTGCCCTGCGAGAAATTCGATCATTTTGCAATCGGGATCACTCTCCGGAGCCACGGTAACCACTCTAGCCAGACCATCGCAAGCGTCGAGGAGGCGCTTCGCTTCCGCGATATCCCCCTTTCGCATCGCGGAGGGAGGATGCGCCCCAGCGTAGCCCGGTTCGGGGCTCATGAAGGGGCCCTCAATATGAAATCCGGCGACGATTTCCTTTACGAGAGGGTCAGCCTCCCGAAACTTGACCATTTTTGAAAGCTTCGACTCCAGATTGTCGAGCGTGTCGGTAATTACCGTCGCCAAAATCCGGCCGACGCCGTCTTTTTTCAGTTCGGCACAAGCGTGATGAAACTGTTCCCCCGTCAGATCGAGGGAACAAAAATCGACTCCGGCATAACCGTTTACCTGGAGGTCGAAAGCGCTCATCCCGATCGATCAGACAGCTTTGACGAATGACTCGAGGCGTTGGGCGTATTCCACCCAGACCCGCTGAGCCGCGCCGGTATCATCCACATCTTTTCCGGCGTGAATCGCGGCCATAATGTGCGGCTCGATTGAGAACCAGCCGCCGTAGTTGTTCGCTTTAAGATCTTTGATGACCCGCTCCTGAACCGGATCTTCCTCCGGGAAACAGGTGGCGTATTTGCCGTCCTCACCGGGCTTGGCACATTTGATGTGAACGTGAGTGATCAAGTCACGGCAGGCTTCATAATACGCCCATGTGGCTTCGCAGTCATTGGCGTGCAGCGAGTTATTACCAGTGTCAAACGTGAGCTGGAGGGCCGGGGAATCCACCGCCTCGACGATTTCCAGATAGCCTTCGTAAGTCTCTCCGTAGCCACTGCAGTTCTCGTGACCGAGAACAACGCCCTCACCCTCCGCGATACGGGAAAGCTCTGTGATCCGGCGAATCGCCTCGTCCCGCCATGCTGTGCGGTCCAGAGGACTGTCCGGATCATTCGGATACGACATGATCCGCAAAAATTTCGTCCCCGCGGCTCTCATCCGGGGAGCAACGCGCTTCAACTCGTCGATATCGACCTGGAAGTCGTTAGTAATTGGTCTGGCCCAGTTGCCGATCTGGCCACCGAACCCGACGACGGTAATTCCATTTTGCTGGAGAAGATCCCAGGTCTGACTCCATTCTTCGTCGGTCAGATCAACGACATTTTTACCACCGAGCAAACGGAGCTCAACCGCGGTCCAACCAACCTCTTTCAAAGTTGCGATTTGTCCTTCAAGCGACTTTTCAGCCTCGTCTGCGAATCCTGTGAATTGAAAACCCATGATAGCACTGAATACCACCACGGTACCGGACAGCAACCCTCTATTTTGGCTTAATACTGACCAGCACAGGATTACAAAAACGACATCCAATTTTCGGGATAACTGATTTTCAGTCAGTTCACTTAACTTTTCACACCTTTTTCACCCCCTGTGGGAAAAGCTGACTCGAAATCTACTCTTCCGATATTTTAATCCGCCGATTTGCCGCAACATCGGTCATCACTTGTGTCTTTCCCGTTTTCGGCCAAAACACCTCCACGGTAAGCGGTTCATTTGATTGCCCGGGAATCCCGAAATGGAGTTCCAGAGGGTTTGCCCCGAAACTACCACCGCTGTCCATCCATTGGAAAAATGACTCTTTTTCTCCTTTAATAGTTGATGTGACTTTCACCCGGCTACCGACCCCGAAGGAATTTGATTCAATGCCTTTCAGCCTAACTGAGAGCCATCGGTTTTCCGGATTACCGGGGTTCTCGTAAAGCGAATCGTAATAGGGGTCGCCGCGGTATCCGCCACCCATCTGCTCAAACACATCAAGATCGCCGTCCCGATCAAAATCACCGAATGACACCGCGTGCCCTTTTTGAAGGTGCCCCATTCGTGATGATCTTGTTCGATCGGTAAAACGCCCTTTTTCGTTGGCTATTAAAATGTTCGGAACAATGGTAGCATAGCTCGGCTTCCCGGTTCCGAGATAGATATCCGGAAACCCATCATTCATCAAATCTCCAAAATTGCTACCCATCGGCAACATTGGCATATTTAAACCAACGGAATCTGCCAGATTCTGAAAACCTCCGCGACCATCATTGCGATAAAGCCGGGCCTGCCTTTCTAAAGGAATTTTCATCCCCCGATAGAAGTGAAACAACTCTGCAGGAATCCCGTCGTAGGAGGATACAAAAATATCGAGCAGACCATCGTTATTGTAATCCCAGAACCAGGCAGGGAAGCTTCGCTCCGGCTTACTTACGTTCAGCTTGTCGGTCACATTTTCGAAAGCACCGTCACCTCTATTTCGATACATAAAATTCGGTTCGTTGATACACGACAGGTATAAGTCAGGATATCGATCATTATCATAATCACCCCAGATAACTCCCTTTACATAGCCGAAAGTTTCGACACCGGCCGATTTCGCAATGTCAGTGAACCGATGAACGCCCTCCTGATCAGGGCCATCGTTACGAAACAATTGACACGGTGCACGAACCCCGCCAAACGTTTCGTTCCCGACAAACAAATCCAGATCTCCATCTAAATCAAAGTCCGCCCAACTACAGGTCTGAGTAGGGTAATGACTTTCCCCCAAACCAACCGCAAAGGTCACGTCTACAAATTTCACGGCTCCCGACTCCGGATCGACCCCGTCATTTCTGAGCAGAGAATTCGGATGATGACCACTTTTGTCAAGCCAGGCTCCCCGTAATATGTAGGCATCGAGGTCGCCGTCATTATCAAAGTCCACCTGCTTCATATTCAGACCTCCAAGGGAGTGCTCCAGTCCTGCAGCGCTCGATAAATCGCGAAAAGTTCCATCACCTAGGTTTTTAAAGAATTTCGCCGATTTCCCGGCATCCCATTCGCTCACAAGCAGGTCAAAGAACCCATCACCATCAAAATCATCCATCACCGCACCTCCGGACAACCCGAAGGTATCAACGCCGGCGCGAGGTGCGATATTGAGAAACTCGGGCATTCCCTCAGGCTCACTTTCAGTAACTAACTCTGGTAGTCGAATCGCTGCGGGAAGCTCATCCAAATTCCTCCCCAAAGTCATCAGAGCGATATTGGCGAGCCACGCAGCTTCGTCCCGGGCCCCCTCTTTAAAAGATGGGTCTAACGCCATGCTAGAGAAAATTTTCAACGCCTTTTCCGACCCGGTGGTGTCATCGTGAATCGCCCGACCACGCAGTGGAAAAATACAACTCTCCGGGCTTGGCTTTGCGCAACAGTTCCGGGATTCAGCCAACCGAAGATAGGAGAGCCCGAGCGTTCCCACTGTGGTTTTCAGGTATTCCGACTCAGCGCCCTCCCTGGTTAGGCGAAACATCCGCGTCGACAAATCAAGATTCTCAATTGCTTCTTCTTCCAATCCATATCGCAATTCCGCCCAACCCAGCTCGGACAAAACCCTGGCCCTGACTCCAGAGGGGACCGTAAACGGCAACTGACTTAACATTTTCCGACCTCTAATGACATCAGCGTCCCCGAGATAATGGTTCTGCCCATTCATCCGCCGGTTGAGCTCGGCCAACTCGTTCTTCATCCGGAGATGAGAGGCTTTCGAAGCCCGGTCGTAGGCATCCGAAACCGTCTGCCCTATTCCCTGAACCGAAATTAGAAAAACCAATAAAACCAAGCCGCAAACATTCCACCCACCTCTCATTCGTTTCGTTTATTCCGGCAATTTATCAAACCGGAACATACAACAACCCAGGTCGAGTGTGTTCTCGTTTTGAGTGAGGTGCTGCTGGATATCAGAATCAATCGAGTAGATTCGTTGCTGACCGATTTTTGTACAATTGACCAGACCTGCTTCCTTGAGGATTTTGAGATGCTTCGAGACATTGTAAACCGTCAACCCAAGCTCTTCCGCAACCTCCCCAACACTCCGACTGTCAGCAAGAAGAAGCCGGAGAATTCTCAGCCGACTTTCCTCTCCGAGCGCGCGAAGTGCGACAACACAGTCAAAAGTTTTCATTCCAAATCATAACCAATTCTCTGATTTGCGCAATCAAGCAGGTTCAAATGGTAAAATTTACACCAACCTGTCGAAAATGTATACAAACCCCTCAATGGAAGGACCTAACAGGGCGCCATCAGTGACGGCACCCTGTTAGGTCTTGTTAACCAAGGAACTACTCGACTAGATTTTGAATTCCTTTCCCGGCCGAATCAGGGAAGGCAAAAAGAAACTGGCCGGGCAACAATTCGCTCAACATCTCATCCGCCGTGATGCCGCTGGCATCAAAGTGGTAGATATCCACAGCAGCAAATCCGGTATCAACGACTTCTACCGTGAAAGGACCGTCAGCAAACTGGAAACCAGTGAAGGGAGCAAACCAGCTTCCCGACACGGTGGATGTAACTCGTGCGATATCAACCAGCCCTCCATTGCCATCCCGCAGGGTAACGGTGAGGTTGGCGAACGGCCGCCCCATTCCACTGAGAATCGGGGTAAGATAAGGCTGCCCGGTTTCTTCAATCGTGTCCTTTCTAAATCCGACCGAGAAACCATCCCGCTCCAGATGTCTGAAGATTCCGTCGATACCACTCAGGGCATACTCGCCTTCGAAAGTAAAGTATCCCGGCGAATTTGGCCCCGGCTTCAGGAAGTAAACATAGGCTTCTTGAGTATCCTGGACGGTTCCTCTGTCATCGTCGGTAACCCGAATTTTGACATCGTAGATGCCATCGATGGTGTAGACATGCTCGACGGAGAATCCGACCTCGCCGGAGACCGGGTCGACGCTCGTAACCTTCAGGACCGAACCATCCGTAGATGACCCAAACGTCATCCCGACGGAGAGCGAACCGACCTTCGGCAACGCGAAAGTGGCTTTAGCTCCTGCCTGATCCCAATCCACCACCACGGTCTGGCTGTCTTCGAGGCCGATATCCCGGTAGGTCCCGGATACAACAGTGGTTTCGAATCTCTGCACAAACGGTATTGGATCGAAATTCAGAGTCGGGGCCACGTTACTAACGATCAACCCAGTCAGGTCAGTCACGCTACGGCCCCCGCTGGCCGCGCTTTCCTCGACTTTTACCTCAATTTGATAGAAGTCCTGGCCGGTGTTCGAAGGATTATCGTCTAGGTATTGATGGGTCACTGTAAACACACCTGAATCCGGATCGAAGGTGACATTCGGTCCCGGTGCCCCCAGATCGATCACTTCATCCACGCCTTCACCCCAGTTAATCGTCAGAGTATGACTGGTGAGCACTCCGGCATCGAGAATCCGTCCGCTCAAGGTTGCGACATCCTGCTCGTTGATATCTGCGATATCCAGATCAGCGAGAACCGGTGCAACATTATCGCCTTCAATACCGGTGATACGGACTTCTTTCTCGCCACTGCTGAAAGTGTAGAATCCACTGCCTGTTACCGGGACCATTGCCTGATGAAAAACAGGATCACTGGCATCGAAGAGATTCAGAACATCGCCGGGAAGAGATGAAGGATCGCCTCCGTTGATATTGAATATCGTGTCACTACTTGGAGTGATATTGAAGGTATCTTCGTCGTCACCGCCGTTGACGGTTAGCTCTCCGCTTCCGGCATCAACCGCACCCCGAATGTCGGCCGTGGCACCGGTCGCATCGGAATCGACCGCTTCGCTATCGATATTGATTGTGATATTGCCGTCGGAAGTCAGAGAACCGGCAGCATCCAGATCAAACCCGTCTTCCGCGTTTATATCAATCGATCCCCCGGCGGTTACACTCCCAGGTATGGAAACATCGCCATCCTCAGAAGTCGCATCCAGGTTTCCACCTACCGATGAATTGGAAAATTCGATGTTCTGATCATTTGTAATCGAGGCATCACTGTCCGCTCCGGTTGTATTGACCCCAATTGTTCCGCTAACGTCCAGCTCATCCAGTTCTATATCGGCACCGTTTACATCAGTCGTAAACACCGCATTTCCTTCCACATCGATCGATCCGCTATCAGTAATATTACCTCCTGCCGTGACATCAAGATCGCCGGAGACGGTTGAAGCCCCCAGATCGATAGCATTCTGATCGACCAGAGTGACATCCTTTCCGCTAGTTACCGAAACGGACCCGGTAAAGTCGTTATCCGCATCATCCAGAGTGATATCGTTTCCGGAACCCGCCGTCAGGTCGGTTGTTCCAGTCACGGTCGTCTCCTCTGAATCGGTAATCGCAGCATTGTTTGTGATATCGAGATTACCACCAACATCGAGACCCGTCGCCGTTGCGCCAGCACCGCCGATATTTAGAGCACCCATATTGTCGATCGTAAAGTTTCCGGTCGTCGCACCTTCCAAATTGGCAATTTGAGTTTCGAGCGCACCCCCTTCACCGACATTCGAAGCATTCAGGATCGCATTTCCAGCAATAACCTCTTTATCAGTATCGCCGCCATCCACGATGTCACCATTTGCGGAATCCACCGTAACGGTACCTGAGGTTTTGAGACCACCCAGAGTAATGTTGCCATCCGCTTCAACCTTGATCTCTCCGGATCCGGCATCAATCAGAGCGCCATCCGCCATTTCGACTTTGGTGTTTGCCTCCAGAGTCACATTTCCTGATGTGGTCGTGATGCTGGAACTACTGTCCATTTCAATCATTTGATTGGCAGTGAGAACAACCGCATCTCCACCGGTGCTAACCGCGCCTTCAATAGTGATATCTTCAGCATTAACCTGTAACCCACCTTTGCTATTCGCTGCCAAATCCAGGTCTTTGACCGTTACGGAGTCATTTCCGGTATCGGCCGTCTCATTAGCGGTATTAAAAATCACATCCCCGGTGAAAGCCGGATCAGAATAAGCAACGAAGACACTCTTTGCATTAGGACGAGTCATCACGGTTGGTGAGTTCCGCCCGTCTGTGCCAAAGGTCGTCAGATTAAGATTCGAATCCGATATCAGGATACCCAGCACTCCACCAATCGTGGTTTCCTCAATAGTCAGATTATCGCTGCTATCGCTATTGATATCCGTGATTACCAGATTACCACTGCCATCGATCGAAACTTCCGTTTCAGCTTCTCCCGCAAAGAGCACCACATCATTCCCCGTATCCCCTACGTAACTGATGAGGTAGTTATCACCGTCGTCATCGACGACTGTGGCACCTTCGGGTTTGTCTTTAAAGACTCCGGTTACCGCATCGGTATCATCGTTGCCAATCACAACGATCGTTTCTCCTTCGGTTGGAGTCCCGGCAGTCAACTCATCGATGTCCAATATGGAGGTCCCTCCGAGTGTTACCGTCCCGGTCACGTCGATCAAATCAGAACTGATATCTCCATTGATCTCGAAAACATAGATTCCGTCAATCGTAGTGTTACCACCTACATCACCCACCGTCAGCGTTCCGATCCCACCCACGCCCGGGGAAATGGTTCCACCATCGCCGATGGCTACGTCAGCATCGGTTGAGCCATTGCCGGTGAGAGAGGCACCATCAGCTACTGTGTAAGCTGCACCTCCGGTATGAGTTCCATCCAGCTGCAAGATTCCGGCACTGACCGTTGTCGCCCCGGTGTAGTCATTCACTCCCGATAAAATCCAGGTTCCCCGGCTATCTATCTTCGTAACACCACCTGCACCCGTGATCTTGCCACTAATCGTCCCGGTTTCAGGCCCTCTCACAAACAGGGTATTCCCCTGAAGATTGATCTGACCGGTTAGATTAACGGCATCGCCATCGATCGCTGAACTGTTTGGGTTATCGATCGAGATGGTAGCATTTCCGGTAAGGTAGAAATTGTTACTATGAGTCGTATTGCCCCGGAATATAAACGCGGTTTGGGTGGCTCCACCTCCCACCGAGGTGCTGGTTTGGTTTCCGCCTTTAATGAAGACATCCCCACTACCGAGCGCTCCGCTCGCCGTAACAGTAAACAGATCCCAGGTCCCGTTGGCACCGCCGTTCGCAACCCATTCAGTTCCTCCACTATAATCATTTGCGCTATTTGAGAGAGTCAGTCCACCCGAACCGGAAGGATCAAAGATCAGTTTTCCAGCGCCACTAACTTTTCCATTTAATGCCGTGCCAAAGGTTGTGGCACGGAAGGTTAACGAAGTAGCATCCATTTGAATATCACTACCCTCACTTATCGTTCCGTGATAATTGGTATCAAAGAAGGGCTCGACTCCGGCTACTGCAACAAATCTCAGAACTCCAGTTCCATCTGTAATTTTCCCGCCAGCTCCCGGTGAGGGTCGATCCCAATCAATCCGGTTAAGCGTCAGGGTTGCGCCTGACAGCTTCACTTCACTTGCCGCCGATCCGCTACTCCCAAACAAGTGATGGATGGTTTCATTATTGCCATCCAGGTTCCAAACGCTTTGAATCAGCTCGACCGTCGCGGTGTTAGCGATTTGCTCCGCTGCGGAGTTCATTAAGGTTCCGCCACTGACTTCGACATCGCCAGCGATAGCATCTACGCTCGCTGCTTTGTTCAGATCCAGGACACCGCCTTTCACGGTCGTAAGCCCGGTGTAGGTATTGGCCGCCGCCCCCGAGAGCGTCAACGTCCCCGTTCCGATCTTGGTCAATGAGAGCGTCCCTCCGTTATCGCGGATCACTCCACTGAAGTCACTTGATACATCATTGGCTCCGATGGAAAGCGTTCCGTTTCCGGTCTTACTTTCGATATAGGCATTACCGGCATCGTGTTGCACACCGTTGATCGTCTCTGCAAATCCGTTCAAGTTCAGAATAGCATTTGAAAGGCCATTGAAGATTACGATCCCTTTTCCTGCACCATCCGGAATGACACCGTCTGCACCGATATTGAGCGTGGCATTTGCCCCTGACCCGGCTTCTCCAATAATGGTATTTCCGACATAATTATTAGCCGTGTTTGTAAAAGTAACTGCGTTGTCATTCGTAATCGTCAGCGCACCCGAACCGGTGCTGGTAATCTGACCACTAACGGTCAGAGGTCCCCAACCGGCACGAAGTGAGCCACCATCATCCCCAACGATGACCTGACGTCCCAGATCCCCATCATAGTAGGATCCGCCCGAAGCAGCTCCCACATTCATCAAGGTTCCACCATTCAAGGTGAGCGCCCCGGTACCGAGGGTGTTATCGGACGCTTTCAGGAGTCCCTTAGTGATCGTAGTTCCTCCGGCGTAGTCGTTCCCCGTGTTGGTGATTTCAAATTGTGCGGTTCCAGTTTTTTCCAGCGCCAGCGCTCCTGTGAGTTTTCCGGCAAAGACGCTACCTCCATCATTCACGCCAATCGAAAGCACTGCAGCTCCGGAGGATTCCACCTGCCCGCTCCCAGTGAGTTTGTCAAAGCCTTCTGAATTTCCATTCAGGTCGAGAACCCCGCCACTGTTTACTGTGACCTGAGCGCGATCATCAATCTGATCGTTACCCGTTCCGGCAAGCCTTACCGTCCCACCGTTGTTGATCGTGAGAATCGTCCCGGTTCCCTCCAACGCATGCACCGTTGGCCCGCTATCCTTCGCCAGGACCAAGACACCGCCATTAACCGTAGCCGTCAGATCTGTATTACTACCGGTTCCGCTCAAGGTCTGGGTTCCGCTACCTTCCTTCTGCAGGGCAACAAAAGACGTTCCCGTTCTACCGATTAAACCTGTGAAGTCACCGACCCCATCATCCACGCCGATGATAAGTGTACCTGTTACTGTATTCAGATTCCCACGTGTGATCGTTCCGGCGCCGGTAAGCGCATCGACCCGGGCACTAATCCCATCCCAGATATCGAAGGTTGCTCCTGCTTCGACATTCAAATCAGCGAGGTTCGCCGTCCAGTTCTGGCCTTTCCATGGTCCGTTTTGTAAAGTTCCTTTTTGCACATCAATGAGACCACCGCTCCCCATCGCAATATTCACGAGGAAGGTGTTACCTCCGCCTCCAAGAGACAGTTTTCCTGTACCGGTTTTCTCGATCGTTCCCGTTCCGGAGAGAGTCACCCCGGGAACACCCGTGGAAGCAACCCTGTGATCATTGGTACCGGTTACCTCGAACTCAAGGAAGGCGCCCGAAGCGACATCAAGCGTCATTGCAGAATCATTCCCCGTTGCGAAGCCGGTTGCATTCTCAAGGACCAGCCGCCCGGCGTCGATGTCCAGACCGCCTTCGAAAGTGATACCGGTTCCGCTGAGGGTTACGGTTCCTGTGCCTAGTTTCGTGATTCCCCCGGCCCCGATGACGGCATCCGAGGAACCGCTCGCGGCGCCGGTAACATCAAGCGTGAGATTACATACTCCAAGGTCGAGGTCGCCGTCGAAGATCACGTCAGCCGCTTTCAGACTGACTGAATTGCCTAGAGCGGAATCCCCGGTCAGTGTGATATCGCCGGTCGCGGTAATACCTCCGTCCAGCTGAATCGCCGACGAGATAATCGTCACGTTTCCGGTGACGCTCGCGGGCATGCTCGTAATTGTCACTCGATCTGCTGCTTCAACTCCAGTAGTTGGCCCCGTCGTGTTGATCGTTACATTTCCGGTCACCGCATCGACGCGCACCAAAACAGTGGATGCGTTCGGGCGAAGCACATCACCAGTCCCCAGGTTGGTAGTGGAAAGAACCCGGCCCGCTGTCGCATCGCTGATCTGGTAATAAGCGACCCCGTCAACATCCACAATCTTGATCGCTATATCATCATTGGAATCGACATTGATATCAGAGATGGTCAGATTTCCACTTGACAGATCCACATTCGTTTCTGCAGTTCCGGCGAAAAGAACTACGTCATTACCGTCGCCACCGACATAACTGATCGTATAATTATCGTAATCATCATCAATGATCGTCGATCCTTCCGGCTTACCGGCAAAGATGTTGGTAACAGCGTTAGATCCCGTATTGTTCACAACGAAGTAAGTCGTCCCGTCAATCGAATCAAGCGTGTCGATGACGTTGAGAACCGAGGTTCCACTGTTGAAAGTGAAATTTCCACTCGTCGTCAACTTGTCGCTAGCAGCCCCGCTAATCTCGTATTCAAAGTCACCATTGAAGTTGATCGAACCACCATTCACGGTGAGCTCGCCAATTCCGGCGTCACCGGTTGCAAGGTTACCATCGTCTTGAATGACAAAGTTATTTCCAGATTTTATAGTTATAGTTCCGTCGCCGCCGATAGTTGCGCCTGCGAGAACTGTATAACTCTTCGCGTCGGTATGGGTTCCATTCACGAGGAGGGTTCCACCCTCGACCCGGGTTTCCCCGGCGTATGTGTTAGCGCCACTGACCATCTGCGTGCCTGCGGTAATTGAGCCCCTCACCGTGAGCTTCCCACCGGCACCACTGATTACCCCTGAAAAATCAGAGCCATCGAGGTCATCCAGTGTGAGTTCCCCCCAGGCAAGCTCGATTGCACCTGCGCCTGCGATTGATCCAACGACTTCATCCTGACTATTCAGATTGAATGTGCCACCAGACTCGACGGTGACTTTGCTTGTATCGGCGATGTTCTCGTCAGTCAGCGCTTTAAAAGTACCGCCGGAAGTGATCAAAATATCCCCCTGGATCGCTCCGTTCGCGGCAAAGCTGCCCCCCACTTGAAGTGTGCCAGCGGATACTGTCGTGAGACCGGTGTAGGTATTGTTGCCATTCCCCCCGCTGAGCGAAAAGGAACCTGTCCCGATCTTAGTCAGAGCTACCGTTCCGGATCCATTGGTGATTATTCCCGCGAAACCACTAATTCCATCAGTTTCCCCTACCGTAATAATTGAATTCGTGGCCGCAGCTGAGTTGGTGATTTCACCGGATCCATTGAGACGGGATACCGACTCGGAAATTCCATTGAGATCCAGCGTGCCACCGAGACTGATCGTGACCCGACCTCGATTGCCTGCTGTGCTGCCACCGAAGATTTGATCCCCACTCGTTCCGGTGAGGGTGACTGTGGAACCGGAGGCAATATCTGAAATTCCAGCGACCGCGTAATTCGCGGACTTATCGAGTTCAACATCGCCGTCGTTTACATCGAGAATAAGAAAAGTGTTCTCCTGGTTTCCGGTCAGGATGAGGGTGTTGCCACCATCCTTGCTCAAGCTGCGCTCGGCAGCTGAAGTAATTGCGCCATTTAGCGTGATGTTACCAACCCCTTCAACCGTGAAGCTATCATTCGTTGCCGTATTGAACGTGAGCGTCGCAGCGGTCGCATCCGTGTTAGTAATCGTGCCAGCAAGAGCTGCAATGGTATTGACCTGCTCGCTCCGTCCATTCAGATCCAGGGTACCTCCCGCATTCACTCGGACAGGGCCAGTGGAATAGATCTGGTCGCCATTTGTTCCCACCAACCGAACGGTGCCTCCATTGTTAATCGTAAGACCTCCCCCACCAATAGCACGATAATTGGCATTACCTGATTTGTCGAGGATGAGCAAGCCGTCGTTGACGTTCGCCGCAAGCGCACTGTTGTCGCCGGAACCAGTCAGAGAAAGGGTTCCGTCACCTTCTTTAACCACCGTTCCATAGTCCGTTTCCTGAAGCGAACTCGAGCCTTCGGTATCGATCGTGAACATCTGCCCAGCGGCAGATATCGTTCTGCCAGTGACCTCAATATCCTGTCCCGTAAGCGTAAGCGAAGCACTCACTTCGACCGCGCCATTGAGCGTGATATTCTTCGGAGTGGTTCCGTCAACGGCGGTAACGCTACCAGTAAGAATAATGTCGTTCGAGTTCACCGTAATATCACCATCGAAAGTAAGGACACCAAGCGTCACTTCCTCGGAGTTAGTATCGGTTCCACTCGTGTTTTCTGTATTTACAATCAATCCGTTCACAGCCGTTTTGAGGACTTTGATCGTCTTCCCATCAACTCTCTCGAAATCCGGAGCGCTTTGAGAGGTGGTTAGGGCAAGCGCCGTATCGGTGATGATGTAGTGAGTCGCATCCTCGGTAATGGAAAGTGCATCGTCCGAGTCGTTGTTAATATCGGTAATGACCAAATCGCCGCCGACCAGTTCAACGCTCGTTTCGGCCTGGCCGAACGAAGTCAGAACGACATCATTTCCAGCTCCTTTATAAGTAATCTGGAAAACGTATGACTCACCGTTGTCGCTGGAAACCAGTTCGAAAACGTGACCCTCCGGAAATCCGTCAAACTCCGTGGTTATCAGGTCGGACAAGTCATTTTCGATGATCGTAAATGTTGTTCCCGAAATGTCCGGATTGAATCCGAGTGAAAGGTCGAGCGTTGCGCCCGTTCCCGTATCGGAGTTCAGATTAACTGAACCGCTCACATCAAGCTGATCGTAATCAACCATCGGCGCGAGTCCATCGATCTGAACCTTGTAGGTTGCTCCGGTAGCCAGAGAAAGATCCCCTGTCCCGAGGTCACCCGGTGCTGTCAGATCCGGGCTTAACGTTCCGCCGCTGGCGACGGTAACCGCTCCACCAGTGATGCCTTCGCCACCGAGAGTTGCGCCAAGCTCGACGGTGACGGCACCGGTTGCAACCGAGCTGTCTCCGTTGATCTCAAGCGTGCCTGCGGCGATGTTCGTTGCTCCACTGTAGGTGTTGTCATTATTTAACTCCACCGTTCCAGCGCCGGTCTTGGTTACCCCGCTGTCACTGTCACCGACACCTGAGATGATTCCATTGATGATTCCATTGATGATTAAAGTGTCACCGGCGCTCGCATCGAGCCGGAAGTCACCTGCCTTCATTTCTTCAATCGTGATTCCACCACTGACCGTCGCTGTAGTTGCTCCGACATCATCTCCCACGCGGATGATAGATGGCGCATCGAGGTCGTCCCGGACAACTACCGAATTGGACAAGTTCACGGTGTTTGCCAACTCAAGAACACCACGCTCGATGACAATATTTCCGCCGAACGGGGTATTAGATTCGACCCGTAGAATCGACGGCAGGTTGTTTATGATCGCCCCGCCGGCATTGGTATTCGTGTTAGTAACCACAACAGTTCCGGGGCCTTGGTGAGTGATTGACCCAGCGCCGGAGATAATGCCTGAAAGCGTCAAAGTGCCTCCCAGGGGCCGAATCTGGAAGTTGTAAAAGTTAGGCGCATTGATTTCAATAGGCCCGGAATAGGTGCCTGCAGTAAGACCGGAGAGCAGTTCAATGTGCATCCGGGCCTTACTAATGCCAATCGTTGAAAGCGCATTGGCAATGTTCAGTCCCTCGGTCCCGAGAATCAGTCCGGCATCTTCACCATTGAGGAGCACCGAACTCGTTCCAAGAGAGCTGTTATTCGTCACAATAATTTCAGTCTCGGCATCGATAGTGGTCGTGCCCGTGTAACTGTTATTACCACTGAGAGTAAGCTGCTCTCCATCGAAGCTGGCATTACCGACACCGTCGCCTGTCTGGCGGACATCACCGCTTCCGCTGATGTCACCGTCGAAAGTGAAGTTATCACTCCGGGCGAAAACGAGGGTCGCATTGTTGAGCACATTGCCTTCGATATCGCCGGTCGTGCCGTTCGCTCCGATTTGGAGAGTGCCTTCCGTGATCGTCGTGCCACCCGTGTAGGTATTCGCATTCGTCAGAGTGATCGTGCCGGAACCAGCCTTTTCAAAACTGCCACCAACCCCGCTGATCACATGCCCGATCGTTGTCGTGGTGCTCGTGATATCGACCACGAGATGGTTTGCCCCAAGATCGACCGTATCGTTGAAGAACACATCCCGGGCGTCGATTGTGGAATCGTCACTGACGACGACGGTCGCGTTGTAGGTCTGATCGCTGATCGTTTCAACCGTGGCGTCAAGATTCACGGTCGCTGCTGTGATGATCAGATTATCGAATACTCCGGAACCGATGCCACCGGCGTTGATATCGACGATATCATCGACGTCTCCGACGATCACGATGTCATGCGGCCCGCTCGCCGCAATCGCTGCTGGCGTCGTCGTTTTCACGAGGGTGCCGTTGACGTGAACTTCGAGCTCGTTGCCGCCATTCGTTGACAGAGCAATTGGCCCCGCCCCGGCACCGAGTAGTGTTCCGTCGGGGAGAGTGTCAGTTGCATTGATCTCGACATTGCCTTTACCGGTGACCGTGATCGTCACAGTTGCGGTATCAAAACCTCCATGATCATCCTGAATGGTATATTCAAAGGTATCCGTGACTGTTTCTCCCTCGACCAACATCTGCAGCGCAGCGGCGTTTCGTGGATCGTAGGTGTAGGATCCGTCAGAGGAAACGGCCACTGTTGCCCCAAGCGCACTCAGAGTGTCGGAGGCCGACACGGTGAGGACATCACTTGCGTCGAGGTCAGTGTCATTAGCAAGAACGCCATTTGCAGACACCGTTAAGAGGGAGTCCTCGTCAATCGAACCCGTGTCATCGTTTGCGACAGGAACGTCGTTGGTTCCGATAATTGTAATCTTAACCGTCTGCGTGTCGCTACCGGTGTCATCATCAGTGGCAATCACGGTATAGGTGAGCTCCAAGACTTCGCCCGCAGCGATAAAATCGAAATTCTTGCCACCACCGACACTGCTATCGAAAGTCCAGTCAATCACAGTCGGGGTTCCCGTATCGATATTCACAGCAAACATCGCAAGCAGTTCCGCGTTGGTAAACCCGCCCGAACCACTCGTTCCACCGACCGTGACGGTCGCGCCAACCGACGGCGTAATGGTGTCGAGCGTACCGACATCAGTCACCGTGAGCGTCCCGCTTGTGCTAAGCGGAGCATTTGCTTCGGTCAGCAGTTCCGCACTCGAATCCGTTCCTACGACGGCGATATCGGGATCGACATTGTTGACCGTCACCGTGGTCGTGTTCGAGCCCGTGCCGGTGTCATCATCGGTCACAGTCGCGCTAATAGTGTAGGAATCGCTCGGGCCGCCGGATGGGTTGTCGTCAAGGTATTGATGTGTCACACTGAACTCCCTGGTGGTGGGATTCCAATTGATACCATCCGCTGCCAGAGTCAAAGCCGTGTTACCTAGAGAGAAGCTCTGCGTATTATTAGGACTATACGCATCACCCCAATTGAGATTCAGAGTAAATGTATCCTGAGAACCGACATCAGTTATCGAACCTGTCAGGCTAGCAGCCCCATCCTCTGAAATTGCGGATGGCGGGGTTAATGTCACAGTTGGATCTAAATTGACAACTGATGTGGTGAGGGTTTGTGAGAAAGGTGCGTGATGAACAAACATCAAGTTCTTAAAGTCATTAGGAACTCCTCCGGAAACACCGTTCTGATACAGCTTATCGGAGCCATCGCTGCTATCGAAGTTCCCATGCCCCCATTTAATGTTCCCCTCAACTCCTTCTGGAGTTGTCTGCCGGTCGGAGTTGACCATACCATTCCCGGCGCCCCATATTCCATCGTCATTACTGAATGAAGTTCCAGGATTTGCGAAAACAGCAGCTAAGTTACCAGCCCCCGTGGAAAAACGCCAGGTTCCATAATAGGTCTGTGTCCCGTGCGCTGTCGACGTCACTGTCCATTTGACCGTTTCGCCTACATTAACCGCACTAATCATTCGCTGCTCCAGAGTTTTAAAGTCTGAAAACTGCCATTCTATCGTGAACAAATCAGTCCCCCCGGAACTCGCAATCTGGGTCCACCGATCATGTTCTACATCGCCATACTGCGTAGCGAAGAATGCAGAGCTATCAGGAGTCAGGGTTGCAACGCCATGGTGCAACGTTTCCGCAACGGTATCACTATCGGTGACTGCAAACAGCGCTTTGGAGTCATCATCAATGAGCGAGACTTCGATCTGATAATCATCATTCGCTGAACCGGTTGGATTATCATCAAGATATTGGTGCGTAACGCTAAATGTACGCGCCGTCGCATTCCAGGTGACACCCCCTGCGTTTATATCGGACGCCCCTAGTTCAACTGTCTGTTTCGCGCCCTCGGTACCGTTCACCTTATCCCAATCAATGTTCAAGGTGAAGGTATCCTGCGTTCCCGGATCTACGACGGTTCCGCTGACGGTTACAAAACCGTTTTCATCGATAGAAGGCGTTACCGACAAATTGTTTATAACTGGATCAACATTGGTCACCGTTACCGTTGTGGTCGCAACAGCCTCACCACTGTCATCGTCCTGTAAGATGAGGCTAACGATGTAGTCATCACTGGAAGTGCCGGAAGGAGCATCATCAAGATACTGATGCGTCTCGCTGAACGTCGTTGTTCCCGCTGGGTAGATAAAGGTCTCCAATGGCGAGCCATCGCCCCAGTCCACCACGAGAGTGAAGGTGTCCTGCGTGCCCGGATCGGCGATCGTGCCCGTCAGGGTTGAGGTGCCGTTTTCATCGACGTTCGTCATCGTCACTGCACCGAGAGTCGGCGCGACGTTAGTCACCGTCACGGTGGCGCTGCCGAGATCCTGTCCGCCATCATCGTCCGTCAGGGTCAGGTTCACCGAATAATTGTCGGCCGCTGATCCCGTAGGGTTGTCATCGAGATATTTATGGGTCTCACTGAACGTCGTCGTACCAGCCGCATACGTATACGTCTGCGCCCCGGAGCCATCACCCCAGTCCACCACGAGGGTAAAGGTGTCCTGCGTGCCCGGATCGGTGATCGTCCCGCTCAGAGTTGCGGTGCCATTCTCATTCACGTTCGTGATCGCGACCGCACCGAGTGCCGGCGCAACGTTCTCTACCGTAATCGTAGTGGTAGCGGACGTGTCGCTATTCGTCCCGTCGGAGACGTGAACAAAGGCATTGTAGGTGCCATCATCATTCACCCCGATCGCGGAAAGCTCCGCCCAGGTGAGCGTCAGGGTACTTGCCGTAGTCGGAGCTTGCGCCGCACCGTTCACAGTCCATGTGTAGATCAATGTATCAGCAGGCACATCCGCATCGCTCGATGCAGAGGCATTCAAGGTGAGCGAATCACCTTCGTCGATGGTGTAAGGACCTCCGGCATGAGCCACCGGAGTATAATCGTCATCCGTAATCGTTCCAATCCCTTGCGAATCGCCAATCGTAACGCGGGTTGGATCCGCTATGCCTTTGTATTTGGCATCGGTGAGATTCACCAACACGGTCTCGCCGGGCTGCTCATCGAGATTGTCACCGTTCACCACGACAGTAATCCAGGCGGTCGTCTCAGTGGGAGCGAACGTTACCGTTCCTGCTTGTGCAACGTAGTCGACACCGGCCATTCCACTGCCATCAGCGGTTGCAAAATCAACCGTGATTTCCTCCTGAGAAGCATGACTGAGTGAAACCGCATAAATAAGGTTCACCGTGCCCGCGTCTCCTTCGACGACCGTCGGGTCACTGATCGTGATCGTCGCGAGGTCGTCGTTGAGAATTGTTCCGATCGCCTGAGGATCAGAAATCTCGACGCGAGTAGCGTCGGTAGCTCCGCCGAATTTCGCATTCGTCAAATTCATCTGGAACGTCTCGTTGTCTTCAACGATGTCATCCGCTCCGATCGTCACATTTACAATCGCACTCGTGGTGCCTGCCACGATAGTGACAGGCTGATTCGACAGATTAACGTAATCTGTTCCGCCGGTTGCAGTCACGCCGAGGCTGCTGACAAGAACCGTGATGTCTTCACTAGCTACCTTGTCGCTCGTAACCGTGAACGTGAACGAACTGAGAGATCCTCCGGAACCTTCGTTCTGCGCCACATCTCCAATCGAAAGGAGCGCTTTGTCATCATTCGTGATCGTGCCTTCTCCGGTGTTGTCTGCCATTGTAATGGCCCGTCCATTATCAACCAACGCACTGAGCACCACCGTCATGGTCTCGTCGTTTTCGACGGTGAGGTCTTCTGTCGTCGCAATCGTAATTGTTTTGGTAGTCTCACCTGGTGCAAACGTCAGCGTTGCGATTGCTGAAGTGAAATCCCCTGCTTCGGCCGTTCCAACAGCGGTCGCATAGTCAAACGAGACAGGCGCATCTGACTCGTTCGTCATTGTCACGGTGAAGACGAGATTGCCGCCCTCATCAATCGAGACATCATCGATCGAAATGGTAGCCGAATCACCGTTCTCAATTGTCCCCGTGCCAACACTCGCTGCCGCATCAAGGCTCACCGGCCTCGTACCCGCGTCAACCGAGTCCAAAGTCACGGTCAGATTTTCATCAAGTTCAACTTTGCTGTCTCCCGTCGTCGCGATAGTGATCGTTCCCGTGGTCTCACCTGCAAGGATCGTGATCGTCTGCGAGGCCTGTCCTGTGTAGTCCGAGTCAGCCGTTGTCGCGCTGCCGTCGGATGTGCTGTAGGTAATTACCGTATCGACATCGACCGCCTTATCGAGCGTTACGGTGAATTCGAGATTGCCTCCTTCGACAACCGTCGCGTTTCCGATTGAGACGAGTGCCGCGTCATTATTCGTAATCGTTCCTTCGCCCTGATTGTCGGCGATACTCACATTACCAACCGCAATCAAGTTGCTGAGGTTTACGAGGAAATTTTCATCAAGTTCGACAACCTCATCGCCGTTGACTGTTACACTGATGGTCTTTGTCTCACCTGCAGTGCCGGTGAAGTTCAACGTTCCGCTGGTAGACACATAATCCGAGTCCGCCGTCGTAGCTGTGTCGTCAGCGGTTGCATAATCGACCGCTACGCCACTCTGAACGGCAGTATCGAGCGTCACCGTGAAAGTCGCGACCTGCGAGCCAGCGTCGGCTTCGGTAACTGTGACATCGTTGATCGAAATCATAGCAACGTCGTCGTCGGTGATCGTTCCGGTCGCCTGTGATGTTCCGATTTCCACCCGGCTCGTGTCAGTGACACCGTTGTATTCCGCATCGCTTAGATTCACCAGAACCGTTTCGCTGTCTTCGACAATGGCATCGCCATTCACCGATACCGTGATGGTTTTGCTCATCTCACCGGCTGCAAAGGTCAATGTGCCACTCTGTGCCACGTAGTCGCTCCCTGCTGTGGCCGTTCCGTCAGCCGTCGCAAACTTTACTGTGATCGGTTCCTGCGCCGGCTTATCGAGTGCCACCGTGTAAACCAGGTTCACCGTTCCGGAATTACCTTCAGTCACCGCAGCGACCGGATCACTGATGTTGATCGTCGCTTTGTCATCGTTGGTGATGACGCCCTCGCCCTGATTGTCGGCAATGGTGACATTGCCTACCGCAACAAGATTGCTCAGGTTGACGAGGAAGTTCTCATCCAGCTCAACGATCTGATCTCCATTGACTGTCACACTTATAGTTTGGGTTTCACCTATGTTCCCAGTGAAGTTCAACGTTCCATTGGCACTGTCGTAGTCAGAGTTTGCGGTAGTCGCGCTGCCGTCAGCGGTATCATAATCAACCGCCACACCACTCTGCACGGCATTGTTGAGGGTAACGGTGAAGGTCGCAATCGCTGTTCCGGCGTCGCCTTCAGCGATCAAGACGTTATCTATACTCAACGTTGCGGAATCATCATCCGTGATACTGCCTTCTCCCTGCGAATCACCGATCACTACACGGCTGGTGTCAATCCCTCCGTTGTAATTGGCACCACTGAGATTAACGTGAACGGTTTCTGTCCCTTCAACCACCGTGTCTCCATTGACCACTACCGTGATCGTTTGAGTGGTATCGCCTGGCGCAAAGGTCAAAGTGCCACTTTGGGACACGTAGTCGCTTCCCGCTGTTGCGGTTCCATCCGCGGTTGCAAAGTCAACCGTGATTTCCTTCTGCGAAGCATTATCCAGTGATACGGTATAGACAAGATTGACAGTCCCACTGTCACCTTCGACGACCGTCGGGTCGCTGATCGTGATCGTAGCCAGATCATCATTTGTGATTTCGCCAATGGCCTGAGCATCATCAATCTCCACTCTTGTGGTGTCAGTTACGCCATTGAATTTGGCGGAACTTAGATTCATTTGAAACATCTCATCATCCTCAACGATATCGTCTGCTGCGACGGTTACGTTTACCGTCGCCGAAGTTTCACCCGCAAGAATGATTACCGGCTGATTGGAAAGATCGACATAATCATTTCCACCGGTTGCGGTGACACCAAGACTACTGACGAAGACTGTCATATCCTCACTAGCTACCTTATCGCTGGTGACAGTGAAGGTGAAGGAACTCAAGCCGCCTCCGGAGCCTTCGTTTTCAGTGACATCAGCGATTGAGAGAAGAGCTTTGTCATCGTTCGTGATGGTTCCGATCCCGATTCCATCGTCTATCGTTACATCGCGGCCATTTGCTTCAATGGCATTGAGAACGACAGTCATATTTTCATCATTCTCTACGATGAGATCCTCGCTCGTTACGATCGTGATCGTTTTAACCGTCTCTCCAGGCGCAAAGGTCACCGTTGTGGCAGACACGGAAGTGAAATCAGCGGATCCGGCGGTTCCAAATACCGTCGCGTAGTCAAATGTGACTGCGGTGTCAGATGCATTAGTCATTGAGACGGTAAATACAAGATTCCCACCCTCAGTGACAGAAACGTCATCGATAGAGATGGTCGCAGAATCGTTATCCTCAATCGTTCCGACCCCACTATCGGCGGTTCCATCAATGGTTACATCACGCCCCGATGCCGTGACCGAGTCCAGTGTCACAGACATGGTTTCATCCAGTTCAACGACATCGTCATCGCCGGTAGCAATCGTTATAGTTCCGCTGGTGTCCCCGGCAGCAATGGTGATGGTTTGAGAAGTTTGACCGGTATAGTCACTATTTCCGGTTGTAGCGGTGCCATCCGAAGTGCTGTAGGTCACTATCGTATCGACATCCACGGCCCGATCCAGGGTTACATCAAACACGAGGTTCCCACCTTCAGTTACCGTCGCAGTGTCTGAAATTGATACTTTTGCGCTATCGTCGTTTTCGATCGTTCCGGTAGCGGTAGCGGTTTCAATATCGACTCCATGTTCAGCCTCAGAATCACTAGGATTGCTTAGAGTGACCGTAAAGTTTTCATCCAGCTCCACTGTGGTATCTCCACTAACCTGGATGACGATTTCTTTAGTGGTCACCCCGGAAGCGAACACAAGTGTCCCGCCCGGGAAGGTCCCTCCAAAATCTGAGGCAACGGCAGGGTTTGTTCCACTACCGCTCACGGCCCAGTCCACAGTCGTAGTTCCGTCAGTTTCTCCGGTTCTCGTCACCGTGTAAGTATAGGTAGTCGTTCCGGCATCACCTTCGGCCTGACTGATCGTTGCCGGGGATATTTCCAGATCAATATCGTCGTTGAGAACCGTGGAACCCGCGGTTGCAGTCGCGATTTCTATCTGGTTGGTTCCGATGCTATCCACGGGATTGGTAAGAGTGACAGTTACCGATTCATCCAACTCTACATTGCGATCTCCGGTCAAATTGATCGTAATTTCTTCGCTGGTTGATCCGGGGTTAAACGTCACTGTGCCACTCGGGATGGTGCCTCCAAAATCGGCGGCATCCAAATCACCCGACAAGGTCCAGTCGACCGTGGATTCACCATCGGTGCGCCCTTCCCGGGTTACGGTGAAGGTCAACTGGGTTGAACCGGAATGCCCTTCATCAATTGATACCTGATTGGCGGCGATTGTGATATCGATATCGTTGTCGATAATGGTGCCGATAGCCCCGTCGGTGATGTCGATGGATGCCGCAGGAGCGGTTGCCGGAACCAGGTTCTGCATTGAGACAGTGAATGTCTCGTTTCCTTCAACCAGCGCGTCATTTGTGATGGCTACCGTGAAGGTTTGGGTCTCTCCCGCATTTCCAACGAAAGTCAGAGTCTCGGTGGATTTAGTCAGATCAGAATCGTCACTGTACCCTGTACCAACCAGGAGTGTACCCTGTACAACTTCGACTGCGAAACCACCCTGGACCGCGTTTCCAAGCGTAGCGGTAAAGGTCATCAATCCCGCGGATTCATCCAGAGACGAGTCAGCGATGGTAACAGCCGTTGAATCGTCGTTCAAAATCGTCCCGGTCGCACCGTCGGTGATATTGATCGATCCTGCAGGAGCTGTGACTGGAACCAGGTTACCAAAAGCCAGAGTGAAAGTCTCATCAGACTCGACAATGGCATCGTTATTCAAGCTAACGGTAAAGGTCTGCTCTTCACCGGCATTGCCGGTAAAGGTCAGAGTTTGCGTCGTTCCGTCGTAATCGGTATTTCCTCCGGTGGCGGTTCCATCGGTAAACAACACATCGATAGAGAAACCATCCTGAACCGCCTTGTCCAGTTTTGCGGTAAAGGTCATGGTTCCGTCTTCGGAAACACTGACATCTTCCACGGTGACGGCAGCATTGTCGTCGTCAATGATCGTAGTGGTAGTCGTTGCGGTCCCCACTACGATATCGGCTCCAGTGGTGCTCGCAGGATTGCTCAGAACTACATCGAAGGTTTCATCCGCTTCGACAATCGCGTCCTGTTCGGTATCGAAGTTGAACTCAAGATCTGCCATCGTATTTCCATCGCCAGTGTAAGTGAGGGTGGTGCCGTCCCAGCTCAGGTCTGTTCGTCCCGAAACGGCAGCGTGCAGTGCATTGATAAAATTGGTATTGGTATCGTAATCATCGGTGTCTGCGGTATCGCCGAGCGCACCGAGTGTGATATCCACCGATGCATTTTCACCCGTCTGAAGAATACCGTCAAGACTGATCGTGTAGGTTCCGGTATCCCCTTCGTTAACATTGCCACCACCGGTAACCGACCAGGTCGCGGTGTCGTTGTCGGTGATCGTCGTAGTCACGGTAGTCGCGGCGCCAAGTTGAACATCGCCACCTGTCGTGCTGGCTGCGTTGGAAATCGTGACGGAGTATTTTTCAGGTCCTTCAACGAGAACATCATCAGTCGCCGTCAGCGTGAACACGAGATCCGCCATACTCGTGCCGCCTGCGCCTCCTGTGTAAGTGATGACACCTGTTCCAGAATCAAAAGCCAGCGTGCCATCTCCCGCGTAGGCAGTCACCGCTGCGGTCACCGCTGCGGCAAAGGCCTCATAGTCGTCGCTGTTGGTCTTGTCAGCGCCCGTGCCATCCGCCAAATTGATTTGAACGGTGCCGGTTTCATTTTCGTCGAACGGCGCATCAAGGTTGAGCGTGTAGGTCACATCATCACCTTCAGTAACCGGCGAGCCGGTCTGTGTGAGGGTCCACTTGGCGACATCGTTGTCTGTTACAGCGATATCATCGATCTCGACGGTATCGGTTTCCAAACTGCTGAACTCGATAGCAGCAATGTGAGGACCTTCAATCAACGCATCATCGAATGCAGTCACAGTGACCGTCTGCGGTGTGGTGCCGTTGGTTGAAGTGAAAGTTAGTGTAATGGGAGAACCTGCCCCGTTGCCGAGGTCAATATCGATATCCGGTGTCACGGTAACAGTGACGTCGCTTCCCG
Source organism: Verrucomicrobiales bacterium (assembly GCA_029213005.1). Classification (GTDB taxonomy): domain Bacteria; phylum Verrucomicrobiota; class Verrucomicrobiia; order Verrucomicrobiales; family DEV007; genus Arctic95D-9. Next base: position 85,030 of record JARGPI010000024.1, read on the forward strand.
GCAGTGCATTTAAGCTGACTTGCACGGTATCGGTCGCGCCACCTTCGGTGACGTCAGTTGAGCCGCCGCTTTCGGTGACAACAATCGCCAAATCCACCAGTTTGATCGTTTTCGCCGTAGTATCAATTTCCACACCGTAGCCGGTCGGGATGCCGGATACCGCTGCAAAAGTTACTCCGGTTAATGTGCCGGTGTAGCTGGCGATGAGATATTCCGCATCGTCAGCTGCATTCAGTTCAGTTACATCGAGAGTGGCTCCGGAAATATCGAGATCGCCCGTGATGACGATTGCATCCGCAGTGCCTGCTCCACTTCCGTCGACTTCGACAACGAAGTCACTGCCTGCTTCAAAAGTGACCCCGTTGTTAAACGTTAGCGTGCCCACACCGGCTTCACCAGGCAGCAGATCGCCACCATTCAGGACAGTCGTGGCACCACCGACAGTGCCGGTGCCGCCAAGATTGGCATTGGTGAATACGGTTACCGCACCGGCCGCGCCAGTGTTGCTACCGTTTACCAGCAGAGTTCCCGAAACCACTCGCGTCGCGCCGTCGTAATCGTTGGTGTTATTTTCAAACACGACGGTTCCCGGAGAATGCACGTTTACACCGCCGCTTCCGGTGACTTTACCGACGACGATCAACTGCCCACCCGATGCTCCGAGAAGTAGCTGAGTTTGATCCGGTTCATCTGTCGTCAGCGTTCCTGAGATCGTAGCCACGCTGGTGGCGCCTCCGCCTACCCAAATATATTTATTATTCGCTGAATTCGGGACATCAATATCCGAAACAACATTGACTCCGGACTTCAGATAGAGGCGGGCATCGCTATCGTTCAGCGTTGCTTTAACACCCAGCCCCGAGTTGTGTTCGACCCGAACGTAACCACCTGACTCGATCTGTGTATTAGCGTGAGTATTATTGCCGGTAAGAACGACCCAACCTCCATCGCCTGAGCCGTTTCGCAATACATCGACCTGCTGTCCGCTGATATTACCGGATATCGTCAGAGAGTCTCCAGATCCGGTGATGATGCCGAAGTTACCTGCTGTGGTTTCGTTATTAACGATGGCACTTTCAATCGTAGCAGTATTACTACCTGCTTCAACGAAACGGATCCGCTTCGAACCTCCGTTATCATTAACCGTCACAGTTGTCGTGGCAGCAAGTGCGATATTTGGAGCGATCTCCACCGTGGTCGAACCACTATCGAAAATTAGTTCCGAACCAAATGCTGTGTCGCTTTCCGCTCTAACAGTCGTTCCGCTGCCCGCCAAAATGACCCCGCCTGCGTTGTCATTATCACCCGAAAGAATAAGGGTACCCACATCGGTGTTGTTGCCATTGTTGAGCACTGTGATGCGACCGGCTCCTGTGATGTTGCCCGACAAAGTGAGGGTGTCCTGATCGCCTGTCACAATATCGAAATTATCGAGAGTGGATTCACGGATATCTATATCACCTGAGATCTCCGCAGATGCAGCTCCGGCACCGATCACCTGAATCGTCTTGTCATCCTGGGTATTGCTAATCACAATATCGTTGGACAGGTTGACTCCATCTTCCAATTGCAACACTGGATCGCCGACAGATGACCCGCTTGAGTCGCGGATGGTAACCCCACTGCTTCCGAGAGCATCGGAAACCTCAACAACCAACAGACCTGCCCCAAGCCGTGTCGCGCCGGAATAGTTACCGGCTGTAGTAACCGTGAATGTTCCGACTCCCTCCTTATGCAAGGATCCGCCAACCCCATTGATCGCAGCATTGGCGACGCTTTCGGTTCCAGTGACATCAAGAGTTAGCTGGTTTGCGCCCAGATCAACGGTGTTATTGAAAATCACGTCCTCTGCCGTGAGCATTACATCCGCAGTTAACATTAACGCATCACTATAGGTCTGATCTCCTGTCGTCGTGACATTAGCCCCGACACTCACCGTGCCGTCTGCATTTGTAGTCAGAGACGTCAATGCGGTCGTTCCGCCGACGATGCCATTGAATGTCGTCACCCCAGATCCGGTGCTGTTCACGCTCAGCGCCTGAGCCCCGTCGATAGTCGCGTCAAAAGTTACGTCGTTGCCCTCGATAACCGTATCCTGACCGAGATTGACGGCACCGGTGAAGGTGACGTCGCCAACTACGGTTACCGTCGCGGTGTTGAGATTGATTGTTTCGGCAGCTACCGAAAGATCTCCAGCAAGCGAGGCAGGAAGACTGTTGATGTTGACGGTGTCAACCGTGGCAGGAGTGTCTTTTTCCGTGACTACATTGATACTGGTCACGATAGAGGCATCGACGCGGACCGTGAAGCCATCAGGGCGGGTGATATCACCACCACTAAATCCTGTCGTCGAGAGGACCACGTTTGGATCTTTAATCACGTAATGCGTGCCATCGAAGGAAATATCGAGTGCATCAGCCGTTTCGGTATTGATATCCGTGATCGTGAGGACACCAGTCAGCGAGTCAAACCCGACATTGGTCTCAGCGGCGCCGGCATAAAGGACGACGTTATTACCGTCGCCACCGATATAGGAGATGGTGTATTTGTCACCGTCACCGGCAGTAATAACATCGCCCTGGTTGTAGGTATCAAAAATTCCAGAAACGGGATCCGCTCCCTGATTATCAATCACAAGGATCTCGCTTCCCAATGTCGCAACACCTGCGACAATCTCGTCAATCACCAGTTCACTACCGGCAGAGAGTGTGACCATTCCAGTCACGTTGAGAAGGTCACCATCACGGTCGAATCTATAGTCACCGGCGAGATTCAAATTGGTAACAGTGAGCGTGCCGCCGTCATCATCACCCGGTGCGAGAATACCCTCGTCTTCCAGAGTGACGGTCGTGTTGAGGACACCGTTCGAGCCCTTAAGCGTCCCACCGGATTTAACGGTGATACCAGCAAGCGTTTCAGCGCTGTCCGCGTCGAGCGTTGCAGTGGATTCAATCACGATACTTGAGGCATCATTAACGACATCATCGTTAGCTAGATCAAACTCACCCGCACTGATTTCGACCGTGCCTGAACCGGCGTCGAAACCATTCACCACCACACTACCGTCTGCCTCGAGAAACTGATTACCGCTGCCTCCTGAAGTATCGGTATCGATCGTATTGGCATCGACGATAATAGCATTCCCAGCGGCTCCGATTGCTCCTGCTCCCGCATTCAGACTTACCAAATTGGCTGTCACCGAAGTGGTACCTCCACCGTTGGTGATGTCCCCTGAGTTGGCAATCAGCGTCGTATTTTTGTCACCGGTATCAAGACCTTCAACGGAAATGCTGCCTCCGATCACTACGAGATCGTAGTCTCCCGCACTGAGATCAACGGCGTCAATATCGACGGCACCACTACCTGTCGTGGAAGTTCCTATCGTGACTTTATTCGATGAAACGAGCGTCGCCAGTTCGGTGTCATCGATATTGAGATCCCCGGCTCCGCCACCCAGGCCGATCGTCGAAGCATCATCTTGAGGAAGGATGAAAATTTCACCCGCCCCGGAGTCGAATGAGGCGGTTGCATCGATCAGCACATCGGCCGCGACGATAGTGATCGTACCATTTGCGGCAGCAGTACTCACGCCTGCCCCCGCCTGGGCAATCATTTCATCGGCAGCATCAACGTGGAGCTCGTTGAACACGTTACTGCCACGGAATTCGACATCGGAATTCGAATCTCCGAGGGCATGGAAATAAGTGCGGCCGGCGACTCCTGCGCTATCATCCGCGCCATCAACGCGAATTACGGTCGTATTGTTGTCCACAGCGTCCGAATCGCCGATATGGAGATCCTGAGCGGTGATGCGCCCCAGTTCATCCTGGCTGATACGCATATCGCCAAAGGTGCTTCCCGAGTAGACCCCGATAGTGCCGGCCGTGCTGCGCGAAACTGTGACCACGCCGTCTGCGGCGGCAATGCTTCCGTCTAACGTCAGGTCGGTGCCCCGTAGGTGAACGGCGCCATTGGTGGCTGACAAAGTCGTGCCCGTGGCAGTGTCGATACGTGCCTGGTGGTTAAGCACCGTAATACCACCGCCGTTCCCGACAGTGATATCTGCAAGATTAGCGCCCCCCGTGCCACCGCTTACCGAATTGATTTCGATACGCACCGCATCCGGATCGGTGCTGCTCGATACGATAGAGGCACCGGATTGCATAGTGAAAATCTGAGCGCCTTCGCCGTCAAGATTAGCAGCAATATTCAAGCGACCCTCACCTGTAACCGTAAGCGTCTCGTTGGCATCAATCCGGACGAGATCGTGACTATCGATATCGATCAATCCGCTACCGACATCAAAAGTCATCGTATCGATGATGATATTGGCGGCACCACCACCGTCATTACTGAGGTTCGACACAGAAACCGTCCCACCGTCGCCTGTGGTCAAAAATCCGCTCAGAAGCACATCGCCGGAACCAGTCCCGGCACTAGCATCGTTGACCGAGAGCTGGATTGCTGTAGCACCGGTATTCGAAGTGGTCAGGACAGCATCATTAAGGACCAGATTACTGACTCCATCTCCATCGCTGTTAGCGATAACCGAAATCGTTGAAGATCCCGCCAGAATAGTTCCATTCAGCGTGACCGCCGCCTCTCCGTTCACTTGAACGGCCACATCACCTCCTCCAGCTGCCTGGATCGTTGATCCGACCAATTGAGAGATCGGGCCTTCCCCATCCACATCGATATCGACTGTAGCACCGGATCCTGTAGTAATATCAGCGATGTTCGCTCCGGCATTGCCAGTCTTGAGCACCTGGTTGACGTTGATACCCACGGCGCTCGCACTGGTCGTATCGGTAACGATCGCAGATCCGGAATCCATATCAAAGCCCTGACCTCCGCTGCCGTCCTGTCCGGCATTGACGACCAAATCGCCTCCCCCTGACATGGTGAGCGTTTGGTTGCTATTGATTCTCACGTAGTCCTCCGAATCCAGAACAAGTTGGTGCCCAACTCCCCCGAGGGTCACGGTGACGTCGTTGACGAAAAGGTTGGCACCATTAGCTCCGTTTCCACCGAGAGTCGACGCCAGCACGCCTCCACCGGAAGTGATCGTTCCCGCGAGAGTCAGATCACCTCTACCATTGATTGCTCCATCAGCATTGGCACGAAGCGATATCGCATCCGCCGCGGTGTTGCTAGAGACCAGCTCAGCAGTGTCGTGCACCATCAGATATTCCGTTCCGTCCCCGTCGCTGTTCGCCGTCACCGAAAGTTTTGAACCGCCGGTGTTAATTTCACCTTCCAGATGCAGAGATCCTTCGGAATCCAGAGTCACCGCGACACTACCGGTCCCTCCGCTCGCGGAGAGGACTCCACCATCGCTATGGCGCAGCGTCCCGGCACCATTCAAGTCAACGTCGATTCCGGCACCGTCACCGGTCGAAATATTCTCCAGTGTGACACCGGCATTACCGCCGTTGGCATTCAACACGGAAATCATCACGGCATCCGACAAGGTGCTGTCGGTAATGATCGCGGTACCGGCTTGCATATCAAATCCCTGACTTCCCATTCCATCCTGCCCGGCCTCGGCAACAAATTTGCCGCCCCCGGTGAGAGTCACCGTCTGACCGGTATTAATCCGAATCAGATCTTCGGAATCCAGAGACAGTTCCTTACCTGCTCCCAGTGATATATTGGTATCTCCCGAAAAGAAAATATTGGTTTGGTTAGCCGGATCACCGTTGCCGGTCAGATTGGATACCGCGATACCTCCGGCACTGTTGAGAGCGCCTGACAGGAAGACATTACCACTGCCGGTGCCTCCCGTCGTATTGGTAACGAGCGAGATCGCATCATCATCGGTATTGGTGCTGTTGAGCGACGCTGTGGATTGCACCGTCAGGCTTTGATTTCCCAATCCATCGCTGTTAGCGAGAGCGTCGATTTTACCGTTCCCGGCGTTGACAGTTCCCGCCAGGGTGAGCGCCCCTACCGCGTCCAGAATCACGTTCACATCTCCGCCGCCAACCGCATCAATCGTTGTTCCATCACGATGTTGCAAGGTACCAGTCCCATCGACATCGACAGTGATCGTGCCGCCCCCACCAACCGTGATGTTTTCCAGTTCTGCACCGGCAGTCCCCCCAAAAACATTGATCTTCACGGCATCCACGGATGAATTCGCTACCAAAAGCGTTCCTCCGGCTTGCATGTTAAATCCCTGATTTCCATTGCTATCCAGGGCCGCATTGGCAGTGAAAGTTCCGTCGCCGATCAATTCGAGAATTCGGCCACTGGTGATTCGAATACGGTCACTGGCATCCATTTGGACATCAGCGTTGGTCACCTCGAGGTCATCGACGGAAATGAACGTCTGGTTGTTGCCCGAACTGCTTACCGCTGTCACTGAAATTTTTCCACCGACTCCGGTCGACATTTTTCCTGCGAGATTGATATCCCCACTACCGCCGGTTCCCGTTCCGGAGTCATTTACCGTCAAACTTATCGCATCGGCCGAGGTGTTGGTTGTGTGCAGTTCCGCTGTTGTCGCTACGCTGATACTCTGAGCACCATCGGCATCGGTGTTGGCATCCACATCGATCAAGCCACTACCGGCATCTATGACACCGGTTACGCTGAGCCCGTCGTCCGCGTTGATAACCACGTTACCGCTACCCGCTGCGGTGATAGCACGGGTGGTCAGGGTTCCTCCATTGTGATGGGTAATCGTGATGCTTCCATCAAGCCCCGTGGTGATGCCCGGAAGTATAGAATTAGCAGACCCGCCATTTTCATTGGTGACGAGTTCGAAACTGGCTCCGGCCTTATTCAAGGTCAGAGTATGGGCGGCATCATTGTTATCATAACCGGTACCTCCGAGATCGTTGGTATTCGCTTCGATGCGAACCGAGCCATCCACAACCACCGTCCCCACCTGGTGAATGCGCCCACCACCGAGTAGAGTCAGATCGTAGCCAGATCCCGTCAAATCGAGGTCACCGATCCGGAAGGGGGTCCCGCCAAGAGTCGAGTCAGCACGACCAATCGTTACCTTTCCGCTGATGCTGAGATTATCGGTCAATTCCGACTCGCTCAAATGCAGTCCGCCGATGGTGTCACCGATTCCAATAGAGGAATTCTCCTGCTGAGCAAAGGTCACATTCGCCGCCGTCAACACCGCCGTTCCGGCACCTCCATCGAGAACCACATCGCCGCTCTGAATCGATACATCTCCTGAGAAGCTCGCGTCGCCCGCGAGAGTGAAAGTATCTGTGCCACTATCACCGGTAATTACCGTAAGGTTGGTAACTCCATGCGCATTTGCTGCACCATTAATGACCACTGAGTCATCCCCGTCCGTCGTTCCAGTTGAGGTATCAATGATCACGTTTGCTGTATTTGAAATATAGGCAGCCTCGATAACGGTTCCGTTATTAATCGTCCCTCCAACAACCAGAGATTGACCAAAGGAACTCGTTCCTTCAGAAATCGTGAGTGCGTCGTCGTTGCCTGTCGAATCTACGGTGACGGTCGCAAAATTATCGTATTCAACCGGCTCCAGCCCCGTGAAATTGATCGTGCTGATATCGCCTCCACTGGTGATGATCACTTCTCCTGAACCGAAAGTCATTGCGTCAGGGGTGTAGGTGGCAACTTCCCCACCGCTTCCGAGGAATCGCAGCGTATCGGAGTCCGTATTGCCTTCGTAATTCACCACTCCCGTGATATTTGCGAGCGGATCACCGTTGGAATAATCGATTGTGACAACATCATTTCCGGCAAGACCGTCGATATTGAGGTCCGTAATGCTTGCCGCAGGCCGACGGCTCTGCACATCGCCATTGACCGTGACCACAACCGTCATATCATCCGAAGGATCAAGGGCAATTACCACGGTGTCGTCGTTGGCAGTCATTACAGGAGCAAGAGGCCCCTGCACGACCACAACCACATCATTGCCGTCACCACCGCTGTAGGTGATATAGGCGGGAAGCCCACTTCCGAGAAAGTCAGCACTGACTTGGTCGCCGCTGTTAAGGCCATCGAAAAGCCCGGTCACGACACTATCACTATCGTCGTTTGAAATTAAAACAAACTCATCTCCGGCAGATGGAGTAAACCCACCCAGAGATTCAAAGAGAATCCCGCCAATGCTGGCGATGTTTAAATCACCCGTCACCGCGATCTGATCGTAGGTCGAACCATCGCTTACCTCGAAAGTGTAACTTCCGTCACCCGCTCCCAATTCAGTCACGTTAATCGCTCCCACGGCATCGGTTTCACCCGGGTTGAAAACGCCTCCAGCCTCTACGGAAACCGTTCCTGTAATCGCACCGTCACCTTTGAGCGTGCCTCCGTTTTTCACCGTCACCGAAGCCACCGTTTCTGCGGAGTCAACATCGAGAGTGGATCCATCCTCAACAATCAGTGCATCACTGTCGTTAATCACATGGTCGGTGGTCAGCTCAAACTCTCCGCCCTCCAGTGTGATCGTTCCTCCGGATGCATCCAGACCGCCTACAACTATGCCATTTACTGTCGCCAGGTATTGATCCCCACCTGAAGTCGTTTTCATACTTTCGCCATCAACATTCACTGGCGTTCCACTGACTCCAATGTCCCCGACCAGAGTGTTGAGAATCACCTCATTCGCCTGGAAATCATGACCGCTACCGTCACCAGTAATATTCCCGGTGAGTGCCGTCACTGTCAGGTCGTTAGTCGCCCCGATATTAAGGTCTTTCACAGAAACCGACCCACCGATCACAATGACATCGAAGTCGTAAGCTGCACCGCTGAGATCGAGTGCACCGACATTCACAAGACCGGTTCCGGTATCGCTGCCGACAATCAAGTCACCACCGAATGAGAGATGATCGATCAATGCTAGATCAACTTCCAGATCGCCGGAAACTCCAGCCCCGAAGGCAACACCTGAGGCATTATCTTTCGGTTGAACCCGGATCGAACCGGCTGCTGCAGAAACAATCACCTCCGTCGCGGTGCTGCCGATAATCTCCAGAGTATCTGACGTTAGAGTGATGTCTCCCGAAGTGGCGAAAACATTGGCATTGTGATGCAGGTAGATACCGGTTCCGGCCGAGGCTTCACCAATCAATTCGATATTTCCACTGTTAGTTGATACTGAAGGCTGGTTCGTGCCCTCGACATAGAGGCCGTAATCAGAGCCGGTTCCATCAACCGTCAAACTTCCGGTTCCGACAATTTTCGCGACATCGGCTCCGGACAGATAGATCCCACGACCACTTGCACTCGTGCCAGTGATCGAAAGATCGCCGTCCTCGCTCATAAGGTCGCTGGAGCTTTCCATTCTAACCCCGGCTTCGGCACCGCCCGTAGTCCCGGTCACCTCGAGAGTTCCCAAGCCAGCGACGGCAATGTGACTGGAGCGAAGAAAAACTCCATTATCTGCGGCGGATTGCCCCGTGATAGTGATATTTACATCATCTGCCGGAGTAATAGTGGTATTACGAATATCGACCCCGCGATCGTCACCGACGGAACCGTCACCCGTACTGGTTCCCACAAGAGTGATCGTGGAACCATCGATGCTCGGAGCACCTCCGTCGTTAGTATTGATATAGATACCCGCGCCACCCGCAGAGACACCGGTAACACTAAGCACACCACCCGCAATCACGCTGGCATTCGAACTGATGCTGACCCCTTCTGCATTTGGATGACCTCCTCCGGTGCCATTGATCGTCACGTCACCTGTTGTTGAAAGATCCCCATCGGCAAAAAACATGCCATCCTCAGCATCATCATAGGCCTCCCCGGTGATGACGATTGCACCCGATCCGGTAGAGATTTCCTCACCATCCAGATCAATATCCACACCGGCATGACCACCTGCTCCGTCGCTTGTTCCGGTAATCGTAATTGTTGCCGAACCTGTGGTGGTCACATCATGTCGGCGAATTCTAACACCGTCATCATCTGAGCCTGTTCCCGTGAACGAAAGGTTTCCACCCTGGCTTGTTACTGCGCTGTCAATAAAGACACCCGCTTTACCTTCACCCTGAATTGTGATAGCACCGGAACCTGCCGAGGAAATGCCTGATGCCTCTCCACCGGCATAAACTCCGTATCCTCCCGTTACCGTTTTTCCATCAACAAATATGGATCCGTCAGCCGTGGAAACGGCGCTACCCGAAGCTATCGCAACCGCATTGGCATAGGAACTCTCACCAGTGATACTGATCGCACCCGATCCGGTAGTCGAAATATCCGACTGAATATCAATGCCAATCTGGCTGCCTGTGGCACTGGAATTCACCAAAGTGATATTTCCGCCGTTAGCGTTGACTGATTCTCTCGCCAATATCCGACTGTCGGATGAAACATAGATATCACCACCCTGGGTGGACAAGCCGGTAATCGATGCACTGGCATCACCAAGTTTCAGATCGGAAGATTCATTTACAACAAAAATACCTCCGGAGTTTGCCACGACATCCAGTTCCACCACCGAAGTCTCCAACTTGTTTGCATCGGTTCCCAGTCCTGCCTGCGTCGAAACAATCAAACCATGTGCCCGGATATCGAGACCCGCCACAGGAGCGGTGATGTCGCCGGTCGTGGCCGTCAATATCACGTCACGGCTGGTTCCGTTAATCAAATCAACAACAGAAATAGCAGTCCCGGTAATGCTTACATTATTATCGAAATCCGCGTCATTGATATCCACCACACCAGTTTGAGCATCCCCAATCGTGAGCAACGCTGCACCATTGTTGATATTATCCAGTTCCGTGTTCGACAGAGCTAAATCACCCGTCGCATTATCGCCGAGACCGATGGAACGACCAGCTGTCATTTGAATAATCGAAACCTCGCTCTGGTCGATACTGATGCTACCAGATATATCAAGATTATCAGTCACCAGAGTCACCGACTCGTTTCCATTCCCTCCCGTCGAATCAAACCGGTTCGCAAAAACCACATTGGCACTGGTGATTGACAATGCACCGCCGATTTGAACACGTTCATTCGACGCTGTCTCGTCCGCACCGATCGTCACCGTATCATTTCCGGTTCCGGTATTAATCGTTAGATCGCCATTGCCATGACTATTGAAGACCCGGAGAATTTTTACATTGTCATCACCATCGGTATTAGCGGAAGTGTCTATGACAACCTCCCCAACATTGCGAAGGTGAGCTGTCTCGAAACTGACGCCTCCACTGGTGCCGGATATTACAATGGCATCCTCCATTCCTCCACCACTGAGCTGCCCTTCCTCAAGGAAAATATTATCCGCACCGTTTGGAAGATTTAGAGTAAAGCTGGCGACATCGACCACATCCACGGGCTCAAGCCCTGTGAAGGTAATAGTTTTACCGCCACCAAAATCCAGAACACCATCGCCAAAATTGGCGGAATCTGGTGTATAGACGATATTCTCATTACCCGAACCGATAATCCTTAATATATCACTGTCACTGGATCCGTTAAACTCCAAGCTTACGGGAATAGGATCACCATTGGTATAATCAATAGTGAGAGTGTCATTACCTTCCAGACTATTGATCGTGATTTCTTCAACACCGTCTTTCGGACGATTATCCGAGATCACCCCGTTGATCCAAATTTGCAAGTTTTCACCGGAGCTGTCGAGCCGAACAATCACTGTATCATCCGCTGCACTCAGAACCGGAACCAAAGGACCGTCAATTACGACCGCCACATCATTTCCATCTCCACCGGCATAGGTAATACGGGCAGTTTTGCCGCTTCCAAGGAAATCCGTGCTGACAATATCTCCTTCTGCGAGATCCTTAAAGGTGCCTGCAATTGCCTCAGCACCGTCATTTGCGATGACAACATAGGTTTCACCATCAAGCACCACCGGTGATCCAGATGCATCGATGTCGAGAGTCGCATCGCCAAGCGTAACTCTTCCCTCAACATTGAGTTCGTCGAACTCACCAACTCCAGCCCCGGAAATTGATACTGTGAACTCCGAACCGAAAGAGAACGTAACGTTGGGAATCGTAGTGGAACCTATCGCTACGTCCTGCGGAGACATGTCTCCGGCGCCGACAATAATTGAATCTGTCGCCACGGCTGAATCGGCGGCTTCCTGCAGGGTATCAAAGGTTCCTATCAAACGACTCGTTGAGTCGAAAAGCTGCACATTCTTCGTCAAATCGATAGTGACCCTATCTCCATCAAAGATTACCACCTCAATTTCAGTAAGTGTATCCTCTCCTTCATTGCCGTCTCCAACATTGTCATCGGTGACCATATCAATTGAAGTCACAAATCCATTTGATGTCGTTGTCGTCGTCAATGTGTAGTCTCCGGAATTCCCGGCATAGAAAGCGGTATCTTTACCGGCTCCGCCATCCAGAACATCATCCCCTCCGTCGGTTCCGAAGGACGACACCTTAAGGTTGTCAAAGATAAACCCTTTACCAGTGACACTCGGTTCGGCTGACCCTCCATTTCGAAATCCTACAGTATCAACCGAAGGTGTCGGACCGGCAGGATCCGTGGAATTACGAAAGTAACCTTCCCATGTCGTCAAACCGGTAGTGACGTTACCATTAAGATTTACCGAAACTTCATCGTTTCCGGCACCACCGTTAAATACCATTTCCACTGTCACATTGTGAGTCGCATTTCGGTCCAGATTCGTACCCAGTTCCACAAATTCGAAACTGTAGGTGCCGCCCGCACCTTCGTGGGCCTGCCAGTAGCCGATCGTTAAACCGGTTGTCGAATCATCAAGAACTCTCAAAAGCCCCTGACGAACCGCCGTACCTCTTTGCCCCGGTGTGATATCCATCGAGGCTCCCGGTTGCGGGTCCCCGGTAGTGGATTTGAAATCAATGGAAAACACAAACGTATTATTTGCTTCGACCTCCCCGGCCTTCGCAACTCCCGGAGCAAAAGGCCAGGTAGTTTCGTAGTTACCACTGGTTACCGCATTGGAAATGCGGAGTGCCTGACCTCCTGTCCCATCCGGGATTAATTCCGCATCCAGCTGAGAACCGCCGGAGAGACCGCTTACTCCGTTACCACTCCAGCCATCCCCTTCACCAAACATCGGGCTTCCGCCGGTGAAAGTGATCGGATCAAAACTGTCGAAATCAGTTTCATAGGAACTAAGTCCGTCGCCGGTGAGAATATCGTCACCGTCTCCTCCCGAAATCGTATCACTTTCATACCCTCCGGTAAGGATATCATTGCCGTCTTTACCACTCAGAAACAAGGTTCCTCCACTGCCATTAAGCAATGTTCCATCCAGATTATCGGCATTATCCGTGCCGTTCCAGAATATGTCTGAAACAGTTTCAGAAGTCGCCCCCCCATTGTTGTAGGTATTGTTTTCAAAGGTCAGAGTATTGACCTCCACCCCGTCACGAATCAGGATACCCGCTACAGATGGAGAACTCACATCAGCGGTGTTGTAGTTAAATGTGTTTCCGGAAATAGTAGAGTTCCGGGATACATTCGATCCATACTCACTCCCCCACAAATCGATCCCCCGATATTGCTCCGCATTGAACACATTGTTGCTGAGCGTTGTGTTGTCGATCCCGATCTGAGCCGTTGCATTGAAAATATTCCCGTCAATTGCCGAATCGAAGAAATTATAACTGTTAACGAACCCTTCAAATGTATTATTCGTGATAGACGCCGACTCAAACCGGAAGGTGTCGGGTCCAGCCGAACCAAAGAAGCTCGTTGCAGCCTCAAGGGTATTCTCACTAAAATCAAGATCAGTGACCTTGATGGAGTTAAAGTGATTTGTTAGAGAGAAACCACGGCTGCCTGAAGAGGAGAGACTGACAAAGTTACCGGTTATTGAAAGCCCCTCGATCTCGGCATCCTCCCCACTACGAGTGGGATCGCCGGAAAACTCTCCGACTAATATACCATTTCGTTGACTGGAATCGGTACCATGTATCCAATTGTTCCGAATCTCGACTCCGGCACGATACGCGCCGATCGTACCGTCACTCGGATGAGCGTCTTCAAGCGTTCTGACATTGATCCCATCTCTACCAAAACCAACGATCTCAAAACCATCGATTACCACATCATCAGCAAGAACGGTCATCCCGAACGTACCAGTCGTCACAATGATTGACTCTCCCCCACTGCGAGTTGAACCGGTAGCCGCTTGACCAGATTGAGCACCTTGCAGAGTTAAAGACTTATCGATCACGATTTCTTCAGCAGCAACAAATGTCCCCACCGGAACTTCAATCGTATCTCCCGCCTTCGATCCTGCTATCGCCGCATTCAGTTCAAACCAGGCGCCCGATTCACTGGTAATCACTCCACCTACGAAGGTGTTTTCACCCGCAAAATCACCGGCTAAAGCCTTTGTCGTCGTGTTGTGCAGCAGGGTTTCATAAGTGCCGTCGGAGAAAGTGTTCCCTGTTATTGTGACCCCAGTCGGTCCGGCGTTGTTTTGACCGGCCTCCCCAAGCCGGATCGCTGTTGGACCTTTTACCCCACCGCCATTGGTGAAAGTATTGCCGGTGATGGTCACGCCATTCAGGCTGGCTGCTTTTGCCCCACTGTAGCTATTATCGTCCCTTGCTTTAACCGCGAGTGCGGCGGAACCAAATGCATCTTCCGTCGCAAGACCGGAACCATCAAAACTCGAATCAATAATTTGAATATTTTCGTAGGCACCGTACTTGAGATTGATATCGATCCCACTGTTGAAACGGTATCCTCCCTCAGTCCCGTTATTCCGAACCGTCAGATTATCGAACAAGGCTTCATCCAGTTTTTCAAGGTACAGCCCTTTAATTTCATTGTTTTCAAACAGAGTGTCTATGATCGTAACGTTGGTGAATCCGTCTTCATTCGTTGTAGAGGATGAACTCGCGGCTACATACATTCCCTGATTGTTGTCCCGAAGGGTGCTGTCAACGATAAGCAATCCGTCCAACTCATCAGCAGTTCCCATCCGGAAACCAACATTGTTGTTCGAAAGAGTCACCTCGCTCAAATAGATATCACTGTGACCGGCTCCGGCCACATTTACCCCGGCGGAGGTGTTTCCATCGGAAGTCACATCGCTTAACTCAATGTGTGAAGCTCCGGAAATAATGTCTATTCCCCGGTCACTGCCGGTGAATCGGATACCGGAAACAGTAAGTCTGTCGCCGTCACTCCCGCTCGCCGAAATATCGAAGCCGCCGGTGATAATGGTATTCGTGGCGTCATTAGCTCCATCGCCTGCTCCGGAAAGATTGACATCCCTGGTAAGCGTGAACGGTCCGGTATAAGTCCCGGCCGGAATTTGAATGGTTTCGCCAACTTTAGCCTGATCAAAGGCGGACTGAAGATCATGCCAGGCTCCTGACTCACTCGTAATCGGAGCACCGGATACGAAAGTATTGGCTGCGACAATACTTTCCACTGAGTTAGAGTTGTTTTCGACGTAGATGAATTTCGTCGAATCGGTCATCTTCGATTCATCAAAGGTGTTCCCGGCAATCACAGTATCGGGACGCCTGACCCTGAGAGCAGAAGCATTTGAGGTTGTCGTTCCCTGAAAAGTGTTACCACTGATCGTCGAATCAGCCGCATCAATCGTCGCCAGCGTATTACCCTGCTCGGTGGTATTGTCGTCGGTTGAAATCCCACCCGTTATGCCGGAAAGAACATTGTTAGTGAAGGTAATGTTCGTTGCATTGGCCGCTCCGTTGGCGCCGTTCCCCAATGTAACCAACTGCCGGGGAACATTTGGGGTGGAAAATTGGCTTCCGTATCCGATACCGGCCGGATTTGCGCCTACGAAGGTCTGACCGGAGAACTCGTTTCCATCAATGATAAAACCGGAAATCACTGACCCATAGGTGGCGAGAAGCCCTGCCTCGCCGTTAGCAACGACTTCGTTGTCCAAAATTTGGGTTCCACTGTGGGTTCCTGAAATATAGATAGCTGCATCCTCCTGCGCCGGATTCCCATCGTCAATTCCCACAACAGTGAATCCCTGACCAACGTCCCCTATCGTCACGTCAGTCGTCGCCCCCTGTATGGCTATTGTTCCTGTCGCACCAACTCCGCTAATCCCTTCGATTGTAGTAGAATCCCTGCCGTTTTCTGACACTAAAGTGACATTCTTATGGATAATCAGGTTTTCGGTGTAGACGCCGTCGCCAATCACAATCGTATCCCCGGCGGAAGCCGCATCAATCGCATCCTGAATCAGCATACCCGACTGCACTTCAAATCCACCGTCTTCGATATTGAGAATCCTCGTCTCCGTAAAATCTCCCGACGCCGCCCAGGTTGCAGCCAGATTCTGAACATCTGCCTCGGTTCCGGCATTGTTTAGAACCAAACCATCTTCGCGGGTGGCTGAAACCATATGCGTAAATATAGCCGGCACCGTGATGTCCGCTCCATCAGCAGGATCGTTGGACACACTCCCCGTCCAGGTTCCGCCACCGAGAAGCTCCCCATCCTGCACCGATATCGTGCCATCACCATTCAAGTTGACGATTCCTGAAAATGCAATCCCAGACGGAGCCTCAAGACCGGAAAACTGAAAGGTCGGGTCTGCGGGGAAAATTCCGACATCACCCCAGGCGTTACCGGAAGTGGTCAAGTTTGTAATTGTTATACCCTGCGAGCTAGCCAACGATAATCCAAACCCACTGGTGGCACCGATTGACTCAATGTCAGTAAGAGAGGCGTTCCTCACTCCATTTAGATCAATCCCGGTTCGCTGACTTCCTGCAACTTTGACATTCGATAATACAAACCCCTCGTTGATGTGAGCATCGACGCCCCCATTACCGGTTCCCACTTTAATCGCATATTGCCTGTGAGTTGAATTACCCTGAACAGAAAAGTCTTTCAGCGTCACATTGTCCGCCGGAACATAGATTCCCCAGGCGTTATAACCTCCTACATCGATCGTTGTTCCCGAAGTTCCCGCGCCACTGAGAGTCAGAGATTTTTCAATCCTTACCTGAGAGGCGGGTGTGTAAGTTGCCGCCGCCAGGTTCACAGTCCCGCCGTCCAACACGGCATCGATCCCGTCTTCAATCGTCGCATCAGCTCCAAGATTCACAACGCTTGCGCCACCAGAGATGGTTCCAGCGACAATATCAGCATTTAGATTCAGGGTCGAAGTAGACAGGGATACGGTCCCTCCACCAAAATCAACAGGACCATTTACGGTAATCGAATCCCCCGATTCGCCTCCGGTATTGATCGTGAGAGCGCCGTTTCCATGAACGCCGTCTGCGCTGGTAATGGTGATAGCGTCAGTCCCGGAGGTCGTTGCATTGGTGTTAATAACGATCTCAGATGCTCCCCGAACATGAGCCGTCTCAAAAGCGACTCCCCCGGAAGTTCCGGAAATAATCAGGGCATCACCTATTCCGGCTACCAGCGAACCTGCCGAAATATCTACGACATCATTGTCGTTCGGTAGCTCCAAAGTAAAGACTCCACCACCAAGAATATCAAAATCGACCGGCTCGAAGTCCTCAAAACGAATCGTTTTCCCGTCTATAACAATTTCGCCGGACCCGAATGTGCTTGTGTCAGGTGTATAGGTGATGGCATTGCCATTTGGATCGATAATAACAAGGGTGTCCATCCCGCCAACACCCTGGTCGCCACCATCGATGATAAGGAGATCCGGCAGCCAGTTCTCTGAGGTCAAATCAATGACAATGGTGTCATCCGATGAGGTTCCGTTAATCGCTACCGGTTCACCCGGGGCGGCCGCCATTTTTGCTTTCACAGCATCTTCAACCGCAGACCCACTGCTCAAATCATCAATCGATGCAATATTGATCGTGACATCGCCAAATACCAGGTTTTCAACCCCGATTAAGGTATCCGTCCCTTCGTCCCCGTCAGCAGCATTCAGATCAGTCACCGTAATAGTGTCGCCATCCGGAGTGATCTCAAAGTCAGTATAGTTCCCGGCAAACACAGCGGTATCAATTCCCGTGCTACCATCACCTTCTTCGTCGCCGATAATGGTGTCATCGCCGCCATTCCCCATAAAAACATCGTCCCCGTCGTGCCCTCTGAGTTTCTCACCCTCTCCACCTCCAGTCAGTTCATTTGCACCCGCATTACCCTGAATAGAAACTTGCCCCGGAGCACCACTCGCGTCGATGTCCATGCTGGAAAAATCGATATCACCACCGACCCCATCAAAGTTGACCGGAGTACTCCATCCGGTGGTGGCGGTCACGGTTACGTTTGAAGTGGTCAGATTACTGATGTCATCAAAACCGTAGATGGCGAGCCCCACTTTCTGATAGAGCCCCGCGATCGAAACATCCGTCAGATTTACCGCACCCATCACTCCGGTCGACCGAATTTGGATTCCGTTATCTGCCGCACCGTTACCCCGGTCCTGGCCGGTGATATTGACATTCAAAATCGTTGCATCCCCATTGAAATTGAAGAGAAGAATATCGCCATCACCACTGGTCCCGCCAGGCTGTGGCTCACCGTTTCCGACAAAATCTGTATCGGCGATGATGACATTATCGAGGGCAAGCAAAGGACCATCTCCACCAATTTCGACACCGTTACGGAAGTTCCCTTCGAACTTACTATTGGTGATCTGCAAACTTCCCAAAATCGCAGTGTTTGCATAGTCCAGCCCCGAGCCGTTGGGCGAACCACTAAATTCAATTCCATCAATGCTGACGGTCGCATCCGTCCCCAGATCTCCACTGATTTCGATCCCGCTCCCACCTTCTGGCGTAATGATGGTTTGCCCCACTCCGGCACCCTGTAACGTCACCGCTTTTGTGAGATTTACACTCTCATGATAAGTTCCGGCCGCAATTTCAATAACGTCACCTTCAGAAGCCTCATCGACCGCAGACTGAATCGAGCTGTGGAGAGATGTATTACTGCCAGAAAAGAGTTGAATCGGACTGGTGTCGATGGTCTTCAACGAAATTTGATCGACTGCGATACCCGCATCGGTGTCGATATTCGTAAACCATAGATATCGAGTCCCTCCGAAATTAGTGTCCATCGGATCATTTCTCACTTCCGTAAATACGACATTCTCTGCGGCATCGATGACATTCATCTCTACCTCAAGACTGCCTTCCGAATTCTCGTAAAACTTGTGTTCGAAGGAGTACCAACCGGCAGCAGTAATTTCTGCATGATTGATCGTTTCGAGATCTTCCCGTGGATCAAATGTCGTTCCATTAGACGCCCCGACAAGCAGTGCTCCAGTGCTCGTGTCTTTAGTGACGTGAAAAATGAAATCACGCAGGTGCGCTCCACTGGTATTGTTTGCAGCCACGGAAAAATCAAAGCCCTCTCCTGCAGCCATCGCAGCCGGATCCAGGTAAATGGCAACCTCTGTCTGGATGCCACCATTAAGATCGGAACGGTAACCATCGAACCGGCTAAAAGGTCCGCGCACACCATCTCCTTGAGAAAAAATTGTGTAAGAGCTTCCATTGAGGGCCGGTACTCCATTTGTCCCCGTGTCGACATGGTTAATCACTCCATAGCCGTTTCCGAAAATTACACCTTCAAAACCGCTTTCCGAATTTTCATTAAACCGTTCAACCGCTTCCGCAAAATTCGGGGCGGCATGCAAATATTCAGGCTCAGCGTTAGATAGCGCTACAGCACCCCCAGCCTCGCCCGCATCCGGCAACCGGCGCGTCCCTGCCTCTAACAGTCCTTCCATGACGTCTTCTTCCGACGATCCCGCATTATCATCGAGACCCAGAACATGACCTTGTTCATGGAGCACAACAGAAAGCAGATCCATTCGGTCCTCTGCATCGGTTCCCGCCACGGCTTTGCTATCCTGGGAAAATTCCTCGTCCAGTTCCGGAGTCTCATCGATGAACCACTCCATCCCGGCAGCATTTTCATCGATGAACACGTTGGTTCCCTCTGCGTAACCGAGAATTGATCCCTCCAGCTCGACAATGTGATACTCAATCGACTTGAGAGCCTCCAATTGTTCGGCTGTCAGACCGGACTTGATCCAGTGCTGTTCCGCTGCGTCGGCGATATCGTACAGGGTCGAGTAAGTCAACGGAAGCTCAGCAACATGGGTCACGGGATGGTTCAACGCTGTTTTAACCAGGTAATCGAGGCCGTCCGGATCATTCATGTCGACCAGCATTTCCGCAATGATGTCCTTTCCGCTCTCCACACTGGTCGGCGACTGGGTTGCCGAACTTGACGGGTAGTTATAGTTCCCACCAAGCAGTGAACCATCAGTACAGACCCCGTCCATGGATGCTATCAAGTCCACTTCGAAGCCATTTCCACTACCCCCAACCAACGCGCTAAAATCGACCAGAGATACCTCTATCGCCTCGAGAATCTCTTCCTGATCTTCGCTTAGTTCACCGCTTCCCCAATAGGAAACGGCAGATTTTGCGATTTGCTCGATCTCCAACGGAGTCAGATTTTGCAAACTCTTCAGGGTCACCAGCGGATTGTCATCAGCCCTGTTCCCATTTTCTGCCGCCTTCGCGAAGTCCTCAATGCCCTCGAAATGAACTTCCGGCAGCGCTTCGTTATCTACTACAACTTCCTGCGCCGCTTCATCACCTACCGGCGCATCAATTGGAGCTCCTGAGTAAAGAATTCGAGGTTCAAGAGCCTCCATCGTGAGGTGATTTTCCACTTCCTTCGAACTGGATTTGGCTCTTTTATCTTTTTTAAAAAAATCGGATAGCATGGCGAATGGCGGTTAAGTTTTTCCACTCGCCTCCGACGCAATCCGTTAAATACTCACGGTTGAAGATCAGATTTGAGCGGTTTTAGCGTTTTTGCCATATAAGAGTCCTCTATCTTATTAAAAACTTCTTTACCTAGACGGCCAAATTTTTTACCTATCTCGCCAAATTTACCGAATTTTTCAACCCAAACCCTCGATTTACAGCAATCTTACTGTCAACACTTTAGGCAACCCTAACAATCCGGATACCTACCACAACCCTCACTAACTAATCTCGGCTAACTATATATAGATCTTAAAAATCGAGACCCAAACTGCCTGAATAAGACAGCCGGATACTCCGAATCATGTTTTTATACCTGACATTGCCCCAAAACATGCAAACCCGGACCGGGATTACGAATTTGAACCGGCATCAAAAATAGAGCCTGATCGGAGTCTGAATTGCCGGGGAGTGGTGCCGGTGATCTTTTTAAATTGAGTCGTGAATGAACTCTGACAGGAAAATCCGTGATCCTGAGCGACATCGATGATTGCGGCATCGGTTTCGGACAGTGCTTTGCAAGCCAACTGAATCCGGATCATCGTTGCGAAATTTCTAGGTGAAAGCAAATGAGTCTCCTGGATGATGCGGGTCAGCTTCCTTGTCGAAACCCCGACCGCTTTCGCAATTTCCTCGTTGGTCAAGGTCCGGTCGCAGTTCGAAGAAATAAAATCGGTAATCCGCTCAATCTCTTCCGCGTGTTTCACATCGCCGGTCAACCCCGGGAGCCCTGATTCCGGCGAATCCGGCTCGGTGCCATTGACGGGTCGGAACACTCCGAGCACACCCACGGTCTTACCCTGTTGATTCTTCAAGGGCCATTTGCTGGTGATACTCCAGACGAGCCCGTCGCAATTGGAATAGAACGCCTCCCGATAATTGTAAATCGGACACCCCTCTTTGATCACTTTCTCGTCGGCTTTAATAAAGCCATCGGCGATGTTTTGGGGAAACAGATCCCGATCGGTCGTTCCAACAACTTCCTCCGGGCGATTCAAACCTAACTGAAGCCGCATGCCGGAGCAGGCATACAAATACCTACCGGACCGATCTTTAATTGAGACGTTTACCCCGGGAAGATACTCGACCATATCGAGCAACACCCCCAGTGCACCGACTTCCTCCATGAAACTCTGGTGAATGGTTCTGAGAATTCCCAGAAACAGTTCCGAGTCCCGTTCGGAAGTCCGGCGGTTGGAACGCCGGACTTTCGCGTAAGAGATACTGGAGTCTAAATCAGGCATATTCTTTTGAAATTGGAGCGCTACTTAAAAGCTCATCC
The DNA here is from genome assembly GCA_029213005.1 of Verrucomicrobiales bacterium. Classification (GTDB taxonomy): domain Bacteria; phylum Verrucomicrobiota; class Verrucomicrobiia; order Verrucomicrobiales; family DEV007; genus Arctic95D-9. The sequence continues at coordinate 107,017 of JARGPI010000024.1, forward strand.
AATCACCTCCCTATATAGTATGCAATTTCCGGAAGGGTCGTTAAGAACCATGAGGTCATTATTGACAAAGAAAGTTAAATCCTTTTTACCACCCCGAACAATCAACTTAACTAACAGATAGAAAGCAGCCTACAAAACTTGCAAGCTTAAGATATCCGTTCAATTCGTGGTTTTCTTAAGGCGGAATTTCCGGGTGTATCGGGACGGCAAAATACCAAAACATTCTTTGAAACACTTCGAGAAATAACTCAAATCGTTATAGCCGACTTTGAAGGCGACATCTGCGACCTGCACTCCGCCTTCTCTCAAAAGAAGCTTTGCTCTGCTCAATCTCAGAATTTTAATGTAATCCTGAGGAGGCAATCCAGTTTCCCGCTTCACTTTCAGAAACAGAGTTTTGCGGTCCATATGGAGCATTTTCGCCAGCTCAATGACGCCAAAGTTTTCGAACTCAATATTCATCAGAACCGTCTGATCGACTTTCTGCAGAAAGGGAGACGGTCTAACAACCTGACTACAGATTTCGATCGTCTTGGACACCTTGAGATTCAGCAGCTCTTCGGAAACATTAAGAGGAAGAACTTCCGCCGCACCGGCTTTGAATCCGACGACTTCATCCGCTTCAGTGATATCAGGAAAAAGCAGAATCAGAGGAATGTTCCGGGAAATGGGACTCTTCTTCAAATATTCGCCCAGCGCCAACATCGCTTTCCGGTTCGAAGCTAACGAAATCAGAATCGCCGCGGGAAAGGGAGTTTTGATCGCTTCAATCGCAGCCTTACGGTTGTCCGCGAGCAGCGTGGAATACTTATCGCTCACTTTCGGGGCGATCACCGGCCGCCCTTCGATCACAAGCAGGCGGGATTTATCGACCCGAAGAATGTTTAAATTGGAAAGATTATCGGTCATTCGGAATAATGGTTGGATAGGTTATTTTCAGGGCGGGAGAACTCAGATGTCAGACGGCGGGTCACGCCCGGGAGACTTAGAAACTCCCACCAGGCTGGAGTGACGGAGACCTGACGCAACACTGTCGGGTAGACGGACAGCTCCGCAGTGTCATTTGAACGCAGACAACCAAACCGATCGATTAGCGACATATCCGAAGATCTTTCCGGCTTTTCGATCTGACTGGCAGAACCGCGAAGCCGAAATTGCGCTTCAATTAACTCTGCCGAAAGAATTCCTGTTGGTAAAATTGTCATACTCCCCCACTCCACAACAAGCTCCACCACTTGCTAATTTAAGTATCCTCCCCATACTGAAATTCAGCAATCCCCCAGAAGGAGGGGGCGCGATCTCGCTATTGTTGCTCAATCCCCTTAACCAAGGCGATTCAACGGCCCCGGGGGCCATCACCTAAGTATATTTTTTCACAAAATCAGAGGGGGAAATACTGAAATAATCTCTGAAACACTTCGAAAAGTAGCTGATATCCCTAAAGCCAACCTGCTCAGCGACCTCCGCAATAGTCATGGTCCCTCTTTTCAGCAGATGACCGGCTCGACAAATCCGGAGATGACGAATGTATTCCTGAGTGGTTTTGCCGGAGTCAGTCTTTACCTTTCGATAAAGAGTTTTCCGATCCATATTCAAATACTCTGCCAAATCCTCCATCTGAAATGAACGGGTCCGGAAGTGTTGAAAAACGGCATCGTCCACTCGCTGGAGAAACTTGGAAGGGAAGTGGCTCTGGCTTCGCTTCAGAACCACCCGGTTCGCCCGGATTCTTAATAACTCACCTCTCGTGGAGTGATCCAGCACATCGTTAGCCCCCGCTTCGAGTCCCCGGATCTCCTCATACTCGGTGACTCGATCCAGAAAAAGGATCACCGGGATTTTTGAGTACTCCTCCTCGCTCAGTAAATCACGACAGAAATCGATGTTCTCATCATTTCTCCGGGTCAATGCAATCAAAATGGCTTGAGGCAACCGGGTCTTCAAATAGTCACGAGCTTCCGCCTCCGACGAAACGGTCATGATTTGATACTCCGGACCAAGCTCCTCCGTCAGCACCTTCCCATCTTCAATTATAAGAAAGAGAGGCTTTTCATTTTTTAGAATATTAAATTTTTCTCTCTCGGAAGACATTAAAAATCAAGGGTCAAATGACTCGATTGAACACAATACCCACGGTAGCGACCTCACGTTAGGAATTATGTGGCTTATAGTTTAACACGAAGGACAAGCGGGCCAAAAGGTTTGATTCACTTCCGCCATCCGATTTGATCAGCCACATCTTCATCCATAAAAACTTTTGATCCCCGCTTATAGCCCAGGGCGGCACCATCCAGGGCGACCAGACCGTCGTGATCACACTTGCCCGGCTTTATCACCGTCTCCTTTTGAGGTAAACTCTGGGTGGACCCATATCGTTTGGCAATTTGCGCCTCCGCCAGCTCATGAACAAATACCGGCCCCTTCAGCTCTTCCAGCAGATCGACAATTTGGTCCATCCCGTACTGAACCTGCTCATCGAAATCTGAGGAGAACATGAGCGTGGACCCCGAGAAGTCGGCAGGGTCATCAAGCAGAAAATCATCGTCGTCCGGATCGTCGTATAGATACACCGAACCGTAGGAGAGCGCCGCCATGTCTGCGAGGGACGACTCGAGGGCCTGAAGCGCATCGGTCTGCCGGTCATCCAACTCGGCCTTCTTTCCCCGATTGACCACAAGCGTCGCCAAAGCAGTCATTTCGTCATGAGTCAGCGACTTCAAACAGTCACGAGTCAACGCTTCTGAATCAGGTGGTGATGGATTGGGAGTTGAGCCGTCACCATTTCCGCTGAGGATGCTATCAGCTGCTTTTTGCCTGGTTTCCGCTGTATCCTCGTTGAATTTCATCTCCCCCTCAACTCATTCCCCGGATATCCATACCCATCTACACTCACTCAAACACTATAGCGTAAACACCCCCTTTCTGTTAAGAGCTATGAGGTTAAAACAGGAGGATTCACCCCTTATTCCGCACAAAGTGACGTATTTACGCCTATTTTCAAATCGCACACCTCGCTTGATTTCAATCGCTCCATTACCTAAGCAAAAATTCACGGGCATCAGAGACCACCTCTTTTAGGCAACCCGGCTCAAACGGAGAGGCAAAACCAACCGATGTGAGCAACTCGGCATAACTCAGCGAACCGCCCAGCTGACACAACGCCACATACCGCTTCATCGCCTCGTCCCGATCGGTCCGGGCCAGCTTCCAAAACTGCAGAGCACCGGTCAACGCCAGTGTGTAGTCGATATAGTAAAACGGTGCCCCGAATATATGCGACTGCGTTTGCCACATCCTGCCGCTCGACTCCTGCGGGAGATCCCCATACTGAAACCATGGCACGTAAGTCTTCTCCATCTCCCGCCACTTTTCCGCCCGCTGATCGGGCGAACAGTCCGGTGCATCGTAAACTTCGTGCTGAAAGTGATCGACCGCCACGCCGTAGGGAATAAAACTGAGCGACGATGCCAAATGAATCCTCCTCAGTTCATCCGCCCGGTCCCCGCCATAGAACAAATCCATGTATGGCCAAGTCAGAAACTCCAATCCCATCGAATGGATTTCACACGCCTCAATCGTGGGCCAGATCATATCCGTGAGAGGCTGCTTCCGGCTCGACCAGCTCTGGAAAGCATGCCCCATCTCGTGAGTGAAGACATCGACATCGTGCTGCGTTCCATTGAAGTTGGCATAAATGAAAGGCATTCCCAGTTGAGTGAAGAATTCACAGTAGCCACCCGGAGCCTTTCCCTTTCGCGACTTCAGATCAAGCAACCCCATCTCCAGCATCTCATCGAAAAACCCATCGAGACCGTTCCCCATCGCCCCGAACATTTCCCTGGCCCGCTCCACCATCCAATCGTGATCGCCCAGCGGCACCGGATTCCCCTTCGGACTCCGGAAATTGCGATCCCAGAACATCAAAGATTCCACCCCGATCGTTTCCGCCTGCTGATCCGCCAACTCCAACGCAAACGGCACCAATTCCCGCAGCACCTCCTCCCGGAATGAGGCCACCTCCTCCGGCCCGTATCCGATTCGGTGCATCTTCAGATATCCCACCTCGGTATAGGAACGAAATCCCATCCCTTCGGCCATCCGGTTCCGCAGCGATACCATCTCTCCATAGATCCGATCAAAATCCCCGGCCCGCTCATGTAGCCACTCTGACCGCGCCCGGGTTGCGCCCTCGCGAATCGCACGGTCCGGATTTTCCTGATAGGGAGGAAAGTCAGACAGGGTCAACGTCTCCCCGCCAAACTCGATCTGTGCGCTGCCCAGTAAAGCGGTGTACTCCGACTCGAGCTGAGCTTCCTTCTCGAGATCTTTCTCTATCGACGGGTCGAAAGTAGCGGCATCACATCGCCACAACTCGAATACCTGCCTTTTGAATCGTTCTTCCAGGGCATCGATGCAAGGAGACGCCAGGATCGCCTCTTTGATCCGGGTTTGTAGATTGATATACTTTGGCCACTCGGAATCCCGGTGATCCAGAGCGGCTTTGTAGTCAGGATTTGTTGTATCCTGAGTGAACCTGATTTCCGTTAAAGAATACCACTCCTTTACTTCGCTATACAGAGCATCCCATTCCAGGGTAAGCGAAATCGCCTCCTCCGGATCGTCGGTATTTTGGATCCGCCGAAGCAAATCTTCATAGCGGGTCTTCATTTCAGTGTAGTCAGGAGCGGGAACCTTGTAGTCGGAAAAAGCATTCATAGGCAGAGAAATCCTACATCCCCCCGGCTCTGTCCGCCAAAGCAAATATCGTCACAGTCGTTTTGTACCCTGT
>JARGPI010000061.1 GCA_029213005.1 Verrucomicrobiales bacterium
CCAGTTACCGAACTACCCGTGGAGGAAGTCGAGCCAGTTACTGAGCTTCCAGTAGAAGAAATCGCGCCGGTTGCCGAACTTCCCGTAGAAGAAATCGCACCGGTTACTGAACTTCCCGTAGAGGAAATCGCTCCAGTTGCCGAACTCCCTGTAGAAGAAGTCGCTCCAGTTGCCGAACTCCCTGTAGAGGAAGTCGCGCCGATTGCTGAACTGCCAGTAGAGGAAATTGCCGAGGAAGAAATTGCTTCAGTTGAAGAGGAGGTTCCAACACCAGAACCGCTGCCGCTTACCGAATTGCCGATTGATGAAATTCCGAAGGGCAACAATGGCCATTCGCATGAAGATCTGCCCCTGGCCGACGCCGCGATCCCCTTGCCGGATTCTCCATCCGAAGAGGTGAAAATCCCGGAAAATTTATTGAATGACGCCCCTCTCGAGATACCCGCTTCAAGCGAACCTAGGTCAGCAGCTCCGATTTCTGATCTCCCAAGCCTGCTGTCGGGAGATCATGGTGATTCCACTCCTGCAATTGTCGGTATCAAACCGGATCCCAATCACACTCCTTTGTCGCTGATTCCGGGCAACCCCAACGGGGATTCCACAGAACCTTCAGCGTAACTTGTGAATCAGGAATCCCCTTTTACCTTCGGAGTAGCCCAGTGATCCACATTACTGTCGACCAGAAAGTCGCCGGCAAGCGCTTCGCGCCCCAGCAACATCCGGTGAATCATCCGCTTCCGGCAGGTTAAGCTGACGAGAATCTTTTTCTCTCTTCCGGCGAGCAGGAGTGTCGTTTCGACAAAAAAACGATCGTGCCCGTGCCCGGTGCTACTCCGGACGTGCTTCCGCTTTGCGATTGGTGCTTCGAGGGTGACGTTCTGGTTCGATTTGTTTCGCGAAACCCGGACCGTGAATCTGACCCTGTCTCCCGGTATCTCCACGATCTCTGAACAATCTATCGCACTGCTGCGAGCCCCTGTGTCCGCTTTTGCTCTGAATTCCAGATCCCATTCGGGCAACCGGGCCCACTCTCTCCATCCAATCGTTATCGGCTCATTCATACTTCGTCGTCTTCGTCTTCAATAAGGGGTCCAGGCTCTTCCACCGTGATATTGGTGGCCAAATGGTCGCGAACCTGGTTTTCAAGAGCGTTATCCTCCAGTTGATCGACACTTTTTTCAAGAGACCTGAACTGCTTTCGGGTATCAGGCAGTGCGATATGGAGGATCGGATCCCCCGGAGAAACAGCGGGCATTGTGGTCATTCCGAGCACAAATCCATGATGGGGACTCAAAATCGTTTCGGTATCCTGCCCCAGAAGACCTGAATTGGTCGCCAGAGGCTGATCCTTTTCCACGGTGTCTCCCGGAGCGACGTGAAATTTCAGGAATCCACCGTTCCCGGCCCGGACCCAACTGGAGCTGTGAACCACGAGCTGGTGCGGTGATGTCTCCGGCCGATTCGATTCGGTCATGTCGATCATATCAAGTTCGCTCATCACGTGAGTGATGCCCCGCATCGTCATGTCCTGAACGGACGGCTCCACTTTCCAGACCTCTCCTGCTTCGAGAATGATGGTTGGACATCCCGCGCGGCAGGCTTCGCGACGCAGCGAACCGTCCGGACCGGTATTATCAACAATCACCTCGGCGCCGAAGACTCGTGCCAGCCGCTCGCAGTCAGGGTCTTCCATATCCGCCCGCACGTTGGGGAAGTTGGTTCGCCGGACCGCCGCCGTGTGGAGATCCAGCAAATAATCACATCGCGCCACCACTTCGTTCATGGTCAAATGCGCCAATCGACCGGTCAAACTGCCTTTCGGACTGCCGGGAAAGGTTCGGTTAAGGTCGCGACGGTCGGGCGTGTAGCGGCTGTGCCGCTCAAAACCCATGATGTTGATTACCGGCACCAGAATCAGTGCCCCGCGCTTCAGTTGAAAGGGAGGCTCCTCAATCAATCTCCGAATCGCACCGGTCCCATTGATCTCATCGCCGTGGACCGCTGCCGTGATCCCGAGAACCGGGCCGTCCTCTTTTCCCCGCCATACCATGACAGGGAGACGCAGCATCACGCCGGTAAAACTCTCTCCCGCTTCGAGGAGGATTCGACGTTGCGTTCCTTTTTTTACCTTCTTTTTACCCCAATCCTCAATCGATCGTTTCTCTCTGGTCCGTGATTTATCACTCATTTGTCACTTCGTCTAAAGTGGTGCCTTCAGTAACCGGAGTTGAAGGAAGCGGTTTCAGCTTACGACTTCTCCGGGGACGGTCCTTGATCAAAGATTTCATGGTTCTCACTTTGCCGTAGCACAGGAGAGTGTCATCGGCCTCCAGCTCCCGGGACGATTTCGGGTTGGAAATCACAGATTCCCCTCTTTTCAGCGTCAGAACGACAACATCCTGCTCGCGAAGACCGGTCTGCTCGATCGTTTGACCGACAAAAACACTGCCTTCGGGAATCGAGATATCAGCGACTCCATAACCTTTACTGACTGTGAGTCGCTGCCGAAGGTCGATTTCCGGCATGTTGGCCTGATCACAGATAAAATCGATCACTTCGCCCGCAATATCCAATCCGGTCGCCCCCTCGATCCCTTCGAGGCCCGGAGACGAATTGATCTCCATGATTTGCGGCCCGTTCGCACCTTCCAGCATGTCGACGCCACAGACTTTCAGCCCCATGATCTGAGCGGCACGAACCGCCGCCTTTTCATACTTCGGATCGAGTTCTATCGCTGTCGCAACCCCGCCCCGGTGAACATTGCTTCGGAATTCCTGCCCCTGAGCGGTCCGGCGAATCGCGGCCACAACCCGGTCATTGATCACAAATGCCCGGACGTCTTTCCCTTTACTCTCGGCGACAAATTTTTGAATCAAAACGTTCTGATTGGCGCTGTGCAGGGTCTCGATGATCGCTTTGGCGATCTCCGGCTTGTCCGCGAGAATCACGCCAACACCCTGAGTTCCTTCAATCAACTTGATGATGACCGGAGTTCCGCCGACCCGTTCAATAGCGTCGGCGACATCTCCCTTGTGAGCGACATAAGCGGTTCTGGGAATCCCGATGTCATGCCTCGACAAAATCTGCAAACTTCGAAGTTTATCCCGCGAATTACTGATCCCTGATGAAGTATTCGGCGTGTAAACATCCATCTGCTCAAACTGCCGGACCACCGTGGTGCCGTACCGCGTAATCGAAGTCCCGACTCGCGGGAGGATAGCGTCCGGCACTTGAATGGCCTTGTTCCGGTAGTAAAGATCCGGCTCCCCCTCCTCCATATCGATCGCAAAGCGGAGCGGATCCTGAATTTGGACCGTGTGTCCCCGGCCTTTTGCAGCTTCATGTAACCGGCGGGTGGAATAGCACTGGGGTGCTCTGGAGAGGATGGTAAGGCGCATCAACGACATTCGGTTCTCACAAAAACTTGGCAACCGATAATCAACTATTAATCGGCGAAAACTAGCCTGGGTCGGGTAAGCCACACTCAGGCACGACCCACTCCGCCGGTGTCAAACGATCCACGAATCCCCCATTTTCCTCCGGTGGCAGACCGACCCAGGACCGACAACCTCCGAAAGCTTTCCGATCACTGAGCAACCAGGGAGTCTCCGCCACAGCGGCTCGAATCACCGCATAACTGATCCCGGGTTCCTCGCCCCAATCAAATCGCTCCCGAATACAGTCCCGTGTCCAAATGTGGTATTTTTCCAGCGCACAAATCTCATCCCAATCCGTAAGCCGACCCGTCGAGATCGTTTCGATATAGAGGGAAAAGGGAATTTCCCGATTGTGATCGTCCCCCTCTTCGAAACGCCGTTCTGCTCCATCCTTTCCGGGGCGAACCTGCTTGCCCTGCTCATGAAACAATGTCGGAAACAGAAAGAACTGATCGTGAATCCATTGGAACCCGAATTTCCCCTCTGAAATCCCGCCTTTCCGGAGAATCACGCTCTGTTCGCCGTTGGCAATGGCATCGCAGACGACCTGCCATTCTTTAAAAGCTACGGGTTTCCAATCTGAATCGATTTTTGGCATTTCGGAAACTAGCAGAAAATTCGAAAATCTCACCCCGCAGGCTCTTTCGGCCAGAGTTACAGGTTTATAGATCTTTTATAATTGGCCAACTTCACCACCCGCGTATTCTTTAATCCATGGACGACTTTCTCTGGCTCAATTATACCGAAGGATCTCAGTATGGATCGGGTCGCGACACAGCCCGTGCCGCATCAGCCGCCGCCGAAGCCAACTCCGACATCCGCACCCTAACCGCCCAGGTCGATCGACTCGCCCTCGCCTGCCAGGCGATGTGGGAGATCGTGAGGGACCAGACCGATCTTACCGAAAAAGATCTCGCTGACAAAATCTCGGAGATCGACCTTCGTGACGGTGTCGAAGACGGAAAAATAGGAACAAAAGTGATAAAATGTGAGAGTTGCGGAAGAAACTCCAACTCGAAACGCCAAACCTGCCTCTGGTGCGGTGAGCCGGTCGAGCGCCAGCACGCTTTCGAAGGGTAGGACTCCCGAAAAAAGCAGTCAGTTAAAGCTATCAAAAAGCCGTTGAAACCTGTCTTAAATACGTGAAACCCCACGGCCGCGGATGATGCGAAAAAACGTCCAAAGGACGTGGCTACGGAGGCACTGGTAGAGACGCCCTTTGGGCGTCCGTTTCATCGGTTACGGCCGGGGACGACCCGGAAGAACGTCCAAAGGACGTGGCCACGGGTAGAGGGCGACTTTTCCCTACTTTAATTGGGCGGTTTCCTTAAAAAGGCACGGGCCCGGTTTGCATTTTCATCAAAAAATTCCGATTCGAAGAGGCTGCCCCACGTGGTGACTTGCTATTTTGACTAAAATTGCGATTGGTTGCCCCCGATGAGAATCGGTTTGTTAAATGGTGGAGGGGATTGCCCCGGGTTGAATGCCGTCACTCACGGAGTGACCGGCGCAGCGAATTCGCTGGGATGGGAAGTCCTCGGATTTACCGATGGCTTTGAAGGACTCCTCTCCCCCGCAAATTACCAGATTCTCGACCCGATCAAAACCACTGATATCCAGAAACTCGGCGGCACCATCCTCGGGACCACCAATCGAGGCCGGTTTTCCGGAAAAGTCGGTGCGGGGGGAGTCCGCAAGATCCCGAAAGAACTCATGGATGAGGCGAAAGCCAATCTGAAGAAACTCGGGGTCGAGGCGCTGATCTGTGTCGGTGGTGACGGAACCCTGACAACGGCTCTTCAGTTCTCGGAGGAAGGCTTTCCTATCATCGGAGTGCCGAAAACGATCGATAACGATTTGAGCGCCACAGCGATGACCTTCGGCTTTGACTCCGCAACCCAGGTCGTGGTCGATGCTCTCGACCGGCTTCACACCACCGCCTCGAGCCACAAACGGGTTATGATTCTCGAGGTAATGGGCCGCCACGCCGGATGGATCGCGCTTTACGGCGGCCTCGGTGGAGGGGCTGAGATTATCCTGATTCCGGAGATACCGTTTTCCTATCAAAAAGTCGCCGAGGCCATCGACCGACTTGAAGCTCAGGGCAAAACCAGCACTCTAATTGTGGTCGCGGAAGGTGCCGCGCCCATCGGCGAGGAACAGATCATCGAAGACGCAGGGGACGGCGGCGAGCATCGTCTCGGCGGGATCGGTGAACAGGCCACTAAAATGATCGCAAAATTGTCAGGTCGCGACACCCGCTCCGTCACACTCGGTCACCTGCAGCGCGGCGGAACTCCGACGAGCTGGGATCGCGTTCTCGCAACAAGATTTGGAGTTCAGGCAGTTAATTTGATAGAACGCAAAAAGTTTGGACGTATGGTCAGCTATCAACGTTATCATGTCGGCGATGTGTCGATTCGAGAAGCGGTTGAAAGCCTGAACCTCGTCGACCCGAAAGGACAAGTCGTCGAAACCGCCCGCGCCGTGGGTATCAGTTTTGGCGACTAGAATAACAATAGATTTTTAATAGATATGGAAGCGATAGTTGAACTTCTTCAGAAAAACGCACGATTCAGCTCTGCTGAGATCGCCGACCGCCTCGACATGGACGAGGCAGAGGTCATCCGGCACATCAAAGAGCTGGAGGAAAACGGCACCATTTTCGGGTATCACGCCGTAATTGATCGCGAACGCAGCGGCGACACCTCGGTGTCGGCAATGATCGAGATCAAACTCACCCCGCAGCGTGATGGAGGATTCGACAAACTCGCCGAACGGATCGCAAAATTCGACCAGGTGACCAATTGCTATCTGATGAGCGGCGGTTATGACCTGGCCGTAATCGTCGAAGGCGAAACACTCAACGATGTGGCCCGCTTCGTCAGCGAAAGGCTCAGCACCGTGGACGGAGTCATCGGCACCTCCACGCACTTTCAACTGAAGGTCTATAAGCAGAACGGCTTCATCGCATCAGCCGGCTTCAAACCGGAACGGCTTCCAGTGACTCCATAGTTATTTTTTCAAATTTGATCCATGAAACCATTGGAAGACCGCATCGCTAAACAAGTGGCCTCGATCCCCCGTTCCGGGATTCGGGACTTTTTCGAACTCGTACAAGGCAGGGACGACGTGATCTCTCTCGGCGTCGGCGAACCCGATTTCGCCGCGCCCTGGCACATTCGTGAAGCGGCAATTTTCGCTCTCGAAAAAGGCCAGACCAGCTACACATCCAATTTGGGGCTACCCTCACTGCGGGAATCAATTTCAAAATACGTCACCAAAAAATTCGACGTGAAATACGATCCCAAAACCGAGGTCCTCGTCACAGTCGGAGTCTCCGAGGCTCTCGACATAGCCTGTCGCGCCCTGCTCGATCCCGGCGACGAAGTGATCTATCACGAACCGTGCTACGTATCCTATAGCCCGAGCATCGTGATGGCCTACGGAAAATCCGTCGCCATCCAGACGAAGCTGGAGGATAAATTCGCCCTCCTCGCCAGCGATGTGGAAGCAGCGATCACGGACCGAACCAAGATCCTGCTGCTCAATTTCCCTACCAACCCGACGGGAGCCGTCGAACCGATCGAAGAACTCGAGAAGATCGCAAAACTCGCCATCAAACACGATCTCATTGTGATCAGCGATGAAATCTATAGTGAACTGATCTACGGAGAGAACGGTATCGATGTCGGTGAGCACACCTCGATCGCGAGTCTCCCGGGGATGAAGGAGCGGACCATTCTACTACATGGATTTTCCAAGGCTTATGCGATGACCGGATTCCGGCTCGGTTACTCCTGTGCACCGCACGTGTTGACCGAGGCGATGATGAAGATCCATCAATACTCGATGCTTTGCGCCCCGATCATGAGCCAGCTCGCTGCCGTGGAAGCGCTTGAGAATGGCGACGCCGAAGTTGAGCGCATGAGAAAAGCCTACGCGCAGCGACGGAACCTGTTACTCCGTAAATTCCGCAAAATGGAAGTCCCCTGCTTTTCGCCGGGCGGTGCTTTTTACGCCTTTCCTGACATCCGGCAATTTGGACTCAGCAGTATGGAGTTTGCCCATCGCCTTCTTGAGGAGGAGAGCGTTGCGGTCGTGCCCGGAACTGCCTTCGGTCCTGCGGGCGAAGGCTGTGTCCGGTGCTGCTACGCCACCGCCTACGACGAGCTCGAAATTGCCCTGGAGAAGATCGGCAATTTTGTGAGTCGATTGAAGAGTTAGGGAATCGATTCGGGATGTGGAGGAAATCCTTACCGATTTCTCCACATCCCGCTCAGTAATTTCTTTACGCCAGCAGTTCCGGAATCGTCCCGGTGCTGTGGCTGAAGTGATCGAGCTTCACCCCGGCTTCCTGTAGCAAGGTCAGCCAGTAGTTCGCCAGTGGTGTATCTTTCTCCGGCAACACAAGGTGACGCCCGTGCTTGATGCCTTTCGCACCGCCCCCGGAAAGCAAAGCCGGCAGATTTTTCAATTCATGCCCGGAACGAAGATTGGTTCCGTAACTGACGATACATTGATCGTAGAGACGACTTCCATCCATATCGCGAGCTTCCTTGAGCCGATCAATAAAATGCCCGAACAGAGCCGAACACTTTTTGTCCCGCTCGCGGGAAGCCTCAATGCGAGACTCTGAAAAGCCGTAGTGACTCAGCGAGTGAGCTTTTAAACTGATTCCCATTCCCGCAAGAACGGAACAAACCGGCTGACGGTATGAAACCACCCGCGTGGCATCGGTTTGCAACGCGACGATGATCATATCGTACATCAGTTGGATTTCCTCTTCCCCGGTGAGGCCCTCACCCGGAGCATCGAAAGGCGCATCGGGCTTCGGTATATCGGCCCACTTTGCCTGACGCTCGAGACCTTTCTCTACCTGTCGAATCCCGGAAAAGTATTCGTCGAGTTTTTCCTGATCATTTTTACTCAGGGTGCGCTTGATACTCACGCCACCTGTTTTCACGATATCGAGAATACTCTGACGCTTCTTTAGTCGTGCATCGAGCGCTTCGCGGGAATCTTTGGGATTGGCGAATAAAGTATAGAAAAGATCAAGAGGACGGTTTACGCCCGGAATGGGATTTCCCGAGTCGTCCCACGACAGGGAAAGCCCGCTGCCGTGCCCGGAATTCTGCCCGCCATCCGATTCCTTCGCCGAGAGCGTCAGCGATGAAAAACGGGTCTCCTCCCCAAGATGCTGCGCGGCAACCTGATCACAGGAAATCGAATTGAAAAAGCGTTTCCCGGGAGTACCGGCGACGTTGGCTCCGGTGAGATATGACACACTCCCCCCGTGCGGATCGGTCGCCCCGAGGTTGGTCAGGTTACTCACCATCGTTATATCATCGATATGACGCTTCAGAGGACTGAGCCCCTCGGTCAGACCGATTTCGGAAAAGCGGCCGGCTTTTTCCGGATAGAATGTATCTTTCGTAAAACCGAATCCTCCACCGAGGAAAATAAGACGTTTGGGTGGCGTCTTCGTCACGGCCGAGGCATTGGCAAATGTCTCCAAAAACGGCAGGGCCAGTAAAGAAGACCCGACGCGGAGAAACGTCCGGCGATTGGTATTATCGGTAGTAAAAGGGCTCATTATTTCGTTTTCCTTTCTGATGAAAACACATCCCCGGTTGGTTTTTCAGGTAGTGTTGCTTTCCAGTTTTCCAGTGTTTCGAGAAGCTCCTTCACAACTTCAGGTTTCTCCTTTTTCAGATCGTTTTCTTCGTAGGGATCTTCAGCAATATTATACAGTTCGACATGCTCAGATTTCTGACTGGCAACCAGCTTCCAGTTGTTGTGAACCACCGCGTAACCTACCCAGTGGTGAGGACGGCTTTTCGAACCCGGCCATCTCGCATCGGACTTCCAGAAAAGCGGCTTTTCGCGCGAACCAGCGACCGCTCCTTTCAGAACTGCGAGCTGAGAAACGCCATCGGGCTGATAACTGTCCGGCAGCTCCGCTCCGGCGATCTCGCAGAAAGTCGGTAACAAATCGACTGCCGAAATCAGCGATTGATCATCTACCTTCCCCGCTGCGATCTTTCCGGGCCAGCGGGCGATAAACGGCACCCCGACGCCTCCTTCGAACAGCGATGCTTTATAACCTTTCCGGCCTCCGGTTATACCTTTCGCCGCCGCGATACCCCACCCCGCTCCGGTCGCGGTATCGTAGCTCAAGGTCAACTCGGCTGCTCCCGACGAGCGGGCCGGACCGTTATCGGAACTGAAAATCACCAGCGTATTTTCTGTAACGCCCAATCGATCCAATGTATCCAACACGTCACCGATCCGGTCATCAGCGTGAGATAAAACCGATGCATAGATTTGATCTTCACGACTTTCCATATCGCGGAAACGCCACTCATACTTTGGCACGGTATGGAACGGGGTGTGCGGTTCATGAACCCATAGATTGATAAAGAAAGGCTTCCCGGCCTCGACTGATTTCTCTATAAACGCATTGGCATGCATCGTGTCTTCGTGGACCGGCATTTGTTCGCCGGCACAGTTAAAAGCGCCATACTCATCGTAGCCGTACTCTGACGGCAACGGCGAATCGGGAATCATGTTATTAGCGAGATGCCACTTGCCGAAGTGAGCCGTCGCATATCCCGCTTTTTGGAGAAAACGCTGCAACATCGGGGCTTCCGGATCGAGCCAGTCCGGCATGCCGCGCTTTGCATTGCTTGGAACCCACGCAAAATGCCCGTCTATATTATAGCGGGCCGGGAAGTGACCGGTCACCACCGCTGTCCGACTTGGTGAACAAACTCCACTCGCCACGGTGAAGCGGTGAAAATCGGTGCCCTCTTTTGCGAGCCGATCGATGTTGGGAGTCTTCACATAAGGATGACCATGACAACTCAAATCACCCCAACCCCAGTCATCCGCGAAGATAAAAACTATATTCGGTTTTTGATCCGGCTCCGCGCCAAGCGCCGCTAAGACGCTGAATCCGGCGAGGACTCCTGTCACTATACTTTTCACTATCGTTCTCATGCTAAATTCTACTGATTGTACCCTGTACAGTCCGGGATTGTACAGGGTACAGTTTCATCTATTTGGTTCTAAAAAGCGCGCTCGCTGTGATTTCCTGAATCATCGACCGCATTGGGTATTTTTCCGATGCAATTTTTTCGAGGATTTGCGCCACATCGTCCGAGTCCGAAAACTCGATGGTTCGGCCCAAACTGTAGGCCAGCAAAGATTCGACCAGTTCTTCGGCCAAATCAGCCTCGTGAGTTAAGAGAGCTTGCTTCAATTCATTTACCGAATTAAAAGCGACACCTCCGGGAAGTTTTCCGCCGGGCTCAATCGGCACTTGTTTCCGCCCCACCTTTTCGGTATCGCGCCATTTACCAACGGTATCAAAATTCTCCAGACCAAACCCGATGGCATCCATTTTCCTGTGGCAGGAAGCACAAACCGCCTGCTTTTGGTGTAGTTCCACCATCTGGCGATTGGTCGCTGGTTTCCGGTTCCCGGAACCGAGCTCGGGGACATTTGGTGGCGGAGGTGCCGGTTTATCATGAAGTAGCTTCTCCATCAGGACCGCGCCCCGAATCACCGGGGAAGACCGCTCGCCATTTGATCCAAGGGTCAGAAAAGCGGTTTGTCCGGGAAGCCCGCCGCGCGGCGAATCAGCGGGCAATACCACTTTCTGAAATTGATTCTCGAAGTCCCCTTCGATTTCATAGTGCTCTGCGAGTATGGGATTCACTACCACAAAATCCGAATCAATCAGATTTGATACCGGAAGGTTTTCCGACACCAAAGCCTTGAAAAAGTGGATCACTTCCTGTGCGGCCGAATGCCGGATACCCTTGTTGAAATGAAAGAAATCTGACTCATCTACCGTTATCGCATCGAACCGATCCATCTCCGCCCATTGGTTGACAAAGCCTTTGAAAAACTCGCCCGACTTCGGATCCTTTAACATCCGATCGACCTGCTGATGGAGAACCCCGGAGTCGGAAAGGTCAGCGGCATATAACTCATCATCCGGCTGGGAACTCCATAGAAAGTAGGCCAATCGGATCGCCAACTCCCGGTTATCCAAAGTACGCTTTTGATCATCACCCGCTTCCTGCAAAAAGAGAAACTGCGGAGATGCCAAAATCACACCAAATACCTCGGACATCGACTGATTGAATTTCTTATTCTCCGAAAACTCACTTTCAAACAGAGCCACCAGTTGATCGATATAGTTCGGATCCGGACTCTTCCGTCGAAAGGCTTCAAAGGCAAAAGCTTCAATCAACTCACGGGCATTCCCCGGTACCCACACCGTCTTGATTCGCTTCCCCTTGACCGGAGCTTCCGGATAAATCAGCGATTCAAACCAGGAGCGCTTTTCGTCATAGAAAGGCCCTTCTATCTCCAGCCAGTCGATATAGATAGAGGCGACATCCCCCTCCGGATCGACCCGTTTTAAGTAGGCATCCATCACCCGGATATCCGCCCGGTTTTCTGAGACGTGAAAGCTCAAACTCCGATTCCGGATCGACGGACGATGTTCGATTTCATGAAGCTCCGGTTTGGTATCGGTCCCAGCCACTTTTAATACCTCCAGAGGTCCGTTATTATTATCGATCCTGACAAATTTTCGAATCTCCGGCGGACTGCCATAGATACCGCCCCGCATCCGGAACCGGTAGGTCCCGCGAAGATCCGTAACCCGGTTGATCGAAGCCCGCTTGGTCTCGTTATTAACTTCGAACAAATAGATTCCCTCCTCAACTTTGGGCAACTGGAGGTACTGCCTCGGTTTTTCGGCACGATTGTTGAACTGGCTGAAAAGGATCTTCATTTCACCTTCGTCCTTGAACCCCATCTCCTGCCAGGTGGCACCCGCCTTCTTCATCGCCATTTTGTGATCGAGGTCCACAAGCTTTTCGCGCAACCGTTTCGTAACCCGCTCTTCCTGCTCTCTCCGGGTCACGGTCGCTTCCACCCGAGGTTTCGCACTCCAATCGAGACCGAGCTTTGCGATTTCCCGCCCGAGATCGAGATACTTATCAAAATGCGAGGAAGTGAAATACTGCTCTGCGCCAACCGTGTCAAAAGTCGCCGCCTCGCCATCGTCCGGAAGCATATCTTCAGTAAGCCGGAATCCAAAAAGGTCACGAATCGTATTGGCGTACTCCCGACGGTTGAGCCTCCGCATCGATATTTCCCCGCCGTGATCGGTGAGACGCTTCCTTGCCTTCAGGATCGCTCCGGTCAGAGTATCGAGCGCCTCTGACATTTCACCATCGGAAGGCTGCTTTTCATCCTCCGGCGGCATGTCGCCGCCGTTGAGAACATCGAGGACATCCTGCCATCGTTGTGCGGTATCATTATTCGTGATATCCCACGAAACCTCATCGAACCGGACCTGTCCCTTTTGTTTATCAGGACCATGGCAACTGATGCAGTACTCCTTCAGAAAGGGTTCAACTTTATGCTTCGGCATTTTGACTCCCCGGGTATCTCCATATAGAGAAACAGAAGAGCTGGCAATCGCGAGAAACGCGATAAAAAATAGTTTCGGCATGATCGTGTGTTCAGGGGCGGGTTTCGAGATAAATACGCCGAATTTCTTCGGAATCCAGAGCAGCGCTCCACGCGGTTACGGTATCAAATCGACCTACAAAATTCCGGATTTCATACTTCACACTATCGGGGTTGTAGGGCATTCCCCAGTTACCAATTTCGGCATTCCCCAGCTGGATCGGCTGATCAAAAGCAAGAGGCTCGCTCGATACTTCCCGACCGTTCATATAATGACTGACCGTTCCGTTGGTCCGGTCATACACCGAGCAGACAAAATTCCACGTTCCTATCGTTCGGGGCCCGAAGATTACCGGACTGCCATACCCACTCGTGATAGGTTGTGCCTTTTTGCGAACTTTCAAACTACCGGGAAGACGCAACCCGAGGCGCAGATTTCCCTCTCTCGAGACCTGCCAGTGAGCCCGCCCGACTTGATAACCATCGGTCAGCAATAGAGCCTGAATTCTCCCGGTGAGAGCATCCATCCGGAGCCAGGCACTGAGAGTCAATTGATCAAATTCACCCGGAACATTAAACCGAACCCGGTCACCGGGACGCTTAAACTCGATCGCGCCCTTTCCCGGAAATCGACCTCGCGAATACTCTCCTCCGACGATCGTTCCATGCCGGGCTCCCGCCCCCCGGTCGAGCAATTGCATACTACCATCCTTGTCCTCAAAATCGTAGTGAACCACCACTCGCGGATCGCTCTGCACCGCTTGATTCCAGCGTTTCCACCGAGCAAAGCGCCGCTCTTTGGCATCGCGATTGCCGACTCGTACCGCCTCAAAGGAAGGAATTCCTTCAGATAGAGAATTGAGTTTCACCGATCCACCCGAACCGTCCCACGACATACCGGAACCTCCTGGAAGCCTCGTTTTCTGATCCGGAGATCGCAAACCATCCGGCGGGTACAACTCCACTTCGCCATCATAGACCTCAACTTTTGCGTCACCTGAATTCCCCACCTCGACTCCAAATTCAGTCCCCAGATCAACGAGCTCAAACTTATCGGAAAGCACCGTAAAACCGTGCGCCGATTCAGGAATCAACGCGCGAAGTTTTCCGTTTTTACAAATCACTTCACTCACCGATTTTAGATCGAGACTGACCGGTCCTTCCAGAATCAATTGAGCACCGTTGTAAAACTCCAGCTGAGCCAGTCCACTAATCAGTTTAAGCGGACCTGGCGACAAGATACTACCGGCAGTCAGGCCGGAGCCCATATCGGTATCCCAAACCGTATCGATCGCATGCTCGACCGTCGCAATACCATCCTCCAGAATCTCGGAATCGGTATTCACTGCCGTTTGGTTGAAGTTAATAAATCCACCTGAACCCAGCCCGAGGAAAAATACCAGGGTAGCGGCTAACGCCCACAGCAGCGGACGCTTCTTCGCACGGACCTCAGGCCTTGCTGAACCATTCCAGGCCCGCTGTTGAATCGTCTCGATTTCTATCGCTCCCTGCAGATGGGAATCCATCGCGAGATAACTGCGAGCCAGTTTCCGGAAAGTACCGGAAGCAATCAACTCCTGCTCCATCAGCGCAAACTCCTCCGGGGAAATCACGCCGTTGCAGTAGTCATCGATCCACCGCTTTTGTTGATTCGAAAAGGTCTCACTCATGCCGGTTCCCCCTTACTGATTACGCGGTTGATACAGTCATGCAGCACCGCCCGGATTCGATTTAGTCGCATATAAAAAGTCCCCGGTTTGATCCCGACCCGCTCCGCTTCGTCCTTGATCGAAATGCCCGGCGTGTAGGCCAAATTGACCAAATCCCGCTGCTTGGTGGACAACTTTTTGAGACATTGTTCCAGAGCCGCCAATTCATACTTACGAACCTCCATCTCCTCCGCCCCTTCATCCGCCATCATTTCGATCAATTCCGACTGAAACGAGAGCCGGTCCCGCGAAGTTTTCCGGAGGTGAGACAAAGATTTGAATCTCGCAATGGTGCACACCCAGTTGATAAAAGATGTTCCAATTTCAAACTCATCAAACTTCCGCCACGCCACCAGCGCGACATCCTGAACGACCTCCTCCGCATCGTGCCACGAAGGCACCATGCCCCGAACAAAAGCCCTCAAAGCAGCTTCGTTTCGCGTGAACAACTCAACGAACTGTTCATAATTATCATCGGGAGACAAGGGTTCCATTCACCAAATAATCGCCCCATTAACCCAAACCTCACATTTTTTTCGCGGTGGGCAGGTTTGGGTTTGGTTGAGCAGTTAGCTCGAAGAAATTGTTTCGCCCTTACGGAGCATTTTTCTTCTTCGAACGCTTCGATTAGTGTTCATCCGTGTTAATTAGTCAGACATTTCGCAGAAAAAACACGAGGAGAACACCTGAATCGTATACAGTTCAGCAAGGTGAAGCAGAATACTACATGTAGTGCGGTATCCAGCAGATGCGGGGTGTGAAACGCGCTTTCCTACTAAGAGCCTCGCTATCCTTCTCTATTCGGGCTTTTCCGATTCAGCTTTGTGTAAAACGCAGGTCTCCGACCTGTGCCAAAGAATGGAGAACCATGCATGCGGGACCTTCGCCAGGTGGGCAAGAACATTGGCAGGGAACTTAGGCACAGGTCGGAGACCTGCGTTTTACATTGCTGCTTGAGGTCATTTCCTCGAATTTCGTTTTCCTGCGAAATGTTTAATTAGTTTCATTCGCCCCCCCCGGATTCCACCTCGACTGCAGGTTTAGGTATTTCATCTTCGCGAATCCCCAAAAAGACTTCTACCTCCCGCATCCGCTCTTCAGTCTTTGGGTCAACTAGCCCTTCTATTTTACGGAAAGCGCCGAAGTCACCTTTAGTCGTTTGCTCCCAGGTTGCATCCGGTTCCAGTCCCATCATTTGCCCTCGATATTTCCGGTGTAGCTCCATGGACTCATCCATTCGATTGAGAAAGAGGTAGGCGGAAGCTCGATTTCCCTCCACCCAAACCAAAGGATTCTCCGGCTTCTGCTGGATCGCTTTTTCCGCAGCCACCGCGGCGAGGTCGAATACGCCGATTTCCAGAAGCTGAAAAGACAAATTACCCAAATCGGCAGGTTCCGTAAGTTTTTCGACGCGTTCCTCGATTAGAGCGAGTCTCGCGGGAGAGGGGTTGGGCAAAAAGGTAATTGACTCAGCCTCCTGCTGCATGATCGGAATCCACCCGATGGCCTGCTTATCAAGCATACCGGCATCGTGTAATTTCTGCAGGATTTCCGCAGCCTTCAGAAAATCATTTAGTGCACTGTCGGCTACCTCATCATTTGATGAAGTAGCCAGCCCCTCCCGCCCACCCTTCGAAATCAGAGCTTTTTTAGTCGATCCCAGCTTGTAATGGCTGACCGCAAGGTCTCGCGCATTCGCCGCGCTCGGCTCTTCGTCATACAGCTTTTGCGTCAACTCCATGT
>JARGPI010000025.1 GCA_029213005.1 Verrucomicrobiales bacterium
GGACCGGAAGAAGCCGAATGAGCCGCCGCCTCGAAGGGAGGGAAAAGATGAGGATCTGCCATTTTGAGCGCGGCGAGTTATTGCTCTGAGGTTGCGTGAAGGTTGCTCTATCAAGCTGCGGCGGGGTTGGTCGCGCAAGCGGAGAAAGCGGCAAAGGCTACGCAGATTGATGATTGTTGAAATGGCGATTGATGATTGTTAAAGTGGCGCTTTGCGCTGGTAGATCGACTGTCTTTGGATCTGGTAATGTAGCCGGGATGCTCTTTGCGAGGCTGGGGGGGTAACACGAAAAAGAGGCCGAACGAATGAGGCCTCTGAATGAACACGGATTTAAGAGAGTTCCTGAGGGAGCTTTTTTGTTGGCTTTTATGGCCGCTGGTTTTTCGGCCTTTGTCGGGGGCTTTGCTATTGGGAAATTGTATGATGGGGGCGGTGGGGTGTGAACTTTTGGGCTAAGCTGTGCGAGCTGGCGTATTTAAACCATGGGATGGACACGGATCAGTATAATCGGGCGGTTGTGCTGATCAGGACGCTGGAGGCGTTCGTTTCCGATCTCACTAATTTAAGTCCCGAATTGCTTCGATGTAGTTGGTTAGCGAGGCGGTGGGTTTCAGCGTTTTTGCTTCCTCCAGCAATACGAGAGCTTCGTCGTAACGAAACAGGTCTGCGAGGATTTTTCCGTGAGCGAGGAGTGCGGCGGCCCGCTTTTCCGGGATGCCGGCGGCCTTTTCAAGCAGGACCATTGCTTTTTCCGGTTCGTTGTTGTCCTCGCGGAAGCGAGCGAGGAGAAGTAGGGCATCGCCATCGTTGGGATGGGTTTCGAGAAGCGTTTCGATTCGCTTCGCACCGGCTTTTGCATTTCCGGTCTCAAGCTCAACCATCGCCATGGACCGACTGTATTTTGATATCAAATCCCGGGACGCCTTTTTCGAGATTTCCTCGCTGAACCGTTGGTCGATTTCTTTTCCGAGTTGTTTGGCCGGGCTCCATTGCTGGTGATTGGTGAGATGCCCCAGACAATTCACCGCCAGTGAAAACGCAGCGCTTTTGTCCTTTATCGCTGCTTGAAAGTTCTGGAGTGCTTTGTCAGGTAGAGATTCTCCGAGATAAAGTTGCCCGAGAATCGCATGGTTGGTCGGGTTCAGTTGGCTGATTCGTTTCGCCATTTCGAGGTGGGCGATCGCCTGCGACTTTTTACCGCTCTGCAAGCAGGCATTGGCCTGATTGATCCAGAGGGAAAGGTTGTAGGGCGACTGTTTCAGTAGTTCTGCGTAGATTGATGATGCCTGATTGGCTTCTCCCAGCGTTTGGAGTGTGTAGGCCTCTCCGAGTCGCCACTGCATTTCCTCCGGCATAGTGACCTGAGCCATCCGGTAGGCGGATAGTGCTGCCTGGTGTCGTCCATTTTGGGAATGGCAATAGGCCAGTAATCCATAGGTCAATCCCTCCTGAGAGCCCAGCTCGATTGCTTTTCTTAGATGGGTTTCAGCGCCTTTGTAGTCGGGCTTTTGGAGCTTGAGCATCGCGACATTCCGATGCGCATCCCGAAAATTGGGGAACAGGGCAATCGCTTTCTCGAAGTATTCGATCGCGACCTCGGGTTTCTCTTTTTCGAAGTGAAAATTGCCCATTGCGAAAAGAATCGCGGGGCTGGCTTCGACAAGTTCCGAGGCTTTCATCTCCTCGAGCGCCTCTTCTTTGTCATCTCCGGAGAGACGTTCGGTCAGCTCTGTGAGAAATTCCGATTCCTCTTCATTGATCAGCGGTTCGATCCGCGAATCCACTCCGTATGAAGTGGTATATGATTTCAAAAAGGTCTCGCTTTGCCACAGTTGATCAATCGACAAGGGTTCGGCTTTTATTTCGCTAATTGCGAAAAGAGAAAGTAGCGAAGTAACCAATAGAGTTTTCAGTAACATTTCGAAGTAGAGAAAGTTAGGACGCCGGTTAGGGGCGAAGCACGAGCGGCCAATTGAATACCGCATTGACGATCCTGCCGTCCTTTTTGGGAGGGCTGAATCTGGACTGCATCGCAAAGGATTTTGCCATGGGAACAAAGTCGGGATGACTGCTGGAGACAATTCTCCGAATCGTGATTCGGCCGGCGGTATTGATCAGGACTTCCAGTGTCACTTTCCCTTCGCGAATTCGCTGGCTTTTCAGGTGGGATGGGAAATTGACTCTGGGTCGGTTCAGCAAGCGGGGCTGGTTATCCAGATCAGCGGACGAGAACAAATTCCGGGCTTTAACCTCGGGTTGATTGCTCGAAAATTCAGCGGGTGCCATTTCAAATTCGAACTGTTTCTCGGCAATGACTGCTTTAATCGGTGGCGCCATATCATCGACGGAGAGGTCGAGTTTCGGGAGATCCATCGTCACCGGAGGCGGTGGTGGTGGTGTGGGTTGGCTAAGTGCGGTCGGAGGTGGCGGCGGTGGTGCCGGCATCGAAACCGGGTCGATTCCCGATATCGATCGCAGGGTGAGAACTTCATTTTTTGGTTCGATCATCCGGGTTCCGACCAGGAAGATAATGAGAAAGCCCGTCAGAACGACGGCGGCGCCCACTCGTGAAAAGCGAAGGATCCAGGTGGCGTTGTTAGTGGCTGCGATTGTGTTCATCTAGTGGTTTGGTATGATTGTACAGGGTACAGTCCGGGATTGTACCCTGTACAGTTTGAGCTGAAATCGATTCTAGGCATTCTTCTGTTTCAATCCGTTGATGAATGCGAGGCTGACCATTTCCATCGCGGAACGGATACCTTGAATTTTACGGGTCAGGAGGGCGTGCATAATCAAGGCGGGGATGGCAACGATCAGGCCGAAAGCGGTAGTAATCAGGGCCTCGGAAATTCCACCGGATAAAGAGCGGGCATCCCCGGTTCCGAAGATAGTGATTTGATTAAAGGTTTTGATCATGCCGGTCACGGTTCCGAGCAGTCCGAGCAGGGGGGTGGTTGCCGATGCAATCGCGATCAGAGCAATTCCGCGGTTCAGGCCCGGTAGCGTTTCGAGAAATTTTTCGTAAAGCGTTTCCTCGACATCGTTGATAGGTTTTTCCGATACTTCGATACCCCGTTTCAGTAGTCCTCCTGCGGGGTGTTTGATCCGGTTTGCGACGGTGGCGGCTTCGTCGCGGTTCCCTTTGTTGACTTCATTGATCACGCTTTGCACGGTCCGTACATTGACCGGGCGAATCGATATAAACTGAAACCATTTCAAAAGCGCGGAGACAAAGGCAATCAGGGCAAGCGCCATAATGGGGTAGACCCAGAATCCACCTTTTTTGATGTAGTCGAAAAAGTTACCTTCGACTTCGTCCATCGCGATGGCATTGCCCAGGGTGGGGTCGAGGGTGATCTCGGCTTCGCCACCGGTGAGGAGTGCCCGGATCGCGTTGTGGTCCGCGGTACCGTCGACGACGCTGGATTGGAGGTTTCCGGTATCGGTGACGAGACCGGATACGTTTTCATCACTGGAGGCAAACCAGGAAACCGGTCCGGCGATGGCAAATTCTCCAGTCATCATCACTCCGTCTTTTCCCAGTGCTTCCCCCTCGATAGTTTTGATAGTACCGAATGCGCTCAGCTGGCGGGCCATCTGTTCCACTAGATCGAGGGTCGCAGTGGTTCCGTCGTCGCCATGTTGATCGGCGTTGCGGAAGGCTTCGCCCATAGCGTGAGTTTCCGGCAGTGGGACGTTGCTTTGGTAGTTCTTCCGAAATTCCGAGAGCATGCCGTCGATATAGTTTCGTTCATCGCGGAAATGTTTGAGGTCATCTTCATTCTTCTTTAGATCTCCATCGACGGAGGCCTGGGTGGTTTTCGCGATTTCGTATTCCCGCTTTTTCCGGCGCAGAGTTGCCGCCGATTCGTGGGCCCGTTTGGCGAGCGACGGTTTTTCTTCGCTGATTGATTTACGAAGTTCTTCCAGTTTCTGAATTTCGGCTTCAAGATCGGTATCGATCGACTCCAGAGCAGTGCGGTACGCTTGTTCTCCCGGGACCTCCTGCGCGAAGCTTGAGCAGACGCTGGTCCCGAGAAGTGCAAACAGGTATATATAGGATTTCATCATCTAGTTTGCCGCGTTTGAATTTGAAACCGGTAGTTTGACAAAAGCGGGGGGCGCTTTTTTTGTGTAGATATCAATGGCCCGTCGCACGGTTCCTGCGATCGATGGTTCCTCAGTCCATTCCCAGCCACTTTCGCCCGGTTTTCCGACGCCGGAGAGGCGGTTGGTTCGATCGACATACCAGGCCTGATTCATCCCCAGATAGATCACATCGACTTCGATTTGCTTTCCATCGAACTCGTGGATTTCCGGAAGCATATGGATCTCGTTGTTAAAAGCGCTGCATTCGTTGAGAATCGAAATGACGTCCCGGATGCGGGTCTGCAAATCTTCTTCGCCCGTCCGGTTTTGGATTCGCTCCACGGCATCGAAAACTTTATCGACCACTGGTTTCGGAAGGTAGCCGAGTCGAGCTGCTACAAGGTCTTCGATGGTTTTGAGACGATGCTCAAACTGGTTTCTCCAGGCTTGTCGGCGTTGCGCCTCTCCGGTCAACGCCGCCTTTTTGGACTCTACGTCGGTGATCCGTTCTTTCGCGAGGCCGATGACTTCGTCAAGTTTCTCTGTCTCATGCTCGCGCAGTGAGATCAGCTCCAAAAGCATCTCCTTCTGCTCCGTCCAGCTTGCCGATTCGCTGGATGCGGTTTTCATCGTGGTGACCCATTGCTCGATTTTCTCCTGTGGGATGGCGGGAGGAGGGACTTCCTCAGAAGAGGCGAATCCAATTGTGATGAAGATGAATAGTAATAACCTGGCCATGAAAAATCCTGACGAGACAATATTGAGACTGTGTCTCAATATTAGTTACCGAACTAAGGGCTAGATTCAAATGCGAACTTCGGGCATCTCTAGCGGTAAAATGCGGCGGGGGATTTCATCGCTATCTTTTGGAATAAGTTAAACTTGCGGCGCCGGAAAAGTGTATTTGATAATGGGTCGCAACAAGTGAAATGGGCTAGAAATGGCTGATTTTGGTGCGATTTTAAGGAGTTACGAGCAATTCTCGCCCGAAACGGTTGGGGAAATCCAGAAAGGTTCACGCCAGGGAGAACGCAGCCTGCGCTTTTGGCCATAGTTTAAATCCTCGATCAGTTTTTGGTCACTTCGGGGGTGAGAATGTTACGCAGATGGAAAGGTGTTCTTTTTGCTAACCCTTTTTAAATAGGCGGTTGAAGCGATCTGTTGTCTAACAAAGGCTTATTATTCGCCCACGGTAATTGCTCATAAAGTCGGGAGAATTAGAACTGCGAATATTTGGGGTTTGTTAGGTCAATCCACCGCTATTTTTTCCAAGGAACCGCTTTTAATGGCACTTGCGCGCTGCCTCAGGCGGTTCTATGTATGGCCAATATCACGCAAATGATACTGAGTCTCATTTGTTAATTTTGACCGATAAAATGGAATCCGAAAAAACAGAGAAGAGTCAGCGCAAGAGTAAGCGGGCTCGTAACCGCATCCTGAAGGTGGTTCGGCGGACCCATATGTACACGGGGCTCCTGCTGCTTCCCTGGGTGATCCTTTTTGGGATCAGTGGGGTTCTTTTTAATCATCCTGAGTGGTTCGGTCCGCTCGATGTTGTTTCAAAATTCAGTAATCGCGATCTGAAGGAGGGTTATTCATTGGTTCTTCCTGATGCGGAGAAGATCGCCGATGCCGTGGTGGCGGAAATTAACGGGGACGGTGGTTCCGGACGATTCGTCAGAACCGGTGGCGGTGCTGTTATCGAAGGTGCGATCGCTTTTCAGGCAAATGGAAGTTCCGGCGCGGCTACGGCGACAATCAGTCCAAACGGTCATGGTGCCAGCGTGAAGCGGATCAAATCGACCGGTGACGATGGTGAGTCGAAGCCCGGGTTTCACGGTTCCCGTATCGAGGTTGCAGAGTACGATGCCAAAGCTTACGAATCGGTAGCGAAGGCGCTTCTTGAGAAGGCCGGGGTGGATGCTGTGGCATCGATCGAACCGAACCGCCGGGGCGGGGCGGAAGTTCGCTTTCAAATCGAGTCACCCGACGATGGGCAAAAGTGGAACGTAGTTTACGGCTTGGTTTCCGGAGAGGTTGTGGCTCGTGATGCCAACGGCTCGAATGGCTTGACGCCTTATTCATTTGTGACCCGGCTTCATAAAACGCATCACTATCCCGATCGCAAGAGTGCCCGGTGGTTCTGGACTTTAATCGCGGACTGCACCGGTTTTACTATGGTTTTCTGGGGCATCTCCGGTGCCATGATGTGGTGGCAGATCAAACCGAGCCGGGTCATCGGGATCGGTGGTCTGGCACTGGCTGCGGTAATCGCCGGGATTGTCTTCACCGGAACGATATCGAACCACACGTTTGGTCCACCTCAGAAGCGGGGCGGACAGCCATCGGCCAAAGGTAGCGATGGCCCCGGCAAGGGTAAAGGCAAAGGCCGCCCAGCTGAGTCCAGCCCACTAAACCCTGTGCTTTCCCGGGGGCGTTAGAAAGCGCCTTCTGATTCCTCCGAGTTTTACTATCCAAATTCACATACCAAAAAGATAACGATGAAAAGAAAAATAGAGAATCCGTCACTTCGTGACAATGATCCTGCACGGAGATGTATTCCGGGTGGCCTCGCCGTAGCTGCGGTTTGTGCGTCCGGTTCCGCGATCGGTCAGGAAGTCGAAGCTCCACCTGTTGCAGAAGCAGAGTCTCTGCCGCCGACTGTAATCGAAGATGCTGCTCCCGCACCTGCACCAGTTCAGCGTGTTGCTCCCGCACCAGCTCCGGCTCCCGCGCCCGCACCGGTTGCGCCTGCTCCAGTTGTTGAGCCAGAGCCGGTTATCGTTACCGATACACTTTTCCAGGCTGACCAACTTTCTTCGCCTAAATACACTCAGCCTCTTTTAGATACACCTCAAACCGTTCAGGTCATCACCAGTGAGTTGATGGCTGATCAAGGGGTAACGACTCTGCGCGATGCTCTGCGTAATGTTTCCGGTATCAGTATTCAGGCCGGTGAAGGTGGAGCGCCTCCGGGAGATAATTTGTCGATTCGCGGCTTCAGCGCCCGCTCGGACTTTTTCGTCGATGGAATTCGTGACCTGGGTGCCTATAGCCGGGACCCTTTCAACCTCGAACAGATCGAAGTTGCCAAAGGTCCTGCCGGGTCAATTACTGGTCGTGGTTCCACTGGTGGTTCTATCAATCTGGTTAGTAAAACCGCCAAATTGAACGATTTTGTTCACTCTGATTTGTCAGTGGGAACCGATGATCTTTATCGTGGCACGATTGATATCAACCAGACGATTTCCGGTATCGAGGGTAGTGCCTTTCGCTTAAATGCGATGAAGCACGAAAGTGACACTCCGGGCCGTGACGTCGTTAATGACAGTCGCTGGGGTATCGCCGGATCGATCGGTTTTGGTCTTAATGAAATGAGCGATAACCGACTCGATGTCAGCTTCTTTCACATGAAGGAGAATAACCTGCCTGATTTCGGAATTCCCTGGACATCGGATACAGTGACCGATCCCCGTCTCACTCCCCACGTCGACTCAGCGCCACTGTCCGCTTTCGACAATTTCTATGGAGTGGTTTCCCGTGATTTTGAAGACACCGAAGCCACCATGTTTACGATCCGTGCCGAGCACGATTTCACTGACGAAGTTACGCTGCGTAACCAGACTCGCATCGGGGAAACCTCCCGCCTTTCTCTACTGACGTCTCCACGTTTTGACAATGGTGCCTTCCCCGCAACGATTCGTCGTTCGGACCGGAAAGATCGTGATGAGGAGAACTCCATCATCGCGAACCAGACCGATTTGATGGCGTCATTCGATACCGGAAATCTTCATCACGACGCCGTGTTGGGAATCGAATTGATCCACGAGGAATACGATCGATACAGCAGAACTTCAGATCCCGGTTTCTCTACCGATTACTTCAATCCAAATCCGTTCGATCCCGTGCCGGGCACCTTTTTCAGAGATGGTACCGGTGACAGTTTCGGAAGGTCTGACACCTTTGCAGCCTACGCATTTGATACTCTTGAGGTGAATCCCTGGTTGGAATTGACTGGTGGACTCCGCTATGAGCGCTTCGATGTAACCTCCTGGGGAACGGATAACGCTGGTCTGCGGACTCAAACCCGGAACCGGGTGGATGACATGATCAGTGGTCGTGCGGCTGTGGTCGTGAAGCCTGCTGAAAATGGTAGTATCTACTTCGGCTACGGAACTTCCTACAACCCATCCGGGGAATTTGTTACACTGAGTGAAGCGGGACGTAATCCGGCGACCTTTGATGTCGAGCCGGAAAAATCCGAATCGTTCGAATTGGGAACCAAGTGGGATGTACTGGACGAGCGCCTCAGCCTGACCGCTGCGTTGTTCCGGACTGATAAAACCAATGCCCGTGATATTGATCCTGCTGATCCTACCGTCTATACCTTGACTGGTGCGGAACGGGTTGAAGGGGTCGAGTTCGGTGTTTCCGGAGAGGTGACTCCGTGGTGGAGCGTGTATGCCAGCTACACTCACCTTAAAGGAGTCGTTACTAACGATTTCGATGAAGCCAATATCGGAAAAGGACTGGGTAATACTCCGGACAACAGCTTCAGCCTGTGGAACCATTTCGAGTTTGAAAACGGTTTCTTCTTCGGTGGTGGTCCTTTGTTTGTTGATCGTCGTCTCAACACGACTGCGGGCACCCGTGAGGCGCCTTCCTATTGGACGATCGATGCCATGGCGGGATACAACATCAATGACAACATCACACTGCGAGTCAATGGATCCAATCTTTCCGATACCGAATACATTGATGCTATGAGTGGTGGTCACTTTATCCCCGGTATAGGGCGTGCGGTGATGTTTACCACTTCCATCAAATTCTAATAGCTGATCAGCTTACAATACGATGTTAATTACAGTTCCAAATCTGCTCAATAGCGAGGAATTGGCGGAAGCCAGAGGTTTGCTCGATGCGGCGGAATGGGTAGACGGTCGGGTCACGGCCGGACACCAGTCTTCCCAGGCCAAAGACAATGAGCAAATTCCTGAGGGTCATCCGGCGGCTGAAAAGGTCGGGGATATGATACTTCGCGCCCTGGGGCAGAACCCGCTTTTCCTGAGCGCAGCGCTGCCTCTGCGGATCTTTCCGCCTTTGTTTAACCGTTATTCGGGAGGGCAGAATTTTGGAACTCACGTCGATAATGCGATTCGTCAGATCCCGGGGACTCCTCTGAGAATCCGGACTGACTTGTCGGCTACGGTGTTTTTTGAGGATCCGGATAAATACGAGGGAGGTGAACTGTGTGTTGAAGACACCTACGGTGTTCATCGAGTCAAGCTTCCGGCTGGATCGATGGTGCTGTACCCTTCGACCAGTCTTCACCATGTCACTCCGGTTACCAGTGGTTCCCGGCTGTGCTCGTTTTTCTGGATCCAAAGTATGATTCGCGATGATACGCGAAGGTCTCTTCTGTTTGACATGGATCGATCCATCCAGCGCATCAGCGGTGAACTCGGGGAGCATGAAGCTGCCCGGAAGTCAGCGGTTGAGTTGACGGGGGTATATCACAATATCCTCCGCCAGTGGGCTGAGATGTAGAATCCCGGCGGCACCGGGGATCAGCCGGTGTCGCCACTTTCTTCCGTCGTGAAATAACGATTTCTGATACTGGCGAGTCGATCGCGACATTCCTGCCATTCGCCGATTTGGTTGAGGTTTTTATCTATTTCCTCTTTGCTGCCAAATCCGCTTTTTTTCCATTCGGAAATACCCAGCCACAGTGCCTGAACCGCCGCCTCCTGGCATCCAATAGAGAAGGCGAAGTGTAGATCGCCGTCATCGGGATCGAGAAATTCCAGTAGGTATTCCGTCAGAAATTGCGGGAAATGGTCGAGGTAGGTTTTTGCGCCGCGCCAGAACAGTTGCCCCAGTAATTCGTCATTGGGATCCTGATACGGAGCCGTAAAAGGCTGGATTTCCCTGAGGCCTTCCTCGACGATATCGGTGATCTCGTCCGCCTTTTCCTGATCCAGCGCAAATCCCAGAGTGACACGGGTCGTCAACATCAGGCGCGCCATTTCCGGATCTTCCAGTTCAGCGGTTTCAATCAATCCGAGAGTCTCAAATGACTCCTTTTCGATGTGCTCTCTCTGCCCGGAATCATAGAGCTGAACCCGTGCCCGGCTGCAATTGCTCAGCGCCACAGCGAGCATCCGTCGCGATTCCGGGTATTCGACAATCGGCCCGGCGCGGAGGATTGCGATCGCTTTTTCATAGGCCTCGATACTTTCGCCCCGGTAATCATGTGGGTAATCGAGGGTTAAGCGAGCTAACAGATTGCCACGATTCATCCATGCGAGAGCGATTCGGGTCCGGAATACAGGATTGGCATCCAGGTCAAATCGATCGAGTATGGCGATGGCTGGATCGAGCGAAGTCAGCGCATCTTCAAGATTCGATTCCCCTCCGATTTTGCTGAGGGCATCCGCGCGGTTCATCCAGCCTGCGCTTTCCCCCCACTTGGTTGAGCTGCCATCTGCGGCCTGCTCTGCGACTCTGAATTCAATGGCTTTGTCGAAAGATTTGACCGCGGATTCCCAGTCTTCCCGCTTCGCACCGGAGAGGCGTGCCAGACCGTGGCAGGTCCAGAGGTTTGCGCTTCGTTTTGCGACGACTTCCGGCGGACACTTCAGAAGGATGCTCAGGGCTTCCTCGTAATCCTTTGCCGCGGCGTCCCAATTGCCGAGGGCCCGCTCAACGTGACCGGTAGCGGTAAGTATAGAAACGGCTAGGCCGGGATCGTCATTCAGGTTGGATAGATGGGGTCGGAGTGAGTCCGCTTTTTCTTTAGCAGACTGGAAAGATTCAGGTAGTCCCGCGGATAAATCCCCCTCAATTGAGAAGATAATTTCGCCAATGTGCTCAGTCGTATTCAAATCGCCCGAGCCTAAATCATTTACCGGCTGGCCGCTACTGCTAAACCGAAAAACGGCCGGCTTGAAATCAAGCCGGCCGCCTCTTCTTTTACGGTACCCAGGGTGGGTCAAAATTACTTGTAGCAGGACACCGGGTCGCCGCATTTAGTCGCGCAGGAGCTCAGAGAGAGTACTGCGGTAATAAGGATGAAAGCAAGGATAACAGTGATAGTGGTTCTCATAGTGTGTGTATTTTTGTTTGATTTGTTTAAGTGAAATTTAATTTTGGACCGTCTGCTTTTCCAGCTTCGCCTTTTTGCGGCGTTCTTTGGCACGGCGGGCCCGGTCTTCGCGAAATTGCTGTTCCAGCTCGCGAATGTAGGCGACGCGATCCTGAGGGATTGTGATAGTTCCGGAGTATCTGGAATCTGAGTTGTTATAAGTCATGAGCATGGAGAATCCGGATATTTTATTCTGGAGCTTTGACACATGATCTCCCACCCGGTGAGGAGATTGGTGTCTTCGACGAGGAATTCGAGACTCTGAATTCCGTGAGAATTGTAAATTTCGATAGCGGCGAAGTTGGAGCTGTCGATTTGCTTCTCTTTCAAAACCATCGCGTGTAGATTCCGCATGTTTATCGCGGTGATCCCACCGTAAGCTTCGTGAATGGAGATAATACCAGCGTTGATGTTCACTCCATCGAAGATTGATAAATCAGTAAGGTCGGTGTGACTGGACAGCATCCGGGTATGCACGGGGATACCGGAATGAATCAGCGAAAGGATGATGTCGTAAATGGGATGATAGTCAGGAAATTGGACCCGGATGTCGGCGGCTTTCTCGCACTTTGGACACATCGGTAGTTCGGAAATGAGGTCATCTCTCCATTGGGTGATTTCCTCTGAAGCGACCCGGTTCTGAAAGCAGTCACTGAGCATTTGCTGAAATACCTTCATCGTGCTGATTGAAGGCATGACGTAGATGCTGAACCCGGCAGGACGGCTGTTAAACTCGAAGTCGATGGAATACATGCCGGACAATTCATCTCCCGATTGGGTTGCGTGGATCGCTACCAATTGTTTCAATGAAATACATAATCCGTTTGCGGGATCACTGAGTTGTCTGGTTTCGGGGTCGTAGAAGAGATTTTCAATAGAAGCGAATTTTCCGATGCCGCCTCCATCGGTGCGACTCTGTAGATAGACCGACCCGAGTTGATTCAGGTAGTTGATGAACCCGGAGAAATCGCCGGTTAGGGCCATCCAATGGGTATCGGTGGGGAGATCAATTGTGGTTGGTTGTTGGCTTTCCATGTGACTGATGAAATCGTTTAAAGAGAGGTAAAGTGTAGTTCCCCGGATCCTTCATCATTCTGAGTGACTCTCAGTAGAGGGGAGGTCAGATCGATGTAGATGGATTTTTGCTGCTTCGAATCGAAAATCCGCAGGATGCTTTGGTCCCGGTCTGTCCAGGTCGGTCGGATTTGGCTTGTGATCCGGAGGGCCCGGGTTTCGATGGTTAAGCTCAATTCTTTCCAGTTGGAAATCCGGGTCGCAGTGGAATAACAGGAGTGAGGGCATTCCGAGCAGGGATTGGCGCAGTCGGTCCATTCATCCATCCAGGGGACGGGTATGATGCTGCCATCGAAGCCGAAGTATTTTTTGATCCTTCTGAGCACGTCGTTGGGCTCTTTTTGAAGGTAGGTCTTGGTGATGAGGATCTCGGATTGATCTCCCAGCTCGATCAGAAATTCGAGTTCCCCGGCTTCCGGTTTTCCGAAAAGGCGGATCTGCCGGATGGCTGATGGGCGGATTTTCAATCCCGTGACCGGATCACTGAGCCAGTTCTGGTTGGTCCTTGATCGCCGGGGACGAAACGGGCCGAATTCCGGTTCGGAAAGAAGGGTTAATCCCCTGAGCCTCGTCAGCCATCGAACCTTGCCGAGATGAAGCAACTGGTTCAAGACGGCTTCCGGATGCCTCGAAAAACAGGTGGTTGCAGAGATATGACCAAGTTGCACGCTCATTTAATGATAATGAGTCGCAATAACAACTTAAGTCAAATCGGTTTTCCGTTAAATGATCGCGATGGAATGCGGAAGCTTAGCGTTCCAGCTTTTTCCGGATCGTGGTGCGGTTTGCGGAGAGGGCTGCGGCCATGGGCGCGAGTTTCCCGTCGAACCGGGCGAGAAGTTTTTCGATGAGGAGGCGTTCCAGATCGCCGGACAGGTTGCGGTAAGTGTCGAGCGAGTCGGTATCGCCCAGCCACAGGTCGATGGCGTCAGATAGCGCGTCGGCTGCAGTGTGGGGTTCGGTGGTCTGACACTTTTCGAGAAAGTAGTCGGGGAGGTGAGAACAATCGAGCGTCATACCGCTTTTACCGATGGTGTAGGCGTAGGTGATGACATTTTGGAGCTCGCGCAGATTGCCGGGCCAGTTGTGGGTGGAGAGGCGATTCAGAAAAGCCCGGTCGACGGTAACATGTCGGGAATGATCGAGGAGCCCGAGAAAATAGCTGACGAGCACCGGGATATCTTCCAATCGTTGTTTCAAAGCCGGGAGCCTGATTTCCAGAACCTGGAGCCGGTAAAAAAGGTCGCTACGGAATTGACCACTTCCAACTCGATTGACCAAATCGAGGGGTGCCGTCGCGATAAGGCGAAAATTTGACCGGGGATTCTCCAGTCCATTTGCGATCCTGATCTGGCAGGTCGGATCCAGATCGGAGATGGGATCGATAAATAAAACATAGTTCTTTTCATCGGATGTGAGAAGTTTCTCCAAACCGGTGATTCCGGTCTCCGGGGAAAAATGACGAACCTCGCAATCGCTGTGATTGGCGATCAGTTTTGCTGCCGTGGTTTTACCCGATCCGGTTTCCCCGAGGATCAAAACCGGCTCCCGGGACGCGCTGGCATGAGCGATCGTCTGAAAAACGTTTCGCATAGAGGGGGCGCCACCGATGAAGGTGGACGCTACCCCGGAAGCCTCCACCGGGGCTGCCTTTGATTTCACCAGAGCGCGGATCGCGGCGGAGAAAGATTCGAAATCGATCGGCTTGTCGAAGAAATCAGTGACTCCCAGTTTTCGCGCGGCAATGGCATTTTCAATAGCGCCGTGAGCGGTGATGAGCAGCGTCGGGGGGCGCTTCGACGGATCCATCGTCTCGAGAAAATTCAGCCCGTTCCCATCGGGCAGGCCGATATCGAGGATCATGCCGCATACCGGTTTCTGCTTTAAAAAATCCCGGGCCCGTGACAGGGATCCGACAATTTCCGGGGTTCCGCCACACTTGCGGACCGTGGCGGCAATCGCGATCGAAAGGGCGCGTTCGTCTTCGACAATTAACAGGGTGGTCAGTTCGCTCATGATCGATAGAGGGGTAGGGTGATAGTGATGGTTGCGCCATTCCGCCCGGTGTGGTTCCGGGCGGAAATGGTGCCGCCGTGAGATTCGGTCAGGTCTTTCGAGAGGGTCAGGCCGATCCCCATACCGCCTTCTTTTTCGGTATAAAAAGGTTCGCCGAATCGCTTCAGTGCTTCGGCGGAGAAGCCCGGGCCGTTATCGCTGATTTCCACGATGGCGAACCCTTCACCTGTCGAACTGGTTTTCACCACAATTTCGCCACCGTCCGGCATGGCCTGGATGCTATTCAAAACCAGGTTCCGGATGACCTGCTCAATCCGGCTGGAGTCCGCTAAGATCGACAGGCTGTCTTCAGACAACTGCAGTGTAAGTTGAGAACCGGCATGAATCGCCTGTGCTTCCAGCCGGGCGCAGACTTGCGATATCAAATCGTTCAGATCACATGGCTTCAGTTTTGCCGGTCTTGTTTTGGCCACATAGAGCCATTGATTCACAAGGTCGGAGATTTGATCGACTTCGCCTTTGATCATTTCGACCGACTCGAGGGTTTCTCCGCTGGCGTTTTCGGCCATCAAGTCGGCGTGAAGTCGGATCGCGGCGGCGGGGTTTTTCACCTCGTGCGCTAAACTGGTGGCGACCCGACCGAGGGCTGCGAGACGCTCGGACCGGAGTCGAAGCTCTTTTTCGTGGTGAAGCGACTCCCTCGTTTCAATGAGGGCGCGGGCGAGATGGCCGATTTCATCATTTCGCTGCAGCACAGACGCTGGCATATCTGACACGGCGGTTTCCTGTTTCAGGTTGGGAAGCCAATGAGTCAAGGCACGGAGCGGTTTCACGATGTTGAGACCGAAGACAAAAGCGAGCGTGGCGCAACCTACCGCGAGAATGACAATCGGGATTAGAAAGGTGGGGGTGAGTAAATCCCTGCTTTCCCGGGGGCGGATCAGCACCAGATATTCGTCGGAATCCGACAGCGGACTGATCGCGATATCCTCATTTTCAATCTCACGAACCCGGGTTCCCGGTTCTGACGTCATTTCGACGATCACTTGTCGAAGTTCTATTGAAATCCGGTCGTTGGCCTGATCCTTTCGGTAAAAACCAACTCCCATGTCGAGAATATTGGAGAGTTGAGACGCCAGCCGGGGAGATTTCGGATAGCGGAGGTCTTCGATAAAGGCAGCGTTAGTTTCCGCCAGCTCTTTGAATCGGGCCAGAGACTCGATCCGGTTGAGTCGCGATGTCCAACTGAGGAACAAAATCGACGAAATCAGAAAGAACAGCCCAATCCAAATGGCCAGATTTCTCGCTAACGTGAAGTTCTTATCCGTTTTCTGTTCACTCACGGTATATAATGAACAGTTTTTGTGCAGTTTGCCATTTCTAAATCTCCTAACCTCGGTTTCGGGGACGGACGCAAAAATAAGCAATTTGCGGGCAGGCTCGTGCAATCCATGCCGAGATTATGGTCTCGAAGCGCTGTACTCTGAGTTATGACAGCAATCACCAAACTACAGCAGAAAATCGACGAACTGATCGTTCAACTTGACCTTGGAAAAATGGAAGCCGTTCAGAAGGTCGAGGAAGCCAAAGAAGATTTACATTCCGCGCTCAACCGGATTCGCCGGTCGAAAGAAACCGCCAAAGAAGCGCTTCAGGAGGATCTGGGTCACGTTCAGCTGCAATTGAAGCTGGGTAAGATGGAGAGCCGGGATGCTTATTTCGAACAAAAGCAAAAGATCGAGAAATCGGTTCATCGAGCTGCTCAGTCGCTGAAAAAATGTGAGCATCACGCAGAGGACGAATTCCATGATGCTGCCGAAAACTTGATCGATCGAATTCATGTTCTGGGATTTAACCTCGCTCTCGCAGGGGAAATTGCCGTCGACGAAGTCCAGGAAACCAAAGCCAAAGTGAAGGCCAAACTCGCCGGCGTGGGAGAGGAGCTTCGCGAGGTTGGTGACCATGCCGAGGCAAGTGCGGGCGAAGTGGTGAAAGAAAGCAAAGCAGCTCTCGCTGACATCCGATCCAATTTGAGCACGCTGTTTAAATCAGCGTAAGGTTCCCCAAAACCGGACCGGATAGCTCCCTTGAATAAAGAATCATGGAGCTGTCCGGTATTGGCTTGCCTTGTCACGGGATTCGCACTAAACAGGTTGCGATGAGCCTCCCGGCTCCAACCTGCGATGCGTTCACGTTTCACTCGATTTTTTCGGTATCTTTTAATTCTCTGCCTGTTGTTGGCGGGGTGGATTCTGTTTGATCTATACCAACCTCAAAAGGTTGATCTGCGAAATTTTGATCCGGTAGAGGTCGCCCGGCTCGATACTGCCATGTGGAAGTCCTACTATAAAAAGGATCGCGCTCAGTTATATGCCGAACTTACTGAA
Source organism: Verrucomicrobiales bacterium (assembly GCA_029213005.1). Classification (GTDB taxonomy): domain Bacteria; phylum Verrucomicrobiota; class Verrucomicrobiia; order Verrucomicrobiales; family DEV007; genus Arctic95D-9. The sequence goes on from JARGPI010000025.1 coordinate 16,711, forward strand.
TTGCTCGAAATTCAGTATCAATTGAGCTTCTGGAAAAAGCAGCAAGTCGCCTGGTATGCCGGCAGTGCGGCTTTCGTTTTTAAAAAGGGCCGCTCCCGCAAAGACTATGAAAAGGCGCTTCCCGATCTCACCAAATTTTTTGAGAGAATTCATGCTTTAAGCCTGACTGATTTTGATGCTGCTGAGGCGGCCCGCCTCGAACTGGAATGGTGGATTATCCATCGGGAACGGAACAAAAGAAAACCGGGGGAATTGGCCCGGGCGCTTGCAGAAGCTGTCGCTGAACTATACCAAATGCCGGTCGATAAGTTTACTGATTACGGCGACTTCAGGGCCCGTGCCATGGGGATCCGGGATCAAAAGTCAAAAGCCGGAGGCGTGACGGAAGAGGATTGGGAAAATATAGAAACGCTTTTGAATCAATCGTGGCGTTCCCTGCATGATGCCGTGAATCAATCCTGACGGGTAGCGTCAAGGGCTGGCATTTTTGACCGGATCAGTTCCATGATCTGCTGCAGCGCCGGTTGGTGATTGCTCTTCCGATGCTGGGCGAAGTGGAGGTTGTTCACCAGCGGAGTGTAGCCCTCCCATAGTATCGTAACGTCGGAAGCCTGAGTACACAGGAAATCCGGTATGATAGCAAATCCGGGAGCCCGCGACAGGTTCCTGAGAATCGAATGAAAATTCGGAACGATATAGTTGGGTTTAAAGTCGGGCGCGGTCTGAAAGTTCTGTTTCCAGAACCTCACCATGTGGTCGTTATCTCCCGAGATTCCATACCAGGGGTGCTCCATCAGCCAGTCTTTTAACTCTACTGGATCGGATGGATCAAACCGGCTGGTATCGAGATCTTTGCCGGAGACCAGAACAATCCTTTCCTGAGAGAATCTCTGATAAGTGATGCCCCGTAGCTCCGGGCTGTGAGGTGTCACCACCAGGTCGATAACCTGAGCTTCGAGCTTTTTCAAAAGTTGCCGGTATTCGCCAAACTCCACGATTAGATTGAAAGGCAGATCCGGAACCGCGGGTTCCAAACTGAGTTGAAACGTCTCAAAACACATCCCGAGTGTGATCGTGGGTCGGTCTTCGGTCGCGCCTCGCTGGCTTTTGATCTCGATTTCCTCAAGCCTGCTGATCGGATCCACGATGGAGTTGTAGAGCTGTTTGCCCCGCTCGGTAGGCACCAGTAAGCGGGGACGCCTCTCGAATAATTTGTAACCGACATGATTCTCCAGGGAGCTCAAATGCAGGCTCACTCCCGGTTGCGAGACGAGGAGATGCTCGGCCGCAGCCGTTACACTGCCGCGCTCATAGATGGTTTTGAAACTCCGGAGCCACTCGAGATTGATCATAATAATAATCCATTCGTATGATTTGGATTATTGGAATAATCGTTGGAGATTGGCGATGATCAAGTCGAAAGCAGTTGAGCACTCCCGGTGGAGTTCGCTCAGCAGCTCCATTAACCACATAAAAATCTATGAATCTTGAATTGAATGATAAAACAGCCCTTGTGACCGCATCCTCAGGTGGCATCGGACTTGAAATCGCCCGTTCCCTCGCAGCGGAAGGGGCTCGCGTCATTGTTAACGGGCGCAGTCAGAAACGAGTCGATGAGGCGATTGCCGATATTCGGTCCCAGTTGCCTGATGCTAAACTTGAAGCTCTCGTGGCGGACAATTCCAATGTCGAAGGGACGGAAAAGACGCTGGCCGCGTTTCCTGAGATCGATATTCTGGTAAACAACCTTGGAATCTACGAAGCGGTCGGTTTTTTCGATGAAACCGATGAAGACTGGCAGCGTTTGTTCGAGACCAATATCATGAGCGGGGTTCGGCTGGCGCGGCATTACCTGAAAGGAATGCTCGACCGGAACGAAGGTCGCGTGATTTTTATCTCAAGCGAATCCGGAATCAGTCCGGCCCCGGAAATGGCTCACTACAGTGCAACAAAGACGATGCAACTGGGTATTTCACGGGCCCTCGCAGAGATGACCAAAGGAACCCGGGTGACGGTGAATAGCGTTCTGCCCGGACCGACCCTTACCGAAGGAGTGCAGAAATTTATAGCCGATGTATTGCCGGATTTACCGGCAGAGGTGGCGGAAGCTAACTTCGTCGCCGAGAACCGCCCTAATTCGTTGATTCAACGTTTGATCCGCCCCAAGGAAATCGGTGATATCGTGACTTTTGTGAGTAGTCCTCTCGCGGCCGTGATCAATGGAAGTAATATCCGGGCGGAAGGGGGAATGGTGCAAAGCGCCTTCTGATTCGTCGGTGCTAGCCCCGTGCGATTGAAATTTTAATAGCAGGGCGAAAGTCGGTTCTCGGAATTCCGTATGCCGGTGTGGATCTGGCCAGTCCTTCGGGTTGGAGCACATTGAACCAACCGGGGGAAAGGCCGGACTTCTCCGTCAGAAAATCGGCGACGGTAAGTGACTGTTCACTTCCGTCTGCGTCGCTGCGGTTGCCGGGGAGAAAGTAGGTGTAGGTGACTTTGACTCCGCTGTTTCCAGTCAGTTTCATATAGGCCAGCACCCGGTTAAGAAGCGCCCGGCCTGATGGCGTCAAGGCGGATCGATCACTTCCGAAGAGCCGGTCCACTGGAAAGACGATCTCCGATTCTTTGGTCAGTTTGAGAACCTCGAGTTCCTGTTCCATTTTCCGAATTTCCTGAATCCGATGAATGTCCACGGCTCGAATGGCCGGCATTCCCACGGGGGATTGCGGTTGCTGGACCGGGACCCTCGGTGCGGTGGGCCTCACGGTTGGATTGCGCACCGTGCTGGCGTATCCGAAGCCGGGAGTCGGGCTGTTAAGGTCAGCGGGAGGCGAAATAACGACGTCGCGATTGCTCGACGCAGCGGCTCCATCGATCTTTCCATCGCGGTTGGAAAATTGAATCCCGAACGGGCCGCCTTCGATCACAGTTTGCCCGAAACCGGGGAGAGACAGCAGGCCTAAGCCGAGAAAGCAGAGCATTTTAATGGGAGCGCGGTTCGATTCCATCATCATAATTATAACTTGTTCGAATGAGACGTTTTGTGACGCCGCCTTATTGCAACCCTTAGCGATACACGGAAAAGGGGGACGTTGCAAAGCGATTGGCAGCTGCGGCCCGTGGAGGAAAGAAATCCCTAGGTATTCCTCTACAACTGGCTGAAATGGGTGGTGGCGGAGCGGTATTTGAGTTAATCCATGGTTATGAAATTTTGTATTCCACTCGCTTGTTTGTTAATCGGGTTCATCAGCCGGAGTCCGGCGGCGGAAAGTGCTGAGTATCAACCCGAATTGTTCAAATCGATCCGGCTCGTTTACGAGGATTCTTTCGATGGCGACCTGAATCCGAAATTTTGGGAGGTTCGCCAAAGTAGCACCTGGGTCGTGGAGGGTGGAGTTTTGAAAGGGAGCGAATCCTCAAGGGCCTTTCAAAAAAAGATGCTCGATAAGGGTGACAAGGCGCATGCCGGACTCAAGCCGGTTATCTGGCTGAAGCAGGTTCCGGAGAATTTTGTCTGTAAGATGAGAATGCGTTACAACGCAGAGAGCTATCATCCCCGGTTCCCGTTACTCGATGTGGGCCATCACATCCATACGCTGATTTTTGCCGAAAAAGCCACGACTTTGAAAATCAAAAAGAACGTGGAGACCAAAGTGGTTGAGGAGCCGTTGCTACCACTTAATCAGTGGGTCGATGTCACTATAGAATTGAAGAAAGGAGTCCTGCTTCTGAAGATCGGTGATAAAAAACACATTTTCGAAAGTCCTGAAATCGATATGGCGGGGCATCACCAAATCGATTTCAAAGGAGTGGATTTCGGTAGTTGTGAAATTGATCACCTCAGGCTTTGGGAAGGGAAGTAGAGGTTAGAATTTCACTTCGGCCCCGAGGATGAGATTGACGCCGGGTTCATTCTGCCCGGAGCCATGAGCGCGATAGGCTTCATCAAAAATATTTTCGACAGCGGTGTTCAGCGTGATGCGGTCGGTGGTATGCCATCCGGAGCGCAAAGTCCAGAGGTTGTAACCGGGTGTTCCGCCCGGCGGGATCCGCTGAGTGTCGCGGATGTCGCTGGTGCTGAGTCGGTCCGCACGATCGACGATGCGGGTGATTCCCTCGATCCAGAGGCGCTCGTCGGTCGATTCCCAGCGGGCTCCGAGATAACCGTTGGTTGGTAAAATGCGGCTTAACACTTCTTCTTTTAAAACGGGCGCCGAGGTCGGGTAGGTCGTGACGCGACTGTCCTGATAGGCAAAACCACCGAAGAAATCGAGTTGGTCGTGGAGTTCGTAGTTAAAGGTCAGTTCGACTCCCTGAACATGGCCGTTGCCGGAGTTCAGTTTGGTCACTTCGTCAAGGCCGTCGACGACACGACCGGTTGGAGTCCGGAGGATGAGGTCTTCCACGTCGGTATAGAAGTAGGAGAGCGTTCCGGACACCGCTCCGGCATTGGCTTTCAGGCCGATTTCGTAGGTAATAAACTTTTCGGGGTCGAGGTTGGGAACTGGTGTCTCGATTTCGGTGCTCCGGTTGGAATCGAGGCGGGATAAATCGGACAGGTTGGGCGCCCGGAATCCCTGAGATACGGCGCCGAAGGCACGGAGGCGATCCATTTCGTCGAGCCGGTAGGAGATGCGGCCGCTTCCTACAAAGTTCGACCACTCGTTTTCTATAGAAATTTCATTTCCGGTGGCAGTGTCCTCGACGCTTCCAATGTCGATCGCGGCGTAGGTATAGCGACCACCCAGATCGAGGCGGGTCCGGTCATTGATTTCGGTCGAAGAGTTGATTAAGACACTGGCGAGGTGGTAAGTGCCATCATCCCCGACCGGGCCCTGGATTTTGTCGCCACGATAGGAGCCGTCGGGATTGTAGTCCCGGTTAAAGGAATTGATCCTGTCGTGATAGTAACTGGCGCCGTAAGTGAGATCGGTAAAATCGAGGTATTTGTCGAACTGAGCAAAACCACCCACGGTATCGACGGTGAAGCCCTGGTAGTCGAATCTCCCATTGGCCCGCTCGCGGTAGCGTTCTTCATCCTGCTGCTGGTGCGAGAGGTTAATTGAGTAGTGATCAAACCACGGGTTGAGAGCTTCTCCGTCGATCTGAGCATAGGACAATAGTCGGCTTTGATCGAGGGTTCGGGCGTTTTCGTCTCCGATCGTGGTTCCGGCCCAGCTTTGAGCGTACTTCGTTTTGTGAACCCGCCAGGCATCGTCGATGTGGACTTGCTGATGGAAAAATGTGAGGCGGGTGTCATCATCGAGAAACAGTTCCAGTTTGGCATCCATATCCCATTCCCCGTATCCGGTGTAGGGCAAAGTGCCGAGGTCGGCGGCTTTGATGTTTCCGAAATCTTTATAGGTGCCACCGATGATTAATCCATACTTTCCATCTTCACTGATCGTGTATTCACCCCGCTGGATGAAACTGTTTTCGCCGGAGGCGTAGCGGGAAAAGGTGCGTCCGCCTGAATAGGAGCCATCTTCGATGTAGGTGGGGCGTCGGGTCATGGCCTGAACGGTGCCACCGATGGCGTCGCTGCCGTAGAGAACGGAGCCCTGTGACTTGACGAGTTCGATGCCGGCCAGTCCCTGGGAATCGACGGTGTTCCAATACTGATTGGGACCGGAGCGAAATACCGAATTGTTCAGCCGGACGCCATCGATGAGGAAGAGATTATGATAGCCGGTGAAGCCCCGGATGATGGGGGATCCCTGGCCGTGGGCGGTTTTCTGAACGAGCACACCGGGCGTCTGCTCGAAGGCCTCAGGGACGCTGCGAACCCCTCGTTCCATCAACGCGGTTTCGCTGATGCTGTCGACGATAAACGGTGAGGCGTAGTTCGACTCCACCACTCGGGAAGGAGTGATGACGAGGTCATCGACGATCCGGTTGGGTGAATCATCATTGAGGACGAGGGGTGCAGTCGGGCGGTGCGACGGGGCGGACTCTCTGACTTCGGGGCGGGCTGGTTTTGACTCGATATAGCTGTTCGACGGGGTGGAGGTAACCACCGTCGTTTCCAGAGACGATGCGGGCGGTTCCGGCGTGTCCTGTGCGGATGACACGCCCAGTCCGAGCAGTAAGAGAATGAAAAGTTTTTTCATAACTCCGGACATACCAAATCAGATGAGGCTGCACAACCGGCCGGGGTTGAAATTGAAAAGTGGGCAGAAAGTGAGCAGGACGCGGGCAGAATCTGTTCAGTGAGGCGGGGGCGGGGCAATGAAATGGATGATGGTACCCTGTACAGTCCCGGTGTACAAGCCGGACAGAAGGGTACAGTTTGGGGCTGGGGCTTTTGTTAGGATTGGTTGATCAGGTAGATGCCGAGCAACATACCGATCAAACAAAAGACTTTTCTCACTATATTTTGTCTCTCTTTGAGGAGGATGACCCCGCCGAGAAATGTGATTAAAACCGACATGCGACGGATCGGCGAAATGACAGAAATCAGAGCGTCGGGATCGTGGACGGCGGTGAAGTAGAAGAGGTCGGCGACGAGTAGGCCCAGCCCGATGCAGGGGATGGTCCAGCGCCACTCGAATTGCCCGGTTTCCCACCATTCCCGTTTCCAGCCGATATAGAAAGGGAACAATACAATGGCGAGGTAGATCGAAAACCAGGCTTGCACGGTAACGGGATCGAGACCGGTTTTCTGTAGTAGAAATTTATCGCAGATCGAACTGGTGGCTCCGAGGATCGTGGCAAGTACCAGGTACCAAACCCAGCGGTTTTTTCCGAAGTGAAAGCCTTCGCGTTTTCCGACAAGGGCGAAGGCGTAAAATGAAATAAGTATCACGGTGATGCCGAGCCACTGCCAGAGAGTCGGCTTTTCGCCCATGAAAACGACGGCGATCAGGATGGTCCAGAGCGGGCCGGTGGAGCGGATCGGACCGGCCGTGGTGAGAGGGAGGTGCTTCAGCGCAAAATACCCGAACAGCCAGGAAAATGAGACCAGAGTCGATTTTACAATGATCCAGAAGTGCTCCCGGCCACTGAGGGCTGAGACTTCGAAAAAGCTCGATGGGAGCAATGCCGGCGAAAACCGGGAAAGCAGGATGAAGGGCAGCCAGACGGCTGCGCCGGTGAGCACGCCATAGAAGAGCACGGGTAACACGGCATTGTCCCTCACCGCGCTTTTCTTTAGTAGATCGTATCCGCCGAGACAAAACGCGGAAAGGATAGAAAGGAAAACCCAGGACATCGTAATGAAGCTGAAAGAATCAGGACCGCTATTTCAGACGTTCCAGTTCTTCAGTAGCCCGTTTCAGCTTCAGTTGGGTTTCGATTCTGGCGAAGAGGATCGGGAAGTTGATCGGTTTTGCGACAAAATCGTTCGCGCCGTCGTCGAAGCAACTGACTACCTGCGCTTCCTCGTCTTTTGCCGTGGCCATTATCACCGGTAGCTGGATTTGCGTGTAGCTCTGTCGCAATTGACGGAGGGCTTCGATCCCGTTCAGAACCGGCATGTAGATATCCAGAAGGAGTAGGTCGAAGGGTTCACTATTGATTTTGTCGATCGCTTCCTGTCCGTTGCAGGCGGTGGCAACCTCGTAGCCCGCCTCGGTCAGTTTCCGGGATACGACGGTGCGGATGACGAGGCCGTCGTCTGCAATGAGGATTTTTGCGGTGCTCATGAACCTGCCCAGTCTATCCTGAGGTGGGCGTCTTTCAATCGAGTCATTGCTCCGGCGAACTTTTTCACGGTTTCCCGGCAGTGTTCCGGGTCGGATGCGGCGTATTGCTCGAGAGTTTTGGCGAGTGATTTCATTTCGCTGTATCCCAGAGTTGCCGCGGTTCCTCTGATCGACTGAGCAGTCTCAACGGCGTCGGTTCCGCGATTGGATTCCAGCTCTCTCAGGATTTGAGCGAGCAGATCGTTGGTTTCAGACTCAAACTGGTTGAGCAATTCGTGGGCGAGCGCGGCTTCGTTACTGGCCACTTCTCGAAGTTGCTTGTGATCAATGATTTCTGTCTCGGTGAAGGTGTCCAGCGCCGCTCCGGCACTGGCCGGGCGATCTGCCATTTCTTTTGCCATGAGGCTCTCCACCCAGTCGCAGATATGTTCGGGCACGTCGGGACGCAGCTCCTGAAGGGGGATTCGGGTGTGCATCATGTGAGAGGCCATGACCTGCGGAACCGTTTCGCCCTGGAAGGGATGTTGTCCTGTCAGGGTGTAGTAAAAAATGACACCTAGTGAATAGAGATCGGTCCGTCCATCGAGGGGGAGCGTTTCGAATTGCTCCGGTGCCATAAAAAAGATGGAGCCGAAAATCGAATCATCGTGACTGACGGTCTGGGTGGATGGTTTTCTTGCAAACTTGGCCAGTCCGAAGTCGAGAATTTTGAACTGAAACTTCGGGCCGGGCAGCCAGACGATCATAATATTGGGCGGCTTCAAATCCCGGTGAAGCAAATTGGCGGATTGTGCGGCCTGAAGGCCTTCGAGGATTTGCACGGCAAATGTTTTGAAGTCCTCGACTGACATCACGCCGTTTTCGACGACTTGATCGAGCGTTTGCCCCCGGAGCATTTCCATGACCACAAAAGGGCCTTCTTCATCGGTGCCGACATCGTGAACGGTCACGATATTCGGGTGATTCAAGGCGGAGAGTACTCTCGCTTCGGCGATGAGGTTTTCGGTCAGTTCTTCAATCGGCTGGCCGGAATCAACGAGGATTCGCTTGATGGCGACCTCGCGGTCGAGGTGGGTGTCGTGGGCGCGGTAGACAACTCCGACTCCGCCCTGACCAATTTTTTCGAAAACCTCGTACCTGTTATTCATGAATGCCGCTTACTCCAACCGAATCTCTTCCAGTTCGGCCAGTAATTCCTTAACTTTTTCCGGATGAACATCATAGAGGTTTTTGGTTTCATTGATGTCATCTTTTAAATGATATAGTTGGACCGGAGGCTGGGTTTTGAGCGCTTCGCGGTCCACTTTGGTGAATCCGCCTGACTCCGGTCCGCTGATTAACTTCCAGTCTCCGGATCGAATCATAAAGTGTTTTCTTCCCGCTCCGAGAACGATGGGGGGGCGGGGCGGTGCCGGTTCCCCTTTTAGCTCGGCGAGAAAACTGACGCTGTCCGGGGCCTGCCCCGGAGGAATCTCGGAATCCGTTATTTCGGCGAGAGTCGCAAAGATATCGGTGAAAGAAATCGTCCGGTCGCTGGTCGAACCGGGTTTGATCGCTTTGGGCCACTTGGCGATGAAGGGCATCCGGTGACCGCCCTCCCAGGCACCGCCTTTCATACCGCGAAGACCGCCCTGACTGTCGTGACCGAATTTTTCAGTATCGGAATCGTACCACACGGGGCCGTTGTCGGAGGTAAAGATTACGAGGGTGTTCTCACTGAGCTTTTGTTTTTCCAGAGCGGCGATCACTTTGCCGATTTGATGATCGACCATGGTAACAAAATCACCGTAGAGACCTGCCCCGGATTTGCCCGTGAATTCGTCGTCGGGAAGCCAGGGGGTGTGCGGAGCGGGGTAGGCGAGGTAGAGCATGAGTGGTTTATCGGCGGTATGGTTTTCAATCAACGTGACCGCTTCATCGGTGAAGCGGGGCATCACTTCCTCCAGTTTCAGGTCGGGAGCGATTCCGCCGGCGCGCCAGAATTCCCCCTGAATCGGGCTCCATCCTTCGGTTTGGTTGGCTTTGATGGTTCCGGTGGGTGGAACTACCGCGCGATTGCCGCGAATATAGAAATAGGGTGGTATATCGGTCGAGGCACGGATGCCGAAATAACTATCAAAACCCCGGTCAACGGGGCCGCCTCGCAAGGGGCCTGCGAACTGTTCGTCCTCGAAAAATCCGAGGTGCCATTTCCCTACCATCGCTGTGGTGTATCCGGCCTGTTGCAGCAGGGAGGCGATCGTCATGCGGTCGGCATCGATCACGGCATTGTTGATCCACTTGATCGGTTTCCGAAAAGGGAAACGCCCCGTCATGAGTCCATACCGTGAGACGTGGCAAAGCGGGCCGGGGGCGTGGGCATCGGTAAAGCGCATCCCGTCGGCCGCCAGTTGATCGATATGTGGGGTGGGGATTTTCGATTCGGGATTGTAGCATCCCGCATCTCCGTAGCCCATATCGTCGACCATGATGATAACGACATTCGGTGGCTCTGCAGTCCGGGCAACGGTGGCTGACAGGGCTGTCGCCAATAGAAGGTAACCTATCCACTTCATATTATTTCTTTTTACGCTTCTTCCCTTTGTTATTGAGAGCGGCTTTCTCAACTTCGGCATCGTAGTCCGGGTTTAATTCGGTGGGGACCGGTGCATTGATCGATTCGCGCCAGGTGGAAAGAGCCTGCTTCAACTCGCTGAGTTTTTCCGGTGCGGTAGACGCGAGGTTGGTGGTTTCACCGATATCATCAGTGAGATTAAAAAGTTCGAATGAATTGTCTTCGAAGTATTCGAGCAGTTTCCAGTTACCTTTTCTTACGACGGAACAGGGCCGGGCGCGGAACAGGGGGTCGGGTTGTTCATCGGTCCGGGAGTAGCTTTGCAGGTAGGCGGGGAAGTGCCAGAAAAGCTCACGGTTACTCAAATCGGTTTCTCCGGCCCCGGTTAAAAGTGGCAGGAGATTCACGCCGTCGAGTGCTTGGTCTTCAGGTTTTTCCGCACCGGCGATGGCGCAGATCGTGGGGTAGAGATCCACCCCGATAATAGGGGTTTCATTGGTTTGGTTTGCCTCAATTTTGCCCGGCCAGGTGGCGAAAAACGGGACGCGGATGCCGCCTTCGTAATAGGTGCCTTTATATCCCTTAAGCGGTGCCATGCTGGTGGCTGGACCGTAGCCACCGTTGTCGGAGAAAAAGAGTATCGCAGTTTTCTCTCTAAGATTATGAGATTCCAGCTCGGCTATAATTTTACCAACGCCATCGTCGACGGCTTGAATCATCGTCGCCATTTTTATGTCGTTATGCTGCTTCCCGGGTGCTTTATTTTGATACTTCTCCAGCAGTTCCTTTTTAGCTTCAATCGGTGTGTGCACCGCAAAGTGAGTCAGGTAGACGGCCCAGGGATGTTCCCTGTTTTCCCTGATGAAATCACAGGTTCGGCGACTCAGGGTGTCGGTGAGGTATTCGTCTTTCGGGGCATCCTGCAGATTGGGGGCTTTGGGGTGAGGTGGGTAATATCCCTTGGGCGGGCTGCCGGAATGAGTTCCCCCGATATTGACATCGAACCCATAGGGAAGGGGATCGTTACTGACGTGCCATTTCCCTATTGAGGCAGTTTTGTATCCGGCATCCTGCAGGCACTTTGCCCAGGTCGTAATATCAGGCCTCAAGGAATCGGTTCCGGGAACATACTTCAATTTCCGATGTTCCTTTTTTCCGCGGGGTCCGGTTCCGACGTTGTAGACTTCGTGTCGCGGAGTGTATTGGCCACTCATGAGGCAGGCTCTGGCCGGAGCGCAATTCGCGGCCGCTGAGTAGGCATTGGTAAAGACCGTGCCCTCGCTTGCGAGTTTATCGAGATGTGGCGTTTCGAAAAAATCCGATCCCATGAAGGACGTATCTTTCCATCCAAAATCATCGAGGAAGATGAATAAAATATTGGGCTTGTCAGAAGCCGTGCTGACTCCCGCGACAAGGAGTAGGGTCAGAAAAGAGAATATGGTCTTCACGATTGAAGACTAGCGGTGCCGGGATTCTAAATCAACGGTCCTTTTTGTCCGGGTTACGGGAGCCGGAAAACTCTTCCATGTCCCTGATTGACCGGTTTTTAACGTTTTCAGCCCGGGTTTTCAAGCTGTTGAAAATTTTCCGACCCAGCGAGCGGATTACCCGTCGTTGAGGGTGGGCAACGCTGGGTGGCAAGTAGAGAGGTTGAGAGGCGAGGGGACAGTGACCAACTTGAAAAGGAAGCATTTGAGTTCGGGTGGGAATGTCATGATGGGCTACACCGGTGCTGCCTTCCTCCACAATTTTACCGGCACTTTGGATCGTATGATCCAATTTCTCTACCACCTCTTCCCTGGCATGCCCGAGGCCTGCCATTACCTTCTTCACCCGCTCCCCCATGATATCTTCGACCTCACATAATCCAATTGTATGAATCCGAGTTTGTGTAGATGTCTTCGGCGATCTGTCTTCCAATGCCTTTGAGGCCGGGGAAGATGTTTCGGGAATCGAATCCCAGCGCTGCAATCTGGCGACGGATGTCGCGCTTGGCAAAATGCGGGATCGTGATCTTACACAAATTCATCGGGTCATCCGAAGTGTTGTATCGGTTTTCGAATGATACCGGCGGCATGTTCGAATCCGGAAAGGGATGGGTCAGAAAGCAGACGCGCTGAGCCATCATTTCTTCGGTGCGATACTGGGGATGATAGAAACGAGGGGCATCTGGCACCTGCTCGTAATCCTGAAAAATCGTAAATTCGTCGGTGCCGGGCATAAGGCGCCAAAGAGCCCCGTCGGCTTCGTCTTTGGTTTCCTCAGTGGCGAAGTAGAGTCCAACGAGGGCGGCTTCCGACCAGGCGGTAAAGTTGGTTGGCGCGTGGTGATGACATGCCGTAGCGGTCCACTCCAGTTCAGAGGCCATGTGGCTTCTCACATCAGAAGGAGCGAGCTGTTTGAATCTGAGATTATTGGAGTTGGCAACATCGAGCCAGCTTTGATGATTGGTCTTCTCCAGATCCATGCGGAAAAGCGAAGGATTGATTTCCCAGCCACCGTCGGCGTGCCCACGGTAGTAATTGCTTTGATGAGCACCGCGTAGAGGCGGCACCTCGGAGATCAAACTTTCCACATGTGAAATCGTTATTTCCTCGTATTCTCTCATGATTGTGTGTCAGTTTTGCGATTTCCTTCAAAAAAGACTCATTTTCATTGAATATTTGTCTAATATGAGTAAAATGCTCTTATTAGTCTCATTTTAAGTTCATTGAGCAACCTTTTTCTCGATTTTTTTTGAGTTAAGGTTATCTTTTGCGCTGATTTGGAACGTGTAGAGACCATAGTCGAGGAGTTGGCCGAGTTCAGTTTGAGTGAACTTGAGCAATTAAACTCGTATTTGCAGCTGGCGCTGAAGATTCGTCGCCAGTCTGAGCTGTCGGTTGACTTACCGGTTAGCTCTGGTGGCCAGCGGGCCGCCTCGCAGCTTTCCGACGATGCCCGCCGCATTCTACAGGGGATTGATGAGTATGAGCTGACGCTGGCGGACCAGTGTTTGCTTGCCGCCGTGATTCTCGACGAATCCTACGGGCAGGAAATTTTCACAAGTCGTTCGCTTCATGATGAGGTAAAATTGAACGGACGACCGCCCATTGCTCATATTACCTCAGCAACCAGCGGTTTACTTGAGAAATCCTACCTGATTGGCTCAACCAAAGAGGCCCACCTCTCAACTGAGGGTAAGGCAAAGGCCCGCAGTTTGGTACGGATGTTTCTGGGGCGGGCGGCCTGAGAAGCATTCTCTTATTTGATCGACTCGAGCGCGGCGACGTTCTCTTTCATCACTGAGAGCCAGTCACCGGCATCGGGACGGTTTCCGCAGGGATTGAAGACCACGCTGTTGATGCCCATCTTTCCCAGCTTGGCGACTGATTCTTCGGCGGGGTAACCTTCCCAAATCATGTGATTGGCGAGGTGGACTTCGCGTTTGTCTTCCAATTCGAGGATGGCCCGGTCATCGGGCACCACGGAAGGCTCCCAGTGAACGGATTCGATATCCAGTTTGTAGCGTCTGCTCAGGTATTGATAAACCGGGTGCGAGCCGAGCAGAGGCGTGCCGGTGAGATTTTCGCCGACTTTGATGAGCGCTGCATCGAGCGCATCGAGATCAGCCGCCAGGTCTGCTGCATTTTGATAAATGCTGTCTTTTGACTCCGGTAGCTGCTTAACCAGCTCATCGCGAATCACTTCGGACTGAAGTTTGGCATATTCCATGTTCAACCAGGTCGTGAATGCGATCCCATCGTGAGAATGCACCACTCCATCTCCGTGGCTGTGAGTGGTGCCGCCCTTTTCCGTGACATAGGCCTGGCTGAACACTTTCGAGGTATCGAGCTGGGTATTGGTCGGAAGGCTTACGGTTTCGGCCCATTTCTCGTAGGTCGCGCCGTTGGTAATGATCAGATCTGCATTTTGAAAGGCGGCGAGGTCTTCGTCCCCCGGTTCCCAGAAAGCGGGGTCAATATCTCCGGGAATTGAGAAATGGAGATCGATGAGATCGCCCGCGATGCGCTGCGCGAAGTAATACAGCGGATAATTGGTGGTCTGCACAGTCAATTTGCCGGAGCGCTGAGTCGAAGTCCCCGTGGTCTCCTTTTCGCAGGAGGAAAAAAGGCAGGCAAAAGCAATAGTCGAGAGAGTGAGCAGGACAGGTTTCATATTATTCTCAAGGTGGTATAATTACCGGATCTCAATAAATGGCTTCTCTCTTCGATTCACAAATCACTTTTATAGGTGAAACACCGGTTTTCCTCGGCGCATTTAAGTTCGTAGGTATCGGTTTTTATTTATCTTTTGTGATTCTCTGGCTTTTCCTGCAGGGACTGGTTTTTCTGGCTGAACGATATTCGCGGCTCATTTCCGGAATTCAGTGGTGGAGATCGGGGCTTATCGCCATCGCGGGGATCCTCGTTTTGGTGTTTGCATGGCCTTTTCCGGCTTTATTCAGTGAAGAGGAGACGGTCAATGTGATTTCAGCGATGACTTCGGTTCTCATCCTGGGGACGGTGGTTGCCTGGATTATGTGCGGGAAGCTGTATCAATTCGAATTTCTCCACCGGGTCATCGTGGCCGTCGGGGTACCGATCTTTTCTTTTTGCGCTTTTGCTCTGGGTAAAGTGATTGAGTGGAAAATGAAGGGATATTGAGTCCCGTTAATCTTCGAGGTGGTAGAGCAGCAGGTAGGCAAAGACGAGGTGGAGTAGCTGCGAGGGGAGAATTGCCCAATTTTCGATCAGGCAGGTACCCACCATCAAGAGTCCCATTAAAAGCCCCACCACGGCGAGTCCATACCGAACAAAAGGTCGTCCCATCAAAATCAGGATTCCTCCCGCGACTTCAACAAACGGGATAACGTAGGCCATCGCCAGAGCGGGAAATCCGGCGACAATCGTTCCGTCGAATTGGCCGGAAAGCCCTGCGGCAAAGGCGCTGAGCTTGGGAAGTCGCACTCCTCCGTGAACGAGAATCGAGGCTCCAAATGCGAGTCTGCCCACGTGATAGGCGAGTTGTTGATTGCTTAAGTTTTTCAGATTCATGACCTTTGAGAATACGAGCGTCTTGAGTTTTTGGGAGGATTTCTTGCGCACTTCTGTTTGTGCGGTTGAAGGGTCCGCGTTATTAGAGGACACCCAAATGTCGTTTTTGATTCCAGATATCTCTCTTTCCATGCCGGTTGCGGATATTCCGGCGACCCGGCTCGACTCGAAGGCAAAAGCTGCCCTCGAGAAGTTGGGTTTGAAAAATGTGGAGGATCTGATCGGGCATTTTCCGAGTCGGCATGAAAATCGGAAGAGCTTCGACAGCTTTCCCACCAACCCGACGGAACAGTCCGTCTGTATCTGCGGTGAGATTGATGATTGTCAGACCAAATTTGCGGGAAAAGGTCGGCGATATTTCGAGATGACCTTGAAGCCATCCGGCGATTCCATTTTTGACCACCAAATCGCCTGTCGCTGGTTCAACATGCCGTACATGAGTAAGTTTTTTCTCGTTGGGCAGCAGGTGGTGCTTTTCGGGAGACCTAAAATGAGCGGTCGGCGGCTTGTGATGGATCATCCCGAGTATGAAATCATCGATGAGGATGGAAACGACGGGATGTTTGAAGCTCACATGGGTCGCATCGTTCCGGTTTACCCGATGGCTTCCGGAATTGGCCAAAAACCGCTCCGGACTTTGATCTTTCGGGTTTTGGAGTCTCTGGCCGACGAACAGGTTCCCGATACTCTTCCCAAAGAGACTTCGGTGGGTGGGATGACCCGGATCAAAGCGATTCGCAATCTTCACTACCCGGAAAAGATGGAAGATATCGAGCCGGCGAAACGCTATCTCGCTCTGGAGGAGTTTACCTGGCTGCAAATGGAGCTGCTGAAGAAGAAAGCCAACGCGGTTTCGGTCGGAGGTGTGGTTCATTGCGGAAAAGGGGGGCTGGTGAAGCGCTACTTAGGTGATTTGCCGTTCGAGCCGACCGGTGCTCAAGTCCGGGTGATCGATGAAATTCGCGAGGATCTCGCGGTGGCCCGACCGATGTCGAGATTGCTTCAGGGCGATGTCGGTGCCGGTAAAACGCTGGTGGCTGCGGCATCGGCGCTCTACGTGATCGAAGCTGGTTTTGATGTGGCGCTGATGGCGCCGACTCAAATTCTGGCGGAACAGCATTTTCAAAATTTTCAGCAATGGTTTGAGCCGCTTGGTATTGAGGTGCGGCTCCAGACCGGCAGTAAAGATTCCGGAGGGAATTTGCCGCTCTTCGACACGTCTCCGTCCGATTCTCCTCTCGGGACGATGACGGTTGGGACCCACGCTTTGATCCATCGCAAAGAGGGTTTTGAAAATGGACTGGGGCTGGCCATCATCGACGAGCAGCACAAGTTCGGAGTCGGTCAAAGGGAGGCGCTGGTCAGTCGGGGCGATCGTCCGGATCTTCTCGTAATGACGGCAACACCGATTCCGAGGACTTTGACCCTCGCTTTCTACGGGGATCTCGACGTTTCTATACTCGATGAACTGCCCAAGGGGCGGGGGAAAATCATCACCGGGATTCGGATGACGGATCAGACCGATAAAGCCGCCGGTTTTGTGCGGGATCAGCTCTCTGAAGGTCGGCAGGTCTATATTGTCTATCCCTTGATCGAAGAGTCCGAAAAAGTGAAATCAGGGGCGGTGACTAAGGAATTTAAGCTGTGGGAGGAGCGTCTCAAAGGTTTCAAATGTGCTCTGCTTCACGGAAAAATGGCGGCCGATGACAAAGACGTCGTGATGGAGAAATTCCGGGCGCATCAGACCGATGTTCTCGTCTCGACTACGGTGATTGAGGTCGGGGTCGATGTTCCCAATGCCAACGTGATGTTGATTTACAATGCGGAGCGGTTCGGGCTGGCTCAGTTGCATCAGTTGAGAGGGCGGATCGGTCGGGGTGAGCACAAGAGTTACTGTGTATTGATGTGTGATCCCGAAGCGGTGGAGGCGGTCGACCGCTTGCGGATAATGGAAGAGACCCGCGACGGTTTCCGGATTGCTGAGGAAGATCTCATTCAAAGGGGGCCCGGCGAAGTGCTGGGAACTCAGCAGAGTGGCTTGCCGGGGATGAAATTCCCTGAGTATCTGGGTGACAGCCTGTTAGTGGAAGAGGCACGGCGGATCGCAATGGCTTTTTTGAATCAGGGGGCGTAAAACCGCTGCTTTCGAATCGATGTGGCGTACATCCTGCTTGTTCGGAGAGTAACCACTCACTTCACCCTGCGGAATTTACGTGCCGAAAAATTCATAAAGAACTGGTCGTAAAACCCAAAAGTGAGGATAGGTAATTAGGAAAACCTTGAAGTCTTATGGAGAAAAATAACAACAGCAGTTTGGCGAAAGCAAAACGGTCTCAATTCCTCGCGGAGTCGCTGGAATCGAGAATACTTTATTCCGGGAGCCCCAGCCCGGTGGAAGGCAGCGTGTTTGACACGATGGAAGATACTTTGATCGGCGAGCAACGGGATTTCTCGTTCCGGTCGGTGAATCAGTTTGATCAGGCCATTCCGCCGGTGAAATCTCAGCAGAGTGAAGCCCTCCCTTCAGTCACGCTTTTGAATTTTCAGAATCTTTCCGAGCTGGAAGTTGATTCTCTGTATGACGAGCCGGAGCCGGTCGGCGTGAACCGTTTCGAATCGTATTCGGATCTGCCGGTTGAAGCGCTCTCCGCAGTCGCTGAAATCGAGCTTCCGATTGACCTGCTGCCTGTTGTTCTCGAATTTGATCAAGTCGCTTAGACTTAGATCGCAGTTTCGGACAGGTGCAAAAAAAATAGGCACCCCTTTCGGGATGCCTATTCGTTTCGAATTGGTTACTGGAAGCCGGGTTTACTTGTTTTTGTTATTCCCGTTTCCATTGCCGTTCCCATTACCATTGCCATTTCCGTTATTACCGGAAGATGAGCTTGTGGTGTCAGGGTAGTCTCCGGAACCTCCGAAGCTCAGGCCGCCGAATTCGAACTGGATCCAGTCCGGCATGGTGATTTCGAAGTTGTAATCATCGTAGTCATAGTCGGAACCCCAGTTAAGTGGGTCGTAACTGTGAAGATCTTCGAATGCGAAGGTCAATTTCGTAACGTCGCCGTAGCTATCGTCTCTCACCTTGGCAGGAGAGGAGTCATAGCCGGAGAAGCCGGAGCCTGATGAGATATATTCCAATCCGTCAATAGCGGAGCTGTAGGAGAGAGTCCGTTCAGCAACAGTATTGAATGTGTTGCCGCTTAAGACACGGCCGGTGGTATAGATTTTGAGGTCGATCGTGTTGATCACATCCGGATCTACGATAGCCGCAATATCAAGCATTCCACCTTGCACGTCGTCACTGGTCTGGAATTGATGTTCCACTCCATTTACCACGAGGTAACCTTCGTTGAGGAACCATGCGGATGTGGTCAATTTCTCGAAGTTAATAAAGGCTTCGACAGGGTTTTCCAGTTCCGGAATGTTGTTACCATTTCCGTTCCCATTGCCATTACCGTTATTCATTTCATCATCGACATCACCGGAAGGATCGACTTCGCCGTTAGGTCCACCATGGCCCTGGCCAGGGTTGCTGACATCAACACCATCTTCGTTGTTTCCGTGGCCATTGTTGCCATTTCCGTTGCCATTACCATTTCCGTTACCGTTACCATTAGAGCCTGAGCCAGGATCGGTGTATCCACCCTCGACGGATCTGGATACTGTCGGACTCTTGGAAAACCAGTTGGCCATGCTTTTTGGCGGGTAAGCTGCTGCGGTCAGGTCACCGGCGAAGTTGACGGGACGGTTGTCGAAGCTGCTGTCACTGATGGTGAAGAATTTGAAGTCGGCACCACCGTCGTTATTGACCCGGAAACCAGTGATAGAATTCGCATCGGTATCAACGCCGAATTGCTCGATGTCGATCACGGCCAGGAACATAGGCTGGCCTCTCTCGTCGGAAGGAGCGTAACCGGTGTTCCAGGAGTATTCCCGAATGACTACTTTATTACTGTCTTCGATGACGTTGCCTGAGGCATCGAGTGGTTCGAGATCGAAAGTGGAGTTACCGAAACGCTCGGAAACCACGAGGTAATCATTGTTTCTCAAAGGAGCAAAGGTTACATCGAAATCGTAGGGTGTTCCGTGTAGCAGGCTGTTGTTACCGTCATACTTCACGTAGTCACGCAAATCACGGGATTTCAGCATTTTCTCAAGATGAACGCCGAAATCACTATCGTTCGCATCACCGAGTTTCACACCGTTCTCATAGGCGGTGACTTTGTTCAGGTTCTTGTTGGGAAAGTTCAGGTTCTTTACCTTGAGATCCAGAACGTTGACCTGATCCGCTACGATGACTTTTCCATTGTCATTGATCGTGATACTTTCGATCGTGATTTCCAGACTGGAATTGTCATTCACGGTTGCGCCACGCATGGTGTCAGCGCCGGGTCTTTCGATCGGGTCGAACGCAACTGAGGTATCCTGAGTGACCAGAGATCCTCTGGTTTTCAATACAACCTGTTGAATAGGTACATCGCCGTTACCACGGTCAATATTGACTGATCCGGTAGCTCCGTCAGAGTTGCCATTGTCATCTTCCAACAATTCGGGTTCCCATTGGAAAGGGCCTGAGTAAGGCGTTCCGTGAACGACGTTGCCGCTGTTCTCATTGTAGCTCATGGTTTTACCGTTTGAGTTGTAGTAGATTTCTGCACCGGGAGGCATATCTGCTGAAGGATTCAGGCGAACCAGGTATTTTCCGTTGCCGAGTTCCTGTAGTTCGATTTCCGGAGCTGGAAGCGCTTCCTTATCGATGCTGATAGCGACCGATGGTTTCTCGGAATGTTTGATCCAGTTGTTATCTCTGGATTGAGCGTATGCGGATACTTCGAGAACGCTGTTGCCGTCCCACATTGAAGGTGAGAGGCGCATTGATTCACCATTGTAGGCGGCGGTATAGGTTTCGCCGAAGTTACGGGAACCGTATGCGGGATCACTGGAGTCATCTGTCCAATAGGTGGAGAAGAAGCCTGCAGTTTTCAGGTAGTCAGGAAACGCATGCAAATTGGTTACCTGCCAGCGAACCCGGACTTCACTGTCTACGAGATCGTAATAACTAACGCTGGTGCTGTCGACATCGAGGTCCAGTTCCAGTTGCACAGCATTGGAGCGATAGCTTGAGCTGGCCAGGGTTGAGGACTCATGTTTGGTTGGGTCATAAGAGAAGACGAAAGCATCGATTGCCGTGTCCGGGGTGACGGATAATGTCTCACCTTCGGAGTATTCTCTCCAGCTGCCGCCGCTTCCGACTCTATAGAAAATGGCGCTGGCTATTTCGGTATTGGGGTTCTCGATTAAGAGATCCATTTTATACTGATTAAGAGGATAGGTGCCACCATTGATTGAGAAGGTCGGTGGAGACAGTCGGTTAGGGTCGACCGGATCGGTTGTGCCGTCGGGGTCGGGAGGTGTCTCGTTATCAATTGGGACGAGTGTGATCAAGATGGGCTCATCAGGATCTTCGGTAGTTGGAGTGGTAGCAATCGGAGTTGGAGTGATTACTAACTTGCGACCTTCTTCACCGTATTTCCATACCCAGCTGTCATCAGCGTCCGAGTATTTGAAAAGAGAAGTGGATTCCCGGGTTTTGGTACTTTTGGCCACGGTATCGTTGAGCACAAAAGCGGAGATGCCCGCAATCTGTTCGTCGGTTAAGACGAAGCGTCTACCGTTGAAATCCCAGACCGCCCGGGTTCCGGGTGTGTCGGCATCGATCGGAGTGCCGGTGAGGCGTTGGTCCACATGGGCGCCGGTGTAACCGACATGGTCCAGTTTGTCCTGCGCTGACAACTCTGCTTTTAGAAGTTCCAGAACTTCAATTGCCGAATCGGTTGCTTCGATGTTTCCGCCGCTGGCGACAAAAGCTTTCACCGCTGCATTTAGCGAGGTGATTTCTGTCTTCAGTTTCGTTGCCTTGGCGCTGGCACGGGCTTTATTTGCGATGGGGACGGCAATGGTGGCCAATACGCCTATGGCGGCCACCGTAACCATCATCTCTATAAAAGAGAATCCTGCTATTTTTTTATTTTTTGGGATCATTTGTGCTTGGTTACGGAGAAATTACTACAAAAGCAATAATTTTCATAATTCTTTTTCGTAGATTCGACGATTTTGTTGACAAACGGGGTTAATAAGAAAGGGCGGCTTATTATTAATTTTACTCAACTATGTGGAAATTAATAAAAGTAAGCGTTTTTTCGCTGATTTTGATCGATTTTCGGATTTGGAAAGGTCAAAATGGGCATTTGACGTTTCGGGAGCTTTTCCGTACGTTGAGACGATTTTTTCCTGATTTGATGAAATTTGCTTATTTAAGCGTGATTTTCGCCTTTGCTTTTGCTGCGTGTCAAAAGCCTGCGTCACTTTCGGTGGTTGCTCCTACCGTTCCAAAGCCAGAGGCGGCTCAGCGGATTCCGCTAAAGACACTCGCGGTGGGATTGCCGGCTCCAACCTGGGATGCAACGAAAAAAGCGAACCTCGAATCGGAGACCAGCACCAGTATTGAGGATACTTATACGAAGATTAAGACCAGCAAAAAGGTGATCGCGATCACTTTTGATGACGGTCCTCACCCGCAGAACACGCCGAGGTTGCTGGATATGCTGAAAGATCGCGGTGTCAAAGCGACCTTTTTCGTGGTGGGTAATATGGTACGATACAATCCGCAGTTATTAAGGCGCATGGTTGCGGAAGGGCACGAGATCGGGAATCACACCGTGACTCATGGAACCCTGTCGCGGATGAATGACAGTGGGCTGAGGAAAGAGTTAACGGAAGCGCATCAGCAGATTTTGGCGGCGACCGGGGTTCCTCCCCGTTGTATGAGGCCTCCGGGCGGAGCGATTAAAGCCGATCAGAAGCAGCTTATGCTTCGCGAATTCGGTTATCCCACGATTCTGTGGTCCTGCGATCCCAAAGACTGGCAGCGTCCCGGGGTCGATGTGGTGACGCAGCGCTTGATCGACGGGGCTTACCCTGGCGGCATACTGCTGGTTCACGATTTGCATAAGCCGACGGTGGATGCGATGCCGCGGACGCTTGATCACCTTCTCGGGCAGGGATATACCTTCGTTACGATTTCCGAGTTGATCGCGATGGACGAGAGCTGATCTCGATCCTGCTTATTATTCTACCGTTTACTGTTATTGGCAACGACCTCGTCCAACTCGGCGCGGCTGACGGGTGGGGCGATCGCGATATGAGACAGCAGTGTGTCCACCTCGACCCAGCCCCCCGGTTGCAAGGTGATGCCGGCGCTCTCCGGAGCGTGTCGAAGAATGTAACTGAGCAATTTACTGACCTCTTTTTCCCGTCCTTTCATAGTCCGCCGACCTTGCCGCGTTTCCAATCATAAACGCGGGGCTGAAAAAATACAGTTCAGGAGGGGCGATTCCGGAAACTGTACAGGGTACAGTCTCGCACTGTACCCTGTACAAAATCAAAATTTACCGGGGGATTAATACCCGCAGGCTACTTTTCGGTTTTGTCGCTCACCGCCGGTTTCTCCATGAGCATCGCGATGATCATGAAAATGATCGAAAACGCGAGCAGGGCGAGGCTGATTTGCTGGGCGATAAAGGAGTCCTGAGCAAACACCCGGATTTCCTCGGCCTGATAAAAGAAAAAGTCGCGAATCTGATCGGACTGCTCTCCTTTGGCCAATGCCTGACCAAACTCTCTAATTAACTCGACGATACTGATGGCAAACGAAATCGACCGGTATTGGATAAACAGGCTGATTGCGGTGAATGCCAGCGAGGTATAGAGAAAGACTTTTCTCATCGGGTCACTTCAGCAGGGCCTCCCGTGCTTTCGTGAATTCGGCTTTCAGCTGATCGTAATCGAGAGTCACCGGAAACTGGGGAAATTCCGCGATCACATTGTCGGGCGGGCAGAAAAGTATGCCGCGATCCGCTTCGTTAAGCATCGTGGTATCGTTGTAGGAATCCCCGGCGGCGATCGTGGTGAAATTCAATTCCCGGAACCGGAGCACGGCTTCCCGCTTTTGATCCGGCATTCTCAAGTTATAATCCTGAACCGAACCGTCATCCCCGATCGTGAGGTTGTGACAGAATAGGGTCGGATACCCGAGCTGTTTCATAAACGGCGCGGCAAACTCGTAAAAAGTGTCGGACAAAATTACGACCTGCATCTCTCCGCGAAGCCAGTCCAGAAACTCGGCCGCTCCGTCGAGAGGAGTCAGTGTATCGATGACCTCCTGAATTTGACTGATTTTCAGACCGTGTTGATCAAGAATCCGAAGTCGCTGAGTCATCAGCTCATCATAATCGGGGATATCCCGGGTCGTGGCGAGCAACTCGTCAATTCCGGTTTTTTTCGCAAAATTGACCCATATTTCAGGGATTAAAACCCCTTCTAAATCCAGACAAGCTATTTCCATGATTCTCTTCGAACCTAGATAGTTTCGATCTCCGCGAAGTAAAATAAAAACTAGAATTTTGGCGATTTGGAGGTCGTCGGGATAATTAATCTTCGGTGAAATAAAAAAACTTGGTACCCCCGCGATCCTGAGAGAAGGTCCCCTCCATGGCGGAATATCACACCATTGGAGTGCTCCCGGCGCGCTGGGGCTCAACCCGGTTTCCGGGGAAACCTTTACATCTGATTGCTGGGAAACCTCTCATTCAGCATGTCTGGGACCAGTGCCGGAAGTGTGAAAACCTCGATCAGGTGGTCGTGGCGACTGATGATGAACGGATCATGGCTGGTGTCGAAGCCTTTGGTGGAAAAGCGATCATGACTCGCGATGATCATCCCAGCGGGACGGATCGAATCGCAGAGGTGGCGGAGCAGATTCCCGAAGCGACCCACATCATCAATATCCAGGGCGATGAACCGCAGATCTGCCCGCAATTGATTGATGAACTGGTTGTTTCCATGACCTCGGATCCCGATTTGCCGATGATCACCGCAGCCAATCCGATGACGAGTGACGATCCCGCCGTGAACGATCCCAATGTCGTCAAAGTCACGATCGATGCCAACGGTCTCGCCCTCTATTTTTCCCGAAGCCCGATTCCCTATGCGAGAGAGCCGATCGAGGGGCTTACCTACTACCGGCACAAAGGAATTTATGGATTTCGTCGCGACTTTTTGTTGCAGTTTGTCGCTTGGTCGCCTTCGCTCCTCGAACGAACCGAATGCCTCGAACAACTCCGTGCCCTGGAGAACGGAGCGGACATAAAAGTGATTCTAACCAAAGACCAAAGCCCCGGCATTGACACCCCAGAACAGGCGTCGATACTGGACCAAAATTTACGAACTTCATGAAGTATATCTTCGTTACCGGAGGTGTGGTGAGTTCCCTTGGAAAAGGGCTCGCTGCGGCCGCACTGGGAACTCTTCTCGAACACCGGGGTTACCGGGTTCTTATCCAGAAATTTGATCCTTATTTGAATGTTGATCCCGGAACGATGAGTCCGTTTCAGCATGGGGAGGTCTATGTACTCGACGATGGTTCGGAAACGGATCTGGATCTCGGGCACTACGAGCGTTTTACCAGTGGTCGACTTTCCAAGTTGAATAACCTGACGAGCGGCCAGGTGTATGAAACCGTGATTCAGAATGAGCGGGACGGGAAATACCTCGGTTCCACCGTTCAGGTGATCCCACACATCACCGATGTCATCAAACAGCGGATTCATGAGGTGTCTGAAAAGATGGCTCCCGATATTCTGATCACCGAAATCGGCGGGACCACCGGAGATATCGAAGGTCTGCCTTTCCTCGAAGCGCTTCGTCAATTCAAAGACGAGCAGGGTCACGAAAACGTCGCCTTTATCCACGCGACACTGATTCCCTATATCAAAGCAGCGGAAGAGCTGAAGACCAAACCGACTCAGCAAAGTGTCGCGAAACTCCGGGAAATCGGTATCGCCCCGGATATTCTGGTCTGTCGGTCGGAATACCCGATCGATGACGATATCAAACACAAGCTCGCCATGTTCTGTAACGTGCAGAAAGAGGCGGTGATACCTTTTGTCGACATCACCGGAACGATCTACGAAGCGCCACTCAAGCTATACGAAGAGGGGCTCGACCGGATCGTGTGCGATCGCCTCGGGCTGGAGCGTCAGAAGCCGGATCTTGTGGCGTGGAGAAACATGGTGGATCGGATCGTAAATCCCACTCACCGCGTCCGGATTGCGGTGGTCGGGAAATACATCGAACTGCAGGATGCCTACAAATCGATTTACGAAGCGCTCACCCACGCCGGAGCCGCAAACGACACCAAAGTCAGAGTGGACCGGATCGACTCCTCCGATATCGAGAAAGAGGGCGCCCAGGATATTCTGAAAAAAGCGAACGGGATTCTGATCCCCGGTGGATTCGGCGAACGCGGTATCGAAGGTAAAGTGCTCGCTGCTCAGTTTGCCCGGGAAAACAACATTCCATTCTTCGGAATCTGTCTCGGTATGCAAATCGCGACAATCGAGTTTGCTCGGAATGTGCTGGGATTATCCGACGCTCACAGTGAAGAGTTTGAAGAGAAGACCACCAACCCGGTCATCCATTTGCTGGAAGAGCAGAAGTCGGTCACCAAAAAAGGTGGCAGCATGCGTCTCGGACTCTGGGACACCAAGCTGAAGCCGGGCAGCAAAGTGCTCGATCTGTATGGAAAAGACTTCATTCGGGAACGTCACCGCCATCGCTACGAATTTAACCAGAAATACCGCGAGCAGTTCGAGGCCGCGGGGCTCACTCTCGCCGGAACCTCTCCCGATGGTGAACTGGGTGAAATCGTGGAGATTCCGTCTCATCCGTTTTTCATTGCTGTGCAGTTTCATCCGGAATTCCTGAGCAAGCCTACGGCTCCGCATCCGCTGTTCCGTGGATTTATCGAAGCCGCCCTGAAATTTCGGAAAGGCGAGACGGAGGAGTAGTCGATTTGGGGACGCCAATCGCGTCTTTTTTAAGATTGCCGGTCCCTCATTCGCCACCTACGATGAGGCACTATGAAGTGCCTCGCCTCTCTTTTCGTGTCCGCAGTCATTCTGGCATCCGTCAGTTCAGCGGACGATGCCAAAGTCCTCAGACTCCCCGGACTGGACGGGCCAGGTAAAGGGAAAAAGGTAGTTCTCATCGCCGGGGATGAGGAATATCGGACCGAGGAATCGATGCCGATGCTCGGCAAAATTCTGAGTCAAAATTATGGCTTTGACTGTGTCGTGGTGTTTTCCTGGGATAAAGCAGGCAAGTATATCGACCCTAACAATCAGGAGGGACTGAGAGGTCTCTCAGAGCTGAAAGGTGCCGATCTCATGATCATCGGAACCCGCTTCCGCAAGCCCGACGCGGAGCAGGCTCAATACATCGTCGATTATTTGAACTCCGGACAGCCCGTCATCGGAATTCGCACGGCGACTCACGCCTTCAACGGCGACGGTAAATTTGGAAAGATCCCCTACGGCAAATGGGGGCGCGAGATCCTCGGCGAACAGTGGGTGAGTCACCACGGTGCTCACAAAAAGCAGGGGGCCCGCGCCGTGGTTGATATAGAGAATTCCGTGCATTCTATATTGCGAGGGGTTTCCGATGTCTTTGGTCCATCCGATGTATATGGAGTCAAACATCTCGATGAAGAGAATGATATCGTATTGCTGCGGGGCGCCGTCACCGAATCCCTCGCTCCTGATTCATCGATCGTCAAAGGCCCTCAGAATGAGCCGATGCAGGCCCTCGCCTGGTTACATAATTATGTCGGTCCGAACGGAGCCGCTCAAGGGCAATCATTTTGCACCACGATGGGCGCGTCTGTAGATCTGGTAAATCCCGATCTGCGTCGCCTCCTCGTAAACGCGGCTTTCTATCTAACAGGTTTGGATATCCCGATGGAGGCCGATGTGGACTATGTCGATCCGTTTTATCCCAGCTTTTTCGGATTCATCAAAGATCCGAACTGGTATAAAGATCTCGATTATCAACCCGAAGACTTCGGGCTCGGGAAAACACCTCACTCTCCGGATCCCAAGGGTTCGCCGGAGTGGAACTTTCGTGACAAACCATCTCAATAGTCCGGGTTAATGAGCGATAAGCCGGGAAAACTCGTCATTTTAACCGGAGCCGGGATCTCAGCGGAATCCGGTCTCCAAACCTTCCGCGATGCCAATGGGTTGTGGGAGGGGCATCGTCCAGAAGACGTCGCAACGCCCGAAGCCTTCGAGTCGAATCCGGAGATGGTGCATCGCTTCTACAACGCCCGACGGCAGAAGCTAAGCGAAGTCGAACCGAACGCAGGGCATCGCGTCCTCGTCGAGCTAGAGAACTATCTCGGGGACGATTTCCTTCTCGTTACCCAAAACGTCGACGATCTCCACGAAAGGGCAGGGAGTCAGCGGGTCATTCATCTACACGGCGAACTTCTTAAAAAACGTTGTGCGTGGTGCGGTGTCTCCGGGGATTGTGATTCGGACCTGAGTCTGGCAGACGTCTGTCCGGATTGCGGAAAAGACGAAGGGATGCGTCCCCACATCGTCTGGTTTGGCGAGATGCCATTTCAGATGGAAGAAGTATTTACCGCCCTCTCCGAAGCTGATCAATTCTGGGCGATAGGGACCAGCGGAAATGTCTATCCCGCAGCCGGGTTCGTCGAGATCGCAAAAGCTGCCGGTGCCTCAACTACAGAAATCAATCTCGATGCGGCCGTCAATACCGCAGTATTTGACCAGTCAATCATCGGTCCCGCCACCGAAACCCTGCCGGCTTTGGTGAAGACCATAGTTCCCTGATTTTATATCAGCTCGCTAATCACTTCGATCACTTTTTCGATGCCGGCGTCGAGGCCTTTGTATATCGCTACCTCTTCGGGCATGGTGGAAAGCTGTTGGAGCAGGCCCTGCAAAATTTCAGGTTCATCGGAGAGTTCGGTGAGGGCGATTGGATTGATTCGGATACCCATGAGGACACCGTGGGGGATTTTTACAAAGGATTGATGCTCGATCCGGAGATAGATTTCGTTGGGTGAAATCGAAGAGTCGAGCCGCGGGCGCTGCAGCGCCGGATGATAGTTCAATTGATTCGAGCGGGTCAGGCTCCAGTTTTCACGATAGAAACTCTGATCTGCCGGGATCCGTTCCAGAAAACGGGTGATGGAATGGCCTATGGAGCGGTTTAAGCCCGGGACGCGGTCGTGAATTTCATCGAGGGTTTTGCCGACTGAGTCCTGAAGATCCCAGGACGAAGCCATGCAGACGCAGCCTGCTGCAAGGGTGAAGGTCGCACCGTCGAGCAGGATAAAATCGGGCTCCCAGAAGCGGCCGAGATCAATGAGGTTTCCCTCGGAAACCGGTGTTGGTAGCATTTCCCAGTCCGCAGCCAGTTTCCAGCAATCCTGGATAAGCACATCTCCTTTCGGCGACGACGCGAGGCAGAGTTCCGGTGCGGTATCGAGCCAGTGAAGGCGTTCTTTTTGCGGGGAGTCAGCAGCGGCGGTTTCGGAGAAGAACGATTTTGCTCCCTGACGCATCCGCATCTTCCAACTGAAGTCGTTGGGAGTGAAAAGATGTCTTACTTCGTCGCCGCGCTTCATTCTTTCTCATCCACACCCCACAGTTTTTTCACGAGGTCGTGCATTTCCGGATCGTGAGAGAGCAGCTCCGCCCGGTTAAACGGGAAGAAGTCGTTTTTACCGAAGTAGGCTTCACTCGATTCGGCAAAGTATTCCATCGGGTTGCTCATCGCGTAGGCTCTATCGGTAGTAGTCCGGTTGCCGTCGAAGCGCGCTACTTCGTTATAGCTTCCGGATTTCTCCGCGCGTTTGAAGGTAGCTCTCAACTCGGGGTTCCGGTAGCCCTCCGCGAGCACGCGGTCGTGATAGGCGTGGGAGAGTTCATGTAGTAGCAGGTAGGGCATTCTGCGGTTTTCAAAGGCAAAAATCCTCACGTTACTGATTTCGATGGCCCGCCCCATCTCAGGATCTCGATGGTTGTTAACGAGCCATTCGACATTGGGGTGGTATTCGGCTTTCCCTCGTTGCCCGGGGTAGGTGGGATTGATCCAGATAGGGACTTTACGGACCTCTGCCAATGCTCTCTCCGGAAGGGCTTCCACAACTCGTTTGAGCTGCTGGTCGAGAATAGGGAGCATCGTCAGGGTGAGATCGGTCTCCATTCCCACCAGTTTATCGTTCAAAAAGATGGTCCAACCCCTCATCGTAAAACGGCAGTGGCCGGGCTTGGTGAAATTCAGGTCATCGATCAAGTGACCGGGGAGAGTCTCTGCGATAAACGTTTCCCTGGCACCGCCTTCCGGTTCCGCGCCTGAACCCGAATTCACGATGAGGAGGAGAGTCGCTATCAGGTAGCCAATTGTGGAACGTTTCATAATTTACCTTCCAATAGGAAACAGGGTTTTGATTCGAAAAGCAATACCGTGATGGTTGCGCCTTCTAAACCCGGTGTTGGAACGGGGTGTGATGGGAAAAGTTGCCGGATTACCGATTTAGTTACTGGTAAATCAGTTAGCGTTGATAGAAATGACTAAAATACGTAAGTTTTAAGCCTCAAATCTACAGGGTTTTGATTTGAATTTCGGTGGTTGTACGAATAACCGTTAGGGGTGATTTCTCTTGAAATCTCCATTCGAACACAAACTCAATCAGGATCATGACGCTATTTTTTAAATCACTTCGATCCCCCTCCCACAGGCTTGCGTGGCTTTTTATTCTCACCGCAGGTTTTTCGTTGGCCAAAGAACCGGCGGAGATCATCTCTCCGGATTTTCTGGAAAACCGCACCGTTAAACTGACTCAGACCGTTAATCTGCGGGATGTGCCGGAGGGCGCGGGGAAAGTTCAGCTATGGATTCCGGTGCCATCCGATCAGAATTGGCAGCGCGTTCTCGACATCTCCGTCCAGGAAGCCCCGGGAGATTGGAAGATCGTTCCTCAGAAAGAGAGCCAGGGAAACTTTCTCTATACCGAAGTGATCAATCCTCCTCCGGGAGATCTGAATGTAACGGTCAGTTGTATCGTGAAGCGGGAGGGAGTGCATTTTCCAATCGAGAATCTGCCAAAGGCTCGCAACATCCAGACGGACTTTTTCCAAACCAATCTTGATACCTCAGTGCCTCTGATGGGCACCAGCAAGTCCGTTGAAGAAATGGCTCTCGAGGCTTGCGGAGATGAAACCGATGTCGCAAAGCAGGCCGTCAGTCTGGTTCGGAAAGTGGCGGAATATGCCGATCACTACTCCAAGGATCCAACTAAACCTCACTGTGGAATCGGTTCGGCTGATGACTGTATGCAAAACGGCGGCGGATGCTGCACCGATCTGCATTCTCTATTTATTGCCATGGCGAGAACGCGGAAGATTGCGGCGCGGATGCAGTATGGCTACCGTCTTCTCGACTCCCGGGAAAACAAAGAGCACGACCCCGGCTATCGTTGCTGGGTTGAGTATTTTATTCCGGGTGCCGGTTGGGTTCCCACTGATATTGTCGCGGCTGATAATGCCAGCGAAACCAATCCCTATAAGTGGGCGTCCCTCGGGCCATATCGGGTTTGGCTGTGGGAAGGACGCAGTTTCGAGCTGACACCCTCGAACTCATCCGGCGCGGTTGATACGATGATCTGCGGCTGGGCCGAAATTGACGGGAAACCCGTTGACCCATTACCGGGCTTTGATAATTCGCCGCCCAAAATGACAAGAAAAGTCACTTTCGAAATTCTCGATCACCAACGTCCCGAGGGCGCACCGAAATTACCGGAATAGCAGAGCCACTTTATGTAGTGGTGGCTCCCGGCCGCCGGGTTCCGACTGTACCCTGTCAAACATTTCGCAGCGCCAAAGGCCCGACTCAAACTTGCCCGGTGGCAGTGTCCCGGGAATTCGGACGCCCCTCAGAAAGAGCGCTGAAAGTGCGATTCAAACAGTGATAAAGAGGGCGATTAGAAATCCAAATTGGGGATTAACTAGATTTGTAGGCCCCATCGTCGTGGCCGGATTGAATCGCGCGGGGCGCCCCGCGCCTTCAGCGCTGAAAATTTCTTAGTATCAAAAACCGGGGCGCTGCCCCGGGCTAGGTTGAATCAGCCCTTTGGGCTTTTTAATCTCTGGAAACACAGTCCGAAATGTTTGTACCCTGTACACTCCTGAACTGCACAGGGTACAACGATTAAAAGTTTAATCCGGGCGGAATTTTGCGTAGGCCATCGTAGCTCCCATGCTGAGCAGCAGAGCTGCGCCAAACCATCGCACCGGTCCCGTGGCGAAGATGACAGCGCCATTCAGGATCATAAACAGAATGATAGCTTCAGCGATTCGATTTCGAGCAGATGAATACTTCTCTCCTTTGCGAACTCTATCGATATAGTCCGCCGCCAGCCAGGCGAAGAACACAAAATTGACCCATAAGCCTATACCGGACCTCCATCCGGTCACCTGTTCGGTGAGCCGGGCGGTTTCCGTCAGTGCGGTCTGAATACTCCATTGGTAAAAGCCATGAAAAGCGGTGATCACATGGATCGAAAAGAATATCAGTGAAACCAGCCAGAGGATATTTAGAGTCCGTAAGCTTTTGTCGAGATATCTGCCGATGATTGCGGCTGTCCAGCCTGCTATAGCCGCCCAGATCGCAATTTTACTGAGTAACGGAATGACCTCGGACACCTCAGCGAATATCGGAAAGAAAGTGTTTAATCAAGGCTTCAACGGTTTCCAAAGTATAATCGTAAGCTTCGGGCCACTTACTGGCTCTGGGGCCGGCTACATTTAAGGTGGCGATAGATTTTTGACATACAAACTCGCCGGTCAGCTCTGCAGCACGGGCTGCGGAGGTTTCGCGGGTGTCGATGAGTTTGTAGGGCTTTCGTTGTTTGATACACCGGAACAGAGTTTCCTGGGTTCCTCCCTCCAATTCATTGGTGTAAATGATCAGCGTGGCGTCACTATCAATAATGTTTTGAAGCGTACGCTGATGATATCCGCCGCGTTTTAACTCTTTCACCGGGTAGTGGTTCGGAATGGTTCCGAACTCATCGACTCGTCCCTGAGGACACCAGCCGCCGCAGGGAAAGTCGAGATTTAGAGCTGCATCAAGTGCTGCCCGGTCGACACCGGTTTGAGCACCTGATACTATTTTCTTGAGGGTTTCGGTCATAAGTCGTGCAATCGAATCTTAACGATATTCGAATTGCACGGTAACCTCTGAATCATCTTTTGAAACTGCTCTTATCCAATAAGCACTGAAACCATCGGGGAGCTGATGTTCAACGGTGTTTTCGGGAGCGACATCGAAGCTCTGATAGGGAATCCACAGATCGGTGCCGTCAATATCCACTTCCAGAGTGATTGACGTTGGCGAGGTGGATTCGATCGTGACTGACTTTTTGTCATAGGCTGTCATCAGATAGGGATCGGATGGTTTCCCCGCTTTAACTTTCGTATTTTTCCAGGGGCCTCCCTTGCCGCGTGGCTTACCGAGTTTCCAGAGGTCGTCGACCACGCCGGCCCAAACTGCCGCTTTTCCATCTTCGCTGCGGAAGATGTGATCGCCAGTGGTTTCACTATCCAGGCCAGTAAAGAAAAGCAGCCCGTTGTGGGAGCAGAAATCGTGGATCGCAAGATTGTGAGTCGACACCGGCCGGACTTTGGCAAGACCCTGGGCGTTTCGCGCCGGTAGTTCGTAAAAGGTGCCGTGTAGGTTTAGTAGATCCCTTTCGGTAGCGACCTCCCGACAGACGCGCGGTGTTTTAGCCAAAAGCGGTTTGTCTTCGATGTCGAGTTTTTCCTCAAAAGCGGCGACCTCGTAAACCCGGAAATAACTGGAGTCATTGGACTGCACCCGGATAAACTGAGTTTGGACCGGTGTCTCCAACTGATGGCGGAATTCAATGTCAGAGTTCTTTTCGACCTCTGTCTGCTTAACCCATTCGCCATTTTGTTTCGTTAGGATATCGAAGCTATTCGCCGCATAAGTGGTTTCGCCTTTCCAGCCGGTGATCACCCAGATCTCACTGAGTTTCTTTTCGCTGCCAAGGTCGATTTCGATCCACGCCCCGCTTTCGCCAATCCAGCGTTTGTCGTCATCTTGAATGATGCCATCCACAGCATAGCTCGCTTCATAACTGGAATGGGTTGAGGCAACCGTTGCGCGGGAGCCGATTGCTACACTTTGATCGAGGAAATCGAGAAGTTTTTTCCCTGACCTGGCCACGGGTGTGTCAGTCCGGTAGGCGTCGTTTTTCGGTAGTCGATACTGCTTTCCTCCTTCAATTAAGATCACAGAGGCTTCGTCGACTTTGAAAGTGGAATCTGGAGGCATCACTTCTTTGGTGATTTTGGTACCTAGATTAGTGTCGTCAGAGGGTGTGATTTCCAGCTTCTGATTGATATCAAAAAATTGACCCAGTTTGCCGTCAAGGTCGGTGGCCACAATTCCCATTCTTTCGTAGGAAAGGCTCTGCATCAGACCGCCTTTCGACTTTTCCCCTACGGTGCTGATCCCCGCAAATACCGGGTCGTTTTCTTCAGTCCGGTCGTCGGTATTTCGATACTGAAAGTGAGCGGTGATCCCTGTGGAATCCTGATGACTTTTCAGGCGCACCCAGGTTCCGTGATCGCTTTCTTCAAAAATGATGAGCTGAGACCCTTTCTCCGGGATAGTGATTTCACGGAGCGCTTCCCAGGTGTTGTTTCCTTCGCGGTCGATTTCCAGAGTGAAGGTATCGTTACTCTTCCCTGAAAGGAACAACTGGCGGTGATCGTAGCCGGAAAAAAGGTAGGGGTCACTGATCTGTCCGGAAGTCACATCCTCCCGTAACCAGACCGAGCCGCGCCCGATCGCGGGGCCGAAGTGATCAATCTGCGCGGGATCAACAAACCAGAGATTGGAGTTCGATTGTTTGCCAGCGCCATGTTTCGCTTTGAAATGACGGGTGTTGAGGAATTCTGACTTGGCGGAGTCGTCGCAACCGAAAACCACTTTGTCTTTCCAGCGACAGAAGTCGCCAATCACTTTGAGGTAGTTGGAGCGGGGCGAAATGCCGGACGAATTCTTTACTGAAAACCCGGAAGGGAAATTCCAGAAGGTGCCGTGCATCGTAGCGAGAAGATTCTCTTCGCCTATTTCGCGAATTCTCGGCCATTCGGTGTTCCATCCATGCGCGCCATCGTAACTGTGACTGCCTTTGGGGAGGCGGTAGTAGTGCCATTCTTTGTTTTCGAGCAGTGCCAGAATCAAGGAGCGGGCGTCCCATCCCATCGCCCAGAGTGGATCGCTTTCCGGCTTGTCATTTCCATAGATGCCGCCGGGTCCGGTGACTTCGGTAAATTGATTTCTCCGTACCATTTCCCAATCGTTTTCTTTATCTCCAAACCATTGAGCGAGGGCTCCGGATGCGGTAGTTGGATCGGTGTGGGCCTCATTGCCGCGTTCGCCATTGTTGGAATAGACGAGGCGTCCCTGTGAGGAGTAGAGCCCTTTGCCGTGGTAGCCTGCCAGATCACTGGGGATCCCTTCTTTCGGCGCCGCGTCGTGGTTGT
Organism: Verrucomicrobiales bacterium; assembly: GCA_029213005.1. Classification (GTDB taxonomy): domain Bacteria; phylum Verrucomicrobiota; class Verrucomicrobiia; order Verrucomicrobiales; family DEV007; genus Arctic95D-9. The sequence goes on from JARGPI010000025.1 coordinate 51,449, forward strand.
CGCGGATCAGACAGGTCACTTCCAGGGTTGTGAGATCGACTTCGTAAAGGCCCTCTTCCATGGTTGCGTAGTAGGCCTTTTTTGCCGGGTCGGTGAGGTGTCTCGCGTTGCCGGTGAGTCGACCGAACATTTTTGACGAAGGCAGAACGCGGATCGCTTTTTTTGAATCGATCAGGTAGGGCCCGATCAACAATTGATTTGTCTCGCGGTGAATCATCCGGTTGGCGGGAGTTCCCCCGACGCTGCCATCGAATATTTTCTGGGTGAGATCAGGAGTGACTTCGTAAAGTTTATCGGACGAGCCGGTGGGGCGGTGGGGGGCATAAGTGATCGCCCAGAGGCTGCCCTGCCAGGGGACTACTGCACCGGTTCCACATTCGCCTTCATCATTTCGCATCGTCAAATGCGGGTAGATTCCGGAAATACTCAACGGGGGCTCTGCTGCGGAGCTCTGATTGATGCCGATAGCGGTCACTATCGCGCAGGCATAGGTTAATAGGGTAGGCGATTTCATAGTTAGTAGTTAAAATGTCTGATGAATAGATAGGGCACAGCCCCGGATCGATTTTTTACTGAATCTCCAGTGAGGGCCCGGAGGCTTCCGGGTGGCTGCTGCTCGCAAAGGCATGAACCATTCCATTGCCTTTTGCCTCGTCGGTGTCGCGAGTCAGGATGAAGGTTACGGTCCGATCCCGGTTGGCTTTCAGGAAGTTGAGCAACTCAGGGGTTTCAATACCAAAGCTGCCAGTCCGTTGCCCCCTTGATATCGAAAAGGAGCCGAGCGGGGTTGCGTCTTCGGGTTTCGGAGCCGATTGCCAATCAACGGATCCGGTTACATTTGCTGTGGTGCCATAAATAGAGAAATCCGAGATTTCCGGGAGGCGGGCGGCGAAGCCGATGCCGCAGGGGACAAGGATCAGTCGGAGTTTTGCGGATTCGATTTCTGCCGTTTTAACCTCGCTCAGGTTAAAGGAAAAGATGGAGCGCCGGTCGTATCCGCTCAGGAAGGAACTGTGTTTTGCCATCAGGAAATCCGGATGGATTTTATCGACCAATTCGGGATCGCGAATCACGGTGACTTCCGGGCCGGTTGGGTTGAGCCGGATACCCGGGGGCTGTTCCGGTAAACTGCCGATTTCGGCGTCATGGTCATGGCGGGCGACACCTTTTTTCGCGGCATGGGCAGATTCATTTTCGAAAAGATGTAGTGCCCCACCACTTGGCGGATGGTGGACTGATATTTCCCCGGACAACACTTCGAACGTCGAGTTTTTTCCCGATTCATCTACCACCACGGCAAATTGCGTGCCGTGGTCTACGGCGTAGCCATCGGGCGTTTCCATAATGAACCCGATCGCAGACTCGGGGACATCAATGACGGCTGACCCGGCCAAAAGGCGGCCTTTCATCGGAGTTTCCAGAACAAGGTGGGCGGGCGCTTCGAGAACCACTTCGGCTCCGGAGCGGAATCGGATCGTTGAAACCCCGGTCTTCAGTTTCAGGAATCCGGGAACGAGTTCACTTCCCGGGGAAGTTGGTAGTGAGCTTTCCCAGGCGGCGCCGTCACTGGAGAGGAGCGTCGCGACCGGTTTGGGGCCGAGGGAATGAATCCAGGCAAAGATTCCGATTAAAAAGGTGAGCGTCGCCGCGAGGAGCATAAACTGAGGTCGGAAAGAGAGCATCTGCTCAGTTTTTTGCGGGAGTGGTTCTTCGGGGATCAGACGGTGATTCAGGTCCGCGCCAATCGCCATTCTCGTTATATAGATTTCACGGGCCCGGGGATCGTTTTTCAGTCTATCGATGAGTTCCGTTTTCTCTGACTCGTTCAAGTCCTGATCGAGAAACCGCTCCAGTAATGTTTCGAATGATTCCGGCTTCATAGGGAGTGGAGAGTATTGAGTTTCTGTTCGATACACAGGCCGAGATCCCGATGGATCCGGGCGAGGATCTTATAGACGGCGTCGCGGGTCCGTCCGGAATCTTTGGCTATCGCTACTACCGATTCTTCCCGGGTATAGCGCTGTTCGAGGAGATCCCGGTCCCGTTGGTTGAGTGACATAAGGCAATCTTCCAGCGATTCTTGACGGCTCGAGGTATCGTGCGACTGTATTTCCCCGGCCATTCCGGCGAGGTCGAGAAGCAACTCGTCATCGATCGGGAGAGGGAGCTTTTGTTGTTTTTTGCGCCACTCGAGAACGCTGTAGCGGGCAACCCGAAGCGCCCAGGCTCCAAAATCGGTGCCCGGTTCGAAGGATTCAAATTTCCGCCACAGAACGGTTGTCGTCTCCTGGAGGATGTCGTCGGTCGCCGCGTAATCCTGAACCAGAGTGTAAATAAACCCGTAGATTCGCCGCTGATGGGTCACCAGCAAGCGGGTAAATTGTTCGTGTGAAGGCGATCGGGACTGATCCATGGCAAGGAAACGGCGAAAATCGGCGATTTGTATAGCTGTCGCCGCGTTTTTTTTCGTTTTATCGCGTCGCGGCCCGTCGTCGGGAGAGCAGTTGATGAGCTAAAAGCACCTCAAACACGAGGAATCCAAGCAATCCGAGGAGCAGCCAGGACCAAATTTCACGGGTCTGGACCGGTCTTTCCATTTTTTTAGATGGATCATCGGCGGTAAGGCGGGTGCTGAGACGGTTCAGATCAGAATTCAGCTGTGAATCGAGAAGTTCGAGACCTTCAATTCGGTCGAGTCGGTCGGCTTCCAGCCGGGTGAGCGATTCGAGGTTCGATTCCTCCGGGATTCTCGAAACACTGATTGGCTGACCATTTTCCGTGAGATGGAGGCCCGGGCGATCGATACGGATCTCGTTTATAGCAAACTCTCCCGGTTTAAAATTTCGATTCGGCGATCGTGACGATGCCAGTTTCCAGAGCATCTCCCGGACATAGGGCACATATCCCACGCAGGCCGCGAGATTTCCTGATTCGGGATTGGAATCAAGAGTTGTCAGGATGACTTCACCCTTACCAATCGAGCGCCGAATCACGAAAGACTTTCCTCCGGCAAATTCGAGAAGCGATTCGCTCGATGCCGGCAGGGGCAGAGTCGTTTCGAGATAACCTTTTACCTGTAGTTCATCCAGAGCGGCAAACGCAATCGAAGCGAGGGGTGACAGGTCTTCCTGATCCGCCGGTCGCAATCCGATTGCGGCTTCCGATAGATCGCGGGGGAGCGTTAGACCTGCGGGGCTGAGGCCGAATTCGTGAGGGAAAAAGGTCCGGTTGTAATCGGTAGTATTGACCTGTCGTGATGGTCGAAACCAGAGCCCGCCTCCTTCCTCTACAAATTGGCGAAGGGAGTCGTGCACCGTCTCCGGAGATAGCTTTGAAAAGTCATCCACTGACCAGACGACAACATCGTAACGACCCAATTCGGTATTTGCGAGAGCGTCCGCGGGTAGCCATTCGAGGTGGAAAAGTGGTTGGTAAGAAATCGGCTTTTTCTGCAGGCTCTCCGGGTGTCCCGCCGCCGCTGCGAAGGCCCAGTTAGCGAAACTGGCATCGGACGCTTTAGTTCGGTCCGGTGATTGGTCAGTGAAAACCACCACCGAAATTTGATCGACGATATCGATTACCGTGGCAGCGGTGTCGTCGACTGGTGATGTTCCGGAAGGGTTTTTCAAGTCGAGTCGAATCGCAACAGGGCCGGGCTCGGGGAAGGCCCGTTTAAAAACCACTTCATGCGAGGCTCCGGGCTCGAGAGCGGGGATCGGCAGGGAGCTGAGCGGGGTCGCTTCATTTCCCGATTTCCAGTCAGCAACAATCTCACGGGCCGGAGTGGTTCCCCGGTTTGTCACTATCGCTTTGACGGTGACTTCTTTCCCGGTTTGGATTCGGAATTGCCCGGGGACAACCTGATCGACACAGAGATTCGGTTGCTTCCGGAGAACACTTTCGATGCCGATCGGAGCGAGATAGAGCGATGTTTTCTTCAGGTCCGATATCAACTGCTTCCACACTTCGCTTTCCGGGGCGGGCCAACCGTGGCGGGAGGCGTCGGCAATCACCAGTATTTGTCGTGAGAGAGACTGGCCGTCATTGGCGCGGTTCGATGCCAGACGAATCGTGTCTGTCCAGTCAGGTGTGTCTGACGTAGTGGGTGATTTCTCCAGCGCTGCGAGCCAGGCTTTCCGATTGATTTCACTATTAAAAGGCTCTCCTGACGCTGGAGGGACTTTGTTTCTCCCTATATAGAAATGCACTTTGGTTTCTGCGGGAATTTGATCGAGGGCCCGGCCGGTCTTTTTGAGAATCTCTCCGGAAACTCCGCTGACCAATTCGGTGGATAGTGACCGGTCAGTGATGATGACAATTTCGTGGGCCGATTCCAGGGGTAGGGGCGTTTGAAGGGCAGGTCTGGCAAAGGCAAGTGCAAGCAGGGCAACCGCTCCGATCCGAAGCAGTAGGATCAAAATATCCTGCAGTCGCAGACTGCGGCGTTTCCAGTTCGGTTTCGCTTCATCTAGAAAGCGCATCGCGCCCCAGGGCTGAATCACTTTGCGCCTTTTGCCGAAAAAATGGATCGCGAGCGGAAGGATGATTCCGACCAGTCCGAGTAGAAAACCAATCCCGAGAAAACTCATTTTGCGACGGCTGACTTTTGATCGGCGCCCAGAACCGGCGCGAAATTTCCCGCATTCCAGCGTCGTAGAAAAGCGGCCAAAGCGGCTCCGGCGGATTGATCGCTGGCGAGTCGGAAATAGCCGCAACCGAGGCGGGTGCAGCGATCCTGGAGTTCATCGAGGAATTGATTGAAACGCTTCAAATAGGCTTCCCGATAAACCGCCGGATCGATATCCCGATAGGAATCCTCGTCTTCGAGGTCTTCGAAGCGGGTTCCTTCCGAAAAGGTGAAGTGAAGCTCCTCGGGCGCGAGAACATGTCCAAAAATGACCTCGTGTCCCCGCACCGTCAGGGTTTGCAGGATGCTTTCCATATCTGCATCGTCCATAAAACCGTCGCTTAACAGGATGACGCGCATTCGCTGGGGAAACAGCGGGATCAACCCCATGACGAGGTCTTTGAGGTAGGACTCTCCACTGGGCGGTATGCTCAGAATATCGGCGAACAGGGCCTCAAAATGGGAGGGCGTGGAGCGGGGTTTTACAATCAGCCCATCACCGTTTTCATACCAACTGGCGAGCCCGACTGGATCGCGATGTCCAAGCAGGAGACGGGCGATGCAGGCCGCGGCTTTCAGAGCATGATCAAATTTTCGATCGGTTGAGAGCCCGAAATCCATCGAACCACTTCGGTCGAGGATGATCAGAGTGGAAACCGTTCGCTCATCCTCGAATCGCTTGATGTAGTGACGGTCGCTTTTGGCGAGAAGTCGCCAGTCCATCTGACGCAGCGGATCTCCCGGATGATACGGCCGGTGATCGGCAAATTCTGTGCAGCCGCCGAGCTGTGTGGAGCGATGCCGCCCGGCGTAAAGATCCTGCGATCGACGCCGGGAACGAAACTCCAGCCCGTCGATCCAGCCAAAATCCTCGGAATCCAGCAAATCAGCCGCCGCTCCGGTGGGTTTGCTCGATTCTGGAAATCCGGAGTTGTCCGACCTCTTCAAAAACCTAAGCCTAACACAGCCGAGCCGTTAAAGACAAGACTTCGGCCCTGAACTTCCCGAAATTTCCGTTTCCCGGTTGATATGGAAATTATTATAATTATATTATTTATATAGTCATTTCATGAAAATAGTCTCGTCTCCAATTAGATTTGCTCTGATCACTTTATTTCTGGTTGGAAGTTTCCATTCGGCCGAAGCTCAGCTTTTGACAGAGGAAGTTCCCGCCGGATGGTTGCGCAAGCGGGAGGACACGACATCCCGATCGTTCTCTATTTTCACGGGAAACCGCTCTGGAATCCCGATCTCAGCGGTTCGCGGCCGGGCCGTGGAGATCTCGAAAATGCGCCTGCCCTACGTGTTTGGTGGCTCATCGCCTTCCGATGGCGGGATGGATTGTTCCGGTAGCATCAAGCACCTCCTCACGTCTCTGGGGGTTCAGAATGTTCCCCGGACCAGTTATCAGCAATATGAGTGGGTGAAGGAGCACAGCCGGATCAAGAAGGCGAAATCCATTCAGCACGGTGATCTGAAGCCCGGAGATTTGATTTTCTGGGGCGGAACTTACAAATCGGGCCACAAAGTATCTCACGTGATGCTCTATATGGGTCGTGGAGTCGATGGAAAACTCTATATGTATGGAGCGCGGAGCAAAAGTCTCCGTGGCGTTGGCGGTGCTGGAGTTGATGTGCACGTGTTGCGTCCCGGTCAGCACAAAAACCTGATTGGTTACGGTCGTGTTCCCGGGCTGTAAGCGGATTCAGTTTTTGCGGACGGTCACTTTGTCGTAAAAAATCGGCAGTCCGGTGTAGGGCGCTCCGGTGAGAAACGCCCGGCCGTAGAGTTGATGCGTCATCGACGCCGGAAGGGCCTCGTGAATCAGGGTCGGAGCCTCCGGTTTCTCCTTTTCGGCATCCCAGATTTTGCCTTCGAGCCGCCACGCGGTAGCCTGTGCTTTCATTGTCAGTTCGATGAAGAACCAGCGCGCTGAAACCCACTCACAGGGCGCATCGGCGATGATTTCCCCGTATTGCACGAGTTCCAGTTTTTTCCTGGCCGGAGCAACCCGGAGCGTGATGCCAAAGTCGCCGAAAATCCCCACTCCCATCATCGGTTTTAGCCTGCCTTTCTCTTTGGCTAACACTTTGGCTGTGACGGTAATATTGTAGGTCGGTAGAATCGGTCCGATGTCCACCCGGCTGTCCCGGATCGGTTCCGGAGAGAGGCGGATCATCTTTTCGCCTTCATCCTCGAAGGATTTCCAGATTCCTGAGATGGTCGCAAATTGAGCGGAATCACTCTCGGAATCAAAAATCACGTTGGGGTCTTTTTCCGGCTTTTTCTCGTCCGCGGAAACGAGGGTAAAGAAGACCAGAAGCGGGATGGCGAGTTTACAAAACATCTGACAGATCGGGAAACCTTCCTCAATTATTGAAAGCCTGCAATTAAGATAGCGTCGATTAAAACGTTTGAAGAAACCAACAACTGTTCGACCATTTTAGACCAAGCGATGTCAACTTCAGCACTAATTGAGCAAACGATTTCTGATCACGAGGAAACCGTCAAAAAATTCAGGGATCAGTGCTCCGGCACGATCGAAAAGATGGGCGATGCCGTTGTCGAGGCGCTTCGCGACGGGAAAAAGATCTGTTTTTTCGGAAACGGCGGCAGCGCGGCTGATTCCCAGCACTTCGCAGCGGAATTTGTGGTTCGTTTCACGCGGAACCGCGCGGCGCTTCCTTCGATTGCTTTTACCACCGACACTTCGATCATCACCGCCTGTGCCAATGACTTCGGCTATGATGAAATTTTCGCCCGCCAGGTTCGGGGACTTTGTGTGAAAGGAGACATCGTGGTCGGTATTTCCACCTCCGGAACCAGCGCAAATGTAGTTAAAGGGCTCGAAGCTGCTCGCGAAATGGGTGTGACCAGCTTTGCCTTTACCGGCGAAAACGGGGCGAAATGCGCCGAGCTGGCCGACGTCGCCCTTTGTGTGCCATCGCCCGTTACGGCCCGGGTTCAGGAGTGCCACCTTATCGCCGGTCACTTGATTTGCGACATCGGCGAAGCGGCATTTTCGAACTGAGCGTTTACTTCGCTTCGAGAGTGAATTTGCGCAGCGAGAGTTTTCCAAAGGAGAAACCGAGCTTCGCGATACCTTTTTCCTGAGCAATCCGGGGATGGGAGACCTTGATCGTTTTTCCGCCGACAACCACCGTGGCGTCTTCGCCGACGACCGTGACCTCGATCCGGTTCCATTCGTTATTAATTAGCTTTGGAGTGTCTTTGCGGTTTAAAGGGATCAGTTTCGCCTTTTCCGCGCCCGGCTCTTTGGCGGCGTAGGTCACGATCTGGCTCGAGGGTCCCTTTTCAGGGCCGGAAGTGGTTCGAAAGATGATTCGAAACGCGTGTCCGCCCTCTGCCGCGTCCAACGTGAAGACCACCGTTTTACAATCGCCCGGCTTCACCTCAACCACGGCATGCGCATCGGTGTGAGGCACGTTGTAAATCATGATGGGGCCATGATTTTTGTATTTCTTGTAGAGCGCTTCCTCCTGCTCGACTGAAGCGGTACCGTCTGCGATCACCCAGTTCCCCCGGGCCGCCCTCCGGGTGGGGTGTTTTACCGTCGAGTAATCGTCCTCGATCAGAAGTTTGGGAGCCGTTTCCGCCATCAGAACCGGTTGGCTCAGTAGTGAAACGAAGGTGATGGAGGCCAAGGTGATAAGTGATCGCAATTGCATACTGAGTCGACAACTATCAGAAGCGGGAGCCGCTGGCAACAGCACGATGAAGCCTGAAGCCGGGTGAAAACTCAACTATGCATCACCTGGCCACCATCGATGTTGATCGTCTGTCCGGTGATGTTTCGTGCCTTGCGGGATGCGAGATAAACCGCCATCGCTCCAAATTCCTCCGGTTCCTGCCATCGGCCCAGAGGTGCGATCGTCTTGATCTTTTTCTCCGCCCATTCGGCATAAGTTTCGCGATTTTCCGGCGGGATGTTGGCTTGGGATGTTGCCCAGACCGATTCATTCAAATCCGTTTTCACCATTCCCGGAGAGAGGGCGTTGACCCGGATGCCATAGGGAGCAAAATCTTTAGCCGCACATTGAGTGAAATTAACGATCCCGGCCTTGGCTGCGCTGTAGGGAGGATCCGTTTGCGAGCCGATTTGGCCCGCCACCGAAGTAAAGAAAAGAACCGTCCGGCCCTCCGATTCCCCCTCGCAAAGCCAGGGCTGACAGGCATGCGCGACATTGACTGATCCCACTAGAGAAACCTCGAGCACCGACTGCCAGTCAGCGGGATCGAGATTCCAGAACGGAAATCCAAATTTGCCGGAGCCCTTTGCCGCCGCGCAAATCACGTGGTCGATTCCGCCCCATTTTTCAGCGATATGAGAGACTACCGTTTTTACCGATTCGTAATCAGAAATATCGACCTGAGCCGAGTCCGGTTCGTCAGCAGTCGCGGCGAGATCTGCGACGAAGACCCGGGCGTGGGCCTGGCGAAAGGCATCCGCTACCGCGCGGCCAATACCGGATAGGCCACCGAAGACCACAACTCGCTGATTTTCCAAATCGTTCATACCGAAAAAAGATGCAGTGGATATTCTTTTCCACAGACTTCCAAAGCCTGCCTGTTTATTGATATTTTTCTAATCTTATTATCGGAGAGCAGACTGTACAGGGTACAGTTTGTGACGGTACCCTGTACAGTCGGGGTGAGAGGGTCGGGCCAGTGGAAAACAGTTCTCCACAGATTCATTTCGTCTAGCCGTAGGACAGTTTTTTAAACTGTCTGCACAACCCCTAAACCCAACCTTCGCCACCGCAGACGACGAACTGCCTTCTCTAAAACTCCGCTGAGCCCGGGGTGCGTGGAAAAGGAATCACATCGCGAATATTGCTCACTCCAGTAACAAACATCAACAAACGCTCAAACCCCAACCCGAAACCGGCGTGGGGCACGCTGCCATAGCGACGGAGATCGACATACCAGTAGTAATCCTCTTCGGTCAAATCGTGGTGTTTCAGATTTTCGCGAAGGACATCGAGCCGCTCTTCCCGCTGGCTTCCCCCGACGATTTCACCGATGCCGGGAACTAACAAATCCATAGCGGCGACGGTTTTGTTATCATCGTTCCGGCGCATATAGAATGGCTTAATATCTTTCGGATAGTTATATACCGTGACCGGACACTTGAAGTGTTCTTCGGTCAGATAGCGCTCGTGCTCCGATTGTAGATTGAGACCGTACTCGACTTTATATTCGAATTTTTTGTTACTCTTCAAAAGCAACTCAACCGCATCGGTATAGCTGATTCGTTCGAAGTCGCGCTTCTTAACGAACTCAAGCCGCTCTTTGAGCCCTTTATCGACAAATTTATTGAGGAACTCCAGATCTTCCGCGCAGTGCTCCAACGCATCGGCGGCGAGGTATTTGATCATCGCTTCCGCCAGTGCCATATCATCGTCCAGGTCGCAGAAGGCCATCTCCGGCTCGATCATCCAGAACTCAGAGGCGTGCCTCGAGGTGTGGGAGTTTTCCGCCCGGAACGTCGGGCCAAAGGTATAGATGTTTGATAGTGCACAGGCAAAGGTTTCGCCTTCGAGCTGACCGCTCACTGTCAGGTAGGAGGGCTTTCCGAAAAAGTCCTCTTCCGGTTTGGTATCGAGCGTTTTGCCATCCAGATTGGTCACCCGGAACATTTCGCCCGCGCCTTCGCAATCGGAAGCGGTGATGATCGGGGTGTGGACGTAAACGAAGCCCTGCTCCTGGAAAAATTGATGGATCGCGTAGGCCATCCGGCTTCGCATCCGGAAAACCGCTCCAAACAGATTGGTGCGGGGTCTGAGGTGGGCGATGCTGCGGAGGAACTCCGGGGAATGACCTTTTTTCTGGAGGGGGTAATCCTCATCAGAATTGCCCAGCATCGTTACCGATTTCGCCTGCATTTCCCACTGCTGCTTGCCCTGAGACTCCACGATTTCGCCCTCAACCGAGACCGATGCCCCGGTTCTGAGGTGGGGAACCGATTCCTCATATCCCTCGATTGTCGCATCCGCCACGATCTGGAGGTTCGAGAGACAGGAGCCGTCATTGATTTCGATAAAAGAGAAAGCTTTCGAGTCGCGTTTGGTGCGAACCCAACCTTTCACCGTCACCATTCCGGGTGATTCTGAGGCGCGGAGAACTTGTGCTACGGTCGTTCTGGACATGGCCCAATATCCCGACGACCCCGCCAGATTTCAATCGGTAAGTTTTTGGGTTTGGGGCGGAAAATTTGAGTGAAATATCCCTCCGAGATGTGGCGGTTATTTTGGAGGATGTAAACCGACCACTTTCAGAACAGAGCGAAGATTGAGTAATCCGTCTCTGTTAAGATTGAGCTTATCAATACTGGCGCGGCCAACCGGCGAGGAGCCTTCGATAAAAGTGCTATCATTTGACCAACGAAAATGCTCGTTCCATTCGTGTATTCGCGGATTGAACAGATCCACAATTGTTGCCGTTTCGATATCGTAGGCGGTAGTGCTGGTAAATTTGTGTCCATTGCAGCCCCAGCAGCAAACCACGAGATTATCAAGGCGGTCGGTGCCATCCTTGACTAAAGGTATTGCATGATCAATGACTAGCGGGTCCGGAGTGTAGTCCAACGGCGTTTGGCAATACTCACATCTTGCCGCAGCCCGTTCAATGGCGTCGATTCGATCCCGTTTTGAAATTGCCACAGCAATTGCTTCGTTGTTATTTGATTTCCCTAACGATTCCGAAGCGGGAGGCAAGCTCTGCAAACTCGATATCCTGAATTTTTGCGAGTTTAGCGATTCTGGCTATCCTCGCAGCGTGATGTCTCTCGATGATCGAGTTTAGCTCGATTAATTCACCGTGTTCATCTACGGTCAGCTTCTCATCACGGCATCTGAGGGAGAGTTCTTCATAGCGAGCCTGTATGGACTCAGGTAACTTCGTGCCAATCTCTCTTTCGAGAGTTGTTTGATCGTCCGATAAACCGTGGAAAGGATCGTTTTGACTTCGTTTTTGTTCGAGGGCCGCAATCAAAACCTCCGCCGCATCGATGCCCTGCTGAGCGGCTTCTTTTCCGAGCCACGAAGCTTGATCAGCCGTCAATTCGAGATGCAGTGTCATAGGGGCACTATCCGTGTGTTGGGGGTGCGCATCAAGCAGGAAGTTTGTGAGCAAAAATCGGTGAGTTAGGAGGGAGGTAGTCTTCGCTCCATCCAATATAAGCTGGTTATGAATTGTTTGTGATTCAAAAGTCTTTCGAATTTTTGAACACAACTTACAGTTTAGGATTCAAAATGTTTAAATCGACTCGCGTTTCTGAAAAACTTTCACCGGAAGAATTGCTGAAAACTCATGCCGATTTGAGCGGTCGAACACAACCCATTCTTTCGGTCATTGTCGGTTCGTTTGGCAGTGCTCGAAAAGTGTGGGGTGCTTATTGCTGTTCTGCAGGATTGAGCCCGAGGGTTGCTCCTCATTCTGATCCTGATAGATTGTTGGACGTCTATCGGTTTGCGTCCCGATCTTCTGCGAAAATTCCCGGTGTAGGATTGCTAATCGTTCCCGAAGTGGGTTCTGCAAAGTTGTTAGCGGATTTTCTGGAGTTTCGGAAAAGTTATGTCAGGCATCAGTTTGCTTTAGTGGTGGGTGATACCTTCGCGAGAGATTTTTTCAAACAACCATCTAATCCCGACTTGGTGGCTGCAGTACTATCGGGGTTGGTGCTGCTCAATGAGGATGAACCATCAAGCCCGAAATTTCAGGAATCAGCGGTGCTTTATCGAAGTCCTCATGAAGAGATTTTACACAAGCTCCTTGAGGAAAACCCCGCATTTCGAGGTCAATTCCAACCCAATGTTCACCGACGAGGTGCTTCCGGTTTATCCTACGAGATCGATCTCTTTTCTTCGGCCTGGTCTGTTGCGGTTGAAGTGGATGGAATTGATCATGAACGAAACCGGGCCCAGAAAGAGCGGGATGAGCGTCGTGATGAAGATTTTGCGAAAAATGGAATTAAAACGCTAAGAATCAGGGCTTCCGCTATTGTTTCCAACCCTTCTAACGTGTTAACTTTGCTATCGCAAAAGTTACTCAATGATAAAACGTCCAGTTCCTAATTTGTCCAATTTATCTCCAATCGACGCCTCACTACTGGTGACGGTTCTTGTCGGTTCCCGAAAAAATAAAACCTCGAAATCCGAGATTTTAAGAAAACTTCGAACGTTGAATTCTGAAATCGATGAATTGGCCATCGAAGAGGCGATTCAGAGAAGACAAATCGTTGCCTCTGGCACTTTATTCTCGATAACGGACTCCGGTGTTCGCTCCCTTAATTCAATGCTTCCAGAGAGCATCTCAAAACTTGATTGGAGCAAAGATTTGGTAGGTCAATTTTTGCCTCTGATGGCATTAGGGTTTGATCCAAAACAGATGAAAGCTTTTCGGCAAAGGCGTGACCAGGCAAAGCTGGAAGCGGTGACGATTGTCAAATTATTCGGATTTCAGTGTGGTCCTATTGAAAAGGTAACGATACATCAAGCTCGCGCTGCTTACCTTTGGTCGATTCTTACCGAGCGGTTCTCTGATTTTGACTTACGAGCGAGCGGTAAAGTTGATTCAATCAAAGACGAATTTTCAAAAAGAATATTCTGTTCAGTTATTGGTTCGAAACAAAACCGGTTGGATCTTGCTACAAAAGCATTAGCATGTGGTGCAGTTGGTGCAAACACCAATTCTTTGGACGCATTGAAGTCGGGGTTGATACAGAGGGCATCAAAAATTGCGGAGGAGGGCGCAGACAAGGGCCCGATAAAATCGGAGGGTGAAAAGGAGTTAGCAAAATTTGCACTTCAAGTCAAAGAGATTGCCCGCGAGCTTAGGACTCCACCTTTTGATGATAGTGTATCGATCTCACAAGTTTATGACGCGTATGGTAAGAAATTTCCGGACGCGGGAAAGCTTTCAGAGTTTAAATCGCGACTTATCTCGGCTCGTCAGAATGGCTTACTTTCCTTGATGCGTTTAGACTCACCTCGGTTGGTGGACAAAGACGTGCGAGATCGTTCTGAACTTATTTACGACCAAACTAAAGTTCATCTCGTTGGTAAGAAATGAAAGCTCTAGAAACCTTTTCATCTCCTTATTTCGATTTGGTTTTCAATTCTGTTGCAACCACTCATGCCGCTAAAGAGTTGGTGTTGGTTGACATCGAAGAAATGAATTCCGATGCTCGGGAGGGAATTCGTTCTGTTTTCTTTCACTGTGAGAATCAGACTCCTGATCCTAGTGCGAGGATATTTCTGATGACTGCGCGTGGGGCTCAAGGCAAGACGCACACTTTAGTAGCAGAGATACTGAAAAAGTGCTATTCAGAGAGAAAGGCGTTTCCTGCAATTCTTCAACTGACGGCCAATGTTCCAATCAATGATGTCGATCGTTGGCTTTTTGCTTCGATTTTTCGGCAATTGGAGTCAAAAGACTTTGCTGTGGAATCGGGATTCAGTCCATTACGTGAATTAGTTGATCAACTGGCGATTTTTATTCCATGGGAGTATTTCGATGGGTTTCGAGAGGCCGTATTCAGTGACTCAACGACCGAAGAGGAAATAGGAAACCAGGCACTTGATGTGGCATTACGAATTTGCCGGGTTATCGGAGAGCAGGGAAGAGAAGTGCCGGATGACGAATTTGTCGCAGCTCTAATTCTCACTGCATTCCGTCTGAACCCCAGGGCAAGAGCTTGGCTCTTTGGCGCGGAAGAGACCGTTCAAATAGGAAAACTGTATTTATCGAATGTCGATGGAAACCGAGGTGATAGAAATCTCCGGAATCTCGCTCTTTGTGTTGGCGCAATCGATAGTGCTTTAGTGATTGCTTTCGATCAGATCGAAACGGCCTGGCAGTTGGGGACGGAGTCGTTAGTCCAAAAAGTGCTTTCTACGGGCGTAGGGTTAGCTGAAGGTAACCCATCAGTGGGATTGTTAGTTTCATGTTATTTTGAGTTATATAAGGAGCTGGTAGATGAAGGTCTCCTGAAGGAGACTGAGAGAAGTCGGATAGAAGGAGGTGTTACCGATTCTGTTCATCTTGAATTTCCAACAGTTGAGCAGATCAAATTAAGCGTAGAAAAAAGAACCGCTCGGTTGTTGGAGTTATTGGAACTGTCTCCCAACGCGCAACTAGCCGAAATGTTTGCTCCGGATTGGTTAGTGCAGAAATACAATCTTTCCCCTTTGCGTGACTTTTTTAACGCCCTCCGAAACTACCGTAAACAGTCCATCGTAAAAGGAGATTTTCTTTCCCAAGGCGAATGGGAAGATCAATTAAATTCAAAGGATAACGATGATTCACTGGCGATTCCGAAATTCGATTTTGACAAACTTTGGGCTGATGCGGTAGACGACAATATTGCTGCCGTCGTCCAGCTCACTGATTCCGAAAGAGCCAATGATCTTGCGTGGGTTGCGCCACGAGCCGCAGCCGAATTTCCGGAAATCAAATCGATTACCTCAGAGGTTTACACCATCAACGAGCGCTTTAGCACGTTGATTGTGGATCTCAAATACTCACAAGATGGCGAATCGGTTATTGATCGATGGAAAATAGCTCTGACGGATGTCCCGAATACAAATCAGCAGCTCAGAGATCAATTGGCAGAGGTGATTGAAAATAGTCCCGAAGCTAATATAGCGATTGTGCGAAAGAAAGCGATTCCCGGTGTGGATTCTTCCGGATGTGGTAAAGCGACGATACTCAACGTGCAACCGGGCGAGCAGCTCAACCAGATTCTTGAATCAGGTGGGCGCGCTTTTCAACTCCCTGATGATGCGTGGACTCGCCTGAGGCTGGCGCGTGATTTCGCGGAAGAATACGAGGGGGCAGAGGGGTTTGAGGATTGGTGCCAACAACGCCAGTTTTTTACTGAGTTGGCCGACATTGATAATTTTAGGAAGTTAATTTCACCTTCTCCTCCCGCTTCTCACGAAGTTATTGAGAAGGTGGAGGTAGCAATGCCCATCCATCCAAAAAATGAGTCGGTGGAAGACGAGGCTCCAGTGGTTCCTGAAGTTGAGGGAGTTGGCCCCTTTGATTCACAGCCAGGTTGGGAAAAGATGAGAGTTCCCGACCCAGGTGAAGATCCGAGAGACGCACTCGCGATTCTACTCGGGACCGCTACCATGGATTCATCTCTATCAACCTATTGGTGTTTGGACCGGAAAAAGGCTCCCACTTTAGCGAATTTCGGAATGGCAATTTCTGGCGATGCGGGAACGGGAAAAACTCAATTAATCCGTTCACTGATCTCTGGTGCTGCTGATCATGGCGCGCCGATATTAATTTTCGACTTCAAAAATGATTACACTGGTGAATTTGCCGAACGCCATAGTTTTAAAGTATATGATTTAAGAGATGGAATCCCATTCAATCCGCTCTCCCCTGTGCCGACTGCGCCATCGGGTTGCCAACCAATCGAGCATATATTTGAAGTGGCGGGTATTCTGGGCGAGGCGCTTCGGCTTGGTGATATACAAAAAGCACTTTTTCGGGATGCAATGATTGCTGCCTTTGGCGATAAAGGGATTGAAGTGAACGAATGGCAGGACCCTGCTTCCGTAATGGCTCCGGGAATTAAAGAAGTGATTGAAAAGGCTCATGAAATTAATCCGAGAGGAGCTGTTAATTTGGTCAATAGATTAGGGCTGCTTGTAGGGTTGAACCTAATGCCTTCAAATACGGAAGCATCGGTCCGCTTTCCCGAATTAATCGATCAAAGGGCAGTGTTTCTATTCACCAATTTGCCGGAGGATGAGAATATTAAGAGAGCAATTGCGGAGCTATTATTGATTCAAGCTCACGGTTATATGCTGCGCGGGGAACAACCGAGGGCGCTGAGACGTCTCTTTGTCTTCGACGAAGCTCACAGAGCTTCGAAAAGTAGAAAGCTGGTGCAAATGGCTCGTGAAGGCAGAGCGTTTGGGTTGAGCATAGTTGCGGGTAGTCAGTTCGCCACGGATCTTGATCCGGCTTTGACTGGAAATTTGGCGACAAAAATTTATCTTCACAACAACGATGGCAATCAAAGGCGAAGAATTGTCTCGCAAACCTTTGGTACAATGTCAGGTCAGGAGCCGCGAACTTTGCTGCAAACCCTTGGTGAGTTAAATAATTTCGAGGCAGTCGTAATTAATCAACATTTTGAGCCTTTTGAGATGGTGCGAATTATTCCTTATTTTGAGAGAGTGGGGGATGCATAGCCTGTAGGTCGAAGCGACCTTCAGTAGCCATGTAGATTCAGAATCGTAATCACCTCAGTGGAGGTTTCCGCAGCAAACTCGATGGGGGAACAGGTAACTGTCCCATCGGGATCAAACTCGACCTTTGTGATCAGGGCGGATTCGGTGTTGTTCGTTAAAAAGCTTCCCTGAGGGGTTTCCAATATCGCCCCACTTTTTTCCTCCTGGAGAGTCAGGCGCAATAGAGGCTTGCCGGTTTTTAGATCCCATAGAACCGGGCGCCCATCCGCTCCGCAGCTCCAAATGCCGTTGTGATTCGGGGAGAATCCGAGGAGATGATGTTTATGGATTTTTTCGTGGTCGCTCCAGTGTGTGGCTCTCCATCTGGTGATTCCGTTTTCTGTATTTACAACAGAAAACGAATCGTCAAATCCGGGATGGTAGTGAATCGCTAATTGATCTTCGCCGGGGATGGGTCTGGGTTCCCATAGGATTCGGAGATCCTGATCACGACCAGTGATTGCTTTGATATCCTTCACCTCACCACTCAATAGATTGAGTTTTTTCCACGCTTGGTGAGTTGAAATGATAGCTTCGTTTTCGAGCGGGGGGACAAAGAATACCTCGTGGCCTCCGATGTTCATACCTTTCCCGATTGGATAGGTTTTTGATGTCTTTTCGAGCAAATTGTAGAAATCGACTTCCGAGCCTGGTCCATTATCCCGAAAAACCACTCCTTTTGTCCCGTCTTTATTCAGTGAGACAGCCTGTCCAAATGGAGTAGGGAATCTGCCGGAAACCGTAAAGCTTTTTCCGGTCCACTGATAGGTAATACACTCTTTTTCTTTGGTTCGTAATGCCACCTTAGGGCTGCCCCTTAGGGCCCAGCTGTCCCAGATTCCTTCCGGACGGGTTTGGGACAGGGTAGCACCGGTTGTTCGATCAAATACGGTCATTCCCTTTTCAGTTAACAGAACGAGGTCTTTAGAATTGAGAAACGAAATCTGTGAATCCGTTGGGATTTTTTTTAGTTGAGTGCCCTGCTTACGACATTCAAGGCCCGGAGCTAATTTGACGGTGAAGAGTTCGCCATCACGGTTGAGAAATGCAATGACATGGTTGTTCCTGTCATAGTCAATCCTCAGGGAAAGTGATGATTCAAGAAAGGGATTGCCATAGTTGATTGGTGCCTGGCTTTCCGTGATGGGATGTCCTGCTTTGCCTTCATTCCACGACGAAATTTTCCAGCGCCCTTTTTCTACCGAGGCGATATTGCCCTTTGAAAAGGAAACGGCCCCGCCTCGAATCTGGTCTGATACATTAACGATCTGTCCCTTATGATTTCTAATCGTCAGTTTTCCGGACCCGTCCGCGCATGCCATTCCCACATCAGGAACCGGGGTAATCGTGAAACAAGAAGTCGGGCTCAATTGTTTGACCTGAAAAGAGGGGTTTCCGTGTGGAGGGATCTTTGCGAGAAACAGTCCGGAATGCCCGCCCAGCCACAAGCTGCGGCTAATGGGGTCGACTGAAACACTAAATAAGGCCGCTGGTAACTGAGGGGAGTTGGGCGCGGGCGAAATCGCGGTGATAATATCGCCTTTATTTAGATCGATAATTGTGAGTTCGCCGGCAAACCCAATGAGTATTGCTTCATTTTTACCTAGGCATCGGATGGACTGCAGCCGTGCATTCGATTTCAGGGACCATTTGGAATTGCCTGTATTCAGCGATATACATTTTACTTGCGCGCTCTTTTCCAATACGACACAGGTCTCGGTCTCCGGAACAAAATCGAATGAAACGATATTTGACGATGTAGAGGTTAATACAATACGCCCGGTTCTCCATTCCCATACGGTTCCTGCTCCTCCCATCTGCTCAAGTCCAATGTAGCGATGCGATGAATCAAAACGAAGGGTCTCCGATTGGTTTGCGGACGTAAACAGGGTTTGCAAAAGCTGGCCTGAATGGGAGTCCCATATTTTTACCTCACCTCTAGCATTTGCCGTCGCCAAAAGTTTGCTGTCGTCGGACAATGCGACACAATCGATCCCGAAATAATGAGGATGCTGGACAACGAGATTGGAAGCCAGCAGAGGGTGGGTTTCCAGGAGGATGAAGATCAATGCCAGAAGGCGAAACATGTTGATCATGAAACCTGAAATTTTTATCTCTGTCGAGTTTGAATGGAGGTCTCGTTGACGTCCGGTAATTGCCTTTACAATCGAGGGATCAATTACCAAAATGGGTGATGAAATTTTTCACCTTGTTCCCGTTACTCTGGTTTGCGGCGGCTCTTTGTTCCGGCGCTGAGAAACCGAATGTCCTTCTGATTTTTTCGGATGATCAGGGCTGGAATGATGTGGGCTGCTATGGTTCGGAGATCCCGACGCCTAACATTGATCGAATCGCGGCGGAGGGCGTTCGCTTTGATCAGTTTTACTCGGCTTCGTCGATTTGTACGCCGTCACGTTTTGGCTTGCTGACGGGGCGGAATCCGAGCCGTTCGGAGGATGAGTTGCTGTCGGCGCTGATGTTCATGGCGGATGAGCACAAAACCAATTCGATCAAAGCTGACGAAACAACGATCGCTTCCTGGCTGCGATCGAAGGCGGGGTATGAGACCGCTTTGATCGGGAAATGGCATCTCGGGCATGGTTCGGTGGATTTGCTGCCACCCAATCGCGGATTCGATTTCTTCAGGGGGCACACTGGCGGGTGTATTGACTTTTTTACGATGACTTACGGAATTATTCCGGACTGGTATCATGGAACGGAACTGAAAAGTGAGAATGGGTATGCCACTGAGTTGATTACCGAAGAGGCGGTTAACTATATCGGTAAGAGCAAGGACTCAGATAAACCGTTCTTTCTCTATTTGGCCTACAATGCGCCTCACTTTGGAAAAGGATATAGTCCAGCGGATGAAAAACCGGTCAATTTGATGCAACCTCAGGCTGCCGATTTGAAACGGGTTGATTCAATCGAAGATAAGATCCGCCGGGAATTCGCGGCGATGACGGTGAGCCTCGATGACGGGGTGGGGAAGGTTTTGGATGCTTTGGATCAAAATGGAATCTCGGAGGATACTCTGGTGATTTTTCTGACCGACCACGGCGGCGACCCCACTTATGGCGGTAGTAATACCCCGTTGCGGGGGCAGAAAGCGACCTTGTTCGAAGGTGGTATTAAGGTGCCTTGTGTGATGCGCTGGCCGGGTAAGATAACAAAAGGGAGTGTAGTAAAGAATCCCTACTGGGCGATTGATTTGTTTCCCACTTTCTCCGAGTTGGGCGGGATCAGCGAGACGGCTCCGCTGACTGATGGATCGAGTTTTGCCGGGTTGCTCCGAGGTGGAGCGGTTGAATCGCCGGAGCGGGAGTTTTTCTGGGAAACGGGGCAGCACAGTGAGTTGAACCGGAAAGGCTGGGCCGCGCTGCGTCGGGGGGATCTGAAATATGTCAATTCGCCGCAGGAAGGCGAATTTCTCTTCGATCTATCACAGGATCCTAATGAGGAAACTGATTTGAAAGCAGAGAAGCCCGAAGAGTTCGAGACGCTCAAAACGCGCTGGGAAAAGCTCGCGAAAGAATACCGCGAATAACGGTAGAGGAATCCGTAAGGATTTCTATATCCAAAATTCATCGTGCCGGATTCTCTTCATTCGCGTTAGGGTTACGCAAGTGTGGAAGGGATTTAACGCGAATGAAAAAGAATGGGCGCGAATTGCGCGAATAACAGTAGAGGAATCCGTAAGGATTTCTATTTTCATTGCTCGGCGGCGTTGCGCGGAGAAATCCTTACGGATTCCTCTACTTGTGGGGCTTACTCGGTTCGCTGTTTGGTTCGCCATGCTGCTTTTAGAATCTCCCAGCCGATCTGAGAGGAGCGCTTCATCGACACGCCGCTGACTTTTTGCTCTCCGGCCCGGCGGGGACGTTCCGAGGTCTCGACGGAGCGGATCGATTCCCCGAGCTGGGCGGCGCGGATCTGGGCTTCGATGGTCCAGCCCCAAACCATTTCCCGGAGATCGAGACGCTTCATCAAATCCCGCTCGATTAACCGAAGGGGGCCGAGATCGTGAAAGAATTGTCCGCCGAGTGCGGCGCAGCTCAGGCCGAGGATCAGGTTAGGCAGGGCGCGTCCAAATTCGTCGATCCAGCTGCGAAGCTCAAATTTCCGGATCCCGATAATGAAATTTTCCTCACCGCTTTCGAAGGCGTTTATCAGGGTCGCCAGGTCGCGAGGATCGTTGGCCCCGTCTCCGGCGAAAAAAACGTAGGCACTGGGATCGCAGGTCTGATCGACCGCTTCGATCGCGGCCCGGCATCCCCAGCCGTAGCCGGAGTGCTCCGTTTCGCCAATGATGACGCCTTTTTCTTCGCAAATCTGGCGGGTTTTATCGCTGCAGGCGTTCAATCCCACCGAAATCACGCAGTTTGGCGGCATGATTTCCCGGAGTTCGTCGAGGGTGGAACCGATCACGGCAGCCTCGTTTTGAACCGGAATTATGATGGCATAGGGACTTTTCTTCAAAAAAATACGATTTGGCAGACGATACAGTGCAAACTTTGCTTGCACAGCCGATAAAATGAATTACAAATTCTGCCTTCCGCTCCGAAGGCTTTCTTTTGGAGTTTATATGCTCGGGTGGCGGAATTGGTAGACGCGCAGGATTAAGGATCCTGTGGAGCGATCCGTGCGGGTTCGATTCCCGCCTCGAGCACTTTCTTTTTTTAAATGGGGCAAAAAGTTCAAAGTCCCCATTTCAATATTCGAATATTCGTTTTTCTTTATTCATGGCCAGCAAGCCCACTCCGAATCAGTCGACCGCGATCCTACTCATTTCGTGCCCGGATCAGTCGGGTATCGTTGCTGCAATCTCCAATTTTCTCTTCGAAAACCAGGGGAATATCCTAGATGTCGATCAGCATGTGGACCGCGATGAGAACGCCTTTTTCATGCGGATTGAGTGGGAAGTGGATGGCTTCGGAATTGATCGCGAAAAGATCAGTGAGGCGATCGCTCCGCTGGCAGACAAATTTTCGATGACCTGGACGCTGAATTTCTCGGATGTCCTGCCGAGAGTGGCGATCTTTGTGACGAAGGAAAATCACTGCCTCTACGATTTGCTTTCCCGTCATGAAAGCCGGGAGCTGGCGATGGAGATTCCTCTGATCATCAGTAACCGTGAGGATCTCCGATCGGCCGCCGAGCGATTTGATATCCCGTTCCACCACCTCCCGATCACCAAGGAGAACAAGCAGGAACAGGAGCAAAAGCAGATCGCACTGATTAAGGAAAATAACTGCGAGATGGTGATTTTGGCCAAATACATGCAGATTCTGAGCAATCAGATGTGTGAAGCGTTGCCGAATCAAATCATCAACATTCACCACTCGTTCCTGCCCGCTTTCCCGGGGGCCCGGCCGTATCATTCCGCGTTTAAGCGCGGTGTAAAAATCGTTGGTGCGACGGGGCATTACGTGACGAAAGATCTCGATGAAGGTCCCATTATCGCTCAGGGCGTGACCCAGGTGTCGCATCGTGATTCGGTGAAAGCGTTTATCCGGAAAGGGCGTGATTTGGAACAAACGGTTCTGAGCCGGGCCGTTTGGTTGCACATCAACCGGAGAACTCTTGTCTTTGGCAATCGCACCGTTGTCTTCGGGTAATTCCACGCTACTATCAGCCATGGCTAAGGGCTTCCAAACCTTAAAAGGGTTCCGTGATTTTTACCCGGACGAATGCGATGCGCGTAACTACGTGTTCAACGTGTGGCGTACCGTCGCGAAGCGGTATGGCTTCGTCGAATACGAAGGGCCGATTCTGGAACCCACCGAGCTTTATAAAAAGAAGAGCGGTGATGAGATCGTGACTCAGCTTTTCTGTTTCGAGGACAAAGGCGGTCGTGACGTGTCGATGCGCCCCGAGCTGACGCCCACTCTGGCGCGGATGGCGGCGGCGAGGCAACGTGATTTTAAAAAACCGCTCCGGTGGTTTTCGATTGGTCAGTTTTTCCGCTACGAGAAACATCAGAAAGGCCGGGGACGCGAGTTCTATCAATTTAACTGCGATATCCTCGGCGAGGAAAATGTCGGGGCCGACGCAGAACTGGCGGCTCTTTCGATCGATATCATGCGGGAGTTGGGCTTTACTTCCGATGATTTCCGTCTTCGGATCAGCGATCGCGAAGCGTGGACCACGTTTGCCGCAAAGGCGGGCGTTTCTGAGGAGCAGACCGGTGAGTTTCTCCAAATAATCGACAAAATGGAGCGGACCAAGCCGGAGGATTTTGAAAAAGCGCTCGGTCAGTTTGGGTTAACGCCGGCTGATATCGATGGTTTCATCAGCAGTGGTCCGGAAGCTTCCAATACGCTGAAATCGATCACCGCCGATCTGACAGCGCGGGGGCTTGGCGAATTCCTCGAAGTTGATTTACGGATCGTCCGCGGGCTCGCTTACTACACCGGTGCGGTTTTCGAGATCTTTGATATTGGTAAAGGGATGCGTGCGGTTGCCGGGGGAGGCCGCTACGATCAATTACTGAAAGTGATCGGCGGCGTCGATATGCCGGCCTGTGGTTTTGCGATGGGTGATATGGTGATTACCGATTTGGTTCGTGAGAGCGAGAAGCCGAACGAATTGCTCGAAGCGGGAATCGCGGAATCCCAGAGTATCGATGTATTTGTTATCATCGCAGACGAAGAGAAGCGGGCCGAGGCCAGCAAGGTCATTCAGGACCTACGCAATGCTGGACAGCGCACCGCTTTTTCGATGGCCCCGGCGAAAGTAGGGAAACAATTTCAAAATGCTGAGCAGATGGGCGCGAAATTTGCGGCAATCATTGGAGCAGAGTTCCCGGAGGTCAGCCTCAAAAACCTCGGGGATCGCAGTGAGATTACCTGTCAGGCGGACGAATTGACCGGCAAACTCGAAAAAAACCGATAGAGAAATATGATACTTTCAGACGACGAAATCCTTAAGTCCATCGAGTGTGGTCAGATCGTGTTGGACCCATTTGACCGGGAATGTCTCGGCACCAACAGCTACGACGTGCACCTCAGCAAACATCTCGCAACCTACAAAAACCGGGTGCTCGATGCCAGAGAGCACAACGAAATCGAGCATTTCGAAATGCCGGAGGAAGGGTTTGTTTTAGAGCCGCAGATTAACTATCTCGGCTCGACAATTGAATATACCGAAACCCATCACACCGTTCCTTTTCTGGAGGGCAAATCGAGTGTGGGGCGCCTCGGGATCGACATTCATGCGACAGCGGGAAAAGGTGACGTCGGATTCAGTAATCACTGGACCTTGGAAATCTCCGTCAAACAACCGGTCCGGGTTTACGAAGGGATGCCGATCGGGCAGTTGATCTACTTCCGGGTCGAGGGCGCAGTCCTCACTCCCTACAGCGAGAAAGCGTCTGCGAAGTATAACGATCGCAGTCCGCTCCCCGTCGAGTCGATGATGTGGAAGAACAAGTTCTAGGGCAAGTCGTCCCGGAATCTTAGAGTTCATCGAAGTAGGTATCGATTTCATCAATCGAGATGATTTTGGAGTCCTCCAATAAGTGGGAGAACTTTTTAAACACCTGCTTCTTTTTCACGCCGTATAGGATGATGATTCTTGGTTTTTTCTGAAACCAGAACGTGAGCATCTCATTGTAGACCCACTGGCTGTCCAAACTTGCCGGAGTGATGATTGCGGCCAACTCGTCACTCTTCGAAAGTGCCTTGCGGATTTTTTTAGCCACGTTTTGCCCAACCGCAATATCCCGCTGGGCGACAAAAGTACGACGACCTCTCGAATGGATAATGTCAGCCATCCATTCGCTCAGTTTATCATCCACATGATGATGAGAAATGAAAACCCTCTTTGGTTTTCCAGGTCTGTTTTTGTGAGTTTGCGCCGTCATGTTGTAATAACAGCACCCACCCAAGTTCGCATCGCTACTCTATTACAGTTTTTATAAATAATCCAATAAAATTTAAAAACTTATTGAGCGTGATAATTATCATTATTGTGATTTATGTTTGAGAAAAATATCAATTTTGACCAATGATCCCGGCTTTGGATCGTCACAAATGTGAAAGTTTCCTTTTCTGAGGCATCCGGCATTCACCCAAGTTCGCGCTTACGAATGTTAAACCTTGCTTCACGAAAGGAATAGCGAGCCGCTGTCTCCTGTTTTGGGTGATAGCGGCTCGCCTACCTTCGCCAGTCCGGAAGTGAATGCGTCCCGAATTCGGCCTGACAAGGTTCCTTTTCTAAGGAACGGTCCGTTTTTGTCATGAATCGATGCTGTCTCCTGTTTCTTTGCTTCTCTGTCTCGCTGCACGCCCAGCAGAAACCGACCGAGGGTCCGTATCCGGTCGATCCGGATAATGAAAAGCAGGCCGGGATGCCGCAGGGGAGGGTGACGAATCACGAATTTTCCGGGAGCGAGATCTACCCCGGAACGACGCGGGAGTATTTTGTCTATACTCCGGCGCAATACACCAAAGAGGAACCGGTTGCCTTAATGGTATTTCAGGATGGGAAAGGATACCTGAAAAATGTGCCGACGGTTTTCGATAATCTGATCCATAAAAAGGCGATGCCGCCTACCGTGGCAGTATTTATCAACCCCGGAGTGGTTCCGGAGACCAGCGAAGATGTGCTCGCGAGGTATAACCGCTCTTTTGAATATGATGCGGTCGACGATCGCTATGCCCGGTTCTTAATCGAGGAAATTTTGCCGGTGGCATTGAAAGATATCAATGTCACATCCGACCCCAATCTCCGCGCGATATGCGGATCGAGTTCCGGTGGCATCGCGGCATTTGTGGCTGCCTGGGAAAGGCCCGATTCGTTCCGGCGTATCTATACCACGGTCGGGACTTATGTCGGTTTGCGGGGTGGTAACGAACTACCGGTTCTGGTGCGGAAAACGGAGCCGAAACCACTGCGGATTTTTCTCCAGGACGGTCGGAACGATAACAATATCTACTGCGGAAGTTGGTGGGTGGCGAATCAGGACATGCTGGCTTCTCTCCAGTGGGCCGGTTACGAAGTGAATCATGAGTGGGGTGAGGGTTCACATAACCGAAAGCACGGGAACGCAATTTTCCCGAAGGTGATGAAGTGGCTCTGGGAAGGCTGGGAGACGGATCCGGTCGTGCGAACCCATGTTGACCAATCGCACAGTAAAGCAAGAGAGTTCCTCGTTCCCGGGGAGGATTGGGAATTGGTTAGTGAAGGTCACGGATTCACCGAAGGTCCGGCAGTTAATGCCAGGGGCGATCTCTATTTCTCCGATCTCGAGGAAAGTAAAATCTGGAAGGTCGATAGAGAGGGTAAGGTGTCCCACTTTCAGGAAAATACCGGGAACACCAACGGGCTCGCTTTTTCGCCCGATGGGAAAACGCTGTATGGCTGTCAAAGAACGCCCGGTCAGCTGGTTTCGTGGAATATAGAAACCGGAGAGCAATTCATTCATGCAAAAGGCGTCAAACCGAACGATGTCGTGGTCGCTCACGATGGCACGGTATATTTCTCTGAGCCGAAATCGAGGCGGATCCTGATGATTCCGGCGGGCGGCGGAGAGTATCAAGTCGCCGGGAGTGGGTATTCCGGAGTCAATGGCGTTGTCCTGAGTACGGATCAATCGCTGGTTCTCGCCGCGGACTACAGCGGGCGCTTTGTCTGGTCGGGGCAGCGGAAGCCCGATGGAACCCTCGATTTTGTTCAGCCCTATTTCCATCTTCACCTGCCACCTGCGTCAGTCGATTCACGGAGTCAGGCTGATGGGATGGCCGTCACCGAAAAAGGGTGGTTGCTGGTCGCGACGGCGATGGGGATTCAGGTTTGTGATATGCCGGGCCGGGTCAATTTTATTATACCTCCGCCGCAGGGTGAGCGATTTCCCTCCAACGTCGCGCTCCATGGTAATCAGCTCTATGCGACCTGTGGTCGGAAAGTCTTCAAACGCACCGTTGCCCTCAAAGGTGCGCAAGCCTGGTCCGAGCCTGTTAAACCGGCCAAGCCGAGGCTGTAGGGTGGACTGTACCCTGTACACTTTTGGACCGTACAGGGTACAAAATGCTGCGGCAAAGTCATCCTGCGGAAATTTAACCGTATGATCTGCAGGGCGTTGAAGGTGACAAAGTTGGGGCGGTTTATCCGTCGATTGACGACTTTGCTTTCGCGTTTAGGGTTTCGCCATGTCAGACGCCGACGATAAAGTGCCAAATCCAGACGAAACGCCGGAGCCAACTCCAGCACCGGAGGCTGCGCCCACTCCTGCCCCGGCAACGCCGGTTAATTCTGAGCCTGTTGCCGCTCCGGCACCCGCCCCGGTCACTCAACCGGTGGAAGCCGGACCGGAAGAGGTGGATTTGGAGAAAGCGGTCAAACACACCCGGAGTATTTTCCGATCGGTTTGGTTTTGGGTGATCGCCGGACCGGTGAATTTAATAATCGCGGCTTTGGTGATTGCTTTTGCCTTCCCTTTTATTTTCCTCGGTTTCCCCGAACCGCCGGCTGGACTTGAATCGGTCAAAAAAGCGGTCGTGATCGATAAATTCCGTCAGGCAGCTTATGGATACGAAAACGGAAAACTGGTGAGCCGCTATGTCGTGTTAACCGGTGACGGAGATCATGACACGCCGGTTGGTAAGTTCAAAATTACGAAAAAAGACAAAGATTATGTGAGTCGGCAATATGGCGACCCGATGCCCAACGCCGTCTTTTTCATCGAAAGTCGTGGTATCGCGATGCACTCCAGTTTTGCGGTGGGTTTCAAATGGTGTGCCAAATTACTTTCCGGG
The DNA here is from genome assembly GCA_029213005.1 of Verrucomicrobiales bacterium. Taxonomy (GTDB): domain Bacteria; phylum Verrucomicrobiota; class Verrucomicrobiia; order Verrucomicrobiales; family DEV007; genus Arctic95D-9. Next base: position 79,105 of record JARGPI010000025.1, read on the forward strand.
CATCACCCTTACATTGGGTCTCACGGCTGTGTCCGGATGACGCCCTGGGGTTCGCACCGGATGTATAAATTCGGTGACTTCGGAACACCCGTCTGGGTGATCGATACCCGGAATTAAGGTAAAAGAGAAGCGTTGGTCAGGGCCTGATTTCGATCGGGACCTTCCGGTTTTTGACCGCCTTCCAGATTTCCGCCATTTCCTTGTTGGTGAGGCCGATGCATCCATCGGTCCAGTCCCACCAGCGATGCCAGCGCCCGATCCAGGGTAGATTATTGGGCAGCCCATGAATCATGATGTCGCCGCCGGGATTGTTGCCGTGCTTGCGGGACCGGCTTCGATCACTGGAATTGGGGTAGGAGACGTGAAGAGAGCGATAGAAGCGGCTGTTAGGATTGCCGAAGTCGAGGACGTAATTTCCTTCCGGAGTGCGCTCATCCCCCTGTTTTTCTTTGTGGCCTTTCGGGTTTGCCCCGAGCGATACCGAATAGCTGCGGATCTTCTTCCCGTCCGCCCCGAGCAAGGTCAGTTTCCGCTTTTTCTTCTCGAGAAGTAGCTTTTCCACTTTCACCCCCTCCGGAAGGGGACGAGTCGGAAAAAACGTGTAGGAAAGTGCCAGAGCGAGAATCGTAAAAATCCCGATCAGGCAAAAGCGACGGGGCAATTTCATAGCGTTCTCAAATAATAAGGGGTGATCTCGATGTTTCCTATCTGATTTTCACGTACTAATACGTTTTAAAAAGCTCTGTGTACACTGTGATTTTTTCTGCCTTTAAACCCGGAAAAATGAAGGAACCGCCCGGATGTCGGGTGATTAAACTTCCCGGGTTTCCAGTGGAAAGGCGAAATCCCCCGAAAGAAGCGGTTTCGCGCGTAAAAAGCGGTTGAATCCGACGATGAAACTCACTACTTTCCCGCCCTTCCGCGAAATCTGACCTGATTTGGCGGATTTCGACTTAAAACGTTACAGGACTCATGCTCACAACTTTTCGTAAATTTCAGAAAGGCGCTCTCATCGTGGTGACCGTCATCATCGTGATAGCCTTTGCTTTTCTTTACTCCGATTTTGACTTCGCGAAAGGAACTCTGGGATCCAGTGATTGTGTGATCAAAATTCACAAGCGTTGCTACCGCGTTGAAGAAGCCCAGAAACTGGCCCGCTTCCAGAGTCTCGCTCTGAATCTCGGGATGGGTCAATTTGTCCGCACCCTGACCGGGCCGAATCGTCTCGATCGTGATCCGACTGATTTTGTGATGAATATGCTGGTGCTCCGGAAAGAGGCGGAACGTCTCGGGATTGAGCCGACAGCAGACGAAATCAAAAAAGCCGTGCCGAATTTACCGATTTTCCAGCAGATGCCGTGGGCAAACGGAGAATACATGCGCCGCCTCGTCGCTCAGTTCGGATTGACCGAGAGTGATCTCGCAAGCCTTGTGAAAGACTATCTCGCTTTCAATAAGTTACAGGAACTGATCGGAGCCGGGGTTCAATCCGTTCCTGCGATTGTCGAGAAAGATTACGTTCAGAGAAATCAGATCTACACCGCATCCGTCGTCAATTTTGACCGCGCAGATTTCGAAGAGGCCGCAAAGGTGACTGACGAAGAAGTGAAGAAATACTTTGAAGAGCGCAATAAGCCGGAGGAAAAAGCCCCCGCTTCAGTGCTTCCGGAGAAAAAGCCGGAATTTGCGGAAGATCCAAATGCCGCCGAGGGACAGCCTGAAGAAATCGCCGCTGCGCCAGGGGCCACCACTCCGGTTTCCGCTGACCTTGCGCCGCTGATGACTGCACCACAGCGTGGTTTTGATTACATCAAGTTCACCCCGGAAAAACTCGCCGAAGACGCGACTCAGGAAGAGAAGGCCAAGAGTGGAATCGCCTTCGCCAAGCAGGTAAACCGGATCTACTCCGAACTCGCTGAAGAGGGAGCCGATTTTGCGGAAGTTACCAAGTCCTACACTGAAAAAGAAACCTCTTTCAAGGTCGAGACCGGAAGCTTCGAGCCGTTCAAATACGACAACGCTCCCGAAGCCCTTCAGGGGAAAGACGAAATTCTCGCTGATCTGTTCAGTGGCGCCCTGCAGAAAGACGCCGTCAGCGTGCCGCATTCCGCCGAAGATGGCAGCTACTACGTTTTCAAATACAGCAATCTGGTTGAGCCTCGTCAGATGACTTTGGAAGAAGCGCGCCCGCTCATCGTAAAAGCGTTGAAGGCGAAAAAGTCCAATCAACTCGCCAGCGATGCCGCTAACGAAGCTCTCGCTAAACTGCAGAAAGCGATCGAGGAGGAAAAATCGATCCTCGATGTGGCCAGCGCCTCCAACTACGATCTGGTTTCCCTTCCGAAATTCTCCGAAGCGGACCGCCCTGAAGCGATTGAAGATCCGGCGGCAATTCTGGAGTCAGTTCGCGATGTGGCTCCGGGCCAGCTTTCCAAAGTTGCTCAGCGCCCCGGCGGGAAGGGTTATTTCATCTCTTACGTCGACAAGATCGAGATTTACAAAGATGAAACCAAAGATGCCAATCTTCGCGTAATCTCCGCAAATGCTGAGCGCGAAGAGGAAACTTTGCTTTTCCTTGCCTGGTTGAAACAGCGGGCGAAAGATTCCGGTGCAGCCCGGAACGACAGTATTTTGAACTACCCCGGTAGTTAAGCTTATGTCCGACACCGATCTCGACGACCTCTTTGATGATGCCAATGGCGACCTTGCGATTGGCGATCTGGAGTCGGCCGTCGTGAAATACCGGAAGTGTGTCGAGCTCGATCCCGATTTTTTTGATGGCTGGCACGCCCTCGGGATGGCGCTGATGAAGACCGGAAACATCAAAGAAGCCATCGGAGCGGGGCTTCAGGCCACGACTCTGAAGCCCAACGATCTTCTCGCCTGGACCGCTCTCTCCCAGATGTACGTTCAGGATGGCCAAATCGGCGAAGCCGAGGATGCCAAAGGCAATGCGCGAATCCTATCCCTCGGTGGTAAAATCGTAAAAGACGCGTGAAGTAGGTCTCCCGCGGTAATTTTTTTCGGGGCCGGCCAGAGCGCCATATTGTGACTGAGGGGATGCAGTGGTCAATTTATGGCGATACCGCAGCAATTGGTGCGATGCAGCCTGTGCGGTATCGCCGAAGTTCGGGGTGATGAGCCTAGATACCAGCGACACGATCTACGAGAGAATCGGAGGAGAGAAAACAATCGATTCGATAATTGAATTGTTTTATCCGCGAATTACAGCCGATCCCGTTTTGAGTTCCTACTTCACGCATGCCAATGTCGGGAAGATCATGAGCATGCAGAAGCACTTCTTCACGGCTGCAACTGGCGGCCCGCTTACCTATGGCGGGCGCCCCCTTGGAGAAGTCCACCATAAGCTGGGGATCAGTCGTTACGAATTTGATCTCTACGTTAGGCATCTCACCGAAACACTGATGGAGATCGGCTTGTCGGAAGAAGATTGTAAGCAGGTCGTCGCGAGCATCAATATTTATGCTCCGGACATCACGACCGATATGGATGCTTTCTGAAGGGCCTTAATGACCGACAGAGAGATCTTTGGTTCAGTATGACAGTTTTTGAAACTGTCTGATCAACCTTCGGACTCAATCCCGGTAGGTTCCCGAAGCCTGTGCTGACAGTTTCAAAAACTGTCCTACGTCAATTGAAGTAAACATTCATGGTTGGAGGCATTTTTCGGAGTGATCAACCACCCGCCAATCCCTCTTTGACCCTACCGCCCATCTGAGCTAGTTTCGCGCGCTTCGCAGATCGAAGCTTAATGCCATGAGCAAAAAAGACGGTTCATCCAGTTACAAAGAGACACTGAACCTTCCCGACACGGATTTTCCGATGCGGGGAGACCTTGTGAAACGCGAACCTGCCCGCCTCGAGCAGTGGGAGAAGGACGATATCTACCGTCAGATTATCGACAAACGAAAGGCAGATGGCTGTGAGACTTACATGCTTCACGATGGCCCTCCCTTCGCTAACGGTGACGTCCACATGGGCACAGCCTTGAACAAAGTGCTCAAAGATCTGGTCCTGAAAAGCAAGTCGATGGCGGGATTTCACTGCCCTTACGTGCCGGGCTGGGATTGCCACGGTCTGCCGATCGAATTTAAAGTGGTCAAGGAAACCAAAGGCCTCAGCCCTGCCGAAATCCGGACGCAGGCGGAAAAATTTGCCCGGAAATACATCGATATTCAGCGGAAATCGTTCCGTCGTCTCGGTGTGTTTGGTGATTGGGAAAATCCTTATCTCACGCTCGCTCCTGAGTATGAGGCGGATATCGTGCGCGTTTTTGCGACGCTGGTCGACAAGGGGCTCGTTTATCAGAGTAAAAAGCCGGTTCAATGGAGTTACGGAGCTCAAACCGCGCTGGCTGAGGCAGAGGTCGAGTATGAGGATCGCAAAGATCCGGCGATTTTTGTGAAATTTCCGATCACGACGGGTGATCTCGCCGGGAAATCTTCGATGGTGATCTGGACGACTACTCCGTGGACGCTTCCGGCGAACCTCGGGATCGCACTGCATCCGCGCCTGACTTACGTTCAGGGCGAGTTTGTGAACGAGGAGAAGGATCGCAGCGAAAATCTCGTGGTGGTTCAGGATCTGGTGGAGAAATTCGGCGAGAAAACCGGCTTTGTTCCGAAAGGGGATCTCAAGGAATTCAAAGGCGCTGATCTGGAAGGCGAAGAGGCTCAACACCCGTTTCTCGATCGCACGTCGAAGATCATCCTTGCTGACTTTGTCACTACCGAGACCGGTACCGGAGCGGTTCATATCGCTCCCGGACATGGTGCAGATGACTATGTTGCCGGTCAAAATAACAATCTCGGCCTGCTTTCGCCGGTCGATGATGAAGGGAAATTCACCGATGAAGTCGGTCTGGACGAGCTGGTTGGTGAGCACGTGTTTGACTGCAATGTGCCGATCATCAAGATCCTCGCGAAGTCCGGCCATCTGATCGGGAAAGAGAATTATTCGCACAGCTACCCGCATTGCTGGCGTTCGAAAACACCGATCATCTTCCGCTCGGTTCCTCAGTTTTTCATCCGGATCGATGATTTGCGCGAAAAGGCGCTGCAGGAGATCGACGATGTGACCTGGCTTCCTCACTGGGGCAGAAACCGGATCTACGGAACCGTGGAATCCCGCCCCGACTGGTGTATCTCGCGCCAGCGGACCTGGGGTGTGCCGCTTCCGGTCTTTTTTGATTCGGATGACAAACCAATGATCGATGCGGATCTCGCTCGCAAGGTCGCTGACCTGATCGAAGAGGGCGGGACCAACCTCTGGTTCGAAAAAGGTGATGACTGGTGGGCGGAAAGCGTCGGTTTACCGAAAGGGACGAAACGCTGCCAGGATACGCTCGATGTCTGGATCGATTCCGGTTCGAGTCATGTTGCGGTGATGGATCGCCATCCGGAATTGCACGCTCCGGCCGACCTCTATCTGGAAGCGACGGATCAGCACCGGGGGTGGTTTCAGAGCTCTCTGATGCTGAGCACCGCGGTTCGTGGCAGCGCGCCTTACAAGACAGTGATGACTCACGGTTTTGTGGTCGATAAAGACAAGAAGAAGATTTCCAAATCTGACGCCGCTAAATCCGGAAAACCGACTGATGCCGCTCACTTTTACAACAAGTATGGCGCCGATATCCTGCGTCTCTGGGTGAGCAGCGTGGACTGGCAGAATGAGGTGCCTTTCGGCGAAGATCTCTTTAAACAAACCGCCGAACCATATCGCCGCTTCCGGAATATCCTCCGGATTTTGTTGGCGAACTTGAATGACTTTGATGCGGAGAAAGACGCGGTCGGGGCGGATCAGTTCACCACGATCGACAGCTGGATCATGGAGCGCCTTCAGGCCGTGATCAAAGACTGTCGCGAGGCCTATGCCGAGTTCGAATTCCGGAAGGTTTTCAACACCCTGAACCAGTTCTGCGCCAATGATTTGAGTGCTTTTTACGTCGATATCACCAAAGACCGGATGTATTGCGACGCGACCGATTCGCCGCGCCGTCGTGCCACTCAAACGGTGATGCACTCGGTCTTTGAATCGATGGTAAAGTTACTGGCTCCAATCCTTGCCTACACCGCAGAGGAAGCCTGGGAATTCTCCGGTCATAAAACGAGTGTTCACCTCGAGTCATTTCCCGAAGTGAACCCCGATTTTGCCGGGACTGAAGCGACGGAGAAAATCGCCACGCTGACCGAGCTGCGCGATTTGGCTCAGGTTCAGGTCGATGCCGCGATCAAAGCGGAGCAGTTCAAAAAGCGTGAGCGCAGTGCGGTTGCCTTTGATCTGCCGGAGAAACATCTCGCCCGCGATTTGATTGAGAATCACCTCGAAGACGTTCTCGAATTCCTCATGGTCTCGACCGTCTCATTGAACGATGGCACCTCCAGCGAAGCAAAAGCAGTCGTCAAAGAAACGGCGCTGCCGGAGTGTCCGCGCTGCCGCCGGTCTATCCAGATTGCTCCGGATCACGATGAGTGCTGCGAGCGTTGTGCTGAGGTTGTGGGGTAGATCAATGGGCTGGGAAACGTCAGATAGAGTTGCTTTTCCCCGTGATGCGGACACTCATGTCCGCAGATCCCGGATTTTTAACCATCAAAAACTTAGAGAACTGCGAACCAGAGTGTTCGCAGCCCACTCACCGATAAAACCGTGCCGTATCTTATCGGCATTCGACTGTACCCTGTACACTCCGGGACTGTACAGGGTACAATTTATAACGACTTCCGTATGAAATATATATTCGGTATTACGATTCCTTTGTTTATTCTCGATCAGGTTACCAAATACTTGATCCTGCAACGATTTCCGAAACCTCCGGGTTTTAATGAACCGATTGAAGTGATTCCGGATTTTTTCTGGCTGACCCGGGTTCATAATACTGGTATGGCTTTCGGCCTCCTCAACGGGAACCCCTATGCGAACTATATATTCGGGGTGATCGGTTTGATTGCGCTCACGATCATCGTGGTGTTGTGGCGAAAAAATACGTTTCCGGATCCGTTAACAAAGGTCGCGGTAGCACTGCTAGTCTCGGGGATCTTCGGGAATCTTACGGACCGAATTATTCCGGGGCGCGGGTATGTCGTTGATTTTCTGGATTTTAAGCTGCCGCTTTGGCATTTGATTGATGAGAGTGGGCACTTCCCTTCATTTAATGTTGCGGATTCCTGTATCTGTATCGCAGCGGGTTTGATGGTGTTCAGTGCGATTCAGGGAATACGGGAGGAAGCGGCAGAGAAAAAGGCAAAAGCGGCATGATCTCGACGAAGTTCAAGGTTTTCCTCGGACTGATCCTTGCTACGGGATTGATCGCTCTCTGGGCGACGAATCGCTGGTACCAACGCCTCGATAACTATACTTCTCTGGAGAATTACGGGGGGTATCTGAAAAAGGAATTTCCCGAGGTGGAACATATCTCTACTGACTCGCTGAGTGTGATGGTGAAATCCCGCGATGCCGGGGTGTCGCCTCTCATTTTGGTCGATTCCCGCGAGCCGGAGGAATTTCAGGTCAGCCACATTCCCGGGGCGGTGAATTTACAATCGGCTGGGAAAGTTGCGGAATACCTCGGTGAAAATGGACCGGCATCGGTCGTGGTTTACTGCTCGGTTGGCTATCGTTCCGCAACGCTTGCCAAGGAATTGAAAGCATCGGGAATCGAGGCGAAAAATGTAGTGGGATCGATTTTTTCCTGGGCGAACGAGGATCGTCCTCTCGTTGATTCAGAAGGGAACCTGACGGAAAAGGTTCATCCTTATAATCAGTTCTGGCAGCGACACCTCGAGGAGGGGAAGGCGATCGAGCTGGAAGAGGAAGAGGGGGACTGAGCTCACTGCATCGCGATCTTCACATCGGGACGGGTCGCGAGTGATTTGGTGAAGCCGCGGCCCAGTTCGCATTGGTCAAAAGTGATGCCCTGGAGATTGAGCAGTCCGGTTTCCAGCTCCGGAACCGGGTTTTCGATAATGGCATTGGCCAGATAAATCTCTTCGAGGTTAGGCAGCCCTTTGCAGATTTTTCGCAATCCGTTTTCATCGACATTGCCCTGGAGGTGGAGAATCCGAAGGTTGGGCGCTTTTCTGACGATGTGATCGATTGCCTGATTGGCGTGTTCCCCGGCCTGAATATCCAGAAAATTGATAAGCTCCATCCCTTTGAGAGATTTGATTTCCTGATCGGTAATAACCGGGTGGAGGCTCCTCACTACGATGCTGGAAGTGCCGGCTTCACAATACTGGAGAAGAAATTTCTTCGGGCCCGCCGGAATCGGGCACGAATCAATGAAGGAAGTCCACTGTCGATAGCCGGGCGAGGCGACGGTTTCGTCAGCGTAGACGATTAACCCCGGAGTCGTGCTGAGGCCTCTCAGCATCAGGGTGCGGGGCAGGCCGGAGGCAAACCAGATCGAGAGCACCAGCACCCCGATGGCGATAGCGCTTCCCGCCAACTTTCGTGTCATAACTTTCATCTTGGTTTCCACGTGATTATACCACCGAAATTTGACGTTTGAGAAGCGGCGACTTGCACAGAAGGGAAAGAACGTCTTGAGTAGCTTCGTATGGCAATACCGCGAAGGGAAGACGGAGATTTTATCGAGGGCATCTACAATTGGTGCGACCGTTGGTGCGAGAGATGTTCGATGACGACGAAATGTCGTCAATATGCCATGGATTGCACCAGAGATGCCTTCAATGCTGATGGCAGTAGGGACGGCGACAACACAGAGTTTATGGAATCTCTGATGTGTGCCGCCGGTGAGTTTGAGAATCAGGCCGAGCTCGAGGAAAACGCTGAGTTCGAGAATGGTTTCGATGAGGTGGACTCCGATCTGGATCCCACCGATTCAGAGTTCAATGAGTTCGATATGGATGCCTATATGGCTGAAAGAGAGCGTATTGAGCGTGCCACCAGCGAGACGGTATGCGTCAAAGCCGCCGATCATTACATGATGGAGGGCGGTCGCTGGCTCGAGGAATGGGATATTCTCGTCGAACAATTGGCGGAAGACAGCGACGAAATCAGCGATGCGCTGGAAGTGGTGAGCTGGTACCTTTTTCAACTCACGGTGAAGCTGCGGCGGGCGGTGAGCGGCAAAATCGAGGCGGAATACGATTATATGGACGATGTTTACGGCTCTGCCAAAGTCGTTCTGATCGGCGCGGATCGCAGCCTGGATGCCTGGCTGAAGATCCAGCGGGCGCTCCCTGCAGGCCAGAGGGATTCGCTCGACAACGTGATCGATATTTTAAGAGATATGATCGCTTTTACTGAAGCGGAGATTCCCGAGGCACGGCCTTTCAAGCGTCCCGGTTTTGACGATTAAGCGGCTTTTTTCCGTGATTTTGTCGGTCTCAGAAGTGCCACGAGTCCAAATCCAGTCAGCGCGATCCCCACGGTGGGCAGGATCCACGCTTTCGAGGTCATCCCCGGTTCGAGAACGGACTGGCGGGGCCGCGCCGGATTCACATTTACGGTGACCGCCTTCCCGACCGGATATTGGGATTGGATCTTTGCCGCGGGGCCTTTGGTGAAGAAGGAACTGTCGCCAAACGCGATCTTTTCGCTTTCATAGCGGTTCCCGTCGACTTCGAACTCATAAGTGATCTCCGGCTTATACAGCATGCGTCGAACACCCGATTGGTTAGCGTTTTGCCGGACGCGTTTTTTCACTTCGGAACTGATGATTTCCCCATCTGTCTGCGGCCACTTAAGGCTCGCCTTTGCGTCCATCATCTCCATGACGCTCCAGAAAATCAGGGCGATACCGCCGACGAGGCATAAAAAAGGGAAAATCCGTCTCATGGATTTGTTAACGTGACGAAAGCAGTTTTTCTTGGCGGCGCGAATGAGAGGGGCGCAAGTAATAGCCTGAAAGTTCAGCGGGATGGGTTTAGCTTCCGCACCATGAGATCGAGCCTCGCCATTCTGAGTTTGTCTTTTGTCCTTTCATCCGCATTTTCCGCTCCGGAATTCGAGCGACAAGTCATTGATGAGACTGTGTTAGTCGGCTACGGATTGGCCATTGGCGATGTGGATGGAGATGGGAAGCCGGACATCCTCCTCGCTGATAAACGTCACTTTTCCTGGTATAAAAATCCCGGTTGGGAGGAGACCGTGATGCTGCGGAATCTCACGCTGCGGGACAATGTCTGTATCGCAGCGGAGGACATCAATGGTGATGGTCAGGTCGAGGTCGCTGTCGGGGCCCGCTGGAATCCGGGCAATACCGTGGAGCGAATGGCTTCCGGGTCTGTGCATTTTCTGGATCGTCCCGAAGATCTCACCAAGCCATGGACTGCAGTCGAGTTGTTCCACGATCCCACCGTTCACCGGATGCGCTGGGTGCCGGGTGCGGATGGCAAATTTCGACTGGTTGTGCTACCGCTCCACGGAATTGGAAACAAAAAAGGCGAGGGGGAGAACGGCGTCAATGTCCGGGTCTACGAACCAGATTTGAGATGGCTGGGTCAAAAGCGGGCCTGGTCACATCGGGTGATTGATAAAAGCCTCCATGTCACTCACAACTTCGACAACATTCGCGGGGATCTCTATATCGGTGGGGCCGAAGGGATCGTCCGGCGTTACGTGGAGAGCGCCGAAGAGGGGGATGCCCGGATTATTACGCCTGAAAACTCCGAGCCACCGACTCGCGGGGTTGGTGAAGTGAGAAAAGGGAAAGATTTTATCGCCGCCATCGAGCCGCTCCACGGGAATGATCTCGTCGTTTACACCGAAAAAGAGGGCGAGCAGAACAAATGGACCCGGACGCTGCTTACCGATCAACTGAACGAGGGGCATGCCCTTGCCATTGTCGATTTGTTTGGCGATGAAAACGAGGAGATCGTGGTGGGCTCCCGGAAGCCGAACGAAGCGGGTGAAATGGGGATTCAGATCTATTCAAAAAACCAGGAGGGAGCCTGGGAAAGCTCCTGGGTTGATAAGAATTTAATCGCCGTGGAAGACTTGAAAGTGGCCGATTTGGATGGAGACGGGAAACAGGATTTGATCGCCTCGGGGCGTTCCACCTTGAATCTTGTCATTTATTGGAACCGATCAGGGAAGTAAGGGCGTTGGCTAATTCGTAGAGGGATCCGTGAGGATTTCTCCCGGTGCCCGATGTCATACAATCCGCCTTCGCGAAGGATTTAAGGGTTAAGAGGTTGACCTCTTTGGAATGCAGTGAAAAATACAGAATGGAGCCTCAGCTTTTCTCTTACCGACCAACCAATGACAATCGAAACGCGGTTGTTTTCATTCACGGTTTTTCGGGGAATTATCTTGATACCTGGGGAAATTTCCCCTGGATTTTAGCGAGTGACCTGTCGCTTCAGGACTATGATTTCTGGAGCCTGGGATACCCCACCTCCCGGAAGTTTGATATGGTGTTCTGGGAAGCTGATCCGAGGCTGGATGAATTGACGGACTATCTCGGAAGCCGGTTTACGAAAGGGGAATTGTCTGATTACGAGTCTGTTTCACTGGTTTGTCACAGTATGGGTGGGCTCCTTGCTCGACGGATGATTCTCAAATACCCTAAGATTGAATCGAAGCTGAAGAGCTTGACGATGTTCGGGACACCAAACAACGGATTGAAAAAAGCCTCGTTTATTTCAAAGCTGAAAGCTCAGGTCTCCGACATGGTCCCGGACAGTCAGTTTATCTGCTCGTTAAACAATGAGTGGAGCGAGCGATATTCCAATGGAGAAACACCCTTTTCTCTACTTTCAATCACCGGATTGTCCGATGATTTTGTTCCCAAAGAGAACTCGCATTTCAGTGGTTTCTGCGACGATCCCATTTTTGTTCAGGGCAATCACCTGTCGATGGTGAAGCCGGCAACCCATAATTGTGAGTCGGTTAAAATCTTTAAGAATGTCCTCGAGCAGGATATGACTTTGCAACAGGCTCAAGTTCGCCAGATGTCGATTGCCGACGAGGCTTTGACTACGGATCACTTCGAATTCGAGATCAGCCAGATTACGGGTAAAGAACCCGATTTTGTGAAACGTGTGGTCAAATTGGCCTTGGAAATAGAAGCCGCCGGGCACAGTGAAAGAGCGCTGCAATTCCTGAAAGAATGGAAATCTCACCATACCGATATTCAGGGCACCTACGCAGGGCGGCTCAAAAGGCGTTGGCAGGTGTTTAACGATATAAACGATGCGATCGAAGCGTTGGATAACTACAAACAAGCGCTCGAAATATCTCTGACCAATGATGATGCGGATCAGGTTTACTACCACGCGATCAATGTCGCATTTATGTATTTTGTGACCCGCCTGAGTGGTCTCGATGAGTCCCTGGAGCAGGCTCAGATTTACGCCAGACAAGCCAACGAATACAGCCGGAAAACGGATACCAATTATTGGAATATGGCAACATTGGCAGAGTCGTATCTGTATTTTGAGCAGACCGAAGAAGCCATCACCTGCTATAAAATGGCCCTGTCGCAAAAGCCGAAAGCGGATCAGCGGATGTTGGAGTCAACCGGTCAGCAAGCCTATTTTATTGTAGAGGAATTCGCGAAAAGAGGGCGCTCCCTCGAAGGTTTCATCAACCGCCTGGTCGATCTGTCTGCCGACCGGATAAAGAGTGCTTAACCGGCTGGTCCGGTCAGAGGAATCGTTTCTGTTTGGTTTCTATCCCCGTAAATGTCGTCTATAATGACATTTGATGGGTGGTGCAAAAATCAATGCCGTTTGCCGCCGGAATAACTCCGGCGTCCGCGTTGATGCGCTGAAGGCACTGGTGATTACCTTGTCGCTTCATGTTGCCCTCATCACAATTCTCGGGTTGGTCGTGGCCCATCAGGTGAAAAACCAAACGGTTTTGTTAGTGGCCCGCGCGGGTGGGGATGCGGATCCGGAAATCGAGACGCCGGAGCGGAGACCGGTCGTTTCTAAGCCGGTTGGTGGTGCGGTAGGCTTTGTCACGGTCGATATGGAGCCGGAATTTTCGTTCGCGGGAATGGCTCCGAAGATTCAGCCAATAACGGAGATCAAAGTCGAGGATTTCACGATTCCTGAGGGATTTTACGATTTCACCTCGCAGGACGGAGGAACGATCGATCCCGGCCCCACCAGCGAGGTATCACAGAGTGGAGAAAAGCAGCTGCAGGGTTGGACGGGGATACAGATTGCGATGGACCACCACTTCCGGCTTCCCAGAATCACTCGCGTGATTGCAGGAGGACCCGCTCATCGGGACGGGGCTCTCGGGGGCGGAAATCACGGGGACTACATCATTTCGGTCGACGGAGAGCCGACCGGCAACCGGGCTTTGGCGGAGATCCGGGATTTGATTGTGGGGCGGGCAGGTTCGGTGGTCAGTCTCGGAATTTGTCGCTATCCCGGTTCCGCCGTGACGGTCGTGTCGATCCGTCGGGGATTGCTACATTGATCAAAGCACTTTCCGGAAATATTCCACCATCAAATCTTCGGCGTTGGGTGGGCCGCCGTGCCCTCCGGTTTCCGTGATTTTGATTTCCGGGCGGAGTTTGGCTTTGAGCATCGCGTCGTGCATGTTTTGAGCCTGGAGCCATGGAACGACTGGATCATTTCGGCTCTGGAGAAATAATATCGGAGGATCGTTCGGAGATATCGAATTGATGGCTGAAGCACTGATCCATTCCTTATCGGTCTGTGAGAAAGGGGTTCCGATCCATTCGCCGTTGGATACCAGTTTTTTCGCCAATCCCGGCTGAAGTGCTTTTTGAGTTGGATCGGAAAATCGAGCGACAAAATCGTAAATTCCGCAAATACCTACGGCAGCCTGAATTTCACTGGAAAACTCGGAGTGTTCAGTATCGGCAGCTTGTGGCGTATCGTCTCCCGACACGGCATGCATGACGGCCAGAGTGCCGCCCGCAGACCGCCCCATAGCGCCGATACGCTTCGGATCAATGCCATAGTTGCCACTGATTTTTCGCAGATACCGAACGGCGGTTTTGGTATCGGCGACGGTGGTTTGCCAGGTATTTTCGGGGCGTCCTCGATAGGCAATGGTTGCGGCGGCAAATCCGTTTTCGGCGAAGTGCCGGGCGAAATTTCGGAAACCTTTGCCGTTGCGTGCCATAAATCCGCCTCCCTGAATCACCACGATACAGGGAACGGGTTGGGTCGTCGCTGCAGAGGGAAGATACAGATCCAGTTTCAACCACTTGTCTTTCCCGGAGTAACTGAGTCCCTCGTGCACAGTCCCGGCTTGGTCCTCCTGACTCCACGCAGCGGTGACTGCGAATACCCATAGTAACAAAGTCGAAACAAAGATTTTCCGGTTCATAGAATCAATAGGTTAGAGCTGTCGTTCCGGGGAGCCAGTAGAATTCGCAGCGCGATTACCTATCGAATGAAGATTGCACGATTCGGAAAGATCCTTTTTGCGATTTGCATGGGCGGTACTCTCTGCAGCGGCGTTATCCTGGTTTTTCGGGGCGGGCATGTCTTTTGCGAAAGATTGGTTACTATGGCAACGAAAACAAAAGATCGCCCGTCGATCAAAAATGACGAACAGTATGAGGCTTTGAGGGATAAAGGTATGTCGCAGGAAAAGGCTGCCCGTATCGCCAATGCCAAGTCAAAAGACATGGATTATGACTCGACTCCTTACGAAGAGCGAACCCGTGAGGAACTCTATCAAAAAGCAAAAGAGGTCGGTATCGAAGGTCGATCCAAAATGGACAAAGCCGGGTTAATCGAGGCGCTCCGGAATCACTGACGGGTCAGAACCTTCCCGGAGGGGGAGGGAATCCTTTACCCTTGCCTTTTCCTTTACCCTTCCCGTGGGGCGGGTGTCTCATTCCGCCTTCGCCGGGGTGGCCGATTACGGTGGGAGTGCCCCGAAACGCTCGGGGGACCACGGGCCATTTTTCGGTCATGAAATAGGCATAAGTTCCGCCGGGGAATTCTGGCGTCACGCAGAACCGACCATTACACTCATCGAGGTCGCCGGAGTTTTCGATGTAGTGATAGTCTCTGACGAAAGTCCCGTCGTAGCGGCCTCCCGGGCCCTCTGGTTCGGAGGGGCGGTTGCCGGCAATGAGTTGGTAGGAAGGTTGCAGATCAACGACGCCGGAATCGGGATCTTTCGGGTTTTTGTAGCCGTAGCGCACGTAGATAGGGAAGCCATCAGCGGCCCATCCGATCAGGGGGGAGTGGCTTCCTTCCCGATACCCGAGGCGCTTCATCAAACCGCTAGGTAAACCGTGGTAATGATATTTCCCGGTCGGCTGAACATGAGCGTGGTTTTCATCGAGACCCAGAGGGATTGCCGCACCGAGCGGTTCGTATTGCCAGGAGGGATTGCCTTTCCAGAATTCACCGGCCCCCGGTTCAAAGGTGACCCCGTTCAGTGCGATACCGAAAACTTTGGG
The DNA here is from genome assembly GCA_029213005.1 of Verrucomicrobiales bacterium. GTDB lineage: Bacteria > Verrucomicrobiota > Verrucomicrobiia > Verrucomicrobiales > DEV007 > Arctic95D-9. The sequence goes on from JARGPI010000025.1 coordinate 94,493, forward strand.
GCCGGGGCGCTGGCCATGCATATGGGTGATCCGATCCGCTACATTGGGATGCTCCGGAATGGAAATGGTGTTCGCCTGAGCGCGGATCGCATTCGGATTACCTCGATTGGGAAACCTCCCGACGTTGTGTTCCGGGATTCCGTTCGATTTAATAACACGCTTCTCGTTTGCCGTGAAAATACTGACCTCGGATTCGACGGGAGGCCTGGAATCAGCCGATACCAGATTGAGAATTCCGGCCCTGATAGCGGTATGATAGCGCCCTTGAGCCAGAATGCTGCCCCCGGCGATGAGGGCAAAAATAAGAACGAGACGTTTTTTCATGGTGATACTCAATCACCCTATCATGACGGAAGAATGATAACCAAATGAGAGTTTTGTCATTTTCCGGGCTGCAGCGTCACCGCCACTTTTCCGCGGGCGTGGCCTTTTTCGATGTATTCCAGTGCCGCTGTGGTTTCGGCGAGAGGGTAGATTCTGTCGATTACCGGAATGATCTTTCCCGCTTCAATCGAGTCCTTCAGAAAGGTCAGATCGGCGTGATTCGCTACCGAAAGGTATCTGCGGAGATTCTGTTTCGTAAAGGGCGAGAGGATCAGGGGCTTGAAGAGACGGATCATCATCGCCAATCCCCGTGCTCCGGTTCCGCTGTTGAGGATTAACGTCCCGTCGGATGTCAGGGCTTTTCTGCAATCCGCCAGGGAGCGGTTTTCTTTATTGTCGAGAATGACTTCGTAGGACGTTTCCTCACGAGTGAAATCGCGGCTCGTGTAGTCAATCACATGATCTGCTCCGATAGACTGAACCAGCTCAAGATTTCGACCGCTGCAGACCCCGGTGACTTTTGCCCCGAACGACTTGGCCAGTTGAATCGCGAAGGTCCCAACACCTCCGGAGGCACCATTGATGAGGACGGTTTGCCCCGCTTGCACCCCGGCAACGTCGCGGAGCGCGTGAAGCGCCGCGAGTCCTGAGGTCGGGACCGTGGCGGCCTGCTCGAAAGTGAGATTCCCTGGTTTCAAAGCAAGGGTGTCCTCTGGCGCTGTGGCATATTCAGCGCAGGCACCTTGAGTGGTACCAAAGACTTCGTCACCGGGACAGAAGCGGGACACCTTGGTACCGACTGCCTCGACAACGCCTGCGACATCGAAGCCGGGGATGCCGGTTTTCGGTCTGAGAAAACCGGTCTCAACTCTCATGAGTCGAGGTTCCCCCCGAACGGAAAAGCAATCGCCAATGTGCAGGCCGGCGGCTTCGACCCGGATGAGAACCTCGTGATTGCCGGGCACAGGTTTGTCGATTTCACGAAGCTCGATATCCTCCAACGAGCCGTAATGTTCATGTTTCATCGCTTTCATTTTTCCCGGGCTTGAGGGCGTTGTATCCTGCCTGTCACAGGTCTTTGCGATGCTTTCTTCAATCAATGACATTGTTAAAATAGTTTTTGTTTACGCTGTAAGCTTACGGTGTAAGTTTTTCCCTGCAAATCATTTTTTCGTTGTGACGGGAGGTGGGTTGTGGGCTACAGAAAACGATAGAAAATGGCGAAGAAGACGGAAGACACGGCAAATGAGCGAAGGCCTTTGAGCCGGGAGCGGGTGCTGCAGGCTGCGGTGCGGCTGGCGGATGAGGTCGGAATCGAATCTCTCTCGATGCGGAAGCTGGGGCAGGAGCTGGGAGTCGAAGCGATGTCTCTCTACCGGCACGTGGCTAATAAAGATGAGATTCTCGATGGCATTGTCGATATTGTCGCCGGTGAAATCGAACTGCCAGCGCTTCAGGGTGACTGGAAAGCGGAGATGCGCCGTCGGGCGAATTCAGCCCATCACGTTTTAATGAGTCATCCCTGGGCCACCATGTTGATCGTGTCGCGGGTCAATACCGGTCCGGCCATGTTGCGGTATGTGGATGCGACGATAGGCTGCCTCCGGGAAGCCGGTTTTACCTACGCGCTGGCGGATCATGCCTGGAATGCCATCGATAGTCATATCTATGGTTTCACGCTGCAAAAATTGAATTTCCCTTTTGCTCCGGAGGAGTATGCAGAGGTTGCGAAAGCCTATATCGATCAGATACCGGTCGAGCAATACCCTTATTTGAATGGTATGTCCCGGGAGGTCATCGATGGCAAACACGATGGGCTTCAGGATTTTGCTTTCGGGCTGGATCTCCTGCTCGACGGTCTCGAATCCTGTCTGGATCGCGAGTAGGGTTTATTTCGAGATGCAGAACAAATGGTTTTCGCCCCGGATAAACAATTCGTTGTCTACCGGTGCCGGAGTCGCATCCACCGTTTCGCCAACGGAATTGGACGCGACGACTTCAAGGGTGTCCGCGTCTTTGATTACCGTTGTGGTGCCACTTCTCCCGGTGATGAAGACATATCCCCCGGCTGCCACCGGTGAGGCATAGGTATTGGCAATGCCGGGAATCCGCTCCGGACCGAACAGGGTCTTTCCGGTAGTGGCGTCGACACAGGTCACGATCCCGGTCTTTGCTTTGTAGAAATAGATTCGGTTTTCGGAAAGAAGTAGAGATCCGATGTCCGGAGTGTCTTTTTTGATGGTCCACAAGACCTTATCAGTGCCCCCGATATGGCCCTCTCCATCCAGTCGAAACGCGCCGAGAAAAGAGCCGCGGAAACCGCTGCCGATATAGACCACTCCGTCAGCAAAAACGGGGGAGGCAACGGGGCGTTGCGTCTGTCCTGCACAACGCCAAATTTCTTTCCCGGTCTCGAGGTCGTAGGAGCGGGCGTAGTTCTCGCCATTAGTGATGACTTGCTTTTTCCCATCGGCATCCACTACCAAAGGCGTCGCCCACGAGGTGGGTTCGTCGCGCTCGGTTTTCCAAATGATTTCGCCACTGTTTTTGTCGAGAGCGTAAATGGCGGACTGTCCTTCGTGATCCCATGGGACCAGAATTTTGCCATCAGCTATCGTCGGGGAGCTCCCTTCGCCAAAGCTGTTGCGGGTCGACATTTTTCCGAAATCCCGCTTCCATTTCAGGTCTCCTGCAAGTGTGTAGCAATAGAGTCCCTGAGATCCGAAATGGGCATAAACGTGTTGCCCATCGGTGCAGGGCGAGGCGGATGCATAACCGTTGGTCTGGTGAGTGCCTTCGTGAGGCGCCGCTTCCACGGCGGTTTTTTCCCACTGCAATTCACCCGTCCCACGATCGAAACTGAACAGTTTGAACTGCAAATCTCTTGATCCGGATACCGGGACCGCCGAAACCACGAAGACCTGATTTTCCCAGATCACCGGCGAGCCCGAACTGCGACCGGGAATCGCCACCTTCCATTTCACATTTTCCGTGTCGCTCCACCGGGTCGGCGGGGTGGCGCTCAGCGAGACTCCGTTTCCATTCTCGCCCCGCCAGTGTCCCCGGTTTTCACAGATGGCGTGCTGACAAACGGTCAGGATGGCGAGGATCGAGGTAAGGCTCAGGATAGGCTGCAGCGGGTTGCGTGAGATCATAAAATTGTTGTGATAGAATACGGCGGAATGCCCCGACATCTTATCCGCGATTCCGGCATCAAAAATCAAAAATTACTTCTTTGCGATCAAGTGCCGGATGATGCCTGCAAACTTCTTCGGGAGATAGAGGCTGACCCACTCTCTCGATTTGTAGCGGCTGTCGATCAATTCGCTGTCGATTCTGATCACCTTACCGAGGTCGACCACCTTGTGAGCAATTCGGTAGGAGGAATTCCCTTTCCTGCGGTTCTGAGTAAAATTATAAACGCTCCACGCATTGGTATGACCGGTTAACCAGACCGCCCGGGGTGCGTTGTTCAGCAGTTGCACCGCAACGACCTGATCGGCACCGTCGGTGACGAGGATTAGATGGTTGAAGCCGGAAAATTGGCCGTCAATTTCGTGATAGTAAATCGTATCATGAGGAAAGCCAGAGGTGCTCACGATGTTGTTCGAGGTCATTTTGGAGGTCCCGAATTTGCTGTTGAGTAGCTCCTTTGCTTTTTCGAGATCATCCAGGTAGTTGATGCCCTGAAGCAACTCCATGGTCTCGTCTCCGGTCATATCAAGCCCGGGCATGACGTTGGCACCGGCGAGAAGTTTGTCCAGATCCTCTGCGGCCTTAACCCCTTTAGACATCGCGTTCTCCCAGTTCCCGTCCAGCACAAGTCCTGCCGGCGGGGGAACAAAGGCTTCAATGATTGCAACGTCCGCAGGGATCAGAATTGTGTAGTCCAGCTCGAACGTTTGGCCGGTGTCTTTTCTGATTTCGGCCTTCCTCATTATTTTGTCCACTGAGACCAGTCTCCCGGTGAATTTTTGCCCCGCTCGATTGGTCCACTCCCGGACGATGGGCTGGCCTGCGGGAGCGTTCCCGGAAACGGGCTCGTCGGGGCGCGTCTCCATAACTTGAGGCGGTTCATCTCCCTTGAGGAACGATTCGATGACGATCACGTCGGGGACACTCAATAGATTGAGCGGGACATCGACGATCTGCTCAGTCTTCAGTTGGATTTTCGCAACCTTAGTCGCCGGGTCGACGCTCAACAACTTCCCCTCAAAAGAAACGCCATTGAGCGTAGTCCAGTTTCTGACTTCGGCGGCTTCACAGAGAGCGGTGACCAACACAGTCAGGAGAAGAAACAGAAAGCTCGTTCCAAGAGAGTAAAAATACGACTTCATCATTCCATCAGCAGCTGGATCAGCTAGCTTCAGTTAGCCAGTTATCGCGTTTACTGTCAAAGTGTTTTGGGTCGCGTTATTTAGGTCGCTGTAGCTCTGCGCTTACCCCATTTTGATCGCCCCGCTTGGGATCGCCTCGAGTTGCAGCGCGGTCTCAAACCCCGTTTCGGCCGGAACCCGGGCGAGGGGAAGGCCGTACTTCAGGCTCATTTTTTTCCAGGTCTCAAAATGTCGCTGATAAGCGCTGAGATACTTTTTCAAAAGTCCCCGGTCGACCCGGTGATCATGCTTCGTGGCGGATTCGGAGTCGATAAACTCATAGTTACCTTCCCACGCCGGGTTAGCCTCGGATTGAAGAAACGGACACAGGATGATAGCCCCGCTTTTGCTCCGGGTCAGTTCGCGAATCAGTATCTCAGGGTTCGCGGAGAAGAGGAGATCGCTGATCAGTATCCGGAGTGACTGCGCACGAAAGGGCAGGGGATTCAGGTTCGGCATCACAGACGATTCGGTCGCTGCCAGTTCCGCTGCCTGCGTCACCCACTGGTGGGTGAAGATGGCTTCCGGAGTGATGCGCAGCTGCTGGTTTCCCTTCACCAGATAGATCGAGGTCGAGGCTGCGGCACCGAGCGTGGCGTAATGGCAAAAGTAGAAAAGCTCGAGAGTACGTTTTGACTTCTCCGGGTCGAAAAAGTGAGAGTCCGAAACGTCGAGAATAATCTCTATCAGCGGCCTCACTTCCTCCCGATAGAGCTTCATCGAATAGTTGCCGGTTCGGGCATACGCCTGCCAGTTGATATGACGGGGATCGTCCCCGGGCAGGTAGGTGCGGTGGTCCTGGAAATCGAGCGAACTACCGACGCCGCTCCCCATAAAGTCGCCGGAATTACCCCGCCAGGTACGGTCTTTCAACGGGAGCTGAAACCAGTCGGCGTAGGCCTGCGCCTTAGCTCCGATCGCAGAAAGTTCGTCGATATCGGTAGTCAGAGCCATCACACGTCTACAGGTCGGATTTTCGGAGCATTAAAAGCCGTCGTCATCGCCCGGTAGTGCTTTAGGCTGTATAGCAACGGAATCAGAATACTGAGTAGCAGCCATACCACACCGATGATGATATAAACCGGCTCTGATAGAGATTCCGTAAAAGAGCCGAAAAACAAAACCGATGGAATGGCGACAAACAGATACACCAGTTCTTCGTCAACCACCGAGCTTTGGGCCACCGATAGAGTTAGAATCGTGACGGCGGCGAGAACCGCCTGGATAAATAAATATAGCGCAAACTGCGGAAGCTTGGCGTTTCGGAAAAAGAGCCGGATGAAGATAAGAGGGAAAGTGATCATCCCGGCGGCGTAAATCGCGAATCCGATTTCGTCCATTCTCGGAGCAAAATTAAAGTAGTTCAGAACGACGATCAGCAAAAACGGCAGACCGATCAGACTGAAGAAAATAATCCCGGTGTGCCATCCCGGAGTCAGCAAGTAGGCAAAAGGCCGGCGGATCGCCGGGGAAAAGGATCTTAATACCGAGCCGAATACCGGTAGTTCTTCCGACACCGCATCGATCACTACGATGCCGAGGATGATGCAGGCAATCACATTGCAGACCTCGTTGTCCGTTCCGAAAAATTGAAAAGCCCACGCGCCGATCGCAAAAGCCAGTCCGATAAGCCGTTTTGCGGTGCTGATGTTTTCCGATCCGGGAGCAATTCTTGAAGCCCCGAAGGCGAGGAAAAAGTAAGCACCGAAGACGCAGGTATAGATCAGGAGGCAGAGCTGTTTGATTTCCGATCCCGAAACCCGGCTGTTGAGAAGTTGTTGAACCGTGTAGCCCCAGAGAAAGGAAAAAACGATGGCGCAGCCGATCAGCATCGCAATCCGGACGATGAGATTTTTGAATGCCGAGCAACCCACGGTAATTGCGGAGAGCAGAGCCGACGCGACAGTGCAGAGGCCCAGCAGGCCGAGATCGGCAAAGATATTGATCGATCCGAAAAAGTAGCGCAGCACCAGATAAGGAGCCACCGCGGCAACGAGGAGAAACGTCTGGGCGTTAATCGCGAGCCATTTACCCCAGGTGATTCGCCAGGCGTCGAGGCGCGTCATTTGGATAAGATCCATCGTGTTCAAGGTAAACTCATTACTCAAGGTCGAAAATCCCCTCAGAGGCTGGACAACGACCAGAGCGACGATGATAAAAAACCAGAAAAACCCGTTAGCCGCATCGTTCGAATTGGATTCCGCCGAGCCCATCACGATGCAGAGAATCATGAATCCCTGAAGAAGGATAAAAGCGGTGACAAACAGATTCGTCCGGAGTCCCTGGCGTAACTCTTTGACCAGCATTGGACTGAATTTATCGGGGAAGTCGGTCAATTCAGTGGTTTTCGTAGCAGTCTGGGACATGATGGCTTAAGCGACGGTACAGGGTACAGTCCAAGATCTAACAGGGTACAGTCTCTGAGTCAACAGGGTCAAGCGTTTCGAAGCGCCAAAGGCGCGATTCAAAGAAGCCTCTCGGGCTTTTTGATATCTAAAGCGATGGGGCGAATTGTCTGACAGAGCGCAGTTCCGCGTTTCCCGCTTATCCTCAGGCGCAGCCCAATCACCGACCGAACAGCCGGTCCAGGGTGATATCTCAGATTTTCGGAAAAGCGGAAGACGGCCCGGCTCGTTCAACGCGAAAATCGACTGGGAAAGCTGGATTGCCCTCGGATTCTATGCCAAAACATAAATTCGGGGGCTGAAGAGACTTCAGAATTAAACAATAGCGCTCAGAATTTTCCGCTTACCATGGATTCAGAACGATCTAAGAGTATTCCCGCACCCCGGGAAACGTATAGGAAACGATTATTGAAGCTAATCGCTTACCTAGGTTTTGCACTTCTCGTCAACTTCGGGAGTGTTCAGCTGTTTGGCCTCATGTGGCTCATTGATGGCGATCCAGGTCGGGACTTATTCTGGTATCATCACGCGTTCGCTTGGATAGCTATTCTGGTTTTCTTTACTTCGGTGTTAGTGCTAATCATTTGCGGGGGCCGTTTGGCTTGTTTGTTTCTCGATATTTTTTGCACTCGAAAAACCGAACCAGGCGACGTCGGCGGGCCCGACCCCGATGATAGTTGATTGGTGAAAGTCCGAATGTTATAAACCTCAGCCAGGAGTAGCTACCGAGTATTACGTTCATGTTAGCTAAGCCATTGAAAGATACCACGGCCGATGCCCTCTTTGATAGCATCGTAAAACCCGCTTTTGGAGCGGATGGCGAACCAGCAAGGCTTATATCAGTTGAGTGACGAGCCACCGTGGTGTCGAAAATGTAGAACAGGTTTTTAACCTGTTTGCGGAGCCTTTGAGAACAAGCTTTGCCAGTAATCACATCGTCTAAAAAACTGCGAACCGAACTCTTTTTGCGCCAACGTCTGAACCGCATTTCCACAGCGCTAAAGGCGCGATTCAAACTGGCCCGGGGCTGCGCCGGTAACACCCCGGGTAATGATCAAGAGTCTCCGCACCCGCCCCAGGAAGCCGAAAGAAAAGCGGTCCCCCAAGCCACTCCCAAAGCGGTAGCCGCACCTCCTCCATCCGTGTTCATCAAAAGACCTCATCCCTTCGTTCTTATCCGTGGTTAAAATTCTCAAGGTAAGAGCCATCTTTCCCAAGTATAGAAAACAGCACAGCATCGCTAGCCTTCCAAAGTAAGGGTTGGGGGCAAAGGAGATACACATCCAGAAGGGTCCTCGCGTCCGAAGAAAGCCGAAGGAAAAGCGCTCCCCCAAGCCACTTCAAAAGCGGCAGCCGCACCTCATTCATCCGTGTCCATCAAAATACCGCATCCCTTCGCTCTTATCCGTGGTTAAAAACGCTCCCGCCAACAAACAAGAACCTGTTTCCCGCAGCCATACTCTGTCAAACATTTCGCACCTGAATTTGGCGGCGAAAAGGGCTGGAGGCCCGATCAGATGGTAGCCGGTGAAGAAATG
>JARGPI010000026.1 GCA_029213005.1 Verrucomicrobiales bacterium
TTCGTAAAACTTAACGATCAATGCCCTTAACCCCGTGCCATTCGGGTTTGAACCTGCTCCTCCCACACCACCAAGCATACGGGTCCGTACTACGGTGGTTCCGATTCGTCATGCTTTTAAATCCCCTTGGACCTTGCGCCCAGCTTTACCCTTCTGCTTCGGGCCATCAGGGTAGCGAATGTTGACTATAACAGTCTGCGCGGTTGCTCCGGGCTCGCCGAAGAAATCCGAACCCGAACAGGGCGGCGCGGGAAAGGAGACTTCTTCTGCTCCCACTCCAGTCTACCCCGCCCCCTGTCTCCCGAAGCTTTTAGCTGGACCTCGTGACTGAGGAGCAGCTATATTGTGTATCTCCTGAGAATGATTGGAGCAATCCCACTAAACTTTCAATGCCTATTTCAGTTGAAGAAGCAAAAGCTCGGTATCCCGGATCTGAGACATTTAGATTTGGCGACAGCCCCGAACTCTGCGATCATCTCATATCCCTGATTCGGTCCGGAAAGAAGCGGGCCACCTGCGGGTCACTCGATTCCTACAGAGATGGCGATGAGCCCATGCCTGTCCCCGGCCGTCGGGACATCGCCCTGAATTGGGACGGAACTCCAGCGCTGGTTATCGAAACGACAGAGTTCACGATCCGCCGGTTTTGTGATGTAGATGCGGAGTTTGCCCTTGCAGAAGGCGAAGATGAGACCCTCGAAGGCTGGAAAGCCGGGCATCAGTTTTTTTTTCGATCGCAATGGGGGCTGGAAAGCGGACATGGAGTTGGTTTGAGAGCGCTTTGCTCTAGTGGAAGATTTTGCCCGATCGATCTTGACAGACTAGCAGGATTGAAAACTCAAAATTGGCGAATCGGGCGAGGTAAAGGTTTTAGACGGATGCGATTTCTACTGCCGGATTTGAGATGATTGAGCAACGTTGCTACTGATACATCATCTCAGACTTGATCGCCAAATCAACTGAGCTTGAAGGAACCTGTCATCTCTGCAGGTACCATCCAGGCATCAAATTGCTCTTCCGTGACGAGCCCGAGGGAGAGAGCGGCTTCCCGAAGCGTGGTGTTTTCCGCGTGCGCTTTTTTCGCGATCTTCGCCGCATTATCATAACCAATGTGCCGGTTCAGCGCCGTGACGAGCATCAGTGACTGATTCAAATGATGGTCGATCCGCGATTGATTGGCTTCGATCCCCGCTACACAATTATCATTAAATGAGGCACAGGCATCTCCCAGCAAAGTCGCGGACTGGATAAATGCGTTGATCATTACCGGCTTGAAAACATTCAGCTCAAACTGACCATTCGATCCGGCTATAGAAATAGTGGTATCATTCCCCATCACCTGAGCACAAACCATCGTTAGCGCCTCGACCTGAGTCGGGTTCACTTTACCCGGCATAATCGACGAACCGGGCTCGTTCGCCGGAATCGTGATCTCCCCGATACCCGACCTCGGCCCCGATGCGAGCAATCGAATATCGTTCGCAATCTTCATCAAACTGACGGCGAGTTGTTTCAGAGCGCCATGCGATTCCACAATCGCATCGTGCGCCGCGAGAGCCTCGAATTTATTCGGCGCAGTCACAAACGGATGCCCCGTGAGGCCCGCAATCTCCGCAGCCACCAGTTCCGCATAACCATCCGGAGTATTCAAACCCGTGCCCACAGCCGTCCCGCCCAGCGCAATTTCCGAAAGATGCAAAAGAGAGTGGGTCAAGGAGCGGAGGCCATATTCCAACTGAGCCACATAACCGGAAAACTCCTGCCCCAGCGTGAGGGGTGTCGCATCCATCCAATGAGTTCGACCGATTTTCACAACATCCATCATTTCGACACTTTTGTGATGTAGCGAATCTTTAAGAGCCGTGATCTTCGGTATCGTTTGCTCTACTAAAACTTTGTATCCCGCGATATGCATCGCTGTGGGAAAGGTATCGTTCGAGGATTGCGATTTATTGACATCATCATTCGGATGCACCGGCAGTTCGCCTTCACCCAGAGTGTTGCCTTTTGCGAGGTGACACAAATTGGCAATCACCTCGTTGCAATTCATGTTCGATTGAGTCCCCGATCCCGTTTGCCAGACGACCAATGGAAAGTGCTCAATCAACTCCCCGGAGATAATATGATCGCAGGCCCCGGAAATCAGGTCTGCCTTTTCCGAAGCCAGACAACCCAACTTCGCATTCGCCCGTGCCGCTGCTTTTTTGAGATAACCGAACGCCTGGATCACTTCAAACGGCATCGAACCCGACGGGCCGATCGGAAAGTTCTGGATCGAACGCTGGGTCTGAGCGCCCCATAATTTTTCTGCCGGAACTTCTATCGTTCCCATTGTGTCGTGCTCGGTGCGGGTCTTCATGGTTCTTTGGTTTCAGGAGTCGGCGCAGTGAATCCGATACATATCAATTCGCGCTCTAAACGGATTACGAATCTGCCGGGATAAACGGCGTATCCATAGATCCGGTCGGTTTCCTCGACCGCGAGGGCATTGATCACTAATTCACCCGGTCCGCTCCGGTCTGGCTTGAGCACGGCGGTCCGTCCGTCTTTGCAAAAACAATAGACCCGCTCCCCCGCTGACAGTGGCGACGCCCAGGTGCTCGCGGGCAGCCGGTGCTGCCAGAGAAGTGAGCCGGTTTCTGAATCAACCGCCTGAATCACCCCGGCGCGATTCACAAAGAAAACCATCTTCTGATACACCAGCGGCGACCCGAAGCTCGACGTCACCGACGCGGCCCGCCACCGGAGGTGGGTATCCGTCACATCGCCCGAGCCCCCGAGCTGGATCGCCATGCAATCGCCGGGATTCGACGACCCGATAATAATCTGATCCCCGTCCAGACTTGGAGATGCCACCGTATTGTTCGACACTCCCGTTACGGTCCAAATTTGCTTTCCGTCGGAAAGTTGATAGCTATCCACCGAGCCGTTCGAACTGACAATCAACTGCTCGACACCGTTGTGTGTGATGTAAAGGGGAGTCGTCCAGGAGACCCGGGAACTTCGCTCCGTTTTCCACCTCGTTTTACCGGTTTTTTTATCGATACCTATCAAGTACGAAGGCCCGTCATGATCGATCAGTAAAATCAGTGCTTCAGGTGTATTAACCAGTGAGCTCCCCACCCCGTGACCTCCGACAAACTCGCCGAACTCCGTTACAATGCGACGCTCCCACATCACATTCCCTGAATGATCGAGTCCGAAAAGATCGCCGGTCTCGTAAAACGCGTAAACCCCGTTCTCATCACAGACCGGAGTCGGGGCTCCCCGGGAAATCATGTCCGTGACTTCCTCGACCGTTTGAGTTGCCTGAAAGGTCTTCTCCCACAGTGATTTACCCCTGGCGATGTCGAAGCACTCCAGATAGAGATTTTCCTTTTTGTCCCCTCCCACGCTGGATACATAGACCCGGCCCGTCACGCCGACCGGGCTTGATTGGCCTCCACCTTTCAACTTCGCCCGCCACTGCACATTCTTCTGGTCCGACCATTCCAAAGGAAGCTCCGGCAGGGAAATGGTGCTGCTACCATCGCCGCGGAACCCCGGCCACTCCGCGTGAGCTAACTGGAACCAGCACAATAAAAGGATAAAGTATTTCATTCGGTTCTCAGTATATACGAAAATGGCAGGCAATGAAAAGAATCATCACCTGCCATCAGGAGTTAACATAAAATAGAATTTCGGATCAAAATCACCACTCGATCGAGGATGAGATAAAGGCGTTACGACCCGGTTCGCCGAGGAGGAGACTGGTTCTTTCGTGAGCCTGATCGAAGACGTTGTCCACGCCCGCGCGGATCGTCCAGAGCTCATTGACTTTCCATGACCCAAACAGCCCATAAATATCATACGCGCTGGTTTTCAATGTCGGATCGTCTACCAGATCTTCCCGCCCCGAATTCCAAAGCCCCCGCACGCCGACCTCCACATTCTCGGCAGGCCGCACCCCGAGAGTCAAGGCGACCTGGTCACCCGTATTGGTATTCAACTTCTGACCGGTTGAGCTGTCTTTCCCCCGAAGTACCCCGACATCCAGCCCTGTGAACCAAAAGTCCGCATCGTAATCAGCCGAGAACTCGAAACCATAGATCTCGGTTTCGGCGCGGTTCACGGACTGGCGAAACGCTTCGGTCAGAGTGCCCTCAAAATCGATCCCGGTGAACACCACCGCGCCCGGTGGATTTACGACTGTAGCCGGCACGTCGGCGGGAGTGGCAAAGCCACCGTCGTAAGGTGAGGTGAAACGATTACCGACAATTTGGGTATCAAAGGTGTTTTTTCCCTTCTTGAAAAAGCCATTCAACCGCGAGCTGAATTTTCCACCAGCCAGATCCTCATCTTCATAGTGAAGGCCGAGCTCAAAATTGTTACTTTCTTCAGGTAACAAATCGGGATTGGGAATGAAGACTTCGTTGAAATAGTTAAAATTGATCAAGCCCGGAGGCGGTGCCGTAAAGGCGGGAAAGAAGAAACCACCCTGAGGGTCGCGCACGGTCTCCACAAAAGGCGTATTCGGAACAACGCCAAAGTGGCTTCCATCCTGATATAGATCATCCAATGTCGGTGCCGTAAAACCTTTCGAGAACTGCCCAAAGAAGGAAAGTTTCTCCGTGACGTCCAGGTCGAAGCCGATCTGGGGAAGGACCGCGCTGTTCTGCTGCTCGGAATTGGATCCGATTGTCTTCTCGCTACTATAGGTATCGTATCGGATCCCGGCAAAAATGGTAAGCGAGTCGGTGACGTCAAATTCATCAGTCAGGAAAAGACCAATGTGACTGGCTTCAGCATCGGGGCGACCCGATGCATTTCCAGCAGCGCCCGGGATGAAGAAAGTGTCGCGGGTTTCGCTACCATCCTGATTTTCCTGATAGAAATCAATTCCGTAGACGAGTTCATGCTCCCGGCCTCCATTAAAAGAGATCACACTTCGGTTATTGATATCGAAACCGAAGACATCCAGCGCATGAACATTTGATCGCCCCACGTTGCTCCCCTCTGAGGCTGAGTAGTTGCGGACCTGGTTGGTGGTGTTGTGATAGACCGATGCCTTTAGATCGATCAGATCATTAACGGATGGGTTCCACGCATACTCACCGGTCAACTGAGTGAACCCAACCAGACGACCCACCTCTGCGTTGGTCGTGGTTCCCACGGTCAGGGCCTGAGGATTCGCTCCACCCTCGTCAAATGAGGAATAATCGTTGATCCCGAAGGCAAAACGAGTCTCATCGTCGGGTGTGAAGACCAGCTTACCCATCGCGCTTTCCCGCTCCATTCCGGAGAAAGGCATCTCCACTCCGTCAGCCAGAGTGATATTTCCACCCTGCCGCCGCGAAACTCCAGCAAGCACTGCGATCGTATCATTTCCCGTGGCACCTATGAAACTATGCCCCCATTCATCGGTATTACTTTGGTAGGTATTCCTCAATCGGAACCCGACATTTCCGCCGTCGTCAATCAAGTCAGCGGGCTCCAGAGTCGACATACTGATGACACCGGCACCTCCGCTTCCGTAGAGAAAACTGCCGCCACCTTTGAGTATTTCGACCTCTTTCAGGAAATCCGTTTCTACAAAAAATCGTTGCCCGGAATGACCGGAAACAAAGTTTTGCCGCGCATCATCGATCCGCACCGTCACTGCACTTCCCGATTCCCCCCGGACAATAAGTTGCTCCCCCAGATACCGCGGCCCGCCGGAAAAATCGACGTTCGGTTCGGACCGGGTGAGATCGTCAAAAGACAGAGGAGCAATCCTCGCGATTTCATTTTCGTCAATCACGCCGATCGCGGCCGGGACATCTTCGAGTAGTTTTGGGGTCCGGGTTGGAGAAATCACGACCTCATTTACTATAGTTGGGCGGGGCGTCGCCGGTGTTGTCGGCTGACTAAGCCGCGGCTTGGCGCGGGGACCGGACTGAGATACTGAAGCCGGTGACGCATCAATTACCGTAGTGCTCAACTCGCCGGGCTCAACTACCGGGTCCACTACCGCATTCGACACAGCTTCACCGGATCCTTCCTCCTGAGCGTATACTTCATCGAAGAAGCAAAGCACAATGCCCAGAATTCCCGCTATTTTGAAAACTGCGCAAACTTTAAATTGAAATGTTCCGTTCATGTCGATACATTTTCGCTACTGAGACTCATTCGCAATAGAATATTATTGCGAATGTTAGCTCTGAATTGCTCTATTAAAGAAATGAAAACAGCCATATCTATTAAGCCGCACGTCACTTCCCTGTTAATCGCCACGTGCCTGTGGACGACATCGCAAACCGTATTTTCCGCTGAACCACCCGAACAGGACAGAGCGGCAATCCTCGCCATGGCAGGCCCCTACAAGGTCTACTTCAACTTTGAAGAAACCGTTCCGCTGATAAAGGACTACGAGTTGAAGAAGCCCTACTCGGAGGACGCTAACGAAATCGTATATCTGGTGAGCGACAGTGGAGACCGCATCGAGCTGCAGCATATTTTGACCGTAGGCAACGGAAAGCGAATCGTGAAGCACTGGAGACAAATCTGGACCTGGCAGGACACTCGCTTGACCGAGTTTCAGGGCAATCAAAAATGGGTAAACCGGGAGCTTTCACCCGAAGAGGTGAAAGGCACCTGGAGTCAGCTGGTTACTCAGGTCGATGACAGCCCCAGATACGAAAGCTACGGGCGCTGGGAACACGATGGTGGCTACTCGCGCTGGCAGTCGCAGCCAACGAATCGCCCCCTGCCCCGCCGGGAACATACCAAGCGAAGCGACTACCAAATCCTGCTCGGCGTCAACCGACACGCCTTGACTCCGATGGGCTGGGTCCATGAGCAGGATAACCTGAAGCAGGTCCTCACCGGAGAGGGAAAAGTCAGTCACTACATCGCCCGGGAAAGTGGCTTGAATGAATACGAAACCCAGAAGGATCACGATTTTTCAGCGGCGGATGCCTACTGGAACGCAACTAAAGATTTCTGGAAGCAGGTCGCCGCCTACTGGGAAAAACTGGAAAGCGAAACCACGGAATTTGAGATCATCAAAGAGATCGATGAGGTGTCAGTAACCAAAGCTCTATTTGAGCTCGCTGATTCGATCCACAAGGATGGTGCAGAGACTCCCGACGCCGAAACCATCGCCAAACTGATCGCTCCCTACGTAAAATCGTAAACTCAGCTCTTCTCAAGAAACCTTCGGATCGCACCGAGGGTTTCTTCGCTGAGATGGTGCTCGGCACCTTCCGCATCAGCATCCGCCTGAGCCTCGCTGACCCCCAGAGCACGGAAAAACCGGACGAGAAGATCGTGACGGTCCGCCGACAGCTTCGCCAGCTTCCTTCCCTCCGGAGACAACGCCAATTCCCCTGACTTGGCATTGGCGAGTAAGCCCTGCTCCTCGATCCTTCGCAGGGTCCGAATCACCGTAACATGGGAGACCCCGAAGATTTCCTGAAGATCTGCGACCCGCAAATTACGCCCTTCCTCAAGGGCGATATAGATCGCTTCAACATAATCCTGCGCCAACTCGGAGGCGTGCTGACGCCGCACTCTTTCGTGCACATTTAACTTTTCGGGGCTGGAACTCATCTCCCGCCCAACCTTCTGCACACTTTGAGTTCGCGCAAACCCTAAGCGGTTTTAGAAACGCACTTGACAACCCTTTGTAGCACAGGCTACATGTCGAAATGTAGCGCAGGCTACATTAAAATTATGAAAGCAAAATCATTTTCAGGAAGCCGGACGTTC
The DNA here is from genome assembly GCA_029213005.1 of Verrucomicrobiales bacterium. Taxonomy (GTDB): domain Bacteria; phylum Verrucomicrobiota; class Verrucomicrobiia; order Verrucomicrobiales; family DEV007; genus Arctic95D-9. The sequence goes on from JARGPI010000026.1 coordinate 7,729, forward strand.
CTCATCGCATGTGCCGTCGGGATCATTGTCGCAGGGACCGTCAAAGCGGAGCCGGAGTCGCGGGACAAGTCGGTTTACCATCTGTTCTCACCAACCCCGCGAAATCAGATGCGGGAGCTCTCACCGGATCGACCGGACGCTACCGAAAGCCCCGTCACGGTCGATGCGGGACACTTCGTAATTGAAACGAGCCTTATCGACTGGAGAAAGGACGGCAGTACTGATGCCTACACCACCATGGCGACCAACCTGAAAGTAGGTCTTACCAACCGGTCAGACCTTCAGTTGGTTTTTGATACCTTTTCCTGGGAGGAGCCAAAAGGAGCGTCGGGGTTCAGCGATATCCAACTCCGCTACAAATACAATCTATGGGGAAATGACGAAGGAAGCACAGCTCTCGCTCTGTTTCCCTATATCAAAATCCCGACAGGAACCGAACTCAGTAATGGCAAGTGGGAAGGTGGATTGATCATTCCCTTTTCAGTCGATCTTTGTGAGGGAATCAGTCTCGGATTGATGAGTGAAATTGACTACATCTTTGATGAAACCAGCGCGGAATACAGCCTGCAACACCTCGGGTCCGCCGTTCTGGGATTCGACTTAACTGCGCGTCTCGGTGCCTTTGTCGAATATATAGGAATCGCCGGTGAAACACCTTTCCAATCGTATCTGGCGGGCGGTTTCACTCTCGGGATTAGCGAAGATTTTGTTCTTGATTGCGGCATTCAAACCGGACTCAATGACCACTCCGAAGAACTCGGTTTATTTACCGGATTCACAAAACGGTTTTAGTAGAGAAAATCGACCTAAATCAGTGCAGAGAGGAATTATTTTTGATATCCAGAAACTGTGAAGGCAGCATTCCTTTTTCCTGACGAAAAGCTTTACTGAAGTGACTGGGGCTGTTGTAACCCACCTCGAGGGCGGCTTCGTTGATGTTATACTTCCCGGTCAACAACAGCTCTGCTGCCCTCGCGATTCTGGCATGTCTCTGGTATTGGCTGATGGTGGTGCCTTCACTTTCCGAAAACGTCCGGCTCAGGTAGTGAGGGCTGCAACCGACGAATTCCGCAGCCGCATGGAGGTCAAAAGGCTGGTCGAGATGATCCTTGATAAATTGTTTGGTGCGGCGGATCCGAACATCGGTGAGGTGGTTGTGCTGGGAACAAAAAAGCGAGTCATCACTCCGCCCGCCGAAGAAACACAGCGAAATCACTTCCCGAACCCGACTCTCATACCAGAAATGGGTCGCGGAGCCATTCACCGGCGGGTTCCGGAGATCCTTGATCGACCGCTCGCGGATCAGGGACGGCATTTTCTGCGGCTCAGGTTTTACCGTCGTCTTTGCCTCGAAAATCGAGATTCTCACCGACTCGTTGAGGTCTTCTCTCGAGTTTTGCAGCGTCTCCTCGATCAATTGACGCTGAAAGCCGATCATCACGCAATCCACTACCGGGGGATCACTGGCGAACTCAAACTGCCCGACCGAGTCGATCACGGGGATCAGAAGAACCCCTTCCCCGGATAGTTCACAAATCGACTGGCCCCGCTGGACAAACGAAGAGCTCCCCTTTCGCTGCAGAAGGCAAATCACCTGACCCGGATCAACCGTGATCTGATGTCTCAAAATGCGCTTCACAAAAGGTTCCACATCCAATGCCCAGACCGGTGATCGATTCACCTGACCAAACAGGGTGCCAGTATCGTTATTGCTTATAGAAGTAAATGAGACTCATTCGCAACAAAGGCAAGTGATTCTATTAGCGATTAATTGCGATCCATGGCGGGTCGATGCGCCTGCGGGAGCCCGAAATTTCAATTTTTAAGAGGTGCCATCCCGCTGGCATGGACCACGCAGGTCACTCCGGCGGGTGCGGGAAGGGTCGCTAACGCCCAGCTTTTCCCTCCATCGGTGGAGTATTTCAACTCCTCGGTGTATTTCCAATAAGTCGCGAAGGAGTAAATCAAATCAGGCCGGAGCGCTTCGATGGTATTGGGGAAAGTCGCGCCGGAGATCGCCTTCCATGCCTCACCATCAGCGGATTCCCAGCCGTTTCCGCCCCGGTCATTCAGGAGGTAGCGTTCCCCGTCGTGAGTCAGGGTGGCGAGCCTGGTCCGCTCGTCGAACTCCGGGGAAACGTCCTTCCAGGTCATTCCATCGGTGGAAAAGTGGACGGTGCGCTCGCCGCGAACCACAAAGCTATCACCATCGGACTGGATAAACAGGCGAGACTGCGGCTCGATCCGCGGCGGGTAATTCCACTCCGTGAAATCGCGGGTCGTGATGAGGAAACCATTATCCCCCGAGCCGACAAACTGCCCTTTTGCATAACTCCAGCGCCGGATATTTGACTTGATCGACTTTTCGAGACCCAGCTTTTCGGCTTCGACCTTGAGGTAGTCCCGAACTTTGGCATCTCCGACCGATTTCCAGCTCAAACCGTCGGTTGAAGCGGCGACCCGGCCTCCTTCGCCGAAAATCAAAAAACGTCCCTCGATAAAAAACACCCCGCTGAGCACTCCGATATTAAAGTCGTTCCGGTGCCAGTTGATACCATCGGTCGTGGTCAAAATATTCGACTTCGAAAAGCCACCGACCACCACGCAGATGCCGTTTCCCGCCGCAATCGCCTTCAGGTCATTTTGATTGTGGGCCGGTTTGTCCCAGAACTCGTGATTCGACCAGGTGATGCCATCGGCCGAAGACATTCGGTGACCACCGTGACCCGCCGCGATGTAGACCCCGGCAGTCTTCTCCCCGGCGAAAATCCCAGTTCCCAACGCCAACCAGATGATAGAAAAGAACACGCTCAATCTCATTTCCCCCATCCTTTACCAAAACCGCATCGGAAGCGAACCTGAATTCGGTATGACATCACGGGCGTGACGGCCCCACCGGATTGCGATAGCCTCCCGAACTTATGAAAGCCACATTTGCCCTTCTCTACTGCAGTCTATTGATAAATTTCGCCGCTGCAGAGACGCCACCTGAACCCGAAACCTCCTGGAAATACCCGCCCGAAATGACCGGCTCACGGACCGAGGTCTATCGCAAAGTCGGGGAAACCAAACTGAATGCCTACATCTTCGAGCCCGAAGGTCATTCCGCTGATGATAAAAGACCCGCTGCCGTTTTCTTCTTCGGCGGAGGCTGGAGAGGCGGCACTCCGGGACAATTCCTGCCTCACTGCCGACATCTCGCCGGGAAAGGGATCGTGGCGATTTCCATCGATTACCGGGTGAAAAGCCGCCACGGCGTGATCCCTCAGGAATGCGTTCGCGATGCCAAAGTCGCGATTCGCTGGGTCCGCGCCAACGCCGCGCGCCTCGGCATCGATCCCGACCGGATCGCCGCAGGTGGAGGTTCCGCCGGAGGCCACCTCGCCGCCACCACCGCTCTACTGCCGGGATTTGAAGATGGCGATAATCTCGAGGTCAGCTCAGCTCCCAACGCCCTTCTTCTCTACAACCCCGCCGTGGTCATGGCTCCCGTCGAAGATCACCCCGGCCTGCTTCGCGAAGAAAAATTCGCCGATATCAGTCAACGTGCCGATGGCAAACCGGGAGAGATTTCCCCCCTTCAATTCATCCGGAAAGACCTACCTCCCACCATCATCTTCCACGGCACCAACGACACCGCCGTCCCCTATCCCACCGTTCAGCTTTTCGAAAAGAAAATGAAAGCCGCCGGGAATCGCTGCGAGCTAAAAACCTACGAAGGCCAGCCCCACGGTTTCTTCAATCCGGGCCGTGGCAAAGGTAAACCCCGCGAGGAAGCCAACCGGTATTACCACCAAACGCTCAAAGAGCTCGACACCTTCCTCAGCTCGATAGGCTATATCGAGTAAATACTGATTGTATTCTGGAATGCCGCTAAGGATTCCGTGGTAATGAATTCATAATACGGCAACGCCGTTACGCAACACAGCCCCGGGTTGACCGAAGCGAAGCAGAAAGTCTACCCGGGCATTTTATCGTGCTCCAAACTGATCGCCGAAAGTGATCTGAAAGCTTTCGCAACGCCTTCAGCGTAGAGAAACTCCTCGTATGCAGATCCCATGGTAGCCTCCGTTTCACTGCGGCAACCATGGGCTGTTTTGCGAAACGGCGTTGCCGTATTGCGACTGAAACCGAAAACTAAGCGACATTCGACTGTACCCTGTACAGTTTGGAACTGTACAGGGTACAATTTACGTTTTGCACCCCGGCAGAGCCCGTTCACCTCTTGCCAGAGAAGTCAACAGGCGCAAACCCTGACAATTGGGGTTTAAATTTCGAAATTCCCGCATAGTCTGCGCTATGTCGAAACTTTCTTACGAAACGATTGTCTCCGGTGTGAAGCACGAAGACATGTTCGTCCGCTCGGGTGCCTTGATTCACCTCGTGGAATCTGGCATCAAATGTCAGACCGACGTCTCAAACGCCGTGATCGACTGTCTCGAAAAATACGGCTGGGAAAACGCCTTTTCGCTTCAGGCTTATATTTCGAATCTACCCGTCGACGAATCAATCGCGCAACGACTCCTCGCCTACCTCGCCAACGGCAAAGATGAACAGGAAATCAGTAACTGGGAGGAACTCAGGATCGAGACCATCGTCGAATGGTTCAGCGATGCTCCACCGGAAGTGAACAAGGCGTACATTAACGAACTCGACCTCATCGCCTCGCTATACGAATCAAGTGACGCCATTTGCCAGCACATCAAATTCGAGATTTCTCTACTCGATGCCGATACCGAAAAATGCTACGCCCTCCTCGAGGACTACATCACTGAGTGCGTCGACGGCGAAGGTCTCTGCGAAGATGAAATCCTCCGGATCCGATCCGTCTCGGAACGTCTCGCCAAACTCGGCGCGCTCAATTCCGAAACCGTGATGCCATGGATCAATCAGGACGTGACCTTCGAAGACGACTTCGGTCTGACTCGCGAAGAGATGAAAGTCTGCATCGGGTTTGAAATGGCCAAAGCCGGAAAAGTCCCCGTCCCCCTGGATATCTGCCAGAAAAATTTCGACTATCAGTTCGACTGGCTCTCCACCGCTGTCGCCGGAACCCTGATCGAAACCGCCGACGAAGCCGTGATCGACGAGCTCCTCAAGCGTTACCCCACTGCCGACACGGACGGGAAAGTAAACTACCTGCTTATCCTCGAAAAAGTCCGCATCCCCGGTCGCGAAGACAAACTGCGGGACCTCGCAGCTCTGGAGAAACACCTCAGCCTCCGTGCCAATTTGGGTATGGTGCTCTGTTATTACGGCACTAACAACGGTCTGAAATACGCCCGCGAAATCGTGGATGGCATGGCCGAGGAAATTGAAGCCTCCGACATTATCGACGTCCTCTACGCTCTGAGAAAACTCAACGACGAGACCTCATCCGAGCTGGACGAATGGCGGGAAATGCTCCAGGAGATCCACACCGTTTCGCTGAAGATGATGTCCGAAGACCTCGATCTTTACGGCGATCCGGAAGAGTTCAATCCCAAAGAACTGTCCATCAGAGCCGTGACACCCTACGAAAACGACTCCACAAAAATCAATCGCAACGATCCCTGCCCCTGTGGCAGCGGAAAGAAGTTTAAAAAGTGCTGCATCAACAGTGCCAACTAGCCGGATCAGCACCGGGAACGCAATATTTGCACAGAATACAGCACGTCGTGCTCAGCCCTTGCTTTCGGACGACAGAACGTGCCCCAGATGATAAAGGACTTTCAAATTTGTCGCCTCCTCCTGATTGGAGCTGGTTTGGCATCACTACTGAGCTGCCAATCGACGAAGCCATCCGCCGCAACCCTGCCGCCGGCATCCGTCGATCCCGATGTATTTGAGAAAACGATTCGTCCGATGCTGGAACACCGCTGTATCCACTGCCACAACGACAAGAAACCCAACGCGGGCCTCAACTTTCAAAATCCGTCGATTCTTTTTGCCACCACTGAAATGGGGCGTTTCCTCGACCCCGGCAGCCCCGAAACCAGTCGCATCTATATGGCGATCCTGAAGCCGAAAACTCACCCCGGAGCCATGCCCGGCGACGGCTGGGGAATCGATCCCGTCGACCTTCAGGGCTTCCGCACCTGGATCAAACAGGGCGCCAAATGGCCCGAAGGTGAAGCCGGGAAACTGGAAGTAAAAGACTACCGGGTTAATCTCGACGATTCGCCGTAGGCGTTTACTCAGTCCCGCATCGACGATTCCCGGACGATCAATTTGCCCTGCAAAGCGAGCCGCCGGACCGGAGAGTCGGGGTGCTGAATCCGGTGCGCCATCAATTCGGCTGCGACTTTGCCAATGTCATGGCAGGGCTGCTGGTAACTGGTCAGCGGTACGCTGAGAAGCGACGCGTATTTCACATCATCAAACCCACACACTTTTATTTGCTTCGGTATTTCCACACCCGCGTCAACCAGGCTGCGCAACAGCACACTCGCGGTGGCATCATTCGAGCAGATCACCCCGTCGACTCCGGAACCCAGAAGCGTTTCCGCAGTTTTTCCCGCTTGATCAGGCAAGTCGTAAACGATTTGTAAACTCGAAGCACCGAAACCACGCTGAATCAAAGCTTCGCGACAACCCATTTGCCGAAGTTGGACCGTGTCAGCTGGGTTTTCCCGGGTAACAAAAGCAAGCTTTTTACAACCCCCATCAAGGAGATGAGCCGCGACCAGACAACCTGCCCTCGCATTATCAATTCCGACCATATCGTAGGGGCTTTGATCGGGCCAGTGCTGGATATCCCGATCGAGTAATACCACATGTATTCCCGCCTCGGTGAACCGTTCCGCGATTTTTCGATTAAATAAATGAGGATCTTCGACGTGCTCGGTCGGAGCAAAGAAAACGCCACGAACATTGGCTTCCAAAAGCTGATTGGCGATCGCTTTCGTCGCTTTTTTCAAATCCCCTGAGAGATTAAACATCGCGGGATTAACGACCCGCATCTCATCATTTTCAGCTGATTCAGCGATGCTGTTTACAATTGGCTGGAAAATCTCCGTCTCCATGATCTGTGGAATCAGTAATCCCACCGAGAGCACCGAACTGTCGGGGCCCAAAACCAGCGTCCCGAATCCTGCCTTTCTCTGAACCCGCTTTTCATCACTGAGCCGCTTCAGCGCCCGCGCCACCGTAGGCCGCGACACTCCATACTGCTTACACAGCTCATCCTCCGTCGGCAATAAATCGCCGGGTAGAACAGACTGCTTTCGAATCTGCCGAAGCAACTCCTCGTAGATCCGCAAATACTTTGGCTGTGATTCAGTCATGTTCCCAATGTAAATGAATTGTGAGGAAAACTTCAATCCAAATGTAAACAAAATATGGTGACACGACCGCTCCTTATTTTTTTCTTTCAGAAATATGCAGCAAGACCAAAACGAAAGAAAACACCAAAAACCACCGTAATCGGTTCATAATTAGCGAAAAACCTTTTCGAACCGGTCGTCAGAAACCTGAAAAATGACAACTTTGTCATGTCCGTGACAACATTTTGTCATTTCTATTCTTTACAAATGAATCGCAAATCAGTTACAACCGTTCACAACAATGAAGGCGAAATACAAAATAGCGGGAATTGGCGAAATTCTCTGGGACATGTTCCCCGGCGGAGGAAGACTTGGCGGCGCTCCCGCAAATTTTGCCTGTCACTGTCAACAACTGGGTGGAGAAGCGTTTCCAGTCAGCTGCATCGGTAAGGATGAGCTCGGACAGCAAACCCGGGAGGAACTTGAGCGTCTCGGTGTCAATTCCGCTTTCATCACAGAACTCTCTGACTATCCCACCGGGCAGGTGCAGGTCTCGCTCGACGAAGCGGGCAAACCTTCCTACGAAATTCTCGACAACATGGCCTGGGACCACCTTGAATTCACTCCCGCGCTCAAATCGTTGGCCCCAACTTTAGACGCCGCCTGTTTCGGAACTCTCTCACAGCGTTCCCCCGGCTCACAAAATACGATTCGTGAATTTCTGCGGGCGATGCCGGATCATTCCCTAAAGATTTTCGATGTGAATCTTCGTGGAGATTTTTACTCGAAACCACTGATCGAAGAATCGCTGCCACTCGCAACTATTCTCAAACTGAGCGATGAGGAGCTTCCGGTTCTGGCTGATTATTTTGAACTATCAGGAAGCGTGACCGATCAACTGATCGAATTACGTAACCGTTTCGCCCTGGATCTGATCGCCTACACCCGTGGCAGCGACGGGAGCCTCCTCATCAGTCCCGCAGAAAACAGTGAAGCGCAGGGCCTCTCCGTGACAGCACTCGACTCCGTCGGTGCGGGCGATTCGTTTACCGCTGCGCTTTGCACCGGAATACTTAATATGATGCCACTTTCCGAAGTGAACACCTTCGCCAACAGAGTCGCCTCCTATGTCTGCTCTCAGAAGGGAGCTTGCCCAAAGCTTCCCGAATCTATACGATGATGAGGCGTCACCGCATAAGACTCAGCGAATTAACCCCGAAAAACTAAAAAACTACTATGGATAACACAACCAAATTCAATGAGCTCGACGCGGTAAGCGCGGAGCAATTACCGATACCCCGGCACAAACTACATGGCTGGAAGCACTTTGTAGGATTGTACGCCGGAGAGCACGTCGCCGCGACCGAGTTCGTTATCGGCGCGACCTTCGTCGCGTTAGGGGCAAAAACGATGGATATCCTCATCGGGTTGTTAATCGGAAATATCCTCGCGATCCTGAGCTGGACTCTGATCACTTCGCCCATCGCCACTCAGACGCGGTTAAGTCTTTATACCTACCTGGATAAAATCGCGGGGAATACCACGACAAAGCTCTATAACTGGGCCAATGTATTAATTTTCACCGTCATCTCTGCAGCGATGATTACAGTCTCGAGTACGGCGGTGAGGTTTGCCTTTAAAATACCCGCCCAACTCAACTGGTATCCGACAAATTTTATGTTTGTGCTCGTGGTTCTAGCGGTCGGCATCGTTGTGGTTTTTGTCGCGATGTATGGCTTCAACGCCGTATCCGAATTTTCCGGTATTTGCGGTCCCTGGCTCTTTATAATGTTCGGTTCCGGCGCGCTGGTGCTGATGCCCGCACTTGCTGAGTCAGTTCTCGGCAGCACAACATTGAGCAGCTTCAAAGACTTTGTAACTATAGGCGATCAATCGATCTGGACCGGCGTTAACGCGATGGGCGCTCCGGGGATCGGCCTGCTTCAGGTAATCGGTTTTGCCTGGGCCGCGAATACCATCACCCACTTCGGACTAATTGATATGGCACTGCTTCGCTATGCAAAAAAACCGATCTACGGATTGTGCACCAGTTCAGGAATGCTCTTCGGTCACTACATGGCATGGATTGCTGCCGGTATCATGGGCGCAGGAACCGCCGTTATCGTTAAGAAAACTATCATCGAGCTGGACCCGGGTGATGTCGCGTTTCAGGCTCTGGGACTTTCCGGTTTTGTCATTGTTATTATTGCCGGTTGGACCACTGCCAATGCCAACCTTTATCGCGCCGGCCTCGCCGCTCAGGCGATATTTCATCAGTATACCAGAAAACAAACCACTCTTGCGGTTGGTGTTGTCACCGTGATTGTCGCATGTTTCCCGTTTGTTTTCACGAAGATGCTGCCTTTGCTCACTTATGCGGGACTCATCGTTGTGCCGATCGGGGCCATCGTATTTGCCGAACACGTGATTTTTCCCCGGATCGGCTTCAGCCGCTACTGGGTCACCTACCGGAAACTCACCCACAGTACACCTGCTATCGCTTCGTGGGCGGTGGGATTGATATTCGGCTTTGGATTAAACACCCTGAATGTTATTTCCTTTTACTACCTGTTCCTGCCGACCTGGGTGGTTACAATCATTACCTACACCTTGCTCGCAAAAATGTACGGTGCCGCAAAAGACTACCCGGCCGAGAAAGCGGAGATGAAAGAGCATGATGAACTGGTTGAAGCCTACCATCAGCATCAGGCGGAAAACGAAAAACCGGAAGTCGAAGACACGAGTGCGCTTTCGAAAGTTCTCCACTGGATCGCACGGGTAAGTCTCGTGGTAACTCTGGCACTTGCCTTGATCACTATGTTCAAAAGCTCGGACATGGCGGCCTATCTGGAAAACCGTGCAACCTTCTACCGCTATGGCTTTATCTGCACCATTGTCTACTTCGTCACGGCCTATTGGGCATTACGGAGAAAAAAAGCGCTTCAGGGATAATTAAACCCCATACCAATAGCTAACATGAATAATGCGATTACCCTAAATCAGAAAAACTTATCCCGCCTCCCGGATTCGATCAGTGTACCGACCTACGATCGCAGCAAAGTAACGGCCGGAATCATGCATATCGGTGTCGGGGGATTTCACCGTTCCCACGAAGCCTGGTACACGAACGAATTGTTGAGCAAAACCGGTGCGACCGAGTGGGGCATCTGCGGCGTCGGGCTTCGCGAAGGTGACCGCAAAATTGCCGACATTCTGAAACAGCAGGACTACCTCTATACTTTAATCGTAAAACACCCGGATGGTAGAATCGAAAACCAGGTGATCGGATCGATTGTAGACTTCATACTGGGCGGAGATGACCCCGGGGCCGTGACTGACCGGATGGCTCAGGAAACCACGAAAATTGTTTCCCTGACGATTACCGAGGGCGGTTACAACTTCAAACCCGCCACCGGTGAATTCAACTTCAAAAACCCCGAGGTCAAACACGATCTCGCCCACCCGGAAAGTCCGAAATCGGTATTCGGATTTCTTACCCGGGGACTGAAGAAACGCCGCGCCGCCGGTTTACCCCCGTTTACGATTCAGTCCTGCGATAATATTCAGCACAATGGCGATATGACCCGCAAGATGTTGGTCGCTTTTGCCCGCAAACAGGACCCGGAACTGGCCGAATGGATCGAGACAGAAGTCTGTTTTCCCAATGCGATGGTGGACCGGATAACCCCGGTGACGACACCTGCGGATATAGAACTCCTCGAAAATGAATATGGCATCACCGATAAGTGGCCCGTCACCTGCGAACCGTTTTCCCAGTGGGTCATTGAAGACAAATTCTGCAATGGTCGACCCGAGTGGGAAAAAGTCGGTGCGCAATTTGTGCCGGATGTAACACCATACGAAACCATGAAAATCCGCCTGCTGAATGCCGGGCATTCCGTGCTGGGGCTGCTCGGTTCAATTCACGGGCATGGAACCATTGATGAATGTGTGGCCGACCCGTTGTTTGCCAATTACCTGCGGCGTTTTATGGATTTCGAGGCGACGCCGGTTCTCGACCCTGTCGATGGTATCGATCTCGACGATTACAAAGACTCTCTGATCGAGCGTTTCGGTAATCCCAATATCAAGGACAACCTCGCCCGAATCTGCCTCGAAAGCTCCTCGAAACTACCGAAGTTTCTGATACCGACTATTAACGAAAACCTCGAGCGGGGAGGCAGTATCGAATACGCAGCTCTGGTTATCGCCGCGTGGTGCTACTATTCGGATAAGGGTGTCAGTAAAGACGGTGAGCAACTCGAAATCGTCGACGACATGAAGGATGAGTTACACAAAGCCGCCGCCGGTACAACCAGCAACAAGCTTTCTTTCCTGAAGCTCAAGCCGGTTTTCGGCAATCTTGCACAAAATAAAACCTTCGCCGAGGAATACAGCAGCATGATCGCCGCACTCTACGAGAACCCGGATATCTCGAAACTGATGCAAGCCAAGCTCTTCGGACGGGATTAAGACCAACGGTATATCTAAAAAATCTCCTAATATGAAAATACGTATAACCATTGCAGTGGTTGCTGCAACGTGGGGACTCGCTTTCGGCGAAGAACCCGCACCGGAATCCTGGTATGAGCGGGCGCGCCTCCTCGGCACTCATGACACTTTGGAACAAGCCGGTATTTCCCCATTCCTCTATTTTGATTCCATTGCCGCGGAGAGTGTTGACGGTGGACGCGAAGCTGCCCGGAACTTTACGGTGCAAACTTATGCCGGGGTCGATCTCGATTTGGAGAAAATATTAAACTGGAATGATACCACAGTTAAACTTTCGATGGTCGACCGGGAGGGCCTCGGGATTTCTAAAGACGTCGGCGGAATCTACGATCCGATGACAATCAACGGTGGTGCCGACGGACAGGTCACCTGGCTGTATCAGGCCTGGATCGAAAAAGTCATCTGTGATGACTGGGCGATTAAAGTCGGGCGGACTTCCATGGATGAAGATTTTGCGGAGAGCGGTCTGAACCGTTATTCCCTGAGCACCTCCATTAATGGGCCGATTCGATCTATGATGCTCCAGAATCCGCAGATTTATTCCTTTCCTTTGGCACTGTGGGGTGGTCGCGTAAAGTACACTCCGAACGATGAACATCAATTCCAACTGGGCGCTTACCAGATCAACGATAATCCGTTTGGCACTCACCTCAAAGGAACCGACTGGAGCATCAACAGCGGAGACGGAGTGACTATCATGGCGCAGTATGACTGGACACCGCAAGTCTTTGAACGTCCGTCCCGCTTCTATGTTGGCCTTGCCGATTCCATCTACGATGTTAACGACTTCGATGGCGGAATCAGTTCAAACATGCTGACTTTCTATGGGCGCGCCGAAGTCGAAGTGATCGACGACCTGAAGCTTTTCACTTTTGCATCCTACAACTATAAGGATGAATCCGCCAAGATACCGCTGCAGATCAGCGCGGGCGCCAACTGGAAAGGTTTAATCCCCTGCCGTGAAAACGACCACACCGTCGCCTTTGCCACCTATGGCAAGGTTAGCGATGTGTATGGAGAATTTGTTACTCAGGGACCCGTGAATGAAGAATTTGTCTTCGAACTCGGCCATAGAATCCAGTTGATTCCCTCCACTTACGTTCAGCCTGCGGTTCAATACATTGTAAATCCCGGTGGAGGAACCAATGGAAATATTGATGACGCAGTCGTGATCGGTGCCTGGTTCGGAGTCACCTTCTAGAGTGGACGCACGCAGATCGGCGTCCCCTTTAAAGATTACGCCATCGTTCTATGATACCATTTTCGGACCCCGATGTAGAGAGAGCATTCGATAAGTTCCCTCCCGGGGTCCGGCCTGAAATGGGTGCGCTACGTGATCTGATTTTTGAGACAGCGCAGCGTGTCGGAGTGCAACTGGAGGAATCCTTAAAATGGGGTGAGCCAGCCTATGCCTGCAAAGGCGGATCCACCGTCCGGATCGACTGGAAAGAAGCCGATCCGGAATTTTACCGGATTTACTTCCATTGCCAGACTTCTCTTGTTCCAACGTTTCGGGAGTTGTATGGGAAGCATTTTCATTTCGAAGGCAATCGGGCAATACGGTTTACCCTGAACAGCGGACCAGACCTATGTCTTCTGGGAGATTGTGTAGAGGCGGCGCTTAAGTATCATTCTGTAAAGAGTCTACCACATCTGGGGTTGAACAGATCTTGTTCGGAAGATCCCGAAGTATAGAGGCTTGCAAGAAATGGGTGAACGCAAGGCGCGGACAAGAGTGTCCGCGACACATGGCTGGCTTCATCCCGAAACCCACGAATGAGAACATCCTGAAAGATCAACGGTCCATTCTTAATATGGCTGCATGAGTTATGTCGACGCCCAGTTCTGCGGGGTTGTCGACGAGCTTGTTGAGTAAGAATAAAAAACTATGGATTTATCGGCATTCCTTCTCTTAACTTCCGTCGGGCAAAAAATTTCCGTATCTCCTCCGCCCAGAGCACCAGACTGGCCACCGCCCCAATCAGAAAAAATTCACTGGGCGCGATCGGCCGGGTGTGAAAAATCCGGCTGAGCGGATCGGTATAGACGACGAGAAAGTGGAGAACATTCCCGAGCAGGAGACCGATTAACAACCACTTGTTTCGCAGCAAATTCAGGTCGAATGCACTATGGGTTTCGCTACGACAGTTAAGGACATTAAACCACTGGCAGACCGCGAGAACAGTGAAGGTTTCGGTTTGCACCTGGGCGTATTCGACACCGGTGGAGAGCCGCCAGAGAAAGTATCCGAAAGTAGAGATTGCCATCATCGGCGTCATTAAAAACACTCGGTGCAACATCGCGCGGGTCAGCAGAGGTTCTCCGGAAGATACCGGCGGTCGTCGCATCTCGTTGCCTTCGCGGGGACGGTTAATTCGCCGTCGGGGGTGTAGCCCGAACCTTCGACGTCGACGATCCGACCATCGGCGAGACGGACCCGGGTCACCGTCATCTCATTTCTGGTCAGCGTTCCGGTTTTGTCACTGCATATCACGCTGGTTGAGCCGAGGGTTTCCACTGCAGCGAGCCGGCGAACGATCGCACCGCGCTTCGCCATCCGTTGCATACCAACTGCGAGGGCGATCGTTACCGCTACCGGCAACCCCTCCGGAACCATGGAAACCATCTGGCTGATCGCCACCATAAACACGTCGAAAAATTCCAGCCCCCGCAACATTCCGATACCCAGCACCAGCACAAATAGAGCAATCGCCGCCACAACCAGATACCGGCCAAATTGGTCGATGCGTTGTTCCAGCGGCGTTTTCGGATCAGCGGCGGAAGTCGTGAGGTGGGCGATTTTACCGACCTCAGTATCCAGCCCGGTGGCGACAACCACCGCCACGCCTCGACCCGCTGCGACATGAGTGCCCGAATACACCATATTTTTACGGTCAGGGAGAGCCGTTTCTTCCGGTAGCGGGTCAAGCTGCTTCCGAACCGGGAGCGACTCGCCGGTCAGCGCTGCCTCTGAAGTCTCCAGTGCGGCTTCTTCGACAATTCGCGCATCGGCCAGAACGGCATCACCCGCAGCGAGCAACATAACGTCACCACGGACGAGCTGGCTCGCCTCGATTTCGATTTCATCACCACCCCGGCGAATCCGGGTGCGCAGCGCTGAAAGTCGCTGCAGAGCCTGCATTGAACGCTCCGCCCTACCTTCCTGCACTGCTCCGATAATGGCGTTGATGAAAACGACCACAAGTATCACGACCGAATCACCCCGGTGCCCCATAAAGAAGGCAGCAGCAGCAGCGACGAGAAGGATGTAGATCAGCGGACTGGCGAACTGTGAAAGAACGACTTTCCACAGAGGCTTTCGCTTCGCTCCGGGGAGTTCGTTGGGTCCGTCGCGCTCCAGCCGTCGCGTCGCTTCTTCACTCGAAAGGCCATAGTCAGGATCGACAGCTCGTTTTGCAAAGAATTCCACCAGTGAGTCATGATGAAAGTTCTGCTCCGGCTTATCTACCGTTGAAGTTGAATCGTTCGCTGCCATTGCCTGTAATTAGTTTCGAAGTGAATATAGATGATTTAAAGTATCAGGCTTCCATTTTAACCGGACAAACAAACCCTTCCGGCTTCACAACCAGAAGTGAGCACGAAACTTTTTGTAGTACATTTTCTGCCGTATTCCCGATCAGAAACCCGGGGATCCCAACCCGGGCCACCGTCCCCATCACCAGAATATCGATACCGTTTCGCTCCACAAAGGATGGTATCAGTTCATCGGGCTGGCCGTGTAGATGGTGGAGGCGAAATTTCTCCTCCAGAGCAGCCTGCTGAATCAGGCTCCGAAGCGCATTTCTATGTCTCGCAAAAATGTTTGCCACGGTGTGTTGCAAAGCATCCTCGGGAATTCGAAACCAAACATTGCTGCGAAGCGTCTCCTCGAATTCGCTATCCCAACAAGAGATGATGTTTAAATCCTGCGTTAATCTTTCGGCCACTGACGACGCAACTTCCAACAGTTTCAATGCCAGTCCCTCCCCCGCCGGCGCAGAACTGTCCGGATCAATCGCAACGGCTAATTTGGAGTCCTCCCGGTTGGCCCGGGGAGGGCGGCAGAGCCAGACCGGGCAGGGGCATTTTCGCAGCAGTTCCATATCAACCGCTTGAAAGCCCTTCCCTCCTTCATGCGGTTCAGCGTCCTTAATAATAAGGCCAAAATCGTGACGCAACACCTGGCGCACCATCCGGAGCCCCGGTGTTTTTCCAAATTCGACTTCATAGGAAATCTTACCTGGATCCATTTCCGGGCTATCACAATTTTCCTTAACCGATGCCTCCAGTTGATCCAGCACTGACTGCTTAAACTTGTCCTGAAAAGGCTTTAGTTCCCCGGGAAACTCCGGAAAGATCGCGAGAACCTTTAATGAGGTCTCATTTTGCTGAGCTATTCTGAGCGCCTCATTCAGTGCAAAGCTTTGATCACCGGGTTTCAGAGTGACGTAAAGAATGTTCCGAAAGCAATGCATAGTATACCAATGGCGACGTAACCCTTATGTCGTTTCCCTGAAAACTCTGCCTCTGGACTCCTTAAAAAGGCGTGTCCCAAATCCCAGTCTTCGGCAAACCTGCCGACCCGCTTCCGACATTTCGCGATCACTAACATGCTACTAAAGTAGCGGAGTGGAACGGATCCACGACGCACCTTTTGCGCAGTTCGAAGCCTGAATTGCGATTTTTACCGCACCAAAGGCATTTCGTAAGGAAAATACCCTCAATCGCTTATTGTTCTGGCTGAATTTCTTTCGCCTGTGAGGTAAAAGAGAAGCCCTGAGTGCCAAGTTTGCCGATATGGATGGTTTCGATTATCGGGGCGACGACCTTTTTCTCAGATTCCCACGTCACGATGAAGTTGGCCCCGGTTCCACCTGATAGATCCATCACCGGAATCAGGAAATCTTTGGACGACAATTTCCCCAGAGAAAAAGGTTTATCGATGAAGCTTTTAAGAAACTTCCCGTTAGTATCAAAATAATCGACCTTCGAGATAATAATCTCGTCATTCGGCGAAACGTTTCTGATGCTCAAAATCGCGGACAGATGCGTCAGCGAATCCATGTAATGAGGGATCGAGGAATAAACCGGAACATACAGAGTTTGAGACTGCAGCACTTCGATTTTCCTGTTCAGTGGCACAAAGTTGTCAGATTTCGGGACTTTGGGATTGTCCGCAGAAAATTCACTTTCTTTACAGGAAACCAACAAAAAACCTGTTAAAGCCGCCACTAAAATCACCGCTACCTTTTTCATTAGACCTTTTGCTTTTTATTCGTTACCCGGGATATGCTCACCTGAAAACATACCACCACTTCCTCCGGCACAAACAGAATGTCACCGGTTTATCGCAAAGGTTACGAATCTGCTCGGTAGGGGGCATGCCCCACAGCTCATCACGGAGTAATGAGAATTTTCAGAACACCGTCGGCCCGGCTGCCAAAGAGCTCATACCCCTGTTTGATATCCGCCAGCGGGAAACGGTGGGTCACAAGCATTGTGGGATCAAACCGCCCCGATTGCACCACATTGATAAGTCTGCGCATGCGCTCCTTTCCGCCGGGACAGAGTGTGCTGACGATCCGGTGATCGCCCAACCCTGCCGCGTAGGCTTCGTAGGGGATCTCCAGTTTTCCGGAATACACGCCGAGACTGGATAATGTGCCGCCGGGCCGCAGACAACGCAGGCATTGCTCGAAAGTCCCCTGGGTTCCCAGAGCTTCAATTGCGACGTCTGCGCCGCCTCCCGTCAGTTTTAAAACCTTCGCTACGGCATCACACTCCCGGTAATTGATTACTTCATCAGCCCCCATCCGGCGGGCCATTTCCAGCCGGGATTCATCTCCGTCGACCGCAATAATCATCGTGGCACCCATCAATTTAGCTCCCACAGTTGCGCACAACCCGATGGGGCCCTGAGCGAATATCACTACCGCGTCCCCTATTTTGATTCCGGCGCTTTCCGCACCACCAAAACCCGTGGATGCAATATCCGCCAGCAGAACCACCTGTTCATCCGTGACCTCGTCAGGGATTTTGGCCAGATTAGCCTGAGCAAAAGGCACCAACAGGTATTCCGCCTGAGCACCATCGATCGTGTTACCAAATCGCCATCCGCCCATCGCTTCGCAACCGGAACCGTGACCACATTGCGAACTTTGACCGGAAAGACAGGCCCGGCACTGACCACACGGGGTGATCGCCCCTACCAGGACCCTCTCACCGACCCGGTATCCTGTGACACCGGCCCCCAGTTCTTCAATCACACCGACCGGCTCATGTCCTATGATCAGGCCCGGCTTGACCGGATACTCGCCGCGAACAATGTGCAGGTCGGTCCCGCAAATCGTGGTCGCTGTGATTCTGATAACCGCCTCGCCCGGGCCGGCCGTCGGTCTGGGAACCGTATCAACCCGGATGTCGTTTACACCGTGGAACACGGTAGCTTGCATGGTATTCATCGTCTTGTAGGACACTCTCAACCCGCTTCCGGAAAATCACCATGCGTCCCTTGTTCGAACTGCCGCACGTTTTGACCTGGATGAGGAGAAACCCACCCGCGCCTTGCTAACCAACGAGTGAGACCAAAATTGCACAAAACGAAGGTCAGCATCGATCGGGAGCACAAGAATCGACATCGATTGGCCAATAGATGAGGAGTCCGGCCTGTAAACTGCAACATATTGTTCCATAATGAAGGCGCAACCCACCACGAAACCGGAAGATCAGGAATCGGGGGCTTTCTTTGAAGATCTGGAGGAGCATCTGAAGCCGACATGCGTCAAGATGTGCACCGGGATTTCCTGCCTCTTAAATGGCGCACGGCGGGAACGCGAAAACCTCAAGCGCGTTGGTCATGATTGCGAAGCCGTCTCCTGTCTGGGGCACTGCGATCGCTCACCGGTGTTTATGGATGAATTAACTCTCCAGCTGGCAGACCTTCCGACCCAAATTCGATGTCACGCACCGCTCCCCGTGGTTACAAAGCGTATATTAACTACCAATGCCGCAAAGCTCGATGTTGCTCTGGAAAACGGGGTCTATGCGAGTATCCCTGTCGCATTTTCTCACACCCCGGAAGACTTGATCGATTTGGTGACGGCATCAGGAATACGGGGACGCGGAGGCGCCGGAATTCCAACCGGGGAGAAATGGAAAGTCACGGCCTCGAAACCCTCAGGAAAGAAGTATGTAATTGCAAACGGCAACGAAAGTGAACCGGGATCGTTTATTGACAGAGTCCTGTTCGAAGAAGATCCGCATACCATTATCGAAGGAATGATTCTCTGTGGCTATGCCATTGGTGCCGATGAAGGAATTATCCATATTCGGTCGGAATACCCGTTTGCAGCGGGCATCATGAACCGCGCGATCCTCGATGCAAGAAAGGCCGGTTATCTGGGAACCAATATTTTTGGATCGGGTATTAACTTCGATATCCGGATATTTGTCGGGGTCGGTAGCTACCGATATGTGAAGGAACCTGAATTTATTCAATCCATCGATGGCGGTGACCGACCGGATGGCTCTCCAGATCCAGGCCTCTACGGCAAGCCCACGGTTATTAACAATGTCGAGACCTTCGCGAACATTCCGTTTATCGTCACCAATGGAGAGGGCGTCTTTCAGGCGATGGGCACCAATGCCTCCAGCGGGACCAAAGTGACTTGTCTCAACGCAGGTTTTGCCAATCCCGGAATCGCAGAGATTGAATACGGCACCACGCTTCGCGAGATTATCGAAGAGATCGGCGGAGGCGGGCGGAATGGTAAAGAAATCGTAGCGGTCTTCATCGGAGGGCCGATGGGAAGCATTGTGCTACCAAAAGATTGGGACCTACCGCTTTGTTTCGATGTTTTGAAGCGAAATAGTATCCGAATGGGGCATGGCGGTTTCGTTGCGATCCCGGGGAATGTGAACCTCCGGGCATTGCTCGACTACCTAAACGAGTTCGCCGTTCATGAAAGTTGCCGTGAATTGATACAAGGCCCTGTCGATACCTTAAATCGTGAATTCGGACACCGGTTAACCGAAACTACTTCCGGCGGGCAAAGAAGAAGCCCAAAGGGCGCCTCTACATAGACACTCCCTTTGGGCCTTCTTCCGGAATCAGTTACTGATTAGACACCAGGTGTTGATCGCGGCAAGATTTGGTAATTAGTCCCTTCTCTTGGAATACTTCTTGTCGTGTCCTTTTGACTTATGATGGTCAGGCTTCACCACGACGACTTTTCTTGGAGGAGCCACATATTTCTTCTTTGGTGGAGCCACGTATTTTTTTCTTGGAGGGGCGACATATTTCTTATGAGGAGGCCCCTTTTTATCTTTTCCGAACAGGACGATTTCAATGAAGGAGTTCTTTTTTCCGTGATGACCGTCTTTTGCCTGACTGACTCCAGCGGTAAAAACCATAGCGGTTGCGACTGCGACTGGGATGATGATTTTGTTTAGTTTCATTATATTGGATATGTATCGATTGTTTATCTGGCGCTCCTTTAAATCAGGGAGCTTTTGCTTATCTGTTGGGGTAGACATATGAAAAAAAGGATCATGTCATCCCATGAGCATTTTCCGCCGAACGTTAATGATTCCTTAATCCGTCCTGAAAGGGGATTCTTTTCCCTCCCTCACCAACGCAACCATCAACGCAACCCTCCAAATATTGGCAATAAGCGGGTTACCAATCACATCAGAATCCAATCGTGATCCAACAAAGCGAGAATGCGCCGGAAATCTGCCTTCAAAATTTCCCAAGCCTTTTAATAATTCGTTAACCTCCCCGCCCACAATTCGAGGCAGAATGACAGTTTTGTCATCCCGCAGAAAGTGATCCTGTCATGTTGGGGGAGTTATTTTCAACGGTTAACTCACCAGCGGGGCATTCCACCCCATGACGAGCAGTTAACGGAAAACCTAAACCAATAGAAAACATCTCATGAAGAAGATTCCTTACACTCTCATCGCTGCCGCCCTCGGGGTGGCACTGACTCACTCCGGTTTTGCCCAGCAAAAAGGTGGTCCCGGTGGCGATCGCAAGGGACCGCCCGAGCCCGAAGAACTGGCACCTGCGTTGATCAAAGAATTCGACAAGGACGGTGATTCCAAGCTCAGCGAAGCGGAACTTATCGCTGCACTCAAAGATATGCAGCGCCGGATGCCTCCCCCACCCCGTGGCGGACGGTAGAGCTTTCACCCCCGGAAGGTGAAAAAGCCACTTTCTCCAATTGACGGTTCTGATGTTCCGACCGACGTAGGTTGACGCATCGAAAAGGATATCCAGAAGTTACATTTCGCCCACTCGAAAGGCCGCCGGGCCCCGGTCGAGGTGATACAGCTGTCCGAGCTGCGCGCTCGCGACATCGAGCATCACATCTCCGACCCGACCCGGCTGGACTTTTACCTATTGATGTTTGTGACCCGGGGAATAGGATCGCATCAAGTCGATTTTGAACGCCATTCACTACAGAAAGGCGACGTCCTCCAGATCAGGCCTTCTCAAGTCCATGCTTTTGATGCGAAATCAAAACACGAAGCACTACTCTTACTTTTCCGCCCGGAAACGGTACCACCGGAATCAATCCAGCGACTTGCCGTTCACCTAAGTTCCCCCTTTCAACTGAACCCGGAAGAATTGCGCATCTTTACCGGCCTGCTCAAACTCTTGCTTAATATAGAAGACGCACCTCTGGCAGCAATGGCTCCCGGTCTGCTCCAGGCTGTAGTGACAGGTCTTGATGAGGTTTACTCCCGCCGAAACCAACCGCTACACTCTCCATCCAATCACCGCGCCTCAGATCTGGTATATCGTTTCGAGCAACTGATCCATGCCAAGCCTGACCGGCACGGCCCGATTTCTGATTACATTGATTCACTACATGTCACCCAGCGCACTCTGGCGAGAGCCTGCCATGAAATCCGGGGAGTCAGTCCCAAAAAGCTCATCGATCAGCATTGTGTCCTCGAAGCAAAGCGAAAGCTGATTCTCGGAGATAACACCGTAGAGGAAATCGCGTTTGATCTTGGATTCAGCGAAGCCACCAATTTTGTAAAATTCTTCAAGCGGATCGCCGGCCTCACCCCGGAAGCTTTCCGGACTAAGCAGAGAGAGCAGGCTGAATAAATTTCATTGCGACTTTCGTCAGTTCCAGACCGTACCCTGTACACTCGCGGACTGTACAGGGTACACTTTGGGAAAATCGTAAAACTGTGATTTGTCCATTTTTGACCATCGCTTGTCGTTTCAACACCTTGTTGCCGGGGTGTTTTCAACGAGGTTTGGGAAACGAAAAAATAACAACCATGAAGAAAATGAAAACCATCTATCCAGCCACTATCACCCTTGCCGCGGCTTCGGCACTGGCCTTCGCCGTGTTTGCTTCTGACACGCAGGTGAAACCGGAGCGGGCCACAGAAATGCTCAACGCTCAAAATCAACAGTTCGAGAAAAAGATCGTTAAAGTTTCCGACTCCGTCTACACCGCAGTTGGTTACCACGGAGCGAATACTTCAATGATTGTCGGGGACGACGGGGTCATCATCATCGATACACTGCGCGGACCGTTCAGCGCCGGGATAGCTCTCAAGGACTTCCGGAAATATAGTGATAAACCGGTCAAAGCAATTATCTACACCCACAGTCACGGCGACCATATCGGCGGGGCGAGTGCTTTTGTCGGCGAAGAAAAGCCCGACATCTACGCGACAGAAACCTTTGGCTCTGCTGAAGGAGTCAACAAAGCGGTCGATCCCGTAAAGCGGAAGCGAAACATCCGGCAGTTCGGCCGGGATCTCCCCGCCAGCCAGGCAACCAACCGCGGTGTGGCACCGGCGAATACCCACGACAAGGACGGCGGGAAAGGCTTTGTTCCCCCCACGATTCTCATTTCCGAAAGCGGACACAAAGTCAATATCGCCGGAGTGGACCTCGAGTTTCACCTCGCTCCCGGCGAGACCGATGATGCCATGTTTATCTGGATGCCGAAGGAAAAGGTATTATTTGCCGGTGATAATTTCTACCATTCCTTTCCCAATCTCTATGCGATTCGCGGCACGGCCTATCGCGATGTGTTGAACTGGTCTATCAGTGTCGGCAAAATGGCGGAGTTCGAACCGCACCACGTCGTGCCGGGTCATACTATGCCGATCAGTGGTCAGGAAGCCGCAACGGCTCCTTTAAAAGACTATAGCGAAGCGATTCGCAGCGTTTACGATCAGACAGTGGTTGGCATCAATGCCGGCAAAGGCCCCAACCTGCTCGCCCACGAAGTCAAACTTCCTGAGCATCTGAAAAACAAGTCCTATCTCACCGAATTCTACGGCACCGTTCCCCATGCCGTTCGCGCGATCTACGTCGGTTTGCTCGGATGGTATGATGGAAACCCATCAACCCTGAACCCCATGGATCCGCGCGCTAAAGCACAGAAAATAGCCGAACTCGCCGGAGGCACTCAGGCCCTGACTGCACAGATGAAGGCAGCCATGGAAAAGAAAGAATACCAATGGGCGCTCGACCTTTCCGATCACATCAAATGGCTGGAGGACGGAGACCGGGACCTCGCCCGCAAGATAAAGATAGAGGCGCTTCGTGAGTTAGCAGCACAGGAATACAATGCACCGAATCGTAACTACTACCTCAGCTACGCCAACGAGCTCGAATCCGGCGCTTTGAGTGAAGTGTGGTTTTAAAAGTAGAGTTTACCATTACTAAACCAACGTGGCGCGGACACTCTTGTCCGCGCTTCGTTTAGTATGCGGACAGGAACGTCCGCATCACACATACTACCTCTTTTCCACCGGCACTAACCGCACCGCTCTGACATCGGCCAGCTCTTTGTTGAGCTTTCCTTCGGGGCGAAGAATCAATCGACTGGTTCCAGCTTTCAGGTTGATGATCCCGGCAGCGACTTCCTGAAACGTATCGTAGTTACCGGTATCGATCACGGTGCCTTTAGCGGAGCTGCCATCGGTTTCGAGAACAAAGTGATCACCGGCGGAAAGAGCGTCGGCAGCGAGGAGAACGTGGACCTGGTAGGCGCCCGGGTTCGCAACCTTTACACTCCACTCGGCAACATCGTCGACCCGGTACCAGGGTGCCAACACATCGAGAGTTTTGCGATACTTCAATCGCTGACCGAAAATGGTCGCGGCACTGGCAGGAAGTCTGATTTCGCCGTTTTCGCCGGGCTCGATGACCTGACTGGCCACGAGACCTTGATCGATCTGGTCCAGCTCATCGGCACGCCACGGCAGGGTCCGACCTTCGGTTTCTGCGCGCACTTCGGCGATAAATTCAGGATCAACGGATGGCGAAACATTCCCCCAGGACCGGCGGATGTAGGTGAGCAATCCCGCGAGCTTCCGGTCGTCGAGACCGGCCCCCAGACCGGGCATGTGCAGATTCCACGACTCGCCGTTCACTTCAATAGGTCCATACAATCCATGCAGGACAACCCGCGCCAAACGATCAGGCGAGCCGGAGACCCAGTCGCTGCCTGCCAGCGGCGGAGCGAGCCCGGGGGCGCCGCGTCCGTGAGGCTGATGACAGGCAGTGCAGACCATCGCGTAAAGTTTTCCGCCTTCATCAGCTAGCTTTTGCTGTGCCGGGTTGAGAGGCGGCGCGTTAATGCTGGTCACCTGGCGCTCGGGCGCATTGGGCCAGGTGATTTTATCGAGCACCGCGTCAATCTTTGTGAGAACGTCAGGATCGCCGCTTTTTTGCAGAGCGACAAGTTCGGCAGGCTCCTGCGGTAGCAACATCGGTTTTTTGTAGGTCGATTTTGCAATCGCCGCGAGGATAACATCGCGAATTTTGTCGTCCCGGTTCAATAGAGGAATGAGCTGAGCGACACGGGCCGGTTTCGCCTCCGCCATAACGCAGCCGGCCAACCATTCGATCAGTTTCAGGTCATCTCCCTGGTAAGTTTGTAGAAACTCCAGTTCGCGAAAACCCAGGCCGGTCAGAGCCGCTGTCCGAAATAGAGGGTGCGTCTCCCGATTAAGTATTTCCGCCAGTTCGTGCGAGGATTTCGGACTGAAAAAGGATCCCATCGTGAGGGCAACCTGCAGTCGAACCGCTTCACTTTGATCTTCGCTGAGGTTACGGATCGCAGCAAAAGCCGGAGGATCTTTTTCGCTAAGTCGAACCGCCGCCGCCCGGACTTTTGCATCGCCGGACTTCATGGCGTCGAGTCTGGTTTCCAAATCGAGAGCATTCATTCCCTGCAGAGTCCACAAGGCGTGCAGTTGACCAAAAGGCTCTGCAAAGCGGACGGCATTACGAAGCTCCGCCACCCCTTCCCCACGCTCAATCAGGAGCCGCTGAGCGGTGAGCCGGTGCCAACCGTTGGGATGCGAAAGGGTCGCTACTAACTTAGCGGTATCAGCGGTGGAAAGATTCGGCGACCTTCGATTAATAGCTCGATCTTCCGCAACGATTCGCCAGATCCTTCCGAGGTCATTGCCCTGGTCGAGTTTGCGATCCCGGATTTGATTGATCAACCAGGGCACAATAAAAATCCGGTGTTCGATGATGCCGTGATACATATCGGCAATATAGAGAGCGCCATCAGGTCCGACCCGGGAGTTCACCGGGCGAAACCGCTCGTCGGTAGAAGCGAGTAATTCCTGCTCAGCGGGATAAAAACGTTCAGCCACGGGCGCAATACCATCACTCACTTTGAGCCGACCAACGAGATGGCCACCGGACTCGGGAATAATGAAATTGCCGCGGGCGTCCTCCGGAAATTGATGACCATCGTAGCAACACAGTCCGCTGGAGATGGTATAAGTTTCGAGTCTCCCGTCCTCGCGCAGCTCCATCGCCCCGAGTGTCACCGCCGGAGTCACTCGGATCGGCCAGACTTCGGTAGCCGGACTGCCTTTGGGCGCAAGACTGACATTAACCCCGAACTGATCACGGTCATTACCACTGCGCTGATAGACTTTATAGAGATGAGGATTGCGCGACAGGTATTCAGCCGGGATGTAGTCACCATGTAGGGGCCGATTTTCGTAACAGGTATAGAAACGACCCGCCTCATCAAAGGTCAGCCCGAACTGTCCGCGCTTGATCGTGTTCTGCTCTTCCAAACCCTGATCCGTCCAGCGAAAGCGTTTGGTCGAATCCGCGCAATGCAGCCAATTGTCGAGACCGTAGCGCAACCCGTTGTCGGTATGCTGGGGATTACCAACGATCCCCATGGTTCCAACCTTGCGACGACTGTCGGCTTTCAGGTCTCCATCCGTGTCCTCACAAAACCATAGATTCGGAGGTTCCTGAAGGAGGAGACCGCCTTTAACAAAGGCGAAAGATCGCGGCATGACCAACTGGTCAAGAAACACAGTACTCTTATCAGCACGGCCATCTGCATCGGTATCTTCGAGCACGACGACACGACAAATCGGATCATTTTCTTTACTTCCCTCGACATCACGCATGTAGCCCTGGTATTCGACAACCCAGCAGCGCCCATCGGGATCGAACTCGAAAAAGATAGGTTTCTGCACCATCGGTTCGGCGGCAAACAACTCAGCTCGATAACCGGGTGCGAGGCGAAAGGATTTCAACGCTTCCTCCGGGGATAAAACCGGAGCCGGCGGCACATCGATCCGCTTCAGCAAATCCTCACCCTTCTCCCAGTCGGCGATCGAAGCGATTGCCGAAGCAGGGCGAACCCGGGGGCCGACCGGAGCGACCGCCGTTTTCTTTCTCGGCGCGGCGGGCGCGGGTATGGTATCAATAAATTCGGCATCGGTTCGCTCCAACTCCGCCGTGAGGAGTTCGCGGTATTCTTCCACGGTGGCGGAATGTTCCGGGTTGAGAGCCAGATTGTGTAGTTCACCCGGGTCGGAATCGAGGTCGTAGATTTCTTCGATTTCATCCGGGACAAGAGTGCGGATGTATTTGTATTTCCCTTTGCGTAGCAGCAACCACCACGGCACCCCCTGCGCAGTTCTCTCCCCTGTCACTGCCGGTGTCGTGTTCTCACCGAAGTCAGCGAGAAAGTTTTCCATCATCATCGGGCGCTCTGTGTCATGTTCCGGTTTTTCCAAATGAGGACGCAGGTCGTGGCCGTGCATTTTCCAGGGCAACGGCATATCCGCGAAACGGAGAACGGTGGGAATCACATCGAGTAACGAAGCGGGCTGATGGCAGACTTTACCTTCGGCCACTTTACCCGGGTAACGAAAAATCAACGGCATTCTCAGACAAGCGTCATAAGGACCCACTTTCCAGGCAAACCCCTGCTCACCCCAGGCAAAACCCTGATCGGAAGTAAAGATAATGAGGGTATCATCCAGTTGACCACTTTCCTCCAGAGTGTCGAGAATGCGCCCCACTCCGTCATCAAGCGACCTAACCAGTTCATTATAGCCGCGCACCATTTTCGGCAATGTGCGTTTTCCATAGCGGGGAGATCCGTCAGCAGCCCGCTTAAACATCGTCCGGTCGTGGAGATACTTCGGTTTATCGGGACGGGGGCCAAATATATCTTCCGGAACGGGAACTTCGCCGTCGGCGTATTTACCCTGATGATCCGGGTTCACCGTATTGGGCAGGTGCGGCGCGTTGTAGCACAACCAGAGAAACCACGGTTTTTCATGCGGCTTTTTGATGTAGTCGATCGCAAAATCGGTATAAACATCGGTGGCGTAACCGGGCACAACTTTTGCCGATTCACCATCGATACTCAGGCTCTGATTGTTGTACCAGTCGCCCTTAGGAAGGTTCTGGTCCCACACCACGGAATGATCCCAAAGCCTGCCATGTCCGGCATTCTGGCCCAAATGCCATTTCCCGATCATGGCGGTACGATAGCCGGACTCGCGCAGATTTTTCGGCCACATGGGGGTGACCTCAGGATCATAAGCGTTCCCGTAGGTCGCCCACGACTGTTTCGCCTTGTCCTCAGCATCCCCTTTTAAATCGACCCCGGGAATAC
The DNA here is from genome assembly GCA_029213005.1 of Verrucomicrobiales bacterium. Classification (GTDB taxonomy): domain Bacteria; phylum Verrucomicrobiota; class Verrucomicrobiia; order Verrucomicrobiales; family DEV007; genus Arctic95D-9. Next base: position 35,426 of record JARGPI010000026.1, read on the forward strand.
CGTGAGACAACAAGCCTGTGAGCACGCTGGCCCGGCTCGGCACGCACCAGGACGCGCCGTATGCTGAGGAGAAACGCACCCCTTCAGCAGCGAGGCGATCGATATTCGGCGTGTTCACCCAGGGACGGGCGCCCTCATCCGCATAGCAACTCAGAGTACGGTGACTTTGGTCATCGGTATAGATAAACAGAATATTGGGTCGCTCTTTTTCCTGCGCCGAAACGGTCGCCAGGAAATTAGTGAAGATAGCAACGCCGGTAATCAGTTTGATATATATTCCACCGTTCATTGAGAAAGTTTGTTCAGGATATTCCGCGTGATTTGAGTGGTGGCGGGGTCGCCGCCTTTTAGCCCATGCGCCCAGTCTGTGGTTGCTGCGGTAAAGACAGTGCCGCCTTTTTCATAGAGGCCCATACAGGCCGCCCCCATGCGATCCGGGTCCCATCGATCGTACCATTCGGCGTCCCCGGGGTGCCATTTGGCAGGTGCTGTCCCCAGAACCGTGAAGGTCTTCGGCGTTCCGTCACGATGGGTCGGGAACGGCAGTCCGTCGCGCCACTCAAGTTCACAGCCATCGCACTCGTAACCCACGATGCTGTCTTTCCCGCCAAACTCCTGGTCGCGCGCCAAACCGGTGCCTTCGAAAATCCAGTGATCGGGACGGTGCACTTTGAACGCTCCGGAACCATCCATTAAAATCCCGTGACTGCGATGAAAGCCACCGTGCAGAAACCCAACTCCCGTCATTTCATTCTCCGGGCGATCGAGGAGATGATGCCCCCATAAGGTCGAAAGCAGAGTGTGGTCACCGCCGGGGAAAAGCGGATCTTTGGTCAGGTGCGCTTTCCAGCTGGTCAGAGCCCGGCCTTCATCTTCGCTCCGCACCTGCCAACAGCAGACGTTGCCACTGAAAAACGCGACGTTGCCACCTTTGGAGATATAGTTTTCGAGATGATCACGCATCGGTGTGGACCAATATTCATCATGCCCGACGCTGAGAACCAACTTATAGTGATCGATAATTTCGGGATGGAATTCGAGATCGGAATTAACCGCATAGTCGAGTTCGTATCCATTCTTTTCCGCCCACCGGGCAAACGGGTATTCCCATTTAAAAAACTGACTCGCCGGGGGTCGTTGAAACGATACCCGGTGGCCCTGGATACCGGCCCTGCCGTTGTAGGCATAGAGGCTGAAGCCGCCCCAGTTGTTATAAGCATTGTAAGTGTTGGTTGAAAGTTGTAGCAGGATTTTTGCCTTTTTACCGGGTGTGGCAGATCGAACCACAAAAAAGCAGCTCGCTTCCGCTGTGCGCTGATTTCGTTCCGAATACTTACCTCCGCGATCCTTAACGCTCAGCAAAACGTGATAGTAACCGCTCCGCCAATTTTCCCCGACCGGAATGCGAATCGCCTCCGGCCAGTCACAACCGTGAGACGAGGCGTTTTCCGGGACCGGATGCTGCCCGGCGATCAGGCCGGATTTTTCCCAGACGATTTCCTGTTTCGCCCCCATTCGGGAAATTTGCATCGAATAGGCGGGAGCTGAAGTCGAGAGATGGAAACCGATCTCTTCACCCGGTAACACGCTGGTTCGGGAGGGATAGCCTTCAATGAAGAGCGAGGGCGTTTCCACGGCGGAAACGGATGCGGTCGCCAAAGCCGCAGTACCAGCCGCAGTCCCTTCTATCATGCGCCGGCGGGTGATCTTTGATCTCATAATCCGCTTATTTTGCCTTGGATTGAGCATTTACCCAAGTACCGCAAAACGGTTTTCGAGCAGGTGCCCGGTGCAAAAACAGGAGCCGGTCACGAAATACGATGACTAAAACCCACCCTTAACTTTAATACCCGCAAAGAATCACGGCGAAAAAATGGACAATTTCGCTGTCGGCAGCATCGCATCTCTTAAAGGGGAGATATTGTTTTCCGCCCCTTTGGTGAGGCGTTCACTTGAAGTGACGGGCCATCTTGTAAATTCGGGTATCACCAATCTCAAGCAGCTCCTCGAGTGTCGGAGTTGCGATATCCACTCCACTTTCGGGTACCTGCAGGTTCAAGGTCCAGAAGATGCTGTTGGCAAAACTCTGAAAAAAGTGCGGGTTTGCCCAGGTATGATACATGTGCGCTGAAGTCATCGCGACGGAGCGCCCGCCACCCTCTCTGACGAAAGACCAGTAACATGCCTGATCCCGTTTGTTATTCATATCACTCCTGTGGCTGGGGGCATGGGCGGTATGCAGAAAGGTCTCCTTATCGGAACCGGGATTTCTACCATCGGCTTCCGTGAAAAAATTGAAATAATACTCATCCTGCAATTTAAACGTTCCGGCAACACCATTGGAAATGGGATGAGTTTTATCTACCTTCAGCTCCAATACTGGAAACTTCCAGGTCCAACTACTTTTTGGATCCTTACTTTTATCCACCCAGTAATAAACGGCACCGATCCAATCCATCATCTTTTTAGAGTTCTCCGGATGAAGTTCGCCAAATTTATCCGATGGCGCGTCGGTGGCCCAGTGAATCACGATCACCCCGGTTTTGTTCTTCTTCAGAACTCCGTCCAAATGGCTCGTGTGTTTCGTTTGATCCCCCGGATTCGCCAAAGCGTGCTTGATTCCACCATCAGAGGAGATAATGATCAAGTCCGCGTTCTCTACCAGCGACAAATCCTCAGGATAATTCATAGTCGTCACGACATCGAACTGGTCGGCATATTTGGATTTCTCAAGCTTCGACTTGATGAGTAAACCCACTTCATCGTTATTGTGAGAATCTTTACTATGGGTGGAAACGCCCCGAATGATCAGAATGTTTTTCTTTTCGGCATAGGCATTGCTTAAGCAACCTGCCAAAGCGACTAGCAGAAGTAGTTTTGATGCGATCGTCATAGTTCCGGATGTTAGCTTGCGAAGCTAAATCTATACTTAAAAATCCACCCACCTTTGTCCACCAAATTTTCAATTGGTTAAAACCTCAACCAACTCAATCGGATCCTCGCTGAGTTCACCCAAAGCAAAATTAATCACAAAGTTCGATTCGAACGCGTTACCGTCTTCACCAATGCCCATCAGGGTCAAAGATTCAACTCTGCCAAAGTCACCCAGCGAAATGGATACCATAAAACTGTCACCATCGTCGCTGGTTATCAGATCGTAAATCGCGCTTTCTACCATGTCGCCTGCAAAGTTGATTCTCAATTGCGGACGGGATCCGGTAAAGAACCCGCTACCGGCACTATTGAGCACAATCCGCATCGGGGTATTTTCGCGCGAAGGATCGAAGATACCACCCTGTTCCCCGGGATTGAATGCCCCAAGGGCGACCGAAACGGATCGTCTATCGCTACCCACCACCGCCGAATTGTATAGACCGGAAGGATTCCCCACTCCAAGCTCAACCGGGACGGTAAATGAGCCTGCCGTGCTGGCGTTACCAGCAAGGTCGTTGGCACTGCCAGCGGCGATTGAAATGGTGAGAACCCCGTCTTTCTGCGGTGTGATTTGGGCGATGTAATATCCATCTCCAAGATCCACCAAACCGGTCACGGCTCCGCCGCTGACACTGATGTCGCTGCGATCAAACCCGGTAACTTCCTCGCCGAAATCGATCTCAATTTCGAACGGTTCGTCTTTGGTTGCTGAATCAGGGCCGGTAATTTCCGGTATCGGGATGATCGCGTCACCAACGGTAAACGTGATGTCCCGGAAGGCAAAATTGCCCGCATCATCCTGAATCCTGACGGTAAAGGAATCGGGACCGAAATAGTCTGTATCGGGTGTGTAACTCCATTCCCCGGTAACCGGATCTATACTCGCAGTTCCGTGGACCGGATCCGTCGTGATTGTAAAATCCGGGTTCGTCAGCCCGTCAGGATCATCGGCGGTCAATGTCCCGGCGAGGCTCTCGTTCTGCACGCCGCTCCCGGAGGTATCTCCACCAAACACCGTGGCATCGTCAATCGGATTGATCGTTACCTCCACAGTGATCGTCTTCACCCCGCCCTTGCCGTCGCTGACCTGAATATCAAAACTGTCGTCGCCATTGTAGTGAGTTGTTGGAGCGTAGCTGATTGTCGGTGTTGCCCCCGTGCCGGAAACTGTGGCAGTCCCGTAGGATGCCGGACTGGCGAGCGTCCAGATCAAGGTGTCACTGATATCGACATCTGTGGCACCGATCGTCGGAGCGACGAATGTGGTCGGACTGCCGTCTTCATCCATGATTACCGTTACCGGGCCGGGACTTTGAGTGATAACCGGCGCATCGTTGGTCCCGGTGATGACTACATTAAAAGTATTGGTAGCTGCTACATCACCATCAGAAACCGATACAGTATAGGTGATCGTTACAGTTTCACCAGCGGCGAGATAATCGAAGTCGGTTGATGATGCTGTGAAGGCGAGTGCCGCGCTGCCACTACCCGAACCACTGTTTTTGGTCGTCGAAACCACATTGATCAGGTCGCGAAGCGCCGACTCATCGAGAATCAGGCCAGCGACCACTCCGCTGGTAGTTGCTGCGGTAATGGTGGCGGTGTGACCGATGTCCGTCAAATCTACATCCGTGAAGTTAACCGTCACGTTACCGGTGATGTCCGTAGTGTCGGTCGTTTCATTCAGGTTGGCATCTGCTGTAGCTGAGACCGTTGGCGCATCGTTGGTCCCGGTGATCACGACATCAAAAGTATTAGTCCCTCCAACATCTCCATCCGAAACTGAAGCGGTATAAGTGATCGTAACCGTCTCACCGGCGGCGAGGTAGTCAAAGTCAGTTGACGATGCAGTGAAAGTAAGATTCGCACTACCACTGTCCGAACCACTGAGCTTAGTCGTCGAATTCACGGCTATCAGATTCCGCAGCGCGGCTTCATCAAGACTCAGACCAGTGTCGGAACCACTGGTCGTTGCCGCAGTGATTGTTGTGACATGTCCGGTATCAGTCAGGTCAACGTCCGTAAAGCTCACGGTCACATTCCCCGTGATATCCGAAGTATCGGTCGTTTCGTTCAGATTCGTCGCTGCCGTAGCGGCCACCACCGGGGTGTCATTGGTACCGTCAATCGTGATATCAAGCCTCGCCGCATGCGGAGTTGTGGTATTAAGAGTGAGGTTATCAAATTCCAGAGAATTACCACCGCTCGGGGCGTAGATATAAACGCGGAACGTGACTGCTGACGAGAGAAGCTGGAATTCTTCTCCGGAAAGGTCGACCGATATATTCGTCAAATTAGGCCGGGCGGTTGTCACGTCGGCCGTATCAATATTTGCTGCGAAACCATCAATACTGGAACGAACGGCCCAGCCCCGCGGGGTCGTTCCACCACCCCGAGCGACGTCAAAAGTGAGGTCTTGCAAACTGGTGTATTCGTCCGGAGTAACCGTAAACTCAAAGTAACTGTTTGCAGCCACCGCTTGATCGACATTGGTCGAACCGTTTGGCGGATTCACATGCAGCACCGGATCACTCGGGTAACCGTCGGTTGCATTCGGATTGAAGGTACCGAGACCTGCGCCACTGGTAATTGGAGAAGCCGTAAAATCACTACCGGGAGTCGACGCCCCGGAACTACCTCCGGTAAAATCCCAGACGGCCGAATCGGAGGGCGCCGCATCACCATCGTTGACTTCGTAAACAAACGAATCGGTTAGGTTTTCACCGTCTGCCAGCGCGTCGACCACTGGATTGGAATCATCAAGCGTATAGGTGTAACCGCCATTACTGTTCAGTACGAGAGTTCCGTATTCACCACCTATCGTCCCGGCGTTGGTTACCGTCAGGGTTGGTGAATCGACATCACTATCGGCGGTCGGATCCGTTAATACGTTGCCGGTTGCCTGAGGGTTGGAAACAGCATCAGCCGTTTCAGAAACGGAGTTCGTGTCATCTGACAAATTCGGCGAATCGTTTGCACCGTTGATCGTTATTTCTAAAGTTGATTCAACGGGTGCGGCATCAATTACGATATTATCGAATTCGACAGAATTGCCGCTAGCTGGAGCATACAGGTAGATTCGAAACGTCACCGCTTCAGTCAGGTTTTGAAATTCAGATCCGGAAAGATCAACCGTCACATTGGTGAAACTTCTAACCAACGGAGCATCGGCGGTATCAATATTGCTAGCGAATCCGTCGATACTCGAGCGAAGCCCCCAACCGCGGGTTCCCCCGCCCCCTTTGGCAACATCAAAGCTCAGGCTGTTGAGATCCAGAATTGAATCCGGTGTCAAAGTGAATTCGAAATAGGTATCCGTGGCCACTGCTTCGTCGATATTTTTCGAAGACGTTCCTGCCGGGTTAATCTGAACTACGGGCTGAGTTGGGTAACCCAAATCAGCATTCGAATTGAAGGAGCCGATTCCCAATCCCTGAGTAATTTCCGAGGCCGTGAAAGTCGCCCCCTGCGCCGAGGGAGCGGTCGAGCCTCCCGTAAAATCCCAGCTCGCATCGTTATCACTCACGATGTAGGCGAAAGATTCGATGAGAGTATCACCCACATTCAGTCCGTCGACTGCCACATTGGCGTCGTCTAACGTATAGGTATAAGATCCATCACTACCCAGTTCCAGCGAACCGTAAGCTCCGGCAATTGTCCCCGGATTAGCAACGGTCAAGGTATCGCCATCGGCATCGCCATCGTTCGAAAGAACGTTCCCGGTCACTTCAGGATCGGCGATGGCGTCCACGGTCTCCGTTATGGTATTGGTATCGGGCACAAGAATCGGGGCGTCATTACCACCGATAACGGTAATGGATATCGTTTCTGTGACCGCCTCCATCGCGAACGAATTCATCACAAACCAGGTTCCCGTTTGCAGATCGAACTCGATTGTTACGTCGTTTATTCCATCTGATGTAATCGTGGTTTCAAATCTCCCTGCCTCCGCCAATGTAAAATCGTCACCTCCGTCATGCTTGGTGCTGGCGATTCCGGCCGTAGTCTGACTTCCGTTCGCATCGTTGACCGTCGCATTGAATGCTCCGCTTAGGTTGTCGGCGTCGTGATGGTAAGAGACCCAGGTATAGGTTCCCGCAGGCACTCCGCTCAGGGTAATGGTTAGAGGACCGGGATCTCCGGGTTCGCCGTCATTCCGGGTGTCAGTCCCGATCCAATCCCGGAGGAGATCCTCGTATTCTTCCTCAACGGTATCGCTTCTGTAAAACATTTGCTTCGCCTGTCTTACCGCTTCGGCACTCCAGGTTGGCGTAACATCAATCGTCGTTCCAAAACCGGTAAAACTTTGGGTAGTGAAGGTGGCATCGACTTCATGGGTCGCGAAATACACCTGGTAGCCGGTTTGTATGCTGGAGGATTCCGACGTTCCGAAATCCACATTAAGACTCCCCGCCGGCGCCAGAGTGTAGTCGACATTCACAGTCGCCGAATCTCCGGGTCTGAGAAAATCGAAATCCGTTCCGGGATTGAAAGCGATCTCATCCCCCGACTGACTCACCGAAGCGGTGCTCAGTGTGATGGCTGAACTATCTCCATCATTAGTCGCAGTTCCCAGTGTAGCAGTTCCGTTACCACTCCCGGGAATCGTAATCGCCAGATTGGCGTTTTCCGTGGTATCATTGTCCTGAATCGTTCCGATTGCGGTATCAGTAATCGTGACTGCGACATTGCTTGAATTGGACATCGTCACCCGGAAAGTTTCATTCCCCTCGATTTCCACATCGCTACTGATTGGAACGGTAAAGGTTTGGATTTCATCCTTGGTACCCGCAAAGGTGAGGACCAGGCTACTTACCGGACTATAGTCCGATCCCGCTTCCGCAGTCAGGTCTTCAGTCGAGACTTCAACGGTAAATTCCCCTCCCGCAACTGACTCGGTCAACCGGGCAATAAAAGTTGCCGTGGCATCGCCTTCATTCAGGTAAACATCTTCAATGATGATCGAAGCAGCAATACCGTCGTCATCGCGAATCACTCCATCAGCGGCGCTTGGCGAACCGATTGTAATCAGGTCGTCGCCTGCGGTATCGCTTAACGTCACCGTAAAGGTTTCATCGACCTCGAGGTTGGCATCGCCCGATACATCAATGGAAAGCGTCTTCTCCGTAATCCCGTTCCCAAAGGTTTCCGTTCCAACCGGCAGAGAGCCTCCGAAGTCAGCGGCATCAGCAAGCAGGCTCGTGACGGCATAGTCCACAGTTGCCACCCCGTTCGTGTCGCCGGTGCGGGTCACCGTAAAGGTGAAACTGGTGCTGTTACCGGAATCACCCTCAGACTTATCGGCCTCAGCTGCGACAATCGTAAAAATCGCAGCGACATCGGTCACAGTGATCGTGAAATCCTTTGTAAAGGTAGCGGAGGAGTCGTTGTCAGTAGCGGTCACCTCAACTTCCACCGTTTGCTCGGTTTCGTAATCCAGTGTTTCACCGGCCTTGAGCTTCAGATTGTTGCTACCGTCCACTTCAAAACGAACGTCATCTACCGTAAAGGTATAGGTAGATCCGGCGTCGCTCATCGTCAACACACCGACGCTTGCACCATCGTCGTTTTCGTCAACCGAACTGTTACTTAGAGCAAGTTCGGGAACTACCAGTTTGATCTGGTCGTTCGTCGCATCAAACTCCACGACATAACCGGCAGGAACCGTTTTCGAAGCAAAAGCAGTCGGATCAACACCGGTGTACGTGGCGAGAATGTATTCAGTCTGGTCCAACCCGGACCCGGAGGCTTGCAAAGTCGCGCCGGATAAATCCAACGTACCCGCTACCGTCAACAAATCGACATTAGCAGCACCGGCACCAGCGACGATTTCGAGGCCCCCACCGATCGTGGCGTCACCATTGATGGTAAGATTTCCGATACCTGAATTTCCCGGAGCTACGATGGATCCTGCAGATGCGACAAGGCTTCCTCCTATAATGCCGACACCACCCAGAGTCGCCCCGGATGCGACATTCACCACAGTGGAAACTCCGGAGTTATCACCATTGATCAATAGAGTTCCCGCTGTGACATTTGTCGCACCGTTATAAGTATTGGTTCCTGATAGAATCAGAGTTCCCTCCCCGGTTTTTGTGATTCCTGCATCTCCGGCGCTCGCAACCGTCACAAAAAGATTCCCGCTCAATGTCAGAGTGTCTTCTGCTCCGGTATCAATGAAAAACTGATCGGGCCTATCTTCATGATGAGTAAAGTTGCCAGTGAAAGTTGCGCTGTTAACTCCGGCCTCGTCAAATCTAATCGTCTTGACGGAACCATTGTTGCGAATAAAGAATTGGTTTGCAACGGTCAATCCGTCGGCACCTATTTCCAGAGTTGTCGTGGTCGTGCCGGCCATATTTACCAATCCCGAGCCGCCGAATGCTGCGCTATCCGTAATTCTTGTCGTTCCGTTGTTGAGCGAGGTAACCCCTGTGTAGGTGTTAGTTCCGGAAACCGTGAGCGTTCCATTCCCCTCTTTAGTCAGATTTCCAGTGCCGGAAATCACCCCGGAGAGCTCGCTGTCATCACCTGCGACAACCAGCGTCAGAGAGTTGGAACCGAGATCAACATCTCCGTTGATCGTTACGTCGCCAACCGCTGCTTCGTTTGCGCTGAGAGTGAGGCCTGTCGACAGAGCCACGTCACCAGTCAGGGTGATATCACCTACCGTTGCGATCAAATCTCCGTTCAGGTTAATCACATCAGCAGTGATCGTTATGGGACCGGCAAAAGTGAGCGCACCATCAATAACCACTGTGTCAGAATTAAGATCAGTGCCCTCGTCCCCGGTGAACGCCGTCTGGACGATCAGACCTCCAGTAACACTGGATTGAGCCACCCGCTTTTCGAACACACCAAATGTATTTGTGACAACATATTCGCCAGTCCCCGAATCCAGAGAAATCGTGATGGTGTCGGCCGAATCATTCGCAAAATCGGTGACCACGAGATTACCGGAAGTATCGACTTCCACCGTTGTTTCGGGTAACCCGAGCACTATATCATTCGCATCCGAATCGCCTGCATACCCAATCGAGAAGCTGTGGCCATTAACTATCACTTCCCCCCCCTCCGACAGACTACTAAAGGTCCCGGATACCGAATCGTTGTCATCATTGGCCAGAATTGTAATCTGCCCATTCGATGTAGTCGTTCCGCTGGCAACCAGACCTGAATTCGCACCAAGGGTCACGGTCCCCTCAACCACAACCTGATCAAAATCAGTTCCGGCAGTAGTCACTCCATCGACCTCGACGGTGAGTGTTCCGTTGAGGATCAAGTTGTTTTCAATCGTTAGAGCCCCTACACCATTGCTGCCCGGCGCAAGAGTCGCTCCCTCATCAATTGTCACGATCCCGCCAAGGGTTCCGGTGCCTCCTAAAGTGGCTCCCGATGCTACCGTGACAGGGTCAGTAGTTCCAGAGTGATCGCCATTGATCAGCAAAGTCCCCGCAGCAACCTCAGTCGGACCTTTGTAAATGTTTGTTCCGGTCAGAACGAGCGTACCCTCTCCATTTTTGCTCAGACCGGCTCCCCCACCAGCGGTGAGGAAAAGATTCCCGGAAATGTTAAGGGTATCATCCGATCCTACATCCATTGCGAATTGCCCGGGTCCGGTTTCGTGAATCTGAATGTTACCCGTCAGAGTGGCCGAATTCGCTCCATCGACATCGAAACGAATCGCTTTAGTCGGTCCCTCATTACGAATAAAAATTGCATTGGCGATCGTCAATCCATCGGCCCCGATCACCAGATCACCGCCAGTGCCGGACGACGGAGTGGTCAGTGTGCCTGTCCCGAGCGCCGCGTCTTTCATAACAACGAGGAAGCCGCCATTAAGCAAGGTTCCCCCGGTGTAGAGATTATCCTCTGATAGAGTCAGGGTCCCCCCACCAAGTTTGATCAGACTGGTTCCGGAAACGACGCCCGCAATTTCGCTTTCTGAACCTGCAACATCTACCGTTAGCTGCCCTGACGCCATGTTCACCGCTCCACTGATGATGACATCGCCGGCAGCAGCTTCGGTAGCTTCAAGGGAGACCGACTTCGAAAGCGTAACATCTCCATCGAGAGAAATATCACCAACTGTCGTACTGAGATTGCCATTCAGGGTAATCGTATCCGCAGTGATCGTTATCGGCCCGGCAAGAGACAAATCACTATCGACAATCACCGTGTCTGCGTTGGCGTCCCCACTTTCGTCACCGCCAAACGCACTCTGAATAATCAGCCCGCCGGTGACACTTACCTGTGAGATGCGAGCTTCGAATCCGTTTACCGAATTGGTAATCACATATTCGCTGGTTCCGGAATCGAGGGAAATAGTAATAGTGTCCGCCGAATCGGTTTGGACGTCCGTCACCACGAGATTACCGCTCCCGTCGACGACAGCGGTTGTCTGCGGAGCCCGAAGGACGATATCATTCGAATCGGTATCACCCGCATAGCTGACTTCGAAAATTTGACCGCCAATGGTTATAGCATCACCTTCGTCCAAACCATTGAAGGTTCCGGATACGGCGTCCGACCGGTCATTCGCGATAATCGTGAGATCACCGGTGGTCGGCGGCGCGCCGGTGGGAACCAGTGTTGCGCTGGCACCGAGGGTGAGGGTTCCATTCACGACCAATTGATCAAAATCAGTTCCTGCCGTGGTGACACCGTTCACTTCGACCGCCAGATTGCCGTCCAGTATCAAATTGTTATCGATGATCAGCGTTCCGACATCATTGCTACCCGGCGCCAAATTACCACCTGATTCAACGGTCACCATATGCCCTATATTTCCAGACCCACCTAACGTCGCCCCGTTTTCAACGGTGTAACCCGCCGATGTAAAAAGTGTCGCATCACTGAAATCTGCTCCCTGAAAAGTATCATAGGTTCCGTAGATCACGTATCCGTTGTTCGCGGTGACGCCATTGACCCAGTTCCGGACATCCGCCGTCGCATCGACCAGGATCGCCTGACCCGTTGGGGCAGTCGTTAGCACGTTTTCAATCAATATATAATCTGCCGAAAGCGGTGATCCGACAGCATTGATGTTCGCTGGTGCAACCCAGGTTGCCAATGGATAATCTCCCGGGGTATCGCTCCAGGTATTGGCGGAATCGACCACGCTCATCCCGACTTCCATATTTTGGGTCCCATTGACCCGCCCAACATAATCGATAGAGAAAACGGCGGAAAAGTCAGGGTCATTGACTTGCTCCGGAGACAGCCCGGAGAGGTCAAATTTAAGGTAGGAAACACCCTGGTTACTAGTCTGGGTATCGGTCCCGCGCTCCTGGGCAGCTATCTCCGCCGAGCCACGAATATTGCTCCCCTTCCCGTCCCGGCCTGCCTGATCCCACGCCACTTTAATCACATCACTGGTCGCGATCGGGCTGCCGACATGAGAGCCATTGGCAAGCAGTGCGCCACCCGAGACCGTTGTGGTTCCGGAGTAGTTGTTGTCCCCGGTCACCGTCAGATCTCCGGCACCGGTTTTTACCAGATTTCCCGAGCCGGTTATAGTTCCGGCGATCGTTCGATCTACCGCATTGTTAATTGTCAGCGTTGAGCCGCCCTCTATCACAATTGACGTTCCGGCTTCACTTGAAAACTCCGTGATACTGACGGCCTGATCAGCATCGGGACCTGTGATCTCAAGGATTTTCCCATCGTCCAAATTTACCGTTTCCGCAAAAGTCCCGGCATTTACGATGATGGTATCCCCTGCTCCCGCTGCAGCAATAGCGGCACTTATCGTGGAAAAGGCATTTCCATTAAAAAAGGCCAATTGATCTCCACTTGCCCCTGCGTCCGCATCGTCTATCCGATCATCGGAGTCAAACCCGTCCCAGGCGCCATCCACATAAAAGACTCCGTTCTCAACATCGTCCGCGCCATTTACCGTCACAGAAAGAGTGGCCGTCGTTGTGGCGGAACCGTCGCTGAGAGTATAGGTAAATACATCAACGGGACTATCACTCGAAGTCAGCGCTTCGGTAGCAACAGCCGTTTGGTTGACCGTATAAGCCCAGGATCCATCAGCTCCGATTTTTAACGAACCATAGGTTCCAGTCACTTCCGTACCATCAGCACTGGTGGTATTGGAAGCAACCGCGCTACTGTCAATTTGCGTAACCGAAAGAGTATCACCTGCGTCAACATCACTGTCAGCAGTTGCATCAGTGATAACGTTGCCCGTGGGATCGAAACCGGATATCGAATTGTTATAGCCTCCGGCCTCAGTTGCCGACGCGTTATCACCGGTTGCGACCGGTGCATCGTTAACTCCATCGACAGTGATCGTTGCGCTCACTGTTTCAACGACATCAGCGGTGGTGTTCAGCGAGAAGTTATCATACTCCATCGTACCACTACTCGCGAGGTTGTAGACCCGGATGGTAATCGCCTCATCCGCAGCAGGACTCAGAGACGAGAGGTCGACATTGTAGCTGGTGAGTGAACGAACTGGCGGATTAATCACAGTGAGCAACACATCGTCTTCAGTGAATCCGGTAGCACCGCCATCTAACGAGGCCATCACCGCAAATCCGCGGTCGCTAGTACCTCCCTTGGCCGCATCGAGTGAGAAACTGACCAGATCCAGCGTCTCGCCCTCGACCGGTGTTGTAGTGAATTCAAGGTAGTCCCCGTTGGTGATCGCAGCCGCCAAACTCATCGTGGAATTGGCCGTGCTCGTTACCTTCAATACATTGGTTGTGTATGGGCTTTGCGTCTCGGATGAGGCGTTGAGACCGGAACCTGTGGTCACATCGCTAACCGTATAACCGGAGGAGACAGAAGTGGCCGCAAGATCCGTATTAAAATCAAAACCGGCAAGGGTTTTGACTCCGTCCACGTGGCGGATGACGGTGTAGCTGAAGCTGTCAGTATCTTGCGTTCCGGCAGCTAAACTGTCCATCACACCATTTTGGCTATAGGTAAAAGTCCCATCTGACTGCAGGGTCACCGAACCTCCACGATCCGTGTTTACCGTCGCCGTTCCACCGGAAAGCGCCGTCCCCTGAACCGCTGAGACCGTTAAGTCGCCAACATCATTCGCCAATACACCATTGAAACTGCCATCACCTGCCTCGACATCTGCAACCGAGCCATCAACATCGCTCGCAACCAAACTACCGTCCTCCGCCACGGTGTAGGCATCGGCACTGGCAAAACCGGTCAGCGGAGAACTCGTTACACTAACCGTTCGATCGTTCAGGGCAAAACTCACATTAATTTGGTCGATGAAAATGACTCCGACAAAATCATCGTCAGTCGTTCGCGAACTGATCGTAATCCCTACTTGATCACCACCTGAATTGGTATTGTTGACCGTTGCATTGTGAGTGGTTGTCAGAGTGCTGGCACCTGACTCCCAGGTATGGACCGTTCCCGAATGACGGTTTCCACCACCATCATCTCCAAACCAGGCCGAAATCTGCGATTTACCGGTCACATCATTCCCTGCACCATTATCATCGAACAACTGCACGCTTGCGCTCATCGCATCGGCTGAAGCCTGCAAAAGTTGCTCTGTACTGAGATCCAACTCCACCGTGTATAGCACATCGTTTTCGACAACTGAAAGGGTAACTGTGTCGTCCCATGAGAAATGCACCCCGTGAGCTGTGCCGGGAATCGCGTCGCTCGTTTCGGTCAGGAATCCCACCGCATCTGGTGGAATCGCCACATCGTTGCCGGAATCACCGTCCAGATTCGCGGCAATCTCATCCTTCTGATTTACGTTCGCCAGCGGCAGGTTGCCCGTAAAAGTCACGACACCCGATCCGCCCAGATCAGATATATCGATGTCCGCGGTTATAACACCTCCACCCGTAGTTGGATCCGATTGAGTGTAGCTGAGATTGTAAGTCGTCACTGCAGAAGTAACCGCATACTGCGGACCTTCGAGGCTCAGAGGAGTCGCGTCCCCCGCTTGATCGAGAGTTACCGTGCGGCGCTCACCTTCCTCGAAATAGCCATACATAATGCTATCCGAATTGGCAGATTCGTATATGTCCTCCAACCCGAGCACGTGCCCCTGCTCATGCATCAGCACCGACAGCAAATCGATTCCGTAGACGGCGTCGCCTTCAGTTGCCCGAAGGGTCGTCCAACTTTTCTGAGCAGTGAATTCGCTGTCATCAAACGGCGTGGTATCGATAAACCAACCTTCACCAGCAGCATCCAGATCGATCACAATTTCATAGCCGTCAGCCAATCCGATAATATCGGCCTCCAGATCGACGATGGAATATGCGATCGAGTCGAGCGCGGCTACCTGTTCGTCAGATAAGCCGCTCGCAATCCAGCGCTGTTCCGCAGCATCCGCCAACTCTGCCAGTTCATCGTCAGTGAGGTTGTCGAGACTGGTCAGCGTGACCGATTCATTTGCAATCATGGAGGTGCTTTCCGTCTCCAGAGGAGCTTCAAAATGGTCAATCGATCCGAATTGGTCGCCCGGATTCTCCCCGGCCCCGGACCCCGTGCCTTCTTCGACAGAAGCTTGCTCGGGCACGTCCACCGGTGCCGCTGAGTACAAGACTCTCGACTCCAGCTGCTCAGCGACGAATTCCCGCGACTCGGGATTCTTTGCGCCTTTTGCTCTTCTGGAAAATCTGTCAAAGAAAGATTTGGATTTCATGGAGGTTAATAGAAAATTGACGTAATCCCGCCTGTAAAACAGTGTTCTCAGCGGATAATTTCACACTGCGTATAGTTATGCGGTAATAGGCGTTTAGTCTTGTGAATGCCTGACAAAATCCATGTGAATGTGCGAGGATTCACTGATTTGAGCTTCTATTTTGAGAAAAAGCTCTGGACAGAACACCGGCTATCGGCCGACAAAAACATCGCTTCCGAGAAGCGGGGACCGGCGATTTTAGTCTCTCCCGGCCTTTCTCTCTCTAAATTCGGTCGGGGAAAAACCGATTCGGTTTTTGAACTGATTGGAAAATGCACTTTGATCGCAGAACCCGAACTCGAGCGCGATCTCCGAAATCGTTTTGTTGTTGTCCGTCAGCGCCTGGCTGGCGCGTCGGATCCGTGAAGCCAACTCGAATTCCTGAGGCGTCATCGCCAGCACTTCCTGGAACCGCTTTCGCAGCTGCCAGATCGACAGTCCTGCGACCTTGGCCATTTCCTTCGTCGTCACCCGGCGGTTGGAATGCTCGTTCAACCACTTCACCAATTGAAAAATACCGACCTGGCTGAGCTGATGGGCGACCTTTTCATCCTCCTGAATTCGAGAAATCCCGACCAACCCTTTTAAGACGCCCTTCTTCGAAACGACCGGAATTTTCGAGGTCGAATACCAAACCAAATTAAACCGCCCGTTAAAACCGAGTTCGATACGGTTTTCGATCGGCTCGAGCGTGGTAAACACCGCTTCGTCATCTTTGACAAACGCCTCGCACATCTCAGCGGGAAAATGATCGGAATCCATCGTCCCCTCGAGATCCGAAAGAGAGGCAAGATCAAGCCTGTCCAGCAGGCAGCGATTTCCATAGATCAGCTCGCTGTCCGGATTTTTGATAAACAGACACACATCCGACAGCTGATCAAACAACTGCATAAAGCAGGGTGCCGTATCAACACCTGCGAAAAAGGAAGTGAGTTTGGTTGCCATTTGAAACTGGTTTGCTGCTGGGAATTACCGGAAACGTCGTTGCTGCGGCTTCCGCGATCGCGTTACAGACGCAAACACTCAACTTTCCTTTTCTGTATTTTACAAACCGAATGTGATAACACTCGATCTTTTGTTTGAAACGCCACCCAACCGAACTTCGTGGTAAATGCTCCGGAAAACCGTTAAAATCGCGACTGTACCCTGTACACTCCAAAACCGTACAGGGTACAGTCACCTTATCTGACCAATGAAACACAACCAACTCAAGGCCCTCTACCTCAATCTTTTCGCGACCATTCTATGCGCAATTTTTACGTTTCAGGCGGCCTTTACATCAGCTGCCGACTGGATTGACCTACCTGCCAAACCGGGAACGGAGAAAGGAAAGAAAATCGTCTTTGTCACCGGAGACGACGAATACAAGTCCGAAACTTCGATACCGATGATGGCCCACATCCTCGCTGAGCACCACGGTTTCGATTGCACGGTACTGTTTGCGATCAATCGCAAAACCGGCGTGATCGACACCAATCAGCGCGATCACATTCCGGGACTGGAGGCCCTCGCCGATGCGGACCTGATGGTGATTTTCACTCGCTTTCGATCCCTCGTCGATGATCAGATGCAAATGATCGAAAACTACCTCAAGACCGGAAAACCGGTAATAGGGATTCGCACCTCAACTCACGCCTTCGATTTCAGCAAACACCCCGAAAGCCCCTTCGCTCACTATAGTTATTCCAACAAGGGCGAAACCTATACCGGAGGATTCGGCGAGCAGATCCTCGGTCAAAACTGGATCCGACATTGGGGCGCTCACGGCAAACAAAGCACTCGGGGCCGCTTCGCGCCCGGTCAGACCGACCACCCCATCCTCCGGGGCATAACCGATGGAGAAATCTGGGGGCCAACCGACGTCTACGAAGCCTCACTCCCGCAGCCGGATGGATGCGAGGCCATTCTCCTCGGGGAAGTCTGTGAAAGTATGGCCCCGGACTCCGGTCCGGCGGCATCGAAAAAGAACAACCCAATGATGCCTGTAGCCTGGACTTACCGAAGGGACGTCGGCGCGAAAGGTAGAGTTTTCACCAGCACCATCGGTGGAGCGATGGCCGGTAAAGACGACTGGGCGAACGAAGGCATGCGCCGGATGTTTGTGAATGCCTGCTATTGGACTCTCGGGCTGGAAGAACAAATCCCTGCAAAGTCCGATGTCACTCCCATACTGCAACCCAACCCATTCAAGCGCGGAGTAAAGCCGGAGGAAGCACTACAGACGGGCCTCACTCAACTGGATAAGAAAAACTCAACGATCCTTTTCTACGGAAACTCCATGATCGAGCGAATTCTTGAGCAAGGCGAGATGGAAGCGCGACTCCAGATCGCTCTGCCCGATACTAAACTAAAGATCCGCAGCCTGGCCTGGACGGGCGACGAAGTCGGCAACCGGCTGCGCCTCGAAGGCTACGCCAAGCACATGAAAAACCTGCTCAACGAATGGCCCGCTAACACCATCGTACTCGGCTATGGAATGAACGAGGCTTTTGCAGGTGAAGCGGGGTTGGGAGCGTTTCGAGAACAGTATACGGCCCACCTGAAGCAACTTTCGAATATTCACCCCGGCGCCAACTTTGTGCTTCTATCATCCATTTCATCCGAGAAGGTGAATACAGAAATCTATAGTAAGGCAATCTCCGATCTCGCAGCCGAAAACGGCGCGACATTTATTGATCTCCAAACCCTGACAAAACAGTCGGGACTCACGAGCAACGGCATCCATCTCAACGCCTATGGCACCAGCATCGTCGCGAAAAAACTGGCAGAGGAACTCCTCGCTTTACGAGGCCACAGCCCCGCCAAACTGGCAGAAGCCAATCCCGATCATCTCCGCGAAGTGAGCCTCGCAGCGTCGGCCCGACACCGTCGCGTTGCCGAAGTGGTTCGCCCAAAGAACGCCGTTGTCTACTTCGGGGTGCGGGCCCGACCCGATGAATACAACGCTGAAATGCCCCGCTACCACGAAATGATCAGGCTGACGGAGGAAGTCGTTCACCGGATTGCCGCGGATCCGAAATTAGCTTTCAAAGAAATACCTGAACCCTCGCTTCCACCGATGGGCCCGGGCAAAGGTCGAGATGATGGAGATCGAACCGGCATCATCAAAACCGTAGCAGAAAATCAGGCGGAATTTAACGTCGCTGAAGGCTATGCCGTTAACCTATTCGCATCCGAGGAACAATTCCCCGAACTACGCAATCCGGTGCAAATTGCTTTCGATGCCCGCGGTCGACTCTGGGTCGTGACCATGCCCTCCTTCCCCCACACCGTTCCCGGCCTCACTCCGCCGGATAAAATCATCATTCTCGAGGATACCGATCGCGATGGCAAAGCCGACAAACTAACTACCTTTGCGGAGGGCCTCGATGCCCTCGACGGGGTCGCCTTTCACCGCGACGGGGTAATCATTTCTGAGCAACCCCGCCTCTGGATGATGCAGGACACCGATGGTGATGATATAGCAGACACCAAACGCGAACTGCTCCGTGGTATCGATGTCACCGATTCCCACCACGGCGGTATGATCGCGACCGATCCATATGGAGATATCATTTTCAGTGACGGTGTTTTCCACCGCTCCCAACTCGAAACTCCATACGGAGTGATTCGCGGTATCGATGCCACGACCTATCGACTCGATCCGATCACTGGACGAATCAATACCGAATGGCAACACACGACCCCGAATCCCTGGAACGTTACCTTCGATCGCTGGGGCAACACCTTCCAGATCTATGGCGATGGTCAGGTCTACGATGGCACTTCGCTAATCTGGACACCGCTCGGGGCCTACCATCCATTCCGGTACGCCCATGTCTGCAGTTACGGTAAAGGCTCGGGAGTGGCGTCAGTTTCCAGCCTGAATTTCCCGGATCGCTTTGCGGAGGGACTCGGCTCAGCTTCGCTACTGGGGCGCTACGCCGTCAACCTCACTGCAATCAGCTACGACGAAGGCATGGTCAAAGAAGTTGACCACGAAGCGATCTTAAGCTCGCCAAATGCCGCATTTCGTCCGGCCGATGTCGAGTTCGGAATGGATGGCGCGCTCTATGTCTCGGATTTCTGTAGCCCCATCATTGGCCATGCTCAGCACCCGATGCGCGATCCGCACTGGGATCATGATTTTGGCCGCATCTGGCGAATCGTTCATACCGAAAAACCCATCGTAGAAAACTGGCCAAAGATAGAAGGCGCATCTCTCAATGAGCTCTGTGCACTCTTAACGCATCCCCAGGATTTGGTTCGCCACCATGCCCGGATTGAACTACGCAAAAACGGAGACTCCGGCCTCGAAGCGGTAGATAAATGGATCGCGGCGATGGACCCGACCGATCCGAACTTCGAACAGGCAGCTCTCGAAACCATTTTCGTGTGCGAAGGACTGGGCCAAACTCGTCCGGCCCTGCTCGATCAACTACTCCAGTCGCAATCCGAAAGGTATCGAGCCGCGGCGGTTCAAGTCTTGCGTCAACAGGCAGACCGGCTCGACAAGGTAAAGGGGAAACTCTCGAAACTTGTCAACGATCCTCATCCCCGGGTCCAAATCGAAGTGATCGACGCGGTCTCCCACCTGAGACCTACCGTTCCCGATCTGGACACTGTGTTAGCAGAAATAACTCCGCTGAACAAACACGTCAGCGATTCACTCGCCTATCTTGACTATGGAATTGAGCCGGCAAAAGGGCGTAGCGTCCCCGTGCTGAATGTCGCTCCCGAATCGCAACTCACCCACTGGCATTACCTGGGCAAAGACGGTGAAAATGCTCCGGTGGAGCTGCAGATTGGTCGCTCAAAATTCCCGGGTAACGGATTATTTCGCACCTTTGTTCATTCTGAAAAAGCGCAGCCAGCCATTGTCGCGATCAATCACAAAAATCTCGAGATCCGGGTTAATGATGTATTGAAATTCAGTCAAAACTCGCTTTGGAGCGGCGATCAACAAGTCAACATCGAGCTCGCTCCGGGACTGAACGTGATCGAGGTCAAACTGGGCACCGGCAGACGGGCCAGCAAAACGATGCCACCGGTTTATCTGTACGATCCCGTCGGTGAAGCACTGGCGGGAGCCAGGTATCCGGCAAGCCTCGAGACCCTTCAAGCCTCTGCTTCGGAATATGATAAAATGATCGAGGAGCGGGGCAATCTACTCTTTATTCAGGCGGCAGCAGGACTTCAGTTTTCCCCCACTCAACTGCGGGTCACCCCCGGTAGCAAAGTTCGACTCCTTTTCGAAAATCCCGATATCATGATCCACAACTGGGTGCTGCTCACACCCGGAAGTACCGATGAAGTCGGCGCCCTCGCAGACAAACTGGCGGCCCAGCCCGACGGGGTCGAGAAACAATACCTACCCGACACCGATAAAATACTGGTCGCTTCCAATTTGCTGGGACCGAAAGCCAGGGAGGAACTTGTTTTCACCGCGCCAACCAAACCGGGTAACTATCCCTATGTCTGTACTTTCCCCGGTCATTGGCGAATCATGAAAGGCGTACTAATCGTCGCTGAGCGCACTCCGGCGAAATCCGTTACAGAAACGCCACCAGCCGGTAAAACGGTTACCAAATCCATAGGCGACGACGTTCTCCTTGAGACAAGCTCTGATCCCAACGGATTCAAAACACTGATCCCGCCGCGAAAGCCAGCCGGAAAAATCGTCGCCAACCAGAAGACCAATAACGATCCCATTTCTATACTGACCGACGGCAAACTAAGCAGAGGATTCGGCCCCATATTTGCCAATGGAATCAGAGATGGTGCCTACCGGATGGATCTCGGCAAAGCGCAGCCGGTTTCCGCAGTAAACAGTTGGTCGTATAAACAATCCAGCAGTCGCGGCACCCAACTCGTCACCGTCTATGGAAGCGCTCTGCAATCCGATCCGGGCTGGGACTTTTCTGACAAATCGAAATACACCAATCTGGGAACCATCAGCACCAAAGGCCAGAAGATTGATCAATACACCGCGCTATCACTCCGCCCCAAATCGGGAGGAAAACTGGGTGATTTCCGCTGGATCGCCTGGCAGGTCGCGCCTGTTACCGAGCGGGATGAAAATACCGCGTTCCAGGAGTTGGGCGTAGAGATAAGCGAGTAAAAAACGACCGAAACAAAAGCTTCAGCCATCCCGCAGTCCAACAGTGCTACGGGGAGAAAACAAATTTCCAGCCCTATCGAAATCTCATTGAGTTACCTTCAATGATAAACCAGACCCAACAACTTACCGTTAGATAGTTACAGCTATAAACTTGAATTTTCGTTTTGCATTCCTGCCGAAATGACGGTTTTTTGAATCGTTGCATGAGTGAGTCACCTTATCTGTCGGAGGAGGATATCAGAGCAATCGTCAGGCTACTGGGCGAGGCGATGGCTGGTGAAGGCGATATATCAATCAAGCGTCGACGAGTGATGGACGGAGTCAGGAGGCTAATTGGAGCTAACTCATGGATTTGGACGATGGTTGGCCGGTTTGGTCCCGATGAGCAACCGGCTCACACCGTTCTGGTTCGTGACGGTTTTACTGAGGAGCAATTCGCCGCCTATATCCGATCTCAGGAGCATCCTGACATGCGCTGGCTGGTCGGGCCGTTCATCGCCGAAGTGGAAGAGACCGGTGACCACCTGACACGTCTCCGGCAGCAAATGACAAGCAATGAGGAGTTTGATGCCGCTGATATCAAACCGCTGTTCGAGAAAGCGGGATTCGGCCCTTTGATTCTCTCAGCCAGAAAGACACTTTCCGGTCAGCTCAGTGCCGTTGTTATATTTCGCCATTTTGATGCCCCGCTATTTACGGAGCGCGAATCCAGAATGGCTCACATTATTCTCAGCGAGCTGGCCTGGTTGCACGAGATCTCGTGGCCGAATTACCCGCGACACGAAGTATCAACACTCAGTCCGAGGGAGCGCAGTGTTTTGACATCATTACTTCAAGGAAGGTCCAGAAAAGATATCGCTGACGATTTTGGAATCTCGATCCACACCGTGTCCGGCTATGTGAAAGAAGTATATCGCCACTTCAATGTGAACTCCCATGCCGAACTGTTCCACCGGTTCGTGAATGGCGATGGCGGCGATCTACCAAGATGATCGCCTGCCACGGGGCCCGGCACCTATTTCCAAACCACGGCTAAAAACGTTTACAGCCGGGCCGAATCACTTTTCGCAGAAAGTTCCGGGCGCGTCGACGACTGTTCCGCCAGCCACCGGGCCACTTCTTTCCTGTCTTCAATCAGTTTTTCCAGCGCCGGATCGATATTAACTCCACCATAAGGTCTACCCGACAGGCCGCCCTGCTTAGGGGAGATTTTTGCTGTGGCGTAGTAGATGGCACCCTCACTGTCGATTCCTCCGCTCAAATCCTTTAGGACACCGATTATCGCTTCTCCGCGAATTGAGGAAAGCGCCCGCCCGGTCATCCGGCGGTGATAGTATTCGTGATAGGTCGTTGGTGCATTCCACGAAATTGTGCAGGTTTTTACCCGGCCCATTCCTTCCCGCGTTTCCAGCGTAATTTTCTCAGCCTCGCGCTTCGAAACGGCATCGAGATCAGCTCCTCTCGCTACCAACCATTTCATGAGTTCCAGATCCCCGGCAGCTGCCGCGAAGTGTATCAGAGTTTTTCCACCACAGCGCGATGAGATCAGAGAATTATCGGCAAGAACGGCTGCTTTTACGGTAGACGAATCCCCCAGTAACAAATCCTCGATCTCTTTTGGGTAGGTAATTTGGGTTCGGTTTCTAAATTCGTAGCTGGGTTGAATCAATTCGAGTTCAGCGAAAGATAATCCGGATAATTTCTGCCATTCATCCAGCCCCAGCGTCGCAATGTCCCGCAAGTAGTCGAGTTGATGATCCCGATTGATCACCTCAGCCAAATCCGACCGTCCGGAAGTATGGATCAAATAGCCGACAGCACAGTGAATTCCCCATGGGTCGATAAAGACAGGGCGTCTTCCCTCAACATAAATGTTTTTCGGAAAACGACCTGTATTAGTATACTGCCGGAGGGTATCGATATGCGCATTTCGCTGGATGCGTTGAGCTTCACTGAGATGGGAAATATCTACCGCTTCCAATTGTGCAATCACCAGCTTAAGGTGAGTTCTGATCAGGCCAATCTCGTCGTCGGCTGTTGAAACCAGGCTTTCGGCAATACCTGGATCCGGAATCCGGTCAGCCCAGCCGCTGTTCAATATGATGAGCTTTTGATGTAAATAATCGACACTGACAGAGGCACTTGCAACGAGTGAGGAAAATAGCGAGATCGCTGTAAGGATAAGGATGTTTTTAGTCATAGCAGTTCGTGATAGGTTTTCGATTTAGCCGCAAACCCCTTTCAGATAATCTGAGACGTCTTTGGGAGCCATCTCAGCGAAAAGACAGATTGAAAGAGCAATTACAAAGACAGAAGATTTTTTCATGAATGGGTTGCGGTATCCATGAGTGACGACGCAAACTTCCGTCTATTCGATTTTTCTAATCATAACTGTCTGAATATTAGATAAATTTTTCCGGGCCCGGCTAAAAACCTTCTTCGCCCCGCTAAAGCCCGCGCCAAATGCCACCTGAAACAGATTGGAAACCGGATTTACCTGCCAGCCACAGATTCACTTTTGGAGCGTCAGACGGCCCCTTCGTAGCTCCCACAACCCTCACATAACTCAATCCAGCCTTTTGCGAGCTTCCTTTACCATATCAACCAGTAGTTTCCTGGCTCCGGAGGCGGATTCGAGGGACTCTCCTACGCCGGTATCACTATACTTGATGCGCACCGGGATTTCGCCTGTCGGAGTGGTGCATGAAAGGTCAATACCTTTGTCATCAATTCCCGTCATCAACGCGGAACTGATCTTTTCGGGGGCGGGAAGTTTGGCTTTTTCAAAATCAGCGAACGCCAATACGTAAGCCATTATGGCATCGGTATGGTCGTCATTCATGTGAGAAATAATCGGCGCGGTTTCCTCTTCTGTCATGCTTAACCGTATCGGCAATTTGACCGCTGGCCAGCGGTCAGTGAAACTTTGTGGGTCCGTGCCCACAGGAAGCGCCACAGGAATTGGTGAACCAAAAATTTCCGTGACAGAGAATGGAAGTCACTGAAGATAAACGATGACGTTACAGACAGAGCGGCTCCTGCTTCGTGAGATAACGAAGGCTGATTTTGATGCAATGCGCGAAATTCACGGCGACAACGAAACGATGCGTTTCTACGGAGGTGCGTTCCCGCCGGAAACAACTTCGGATTGGATCGACTTCCTTTTGCAGAGCTACGCTAATCACGGCTTTGGACTTTGGGCAGTAGAGATTCCGGGACAAAACCGGATGATTGGCATGACGGGAATTACCTACCAACTTGTGGACGGGGAAGAGATTCCGGAGATCGGCTATTTGTATAATCGTGAGTTTTGGGGAAATGGATTCGCCACCGAAGCAGCTACAGCCTGCCGGGATTTTGGATTTCGGGAAAAGGAATTCGATCGCCTGATTTCGTGGATGGTTCCGGACAATACCCCCTCCCGAAGAGTGGCTGAACGAATGGGAATGACAGTGTGGAAAGAAGCGCTCAGTGCGAAGTCGGGGTTGAATCACGTTGTCTACTCGATTGACCGTGATCAAGTGGAAGCGCCGGGGAAATAACCAGGCAGGCCTCACTCCAGATCGTAACGGTGCATCCAGTACCGATACATGGATTCTCCGCTTATCTCCTGGATGCCGTAGCTCCGCTGAATTTTGCCGAGGTATTTGTCGAGCCAGCGACTGTAGGCTTCGATGGCTTCCGGTTTTTCGATGATGACGCCATTGTCACGGGTTTCCTCCACCCAGCGGTCGAGATCTTTCCGGTAGTCGGTGATCGCCTTTGCGTAGTTGGGGTCTTTTGCGAGGTTGTTCATTTCGAAAGGGTCGGAGCGCAGATCGTAAAACTCTTCCGGCGGGCGGTGACCGACTGAAAGGTGAGTAAAAAAATCCTCCCCCCCACCGATTCGTTCGGGGTGGGTCAGGATCACGGATACGGTAGCCTCGGCGAGCAGGGTGTAGCGATTGACCGGGATATAGGGAATCTCGTGAACAAAATTTCTGATATATTTAAAATCTCTACTTCGCACCGCGCGAATTCGATCGCGGATTTCCCCGGTACGATCTTTTGCCGCATAGATTCGCTCCCGGCCGGGGGCATCGTCGTCGAGGAATGACTGCCCGTGGATCTGTTCCGGTATTGCGATACCGGCGGCTTCCATGATGGTGGGACCGAGATCAATCATGCTGACGAGGCGATCGTCGACTGTCGCGGCGTTCTTCCGATCGGGCCAGCGCACGATCAGAGGGACCCGCAGGCCGCCATCGTAAACGTAGCCTTTGTCCCGGGGAAAAGACCGGCCGTTGTCGCCAAACACCATGACGATAGTATCATCTGCGAGCCCTTCGCGGTCGAGCCGAGCGAGGATTGCGCCGACTTTGCGATCGAAGATTTGGACTTCTTCGAGGTAGCGGGACCAGTCGACCCGCACCAGAGGGTGATCGGGATAATAAGGTGGAATCGTTACTTTCGACGGATCGACAGGACGCTTCATATCGCGCGTCCAGGGGCGATGCGCTTCGGTGATATTGATCTGAGCAAAAAAGGGCTGCCCCGCTTCCCGTTGAGTCCAGTCGGTTCCGTCGAAAGGCTCTCCCTCGATACTGAAATTCCAGTCAAGCTTTCCGGCGTGAGTCATCGGTTTTTCCGGTGTTTTCCCCGGCTGACCATTACTAACAAAATACCCGGCGGCGCGGAAATGTTCCGGGATCGTTTTGACACCATCCGGCAGAGGCCGCTTGTGCAGCGTGCGGTGATGGAGCGCTCCGATGCTGGTTTGATACATCCCGGTATTAAAAGCAGACCGATTTGGCGAACACACGCTGGAGGTGCCGAAGACATGGGTGAACCGGACTCCCTCCTTAGCCAGAGCATCGAGATGAGGCGTTGCCACCACATCGGGATTGGCTCCATAACAACCCAGATCCGGCGACAGATCATCCGATATGATCCAAAGAACATTCGGCCGTTTCACCGGCTCCGCCAAAGCGCTCGCAACAAGCAGGACCGTGAAGCTGCTACAGATAACGAGACGGAAAAAACGGATAGTATTCATAGAAATTCCCCTGACGGAGCAAAAGTGTACCCTGTACAGTGGGAAATTGTACAGGGTACAGTCAATCTATGCCGCGTTTTTTTCGTGTTTCGGGTGGAACTACTCACCGTTCCGCGTGTTTCATTCCCCAGCATGATTACTCGAATCCACCTGATCACACTTTTCTCTCTAATTGCCGCGGTATCGTGGCTGCCCGCGCAACAGCGCGATGCCATCCTGGAACGCTTTCCCGCAACGGATCTGAACGGTGACGGCAAACTCAGCGACGAAGAATTCCGCGCTTTTGATGAAAAACGACAGGCGGTAATGGCGAAGCGAAACCCTGAAGCTGACAAAGACAAGAACGGAAAGGTCGACCGGGCGGAGTTCCTCGCTTTTATGAAAACCCGGGGCAATCAACCGCAGACTCCTCAGCGGAAAAACGCGGGACGCCCCGAGCCGACTCATGCGGACATCGCCTATGGAGATCACCCGCAGCAGAAGTTCGATCTCTGGCTCGCCAAGCCGGCCGTGGAAGGGGAGCCAACTCCGCTTTGTATATTTATCCACGGAGGCGGCTTCCGTTCCGGTAGTAAAAACCAGGCTCAGGGACGCGTCATTCAGCGTTTTCTGGATAAGGGTATTTCCTACGCCGCATTGGACTATCGACTGACCAACGATGGCGAATTCGCCTATCCTGTGCCGATGCTGGACAGCGCCCGGGGGCTCCAGACGATTCGTTCCCGCGCGGCGGAGTGGAATATCGATCCGGAAAAAATCGCCTGTCACGGTGGTTCTGCCGGAGCCGGAATCTCACTCTGGCTCGGTTTCCGCGATGATATGGCCGATCCGGACAGCGAAGACCCTATCTCCCGCCAATCGACCCGCATCGTCGCCGCAGCGACAGGAAACGGACAATCTACCTATGATATGCGCACCATCCGCGAGTGGTTCGGGGTGGCGGACCTGCCTTTCGAGGACGCCCTGATCCCTTTCTACAACCTGCAGGAGGGCGAAACGGCGGATACTCCCCGGGTGGTGAAACTGGCGGAAGACGCCGCCTCCATCAACCATCTCACCAAAGATGATATTCCGGTCTATATGACCTACAGTCGCCCAAATACCAAAGTGGAAGTCGACACGCCGAAAATGGTATGGATTCACCACCCGATGTTCGGCCTGAAACTACAGGAAGCGATGCAAAAACTCGATCTGGAATGTGTCGTCGTGCTCCCCGGCCAAACCCCGGAAAAATATCGGACCGCCGAAGATTTCCTGATAGAGAAACTTCTCGCTAAATAGGCAAATCTCCCATTACAGAGATTGCGGAACTCCGCTTTCGGTAAGAGAATGGCAGCGCGGAATCTGCCGTTTTCATGCTATGTATCTAGACCCCGATTGGCGAATCCTTACGGTAGGTGACGGCGACTTGTCGTTTTCCAGCGCTCTTCATACCCATATCCGCCCCCGCCCACTCGAAGCCTCGGTCTACGATAGCGAGACGGTATTGCTCGATAAATACGCCCGGAATGAACTGAGTTCTCTCAGAAACTGCGGGGTTCCGGTTCACACCGGCATGGACATTACCCGGGCCGCCTCAGCCCGGATACCGGGGAAAAAGTTCGATATCATCATTTTCCAGTTCCCGCTGATCAATCCCTGCTCGAACAACCGTGAATTTCAGCGCCGCGGGCCGGAGATCCACCCCAACACCTTGAACCGCCGATTGCTCAGGTGGTTTTTGATTCACAGTTTTCAATATCTGCTCGATGAGGACGGTGCCAAACTGTGCTACATCACCTCGAAAGATGTGAAACCCTCCTGCGAATGGAATCTGGAAGCGTCACTGAATCGCGATCTCGAAATCCCCTACCTGGGCTCGATGCGTTTCCGGCTGGAGGCCTTCCCCGGTTACCGGATCCGGAATGTGGGTCGCGACACGATCATCGCAGACACCCGCGCGACCACCTACGTGTGGGGCCACGAGGCGCCGCCCGAACTTCAGAAAAACCTGTCTTTTGAGCCCTGGCTGAAACCCAATCATTGCGCAATCTGCCGCGCCGGACCTTTTGTCGCCGAGGAAAACCGGACCAAGCACTTCCGTTCGAAGCGACATGAAATGATGCAGGCTTTCGAAGACCGCTGGATCGAGGACATCGCGCGGATGAAACTTGTGAATGCCGACTGAATTCGCCTGCCCAACCGGTTAAGGCCCGTTCCGAATTTCTCATACAAAGGTTGAAATTCCTCAGGGATTCGCTAGACACCTGCCCATGGAACTGTTCCCAAACTTCGAATTCGAGTCCAAATCATCGAATGACAAAGTGGTAGTCCCGTCCGAAAACTCCGGGGATCAACCCATCCCGATGACACCGGCGACAACCGGGCGGCTCCTGGAGTTAGCGACTAAGTTCCGTAACCTCGATGCCTGGGACCGGATCCGGGAAAATGAACTGATCGGGATTCGGCATCCGGAAACAGGCGAGATTGGCCTCGTTTCCATCCTCGGCCGCGGCTGTCAGATCTTTGCGCTTCATTTTCACCTCCCGCCCGAGGGAATTGTGTTCTGGCAACGCGCGATGCGTAACATCCCGCCCGATATCGATTCGGTTCGAATGCTGGAATGCGAATTTAAAAACAAGGACGATGCCCTCCCCTACGACATCGCTGTGGTTGCGAGACATGGTAAAGTCTCCCGGAAACGACGCGGCATCCCGGGGTTCCGATCTTACGTCGGCAAGACAATGGAAAAACGGATCACCCAGCTCGAGGGCGAGCAGCTTTGTCTCGTTTTCGATCTGTTTTTTCTCTATTTCAGCAAAGCGTTTCCGGGGAAACACAAAAGCTTTTACGAATGGGGTAAAAACCCCGAGGACGAGCATAAAATCCCGGTGCTCTACCTGAAAAAAGGGGGCTCCCCTCTCTATCTCGAAGACTGGATGATCGAGACCATGGCGATACCTCCGATCGATACCGGGAAGCTTGACTGAGAGCGCTGAGACGGCGAACCAATGGCCACCCGTGCTGAGGCACAACATTCTCTTAGTAACGTCATTTCACAGGTTTCAAAATCGGGGTTCGGACCTTAAGATCGCAGGATTAATAATATGATCCGAAAAGTATTCACTTACCTGACCCTTTTTGCTTCGCTCTGCACGCTATCAAATGCACAAAACGGAGACGGAAAAGAAGCCAACAGCGATATCCTGAAGTCCGAGAACTGGAAAGAATGGGGCACCGATCCCATTCCGGTCCTTTCCCCGGAGGACTCTCTCAAAGCACTAAAAGTCGCCCCGGGCTTCAAAGTGGAGCTGGTCGCATCGGAACCTCTGATCAAAGACCCCGTTTTCGCCGAATGGGATAGCGAGGGCCGTCTCTGGGTCTGCGAATTCCGGACTTATATGATCAACCTCGACGGTACGGACGAAAATCAGCGCGTCAGCCGGGTCGTTGTCCTGGAAGACACCGATGGCGACGGCCGGATGGACAAATCGACGCCTTTTGTCGATGATTTGATCAATCCACGGACCCTCAGCATCGTTGAAGGCGGCGTCCTGGTGGTGGAAAGCGGCAAACTCTGGTTCTGTGAAGATAAAGACGGCGATCTCCGCTGCGAGAAAAAAACCGATCTGATGGAATTTGCCAAAGGCGCGCTCAATAACATCGAGCACGCCGAAAACAGCCTCCACTACGCGATCGATAACTGGATGTACAATTCCAAATCGAGCCGCAAAGTCCGCTGGGAAGATGGCAAAGTCGTCACCGCAAACGCACTTTCCCGCGGTCAATGGGGCATGGCGACCGATGCCTACGGTCGACTTTTCCACAATCACAACAGCATCTGGTTCAATATCGACTGGAAAATCTACGACCGTGCCTGGCCGATCGGCAAAAAGGAATTGGCCGCACCAACCAAGGAAGTATTCCCGATCCACCCCACCCCCGCCTTGAACCGCGCCTACAAGCCGGGAATGCTCAATGAAAACGGCAACCCGAAAAGCGTCACCTCGATCAGCGGTGTCGCGGTCCACAGCAGCGGCGCGTACGGTGAAGAGTGGGAAAACGCCGTCTTCTCCTTCTCCCCGGGAACCAACACAGTCGGTGCCTTCAAGACTGACAAACCTTTCCCGGAGACCAAAAGCTACGTCCACGCCACTTTCGACGACGCTGAAGTCGGGAAGCGCGAATTTCTTGCCTCGACCGACACCCGTTTCCGTCCGGTGAACGGCAGCTTTGGTCCCGACGGTTGTCTCTATGTCGTCGACTTTTACCGGGGAGTGATTCAGCACCGTCAATTCCTGACTTCTTATCTCCGCAATCAAAGCGAGGTTAAAGAGCTGGACAAACACATCGGACTTGGACGGATTTACCGGGTCGTTCCGATTGATGCCGAACCTGTGGCCGCGCCGGAAAACCTCGTTGACTCGCTCAATCACAAACACCTCTGGTGGCGCCTCGATGGACAACAGAAAATCGTCGAAGGCAAAAAGGTCGAACTCGCGGATGACATCAAAAAACTCGCGACTGACGACTCCGCTTCTCCCTTTGGACGGGCTCACGCGCTCTGGACGCTGGCCGGTTTAAACAAACTCGATCCCGAGACTGTGAAAACCGCGATCCGTGACACCGACTGGTTCGTCAGCCTGACAGGTCTGCGTCTCGCCGGTGCCGCGACGGAGCACGACGCCATTTTCCCACTGGATCTGAAGCCGATGGCTAAAGAAATCGCCAATCAGAAGCGGCCGATTTTGGGAGCCTACGCCGAGAAGCTTTCCACGATCGGTTATCCGAGCCGGGTCGTTTCCAATTACAAAGACAAGGAAGCCAAATGGGTCACGAAGGACAAAAAACTTCTCAGCCAATACCGGAAAGGCCGCGAACTTTACGCGACAAGCTGCGGAGCCTGTCATCAACTCAATGGTAAAGGCCTCGCCGATATCGCACCGAAACTGGCGGGCAGCGACTGGGTCACCGGAAAATCCACCCGGGTGGTTGCAGTCGCTCTGCATGGCGTATCGGGCCCGATCAAAGTGAACGGCAAAGAAGTCACAGGCGTGCCACCGATCATGCCCGGCCATTCGTTTATGAACGATGAGCAGCTGGCGAACATCCTGACTTACGCTCGGAACGCCTGGGGAAATCAGGCCGACGCCATTTCAAAAGAGGAAGTCGCCAAATTCCGTGGCGCTCATCCGACACGCTTCATGCCCTGGACGGCTGAAGAACTCGACGCTCTCATCAAGTAGATCACGGATCCAACTTTGCCCTGAAGGCACAAAAAAAGACCTCCAGCAATGGAGGTCTTTTTCATTCAGGATCTGAAAGAGTAAGATCGGACGACTAAGAAAGTCGAGTCCGGAGGCGATTCACATCGCTCTTGCCGTGAAGTCTGCGGACAGAAACACGGATGTTGTTGTCGCCCTTGATCGCATCGCGAACCTCGTCGCGCAGCTGGTTCAAATTGAATGGCTTCGTCAAAAAGACATCAGCGCCGGCGTCGTAGGCGTCCATCTCCATGTCGGAGTCTGGATTTCCCGATGCAACGATAATCGGAATTTCACCGGCAGGCCCGGGAAGAGTGCGAATCATTTCGGTAAGCGCAATCCCATCCATTCCAGGCATCTCCACGTCGGTTACGATCACATCGGGACGGATCAGACCGGCTGAGATCATCTCGATCGCAGCTTCCGCGGAATCCGCTTCGGCGACCCCGTAACCGGAGTTAGTGAAAACCTTTGAGAGGAGGATCCGGTTGACCTGCATGTCATCGATAACCAACACAACATACTGGTTAGTCTTCGGATACAGATGTCCGGGTAAGAAATGGTGCGTTTTCGTTGTCATTTTCGTGCACTACAAAATCAAGAGACCAAAGTAGTTAATTAATCTGTAATGATTAAGTGCGATAGTTCAATTAATATTTTTCCGTTTTTTTCTCAAATCTGAAACATTGGAACGATTTCAGTTTAATTACTGATATCTGATTAATAGACGTTTAACAAATAGAAAATATTTGGAAATTATAACTATTTTTGTTGGTTAAGTAATTACGACACCACTTTTGCCACCCAATCGAGGTAGGCTTGAGAGCCTGAATCCGGCTTTATCACAAGGAATTCCGGAGTTTCGTAGGGGTGTTTTTCGTGAATTAGGGCCTCAACCTCCGGCACCAGCGCTTCCGTGGTTTTTATCACGGCGAGAATCTCTTTATCGATATTGACCTTTCCCTCCCATCGGTAAATCGATTCGACACCGGGAACGAGATTAACGCAGGCGACCACTTGCGAATCGACCAAAAGTGTGCCAACTTGACGCGCTGAATCGAGGTTTGGGAAGGTGACCAGAATCACTCTCACACCTTGGTCGCCGTCGGAATGCTCGTTTACTTTAGTCTTCATATCTTTTTCCTCCTTCGTTATAGCTATGATGAAAAGCGGTTTTCTTGATAAATTGATCGAAAAAATGGACAAGGTGGATCCCGCCGAAGTCCAGCGCATCGTACTGCGAGCCGTTCAGGAAAAGGGATTTCTCGAGAACGTGTTCGATACGCTTCAGGAGGGTGTTGTCGTGGTGGGCGTACGCGGCACGATTCATTACGTGAACAATGCGGCGCTCGATTTCTTCGGTTTCACCCGTCAGGAGTTGCTCGGACAGAGTCTCGGCGATCAGTTCCCCGGGATCATTTGGGATGAGATTATCCAAAGCAATCGGGCGGTAAATCGCGACCTTGAAGTGTTTTATCCTGAGCACCGTTTCCTCAACTTTTACATCTCGCCCCTCGAGCAAAGCGCAGGTGGATCTCAAATCGAAACCGCCGGCTATGTTTTGATTCTCCGGGACGATACCCAGACCCGCCAGGTTCAGCAGGAGGAAGTCGAGTCGGAACGAATCGCCGCTCTGACCATGCTGGCGGCGGGAGTGGCCCATGAGCTGGGCAATCCGCTGAATTCTCTGAATATTCACCTGCAACTTCTCGAACGGAAAGTGAAGAAAAAGGCACCTCCGGAACTCGCTTCGGAATTGCTTGAGTCACTCGAGATCACGAGGAGCGAAATCAAACGCCTCAATTTTATCGTCGAGAAATTCCTCGGCGCGGTCCGCCCGACGAAACCGCAATTTGAGGATGCCGATGTTAATCAGCTTGTTACCGAAGCGGTGACGTTTCTCGCCCCCGAGGTAAAGGACCGGAACATCACCATCACCCTGCAGCTCACCGAGCACCTGCCGAAGCTCACCGTCGATGCCGACCAGATGAAGCAGGTCTTCTATAACCTGATCCGAAACGGGGCTCAGGCCATCGGGTCTGATGGATCGCTGGTGATCAGCTCGAAATACGACGATTACAACGTCACTCTGAGCTTCGCGGACGACGGCCACGGAATCTCCTCTGAGAAAGTCGGAAAAGTGTTTGAACCCTATTTCACTACGAAAAAGACCGGTTCCGGCCTCGGTTTGCTCATTGTTCACCGGATCGTGAGAGAGCACGGTGGACAGATTGAGTTTGAAAGTCGGAAAAACGAGGGCACCACCGTCAAAGTGATGCTGCCCCGTGCCGAGAAACAGGTTCGCTTTCTTCCTGAAAAAGGCGGATCCAGCGATGTGATTGAAGTGGATGTCGTACCCGGTTAATGGATTTTTTCGATAAAGTCGTCCTGATCGTCGATGACGAGAAACACACTCGCGAAGGTCTCCGCATGTCGCTGGAGGACGAGTTTGATATCTACGTCGCCGCCAATATCCGGGAAGCCTCCGAGGTCTTAAAAAGTGAGTCGGTCGACGTGGTCCTCACCGATCTCCGCCTCGGCGGGGAAAACGGCATGGATTTGATCGATCTGGCCCTATCTACAAGCCGACCTCCGGTTTGCCTGCTGATGACCGCTTTTGGCTCCGAAGACGTCGCTGTTGAGGCGATGAAACGCGGTGCCTACGATTACATCAGTAAGCCGCTCAACATCGACGAGTTGGAAATCGTCATCAAACGGGCCATCAAAAGCCGCTCGACGGAAGCGGAGGTTCACGCGCTCAAAGTTCAGGTTAACGAGCGCTTCGGTCTCGAAAATATCATCGGGAACTCCCGGGCGATGCAGCCCGTATTCGAGAAGGTACGGCAGGTCGCCCCGACCAAAGCCACCGTCCTGATCGAAGGAGAAAGCGGGACTGGTAAGGAGATGATCAGCAAAGCAATCCATAACCTGAGCGGTCGCCCCCGCGCCAAAATGGTCACGGTCCACTGCGCCGCACTGAGCGAGCAACTCCTCGAAAGTGAGCTGTTCGGCCACGAACGGGGCTCCTTCACCGGAGCGAGCGAGCGACGTATCGGCCGCTTTGAAGAAGCCAACGGAGGCACCTTGTTTCTCGACGAAATCGGGGAAATAGATTCCAGCACTCAAGTGAAGCTGCTCCGCGCCATCGGCGAACGAACCATCGAGCGTCTCGGCAGCAACAAACCGATCAAGATCGATGTCCGGGTCGTCACCGCTACCAATAAGAACCTGCTTCAGATGGTGAAAGAAGGCACTTTTCGCGACGACCTTTATTTCCGGATCAACGTCGTCAGTATCACGATGCCACCGCTCCGGGAACGGAAGGAGGACATCGTTCTGCTGGTCGATGCCTTTCTCCGCGAGTTCTGCGAAGAAAACGGGAAGAAAAAGCAGGAATTGACCACCGAAGCCATGCAGCGACTTCTGTCCTACGAATGGCCCGGAAACGTCCGCGAACTCCGCACTGCGATCGAACATGGCGTGGTGATGTGCAGCAGCGGAAAGATCGGCATCCGCCATCTCCCTCCCTTTCTCCGGGAAGGGCGCGCCCACGAGATGTTGCTACTGCCCGGCGGGAACAGCTCGTCGCAAAACGATAGCCCGGGAACCTCGGAGCCTACCGACGATTTGAACCTCGCCCGCATGGAAATGCGCTACCTCCGGATGGCACTCGATCGAACCGACGGCAACCGAACTGAAGCAGCGAAACTCCTCGGGATATCGAGGCGGACTATGCAGCGAAAGATCAAAGAACTGGAAGAGAGCGAAGCGAAAGCGGTTAGCTGAGAGCGCAAACGGGCTGGACCATCGGGACCCGGACCTCCTCCGAAGTCGGCTTGCTCTTGGCAACCGTCCACATCGTCATAAAGCCGGCCACCCCGACAATCAGGGAGGTGAGGAATCCAAAAGCCCACCAGTGATTGATCCGAAAGCGCAGGCGGAAACCCACTGCCCACCACGCCAGGTTGCAGATGATCGGCATGGCGATTCCGAAACCGGTGATCAATTTCTCGACCTCCAGAATATCGTTCTTCACCACATAGACGTTCATCACCAGATACCCGATGATAAAAACTCCCCATACGGTCCAGGCCGTTTTGACTGCCTTCGGATCATTTTCCATGGTGCGACTATCGCCAACAAAGCGACACCATCAACACGTCAATTGAAAACCCGTAAAATCGAAGTCCATTCCTCATAATGAAGCGCACTTTATTCTCGTTAGCTGTCGTCGTAGGCTTTACCTCTGCCTCGGCGGAAGATTGGCCAAACTTTCAAGGTCCAAACCTGAACGGAGTCTCCTCCGAAACCGGGCTGAAACTCACCGACTGGGGAGACGGACCGGAAGTTCTCTGGAAACGCACCTTTAACGAAGGATTCGGCGGCTCCGCAATTGTCGGAGGCGAAGTTTTTCTCATCGACCGCGTCCCCGGCGAGACCGACGTGCTTTACTGCCTCGATTTGAAGGACGGCTCTGAAAAA
This sequence comes from Verrucomicrobiales bacterium, assembly GCA_029213005.1. Taxonomy (GTDB): domain Bacteria; phylum Verrucomicrobiota; class Verrucomicrobiia; order Verrucomicrobiales; family DEV007; genus Arctic95D-9. The sequence goes on from JARGPI010000026.1 coordinate 71,899, forward strand.
TGGAAGTACAGCTTTGATCACGCGGGAAAACTGGCTCATCCCGGATCCCGCGGAGTCCCACTCGTCACAGACGATGCCGTTTTCTTCATCGGCGGGTTCGGTCACGTGCACCGCATCAACCGGGAAACTCACAAGCCGGACTGGACCGTCGCAATTCAGGAAAAATATGGCGCAGAGCCTCCAAAATGGGGCTGGGCCCAAAGTCCGGTCCTCTCCGGGAATACCATCATCGTTCCCGCAATGAGTGAAGACGTCGGGCTGGTTGGATTCAATAAAGACACCGGTGACGAAATGTGGAGAACCGAGGGCTTCGGTAACTCACACTCCAACCCCACCCTCCTCACTCTCCACGGAGTCGAGCAGGCCGTGTTTGTTGCGACCAACGGTAAAGATTCCGGCACCACCATCAGTGTCGCACCCGATACCGGCAAAGTGCTCTGGAAAACAGATGCCTATTTTAATAAAATCCCGATCCCCTTCCCTACGAAAGTTACGGAAGACCTCGTCTACCTGACCGGCGGATACGATAACGGTTCCTGCATGATCAGTGTCAACGACAAATGGGAAGTGACGAAAAAGTGGGAGATCACTCAGGGAACCCAGATGCACCCGCCTTTTGTGATTGGCGATCATATCTATTTCCTCGCCAACGAAAACTCCAACCACAAAGGCGAAAAACGCGCCAACGGTGGATTGGCCTGTATGGATTTTAAAGGAAACATCGTGTGGAATACCGGCAACGACCCGTTCATGGGCCGCGGCAACATGATCTATGCTGACGGTAAACTCCTCATTCAGGACGGTGAAGTCGGTTACCTCCGCGTCGTGGAACCGTCGCCGGAAGGTTACAAAGAAGTCGCTTTTGCCGATGTCTTCGATACCAAAGAGGAAGTCGACTCACAAATCGCCAAACAGGAAGGCAGATCGCAGATCAAAATCCCTGACTTCAAATACTGGTCTCCCATGGCGCTGAGCGATGGTCATCTCGTGATGCGTGGACAGGAACACGTGGTGTGCCTGAAATTGAAGTAATCCCGATTTTACAAAAGAATTCAGGCTGACAGGATTTCTCCTGTCAGCCTGCGTTCCAAACTAAGGATATTATGGGGTTGTGTACGGTTGGGGCTTTTGTTTTCAGCCGACGCTATCGGAACAACGCCTGCTGTACCTTATCCGGGCTACCACCGCTTCAATTGCGGTGATGGTAGGAGAAATCAGGTCGTGAGGTCGCCCTCATAAACAAACTCATCAAGCGGAGGTTCTTAACGACAACGGCGTAAGTCTCCTCCCAGAGTTCAAGAAATTCGGCGGGATGGTCGACCACTCCGCAAGCGAGCAGCCTTTTCAAACGCAGGTTGATAATGTGATCATTCTCGATCAGCACAACCAATCGGGATTTGATCTCATCGGCCGGATGAAACGGCTCGATAGAAAGGTTGTGAATTTCCCGGATCATTTTCACCGATGATAGAATCCGGTTTTCGATTTTTTGCCAGTGAGCCATCGCAAACGTCGGATCCTCACTGTCGCGGTATTGATAGTTAACACTGCGGATTGCCAGAAGGAGCCTTTCCAACTCCCCGACCCTTTTGGGTATTACCTCGAACCAATCTTCTTCCTTTTTAGCGGTGCCGATGGCACCATTCCTGCTGTTTGTTTCGTAGCCCAGTTCCATTCCGTACTGGGGTTGCATTTCATATACCACATCACTAAATCAAGTTAACTCGCTCAATTTAAGCAGGTTATTTAAACTTGGTGACACTGGTGTAACATCAGAATGTACGGGATTCAGCCAAATCTGTACGTTTTCCAGTCAATTCGTCGTGCAAATAAAAAAAGCGCCACCTATCCGTAACCGGACAGATGGCGCGATCGAGCTAAATCGATTGGATTCTAGAGAGACCAGCCGTCCCGATAATTGTGGGAAACCCACTTATCAGCTTCAGCATTTCCGGTCGTCATTTTCTCAGCATCCCAGGTCAATTCGGTGCCCGGTCCGAGAATGGAACCGATAACGCCGAGAAGCAGGGTCTCAGTGAGAGGTGCCGCCACATCGAAATTGGACTTCGCTTTGGATGGATCGCTTGATTTGATCGCATCGACCCACTCCTTGTAGTGACCGGGAGAGCGCTCCATAGTCTTCGGAGGAGCCTGGAACTTAGCGGCATTCGCATCGATAATCTGAGGAGCTCCACCATGGCTGCCGTGCATCATCACGTGCTCGCTTCCATGATAAACACAACCGTTGTCCGGAGTGTTTTTGTCTTCAGGCATGCCGTCTACGCGGGGAATCTTGTATTTCCCGTCATACCAGGTCAGATGCACAGGTCCGCGCTCGCCCTTGGCTGCAAAATACATGTGAATGATGCAGGACTGTGGATGAGTGTCTTTTTCAGCACCCGGAGTGTCGCGATCTGCTTTTTCCACCACCACTTTTTCAGGAACCCCGAGGCCCAGAGCCCAGGTCGGGTGATCGATGATGTGAGCACCCATATCGCCGAGTGCACCCGTTCCGTAGTCGAGGTAGCCACGCCATTTGAAAGGTGCGATCTGCCCGTTGTAGGGCTTCATCGCTGCGGGCCCGATCCAGAGATCCCAGTCCATGTGTGCGGGAACCGGCTCTGCGGCTGGTCTTACCAAGTCCTGAGGCCAAACCGGGCGGTTTGTCCGGCAATGAACGGTCTTGATTTCACCCAGTGCTCCGGACTGAACCCACTCGTTGGTGAGACGGGCTCCTTCGGCTGCGTGACCTGTGTTCCCCATCTGCGTGCAGAGACCGCGCTTATTTGCCTCGGCATGCAGAGCGCGAGCTTCGGAAATGGTCAGAGTGAGAGGCTTCTCGACATAAACGTGTTTGCCCATCTTAATCGCCGCCATTGCTGCAACAGCGTGAGTGTGGTCCGGAGTGGAAATGCCGACCGCATCGATTTTGTCGCCTTCCGCTTCCAGCATTTCGCGCCAATCTTTGTAAAATTTTGCGTCAGGAAATTTCTGCCGGGTTGAAGAGACGCGATTTTCATCAACATCAGCCAGGGCATGAACAATCTGACCGGCAGATGCACAGCCATTGACATTGGCCGCACCGCGACCACCGGCACCGATGAACGCAATATTCAGCTTGTTACTCGGCGCATCCTGACCGAGGAGACGGCTCGGGATGATATTGAGCGAAGCTGCTGCAGCGGTTCCTCCGAGGAATCGACGACGTGACACGCCCTGATTTCCGTTTGATTTATCGTTTAAATTCATAGCAAACCTACCTAGGATGCGAAGCGAGAACGAACAAGGAAAATTAACTAGCCAATACACGGTGAAAAATCTCTTACATTTCCTTCCTTGCAATGCCGTCACACTTGACCTAAAGTCCGCCCTTTCCAAAAAACTTTAAAATCTTTTCATCATGTCACAGCACCCGACCTTAAAGAAGTCCAGCTCAGTAGGAGCCAAGAGAAATGTGCTCAAGCGTTTCGAGCGGGTAAAGCTCATCCAGTCTCGCGGAGAGTGGAATAAAGGGCAGAGCGCCGTAGGCCTCCCCAAGACCAAGCCTGACGCTTAATGAGCGAGACGCCATCTGAAGGCGTTCGTCTGAATAAGTTCCTCGCTCAATGCGGGCTGGGATCACGCCGTGGTTGCGAAGCCTTCATTAAGCAGGGGCTTGTGGAGATTAACGGCCGCGTGGAAACCAATCTGGGCGCCAAAGTCGAACCCGGAGACCACGTTCGGTACGACGGCAAACTGCTTCGTCAGGAATCGGAGATTACCCTCCTGCTGAATAAGCCGGAAGGATTTCTCTGTACCAAAAACGATCCGCAGAACCGTCGCACCATCTACGAAGTGCTTCCGATCAAATTCAGTAAGCTGAATTACATCGGTCGCCTCGATTACAACAGCAGCGGGCTCATTCTCCTGACCAATTCCGGTGAACTGAATGAAAAACTGACGCACCCTCGATTCCACGTTGAGAAGGAATATCACGTGCTGCTGAACCGGGCTTTTGATCCCAATCTGACCGATCGCCTCCTCGAAGGATTCCGGTTGGAGGAAGGCCTCGCCAAAGCTGATCGAGTCGAAATCGTGGGTCGCAAGCGGGTCAATCTCGTCCTGACTCAGGGATTTAACCGTCAGATCCGGCGGATGTTCAACAAGCTGGATTATAAAGTGAGAAAGCTGGAGCGGTTTCGCATCGGTTCTCTGGTCGACTACGAACTGGAAGTCGGCAAATACCGGGTTCTCGACAGCCGCATGCTCAAAGCGGCCTGCACCAATCCGAAGCCGAAAAAATAGCCCGGTCCGTGCGACGCAATGGACGCGGAAACCAAAGGCTATTCAATCGAACTCCCGCTCGCTACGGAGTCTAAAGAGCGACTTTTCGAAAAACTCTGCGAAGTGGAAGGTCGCTGGCAGGAGGGCCCGTTCAAACCCCACCTCAGTTTTGCGGTGATTCGTGAACCCACCGATAAAGTGGATGCCCTGCGTCGGATCGTCCGGGATTTTGCCGCTTCGCGTGGCCCCTTCACGATCCGTCTCTCTTCCATGGGGATCTTTCCCGGGAAACGCCCCGTTTTCACCCTAATGCCAGCCTGGAATGATGAGCTTCTCGCCGGTCATCACGTAATCGCCGACCAGCTGGCTGCGGAGGGCATCCCTCCGATCCCCTACTACGAAAAGCACCAGTGGTCGCCCCACGTCACCATCATGATGGGCCGCCCGAGACGTGAAGTTTCCGCCGCCATGGAGGGCCTGTCCCGCATTTGGTGGCCGGGAGAATACGAGCTGGATATGATCGAACTGGTGGAATTTTATCCCGCCGTGAAATTGGAGCAAATCCCACTTTCCCGCTCCTCCCGCTGAATCGCCTCGGGGAAGCAGCGCACCTTTTTCGGGAGTCGGCTGAAGGTGAGTCGCGATGTCTTTCGCAGCGCCCACATGGAACCTCTGGTGAAAGCGGTGGAGCGAAATCCGAGTCTTTCCCGAACTCCGGCGGGCAGCGTTTCGATCGACAGAAACCGGATCCGGTCACCCAGCATCTTCGCTCCGCGACTGTCTTTCGGCGAAACGATCGCCATCGCCAGCTGACGGCACAGGGGATGACTCCCCAATAGGTCGCCGCGAAGCATCGTCTCATAATATTCCCCGAAAGCCTTCATGTCAGCAGGCCCGTAACCTTCGTCGAGCCCGAAATAGGTTCCGAATTCCCTCATTTCCCGGTAAAAGCACTCTTTCCGTTCCGCCGGAAGCGATCCGTAGACCATTTCATAGCCCTGAAGCGCGGCCATGATCAAAGTCGCCAGCACCCAGAGAAGCAGATCCGGCTCCAGAGCGGTATATTTTGGGGCCCCCTCCATGCCTGATGAAACCTCGCCTTTGACTCCCCGATGAAGATGCCGCAGCTTCTCGCGAATCGCCTCCGCCTCCTCGATCGTTCCGAATGCGATCCGGTTAGTCGCCGCCAGCGTCCGGTTGAGCCGCCCCAGGGTGTCGTACTCAAAATTACTGTGATCCGCCACCCCCTGAGCGATGCGGGGATGGGCAATTTGCAGGATCGCTGCCGCCGGACCGAAAAACAGCCCACATTTCTGATGGTTAACCCGCCACATCTCGGAGTCGAGAGGAAACGCAAAACGATTTGAGGTAGCGACAGACACAGGGAAACTCTGCCCTTCATGACCGCAGGCGCAAGCTCCAAACTCCAGACCTTGCCATCGCGCCGCCGAGAGTCCATCGTGTGCCGATATGCCGGATTTTCAGCTTAAATCTCCATTTTCCCCGGAGGGGGATCAAGGCCAGGCGATTGCCAAATTGACCAAATCGGTTCTCGCAGGGAATCGGCATCAGACCCTGCTCGGAGTGACCGGTTCGGGAAAGACCTTCACCATCGCCAACGTGATCGCCAATGTCGGCCTCCCCACCTTGGTGATGTCGCACAACAAAACGCTGGCGGCCCAGCTTTACAGCGAGTTCAAAGCGTTTTTCCCCGATAACGCCGTCGAGTACTTTGTTTCGTACTTCGATTATTATCAGCCCGAGGCCTACATTCCGCGAACCGATACCTACATCGAAAAAGACTCCTCGATTAATGAGGAAATCGAACGCCACCGCCTCTCCGCGATGAGCTCTCTTCTCACCCGCGACGATGTCATTGTGGTGGCCAGTGTCTCCTGCATCTACGGTTTGGGTTCGCCGGATGATTACGAGGGCATGATGATTCCCGTGTCAGTTGGGCTGGAAAAAGACCGCGACGAATTTCTCCGCGAACTGGTCGGAATCCTCTACGAGAGAAATGACATCGCTTTCTCGCGCGGAAACTTCCGGGTGCGGGGAGATGTGGTCGAAATCTACCCTGCCTACCTCGATAACGAAGCGATCCGAATCGAGTTTTTCGGCGATGAAATTGAGCGGGTTTCCACGATCGATCCTCTCACCGGAAATGTCCGCCTGCAGCTCGACCGCTTCACCTTTTACCCCGCCAAACAGTTCGTCACCCCCGCCGACAAAATGGCGAAAGCAATGAAACTGATCCGCGCCGAGATGAAAGAGCAGGTCGCCAAATTTGAGCGCGAGGAGAAATACCTCGAAGCGCAGCGGATCAAACAGCGCACCGAATACGATCTCGAGATGATGAAAGAAATGGGATTTTGTCAGGGTATCGAGAACTATTCCCGGCACCTCACACAGCGCCCCGTCGGCTCAAAGCCAGGCACCCTGCTCGACTTTTTCCCCGAGAAACACCTCGTGGTGATGGACGAATCCCACGCCACTGTCCCTCAGGTCGGCGGCATGTACGAAGGCGATCACTCCCGGAAAACAACCCTGGTGGACTTCGGCTTCCGACTCCCCAGCGCGCTTGATAACCGACCGCTGAAATTCCCCGAGTTTATGGCCGATACCGATCAACGGATCTATGTCAGTGCCACACCCGCCGCTTTTGAAATCAAAAATTCCGTCGTCGGGGTGACCGATTACATCCCCCATGTGAAAAAGAAAATCGGCGACCCCGAGCTCGTTCCCGAGCGACTTCCCAGGATTTCAGGCTCCGAACACCCCGTCGAGAAATTTGATCCCGGCAAAAAAGGCACCGACCTGATCGTCGAGCAAATCATTCGCCCGACCGGCCTCCTCGACCCCGTGATCACGATGAAACCGCTCAAAGGCCAGATCGATGAAACCATCGAGTTGTGCCGCCAGCGGGTCGAAATTAACGAACGCGTCCTCGTCACGACTCTGACAAAGCGAACCGCCGAAGATCTCACCGATTATCTGAGAAACACCGGACTCAAAGTGCGCTACATCCACGCCGACGTCGACGCCATCGAGCGAGTCGAAATCCTCCGGGGCCTCCGGGCTGCCGAGTTCGATATCCTCGTGGGAATCAACCTGCTCCGGGAAGGCCTCGATTTGCCCGAAGTCAGCCTCGTTTGTATTCTCGATGCCGATAAAGAAGGCTATCTACGCAGCGAAACCAGTCTCATTCAGACCGCCGGCCGCGCCGCGAGGCACGTTAATGGAGAAGTGGTTTTATTTTGCGACAAGATCACCAAGTCCATCGATGCCCTAATCAAAATCAGTGATTACCGCCGCGCCAAGCAGCAGGAATACAACGAAAAACACGGCATCACCCCCACCAGCACCAAGCGGGGCGACCAGAACAGCCTGCGCATGTATGTCGCCGGAAAAGAAGTCGAAAGCGCCATGGTTGGAGAAGGCGATCTCGACGATCTCGCCGTGCTGAAAGAGCTCGAAGAGGAGATGCAGGAAGCCGCCGGGAAACTCGAGTTTGAGCGCGCCGCCTTGATTCGCGACCAGATTAACTCCCTCCGGAAGAAAGTCGGGCAATCCCAGCTCAAATCCCCCTCGAAAAAAGGAAAGAAAAGCACCAAATATTAGCAGCAAAGTCCAGTGGAACTGCTTTTCACAAGCCTGAACCAGTGCCCACATCCTCCGCAGACAGTTTAAAAAACTGTCCTACGACTAAATCACCCCTCCCACCAAAAAAAATCACCCCTCACCGAAAACTGTACCCTGTACACTCCCGGACTGTACCCTGTACAATCCCGTCACCCCAATTCACAGAAACGCGGCATTGATTAAAAATCAATATGTGCGAAAAATCCCTCCGCACTCATGACAGTATCCAGTTCTTCGCCCTTCGTCGCCCGCATTGCAGCTGAACTCAATATCCGGCCTCCCCAGGTAGAAGCCGTTGCCAAATTGCTCGAAGAAGGCGGCACCGTCCCGTTCATCGCCCGTTACCGGAAAGAGGCCACCGGCTCTCTCGATGAAGTCGCTATCACCGCGATCCGCGACCGCCTCGACCAACTCGCCGAACTCGAAAAACGCCGCACCACGATCCTGAAATCCCTTACCGAGCGAGAACTCCTCACCGATGCTTTGAAGAAAAGCATCCTCGCAGCCGACTCGCTCACCGTCCTCGAAGACATCTACGCTCCGCACCGCCCGAAACGCCGGACCCGCGCCACGATCGCAAAGGAACGCGGGCTCGAGCCCCTTGCTGAAATCCTTTTGAAAAACCCATCGGCCGACATCATGAAGGAGGCGGAAAAATACCTCTCCTCCGAAAAAGAAGTCACCGAAATCGAAGAGGCACTCGCCGGTGCCCGCGACATCATTGCAGAGCAGGTCGCCGATCACCCCGAATCACGGAAAGCGGTCCGGAAGGTGTATGAAGAATCTTCACGGGTCGCCGCGAAAGTGGTCGCCTCCAAAAAGAACGATCCGGAGGCGGCAAAATACCGCGACTATTTTGAATTCGACGAGCCACTCGACCAGATCCCCTCGCACCGGCTTCTCGCGATCCGTCGCGGCGAAAGCGAAGGATTCCTCAAACTCGGAATCGACGTGGAAGAAGAACAGGGCATTCGCGTCGCCGGCGGAAAATTCTTAACCGGCCAAACTTCGGATCAAGTCCATCTCGCCATCGAAGACGGCTGCAAACGCCTCCTTTTCCCCAGTATGGAAACAGAGATGCGCAACGCCTCCCGGAAACGCGCCGACGAAGAAGCGATCCGGGTTTTCTCCAGTAACCTCCGCGAATTGCTCCTCGCTTCTCCGCTCGGTCAGAAGCGCACTCTCGCGATCGACCCCGGTTTCCGGACCGGTTGTAAAACGGTGGTTCTCGATGCCCAGGGCCAGCTTCTCCACAACGATGTGATCTACCTCGTCGGATCCGACCGCCAGCAGCTCGACGCCATCGACACCGTCAAATCTCTAGTTAAAAAGTACAAGATTGAAGCCATCGCCATCGGTAACGGAACCGCCAGCCGCGAAACTGAAAAGTTTGTCAAAGGCATCGGTATCGACCCATCGATTCCCGTCGTTATGGTCAACGAAAGCGGCGCCTCGATCTATTCCGCCTCAGATGTGGCGAGAAAAGAATTCCCCGATCAGGACATCACCGTTCGCGGCGCCGTCTCGATTGGACGTCGCCTCATGGATCCTCTCGCCGAGTTGGTGAAGATCGATCCCAAATCAATCGGAGTGGGACAATACCAGCACGACGTCGATCAGAACCTGCTCAAATCAGCCCTGACCGATACCGTCGAAAGCTGCGTGAACGCCGTCGGCGTCGAAGTCAATACCGCCTCGGCCGAACTGCTTTCTCACGTCGCTGGACTCAACAAAACGATCGCGGAAAACATCGTTGCCTACCGGAATGAGAACGGGCCTTTCACCTCCCGCGCTCAGTTGAAAAAAGTGCCTCGTCTCGGAGCCAAAGCTTACGAACAGGCCGCTGGATTCCTCCGGATTCGCGATGCCAAAAACCCGCTCGACGCCAGCGCCGTTCATCCCGAGCGCTACTCCGTCGTTCAGGAAATGGCGAAGAATGTCGGCTGCAAAATTGAGGACCTGTTAACCACCGATCAACTGCGCAACCGGATTAATCTTGAAGACTACGTCCGCAACGATGTCGGTATGCCCACGCTCCGCGACATCATCGATGAGCTGGCCCGTCCCGGTCGCGACCCCCGCGAGAAATTTGAGACCGTGGAATTTGCCGAAGGTATCGACAAACCTTCCGACCTCAAAGAAGGCATGAAGCTCACCGGCGTGGTTACCAACGTCACAGCCTTCGGAGCCTTCGTCGACGTCGGCGTTCATCAGGACGGACTGGTTCACATCAGCCAACTCGCCGATCAATACGTCGCCGATCCTGCGGATGTCGTGAAAGTCGGGCAGAAAGTGCAGGTCCGCGTTGTCGAAGTCGATTTGAACCGCAACCGGATCAGCCTCAGCATGAAAGCGGAAGCCCCAACCGGCGGAAGCCAGCGTCAGAATCAGCCTAAACCGCGGAATCAGAACAACCGCCCCCGCCGCCAAAATCAGCCCCGCCGCGAAGAACCAGCCGGTGGAAACGACTGGTTTTCCGCAGCGATTGAAAAAGGGAAGAAGTAGAGAAACGGACTGTAAATCGACTCAGCTTCTCACGGTGGGATTTACGACTGACGAATCCACTCAAGAAGCTGAGCCGCCATCCGGGCACCGGTGATCTGACGGACCACCGCTCCGTTCTCAAGTAGGGCAAAAGCCGGAATTCCTCTGACAGAAAAACGGCTCGCGATTGCAGGCTGAGTCTCGGTGTTCACCTTGGCAAAGACCACCTCCCCCGCAGCCTGCTTTGCGGCTTTACTGAATTCCGGGCCCACCATCTGGCAGGGTCCGCACCACGGCGCCCAGAAGTCCACCACCACAGGGAGCGGACTATCCGCGACCAACTTATCAAAGCTCGCCGAGCTGGTGATATCCACCGCTTGCGAAATCGCAGGTAAATCTTTCCCGCAGGTGCCGCAACGCCCCTTCTGCCCTATCCGGGAATACGCAATCCGGTTCCCGGTATCGCATCCGGAACAGACCACGATCACTCCACGATCGTCACAACTCAAAGTTTCGCTCATGGAATTGATATAACCCGATTTTGATGAAAATGCCACTGTTCGGGCTCACGGACTCCTCTACACTTCAAAACGGCCAAAACCTCGGAATCAAAATCACCGCGGCGACGAGCAGCAGCAAATTCAGCGGAATCCCTATTTTCAGAAAGTCGCCGAATTTGTAGCCACCGGCGCCGTAAACATAGGTATTGGTCTGATAACCTATTGGAGTAATAAAACTGGCACTGGCACCAAACATCACCGCAACGATAAAAGGTCTCGGGTCAACTCCCATCGAATCCGCGATCGAAATCACAACCGGGGTCAGCAGGATTGCCACGGCGTTATTGGTCACCAGTTCCGTTAATATGGAAGCCAGTAAATATATCGCAGCCAGTATCATCACCGGTTGGGCACCGCTCATCATACCAACCACGCCGGTCGCCATAAATTCAGCGCCCCCGGTGGTCTCCATGGCGCGCCCGATCGCCAGCATTCCATAGATCAGGAACAGAATGTTCCACTCGATACAACGATAGGCTTCCCGCGTCTCCACGCAGCCCGAGACAACCACGATGACGGCACCGATCATTGCCGCACTACTAATCGACATCACATTCAGCGCCGATAACAATACCACGCCTAACATCGTTCCCACGGCGACGACAATCTTTGATTTCCGGGGAGGTGTCTCGTTACTTTCGTTGAGACTGAGAAAGTCCTCCTCCTGCTGCAAACGCACCAAACAGTGAGTCGGCCCTTCAATCAAAATCGTGTCGCCAAACGCCAGTTTAATGTCCTGATAACCCTCCTTTAGGTTCTCCCCTTTCCGGTGAATCGCGGCCACGACGACACCATAGTTCCGCCGTAATTTTGAATCCCGGATCGTCCGGCCAATCATCGAACTCTTGTTCCCGATAATTGCCTCTACCGTTTTCACTTCGATCCCCCGATCTCCCTCACCCTCGGTTCCAATTTTTTCATGAAGCATCGTGATCCCACTGGTGGTGCGAATCTCCCCGAGTTTTTTTGAAGTGGCGCGAAACCAGAGAATATCCCCCTCTTCGATGACCAGGGCATCCAGAGGTATATCTCTCATCTGGACGCCCTGACGAATCACTTCGTAAACAATAGTCCGCTTCCGGTCGAGGAAAAGAGGGTGAGAAATGAGGCGGGCCCCCACCAATGAAGACGACGGCTCAACCTCCACCGCAGTACAGAAGCGACGGGTATCTTCTGCGTCGAGCAGACTGCTTACCGTATCTCGATTCGGTAGTAACTTCTGACCAAAGAAGTAGAGATAGAGAAAACCAATTAAAGCATATACCGATCCCAATCCGGTGATTTCAAAAACACCGAACGCGGGTTGACCGGCTTCTTTGGCCACCCCGGCGACGAGCAGGTTGGTCGAGGTCCCCAGCATCGTCATCGTACCGCCGAGGATGCTGAGAAAGGATAACGGAATCAAAAGTTTACTGGCTTTAAATCCGGAAGAACGGGCGAAGGCCATGATGACCGGCAGGAACACGACCACGATCGGTGTATTATTGAGAAACGCAGACAGTGGCATCACTATCAAAGCGAGAACTACAATGACACGACCCGCCGACTTTCCGGCCCAGATTGAAAATCTGCCGGCGATCCAATCAATCGCTCCGGTCCGGGAGAGAGCTTCACTCAGGACAAACATCGCTCCAATCGTGACAGGCGCGGTATTTCCGAAGACAACTTTGATATCGGTCTCGTCGAGTATTCTCGCGAGAATCAAAATACTCATACCACTGAGAGCGACCAGCTCCGGAGCCAGCCACTCTTTTACGAAACAGATAAAAACAAGCGCCAGAATGAAAAAGGTGAAAATCATTTCAACCTGTGCCGAAGTCATCGCGAATATCATCGCCCGAAATTACAGTCTAATCTTCAATTCCGCACGGTGGAATCGAACGATTCTTTCCTGACACACCAAAATAGTCCGCCCGCAGAACTGCGTGATGCAGCTTGCATGAACCGGCCCCGCGTAATGCACTTTTCACCGCGTAATTCCCCGCCTCCGGGGGGCAACACCAAAACCTCAGGATTGCGACAAACCGTTAACCACCAAAATATTAAGATTTCAATTAATCCTTCTGAGGGGTTTCGCTCGAATTCTGCGTTTCATAGTGAAGCAATCAATGAAACGAAAACCATGAAAAAGCCTATCCCTAATACTTTGAAAGTGGCGGTCGCTGCGAGCTTACTCGCTGCGCCGTTTAGTCTGGTGTCTGCTCAGGGCATCTCAATCGAAGGCGTTCCGGAAATTTCTGTGAAAGTTCCCGAACCCCAAAAGGAGCGCCCTCAGCCAAAAGCCAAGCCAAAAGAAAAAGAGCCGAAAGCCAACCGCCCCGCACCTAAACCGAAGCCGGAAAGAGCAGAACGGGCCCCGAAACGCCAACCGGAAAAGCCACAAGTGCAAACTCCCGATCCACGAAAAGTGGTAAGAGAAGTTACTGAGAGACCAATGCAAAACCCCAAAGGCAATCGCAACCCCGCCGCCGAGGAGAATGCCCGGCAGCGTGAAAAAGCGGTCGCAGATGCTGCTGCCGCAAGGCAGGCCGAGCTGGAGCGGCGCATGGCTCAGCAAAAAGCGCAAGCCGCCCGCGAAGTTCCCAAAGGTAAGGGCAAAAGCGCTGAAAAAGGAGCACCGAAAGGCAACCCGAACACGGTGCAGACCCGGCCCGAGGCTAAAGGAAACCGCGGAACGCCCAAAGGCGAACCGGTCAGGGAAATCCCAGTCAAGCAGGACATGAGACCTGTCGCTCAAGAGGAGCGCCCCGCCCCGCCGACTCCACAACCGGAAGTAGCCCCTGTCGTTCGCGACCGGGAAAAAGAAAAAGCCGTCGCTGAGGCGGAAGCCAGAGTGAGCAAAGAGGTCAACCGGGAGAAACTCGCAATCAAAGATCCCGCAGACGCCCGCCAGATGATCCAGAAAATTATTGGTGAAAACAGCGACTTGGCTACCACCGAGCAGCGCCGTGATTTGGCATCGAGGAGAGGGCCCGATTCCTCAAGAGACCGCGATAGAGATGGCCGCGACCGGGACAGAGATGACGATCGGGATCGAGACCGCAGAGACAACGACCGGGACCGGGACCACGATCGGGACAGGCACGACGCCTCTCCCCGGGATGCCGTGGTATCCTATCTTTTGAATCGCTTTCTGGGCAGAGCCACGTTGAACGATGCGCCTCCGGAATACCGGAGAGGTCACCCTCGAGGTGATGGCCGCCACGGAGACCGTTATGACCGGGATCGCGACGAGCATCTTCACCATCGTCACCCGGTTTATCAAGGACGCCGTCATGTGAGATACCGTTCACGTCAGGACGTGCCGGCAATCCTTCTCGCCGCATCGGTTTTGAATCGCGTCCACGTCCAGCATTATAATGAAGTAAACTACCTTCCGCCACGTCCGGAATCTACGGGCTATCAATCCGATGTTCCCCGTGAATACCTTCAGCCGGACTCCTATGTGGTATCATACAATGTCGATCCGAATTCGATGATTAGTCGGGATGATATCCTCTTTCAACAGGGCTCAACCCAGTTCGCTGATCAATATTCCTACCAGATAGTCGACGAGTTGGCCGCAGCGATGCGCGACTCATCCCTGGCTAACGAGCGCTTCATCATCGAGGGCCATGCCTCTGCGGAAGGTGGATACGAATCCAACCTCGCTCTGTCACAACGCAGAGCGGAGCGCATCGTCCGCGACATCGTCCGTCAAGGCGTGTCGCCAGAGCGTTTGATTCCGGTCGGCTACGGAGAGAGCGAAGCCTCCTATCCGGCGAGTGCCGCCGAAAGCGAGCGCCGCTATGACCGGAAGGTAGTCGTCTTCCGAATGAGTGAGTAGGTCGTTATTTTAAACGCCCATTTCTCCCAAATGCGAATCCACAGTGGTGCTACGGTGCCGCTGTGGATTTTTGCATTCTCTAGTGTAGTGACCTGTAATTGTTTGGATTAAATTAGCTGCTCTAAAGCCCATTAGAAAATGGGTCCGAGGTGATTTGTTAATGAATTACACCTGGGAATATTTAACCCGGTAGCAACGTCCTTTGGACGTTCCCAATGCCGGCGCACTCTACCACCGCAGAACCTCCAAAGGAGGTTGCTACCCATCGCTCGCCACGAAACGCTCAGTACTAGCCAATCGCTCAGGCGAGGATTCCTGTTGCCACTTCTCCAGAGGTTTCTGTGAGCCGAAAATTTCTGCCGCCGTAGTTGTAGGTCAGCCGCTTGTGATCGATACCGAGGAGATGAAGGATCGTCGCATGCCAGTCATGGATGTGCATGGGATTCTCTACTGCCTTGTAACCGATCTCGTCAGTCGATCCGTAGTTCATGCCACCTTTGACTCCACCTCCGGCCATCCAGAGCGAGAAGCCTTTGTGATTGTGGTCGCGACCGTTGACGCCCTGCATGTAGGGTGTGCGGCCGAATTCACCGGCCCAGACGACGAGGGTGTCGTCTAACATTCCCCTGAGCTTGAGATCGGTGAGCAGGGCGGCAATTGGCTGATCGGTTTGTTGGCAGTTTTTGGCGAGATTTTCCTGAATCAGCGAGTGATGATCCCAACCGACCGGTGAAGAAATTTCGATAAAGCGCACGCCCGCTTCCGCCATGCGACGGGCAAGGAGACACTGCCTCGCGAAGGCGTCGGAGCCTTTGCCGATGCCATAGAGGTCGAGGGTGGATTGGGATTCAGCTGTGAGATCGAGCGCGTCGGGCACCTCCGACTGCATTCGGAATGCTAGTTCAAACGACTCGATCATTCCCTCAATCTGGGGTTGATAGACATCTTTCCTGAGCTTGTGGCGATTGAGCCCGCGGATCAGGTCGAGCTGGGCGCGCTGGGCTTTGCGGCTCAGATTTTTGTTCTCGATATTTTTCATCGGAGGCCCCGGAGTCTGGTCTTTCTTGAGAAAAGCCGCATAGAGAGCCGGGATCTGGCTGCCGCCAACACGGGTTCCCTGGCAGATGGAAGGCAGAAAAGCGCTTCCATAGTTGCGTGCGCCGCCGTTGTCAGCAGGTGGATTCAGGGTGATGAAGCCGGGCAGGTTTTCGTTCTCGGTTCCGAGTCCATACACCGTCCATGCTCCCAGGGAGGGACGCACGAACTGAAAACTTCCGGTATGCATTTGGACGAAGGCCGGCGAGTGGTTCGGCAGGTCGGTCTGCATAGAATTGACGATGCAAAGATCATCCGCGTGCTTCGCGAGATGCGGCATCAGGTCGGTCATCCAGAGACCGGACTTGCCCTGTTGGGAAAAGGGATGCACCGGGCCGACCAGGGGCGCACCGCCGAATTTTTCTGCCAGTCCCGTGGTCTTTCCATCGGCTTTGATCAGTTCCGGTTTGTAGTCAAATAAATCGACGTGGGACGGGCCACCTTTCATGGAGAGGAAAATGACCCGTTTGGCCCGGGCGGGAAAGTTCCGCCCGGCCGAAGACGCTCCGTTGGCAATAGCCGAGAAAGCGAGCCATCCCAAACCAAGTGTGCTCGATTGTAGAAAATCCCGGCGGGAGGATGAGGTTGGATTCAGATTGTTCATAGGACGTAATGGCTCGGTGTTAGTCGGCGATTCGAAATTCCGCGCTGCTCAACAGAGCCTGACAAAAGCGGGTCGTCATGGTGGCTTCATCCCCCTCGGCGGAGTCGGCGAAATACGCGGCAATCATTTCGCTTTCCTCCGGATCGGGAGGGCGGTTGAAACAGAGTTGAAAGGCGCGGTGAATTCTATCATCACGGTTGTTTTCATCGTGCATGAGGCGTTCCGCAAAAGCGGCGGATTGCTTAGCAATGAATTCGCTGTTCATCAGATAAAGCGCCTGCAGGGGCACATTGGTTTCGTCGCGGTTGCCTACCACGAGACTGGGTTCCGCAAAGTCGAACAGGTGGAGAACATCGGGAAGGTTTTCCCGGAATACCGGCAGATAGATCGAGCGGTAGTTCGATCCATCGAGGTCGGTTGGTATCGTTTTGTCGAAGCCGAGAATGGCCACGGAGTGTTTTGTCACCTCCGCCGCGAGCGATGCGGCCCGCGGGGAAAGGTCCAGCCGCCCTGAAACCGAGAGTATCGAATCCCGGATCACCTCGGCATCGAGTCGGCGTTTGTTGGCGCGCCACAGCAGGCGGTTGTCGGGATCTTTGAAAAAACTTTCTTTGCGGTAGGTCGAACTCTGCCGGTAGGCACGGGACAGAACCATTTCTTTCACCAGTGATTTCAACGACCAGCCCTTTTCTCTGAAAGTGATGGCCAGATAGTCGAGCAGCTCCGGGTGGCTTGGCGGTTCCCCGGTATGGCCAAAGTTGTCCATCGTTCGCACCAGCCCCTCGCCGAACAGGTGACCCCAGACGCGGTTCGCCATGACACGCGCCGTAAGAGGATTTTCCGGATCGGTCACCCAATGCGCGAAGTCGAGCCGACCGCTTTGGTTCTCTTTCGACGGCGGAGCTGGTTCCATGCCGAATAAAGCCGGAACTCCTCTCGCAATTTCTTCGCCGGGATTCTTGAGGTCGCCGCGATAGTAGAGGGGCGAATTCTTCATTTTCGGAGCTTCCTGCACTCCCATACACAGCGGAAGGGGCTCTCCATTGTCATCGACCGCCGCGAGTTTTCCGCGAAGCCCCCCGCGAGTCCAGTAGATTCGGAGCGCCTCGCGCAGGGCGGTGTTGAAGTCTTCCCGCTTCATTTTTTTACCGCCCATCATCGAGGCTGACATTTCTTTATTCTTCCGCTCCTGGGCATTCAACTCGGCGAGTTGCGCTTTCATTTTCGTGATTCTCTCTTTCGAAATAGACTGCCCGGGCTTCAGCTGTCCGGGCAGATCTGGGAGTTTGATCAGTTCACCTCCGTTGTTGTTCTCCGAATCGACCCAGGTTCCGTAGAAAGTTTTCGTGCTGCGAAAAATTCCGATCAGCGCGTAGTAATCGGTCATCGAAATGGGATCCGCTTTGTGGTCGTGACATCTGGCGCAGGCGATGGAAGTCGCAAGAAAAGCGCGGCTCGTGGCATCCAGTTGCTCGTCAACCAGGTCGGCCGCAAACTGGGGTTTGTCCTGATTGGCGAGTCCTTTTGGTCCGATCGCGAGGAAGCCGGTGGCAATGAGTAAGCGGGCCCGTTGTGCCTCGTCGTCATAAGGCAGGAGATCTCCGGCAATCTGCTCCGTGAGAAAGCGATCGTAGGGCACGTCCGCATTTATCGAATCGATCACATAGTCCCGGTATCTCCAGGCATGTGGGTAGACAATATTCGCCTCCCGGCCATTCGATTCAGCGTAGCGGACCACGTCCAGCCAGTGGCGCCCCCAGCGAACGCCAAATCCTTCGGAGTCGAGTAAACGGTCGACGGTCTCTTCCAGATTGGCGTAGGAAAATTCGGCGACCTGTTCCGGTGTCGGCGGCAGACCGACCAGATCAAAATAGAGCCTGCGAATAAAGGTCCGTTCGTCCGCGTCTTCCGACGGTGTCAGGTTGTTCTCTGCGAGACTGGCGAGAATGAAACGGTCTATCCTGGAAATCGGCCAGTCCGAATCAGTTTGGGGTGGTTCGGTTTTTTGAGGTTTTTGATAGCTCCAGAAATCGAGACGGGCTTGCAAGGCTGCCGCGTCGGTCTTGGCGCCACTTGCGGTTGCCTCTCTCGGATCGAAGGCCCCGGCCTTTATCCAGGCTTCAAAATCCCGGGTGACATGATCCGGCAGCTTCGGCTCTTTCGGAGGCATCTCCAGATCCGGGTCGGAATGGAGAATCGCGGTGAGGAGCAAACTTTCCTCCGCATTTTTCGGAATCACGGCCGCACCGGTGTCTCCTCCGCTGCGTGTGCTCTCACGGGTATCGAGCCGGAGTCCGCCCTTGGATTTTCCCGACTCGACCGAGTGACATTCGTAGCAGTGTTTCACTAACACAGGGCGAATTCGACTTTCGAAAAAGGCCTCACTTGCCGGATCGTCGCTCGCCAATCCAGTGAGAAAGATCCCCATGATCGAGATACCTACCAGTTTCGATTTCATATCAGTATTGATTTGGTTTTTTCCGTTCAATCCAGTCAGCCGTGGACTCAGCAGGCCAGCCTTCACTCAGCACTCGTGTCTCACCATCCCGATTCCATATCACCCACTCGATTTCACGGGATGCTTCGTTGAGTCGGGCGAAGGAGAGTTCTTCGGTATTTCGCCACGCGGGCAGCGTCCGGCATTTGCTATTTGGGCGGGGTAGGGAAATGAGATCCACTTTGCCACTCGATATATCAACGACAGCAACCGCATCGGTATCGCTTTCCACTATGGCTACCTGCGATCCATCAGGCGAAGCCGTGAAGAAACCCAGATTCATCGGTAGCGCACTTTCCGCTGTGGGAACCCGAAGCAATTTCCGGGTTTCAGGGAGGTAACGAAACAGCGCTGACCCGGGCAGCGTGGTGGTAGCTTCTGTTGGCAGCATCCCCGTCTGGCTGGAAAAGAGGACGCTGCGATCAGGCAGAACTTCGAGTCGGGGAAGAAACGGGATGAGCGCCGTGGCGAGAATCTCAGTCGTCGCTTCGCGATCCGGGACGAACGAAAAAGACTTCAACTGTTTCAATAGACTTTCAGAATCGGCTACCGGCGACAAAGCGAGCACCGTCTCGTCATCCTGCCACGCGTAGGCCGGGAAAACCCGTTTCGCGATAGGCGACTCAGTACCGTTTCCGATGGAAATTGATACCAGATCGACCAGGGCTTTTTCTCCGTGTCGGCGACCAAGCAAAACGCGATTGCCATCGGGAGAAAGGACGGGGCCGGTAAGTAGCGTAGCAGTTTTCAACAAAGGAGTGATCCTGCCGGGGTCCAGTCGAACCACATCGAGCTGATTTAACAGGTAGCCTCTCGAGTCAGCAATCCCCGTTTCCAGTTTTGCCCTGAGCTTTGGCGACCCGGATAGAATCTTGCGCAGAGTTTCAGGATCCTGTTCGTAGCTCAGATAAAAGGCGTTTCGCAGATGGTCCGGTTCTTTAGTCCTGAGTCTGCCGAAGATTGAATCAATACTGTCGACATCCCCCCCGAGAGCGATGGCGGTTCGGGTAACAGCCGGAATCGCATCCGCCAATTCTTCGATGCGCCGGACGTCATCTGCAGGAAATTCGGATTTCGCGATATCCCAGGTGTTGAATCCCCGAATACGGTGCGCGATCAGGCTTTTACCATCAGAAGCCCACTCGACATGTTCCGCGATGGAAGATTCTCCATCGATTCCGGGGAACTCGGGAATGACCAGCGTTTTTCCTGTCGAATCAGTAATCCGAAGCTGTCCCTTCACCACGACAGCGGCTTTATCACCTCCTGGCGACCACCAGAATCTTTCCGACGGGACACATCCCGTGACGAGCCATGCCGTAACCAGACAGCAAAATAGATGACAGTAAATTTTCACGGTTCCTGCCTGGTTGAAGGAGTCGGAATGGACGTTTCGATGCCGCCCGAAGCGATTCGATATTGAGCCCAGGGGCCGGGTGTGCTGCTGGAAAGAAGAGAAGTCGGAGCGGGGCCGAAAGAGGATGACAGTTCGGAAACGGCGGAGCGATTGCCGGCGAAATAGCCGCCTGCTCCGGCCACCGCAAGCAGGGCAAATGCGGCGGCTGCCTTCAACCAGGTGGCACCGGGGAAAGCGATTAGTTTCGATCCGAAGTCCACGTCATCGGTCCGGTCGAACACGTCCTCACGAAACAGTTCCGGGCGGGACGAAACGGCCATTTCTGTGACAGAAAGCGCCTCTTCGATGCCTGAGACCAGTTCCTGCATTTGCGGATTTGCGTCGAGGTAGGCGTCCAGTAATTCCGTCGCTTCCGGAGAAAGTTCGCCAAAGCTGCGGTCGACGATGAGAGCTTCGAGTGATTTTGGATTCATAATGCTTACAGGGTATCGGGGTTGTCTTCGGCGAGACGATTGCGGATCAGGGAAATCGCGTTGTGAAGTCGGGATCGCACGGTCCCGACCGGGATATCGAGAGCTTCCGCCATCTCGGCATAGGAAAGGTTCTGGTTAAAACGCAGATCGAGAATTTCGCGTTGCAGCGCGGGTAGCAGATCGATCATTTCACAGGCGGCATCGACTCGCGGATCACTGGAGTCCCCGGCGGCGATCGATTGAATGGGAACCGAATCTTCAAGAACGGAGTCTTTCGATTTTTGCCGCCACGCAGCCTGACTGACGTGGCGGGCGATACCGAAAAGATAGGCTCGAAGGTGCTCCGGGCGTTTCCCGCTTTCGATACTCTGCGCCATCTTGAGAAACGTCTCCTGCACGAGATCGTCAGCGCTTTCCCGCCCTCCGTGGCGCCGGGAAAAATAGCGCGCCAGATCAGCCGAGGTTTCCCGGAAGAGTTGTTCAAGATTAGGCGGCTGTTTGATGGCGATCAAAGGGTGATGAGCGTTTTCCGATCCCGATGGACCGGGTGTTCACTCTCTATCGTGCCAAAAAATGCCGAAAAAGTTCAGTCTAATTGAAATTTTTATTCCCCGCGCCCGGGAAGGTTGGGCCGTGCCACTATAAAAATGTTGGAGTCAGGAATTTCCCTTCGGAAGAGAAATCTCCGGCTTTTTCATTTACCCTACTATAACGCGGTTTTGTTCCCCGGGTATTTGGATCAAGTCGGCCCACTGAAGCTCATGATCGTCTGTGTATAACTCAATGCGTTCTT
Source organism: Verrucomicrobiales bacterium (assembly GCA_029213005.1). GTDB lineage: Bacteria > Verrucomicrobiota > Verrucomicrobiia > Verrucomicrobiales > DEV007 > Arctic95D-9. The sequence continues at coordinate 93,493 of JARGPI010000026.1, forward strand.
TTGAATATTTATCTCATCAATGAACGACAGACCGTCATTTCCCATCCTCATATTGTGAGAACCATTCCTCTGGGTCGTCCGAATCCAACACCATCATGAATGAATAACTGATCGTATCCAACCAGTCTTCCAATCGGGCGACATCTGCCTCGGAAATCAGATTGTTGCGCTGGAGCATCCCGTCTGGATGTATTGCCCACGAACGGCCCAGGTGGAGGATTCCCACGACGTCATTCACAACTTCCCGATCGATCGTGCCCCCTTGAGAGATTTCAGGGGCCAACGCCCTCAAGCAAGCCATAACTTCGTGAAAATTCTCCGGTAGAAGATACCCCCGAAAAGGTCGTAGTGAGCCGAGAAATCCAGTCTCCCATTTTGGGTGATCAATGTCAGCATTCCTCCCACTATGGTAGCTCAACAACACTTTTGCTTCACTCGGAGTCATATTTTAAAGCGGAACGATTAAGACTGGTTATGAAGGTGGCTAAACCTGAAGTTCCCCCGTAACCCTAGGCGGAATTGAAGCCAATTCACTGAAAAACTATCTTGAGGATTTACTGCTACCACTTCGTTTTAAGCCTTTGATAACCGGGGACAGACGAAATATGTTCGTGCCCAATCCAGCGCAGATCTAAACCTCCATTGGTGCCCTCTGGCTTATCCTCGCCGGAGATTATCGATTTCTGCGAAGGCGGAAAACCCCCATCAACCAAATAGGACAAGGCGGGATTACCGGGGACAGACAAAATATGTTCGCGCGCAATCCAGCGCAGATCCGAACCTCAATTGCTGCCCTCTGGCTTAGACTCTCCGGAGATTCATAAATTTCAACCAAGGCGGAAAGAACCTGTCGATCAAATAGGAATTCGCTTCCCAACTTTCCAACATCAGTCTGTCTGTCCCCTGTTTATTACGTGCCTGACCGATTCGGCTAGCCGGATGAGAATCGCTGCTCGTCCATGAACCATCGATGAGCTGAAATCGAATAAGCTGTAAGGTCGCCACCCACTTCATTAACAAATACGGGATGGGGATAATCCGTGACGCTAGACTCCCAAAGACTACCAAACCATTTAGCGATCTCATCGAGAAATATATTGCATGTATCACCAACCTCCTCCCACTCCTCGGAAAATGGGCTGAGATTCGAGGGGAAATCGAATGGAGCACTCGAGAAAAATGAACCCCATTCGTTGTATCCGCCGTCTCGGCTCATTGGTATGGGATTAAGTGGAAACGAGTCAAAATCGTGCCCGGATAGGTAGAGCGAGAAATCCACACATATCGTATCGCTCGGGAGTGTTTCCTTTGTGAAATCCAAGATCTGCTGTCGGATGGTTTCATCAAAGCGCCGAAAGGTTCTCTCGAGTTGTAGGCGATATTCACCTTCAGTAGTGTTCATTTTCTGCGCCAATTGAGGTAGGAACGCCGGTTACCCGGCGCACCCTCGTAGATCCCATCGTGCGGTTTTCCCACACCGGGCTCCTCAGAAAGACGCGCATGTAAACTCGGCGACTCACCAAAGGTAGTCACTTTCGTTTCGAATGCAAACAGGGAGCGGGACACGTCCAACGTGAACAATCCTTTCTCTTCAATTATCTGTCTGCCCCCTGTTTATTTTTTTGAACAGGGCGCTCCCTCAGTGGAACAACAATGGATCTGCATTCGATATCCGAACGGACCGGCCAAAGGTAAAGGGAAACCGAAAACCAGAGGCAGTCTCAAAGGAGAATCATGACTGACGGAACCGCCCGGTGCGGACCCGCATGCCGGGTGGTGTGGGGGGCGCGGGTTCAAACCCTGTGCCTACCCGATTCTGTGCCTGGGAGCTACGTTACGGAAATAGAAGCATCGGATCAGCATCGACGATTTCGTCGGCATCATTCATCCAATAAATGTTCCATCCGTTTCCAAACAATGCCAAAGCAGGCTTAAGGAATGCGACCTGTTTTCGGTTTTCAGGTGTATCCTCGACCCATAGTCCAACATGAGTAAATCCATACAGGCGCGGGCCAAAATTCTCTCGATGGAAATTGAATGCTGTCACAAGATAGCCAGCAATTGCCAGAACGACAAAAACAAAAGAGGCAATCAGTAATTGTTTTGCTCTTCTCATTCAACACAGAACGTTTGAGGCCAGCAAGCTGATACCTGACTCCGGAGGGTAACAGCTTGGCTGCGCCGATTTGTTACCCCTTGTGTGGGGAGTGAGTCTTCCACGACCCTACTTCTAACTCAAGGTATTCTTGGATCGGTCGAACGCTCCAATATTGATCAAAGTATGTTTCAATAGCTTCCATAGAATCAAATGTTTTATCGGGTATTGATACTGGTAAGGAGTGCCCATCATAGAACTCGATTAGATGGATAAGAAAAGCTTCTTTCGCTTTTCTTTTTATAGCAGGTTGCCAGCCTTCCAGTTCCTGTTCGAATGGCACACTTTCGGTCATGATCACAGTCGGTTCCAGAAATATAGAATCGACTTCCAAGTCAGGCAAATCTTTCCCCGCTTCGGGCAATGGTTCAATCAGGAATATTTTTCGGGAGTAACAATCCTGCTTCCGTTCAACCATTCGAACAGGTTTTATCATCGGTTTCTATTTGGGGTAACTTTAAGGATGGTATGCCGGGAAGCCGCGAATGACAAGCACTTTGGATTTCAGGTGACCGGCTTCCCGGCATACCATCCCTGTTGGACTGAGCCGGATTACCGGGGGAAGGTATCGTGGTCCTTTAACGGTGGACAGGCATTTTCAGCAACCGGCTTTAAGCGTAGCTGGTGCCCCGGCGGGTTTTGATCATCATTGAAGGTCCCCGATCCCGATAACGGGACAGCTTTCCCCCGCATTCCGCGCTTTCGCTCTTCAATCGGACACAGGATTACCGGGGACAGACAAAATATGTTTGCGCCCAATCCTGTGCAGATCAAAACCTCAATTGCTGCCCTCGGGCTTATCCTTGCCGGCGATTCATCGATTTCTGCGAAGGCGGAAAGCCCCCATCAACCAAATAGGAATTCGCTTCCCAACTATCTGTCCCCGGTTTATTTTGAGTGTCGAAGTTAATGGTGGCATATCGACTCGGGCCGTGCAGCCTTTTATATACCACCTCCTTATTTTGTTGGATTGGTGTGGAGGCCGAGAATCCCGGTAACAACTCCTTCGCCAACGCGCCGAGAACCCTCCATGATGAAATATTTGGTTCCCTCAACGATTCGCTCGCGGTGCACCTTGTAGCGCATCTCTGGGACGACAATCCACATCCGAGCGGTTCCGCTTCGAGGGATTGGAAGAGTGCCCTCTGGAAAAACCTCTCCGCCTTCGCCGGTAAATTCATGGTGGATCATGTAGATTCCGTCTTTAGGGGAATCCTCAGCATACATAAAGTCTCCGCGATAGTATTGCCCCGGCAGCAGTTTTCTTCCGCCTTCCCCCTGAGTATAGAAGCGATAGCTGCTCGTGAAGTCAGGTGGATGGCCTCGCCACTTTTCGTATTTCGTCGAGGCATTCATTTCCAAGACCGATTGAGGTATAAACGCCGGTAACCCGGCGTCCCACTCGCAGATCCCATCGTGCGTTTTCCCGCACCAGGCTCCTCAGAAAGACGCGCACGTAAACTCGGCGACCCACCAAAGGTAGTCACTTTCGTTTCGAATGCAAACAGGGAGCGGGACACGTCCAACGTGAACAATCCTTTCTCTTCAATTATCTGTCTGCCCCCTGTTTATTTTTTTGAACAGGGCGCTCCCTCAGTGGAACAACAATGGATCTGCATTCGATATCCGAACGGACCGGCCAAAGGTAAAGGGAAACCGAAAACCAGAGGCAGTCTCAAAGGAGAATCATGACTGACGGAACCGCCCGGTGCGGACCCGCATGCCGGGTGGTGTGGGGGGCTCGGGCTCAAACCTCGTGCCTACCTGATTAGAGCCGTGTGGCTTTCCTTGAGAACTTTTCATCGAGTTTGTAGTAAGCTTCTTCGTCGTAATCGAAGTTACCTTGGGCGTCTTCAAAGAATACATTTTCCTCAAAACAACTCGCAATGAAACTAACCATTTCAGTGAGTGTATGCGCATAGATCGGCCCACCCGAGTCCTCGATCATATTGTAAAAGACCCACGGGCTTTGAGAGCGCAGATCGACAAAATAACCGTCTCCGGAAAAGTCATCGAGGATCTTTAGAGAATTGCGCCGAAGCTTGGAATTGAATGGAAGATCCCTTGATTCCTCCAGTTTCGAAAGAGCTTGTTCAATCGAAAGTGGATAACCGAGAGGCAAAAGGGAAACACCGTAAGACTCAGCTCCATTGTGCCACGAGAACCACTCTTCAAGTGGCTGATTGATTTCGCCTCCCAGAGCTGATCGCAGAACCAAGATCTCTTCGTCACTTGCTCCTGGATTGAGTTGCGAGAACATTTTTGGAGCCGCCTTGGTCATCGCGGCATCGAGTCCCTGGAAGGCGGCTCGGAGTTCCTCAACATCAGATTCAGTCATCCCCACGTTGGGGTAGTTCTCCTTACTGGAATCGCTGCATCCAACTCCAATGAGCGCAAAGAATAGAATAGTGTAGTGACACCATGTCTTGTTCATTCTTCTGGTATATTAAAGTAGGAACGCCAGTTACCCGGCGTCCCCCTCGCAGATCCCATTGTGCGTTTTCCCGCACCAGGCTCCTCAGAAAGACGCGCATGTAAACTCGGCGACTCACCAAAGGTAGTCACTTTCGTTTCGAATGCAAACAGGGAGCGGGACACGTCCAACGTGAACAATCCTTTCTCTTCAATTATCTGTCTGCCCCCTGTTTATTTTTTTGAACAGGGCGCTCCCTCAGTGGAACAACAATGGATCTGCATTCGATATCCGAACGGACCGGCCAAAGGTAAAGGGAAACCGAAAACCAGAGGCAGTCTCAAAGGAGAATCATGACTGACGGAACCGCCCGGTGCGGACCCGTATACCGGGTGGTGTGGGGGGCGCGGGTTCAAACCCCGTGCCTACCCGATTAGGCTTTCGGATCGACGTAGAAGAAGTAGTGGGCGTCAAGCTCTCCCGCTTCAAGCATAGCTGGAATCTCGACTTCTTCGTGTTCATGATCAATCTTCTCGAAAAGCTTGACCAATATCGCATTCAAAACGTGGGAAAATGGGGTGTAGACGTTGCGCACGACTTCTTGCACAAGTTTATCAATTGTTGTTCGCCAGTCGTCCAGGCCAAGGGCTTCAGCAATTGAAGCGATCCGCATCTTAGTCGCGAAATCAAAGTAGTTATTGTCGCCCTCGAAGAGGTAGGCAACGTGAGGGTCGTCATCGTCGAGCAACTTTGACGTGGCGAGGATCATGTCAGGCGAATGGTGATAAGAGAAATCATTCCGCAGCCGCGTAATCACACCAGATCCAGAAAATCGATCAGGAAGTCGCTTCAGAAGCTTCTGAATATCTTCTGGCAACTGGGAATTTAGGGTTTTCGAAAGTTGGGTTGAGTAGTAGCACTGCTGAACGGCTTCCCATCCCTCCTTCAGCTCTCCAGCGAGCAACAAAAGTGATTCCAACACTCCGAGCATGGCCGCCTGTTGCTCGATTTGTGATCTTTCTGGATTTTGTGCAGACCTCCAGTGGCTGAAGACCTGTGCATCTAGAAGCTTGAGTCGATTCAGAATGTGACTGAAGACGTAGAGGACCTTGGTTTCGCCTTCTGAGAAAGAGGCGAGATCGCTCTTCGTGAAGGTGATCTTCGCTCCTGACTGTGTTTTCATAGCCTAGACAATATAGCTGCTCCTCAGACCCGGAGTCCAGCTAAAAGGTTAAGTAACGTTAAATTTAGAGGGCGGTGTGTTCTGGAGGAAATATCGTGGGCTATCTCGCTTCCCAGGGGGAAATGAGACCTATCCATAAGATTAATCAAAACAATGAAATTAACCAATCCAACAGAACACACCATGAATGATATGAAACTCTATGTCGCTCTCGATGTCCACAAAGATTCCATCCAATGCGGTATCGCCCACCCCGGGCGAAGCAAACCCGAAGTCTACGCCAAATGGGGAGGCTCCAACCTCTGTGTCGAAAGAGGCCTCTGCAAGTTACTCAAAAAACACGACCTGACCAAAGACGAAGTTGCGATCTGTTACGAAGCGGGGCCCACCGGTTTCGTCCTCGCCCGGCGCCTTCATCAGCTCAAATACCATTGTATCGTAATCGCACCCTCAAAGATTCCTCAGAAATCAGGCGACCGCGAGTTTCGGGGACAGACAAAATATGTTCGCGCCCAATCCAGCGCAGATCTTAACCTCAATTGCTGCCTTCAAGCTTATCCTTGCCGGAGATTCACCGATTTCGGCAAAGGCGGAAAGACTCAATCGATCAAACAAAAAAGAATTCGCTTTCCAACTATCTGTCTCTCCCCGGCTTATTGGCCGGCACTACAAAGACAATGCCGGTTTGAAATGGGACACAGATTGCGGGAATCAGGACCAGACGAAGGCGCATCCTTTTGCTAAAATCCCGACCATGATGGGCAAATTCAATTTTATTCTTATTGCAGTCACCTTGATTTCACTGCCTGCTCTCCGGGCGGAGGAAAAGCCAAATTTTGTGATTATTTTTGCTGACGACCAAGGTTATGGAGATCTCGGTTGTTTTGGTTCTACGACAATCAAAACGCCGAATATCGACCATATGGCCACGGAGGGCCGAAGGTTCACCAATTTTATGGTCGCGTCTCCGGTTTGCACGCCTTCGCGGGCGGCTCTGCTCACCGGTTGTTATCCGAAGCGGGTAGGCATGCACCAGCACGTGCTGTTTCCGCAGTCGACCAAAGGGCTGAATCCCGAAGAACACACGATCGCAGATCACCTCAAAGCTCAGGGCTACGCTACCGCCTGCTTCGGGAAGTGGCATCTCGGGCATCATCCGGAAACATTGCCGCAGCAGAATGGGTTCGATACCTACTTCGGGATTCCCTATTCCAACGACATGAATCATCCCGATAACAAGGGTAAACCCACAGTGTCATCCGACGACCTCTGGAAAGATCAGGAATCCACCCTGACTCTCTGGCAGACCCCGCTGATGGAAAACGCAAAAATCGTCGAGCTACCGGTCGATCAGCGGACGGTCACCCGGCGATATACAGACAGAGCCGTCGAGTTTATCACTACCAATAAAGACAAGCCGTTCTTTGTATACCTGCCGCACTCCATGCCGCACATCCCTCTTTACGTTCCGGAGGATGTCTATGATCCCGATCCTAAAAACGCCTATATCAATGTCATCGAACATATAGACGCCGAAGTGGGTCGGGTTCTCAATACCATTCGCGATCTCAACCTGGCAGACAATACCTATGTAATCTACACCTCGGACAACGGACCATGGTTACGCTTCGGCACCCACGGAGGATCAGCCGGCCCGCTGCGCGATGGTAAAGGCACGACTTTCGAAGGCGGTCAGCGGGTTCCCTGCGTGATGTGGGCTCCCGGCAAAATACCCGCAGGCTCTGAGTGTCCCGATCTGGTTGGGACGATCGATTTGCTGCCAACGATCGCGGCAATTACCGAATCACCACTTCCTGAAGGCAAAAAGATTGACGGTCTTAACATCTCCGCAGCCATCCACGGCAGCGGCGAATCGCCCAGGAAAAAGTTTATTTACTACACCTCCCGAGGGGCGCTCGAAGGCATCCGCGTAGATCAGTGGAAACTGCTGGTGAAAACGCCCGCCGACAAGAGAGGCAAAGGAAAGGGCAAAGGTCAACAGTCGGGCGCTACGCCTAAAATAGAGACTCTGCTCTTCAATTTGGATAGCGATATGGAGGAATCCAACAATGTTGCCGGGGCGCACCCTGAAATAGTAAAGCGACTCACTGCGCAAATGCAGGAATACGATGCGGAGATCACTGAAAATGCCAGGGCTCCCTGGGAGAAGCCCGAGTAAGATATACGCCGCTAATCAACGACGAAAACCGGAGACAGACAAAAAACGTTCGCACCCAATCCAGCGCAGATCAAACCTCAGTTGCTGCCCTCGGGCTTATCCTGGCCGGAGATTCATCGATTTCTGCGAAGGCGGAAAGCCCCCATCGATCAAACAGGAATTCGCGTTCTAACTATCTGTTTGTCGCCGGTTTGTTATCCCAGTTTTTTTCATGTTCGGCCTTCCACCCTTCGGGAATCGCCTCGACAGGGAAAATCTCTACCTCCTCTTCCCAGTGACCCGACTCTGTTGTAAGGCAAAAAGAAATTCGAGCCTCACCCAACGCGACAGTCGGAACGCTGTATTTCGCCTCTGCAAACGTCTGATCCGGGGATGTCTCAAAACGGAGTGGTGCCGTAATGGAAATCCCCCGGTCATTGTGAAACGCCTCAAATGAGCCACGGTAGCCAGTCTTCCATCCGCCAAGAAAGGGTGCAATGTCGTCAAACGACTGCGGACGGGAAGCATCATCCGAAATGTGAATCTGAAGGATAAAATCGTAATCCCGAATAAACGTTCCCTCCCCGCCGTAGCGCGGAACAATTAGCAGTCGAAAATCGTTGAACACTCTCTCCATGTGTGCCTGACCTTGAAGCCTTGTATGCCACACAGATCCCTCAACTTCCCTATCGTCTGGAATGGGCTCTCGATAGTAAGCCAATAGCTGGCGTGCCGCTTCACGATACTCGGGAATTGGAGCCGACGTCGCTGCAGCACGAAGGAAAGAAAGTGATGATAAAGCTGCGCGCCCCCAGTGGTCTTTCAAAGATTCAACAAAGGTCATTTTCCAGACATATCGTTTGAGTAGCACGGTTTGTTCCCGCTACTGGGAGCGCACTTCCGATTCAGATTGAGGTTTCGTCTCTTCCTCCGATTTCGACTCCGGAGCGGTAGCGGGTTGATCAGCGCCGCCTTGTTCTGCATTAGTTGTTTTGATTGTCGCGATCTTCGCAAAAAGGCGGGAAAAGCACATCAGTCGCTCTTGCTCCGGCGTGTCGATCAGATGTTGAATGAGGTGAGGACGGAACGTTGCCCTCTCGCCGGAAGTGAACGAAGATCCGATATGAATCGGATCAAAGTCAGGCTTCCGCCTTTCAGTTAGCCACTCGAATGCGGGGCGAAGTGTAGGGTCGTCAAAGGCCATGTCCAGGAAGCCTTCATCCTGATCCAGAAAGCCTGCCAAAAGTGAAAGCTGAGAGCTAATCCTCCCCCAATCCCGAATTCGCTTCCATGTTATGTTCAGCACGTCCCCCTCCATGCGGTCAAGCTCACCACCGAGTTCGTCAATCAAAGCGAGCTTCTCCGCCTCATTGATCTTCTTCCAGTATCCCATCTCAAACCCCACCCAATTATGGTGGTCGGGAATGTGCTTCACGACCGTCTGCCGGGTCTCAGGTAACCAGTAGAGTGGAATAAAAATACCATCGCCCTGAGCCTTGAATGCTTGTTTCAGGTACTCCGCCTGAGAATGCCCGAGCGCGTTCGCAACGAAGCTAAAAATTGCGAAGGAGATAATGGCGGATGTCTTCATTCTTTGGCAGATTAAATAGGAACGCCGGTTACCCGACACCCCCTCGCAGATCCCATCGTGCGGTTTTCCCGCACCAGGCTCCTCAGAAAGACGCGCATGTAAACTCGGCGACTCACCAAAGGTAGTCACT
>JARGPI010000003.1 GCA_029213005.1 Verrucomicrobiales bacterium
ACGCCTACGGTGTCCCAGCTGTTTTTGCCATCGGTGCTTTCGATGAGAACGCGGGTGCGGGCGGCGGTTCCGGATTTTCCGTCGATGATGCGGACTTTGTAGTCGCAGAGCTCCATCTTTTCGATCACGGGGTAGGCATTTTGCAGGGCCATCCGGAGGGCTCCGTCGAGGGCATTTACGGGTCCGTCGCCTTCGGCTACGGTGTATTCCTGGACGCCGTTGACTTTTAGTTTCACGGTGGCGGAACAGGTGTCGTAGTCGCGCTTTCCGTCGCGACGGAAGGTACAGTGATATTCGAGCAGCTCGAAGAAATCTTTACTCGGGTCGAGGTGTTTCTCGATGAGCAGTTGAAGGGAGGCTTCGGCGGCTTCGAATTCGTAACCGCCTTCTTCGAGATTTTTGACGTGTTCCAGAATTTCGCGGACTTCGGGACTGCCTTTCTTCAGTTTGATGCCGAGTTCTTCGGCCTTCATAAGGATGTTGGATCCGCCGGAAAGCTCGGATACGAGGATCCGCTGGGCATTGCCGACGGTGTCGGGCCGAATGTGCTCAAAACTGTGGGCGACTTTTTGAACGGCGTTGACATGCATACCGCCTTTGTGAGCAAAAGCGGTGGCTCCGACGTAGGGGGCGCGGATGTTGTGGGCACAGTTTGCGAGATCGTCGACGAAACGGGACACGTTTGAAAGTTGATCGATTTTTTTGACGACGGGAATGTCCATCTTCAACTGGAGATTGGGAATCACGGTGGTAAGGTTGCAGTTCCCGACGCGTTCCCCGTATCCATTGACGGTGCCCTGAACCTGAGTGGCTCCGGCGCGAATCGAGGCGAGGGCGTTGGCGACGGCAACTCCGGTGTCGTCGTGGGTGTGGATGCCGACGGGGATTCCCAGCTTTTCGATGACGGTTTGGGTCATGTCGTAGACTTCGTCGGGCATGGTGCCGCCATTGGTATCGCAAAGCACGAGCCAATCGGCTCCGCCTTCTTTTGCGGCGAGGAGAGTCTCCAGCGCGTAATCGGGCGAATCTTTGTAGCCGTCGAAAAAGTGCTCAGCATCGTAGATAACTTCGCGACCGTTCTCTTTCAAATAGCGGGTGGTGTCGCGAATCATCGCGGCGTTTTCCTCGGGAGTGGTCGTGAGAACTTCGGTAACGTGGAGCAGCCAGGTTTTACCGAAAAAGGTGACGGCGGGTGTCTTCGCGTCGAGCAGGGTCTGCACCTGGGGATCTTCTTCCACCGGGGTGTCTTTTCGACGGGTGCTGCCGAATGCTGCGATTTTGGCATTCTTCCAGTCCATGTCGGCGGCTTTTTCGAAGAAGGAGACGTCTTTTGGGTTGGAGCCGGGCCAGCCGCCTTCGATGTAGTGCATTCCAAATTCGTCGAGCTTCTGGGCGATACGAATTTTGTCCAGAGAGCTGAAGTTGACGCCTTCGCCCTGAGTTCCGTCCCTCAGGGTTGTGTCGTAGAGCTTGACTGGTGGATGCTGCGTTTTCATCGATTGTATAGGGTACAAAGCCGGACTGTACAGGGTACAATGCGGGGATCAAATGCGGTACGGTCTTTGTCTGGGTGGTGATCCCGGCTCGTGTCTCTCGCATGACTCCCGTATTAAAGACCGAATCGCAATCACCGTGTTCGCCTTAGCGAATCGTAATTGCGTTAATAATAATGGAGCGAATGATGGCTGCTTGAGTCATGCGGGGGGAAAGTAAGACGAGTTTTTGGGGATGCAAACGCCGATTTTGCCCTTCGGCCTCGGGATTTTGACTGATTTGGGACAAAGTTGCGGTCTTTTCCTTTGGCTCAGCGGGAAAACTGAGGGTTAGTCGGGACAAATGGCGACTCAACTATCAGCGAAGCTCTGGAAATGCCGCGACATCACTTTCGATCTCGCCCGGCAGGGGGAAATTATGGGGATTCTCAATGTGACTCCGGATTCTTTCTCTGACGGGGGGCGCTTTTCGGCGGTGGATGCTGCGGTATCGCAGGCGGGAAAAATGATCGATGAAGGCGCTGCGATTATCGATATCGGAGGGGAATCGACGCGCCCGGGAGCGGAGGATGTCCCGGTCGGGGAGGAGATGCAGCGAACTGTCCCGGTGATTCGGCAGTTGGCAAAACAGTTTCCGGGCACCTGTCTGTCGATCGATACGTCAAAAGCGGAGGTCGCGAGCGCCGCAATCGAAGCGGGAGCTCATGTGTTAAACGATGTGACGGGGTTTCGCGACCCGGCCATGATCAAAGTCGCTGCGGAAACCGGTGCGGGTGCTGTCGCGATGCATATGCTGGGTTCTCCCCGGACGATGCAAAACTCGCCGGTCTATCAAGAGGTGGTCGAGGAGGTGAAAGCATTTTTTTCCGAACAGCTCGAGAAAATGGTGTCGGGCGGGATTGAGGAAACGGCAATCGTGTTTGATCCGGGCATAGGATTCGGGAAAACGCTGGAACACAACCTGGAGTTGCTGAAACGAATCGATGAACTTGAAGTAGGGGGTCGTCCCATTCTGCTCGGAGTATCGCGAAAATCTTTTATCGGCAAGCTATTGAATTCGGATGAGATGGCGGACCGTTCGTGGCCGACGGTCGGGATCACGGCCTACACGGCGGAAAAGGGTGTGCCGCTCCATCGGGTTCACGAAGTGAAATCGAATTATGAATCACTCCGGATGATGGAGGCGATCGTGGGGGAAAAATAGATTTACCTACTCGGCCGAAGCCTGGAGTTCGTCCCATTTTTTGAGTAGGGATTTTCCCCATTCCGAATCGGTTTCCTCTGGATTTACCCATTTGAATTTCTGCATCATGCCCCAGAGGTCTTTTTCGTTTTTCAATGCCCGGATCACCATCGGGTGTTGCAGGGTGGCCTCAACGCGTCGGTGCCTTTCGTCGTCCTCCACTTTGAACTTCGCTACGGGGATCTCGAAGTTGTAGGCATTTTTGAACTGAACAAAAAATGCGTTCCGGTTTCCGCCAAGGGTCTTAGCGAGAAGGGTTTCGCGGCCTTTCGAGAAAGTGGTCTGGTCGAGTTTTGATTCCATGTCGGGTTCGTTTGCGATAAGGATCCGACCGGCGATGTATGAGATAATCAAGTTTCTCAGCTCGGTATGTTTTAAGATGTCCTCTTTGGGATCCCGTAAAAGGAGGTGAAAGGCATCGAGGTGATCGCGAATTTCCGCCGGTTTCATGTGATGACTCCGGTTTTTGATCGACTTGGCGAGATGACCGGAGACATGTTTGAGTGCTTCACGACGATAGTAGTAACGGGACTGATCCTTTTTCCCGATCGCTTCGATGAAATCCCGGAGCGCTTTGAGACGGCCCTGTTTGATTTCATTACTAATATGGGCTGAAACGACTCGTGTCTCCCTGCCAATGGTGGTGTAGTTCTGGGAACTGCAGAGGCCGGTAAGATCGGTATTTTCGAATTCGTTTTTGATGTGGTCCTTCAGGATAAAACCGCAATGTTCCACATAGGCGATTTGGCGGAGGGCGGCTTTTCTAATCACCTCATTATCGCCAAAGTCGGTTTCCGGGTATTGTTTGGTGACTTCAACATATCTACCAAATCGATCCTTGTAGGGCAGGTTCTTTTGTCGATCTTTCATCGGTGGATCCGGAGCACCGACGATCAACAAATTTGCGAGATACCTCAATCCGGGCTCTTCGATTTTCTCGAGAAATTCCGGAAGGTGTTTGTGAACTTCCGGAGAGTAATAGGCGGCGTAGTCATTTTTGCCGGTGGGATAACCGGTTCCATGATCGGCTTTTTCCGGTGCGTTCTTCAGAGCTTCAAGGGCTTCGTCGATAAATCCGGCTTCAACGAGAGCAAACAGGGTTCGGGCGGAACCGGAGAGACGGTTCTCTGCATTTTTCTCGTTCAAAAATGCCTTCAACTTTTCCGGGTCACCCAGTTTGGTATGCATTTGCAGACTTAGCAAAACCGGATTGCTCCATGGGTTCCAGGCCTTGCCGGTTTCGCTGTCGAAATGGTTGTTTTTGTTTTTCAGCACCCAGCCTTCATGCATTCGGTTCGCGGTTTCGATCCAGCGGTCGTCGCGGGGCAGTAGATTAAATGATTTGGCGACGTGAACAAACTGCCAGCCGTTAAACGGAGCGTCTTCGGCGAGGGCCTGAGCCATGACATCGGCACAGGCGTAGACGGTTTCGGGATCGACGTCCCCGGTGGGCACTCGGCAGATCACTCCTGCGTAGCAGCATCGCCACGCAACGTGAGAAGTCTCATCTTTCAACAAGGGGAGGTAGTGGGCTTCCCATTTATTGAAGTCCGGAATTTGTTTCTTTTGCCTTTCGAAACCCTTCAGATCAGTGATCGCGAGGTTGAGTCGCCAGGCATTGGAAAGCTCGTTGGCAAAGCGGGCCAACTCGCTGTCTCCGGCGGCGGTTTTATCGGCCCAGGCGATGGCTTTGACAATTTGCGGAGGCTTGAGACGGCCGATAAATTCCCGACAGGAAATCGCCAGCTGCGGGGTAGCTTCGTTTCCGGATAGATTCCAGAGATCGAGATAAACATCGTGGAGGGCTTTCTCCAGCCCGACCTCTTTCATCCGCTGATCGACTGCCTGAAAGAGGTGAGTCGCCATCCGCATTCCGCCGCCGGTGAGCGCGATCGTTCCTTTGGTCCGGTCTTTTCGGGTGACCCGCTCGAAAAACGCGATTCGCTCGATACCTCCGCCGCTGGTATCGTCGAGCAAATCGTAAAGGAGGTCGCCTCGTAAATTCCACGCACTGTCGTAACTACCGAATCCTTCTTTTGCCTGACTCTGCTCTCCGAGTGCCACCGCGTGATAGTAGATTTTCTCCATATCATCCCACTTCCCCGACTGGAGCAGGGGATCGAGGAACGGGCCGATCTTTCTGACCAGGGCGGAGCCGTATCTGACGTCGATATCGGCGAGTGATTTGACTTCCAGAAATTGATCCGCTTCTTCGGCGATCGACTTTGCTTTTTGTGCGCCAAGCAGTTCAAATACCGCTTCACTCTCGGGAGATATTTTCTGCCGGGGAAATCCTTTGGGGTAGATGATTGATATCGTGGAGGCTAATTCATCCAACAACTCCCCGGGCATCGTTTCAATATCTTTCCGGTAGATCGCGAGTACGTTTGGAACATCGTCGTCGCCGTCCGGTTGGTTAATGAGATGATCGAGGTAGGCGAGACTGAGATTGGAACCAAAGGTATTCAATGATTTCAGTTTTTCGCGGAGCTGGTTACGCCTCTCCACATCCTTCCAGCGGGAGGCTCCATTGATCAAGGTGATGAACGCGGAATTCTGATCTTGCCTAACCGTTCCGGTCGAAAAGGAATCGGCGGAACTGACAAAGGGGGAGCCCAGTATCAGAGTCTCGGTGAGATCTATATTCTGGGTGACGTTGTTATTGTCGAGATTTTGAATCATTGACGAGGAACTGACCTGCTGGTTGGTATCGAGACCGTTCGCCTTCACAAACCGAAGGGTGTGAAATACGGTGGAGGGATGCCAGGCGCAGCGGCTCAGTAATCCCTGAAACTGTTTGTGTGCCGGATCGATAAAGTCGCCACCGGTGTAGTAAAAACTGTTTCCGTTCGGCACTTTGCGCTGTGCTTCTTTTTTGAATTTGTCCCAGTTCTTCTTTGGTCCGAGCCATTCTTCCGTTAATGCGAGAAGAAATCTCTCGGCCGCCTGCCATCCCTGATTTTCAGCTAACCAGGCAGTGTAGTCGGCCGAGAGAATCGTGAGTTCATTGCGTTGCTGCTGCTTGGCCTTTTTTACGTTGCTCAAAAGAAACGATTCCATATCGAACCCGGCTTCCAGTTCCGCTTTGCGGTGTTTCCATATCGTGAAGACTTTGGCGGCGGATGAGTGAGTCTGATGATTACCATACCCGGAATAGTAACTCTGATTCTGGACCGGCCCCGAGTTCAAATAATCCAGCGCCGTTTTCGCGAAGTCGGCGGGTTGCCCGTAGGCGAGTGTCAGGAAATCCTCTCCGGTTTTAATGGCGTTCCGGTCTTTCGACAATTTCAGAAGCTCCATTACCGGCTCGAGCGAAGCCTGGCTCTCAGCCCGAAGTTTCGCCTGCCAGATCAAGTATTCCTCAGGAAACCAGCGGGTCAGAAAAGAGGAGCTCAGGTTGTTCCACGAAGTTGTGGTCTGAGCGATTGAGGTGGAAGATTTCTTCGAGTAGTACTCCAGAGAGGAGCGCGCCAGTTTCTCCAGCTCAGCGGTATTGCCAGCTTCCTCTTCGTGGGCCAGCACTTCGTAGAAGGAGAAACCGTCTCTGGCGAGGACCGGTATTTTGGTAAATGCGAGACAAAGAGTCTGGTGCTTGTCGACTAATTCTTTTGGGATTTTGTCGCTTGACTGGAAAGGTCGTCGGGCCGGTGGTGTATAGATTTGTAAACTGTTTTCACTGATCAAATGATAGCGGGCTGCCTGGTCGAGAAAGGAATAGTCGTATCGGTCAAAACGTGTTTCTTCATCAAGGGAATTGAGCCACAAGGTGTACATCGTGGCATGATTCTGAAACACAGCAGACTTGGAGAGTTCGGTCTTGCCATAGTCGAGGCTTGAGCGGATCGAACTGCTGTCCGCCGCCAACAGGGCGCGGTCTTTCCCGTGCATACCTGCGAGTATTTTGGCAGCACCCTCGGGATCGATGGCACCTTTTACGAGGGCGAAGCGTGACAGGTATTTCGATTGTTGAGAGGGCGGCATAGCGGCGACTCCTTTCTCATAGTAAGTGGCGGCGTCTTTAGTTTTACCAGTAATATCGAGCAGGGCGGCGTATTCGATCAGTTCTCTCGCCGGGGCGTCATCCGCGGGCAGGAGTTTTGTCCGGAGCTCATTGAACAGGGATTCGTTCTCAGAACTCACTTCTCTGATCATCCTGAAAAGTTCGTAGTTCCAGTTTCCGCGTCCGGACAGGGCGAAGGCTTTGGTCTCAAGCTTCAAGGTGCGTTCAAGGAGTTTGAGGGCATCTGCTTTTTTGTCATCTTTGACGAATTGATTGATCCGGCCGGCAACGCCCTGAACCTGAGTTCCGGAAGTGTAGTTTCGCGCAGTGGCGGCGACGGAGACGCCTTTGGCTTCGAGTCGTTTCGCAGCGTCTTTGAAACCGAAATCATCCAAAGCCGAGACCAATTCCCCCCGCTTGCTGGAGTCGAGAAATCCATAGCGAAGGCGGAGCGCTGCATCCGGGCCCCACTTGGCGAGGCCGGTCGGGTTTTCCACCTGCGACTCTTTTTCGCCGATCTCCGCTTCCCGGGCGGAAACGATGATCGCCGCATCGATTCGCTGCCGGAGCGACCGGGGCATAGGGGCGAGACGAACTGATTCCAGGATTTCCGCCGCTTTCTCCCACTCCTCATTCTGTTGGTACCATCCCGCAGCGAAGAGTGCGGATTTAATCGGTATTTTCCGGCCCTGATTCTTTGAAGCCGCCAGAATTTCTTCGATTTTGTTTCCGGCTGCTTCCGGATTCTCAGCAAGATTATAGAGAATGGCGCCGAGAAAAGGATCTTTGACCTTGTCCACTACTTTTGCCACGGCTTCCGGATCGAGTGGGGCGAGGGTATAGCCGAAATTGATATTGCGGGTCGTGATGAAATTCCAAAGTACATTGGGGGCCATGTCGATCATTTCCGCAGGTGGAAAACTGAGAGGCGACAACATCGCCTGGCCTCTCGAGACGTATTGCTGATATCGCCCCAAAGAAGAAACATTCTTTGAAGCGGAGCCGTTTTTGGCGAGCATCTTCTCATAGGCATCACACTGCTCATCGAGATAGGTCGCAAATTCGGTGAGATCGTCGGAATTTCGCAAAACGGCCGAGTAGGTATCTCCGATAGGGAATGAGGTCGCCAGGTTTGAACTTTTAGGTTTTTTTTCCGCTTCTTTGCGTTGCAGCTCCCGCCATTTCAGAATGGCTGATTTCAATTCGGCAACGAGAGCCGGGGATAGGCCCGCCTCGAAATTTAAGAGCAGGGAGGTCGCGGTGTTACTTAATATACCCGGAGGGACGGTGTCGCCTTTGTTGTAGGCGGCAATTTCCGCCAGAGTCTGAGCCTGCAACTCGGAATCATCATCCGAAGCGGCTCCGAGGAGAGCGACTAGAGCGAGATGGGGATAATCGGGTTTTAATTTTTGACCGGATTTTATGAGCATTTCTGAATCGGTCACCGGGGTACGGTTCCTCAAATTATTGATCTGAGTTACTACTGCGAATGCGAGGACGCCCTGATTGTCAGGAAAGGCTTCGAGAAGAGCGGGGAGTTGGGCATGGTTGGTGGAGTATTGCTCGGAGAAAGTCGATGCCAGAATGAGATCCCCGTTCTTAATCCCGCGACTGGCAATTTCCGCAGCGACCTTCTCTTTGGTATCTTCCAGTTCAGAGATCCCGTGGAGGTGGGACAAGACGTAGTTGTGCATCACCTCAAGGCTTTTCGGCATCGCTACCAGTCCGCTTCCGCTGAGGTTATTCTGAAAACGATTGCGACCGGATCTAAGGTAGGCACGGTATTGATAGGCGAAGTAACAATTCCTAACGTGTTGGGAGAGTGCGTTATACCCTTCCGGCAATTCCCCGTAGTAGGTGTTGTTGACCTGACTGGTAGATGTCGCGAGGGATGTGGTTTGCCGCATGGTCGGAATCTCCTTGTCGTGGGATAGCAGATTGAGAAAAACTTCGGTCGCCAAGTCCTGCTCATTAGATTCCTCGAGGGTGATGGCGTATAAATAAGGCACCCGAAAATCATCGGGGAAACGTTCGACGTGTTGGCTGAGAAACTGGCGACCGCGCTCCCAGCCGTTACGCGAGATCATCGCATCGGCCAGACTGATAACGGAATCGACATCCATACTGTCTCCGCCCCGGAGCTCGGAAAATTTGCGATACCCTTCCTCTTCATCGCCATAGCGGAGATGAATCAGAGCGATGCGGCGTTTCGTCCCTTCGGATTTATCGAGGGGCACGGCGGTTTCCAAAGTATCGAGCGCGCGTTCCCACTCGCCTTCCTCTTCCTCGATGCGGGCGATTTGGTGAAGGAGGGTGAGGTCTTCGGGCCGGAGACGGGTTGCTTCGAGCAGGGCTTCGCGGCGACCTTCGTAATTGTCGGATTTTCGGTGGATTTCGGCAATCGCGAGTAGAGGGGCGATCGAGGTTCGGTTGGAACGTCGTCTCTCTTCGAATTGTTCGACCAGACGATCGATTTTGCCTTCACTCTCGGCCACGGCGGCGAGGCTGGCGGCCCAGCGGATTTTTTCGCCGATCTCTTCGCTTTCTTCATAGAGATTCCAGTAGATTCTTTCGGCATCAGCAGCTTTGCCATCGCGCTGGTAATAGGTAGCGAGGAGGGTGCGGGGTGCTTCTTCGTCGCTAAAGCGATTGACGGTGAGCCGCAGGGTTTCGATGGCCTTGTCGGTCTGGTCCTCTTCGTGCTCGATGGTGGCCTGCTGAATCCAGGGAGTATAGCTTCCGGGAGATACCTTTTTCCATTCCTCCAACCATTTGAATGCTTCATCAAACTGGAGGCTGCGGCGGTAGAGAGTGACCAGTTTTTCGATCTGGTTGGATCGTCTTCCGTCCGGTAGCTCGACGATTCGTCTCATCGTAGAAGCGGCCCGTTCCCAATCATCGCGGGAGATTAATTGTCGGACCCGCTGATCGAGTGCGAGTGTTTCGCCCTGATCCATCCAGGGTTTGAGGGTATCTTCCGCGCGGCTGAATTCGCCGTTACGCTCCTGCATTTCGGAAAGGAGGCAGGCCTGGTTCAGTTTGAGATCGTCAGCGCGGCTTTGCAGCTGTTCGCGATATTCGTCCGTTTTATTAGTGCGGGACAGGATTGCGAGGATTTGGCGGAGTGCTTCGGAGAGATCGGTAGGGGCTTCGACTAGAGAAAGACGCTTCTCAGCCCAGGGGAGGGCTTCATCGGCGTGGTTGGATGCGAGGGCTTCCTCGCAGAGACGACCGAGGAAGAGAAAGTCGTTGGAAAATTCGTCGACCCGCTTTTTGAGAATCTGAAAGGCATCTTCGCGCTGGCCGCGGGAGGAAAGCATCCTGGCGGCACGAATCGCATCGTCATTGGAGCCGTTGGCGGCGATTTCCCGCCAGATTGCGATGGCGTCCTCTTTCTTTTCCGCCCGATAGAGAAAAGCGGCGTGTTCCTCTTTAGCTCCGATGCTGTCGGGAAAGGCGGTGATGAGTTTTTCGAACAGTTGCGTGGCGGCATCGGGCTGTTTGAATTGCTCCAGCATCCGGGCGGCGCGGAGGTAGGTATATTCTGATTGATCCGACATCTCGACGAACTTCAGGACAGTATCGCGAGCGGCCCCGGGATTTTCGGCGCGGTTTTGCCAGGCGGCGAGCGAGGCGACGAGTTCGGTATCGTCGGGGTGCGCCGTCATGAGGGCTTTCATCTGTTCGACGGCTTCGTCGTTTTTCCCGAGTCGCCCGAGTAGTGCGATAAAGGCTTCCCGGTTGGCGCGATCGCCGGGGGTGGCTTTGAGGATTTCTTTAAAAACTGTGATGGCCTGATCACTTTCCTGCTGTTCGGCGTAGACCATGGCCAGTCTACGAAGGATGGCGATACGGCCTTTTTCTTTTTCGACAATCTCCTGATAGTATTTTTTGAGTCCGGCGAGGTCGTCCTCTTTTCGAAATAGCTGTTCGATTTGGGAAAGGATTTCTTTTTCCAACCAGGTGTCCCGACCCGAGGCCTGAAGCGCGTCGGTATAGATTGATTTGGCGTCGTCCCGCTGGCCGGAGCGAAGGTGGATGTCGCCGAGGCGGAGCTTCCGGGTGATCTTCAAATAGGGATCGGTCGTGGTTTCGACGAGGGCTTTTTGGGTTTTAAGGGCTTCTTCGATGAGACTTTCATCGAGCAGCAGATCAACGAGGTCCTCGCGAAGTTCGTCGTCGTCCGGGTTTGAAGCGATCAATTCCTGCCAGGCTTTGATCGCTTCGTCGGATTTTCCGGATCGGGAAAGCCAACGTCCTTTTAATTTCCCGAGTTCGATGGCGAGTTCTTTTTTGGGATCGAGTGCGAGGGCTTTGTCTACTTCCTGAACCGCATGGTCAAAATCGAGAGAACGAGCCCGGGCTTTGGCTAATTCGGAGAGTGCTTCGGTATTTTCCGGATCGACTTTGAGAGAGGTTTCAAAGGCGGAGAGTGCTTCGTCTTCGCGGCCCTGTTTGGATAGAAAGTAACCGTAGAGAAGCCGGTCCGCCGTTTGGGCGTCTTCTTTTTCGATCTGGGCTTTCAGATACTGATCGAGGGAATCGATGGTTCCGGTATCGAGCCACGCGTTAAAGAATCGGTCGAAGAGGTAGCCACCGGAGGGTCTTTTCTGCAGTGCGGAATGGTATTTGGCGGCTTTGGGATTGATTTCCTGCGTGAAAACCTCGTCGGGAAAACCGGTGAATATAATCAATGTAAGAAGAACAGATCGATAAAGCCGGAATAAGCGTGGTTTCATGAGACGGTGCGGGATCTAACCCCTTCCTAGCAAAGAGGTTTTTGATCGCGGTGGCAAGACTGCATTTACCCGCCTAAACGGTAAGTTCCGCCAGCAAATCGCACCAGTCTTTCTGTTCGCGGCGGGGATCGAAGTCGACTTTGAGGGCGTCGCACCATTTCTGGATTTGATTGCGAAAGCTTTCTGAGGTCGAGAAGGTGTCTAATATCGACGCGAGGCTCTTACTGTCGTCGAGGTGGAATAGACCGGGATAGTCTTTCCCGAGGACGCCTATATTTCCCGGAATGGCGGAGGCGATTATCGGGGTGCCGAGTGCAATTGACTCGTAGATGGCGTTGGAACTGCCTTCTATATACGAGGTATTGAGGAGAAAATCGGCGTTTTTCAGCGCTTTGAGGAGGTCAGAGCGGGGGACCTCGCCCTTCCATTCATAGGCTTCGCTGCTGTATTTCCCGGCGTTTTCACGGAATTCCATGGAATTGGCATTGCCGTAGTGATGAATCTGGATCGGGGTTTTCAGATGGGGAATGGACCGGAGGTAAAGAAAGGGGTTCTTCTGTTCGCGGAGGTGGGCGACGAGCATCCCGCGAAAGGGTGGAGTGGTTCGCTTCGGGAAGCCCTCGTAGTCAATGATCTCCGCAGGTAGTTCGATCGATTTTCTGATCTCGCGGACTAGAGGGTGATTGATTTTGTCCCGGGCTTGATCCTGAGTCACAACGATGGCATCGGCGAGTTGGATGGATCTGAGGGTTTCGGCCTTTAAAATACCGTCTAAAGGAAATAGATCAGAACCGGTCATGATGACAACCAGCCCGGGTCGGGACTGTACCCTGTACACTTTGTCATTGTACCCTGTACGATCTGAGACTGTACCCTGTACCGTGGCAAATTGCTCAATCACTCCGGCGCTACGCCAGGCGTTGAGGGCGATGAGAAAGTCACAGTCGGCGGCAAATCCGTCCTGAAAGATCTCTACCTGATGCCCGGCATCGCTGAGAAGGCCGGAGATACGGCGCCCCGATACGGAATTCCCCTGAAGAGAATCTGCCGGAAAGGGGCTGGAAATAGAGATTTTCAATAATCGAGAATAGGATCCGGCGATACGGCGGGTTCGGGATATTCGAAGTTTTTACCTTCGTAGTTGCGCACAATAACCCGTTCGTCGTTACGCTGAACCATGTAATCGGGATTCACCGGCACTTTGCCTCCGCCGCCGGGGGCGTCGATGACGTATTGCGGCACGGCGTATCCGGTGGTGTGGCCCCGGAGTTTTTCGATGATTTCGATTCCTTTTGCTACTGGAACCTGTAGATGAGATGAACCTTTTATCAGATCCATCTGATACATATAATAAGGGCGCACCCGGCACATCAAAAGTTTGTGGACCAGTGACTTCATGATTTCGGCATCGTCGTTCACATCGCGAATCAGAACACTCTGGTTACCCATCGGGATACCGCTGTTGGCGAGCATTTCCAGAGCAACTTTCACCTCGGAAGTAAGTTCCCGGGGGTGGTTGGTGTGCACGCTGAGAAAGAGCGGATGATATTTCTGAAGCATCGCGCACAGCTCAGGGGTGATTCGCTGCGGCAGGAAAATAGGGATCCGGGAGCCGATCCGGACAAATTCGATATGCTCGATGGAACGGAGTCGCTTCAGGATTTTCTCCAGTTTCGCATCGGAAAAGAGCAGAGGATCTCCCCCGGAAAGCAACACATCGCGGACTTCGGTGTGATTTTCGAGGTATTGAAAAGCCGCTTCGTAATCGGTATCCAACTCCTGCTCACCGGCTCCACTGACGACCCGGCTGCGGGTGCAGTAGCGACAGTAGGAGGCGCAGCGGTCTGTTACGAGGAAGAGAACCCGGTCCGGATAGCGATGGACGAGTCCGGGGACCGGCATATGTGAATCCTCCCCACAGGGGTCGCTCATTTCGTAATCTGCTTCCCAGGTTTCCTCGATACGGGGGATTACCTGACGGCGAATCGGGCAGTTGGGGTTGTCTTTTTCAATAAGATTGAAGAAATGCGGCGTAATGGCCATGGCCAGCTTCGTTCCTGATAGGATAACGCCGTTCCTCTCCTCTTCGGACAATACGAGGTGTTCTTCAAGCTGGGAGAGTGAGGTAATCCGGTTTTTCAACTGCCAGATATGACTGTTCCACTCTTCCTCCGAGACACCCTTACCAGCCCAGTAACCGGGGGCTGCAGAGCGAAACTTCTTTTCGAGATCCTGCCTGAGAATTGGTTTCATAAATTGGTGCTTCACGTTGTGACGATTCAGGTCACAGAGTGCTTACGCTTCAAGCGATCATATTTCGCCATCAATTTTTGTCAAATTAAGGCTCAGAAGGATCGCGGTGCGTGTTGGGAAGGACTCTACCGGTTTTTCCGCAATCTCCGTATACAAACTCCGTGGTAAGTTATACCCCTGTATTTGTGACTTATTTCGCCTGCGAAATTTGACAATTCAGGGCGGACGAGGCAGGGAACGTGCCCTATGAGCAAATATGCAGATGAAAACGTTCTGGTGATAACACGATCACTGTTTGACGAACTGGGTTCTTTCCAGGGCTTTAACCCCGATATAGCAACCTATTTGCCATCCATTCTCGATCCGGAAAACAATTTCTTTCTCAGTCGGGATTTAGCAGAGGACGACCCCGGTCACAAACAGATCATTCCCTACGCTATCTTTCATCACGGTTCGCGCATATTGCACTATTACCGGGGAGGTGGCTCCGGTGAGAAGCGTCTCGCATCGAAAGGCTCGATCGGAATCGGTGGGCACGTTAACGATACCGATTTTGAGGCTTCGTCACTCGACCGGGATACTTACACCGTCGGAGTTGAGCGGGAAATAGAGGAAGAACTCATTATTAACTGTTCATACCGACAGAAAATTATCGGCCTGATCAACGACGATTCCAACGACGTAGGTAAAGTTCACCTCGGTGTGGTTCATTTGGTAACGCTTGATGGTGAGGATCTAAAAGCGGGGGAGGACAATATTTCCGAACTTGGTTTCCAGAATTTCGACCAGTTGAGCGCCAATAGAGACAAACTGGAAACCTGGTCAGCGATATGTCTCGACACCCTTCATCAGTTCCTCGATCTGGCAGATAGTTGAACCAGGTAGGAGAGACCTGCCCCCATCCCCAACCCGAATCCTGCCCCCCAGGAAAGCTTCCCCCAGAGCCCCCCGATTTCTGCATAGCACTTCTCCCCGAGATAGTAGCCGATCGTGTAGAAAAGAAAGACGACTGCGGCAACTTCGAGCAGTCGGGCATTGAAGCCTATAATGAATTTTTAGCCAGACCATGGCAAAGATACCAAAGGCCGATCCCATGATTTCTCCAAAGTGCGATTTAAATAGAAACCAACCGACGCACCACAGAATCGAGAAGATCAGAAAAGATAGAGGGAACGCCCAGACCAGTTTCCATAGGGGTTTCCGGCCCTCACTACTTGAGTAGGGAAGGAGGGAGATACCTCCAAAGAGCAGGAATACAATAGCGCAGGCCGAGTAAAGCTGAGTGGTCGATGACAACCACTTGCCACCAAAAGCCCATACGGAAAACGATGCTATCGCGACAAAAGCGAAGCCCAATGCGGGTAACAGAAAACGGATCATTTCAAAGAATGGAAACAAGGTGTAAAAGACCGAATCATAACCGAAAAACGGGGTGTAGGTAATGCCAAAAGATACCTAACAATTATTAAACGAATCGCAGCCTATAGGTCTAGTTTTTTAATAATAGGGATTAATTTGTGAGATTTATACGTTTTTTATTTTATAATTTAAAAATTCACATTATAGTGCGCCGCCCCTTACCCCTTTCTACCTTATTAATTATGGCAACTAGATATAGTGATAAAACCAAAAAAGAAGTGGTCGAGTTCGTAAAGAAGTACGACGCAGAGCATGGTCGCGGTGGACAATCCGCAGCTAAGAAGCAGTTCAAAATCAACCCTATTTCCATCAAGAAATGGTGTGTTGACCAAGGATACACAACTGGACCATCGAAAAAGAAAGCAGCAGCTAAGCCTGCAGCTAAACCAAAAGCAGCACCTGCGAAAGCCGGAGCTAAAAAAGGTGTAAGACGGGGACGCAAGCCCGCCGCAGCTACAACTACTGCTGCAGCTAAGAGCGCCGCTGCTCCAGTTAGTTCTGGATCAATGACAGCTAAGCTTAAGAAGATGAGCGATATCTCTGAAAAGATTGAAGCTCTTCAGGCTGAGTTTGATGCATTGAAGAAAAGCTTGTAGTCCTACTACGAATTTTAAGTGCTAAGAAGCCGCCGGGAGTTAATCCCGGCGGCTTTTTTTTATGTATCGACTCTGGGCCGGACCGGATAGGTAAGTGAGAAGGGCGCTGGACGGGATGGTTCGCTTTGGTTAAATCTCGACTCGTTAGATTGTGGGGACAGATCGCTAGTTGAATAGAAAGAGAAAAGCGAAGCACTGGAAAAAACTCGCAGGAGGTCGTACTATCCCGGATGGATTTCGATTTAAATGGAGCCGATGCCAAACACAGTTATAAATTGCTCGCTGGATTAGTGGTCCCGCGTCCCATTGCCTGGGTAACCACTCTGAATGAAGATGGAGTTATCAATGCCGCTCCCTTCAGTTTCTTTAATGTGATGGGAACCCGTCCGCCTATCGTGGCATTTGCTCCCGGAGATCGATCGCCCGGTATACCAAAAGATACCGCGAAGAATATTCGGACGAGCGGCGAATTTGTCATTAATCTCGTCGATGAAGAGACTGCGGAAGCGATGAATATCACATCTGCGGAAATTGCAGCGGGCGAAAGTGAAATTACCCTCGCAGGATTGCATACCGAAAGCAGTCGTTCTATTGCACCGCCACGAATTTCAGAAGCTCCGGTCGCGATCGAGTGCCGAGAGTGGTCTACCCTTGAAGTAGGGCGAAACCGAATTGTAATAGGTCTGGTTCAATGTTTGCACGTAAAGGATGGGATTCTTGATCCGGAGACATTGCTGGTGCGGCCGGAAGCCTATGCCCCGGTGGGGAGAATGGAAGTTCCCTCCGGCTACTGTCGTACGCGTGATCGTTTTGATATGCCGCGTCCCTGATCGGACGAAAGTCGGCGGTTGAAAAATTATTCGGTCTTTTCGCAACTCTCTTCTATAATGCCCTTGGTTTTTCCATGAAAGACATCGCATCCCATAATCTGATCCGACTTCTCTTCCTTATTGTCACCACCCTCATGGGAATCTCGGTGGCGATGGGTATGGGGTTGAGTTGGAAGCACGGGCTGTTGGGTGCGCTGTGCGGTGGATTTTTCGCCGGGCTGGTGTTTGCGATCGACCTCACCTTGCGGCAGGTGACATTGAAAGGTTTCTCATTTGGAACCGTTGGTCTGTTAATCGGGTTGCTTTGCGCCTGGTTGGTCACGCGCATTCAGTTCTTCGAGGCGGGGTGGCTTCAGCAATACGAAGAAGTCCGTCAGGTCTTTGATCTGGCGATCTATCTCGGGTTTGGCTTTATCGGTATGATGTTGGCGCTGCGGAGTAAGCGCGAAGAGTTTTCCCTTTTGATTCCCTACGTGAGGTTCCGCCAGGATTCGCTGCAGGAGCTTCCGATACTTCTGGATTCCAATATTATTATCGATGGCCGGGTGGATAAGTTATGCGATACCGGATTTATCGGCGGGGCACTGATCGTTCCCCAGTTTGTCCTCGACGAATTGCAGCTCCTGGCTGATTCCCCTGTTGAAGCGAAGCGCACTCCGGGAAAGCGGGGGCTTGAGTACCTCAAAGAACTTCAAAACCGGAAGAAGATCGATGTCACTATATATGATAACGATACCACTACCGAATCCACAGTTGATGCGCGTTTGATTGAACTGGGACAGCAACTCAGTGCCAGAATTCTGACTAATGATGCCAATCTTGCCAAAGTGGCACGGCTCAAAGGATTGACTGTGCTGAATTTGAATGAGCTCGCAGTGGCATTGAAGAATACTCTGGACACGGGTGATGAAATCGAGCTTCAGTTGGTGAAAGAAGGTAAAGAAAGCCATCAGGCGATTGGCTACTTTCATGACGGAACCATGATCGTCGTCAATAACGGCGCCAAGTCGATCGGTAGTCGGAGGAAGGTGGTGGTTTGCAGTACGACTCAGACTAACACCGGTCGGCTGATCTTTGCCGATTTGAAATAGTCAGGAGCAGAGAGGGTGGGATTCGAACCCACGATACCTTGCGGTATGCCGGTTTTCAAGACCGGTGCATTCAACCACTCTGCCACCTCTCCATAAAGTTGCTCGTGATTAGAGCGCGTAATGTGGCCAAACTTCGGCACTATGCAAGAAAAAGCCTCAGGGGAATCGATATTTTTTTGATAATTTACCGGGGCATTTCGACATCAGAGGTATTCTTCCGCCCCCCGAGAAGGCGTCGGAATGGTGACACCTTCTTTTCAGCAGGTGTTTCCGGCAAAGTCATTCCCCGGCCCTGTTGTAACGTAGCAGGATCGGGACCGCCAAAGGCATTACCTCTCCGGACCCGGGGCGTCTCGATACCCTTCTGTTCCGCCCGCTCTGTCATCATCTGACGGAAGGTCTTGGTCGCTTCAATGTGGGTTTCGATTTCCTGAAGTAGGAGTTTTAACTCAATCGGTTTCGAAAGCACCACACTTCGAATACCACCCTGATCGGCGAGGCCCTGAGCTTCTCGAGCCAATCCCGTCAGAAGGATGACCGGAATGCCGCGGAGTAACAGATCATGCCTCAGATCATGCAAAACTTCACCCCCATCTCGATGCGGCATCATCACATCCAGAAGAATGAGGTTGGGACGGAGGCGCCTCGTGGTGTCGACGGCAAAGGAGGAGTCGTTTTCCACCACCACTTCATAACCAAACCTTTCGAGGGTTTTGGCAAGGAGGGTGGTCAAATCGACATTGTCATCCACGACTAAAATTCTGCTCTTCATAGATAATTCCAAAAATAATATACACTATTAATATGGAAATTATAATGAAATCCTCAATTTATTGAAGAAAAAGCTAATTTTCTCACATCTTTCCTAAATATTTTTAAAATTTAATTTGGATAATACTTAAAGAACCTGTATTTTATAAAAAATCGCAAATCCAATCTAAAACCCCGTTTTCTACCACCACCTATTATCAATGAATAAGATTTTGATTGTCATCGAAGATCAGGCCACCGGCGCTCATTTTCAGGATTTACTTAGCCAATCAGGTTTCTATACCGCTGTGGTTAAGGGAGTTGGCGGAATGATTGGTTTTTGTCGGATCCATACCCCCGATCTGATTTTCCTAGATGTTGATATTTCGGATACCAGTCTGTGGGCATCGGTCCAGGCGGTGCGCACTTACCGCGATTTGGCGAATTTACCTTTCCTTGGGGTGTCTAACGTTGGAGCTCCTGAAACGTTGAGGAAAGCTCAGGAATACGGATTTGCCGGTTTGATGCCTAAAAATATCGATGCGGACACACTGATTAGCTCAATCTCAAGCATTATGATCGAAACGAAACAAAACAAACAGACGACTTCCTACTCAAGTCTCGAGCGATTGCTTGAGTTGTCTAACGAGGTCAACACTGTGGCTGACCGCTTGAAAGGCAGCGTTGCGGAATTTGGCTCCGATGGCCCGGAACTTTTTGGATATATTGAAAACTCCAGCAAAGATATTTCATCGAAGCTGGCGGGAATTTCCGAAGAAGACCTCGTTGATAAAGAACTTCGACACGATTTCCGGAATATGATCGGATCGGTAACCGGCTTTTCGGAACTGATTCTGATGGAAACCACTCTTTCGCCGAACTCCCACCAGGGACTGACCCGTCTTCGTGAGTGCTCGAAAGAATTTGTTGAATTGCTCGATCAGCAGAAGGCGGCTTCACAGGAAGTGTAATCCGTTTCGTGAGCGGTAGCTTGTAACCGCCGCGTATTCTCCTTTTCAAACCGACAGGCTTCGGAGTAGGATCGAAGCCTATGAAATTCGGTAAGCTTCTCTACCTTTGTTTATTCGCGCTCAGTTTTCTTTTCGCGCCGTCTTACGGTGCTGAAATACTGAAACTGCTGATTGTTGACGGTCAAAACAATCATGCATGGAAAGAAACCACGCCCGTTCTGAAAGCGATTTTGGAAGAGTCGGGTCGGTTCGAAGTGGCGGTCTCCACTTCTCCACCATCACCTCCGCGGGCACCCCGCCCGCCGAAAGATAAAAAAGACGAGGCGGCAAAGGCGAAATATGTCGAGGCGATGAAGGCCTGGCAGAAGGAAGTCGATCGGGTAAAAAAAGAAAGTGCCGCGAAGTGGGAGGCGTGGTCGCCGAAATTTTCCGATTATGATGTGGTAGTCTCCAATTATAACGGTGAACTGTGGCCTGAGCCGGTTCGACTATCGTTCGAAAAATATGTCAGCGAAGGCGGTGGATTTGTTTCGGTCCATGCTGCCGATAATTCTTTTCCCCAGTGGGAAGCCTATAATGAAATGATCGCCGTGGGCGGTTGGGGAGGTCGCAGCGAGCTGTCCGGCCCCTACCTCAGACTGCGGGATGGAAAGTGGATCAAAGACATGACTCCCGGCCGAGGTGGATCCCATGGTTCGCAGCACGCCTTCTTGGTGGAGACCCAAGCTCCGGATCACCCGATTATGAAAGGCTTGCCGGCGAAGTGGCGCCACTCGACCGACGAACTATATGACCGCCTCCGTGGGCCCGCCAAAAATGTAACTGTCCTGGCATCAGCTCATGCCGATGAATCAACTCGCGGTTCTGGAGAGGACGAGCCAATCATTATGGCAATCGACTATGGCAAAGGCCGCTGTGTTCATAACACGATGGGGCACAGTACCGAAGCGATGTCCGGAGTCGGGTTTCAGGAAACGTTGAAGCGTGGTGCCGAGTGGGCTGCAACCGGAAAGGTCACCTTTCCGGCCGTTTCTGAAGAGGTGCTCACTGCAGATGAGCCTGCGATGCGCCCGGTCAAATAGGGTCGGAAATTTCTATTAAGAATCAAAGGGCGGCGGCAGAAATGCCGCCGCTTTTTTTTAATCCTTTGCGATATCAGCAAGCAGCATGCTGATGTAGGGAAAGAGCTGTTTCTTCCGACTCACGACACCATTCAACGTAAACAGATTGGCATCGTCGTTTGGATAGGTAATTCTTTCGCGAACTTTCTTCGGTCCTTCGACAAGTAGTAAACTGTTATTCCTGGAAATATCAGTCACCATGAGACAGGCAAAATCGAGACGTTTCTCCTCGACCAGTTTCTTGAGTTCTTCCTGTAGTTTATCCCGGGCGGGATAGAAGTAGTTCAGTCCGATTTCCTCTACCTGAGAGATACTCAGATAGTAGCCCTTTTCATTGAACTCTTTACGATCCGACATCACTGCTTTGTTCGGATCGTCGAGACGAAGCACGGAGCCAACGGCAAAGAAGTCTTCCGTAAACTGGTTCACGTCGATGCCGGCGATCTCCGATGCCCACTGGAGGATTTCACTGTCTTCCGGAGTGGCCGTAGGGGATGTCAGATTGAGCGTGTCGGAAACAATTCCTGCACAGATCAAGGTGGCAATTGCCGGTGTCGGCGTGATTTGATAGTCTTTGAACGAACGGCCCACAATGGTACAGGTCGAACCGACCGGTTTGTTGATGAATTGAACCGGTTCGCGAGTGACCAGATTTCCACTCAAACGGTGGTGATCGAGCACTTCGATGATGTCCGCTTCGTCGGCTCCGGCAACGGCCTGAGAGAATTCGTTGTGATCAACGAGAATCAAACGGGGGCGTTCCGGATTCACCAAATCGGTGCGTGAAAAGACCCCAATCAATTTTTTAGTCGCAGGTTCACACACCGGAAACAAGGCCTGTGACGGCATCTTCTGGATGGTGTCCTTGATCTTGTTCACGCTTGTCGACGGAGAAAACGACAAATAGGAGTCGGAAATCGCCTGGTGAATCGAGCGGGCACCACGAACCAGTTGGGTGGTCGTCGCGGTATCTTTCTGGGTGACGAGGATCGCGGTCCCGGCATTTTTTGCAGCGGCGATAATTGCCTCAGATGGGCGGAATCCACTGGTCACAACCAGACAACGTACTCCGGCTTCCACGGCATGGAGTTGAACTCCGACCCGGTCTCCGGTAATAATCAGCAGCTGGTTTGCGGGAAGAGAAGCGATCCTCTCTTTCATGACCGGTTCACTCGAACCTGCGACCATCATGAGGAAATCGGTTTCCTCGGAGGATTCGTCAGTCAGGTAAACGGATTCCGCTTCCAGAACTTCTGCGATGTTCTGGGTCGTCGTGGTGACTTGTCGGGCTGACTCCCCGGCATCGAGCGAAGGGATCAGCAATTCGAGGAGATCCAGCAACGAGAGCATCCCGATGAGAATACCGTTGTTGTCGGCAACCGGTAAACTCCGGAAGCCTTTCGAAGTCATCTGACGATAGGCTCCGTTCACGCAGTCATCCTTGGAGGCTACCACGACATTTCGTTTACAGATGTCGGATGCTTTAGGATAAACATTGGTCTTCAGCAGCGGCGCTTGCAGGCCGGCTTTATTCAAAACCCATTCGGTCCGGCTGTTTGGCGGCCCGCAACAGGCAGCCCTTGCGTTGGGTAGACGAGTTTGGCTCAGCAGGTCGGCGTAGGCCATTGCTGAGCAAATCGCGTCGGTATCCGGGTTTCTGTGGCCCATTACCCAGGTAGTCCTATCGGTCTGCCCGGCGTCGGCTTTAGGTGATTCGCTCAAAACTTACTTTGGTGGAAATCAGATGTATGGGAGGGTCGGATCGGGAAGGATTAGAATCCCAGTCCGGGAGGCAATCCAAGGCCCTGGGTCAACTTGCCCATTTCCTCTGCGGTCATCGCCTTTCCCTGCTCGATGGCTTGCTTAACTCCGCTGAGAACGAGATCTTCGAGCATTTCGACATCTTCCGGGTCGACCACGGAAGGGTCAATTTTGATTTCCAGGACTTCACCGGCCCCGTTTCCTTTTACGGTGACTTTTCCGCCCCCGACACTGATGTCGAGTTCTTTTTCAGCCAGCTCTTCCTGCATCTTCGCCATGTCAGACTGCATTTTCTGAGCTTGCTTCATCATTTTTGCGATGTTCATAACACAAATATTTGCTTGGATTCGAAATTTGTCTTCGAATAGTTTTCGATCTTAACTCACTTTTTGATCTTGGCATCAAAGATATCCACCGCTTCGTTGATTAACGGATCGTTATAGAAATCTTCAGGCATTTCAGCGGGTTCGAGAGGTTCTAGCACTTCGACAGCTGGTTCCTGTGCGGGCGGCGGGGTGGTTGGCGAACCACTGGAGTTGCCGGGATCGAAAGGTGGTGCTTCCTGGCGCGGCGGAGGTGCAGGCGCTTCCTCTTCCTCTTCGACGCCGATGGACTCCAGATTATCGTGAATCTCCATCCGGATGCGGGTCGGTGAGCCGAGGCATTCGGTAAGGGTCTGATTGATAACCTGTTCATGCCTCATCAGCGACTCGCGATAGATCCTCTGATCGGTGGCGAAGCCGATGATGATCTGGTCACCTTCCTGACCGATATAATGAGTGGCTTCCAGCCACATGCCGAAAAGAGGGCGTTCCTCGATGAGTTTGGCTTTCGCCTGTTCCCAGAAAGGTGGTCCGGTTGCCGTCGCTGGTAAGTCAGCTGCCGGGGTCGGCTCAAAAGAGGTCATCGGGCCGGCCGGTGTTGGTTCCGGGGCCGGTTCCGAAGGTGGAGTGGGGGCCTGCTCTGGGGCGGGCTCCGGGATCGGAGTTGGCGCGGGAGCGGGCGTGGCGCTCTGCTGCTCGACCACGGGAGCGGGTGCGGCGGCCCGGGCTTCCGGTGCCGGGCTGGGTTGCTGAGCAGGTGCGGGAGCCGGAGTTGCCGCGGGAGTGACCGATGCCGGTGCGCTGCCTGCGGCGCCTGAAATCATCGAAATCACATCATCGAGTGACGCTTCGCCGAGGCTCTGGATCGCTTTGATCATCGCGATCTCGATATGCAGCTTCTTGTTTGCCGCCCATTTCATCTTGCCGTCGGTTTCGGCGAGTTGATCGATAATGCCCAAAAGCCGGTGTGTTTCGATTTCTCCGGCATGACCTGCGATCGATTTCTGCAGTTCGGGTGAAATTTCATCGCTGGTGGCCCCGGGATCGACCCGTTTGACCAAAACATGACGGAAATAGCCGATCAGATCACCCAGAAGCCGGGTGAGATCTTTCCCTGACTCGGCGTGCTCGTGAACGAGTTCCAGAGCTGAGGAGTTGTTTCCTTTGATCAGGGCATCCGCCAGTTTTGCGACGGATTCTTCGGAATTGAACCCGAAAATATCGAGAACATCGCTCTCCTCGATTTTGTTGCCGCAAAAGGCGACCATCTGATCCATCATCGATTGAGCGTCGCGCATGCCGCCTTCCGCCCCTTTGGCGATCGCGTAAGCGGCACCATCGGAAATGTCGACTGATTCATTTTTAGCGATGAACTTCAGCTGGTCCGCGATGATCTGAGTCGGGATTCGCCGTAAATCAAAACGCTGACAACGGCTGATGATCGTCGGTAAAATTTTCTGAGGTTCCGTCGTCGCGAAGATAAATTTCACGTGCTCGGGAGGCTCCTCCAGCGTCTTCAACAGGGCGTTGAAGGCGGCTGTCGTCAGCATGTGGACCTCATCGATGTAGTAGATTTTATACTTGCCGGCAGCGGGTGCAAACATCACGGTTTCCCGCAGTTCGCGAACCTGTTCGACCCCGTTGTTCGAGGCTCCATCGATCTCCAGCACGTCGAGGCTGACGCCTTCGGCAATCTCACGACACACCGGATCTTCGGGATCGAAATCCATTTTGGGCCCACCGGGGCAGTTGAGCGCCTTTGCGAGAATCCGGGCCGTGGAAGTTTTTCCGGTTCCTCGCGGACCGACGAAAAGATACGCGTGAGCGAGGCGATCCTGCTCAATCGCATTTTTCAATGTCTGCACGACATGGTCCTGCCCCAAAACATCGTCAAATGTCTTCGGACGGTATTTTCGGGCAAATACTTGATAATTCTCGCTCACAATCACAGTCTAGGAAGGAAATCCAAAAGGGAAAACGGAAATTTGGGCCAGTTTATTCGATCGAGGTGGAAAACTGGACGGTTCCCTGTGCCGCTTACGATTGTACAGGGTACAGTCCGGGATTGTACCCTGTACAATCGGCCCGGATTTAGTGAATCTGCTCCATCAGGTCCGGATAATGCTTCTGGGCGCAGGGCTCGCAGATTCCGTGACTGACCTGGGCGTCGCTGTTTTTTGCGATGTATTCCTCGAGCCGGTGCCACTCGCCCTCGTCATCGCGGATCGATTTGCAGTAAGAACAGGTCGGGAGGATGCCCCGCAGCGTTTTGACTTCCTGGAGGGCATTTCTCAAAGATCGAATCAAAGAATCGTTCTCTTTCTCCAATTGCATGCGCCGCTCGATCTCTTTCTGAGCCCGGGAAAGTTCGAGCCGGACTTCGGAAACTTCCCGGAGAATGGATAGAATCGGGCGATTTTCGATGATGATCCCATGCTTTTGATTTTGTCTCGCGAGGTAAAAATATAGGAATGGGAAAGCAAAGACACTGATCGCGAGGCGACTCGAGAGCGTTCCCACCATGATGCCAAGATAGCCATCGGTTCCGAAAAAGGCACCGGTGGAAAATAAAATCACATCCAGCCACATTACTCCGAGCAAGGTCAGAAACGCTCTGATCAGAAGGTGGATTTTCAACTGGGACTGCCCGAGGAATTCCCAGGCAATCGCGAGAAAGATCAAATCGGCAAAGAGCGCAAAAATCGAGGCTGCGTAGATGCGGAAACTCTGCGGCGGGAAGTAATCCACTTGATCCGGTCCCGAGATCCGGACCTGCCAGTGCAGAACGACCGTCACCAAAGCAACAATGATCGACACACCGATCACGGTCGAAATCGCGATCCGGGTCGCCCGCGGACCATCAAAAACATAGACCACGAACACACTGAGCAGCAGAGCGGTAAAGAATACCGTGGAACCAACCATCAGGGAGACATCACCCACCTGAACTTTCACTCCGGCATCCGTCGTCCACACCATTACCGCGGTGATACTCCCGATGACGGCGTAGAAATGAGCCAGCCCCAGGCGGTGCCTCAACGAGTGCGCAAATAACACCAGAAAATAAACGGCCACCGCTTCGGCAATTAAAATTAGCAATTGGTTAGTCATGGGATGGAAATTCAGAAGCTGTGCGTCGCTGTTTCTAAAATTGACCGTTAAATCGAAATTTCAAGAAATGTTAATTAATCGTAAGGAAGTTGAGGGTACTTTCGTTACTGCTTTCGAAAAAAGTTGTGGCGAGTGAACAGATAATCCCGTCGGAACGTACGTTTTTAACCGCCTTTTTCATGACGATATAATCGGTTGAAAGGAAGTAGGTGGAGGCGAAAACTAAGAGAACTTAAAGAGCCATGTCACACGAAGTAGTCGATTTCCAAAAACAAGTCATAGAGCGTTCCCACGATGTACCGGTTGTCGTGGATTTTTGGGCAACCTGGTGCGGGCCATGTGTTTCTTTTGGTCCCGTCATCGAAAAAGCTGCCAAAGAAGCGGATGGCGCCTGGGAATTGGTTAAAGTCGATTCCGATAAACATCCGGACCTCTCAACCCAATACGGGATCCGCAGCCTTCCGACCATAAAGCTGTTTAAGAACGGAGTGATCGTGGATGAAAAGCTGGGAGCGATGCCGGAACCGGCTCTCAAAGAATGGATCCAACCCCACCTCGAATCCGCCGAGCCTGCGGACGATCGGATCGACCGGGTCCGCGACGCCATTGGCGAGGGGGATTTTGAAACCGCCACCAGCCTGCTGGAGGAGGTCCTCAAGGATCAGCCCGGGAACGAAGATGTGAAATTTATGCGGATTCAGGCTGCGCTCGCGATGGAGCCCGCCAGTGTCGCTGGATTGGTAAAGGAATTTGAGTTGGGATCTGCTTATCACGAGCGGGCCCAGTATTTGAACGAACTCGCCAAGCTGATCATCGCCGGTGGGGAAGGAGAGTTTCAGAATGGGCTCGACAGTCTTCGCAAAATTCAACTTCCTGAAGCGGCCGCGCAATGGATCACTGTTCTGGAGGGCGATCGGAATCACGATGGAGCGAAAACCGGACTGAAAAACCTATTCCTTTATCTGGGCAGAGAGCACGCGGTGACACAGGAATTCCAGCCAAAGTTCGCCTCTATTCTCTTTTCATAAAACAACCCGTAAATCATGGCAGAAGAAACTGAAGAAGACCTGAAAAACCGACTGACTCCAATGCAATATCAGGTGGCTTGTCAATGTGGCACCGAGCCGCCTTTTAATAACGAATTCTGGGATAATAAAGAGCCGGGGATCTATCTCGATGTCATCTCGGGGAAACCGCTCTTTTCATCGAAGTCCAAATTCGACAGCGGCACCGGATGGCCAAGTTTTTTCGAGCCGATCGATGACGGCGAAATCGTGGAAGTGACGGATGAAAGTCACGGCATGCGCCGGGTCGAAGTTCGTTCCCGGACCGGGGATGCCCATCTCGGTCATGTCTTTCCGGACGGGCCGAAACCCACCGGTCTGCGGTATTGTATTAACTCGGCGTCTCTGAAATTTATTCCGGCAACGGAACTCAAAGAAAACGGCCTCGAGAAATATCTCGATGAATTTGACTAGCAGGGAAAAATGATACGTCAGGGTTTTTATAATTTTTGGAGAGACGGTGTCAGGATGAGATGGTATTTTCTTTAAAAGGAATTTCAGATTACTCCGTTCTAAAGTTGGTACGAAATGGCAATCCCCAAACAACAGCGTGAAAGATTGATAAATCCCCTGGAGTACGGATCGCCGGGAACGGTTCCCTCCCTCCAGTTCGAACTTGAAAGACCAACCCATCTCAGTGGCAGAGAATTGGACGATTATCTGGATGCCGGCTGGTATCGACAGGGGCAGGGGCTTTTCACTACTTATTCGACTATATCTCGAAAGATCCTCATGGCGGCTCCCTGGATCCGCGTCGAGACTGACAAATACACGCTGAGCAAAAACCTTCGCCGACTGAAAAGCCGGAACGACAGTCGCCTCACTTACCATATCGGAAAAGCGATGGTGACACCCTATCGCGAGGAGCTGTTCCAGAAATTCCGGACCTATTTTAAAGGGGAGTTTTACGAAAGTCTTTCCAGCGCGCTCTATTGCTATCGCTCTCAGCCCGATTCGATTTTTGATTCCCGGGAGATCACTTTTTATCTCGACGGCGAGATGATCGGGTTCAGTTATTTTGATGTCGGTGAAAACAGTATTGCCAGCATTCTGAACATCTACTCCGACGAACACATGAAGTACAGTCTCGGGATGTATGCCATCCTGCTGCAGCTGGAGTGGTGTGTGGAGAATGGCAAGAAATACTACTATCCGGGTTATGCAATGCCGGAGAATCCGCGGTTTGATTACAAATTGCGGATTGGGGGAATCGATTTTCTGGATCAAAAATCACGGCAATGGAAGCCGTGGAATGAGTTTCAGCTCGATGAAACCCCGCTCTATGAATACCGGGAAGCGATGGTGAAAGCCCGCGATCGTTTTTTCGGACTGGACCTGGGGTGGCGCATTGGGGTTTACCTCAATCACAGCAATCCATGCCCGTTATTGATCGATCAAAGTGGTGCCGAGTTTCTTTCCCACCCGATTTTCCTATCAGGAGATATATCGGATGAAACGAATCCTCTGGTGGTGGATTATGATTTGAAAGAGAAAGTCTACCGGCTGTTCCGTTGCAGTGCTTACCATCGGCAGCCTTATCCCGAGAACTATCAGAAGCACGAGGATGTGTTGTTTCCGGTAGATTTTGACTGTGCCGATTTTGGATGCGTCGCCTTGTTGACGCTCGATAAATTGCTCCTCAAAAGCGCGGATCTGTTAGAGATATACGAAGAAATTCGATTAAATGAATATGAACCGTGGCTCGACGATCTAATCAGGTAACCGAAGATTCACCCCACACGCTAGATTCCGGATTGATTCACGATGAATCATGACAAGGTTGCTTTTTTAAGATAGATGAGACGACGAGGCTGTTCATGTGGAACGATGGTATTGATCCTGCTCTCCCTCGTCGCAGGTGTGCTTTTCTGGATCGCCTATCCCATTCTTTTCTCTCCGCCAATGGATCCTGCGGATACACCGTGGCCGGGCGAACTGACGTTGATAGAACGCGCGGAATGGGGAGAAGAGGAAATTTCCCACCCCGAAAAAATTGACCCGATGGTCAGTGTGAGTCGCATCACAATTCATCACGACGGGATGCCTCCTTTGCCGATGAAAACGGAGTCTCAGATTAAATCCCGCATTGTTTCAATCCGGAAGTCGCACTCCAAAAAGTATGCAGACATCGGGTATCATTTCATCATCGATCCGCTGGGTCGCGTCTGGGAGGGACGGCCGATAGACTTCCAAGGGGCGCACGTTCAGGGGCAAAATGAGAACAATGTCGGTATTTTATTTCTCGGGAATACCTACGAAGATAAACCCACCGAAGCCGCACTGGACGGCATGTTCCGTTTTATCCGGTATCTGAGATTGCGCTTTGAGATCGATGAGGATCAGATCAAGACTCATCGCGAGCTCGCGCAAACCGGTTGCCCCGGCAAATTTCTGCAGGAGGAAATCGTGAAAGCCCGGAAAGCAGGGAAGCTGAAAGTCGCTCCTCCACCTATTTTTGCATTCGACAGTGACGAGTATATCAAGCGCTTGCAGAAGTTCGCCGAGAAGGTAATCGAGGCTTTTGAAGAGCTGATGCCGGAAAAAAGCGGCGTTAAATCCGCCCCTTGAATCCGTCCCGGTTCAGCGCAGGATTTGGGATTCGATGATCAATCTCAAAATCTTCTGTGCTGTCCTGTTTTGCTTCACCTCCGTATCCGCCGAAGAATGGCCGGGCTGGCGCGGCCCCCGTGGTGACGGTTCCTCGGAGTCTCAAACGGTTCCACTGAAATGGGATGTCGAAAAGGATACTGTCTGGAAAACTCCGATTCCCGGGACCGGGCACGCGTCTCCGATCGTCTGGAAAGATCGGATTTTTCTCGTGTCGGCCGAAGAGGGAAAAAACTCCCGGAGTTTGATTTGCCTGAAAAGAAGCTCCGGGGAAATCCTCTGGAGCAAGTCCGTATTGATCTCCGACTTCGAAGATATACACCGGTTTAACAGCCGGGCTTCGAGCACTCCGGTGACTGATGGTGAGGCTGTCTTTGTAAGTTTTCTCGATGGATCGGATATGTATATTTCCGCTTTCGACTTTGAAGGTGAAAAGCTTTGGGAAAAACGTCCCGGTATCTTTTCGAGTAAGCACGGATATTGCTCCAGTCCGGTGCTGTGGAAAGACAAAATTATCATCAACGGCGATCACGATGGTGATGCCTACATCGTTGCGCTGGATAAAAAGACCGGGGAAACCATCTGGAAAACGGACCGCCCTAACAAAACGAGAAGCTACTGCACGCCGATTATCCGGACGATCGATGGGCGGAACCAGTTGATCCTGTCAGGTAGTAAATCGGTGACCAGCTACGATCCGGACTCCGGTAAGCAGCACTGGTTGATTGACGGGCCGACCGAGCAGTTTGTGGCATCTTTGGTTTACAACGGCGAGTATCTATTCATGACCTGCGGCTTTCCTGCTAAACATATGCTGGCGATTGATCCGACGGGTTCCGGTAATGTGACGGAAACCCATATCGCATGGCGGGATACGGCAGGTGCATCTTATGTTCCCAGCCCGGTGTCGGTGGGGGATTATTTCGTGGTGGTTGCGGATAACGGGGTGGCGAGTTGTTTTGTCAGTAAAACCGGCGAAAGGCTATGGAGAGAGCGCCTTCCCGGAAAGCATAGTGCGTCCATGGTTACCGTTCGAGGGCAGGCTGTGTTTTTGTCCGATCTGGGAGTTATGTCAGTGGTGGAGCCCGGTGCGGAATTTGTGATCCAATATCAAAGTGAATTAGGGGAGGAAACCTACGCCTCCCCGGTGATTCATAATGATCAATGGCTACTCCGTGGCGTGGATCATCTCTATTGTATCGGGAGGAACTAGTACGTGGAAAACACCACCCTTCCGGATGGTGTTTTTTGTAGGTTACTATCCTTGATTAGTTATTTCCAGCCACGCTGATTGTTTTGAGCGCATTCAATTTTTCAGCGAACTCAGCACGGTCGGCTTCATTCGAGAGAGTGATGTTTTTCTCAAGGAAGTCGACGAGGCCCTGTAGAGGATTGGCAACTGGTGCAGCGGTGTTATCGGCTACCACATTTTCCACTACCGGAGCGGGAGCTTTTGGCTGAGGTGCTGGCTCACTTGGGGCAGGGGCGGGAGCTGTCGTTCCGGTTTCAATAGTGCTTTGCTGAATGGGGGCTTGCTGCACGACCGGCTGTTGGGTCGGTGCCTGTTGGAAAACGGCGGTCTGAGCGTTGAGAGGAGCTGAAGCAATCTGAGGAGTGACCACGTGAGTTTCAACGGCCTGATGCTGATTCACCGGTTCCACGACGCTGATCAGTTGCTGGACAGGACGGGGAAAATTGATCACCCAGATTTCAGCAACCCGGTTGTGATGCAGTCCGTGCTGATACAATTCCACTTCTTCGCCCATCGGAACCGTAGTGGCCTGCAATTCGATACCGTGATTCCACGCGACATGGCTGATGTGATTCTTCACCAGATTGGCGCGGAGGTCTGACAGCCGATAGTTGGCTGCTGCAGGGCCTGATTTGTCGGCATATCCCAGAACCACAACCAGCGAGTTTGGATTGTGAGCAATGCCCGACCGCAAAATCCAGTTTTCGATGTCGTATTTCGCACTGGATCCGAGCCAGCTTTCGCCCTTCCGGTATTCAACCCGGCCCAGTAATTTGACCGTGGACGCAGAAAGCGCGGAATGTTGAACCGCCAGAATATTTGAGCCGTTATGGGAGCAACCGTGGTGGCGGGGAGCAATGCTGAGGCGCTGTAAGAGCAGGGCCTTCGAATCCCGCTCCACACCGTAACCGTGCGATTGGCAGGGAGTGTGACCTCCGTAGTATTTGAATTGGTCTGCCTGAGCTGCGGTAAAAGTCAGGGCGATAGCGGCTGATGCTGAGAGTAGTTTTTTCATTTTTTTGAATGGTTTTGAGTATTAAAAATTGGTTTCACAGCTGTTTTACCCATCGCCATTTGTTGGTTACAAAATTTCTCAGCCGAATGAAAAGGTGGCGGAAATCAAAAAATTAATCGTATTTGGGTTTACAACGCGTTCAATTGAACGCCATATTGGGCATTCAAAGAAATGTCCCTTGTTTGTATTCATGCTGGGGCCCTTCATGGGGTCGATGCTCTTCCGGTTGAGGTTGAGGTGAACGCTGCTTCCAGTGGCAATTTGGATATCAAAATCGTGGGCCTGCCCGATGCCGCAGTGCGCGAGAGTATCGATCGCGTCGTAACGGCGATTCGTAACACCGGTCTGAGCTGGCCAAACAAACCGATCACGATCAATCTCGCTCCGGCAGATATCCGGAAGGAGGGGCCGATTTTTGATTTGCCCATCGCAATCGGGATGGCCGCCCTCGATGAAAACAAGAATGGTAAACTCAAGGACGGTGCGCTCGAGAAATGCGCCATCGTCGGCGAACTGGCGCTGGACGGTCGGGTGCGACCGATCAAGGGAATCCTGTCTTTGACGCTCCAGGCCAGAGATCACGGCCTGAAAGCGATCCTGGTCCCGAAAGATAATGCCAAAGAA
The DNA here is from genome assembly GCA_029213005.1 of Verrucomicrobiales bacterium. GTDB lineage: Bacteria > Verrucomicrobiota > Verrucomicrobiia > Verrucomicrobiales > DEV007 > Arctic95D-9. The sequence continues at coordinate 32,264 of JARGPI010000003.1, forward strand.
GCTGCGATCGTTGATGGGATCTATGTGTATGGAGTCAGCGATATCGGGGAGGCATTTATGCTGCTGCGGGGTGAGGGTTCGATATCACCGGAGAAACTGGACCGGGAATCCTTTTTTCGGACAAAGCGAAATTACGAAACTGATTTTAACGACGTCAAAGGACAGGCCCACGCCAAGCGGGCCATGGAGGTTGCTATGGCCGGCAACCACAATTCTCTGATGCTGGGTAGTCCCGGAACCGGGAAGTCGATGATTGCGAAACGTCTTCCGACGATTCTTCCGGTAATGACTGAGGAGGAGGCGATTGAAACGACAAAGATCCATTCGATCGCGGGCCTCGTTGATACCAAAAACTGTTTCCTTGCGACTCGTCCATTTCGGGCTCCGCATCATACCATCTCAGATGCTGGCTTACTCGGGGGAAGTAGTAATCCGAGCCCCGGTGAAGTCAGTCTCGCTCACAACGGGATTCTTTTTCTGGATGAATTGCCCGAATTTCGACGATCAACTCTGGAGGTGCTTCGACAACCGCTGGAAGATGGCTATGTGACCATTTCGCGAGCCGCCGGAAAATTCACCTTTCCGAGCCGGTTCTCGATGGTGTGCGCGATGAATCCCTGCCCCTGCGGGTATCTCGGCGATCCGACGCGCGATTGTCGATGTTCCCCCAACCAGATCGAAAAATACCGGCAGCGCATCAGTGGGCCTCTTCTGGACCGGATCGATCTTCATGTCGATGTGCCCGCGGTGAACTACAAAGAGCTCCGGAGCGATTCCGGAGGTGAGAGTTCCGAAGTGATTCGGGCCCGGGTCGAAGCGGCGCGTCAAATCCAATATGACCGGCTCAAAGAACATCCCGGCATCAATAGTAATGCTGATATGACGAGCCGCCTCGTAGCCCGGCATTGCCGCATCGACGGGAAGAGCGAAAAGACGCTCGAACAGGCGATGGATACGCTTAATTTCAGCGCTCGCGCCTACGATAGGATCCTGAAAGTCTCAAGAACTCTGGCGGATCTGGAGGCATCCACAGATATTCAGGAAATACATATTATGGAGGCAATCCAGTACCGTACTTTGGATCGTAACTTGTGGGTGTAGCAGTTGAAATAAAGGCCTTCTATAGTTTCCCGATTTAGGAATAAAGCCGATTTGTTTGGACAAAGGTATTGCGGTCACCTACGGTCAGATACACCGAATACATTTTTCAGCCTGCTGTCAGGCTGGACTTTATTTTGTAGGATCGGATTGTTAGGAGTTGGAGTTTAGCGTGTTGCTATGCCGATTCCGAAATTGGTAAGTTACACTTTTCTGGATAGGGAGAGTCGCCCCAATATTTTAGTTTTAACAGAAAAAATTATGGGAGACAAATCACCAAAATCAAAGCAGAAGAACAAAAACCAGAAAGACAACAAAGTGTCCGCTGCCAACAGTGAGAAAAAGCGGGTTTCGGATAGTAAAAAGAAACCGAAAACCACGGATTGATCTGTGAGTTCAGGTTGCCCGGGTCTTTTTAATGGATACACAGGCTCAATTCGCAGACCAGGGCAAAGAGTCCGGAGATGCCGCGGAGGCGATCGATCGCAGGGGTGAAGTTGCCCGCTGGAAAGCCGTCGTGTCGGAGTATCAGAAGCCGAATTTCTGGGTGGCGAGTTGGCAGATCATCAATTCGGTTGGCGCTTATGCCGTCCTCTGGTATTTGATGTATTTGAGTTTGTCAGTCTCGTGGCTGCTTACCTTTCCTCTTGCCGTTCTTGCAGGCGGGTTTCTCGTCCGGGTCTTTATTATTTTTCATGACTGCGGACATGGTTCATTTTTTAAATCGCAGCGGGCCAATCATATATGGGGATGGATTACCGGTTTACTGACATTCACGCCCTACTATCATTGGAGGTGGGAGCACTCGGTTCATCACTCCACCAACGGGGATCTCGATCGTAGGGGGATCGGAGATATATGGACTTACACGGTGACTGAGTATCTTCAGTCGTCCCGTTGGGAAAAGTTTTCCTACCATCTGGCTCGTCACCCGCTCATCTTATTTGTACTGGCGCCGGTATTTCTATTTGTCATCAGAGAGCGTTTTTTCTCGCCGAAAGCAAAACCACGGGAGGTGAAATCGGTGATGATGATGAATGTTGCGGTGATCGCTCTGGCCGCCTGTCTGATAGCGGTATATGGAGTTGTTCCCTGGTTGATTATCCAGTTAACGACCGTCGGCGTCGCTAGCACTGCCGGGGTTTGGTTGTTCTATATTCAACATCAATTCGATGGTGCTTACTGGGAGCGGAGTGAAGACTGGGATTATACCGCTGCAGCATTGCAGGGAAGTTCTTACTACAAATTGCCAAAGGTATTTCAGTGGTTTTCGGGAAATATCGGATTTCATCATATCCATCACCTCAGTTCCCGAATTCCCAACTACAATCTCGAACGGTGCCACCGTTCCGATCCGATGTTTGAAGCGATAAAGCCGTTAACGATGGCGGGAAGTTTAAAATCAATCACTTTCCGGTTGTGGGATGAAGAGTCTCGGAAACTCATCAGTTTTCGCCAGCTTAAGCGTCAGCAGAGAAGCGGGAATAGGGCAGAGGAAGGGCTGGAGCCCAGTCAGGTTTAAGCTGTCGATGGATGGGTGTGGGTTCGATTTTATATTTCCCGGAATCGGGAATCGCCTATTGCGTATTGGATCGAACGGAAGTCTATTGGGTTATGACTATTTGTGACTGGAGTGAATCTTGATTGTTCCCCGGCCTCTGAGCCGTATCGCGTTTCTCGGTGATTACCTGCCCCGGTTGTGCGGAATCGCGACTTTCACTCACGATCTCAGTAACTCCGTATCAAACGCCGCTCCCGATTCTCATTGCTTTGTCGGTGCGGTCAATGATCGAGCCGAAGGTTATCAATACCCTACGATGGTACAGTTTGAGCTTCAGGAAAAGGAACTGGATTCGTACCGTCGGGCCGCTGATTTTCTGAATTTCAAAAATACCGATATCCTTTGCGTCCAACACGAGTTTGGAATCTATGGCGGCCCGGCCGGGAGCCATCTGCTGGCGTTGCTAAAGGAGGTTCGGATGCCGGTGGTGACAACGCTCCATACGGTTCTCCGTAAGCCTAATGCGGCTCAGCGCAAGGTTATGGAAGAGCTGGTCGAACGCAGCGACAGGCTCATTGTGATGGCGCAAAAGGGTGCTGATATTCTTGAGAAAACCTTCGGCGTTTCCCGGGCAAAGGTCGATGTGATTAATCATGGAATTCCGGATGTCGAATTTGTGGACTCCAGTGTCTACAAAAAGCAATTCGGTGTGGAGGGAAAGCAGGTGCTGCTGACCTTTGGATTGATTGGTCCCGGCAAAGGGATTGAGCATGCCATTGAAGCGTTGCCTGAGATCGTAAAGCGACATCCTAACGTGGTTTATCTGATCCTCGGCGCAACCCACCCGAATCTACTCGCAAATGAAGGGGAGCGTTATCGGTTGAGCTTAAATCGTCTGGCGGAACGTATTGGGGTGAAGGAACATGTGATTTTCCATAATCGCTTTGTCTCTCTCGATGATCTGAAGGAATTTATCGGCGCGACGGACATCTATTTGACTCCCTATTTGAACGAGGAGCAGGTCACCTCCGGGACCCTGGCGTATGTTTTTGGTGCGGGGAAGGCAGTCGTTTCAACTCCGTATTGGCATGCTAAAGAGTTGCTGGATGAAGGACGTGGAGTTCTGGTTCCCTTCTGTGATCCCGGCGCCATCGCCGAGGGAGTATCGGATCTGCTCGACGACGGGGAACGAATGGAGAGAATACGGCGTGAGGCCTATGCGCTTGGTCGGAAGATGATATGGCCGGCGGTGGCGAATCAGTATATAAAGTCTTTCCAACATGCCTGTGCTGATCGGCAGGCGGCTCCTCGGACTGCTTTTGCTGAGTGGACGCTTCACAGCCGACCTCATGCGCTTCCTCCACGACGCCTCGATCACATCGTGCGGATGAGTGATGGAACCGGGATCTTCCAGCACGCGATTTTTAATGTGCCCAATTTTCATGAAGGCTATTGCACCGATGACAATGCCCGGGCTTTTATCCTGTGTTGCCTGCTCGACGAACTCGGAGATGAGCTGCCTTCCGTCAGTTTGAACAAATTGGCTACCAGCTATATTGCTTTTCTGGCCGCTGCTTTTGATTATGAGACCGGCCATTTTCGAAACTTCATGAGTCACGGACGGAAGTGGCTGGAAACCTATGGTAGTGAGGACAGTCATGGTCGGGCTCTTTGGGCCGCCGGAGCCGGCGCCGGACGATCGCGGGACGGCGGGCACCGTCGACTGTCTGCTCAACTTTTTGAGCGGGGATTGGATATTGTAAAAGAGTTTACCTCACCACGCGCCTGGGCATTTACCTTGCTAGGTATTCACGAGTACTTGCGCCGGTTCCCGGGTGGGGATGCGATAGATGCGGCGCGGGTTGAGCTGACCGGAAAACTGGTGGATTGCTGGAAAAACGCTTCCTCCGATGAGTGGCCATGGTTTGAAGCCGGGTTGAGTTATGACAATGCGAGGCTGAGCCAGGCGTTGATTCTTAGTGGTCAGTGGATGCCTGATGCTGAAGCACTGGAAATCGGATTAAAATCGCTTCGCTGGCTGGCATCGATCCAGACAGCACAGTCGCGTTGTTTCCGCCCGATCGGAAGTAATGGTTTCTACGAACAGGGAGGTTCCCGTGCCGACTTTGATCAGCAACCGGTGGAGGCGCAGGCGATGGTTGCCGCTGCTCACGAAGCATTCCGGGCGACTCGTGATGAATCCTGGAATGAGGAAGCGAAACGGGCCTTCGAATGGTTCCTGGGTCGCAATGACCTCAATCTACCGATATATGATTTTGCTACCGGAGGATGTGGTGATGGGCTCCATGCCGATGGAGTGAGTGAAAATCAGGGTGCTGAATCCACCCTCGCTTTTCATCTGGCGCTGGCTGAGATGAATGGAGCGGAACAGTTGATTACATTTCCCTACCCATCAATTCCAAAGGTATTTAGCACTTGAAACCAATTCAAATCCACCGCCACGAGTTAACTCTTTTTCCTGAGAGTTCGCGCGTTATCATCCGTCCCTTTGTTCCCGACGAAAATTTGATCGTTACAATTATCGGCCGGGCTTTAGCTCTTTCAGATGAGGAGGTAATTGATCAGTTGAAATCTGTGCACAGCGAATTTGAGGATCGTCATTTTGAAATCGATTCAATTCTGATGCATCATTTTGGCATCGTCGAGCGACATATCTTTACTCAGCGCCCTCTTTCCAGGGAGCGCAAATTATTGATCGGCGCTCTCTTTTCCGGTGAATATGCTCTCGAATCAGCTGCAATCTTCAACCCTTCTATGGTGCCTCATCCGGACCAGAGCGATTTGGACCCGGGAGCGAAACGGTTCATCATGAGCTTGCGAGCTACGGGGGAAGGACACATTTCATCGATTGAGTTTCGTGCCGGGACTATTTCCGTTGACGGGAGGATCAAGCTCGATCCGGTTTCCCGTTTCGTAATAGAGCCCGAAATTATTCCCGATCCGGGCTATCAGAAACGACGGTTCTGTATCAAGCTTCACGAAATGGGTTGCGATAACGATCATGTGACCGCCGTAATGGCGACACTTGGCGAGCGGTTCACACGTAGTGATCTCAATAAAAGTGTAGGGACGGTCCGTCACGAGACTCAACCCGGGTCCCATGAATTGACGCGAACGCTGGAGAGTGTGCAATGGTTGGCTGACTCAAATTATGAAGTGCGCTTTTCGGAGAATCTGGCCATCAGTGAGCGAATCATTTTTCCGGTATCGCCGAATGAAACCAAGGGGATTGAGGATGCCCGCTTTGTACGTTTTGCCGATGATGACGAAACGGTTACCTACTACGCGACTTATACGGCCTACAACGGTCATGATATACTACCACAATTGATCGAGACGAAAGATTTCCTCCACTTTCATATCCTGTCGCTTAATGGCAATGCGGTTCAAAATAAAGGGATGGCGCTCTTTCCGCGCCGCATCGGAGGCCGTTATGCGATGCTTTCCCGACAAGACAATGAAAACTTGTTTATTATGTTTTCAGACAATCCCCATCACTGGAACGATCCAGAAGTGATTCTCCGTCCCTGCGAAATGTGGGAATCGGTGAAAGTGGGGAATTGTGGTTCGCCAATCGAGACTGAAAAAGGCTGGATCGTGATCACACATGGAGTGGGGCCGATGCGGAAATATTGCATTGGAGCCGTGCTGCTTGATTTGAATGATCCTACTAAAGTGATTGGGCGTCTTTCCGATCCACTGCTCAGCCCGGAAGGAAAAGATCGTGAAGGCTACGTTCCTAATGTGGTCTATAGCTGTGGTTCGATGCTTCATGGGGACCGGTTAATTCTACCTTTTGCGGTGAGCGATCAGGCATCAGCCGTAGCCAGCGTAAAGTTGAGAGACTTGTTAGGGGCTCTTCTGGAGAGCTCTGAATCCGGAAATTGATTCGTATGGAAAAACATAGGGACCGAAAAATCGCAGTTCTTTCGCCGATAGCGTGGCGGACTCCGCCGGAACGTTATGGAGCCTGGGAAACAGTGGCTTCTAATATCACTGAGGGCCTTGTCGCGAGGGGCTGGGATGTCACGCTCTTCGCGACCGCAGATTCTATTACAAAAGGTCGACTGCACGCCGTTGTTCCCAAGGGGTATGAGGAAAATCCCGGGGCGGATGCCAAGGTTGCTGAATACCTTCATATCTCGGAAATGTTCGAGCATGCCGGTGATTTTGACCTGATTCACAATCACTACGATTTTATGGGACTGAGCTATAGCCGGTTGGTTCAAACGCCGGTGTTGACCACAATTCATGGTTTTTCTTCGCCTCAGATCATGCCGGTGTACGAGAAGTATAAAGATAGCAATTTTGTCTCGATCAGTGACTCGGATCGGGTTGAGGAGTTGAACTATCTGGCAACGGTTTACAACGGAATAGATCTGTCACTTTATCCGCTGGTGGAAAAAAGAGGAGAGGATCTGGTTTTTCTGGGTCGGATTCATCCGGACAAAGGTCTCCATCTCGCGATTGAAGTGGCGCGCGCCAGTGGAAGGCGTTTGGTGATCGCCGGCATCATTCAGGACGAACGTTATTTTCGTGAAGAGGTGGAGCCCTATATTGATGGAGAGCAAATTCGTTACATCGGCCCGGTCGACGTGGCCGGGAAAAATGAATTGTTTGCGAAAGCAGTCGCGCTTTTACATCTCAATACCATTCCCGAGCGATTCGGTCTCGTCCTTGCGGAAGCCAATGCCGCCGGGGTGCCGGTTATTGCGATGGATCTCGGATCCTGCCGTGAAGTGATCGCTGATAACGAAACCGGTTTTCTGGTAAAGAATACCGGCGAGGCAGTCGAGGCAATCGAACGACTTTCCAGTATCGAGAGCGTTGCCTGCCGAAGCCGGGTTGAGACGCTGTTTTCTGTCGAAACGATGGTCAAAGGCTACGAGCAGGTTTACTCCACGATATTTGAGAGGTAAACGACCCTCAAACCGATCCGGGTAGCGCTGTTCAAAATATGTTTCGGGAAGGTTAAATGTTTTATGAATCTCATTCATATGTGCTATGAATGCAAAAGGTTCGATCTGGATTGCCGGACGGGTTAAGTGGCATGATAACAGCTCATCCTGTTTCCAGACCAAACCTGCAATTAATGAATAAAACTATGACAAAGAACATCCTTGCTTTGATCGGTGTGATTACGATTTCGATTTCTGCGATCGACTTGGGGTATGCCGGACCGCTCATTATCAATGACGAATCACCCATCGTGATAAAACTCGATACCAGGGTGCGGTATGAATTCGGAGATCAGGATGGTCTGGATCAGTCACACAACGGTTCTTTACGGAATCGGCTGGGGCTCGGCACTAAAGAAATCAACGGATTCCAGTTCTTCGGTGAGTATGAAAGGACGGCGGTTGTGGATCGAAGAAGCTATTTTGTTCCCGGCGTTCAGGGGACTCCCGGAAAAACGGTGATTGCTGATCCGGAATCGAACGAGATCAATCAGCTGTGGGTCAGCTACAAGAGTGATGATGGCACGGTGATGATCAAAACGGGGCGCCAGGCGATCAATATCGACAATCACCGCTATGTCGGCGGGGTGGCGTGGAGACAGAATATGCAGACCTTTGATGCTGCTACTCTGGCATGGAAGCCGAATTCCAGCTTCGAGTTCAGTTACTCCTATGTCAATAAGGTGAACCGGATCTTTGGTTCGGAGGTATTCGGCGCACCACAGAGCGATTTCGAAGGTGATACCCATCTGGTGAACGCGAAGTATAAGGATTTCCCCCTCGGTGTATTGACCGCTTATGCCTACTCAATGGATCTCGAAAATGTGATCGGCGGTTCCACCGTTAACAGTAACAACAGTTTCGGTCTATCGCTTGCGGGCGATTTTTCAGATAGCGAACTCTCTTACTATCTGGAGTATGGACACCAAACCGAAGCAGCGCAGAGTCCGTTGGATTATTCGGTAAACTATGGTCACGGCTACGTGCAGTTCCCCGTGATTGGGAATATCTCGGCAACCGCCGGGCTTGAATATCTTGGCTCGGACAATGGTGTCGGGTACAAGTTTCCGTTGGCGACGTTACATAAATTCAATGGTTTCGCGGATCAGTTTCTGGTAGCAACGCCGGCAACCGGTTTGACAGATATGTATGTGGCTCTTTCCGCCAAACTGCCCTGCGATTTCGGCGCCGCGGTTTTTTATCATCACTTCGAGGATGATGAGTTCGACGTAGAGTGGGGGAATGAGGTGGATATCGTTCTGACGAAAAAGCTCACCAGTCGTGCTTCGCTACTTGGAAAAGGAGCTTTCTTCATGGGGAATGATACTGGCTACGCTGATCTCAACCGGTTTTCACTGGAAGTGAATTACCAGTATTAAAACCGGCTTTTCCCTGCATCTCTTATTCACGAGGCTCTTCGGTATGAAGAGCCTTTCTTCTTTTACGAGCAGAGCTCGAACTGATCGGTCCGAACTTTCAGGTTTTCAAAAACGTTGCGGGTGATGCCGAAGAAGACCGAGTCAATCAGTGAGGGTTCCTGTCGGCTGTCAGTATAGATGCCCCAGGTTCTGGTTGCTTCTCCGAAAGGCAGGGGCTGGAAAACCAGAGACCCGGAGTTGATTTCATCCAGAGCGATCCAGGATGGGATCAGCCCGATCCCCAGTCCGATCCGGGCCATTTCTTTGATCGCCGCCATGCTGCCAACCTGAAGTGAAGAGTGGAGCCTGCTTTTGGCGTCGAAGAAGGCTTTCTCGATTAACCGAAATGTATCGCTGTCGCCGTCGCAGATAATGAAATCTTCGTTTATCACCTGATCGATTGAAATGATAGTCGACTTTGCGAGCGGATGGATGGCGGAAATTGCCATTTCGATGCGATCAATAAAGATCGGATCAAATGAGATTCGCGACACGGTTTGCATCTTTAATGCGATCACCGAGTCGAGATGGCCGTTCTCGAGCAGGTCTAAAAGTTGTCGATCGGATGCGGTCGTAACGGTGATTTCGTAGTTAGGAAAACTCTCACGTAGTTCCCTCAAAATGGAGGGGAGTGCGTATTGGCTGATGGTGGCGGTGGTGCCGATTCTAAGTCTTCCATGACCGGGGCGATTGCTGTTCACCACGTCGTCCACAGCTTTTTCCATCCGGGAAATAATAGCATCGACATGCGGTAGCAAAGCTTGTCCCTCTCCGGTGAGAAGCGCCTTTTTTCCGAGCCTTTCAAACAGGGTGACCTGGAGTTGAGTCTCGAGGGATTTGATAGAGTGGCTGACCGCCGATTGGGTGAGGTGGAGTTGGTTGGCAGCTTCGGTAAAACTGTTCTTTCTCGCTAACTCCTGAAAGGCTCTGAGTTGGCGGATATCTAGTAATTCCATGGATGGGTAAAGGCAGTATGAATCAAACTGATCATCGAAATGAATGCTTTCAAAGCAGCTTTTGGACCAAATTGGTCGTCTTGGCATAAAAATGGCTAAAGCAGGGTTTGTGAAAGAGATCTTGGAAACGAAATCAAGCCCTGTTCGAATCGGGTTTGTCCCCTTGGTTGATTGTGCTCCGTTGGTCGTGGCGCAAGAGCTGGGTATGTTTGCCGAGATCGGACTCAGGGTCGAATTGATCAGGGAGCCCGGTTGGGCGTCGATTCGCGATAAGATCGTGCACCAGGAACTGGAGGCGGCACACGCTCTGGTGGGACTTTGTTTCGCGATCTCGTGGGGCCTCGGTGTTTTGAAGCGGCCGTGTTTAACTGGGTTTCTTTTTAATTCCCACGGGGATTCAATCGTGCTTTCACTTAATTTATTGAGTGGAGACGGTGAGATGTCTGCGACCAAAAAAAAGTTAAAGTTTGCGGTACCTCATCAGTTCAGCACCCACCACTTTCTCCTGCGCCAGTGGCTAAAGCCCTACTTCGCGAAAGAGGGGAAGGACTTCGAAGTTATTTTTCTTCCGCCCGGACTGATGGTTCAATCGCTGGAAGAAGGTCATATCGATGGGTTCTGTGTTGGCGAGCCTTACGGATCAATAGCAGTAGAGCGAAATATTGGTGGAGTGGTGAAAGAGTCGGCGGATCTTTCCCCGCTCCACCCTGAAAAAGCTTTACTGGTGACGCAGAAATATGCGGAACAAAACCACGAAGAACATATCAAGCTGATCTCCTGTTTGATCAAAGCGGCGGAATTTTGCGATTCCCCGGTTGGTAGAGAGAGGCTCCCTGAAATACTCGGCCAATCCTGCTATCTCAATCAGGATCCAAAGATCATCAAACAGAGTTTGTCGGCCGATTCCACGATCATGAAAAGCGAAGATTTCCATCTTTTCAGCCGCTTCGGAATCAACGAACCAACCACGGAAAGGGCGAACTGGATCGTAAATCAGATGAGGCTCAGTAATCTGATACCCGATTCGTTTGCCAAGAAAGATATCCGGATGGAGGAGATCTTCCGGAGAGATATCTACCGCGAAGCGGCTGCGCTTTAATCGGTTGACCGTATGCCTATTACCTGCCTGGAATAATGGACTGTACCCTGTGCAGTCCCGCCCTGTACCCTGTACAATCAGCCATGGTACAGGGTACAATCGCCGAAATCTAACCGCTCCAGTCGATCAGTTTGATGAATGAGATTCATAGTAATAATGAATACGGTTGTGTCGGAGCAGGTGTTACCAACCCGCAGTTGGCACAGAAGTGGCTCAATAGGGTGTTGTTAAAAATAAGCCGATTCCGGTCGGTCGAACAACCTTTTGCCACTATATGAAAGTAAGAAGAAACTTGGGAATCCTGTCAGTAACTATTTCACTTCTTTGGGCTCCATTGAGAAGTGATGCTGATCTGCTGGATGTTGAAAAAGACACGCTGAAATTTGGTTTTATTAAACTCACCGATTGTGCGCCGATCGTAATTGCTAAAGAAAAAGGCTTTTTCGATGACGAGGGTCTCAGTGTCACTGTGGAGGCTCAGGGTAACTGGAAGGAATTGCTAAACCGTGTTATTACCGGCGACCTCGATGGAGCTCACATGCTCGCCGGTCAACCTATCGGTGCCACCGTTGGGTTTGGAACTCAGGCTGACATTATGACGGCCTACAGCCTCGATTACAACGGGAACGGAATTACAGTGTCCAACGAACTATGGGCAAAGATGAAACCGGCGATCCCGAAGGATGCCGACGGCAAGCCGATTCATCCCATCACTGCCGACAGTCTGAAGCCGATCGCAGAGCAGGCCATCGCGGATAATGCGAAACTCAAAATGGGGATGGTGTTTCCGGTATCGACCCACAATTACGAAATACGCTACTGGTTGGCGGCTTCGGGTATTAAGCCTGGCTTCTATTTCGATCCCGAGAGCGGTCAGGTAGATGTGCCGGGTTTTATGAACGGTCAGGTCGAGCTTTCCGTGACGCCGCCGCCACAAATGCCACAAACGCTGGAGCAGGGCACTATTGTTGGCTATTGCGTCGGGGAGCCGTGGAATCAGCAGGCGGTAGTAAAGGGCATCGGGGTGCCGGTTACGACCAACTACGATATCTGGAAAAACAATCCGGAAAAAGTCTTCGGTGTTTCGAAAGATTGGGCGGAAAAGAATCCCAATACCTGGATTGCAGTGACCAAGGCGCTAATCAGAGCCGGTCACTGGTTGGATGCTGCTCCCGAAAACCGAGTCGAAGCGGCCCAAATCCTTTCCCAGCCGAATTACGTCGGAGCACCGGTGGATGTTATCAGCGCGAGTATGACTGGAACCTTTGAGTTTGAAAAAGGGGACAAAAGAGAGATGCCCGACTTTAACGTCTTCTTTCGTCACAACGCCAGTTATCCCTACTATAGCGATTGTGTCTGGTTCCTGACCCAGATGGTTCGGTGGGGACAAATTACCGAGCAGAAGCCGGATCAATACTTCGACGATATGGCGAAAAAGATCTATCGCCCCGATGTCTATATCCGGGCGGTTGAGGAACTGATCGATGACGGGGAGTTCGTGAAAGAAGATTTTTCCGAGGCTTATTCCGCCTTTGAAAATGGAGGGTATAAAGCTCCCACTTCGGACTTTATCGACGGGAAAAAATACGACGGAAGAAAACCGAACGAATACATCAAGTCCTTCGATATCGGACTTAAATAGATAACAGAGAGAGTTGGGATTCGAGTTCCAAAAATTGAATTATGAGTGCATCTATTGTTGATACAGCTACTAACAGTGCTGATGAGAAAGCTTTCAGGAAGCCCGGGATTCGGTACAATCCGAATCGAGTTGCCCATAACTTAAATAAACTCGGCCTGGGCTATTTCTCACCATTTGCGCGGTTGATCGGGAGGGACGAACCGGCTAAGCAGGTTCGGGAAATCCTGACTAACACCCTGCTCCCGGTGGTCGCATTTGCTGTCTTTATTCTGATATGGAGTGTTCTGGCCTCGATTGTGAAGACCGACAGTGTGCAGATCCCGAGTCCTCATCAGTCATGGTACGCATTGACCGGAAAGGCGATTCCGCTACTGGGGCATCCTTTTCCGGACAGTGTCGACGGACACTCAAAACCCTACTTTGCGGAGAACGAAGGCCTCGATCCTAAATCGATCAATGGCTTTGCCGCAGCTGAAAAGGCGAACGCGCAGAAATATTACGTTTCGCAAAATGAGCGGGTTCAGAAGTTTAAAGACCGGGCCACAGCAGCTGAAAAAGAGGGCGATTCGGAGAAAGCGGAAAAATACCGGGGGAATGCTGAGATGTTCGCCTCGAAGACCTATCAGGGGAACAAGACCTTCTATGATCAGATTTGGATTTCTCTATTAACGATTCTGATCGGTTTTGTCATCGCAACTTTGATCGCCATACCTATCGGAGTGTTGTGCGGGATTTCGCCACTATTCAACGTGGCGGTGAATCCGCTGATTCAACTTTTCAAGCCAGTCAGTCCGCTTGCCTGGTTTCCAATCGTGTTTGTGCTCACTACCTGGGGAATCGATACCCCACCGAGTGATTCGATTTGGCAGAGAGCCCTGTGGACCTCCGCTGGTGTGGTGATGCTCTGTTCGCTCTGGCCGACATTGATCAACACCGCTGTGGGAGTGGCCTCGGTTGATCGGGATCACCTCAACGTCGCCAAGGTCCTGAAACTAGGTTGGTTCAAACGGATCTGGAAGATTGTTTTGCCGGCCTCGCTGCCGCTGATCTTCACCGGGCTTCGTTTATCGATTGGCGTGGGCTGGATGGTTCTGATTGCTGCCGATATGATGGCGCAAAACCAGGGTCTCGGGAAGTTCGTCTGGGATATGTATCAGAACGGTGACACGATGAGCACCGCTCAAATCATTGTCGCAGTTTTTGTCATCGGAGGCATCGGGTTCTTTTTGGATCGAATTATGCTTGTCTTCCAGCGTCTTGTCACTTTCGAGGACCAGTCAATCTAACCGCTACCGAACATGGCATATATAGAATTGAATAACGTATCGATTGGTTTTGGTTCCGGGACAGCCCGGGCCGAAGTCTTGGAAGATGTCAATCTTCATATCGAAAAAGGGGAGTTCGTCGCGCTGCTCGGATACTCCGGAACCGGGAAATCCACGATTATGAGCCTCATTGCCGGGCTGGTTCAACCGGACCGGGGCGAGGTAATCGTTAACGGCAAAAAGGTTGATGGCCCCAGCCCCGACCGGGGATTGGTGTTTCAAAACTACTCTTTGCTACCCTGGCTGGATGTCTATGACAACGTCGCCCTTGCGGTGAATGAGGTCTATGGAAACGACAGTTCCGCCGAGAAAGATAAAAGAATTCGTGAGGCCGTGGCACGGGTGAACCTCTCGCCTGCTTTGAAGAAGAAACCCGGCGAGTTATCCGGGGGAATGAGGCAGAGAAATGCGGTCGCCCGCACATTGTCGATGAATCCGGATGTTCTCTTGCTGGATGAACCGCTCAGTGCGCTCGACGCGCTGACCCGTTCGGTGATTCAGGACCAGATTCTCGAAATTTGGAAAGAATTGGATCAGACCATTGTACTGGTCACCAACGATGTCGATGAGGGGTTATATATGGCTGACCGGGTCATACCCATTAGTATAGGGCCACCCGCAACGCTCGGCGCTGAGACGCGGGTCGATTTTGATCGTCCCCGCGATCGTCAGGAAATTTTGACCGATCAGAAGTACCAAAGTCTCCGGGAGGATGTGATTGGCTTTCTACTTGATCAGAAAGCAAAAGAGCGCGCCGAAGCCTCTTCCAAAAGTGTCATGCTCCCCAATATCAAACCGATGGACATCAGTCGGCACAAGCCTGCCTGGTATCGCGGGTTGAAACCTAAACCTAAAAAAGCATTAGCCTAGTTAACGATGAGTGCCTATTTCGAAGCTATAAACCTGGGTAAAACCTACAAAACGCCATCGGGCGACGCCGTGATCGTCGACGGGTTTGAGTTGACCATGAAAAAAGGAGAGTTTGTCTGTGTGTTAGGACACTCCGGATGCGGGAAATCCACCGTTCTTTCAATGGTCGCGGGACTCAATGAAATTTCGACCGGTTCGGTAATTCTCGATGGAACCGAGATAGAGGCGGCGAGTCCGGATCGGGGAGTGGTTTTTCAGTCACCCTGCCTGCTCCCCTGGATGACGACCTGGGATAATGTAATGCTGGGAGTCAACCAGGTCTATTACCACGCTTCGAAACAGGAGCGGAATCAGATCGTGGAATATTATCTCACGGTGGTTGGCCTTGCCGATGCGATGAAAAAACGCCCTGGGGAGCTCTCCGCGGGAATGCGTCAGAGAGTCGGGCTGGCCAGAGCGTTCGCCCTGTCGCCGAAGATGTTATTGCTCGATGAGCCCTTCGGCATGCTCGACAAGCTGACAAAATTTGAGTTGCAGCAAGTCCTCCTCGATTTGTGGAACCGGGAGCGTCTCACTGCCATGATGATTACCCATGACGTCGACGAGGCTATTTATCTGGCGGACCGCGTTGTGATGATGACGAACGGTCCGGCCGCCCGTGTCGGGGAAATTGTTGAGATCGATTTTGAGCGTCCCAGAGACCGGAGGGAGTTGATGTTGGATCCGAGATATATCGAGTATCGAAAACAGCTCATCAGTTTTCTGGAAGAGAGAGTTTACCTACTGGATAGCCCTTCAAACAAAACCTTAGCCGCCTGAAGTGATGAGTATTGCTGTGCCTAAAATTCCTGAGAATGCCCCTTTTTCCCCGATTCAACGAAACTGGTTGGACGGATATATCGCTGCCCTACAGAGCGGTAGCGCATCGGGCTCTGCCGATTCAACTAAAGAAAAGGTCCTGGTTATCTACGCCAGTCAATCGGGGAACAGCGAGACGCTTGCGGAGGAGTTCGGGAGTCAACTTTCGTCCGCAGGGTTTTCTCCCCGGGTAGTCTGCGCCGAAGATTTTGAACCCGGAAATTTGGTGAATGAGAAATACCTGCTGTTGGTCACGAGCACCTGGGGAGAGGGTGATCCGCCGGATAATGCCGTCGATTTCTGGGGTGGTTTGAGCAGTGATGAGCAGCCGCGGCTCGAAAATTTGAAGTTTTCCGTGCTGGGGCTGGGCGATTCCAACTACATTGATTTCTGCGGTATGGGTAAAAAGTTCGATGCCCGCCTCGAAGAACTCGGGGCAAACCGGCTCTGTCCGAGAGGGGACTGCGACACGGACTTTGAAGAAACCGCCGCCGCGTGGTTCGCGATGTTTCAAGATAAACTTGGTGCCAAAGCCAGTTCTCTCCAGACTGCCGTCGTTACTGAGGGGTACTCCAAGAAAAATCCGTTTCCTGCCCAACTTATCGCCAACCGGAGGCTGAATGGAGATTCTTCGGAGAGAGATACCCGCCATTTTGAAATATCATTAGCCGGTTCCGGGATGTCTTATGAGGTCGGCGATGTGCTCGGGGTCTATCCTGAAAACGACCCGGAATTAGTGGACGAAATCCTCAAGGTTCTCAATCTGGAAGTGACCGACGAAGAGCGGGAACAACTCGTTACCGACTATGATGTCTGCTCTATTTCTGCAAAATTTCTTGAGTCGTGGAATGCCCTGTCAGAGGCGCCATTGAATCTGACGGAGGATGAGACACGAGACTACCTTGCCAGTCATCAATTGATCGACTTGATTGAGGATGTCCCGGTCACTTTGACGTCTCTGGATCAGCTGACTGAGGGACTCCGGAAACTCGGGCCTCGACTCTATTCAATTTCCTCAAGTCCCAAAGCTCATGTCGATGAAGTACACCTGACCGTGGCGCGGGTTGAGTATGAAACCTTTGGTAAAGTAAAGAAAGGGGTCTGTTCCAACTATCTTTCCGACCGGGTGAGTGAGGAATGTAAAGTCCGGGTATTTCTTCAGCAGGTGAAGCATTTCAAGCTTCCCGAAGATGGTAACGTTCCGGTAATCATGGTTGGCCCTGGTACCGGGATCGCGCCTTTCCGTGCGTTTTTGGAGGAGCGGGCTGCAACCGGGAGTGCTGGTGGTAACTGGCTGTTCTTCGGGAATCCCCATGAGTCGACAGATTGGCTCTACCGTGAGGAGTTTGAGAGTATGCAGGAGTGCGGGGTTCTGACCCATTACTCAACAGCCTGGTCCAGAGATCAGGAGATCAAAGTCTACGTTCAGGATCGGATTCGCGAGAGTGGTGAAGAGCTCTGGAAGTGGATCGGGGAGCAGGGTGCTCATTTTTATGTATGTGGGGATGCCAAACGAATGGCGAAAGATGTAGAGGATGCTTTGAGATTTGTGATTGCCGAGTACGGCAAAATGGACCTCGAAGCTGCCGATGACTACATCGCTAAACTGAAAAAAGAAAAACGATACCAGAGAGATGTCTATTAACACAATACCCAAAGTGGTTGCCGGTGAAGCGATTCAACCCGAGCAGGAACAATGGCTTGATGGGTTCTTTTCCGGACTGAAAGACAAAGGGCTTACCTTTTCCGATGCGGAGCCGGAAGCAGGACCGTCGCCTAAGGTGAAGAAGACAAATGAGGAAAAGTTGAAAGAGGAGCTTTTTCCTCTCGATGCCTACTCCGGCATCCTGAAAAAAGCCAAAAAGGACGAAGCTCCGGAAAAAGACGATATTTTCCGGTTCAAGTGGAACGGCCTGTTCTGGCTCGCGCCGGTTCACGAGGGGTATATGTGTCGGCTCCGGATTCCGGGTGGAGAAGTCTCCGCAGCACAACTGACTGAGCTCTCTAATATTTCGGACGATATCGCCTGGGGTTATCTACAGGTTACGACCCGCAACAATTTCCAACTTCGGGTGATTCAGCCCAAAGACACCCCTGAGTTACTTCGCCGGATTCAGGACTGTGGACTGCATTCCCGGGGATCGGGCGCCGACAATTTGCGTAATTTCACGGCTAACCCCACCTCCGGGTTTGATCCTTACGAATTGATCGATGTGATGCCGCTAATCAAAGAACTGTCGGATTACATCGTGAATCATCTGGAGTTCTATGACCTACCCCGAAAGTTCAATATTTCCTACGACAGTGGCGGGATCATCGGGGTGGCCGAAGATACTAATGATATCGGTTTGCGGGCGATCAAACTACAGGAACCGCCTCCCGGACATCCTCTGGAAGGCGTCGTTCACGAGGGTATCTATTTCCAAATCATGTTGGGCGGCGTTTCGGGCCATAAAGAGTTCGCCGAGAACTGCCATGCGATTTGCCGTCCCGAGGATGCAACCGAGGTGGTTGCGGCTCTGACCCGGGTTTTTATCAGGAACGGTAACCGGGGAAATCGCGGCAAGGCGAGGATGATTTACTTGATCAAAGAATGGGGCTTTGAGAAATATCTCGATGAAACCCGCTCGCTGCTCGATGACGAGTTAATCAATTTTTCTTTCGATGACTCCTTGTATACCGATCTGATCGTTCCGCACGTCAAGCCGGAGGTGGCCCATCCTCAAATCGGAGTTCATCCGCAGAGCGAAGCCGGTAAAAACTGGCTGGGCGTCTATGTTCCGGTAGGTATTCTCCAATCCGATGAGGCTCGCGCCATTGCTGACGTTGCCAATGAGTTCGGGAGCGGTCGGGTCCGCCTGACAATCTTTCAAAATCTGATTATTCCGGATATCCCTACTGAGCTGATTAAGGCTGCCGAGGAAAAGCTCGCAACTGCGGGACTGCGATGCACTGCCTCGAGCATTCGGGGTGGAGTATCTGCCTGCACCGGTAATCGCTACTGCAAATACGCTAGTTCAGACACCAAGGGGCATGCGATTGAAGTAGTGGATTACCTGGAGTCACGTCTGACTCTCGACAAACCATTGAATATTCATGTGACGGGGTGCCCTCATTCCTGCGCGCAGCATTATATCGGAGATATAGGACTTCTCGCCTGCAAAGTGGCCGTAGAGGGCAGTGAGGCTCCGGTTGAGGGGTATCATGTCTTTGTGGGAGGTGGATTCGGTCCAGATAAAAAACGGCTGGGACGCCAATTGTTCAAGAGCGTTGCGGCGGGTAAAGAACTCAATGAGAAGATTGAGGCTTTGTTGAAAGTCTATCTGGATAAGCGTTCGCCTAACGAGACCTTTCTCGATTTCTCGACTCGAAACGAGATTGAGGTACTGGAAAGCCTGACCTTAAAACAGCTGGAGGGTGTGGAGGTATGATCAATGAGTCGGTTCGCACCCTGATCGACGAATTACTGGAAGATCAGCAGCAACTTACTGCGGTAGAGCGATTTTCGAAATTTCACGACGAAGCGCCTGCCGTAACTCCCGGCACCTACCGGGATCTGATCCCATTGGGTGCGCCAAAGGAAGGGGAGCAGTATGCGTTTGAAGTGGATCTCGATGCCTGTAGCGGATGTAAAGCCTGCGTGGTTGCCTGCCATAGTTTAAATGGGTTGGACGAATCGGAGTCGTGGCGCGATATCGGAACGTTAATTGGCGAAAAGGCGGAAGCTCAGGTCCACCAAACGGTGACGACGGCTTGTCACCATTGTGCCGATCCCGCGTGTTTGAATGGTTGTCCAACCCGGGCTTATGAAAAGGACAAGGATACTGGCGTGGTTCGCCATCTGGATGATCAATGTATAGGTTGCCGGTATTGTGAATTAAAATGCCCCTACGGTGTTCCGAAATATAACGAACGCCTTGGTATCGTCCGGAAATGCGATATGTGTCATGGGCGGATCGCTCAGGGCGAGGCCCCTGCCTGCGTTCAGGCCTGTCCCAACGAGGCGATAAAAATTCGGGTAGTGAAAACGGCGGCGTTGCATGAAGTAAGCCGGATTGGGGTTTCTCTAGTTCCCGGCGCGGTTTCCAATGGGATAACCGTCCCTTCGACCAACTATCTGAATCTTTCGAAAAATTCAAAAGCGATCGATAGTGAATCGATAGAACCGGCCCATTCGCATCTTCCACTGGTTTGGATGCTGGTCTTTACTCAGGCGGGTGTCGGTGTGATGATTTTCAGTTGGTTAGCTGGCCTAACGCAGTCCAGTTTCTCCCTTTCTACCGCGATCGTCGGTGGTTTGCTTTTTTTCTCGGGCCTGGTCGGCAGTGTTCTTCATCTGGGTCAGCCTCTCAAAGCCTGGAAGGCTTTTCTGGGGTGGCGAACCTCGTGGCTGAGTCGGGAAATTATCTGTTTTGGCGCATTCGGAGGGCTCAGTTTTGTTTTCATTTTTCTACTGATGCTTAAACCGGTGCCGCCTCATTTTATTGGTGCAATAGGCGCTTTACTCCCGGTTCTGGGAAGTCTCGCCGTTTGGACCTCGGTAAGGGTTTACTCCGATACCCGTCGGCCCTTCTGGAGTGTCGGTAAAAACTCGCTTCGCTTCGGTTGTGCCATGTTGGCGTTTGGGCTGATTGCATCGCCTTGGAGTGGGCTCGCTGCGATCCCGATAACCGCCGCGTTGCTGCTGGATCTCGCCATAGCCAAGGGAGCCTTTCCCGAACTCGATACCTCAACTCGATTAATGAATGGGCAACTCCGGGTGGGGTATCTCGTCCGGGTCTTAACCGCTGTGTTTGCGATGGTTGCGCTGGGTTTCCCGGTGGTCTCATTTGTTTCTCTACTGGTTTCGGAACTGGCCGCGAGGTATCTCTTTTTCCGGGCGGTTGAAGAGCCGTCCATGCCGGGAGTATAGTTATGCTATCTAATATTGAAGAGCGATTTCGATCTCATCAGGGTCCGTTGACGGAGTCCCTGGTTCGGTCGCCGGGAAAATTTGGGTTGGGTCAGGTTCCTGTGAACGTAAGCCCCGATGCGACGACTTCTAGTGTCTGCGGTTACTGTTCGACGGGGTGTTCCTTAAAGATTCACCTGAAGGACGGACAGGCGGTTAATCTGACGCCGGATCCGGGATATCCGGTTAACCGCGGGATGGCCTGTCCTAAAGGATGGGAGGCTCTCACTCCACTCGCGGCCACGGATCGAGCTCTGCAACCACAGATCCGGGAAACCCGGGGAGGAGATCTCAAACCTCTCGATTGGACCGGTGCGGCCCAACATTTTTGTGAGCGGATTCAGTCGATTCAGGAAGCACACGGTAAAGATTCGGTTGCCTTTCTGAGCACCGGTCAAATCTGTACGGAGGAAATGGCTCTCCTCGGGGCGCTCGCGAAATTCGGAATGGGTATGACCCATGGCGATGGAAATACCCGCCAGTGTATGGCAACCGCGGTGCGGGCTTATAAAGAATCCTTCGGTTTCGATGCTCCTCCCTATACTTATGCGGACTTTGAGGAATCGGATGTCATCGTTTTGATCGGTTCAAATCTTTGCGTGGCGCATCCCATAATGTGGCAGCGGGTTTTAAATAATCCAAACTCTCCGGAGATCATTGTGGTCGATCCCCGAATGACGGAGACAGCAATGCAGGCGACGCAACACGTGCCGCTCCGCCCTAAATCAGACCTCGCCCTTTTCTATGGAATAGCGAACCGTCTGATTCAAAAGGGGATGATCGATCAGGACTACATTGATCGTCATACCAGCAAATTTGAGGCGTTCGCGGCATTTGTGGGTCAGTTTGATTTGGAGAAAACCCTGGAGGTATCAGGTCTGCCTGCGGATGATTTCGAACGCCTCGTCGACAAAATCGGCATGGGCCAGCGGGTTTCGTTCTGGTGGACGATGGGGGTTAACCAGGGGCATGAAGCGACCCGGACGGCTCAGGCGATTATTAATCTAGCTCTGATGACCGGTAATATGGGGCGGCCCGGCACCGGCGCAAACTCGATCACCGGGCAGTGTAACGCGATGGGTTCCCGTCTCTTTAGTAACACGACCTGTCTCCCGGCGGGACGGGCCTACAGCAATGAGGCGGATAGGCAATATGTCGCGGAAACGCTGGGCATTGATGAATCCTGTATCCAGACAGAGCCGGGCTGGGCTTACGATCAGATTATTGATGGTATAGAGTCGGGAAAAATAAAAGCGCTGTGGGTTATTGCCACCAATGGAGCGCATTCCTGGATCGATCAAAACCGCTTCCGGCGTTTGATGGGAAAGCTGGATTTTCTCGTCGTTCAAGATATCTACTCGTCCACCGACACAGCGGAGTATGCGGATTTGATTCTCCCTGCCGCAGGGTGGGGGGAAAAGGAAGGCACTTTTATCAATTCCGAAAGACGGATTGGATTGAATAAGAAGGTGCGTTATGCGCCGGGCGAAGCTCTGTCTGATTATTCCATATTCCGGTTGCTGGGAGCCGCCTGGGGCGGATTGGATTGGTTGGAACGGTGGCATTCTCCGGAAGCTGCATTTCAAATGCTAAAGAAATTATCGATTGGTCAGCCCTGTGACTTTTCGGGTATCACCGACTATTCTATGATCGACGAATCCGGAATCCAGTGGCCGTTCCCTTCCCCAAATGACGGTGACTTCGATCAGGAAAGACGCTTGTTTGAGGATGGGGCTTTCTATACTTCGGATCAGCGAGCCAAATTCGTCTGGGATCTCCCCGTACCGCCTCCTGAGACAGTGAGTGCTCGTTTTCCTCTGGAATTAATTACCGGAAGGGGGAGTTCCGGACAGTGGCATACTCAGACCAGAACCGGGAAGTCGGAGATTTTAAATAAGATCAATCCGAAAACCAATTATGTGGAAGTTAACCCGGCCGATGCTCTGGAGATGGATCTCCAATCGGAAGAGCTGGTGGAGGTGATGTCGCGCCGCGGAAAATGTGTCGTTCGGTGTGTCGTGACGCCGAATGTCTCCCGGGGGCAGGTCTTCATGCCAATGCATTTTGTCGAAACCAATCGATTGACTCTGGGAGCGTTTGACCCGCATTCCAGGCAGCCGTCATACAAGCACTGCGCGGTGCGGATTCGAAAGCAGGTTGAGAAGTAGTGAATCCCCTCCAGTTTCGTTACAGTATTTGTACCCTGTCCCATCCCGGAGTGTACAGGGTACAATGGAGCTCCGCTAAGATTTACCCGGGTCCTGTGATGCGGACACTCTTGTCCGCAGTTCGCTGATTCTCTGATCGCTGGGCTTCGGGGAAATGCGGACAGGAGTGTCCGTCCGCATCACAAAGCTATGCATTTGGAACCTGTCAGAGCAATACTACTTGCTGAGGTCGCAGCGGATCAGTTCTTTGTCGTTTCTGACAATGATTGATTGATTTGCAAAGGCAGGGGCTGTCCATACCACGTCTCTACCGAAAGCTTCATTGGTTGGTTCCAGTAGTTTCATCCGGCCTCTCTCGTCGTAGCCTTCCGGAGTCAGGTCGGCGATAACCAGTTCACCTTTTTCGTTAAAGATATAGAAAAGACCGTTTGTCGAGTTCCGAGTGAGGAAAGCGGTGCCATGTCGGGAACCTCGTTGTGGAAGGTCATCGCCGAAGATGGGGCGGGCATCAGTCCAGATTCGTTCTCCATCACTGAGGCGGGCGCAAATCAGCAAGCTGGTATCAATATCGGGACCATAGATATATCCATCGTGGAGGTAGGGGGTGCCGTTTGCGGCAAATACGGCTTCTTTGGGCTTTGCCTTCCAGACGATTTTCGCCGACGGGGTATTATCGTCCAGTTCAATGAGGGCTCCATTCCTGCCGTGTCCGCTTGCGTAAAGGTATTTACCTGATTTCCGGGGCGACATGATGGCCATTCCATAGGCGGGTTTCACAGGCAGGGACCAGTAGACTTCTCCCGTTTCCGGATTCAGAGAATTGAGGGCCTGGGCGTGCCAGATGAGGAGTTGGTCCACTCCGGCGTGATTGATCATGGTCGGCGGGCTGTAGCCTTGTTCTACGGCTGAGAGCGCTTTCCATTTTTCCGCACCGGTATCTTTATCGAACGCGACGGCAATGCTGCCTTCCCCGCCGACCACACAATAAAGCGTGTTTCCGGAGACCAGGGGATGAGAGGAAAAACCCCAGATGGGAGCTTCGGTTTGGTATTCTTTCACGAGATCTTTTTCCCAGACCAGGTCACCGTTTTCTGCGTCGAGGCATAGCAGATTTCCTTCCGCGCCGAGAGCGTAGACCTTTCCGTCGGCCACGGTGGTCGTAGTGCGGGGACCACTGGCGTAGGACAGGAAATAGGGCCGGTCGTAACTGTGGGTCCACAGTTCCTTACCGGTCTCAAAGTCGAAACATCGCACTCTTTCCTGGCCTTCCAGTTTGTCGCGCCCGCTGGGGTTGTTTGCGAGCTCTCCGGAAGTTTTCACGTAATCCATCACATAGACTTTTCCGTAGGCGACAGCTGGACCGCTGTAGCCCAGGCCGACAGGAACTCTCCAGGTGATTTTTGGAGGTGCCTCAGTGGTTTCGATTACATTGGCTTCATTCCAGTTGGCGTCGTTGTTGCTGCCCAGCCAGCGGGGCCATTCGTCGGCGAAGGTGTGAGTGACGGTAAGGCTGAGAATCGTGAGTGCCAGGATGCGATGAAATTTCATTTTCTAAGAAGAAGGTGGTGTTTTTAGCTGTCCTATGGACGCTCGGCGGCTTCGAAAATTAACAAAAGATTTGTCGCTAAGCAAATCTGAGGCTCTGCGTCGCCCGGTTCAAAACCGTGGCACGATAAAGTTCCAGCTTTTGGTTGTTCAACCCCTAATTCTTTGTAGCTTAACGATGTTCCGGCGTTTCTCCTTCTTTTGGGAGTCTAAATTAGTTGACAATGATTGAAGATTAAGATAAACGAATTTATTATGAGAACGTTATGTGTGATTTTCGGGGCCGTCTTATTGTTATTTTCCGGAATTTGTATCATTCATTATCAAGGGGACATTCGAGGTGCTAAATTCGAAAAAGCTCCCAGTCTCAACAACGTTCTCAATTTGTTGACCAGCGACAAAGACGGTTTTTCAGTCACTTACTCGGTTGAGCCGAGAACTTTGATCGATTAATCGAGTCGAAGGTTTCTAGACCCGGCCAATCAAAAGCGTAAGCGGCCAGGTTACGGTCCGGTCACCCGGACCCCATTCAGTTCTCAAAGTCTCGGCGATTCGATCAACCGGATCGCGGTCATGTTGGTTTTTAAAGCGTTGCACGGCTGACCAGGTTCTCAGGTAGGCCAGTGTCTGATCGGCTGACCAACGGAGTGTCATCTCGAAATCGGGAGGGGTTATTTTCGCGAAGGGGAAGGGGATGTCACGATATTGATTCTCGACATAGTGCCGACCTTCCGGCCAGAAAGGATCGATCCCACCCGCGTAAAAGTCATTGATGATTTCGTCAATCCTGGAGCTGACTCGTGCCAGGCCATAGCTCCAGGCTGCCACCACTCCACCAGGGCGGAGGACCCGGAAGCACTCTTCGTTGAATCGATCGAAATCGAACCAGTGAAGTGCCTGAGCGACAGTGACCAGATCGCACGAGGCTGAGGGGATTCCGCTCTTCTCAGCCGGGGCGACCCGGTAGTTTACTTTGGGGTGCGGTGAGGCGTTCTTTACCTGTTCGGCGCTGGCATCGGTGGCGATCACCGCATTGTAAAACTCTGCCAGCGCCACGGCGGCTTGTCCGCTCCCCGTGGCGCAATCCCACGCGCATTCAGTCGACGGGGATTGATCCGCCAGATAGGCAAACAGTTCGCCGGGGTAGGTCGGGCGCTGTTTGGCATATTCCGGGGCGTGCCCGGAGAAATGATCTTCGAAGGACAAATCAGTTGCCTTTGTGCTTATCCTTGAACTTCGCGTCTTTGAACAGCTTAAAGAGTTTTGGTGGGATCAATGCGTTACAATATCCGTTGGCGGGATTTCTCGCATAGTAATCCTGATGGTATTCTTCAGCGTCCCAGAAGGTATCGATTTCGCGCAGTTCGGTGACGAGCTCCTTCGAAAATTTGCCGGAAGCGTTCATTTTAGCGATCGACTCCTCAGCCGCTTTTTTCTGTAGATCGTCGTGATAGAAAATAATGGAGCGGTACTGAATTCCTTTATCAGCACCCTGCTGGTCTTTGCTGGTGGGGTCGTGAATGATCCAAAACGCATCGAGCAGAAGGCTGTAATCAATCTTTTCCGGATCAAAGGCTACCTGCACCACTTCGATGTGACCGGTGTTGTTCGCTTTGTTACAGACTTCCTCGTAGGTGGGGTTTTTAGATGTGCCGCCCATGTAACCGGATTTTACCGATTCAATTCCGTCGATTTGCTCCAGAACGGCTTCAACACACCAAAAGCAGCCTCCTCCGAGCGTTGCGATTTCTAAGTTCTCCATGTTTTTTTCTTTTGGAGCCTTCTGCTCCGCAGTCTTGTCCGCGGCGATGGTTTTCAGGCCGCTCATAAACCATACGCTCGAGATGGCGAACAGTCCCGCCATCCATAACGACTTTTTGTCCAGATTTCGAATCATCAGGGACTTTTCAACGCTTCTCCCTCAATCTCAAGGCCCACATCTCCGTGACTTGGCGAAGTTTCGCCAATAAATCCGATTAAAGGCTTTACTTAGGGAATAACTATTCTATAACAATGGCATACTTATTTGGAAAAAGACGGTGATTGAATGGCAAGGCCAAAAAATTCGGCGGAAACAACACAGCTAACGCTGTCGACTACGCCGCAGGTCAAACAGCTGCTCGAGGAGCTGTCTACCTCAGGGTATTACGGTAAAAATGCTGCGGAAACGGCAGCAATCTTGCTAACAGAGAAGATCAGAGAGCTTCAGGCGAAGGGGCAGGCACCTGCTCCGCGCTACCGAGTGACTGAGATTCGACCCGACGACAACGACCAATCCTGACCACACACACCATGTATTACGACAACGATTCAGAAAGCCGCACCCAAATCGAGAACGAGAGAATCCTCAAAATGATCAGTAGCTCACCAGCCGAAGCCTGTTCATCTGATCCAAAGGTGAAAGCAGCGTTTGAGGAGAGCTTACGGCATCTTGCCGAAGATATTATCGAATATAATCCCAGCCTGGCACACATTCTTCTTGGTATGAGTGATGGCGGCGACCCTGCCAGCTTGCACGGTCGCAATTAACGCTCCGATTCAATTTTTCATTCATTGCGAATGCGTGTCGCCGAAGTCGTTCGGTGGCACGCATTTTTTTTGATTTGGAATCCGTCGGCGATGAGCGAACTGGTAAGGCATGTGGTTTGAGGAACTCATGGGCTTTACTGAGGAGAATCCCTCGCAAGTCCGGCAGAACTGTTGCTGTGAGGATGGGATGCTTCGGTCTTTGGTAAACGGAGCGGAATATCATATCGGGGAATTTGAATTGGTATCACTCGGGGAGCTGCGGGACCGAACCGCGGCGTCTGCTTTCGATTCAGCGATAGAGATTCAGGAAGTGGTTGGTGATGTGCAGGAAATGCACCGGGATCCTGAAAACGAGGGCGCCCTTTTTCAGGTCGCCTCTCAGTTTAATTTACTGGAAATGACAGGCCCCGGAGTCACTCCGGAGCGGGGTGTCGGTATTTATCAATACGATAAAACACAGGGGCCTGCCTGTGCAATTGCCTGTGGCGCGGGAACGATCTACCGGAACTATTTTATACCCGTCGCAGGTCAAACCGGACAAAGTGAAAGCTATCAACTGGATGGTTTGGCCGGGCTTGGCGGGGCGTTGGGTAACCAAAATGGAGATCTCTGGACGATGCGAAATGGCTACGCACTGCCGAGTCTGGAGGGGTTGCTTGCGATTCAGAAACGAT
Organism: Verrucomicrobiales bacterium; assembly: GCA_029213005.1. GTDB lineage: Bacteria > Verrucomicrobiota > Verrucomicrobiia > Verrucomicrobiales > DEV007 > Arctic95D-9. Next base: position 59,877 of record JARGPI010000003.1, read on the forward strand.
TAAGCGATGCCTCGGAAGCGAGTCTGGATAATTACCGCAGCTTACTTCAGTTTGGTTGGCACAAAGATACTCAAGTAACCATCGGAGGGAGTCGACATCGAGTCGGGCAGATTTATTGCTCTGCTCTACCCATTGCCTACTCGGAAGTTGGAAGCCGGGCGGTATGGGAACCCTTTGCGCGTCTCGTTTTGGAGGCGGCTTACGAAGCTACCATACGGGCTGCTTTACTGAATTGTGAAAGCACCGGGAATCAAAATATCTATTTGACCCTGTTGGGAGGCGGAGCTTTTGGTAATGTAAGCAGTTGGATCATAGATGCTATCAGGCGGGCCCTTTTAACTGTGGAAGCCAGTGGGCTGAAGGTCAGTATCGTTAGTTATGGGGGACCAAGGAAGGTGGTATCGGATTTGGTAGCGGAGTTTCAACAATGAGTTTTTCCAGATTTCTCAGACTGCGGTGGTTTCTGCTCGCAATCGCTTTTCCTCTATTTGTGCTTTGGCTGGTCTGGCCGGTGGAAACCTACGATGGGTATGCGCCAACCTATTTGGCGGTAACGGAAAAACCAAAATCGGAATTTCTCGGCGTAGTGAAGGTGAAAAAGTTTCCCAATCCCTGGGATGCGGCCCACTACATCGAAGAGGAAACCCGGCCCTTGTTCCGAAAGTTCAAAGTGCCGGACTCGAAAGTAAAGGTCTACTGGTCAACTCACACGGGAAGTTCGCTACCCGGGGACCTCTATTTCCGCCGGAACAATTTGGTTTGGAAAATCGCTCCGGCAGATAAGATAGGTGAGCTATCGCGAGGTGATAAAGTCTGGGTAGCTACAGTTGAAGATTTAGCCTCGAAAACCGATCATATTTTTACCACCGGCACTCTGGAATCTTCACAGATTGAAATCCGTAAAGTGATGAGGTGGCGATTGTTTTTCGAGGCCCCCTACAAGAACCTTCGAGAGCGAATCAGGAAGTTATTTTAGCGGCTGGTTTCGAGGGCTTTTAGCACATCAGTAGCGGCTCCATCCGGGAGGAGAATGATTTGGCCGTCGCTGTTGATCAGTTTTTCCGCCTCGAGAATTTCGAATAATATAGCAAGGACCTCGGGGTCTTCCCCGATATTCTTCAAGGTTTCCCCAACGAGGCGGGGGCGAACCGCGTGGGCTTTCGCAAATTCGATCGAGGCTTCCCGGTCAGCGGCAGATTTGATGATGTCGACCTGGTTATCTCCGGCCTGACGAATCGCCGAGGTGACCTGAGTTAAGCGGTTGACTACTTTCTGCTCAATTTGGTGAATCATTCCGGCATCGCGAAAATGGACTTTTCGTATATAGACGGAACCGAGTTCATAACCCCACTGTTCCGATTTGGGTGAGACTTCTGACCTGACTTCCCGACTCATCATGTGGCGGTCCTGCAGCATGTCATCAAGCGGCATATTGCTGAGACTTCGGACCGTTGTATTCGTCACATTGGCGCGAAGTGAGCCTTCCGGGTCGCTGTTTTCAAACAAATAGGCGACCGGGTCTGTGATCCGTTTTTCATACCACACTCCGATACCCATCGGGGTGCCTTCTTCTGAATTGACGGCCCGACTCCTGAGGTAGCGTTGATCGAGGCGCATATCCAGGGTGTGGACTTTTCCAAAGAATCGTACCAGCAGAACATGAGGGCCGATTTTGAGTGGTAGTAGGTGAAGTCCCGGCTCGGCAATGGTACCGATAACTTTACCAAAAAGGACATAAACTTTGCAGCTTGCCTCTTGCACAGTGGTGAAGAAACAAAATCCTTTGAGGATTCCGAGTAGCAGGGGCAGTCCGAGCATCATCACAACAAAGGTGATTACGGTAGCAGTAACAATTTCTGAAAACATAATAGTAAACGGGGTGATTATTGAGTTTTGGTAGACTGAATGACCCGGCTGGCGCGGCCAAAGAGTTGGAGTCGGACGTTTCGAAGGTAGGAGTCTAGAACAGCGGGGCCTCCGCTGCTTTTCAGCTGTTTGAGCTCGTCAGAGATTCGCTGGAGCGGCTCAACTTCCGCCTCAACTCTCATGGTTTGAATTTCAACCGCTCTTTTCGACTGTTCGATTCGTTGATCGGCTTCGGCCTGAGCGAGACTGATGTCTGCCGAAACTTCATTGTGCGCGGTGTTAATGGCGGCAAGTGCGGAGTCGATGTCACTCGGCGGATCAATTCCGGTAATGAGCGATGCGTCCAGTTCAATCCCGTAACGTGCCGTGGAGCTGAGGCACTCATAGGTCATTTGCTGATTCAATTCGTTCAGATTTTTCCGGAGGTCATTGATCGAGATGCCGTCGATTTTGCGACCTCCTGCCAGTTTTGCCAGTTCGTCAGGTTCACTGGAATCCGGCGCTTCAAAATTGGCAATTCGTTCCCGCAAAATGGAAACAAAATAGCCCATAATGTGAGCCACCGGATTTTTGACGCCGAAGAGGTAGGCGTATAGATTTTGTTCGCTGATTTTATAGCGAAGTTGACCGGTAACTCCAATATTGAGTTGGTCTTTAGTTACCGCATCCAGAACCGTACCGGATTGATTTAGTTCCGGCTCCTCCGGATCGTAGGCGACGCTGGTCGTGTTGATCGAAACCTTTACTTTGTGAACCCTGTGCCAGGGCATCTTTATATAGGGACCACCCGGCCCGATGACTTTGACCTGAGGAAAGATATATCTGGAGCGATGATCTTCGCTGAGGTGCTCGACCATGGGGAGATCGAGCGTGGTCTTTCCTTTGATTCGCTGGGCCTTTCCGAAGCTGGTGATTACCGCCCGCTCGTTTTGTTCCACCGTGTAAAAACCGGTTAAAACACATCGAATCAAAAACCAAAGCGATAAACCTAATACGATTCCTATGATTATTCCTATCATTAACGTAGAGTTTAAGCCGCCCGTTCATTTCGTGCACTACAAAAACTTTGGGTCTTTGGAGCGCTTTGCTTGCATAACTCGAACTAAGATCGTTAATTTCCCTCAGCAGCAGCCATGGCAGAAATCGAAACTCTAAAGCAAGCCCTCGCGGTCTCTCCGGACAATATCCCCTTACTTCTGATGTTGGGGAAAGCCTACATGGACGAATTTCAACTCGGCGAAGCCCGCGAAGTGTTTGATCGGATGCTGGTGGTGGACCCGATGAACGCGGATGCCAAAACGGCGATCGCGAAGCTTCTTGATTTGGGCGGAAGATCTTCCGAAGCGATTTTGAGAATCGAACAGGTCTGCGCGGAATCGCCGGAGTTTGCTCCTGCCTGGATTTTGAGAGCCACCTTTGCTCTGAATGAAGGAGAGGCGAAACTGGCCCGGGAATATTACGAAAAGGCGGTTTCAATCGGGGTGGTCTATTCGGACAGCGAACTTTTGAAACGGATCGAGCAGGCAGGCGGATCGAAAGGTCCTTCCCGGACCACGATTCAATCATCGGGCGATCAAGCGTCGGTTTATATGGATCAGGATCCGTTTGATGACGAAGAGGATCCTTTTGACGGTTTTGAGTCGGGTGGGGACGATGATTTGGAGTTGGAGTTTGCTTCAAAGCCGAACTCTGATTTTTCAAAAGTCGGCGGCATGGAGTCCGTAAAAGAGGATATCCGGATGAAAATCCTCTATCCGATGGAAAATGCCGAGCTTTTCAAAGCCTACGGGAAAAGCGCAGGCGGCGGAGTTTTGCTGTATGGCCCTCCGGGATGTGGCAAAACGATGATCAGCCGGGCGACGGCGGGTGAGATCGATGCCAAATTTATCAGCGTCGGTTTGCATCAGATTCTCGATATGTTTATCGGGAAATCGGAAGAGAAACTGCACGAGATTTTCGAGTTCGCGCGTCGCAATGCGCCTTCGGTGCTCTTTTTTGACGAGGTCGATGCACTGGCAGCGGACCGGAAAGATATGCGGACTTCTGCGGGGCGGACTTTGATCAATCAGTTTCTTTCTGAAATGGATGGGACGGAAGCTCACAATGACGGCGTTCTGGTTCTCGGCGCGACCAATGCCCCGTGGCATCTCGACTCGGCGTTTCTTCGTCCCGGTCGTTTTGATCGACTGATTTTTGTCCCTCCGCCGGACGAACCGGCGAGAGCTGAAATTGTGCGGATCATGGCGGACGGAAAACCGGTCGACAAGCTTGACCCGGCGGCGCTGGCGAAAAAGCTGAAGGATTTCTCAGGGGCGGATATCAAGGCGGTTTTTGATCAGGCGATCGAGGCATCTCTCACCGAAGCCATGAAGGCGGGGAAAATTGTCCCGGTAACCCAGAAGCAATTGGCAAAGGGAGCCCGACAAGTGAAACCGAGCACCCGGAAATGGTTTGAGAGCGCCAAGAATTATGCGCTTTATGCCAACCAGAGCGGATTCTACGACGATGTCCTGACCTATCTCGGTATTTCGAAATAGCATCGGGATGAGTAGTGAACTTTCCCACGGTCTTCTGCTTTTGGAACAGGGCAGGCTTGAGGACGCTGAATCCTGTTTTATCGGATTGCTGGCCCGTGAACCGGAAAACGACTTTGTCCACAGTCGGCTTGCGGTATGCCGGATGCAGCAGCCGGGGCGAAAAAAAGACGCTCTGGAATCGATCGAAAATGCGATCCAACTTCGTCCGGACGACGATTATTATCATGGGTTAAAATCGCTGATTCTTTCCGGGTTGTATCGCAGTAAAGAAGCGCTCGAATCGGCAGATCTCGCGATTTCGATGAACCCCGATTCAAGTTTCAACTACGGGGCAAAAGCGGCGGCGCTGTGCGAGTTGCATCGCTGGGCTGAAGCGGAGGAAAACTGCCGGGTGGCGCTGTCCATTGATCCCTACGACTCCAATGCGAGTCACATTTTGACCAACGTGCTGAGACTTCAGGGTAAGTCCGACGAAAACCAGTTAGCGGTAGATGTTCAGCTCTCGGAGAATCCGGAAAGTGCCTATGCCCATCTCAATGCCGGTTGGGCCGCGCTGCAGAAAAGGGATCACCGGAAAGCTGAGGAGCATTTCCGGGAAGCGTTACGGCTCGATTCTTCGATGGACTCCGCGAGGACGGGGTTGATTGAATCGTTCAAGGCGCGGTCCTGGTTTTACCGGATGTATCTTTCCTACTGCTTTTTCATGCAGCGCTTTACCGGCAAGGGGCAGTGGGGAATTATCATTGGCGCTTACATCGCCTACCAGCTTTTGCGGGTGCCCCTGCGCCAGATTGGCGGGAAGTGGGCTGAATTCACTCTCATCGGCCTCTGGCTAACCCTGATTCTCTGGATTTGGCTGGCTCCGGGGATCGGTAACTTTTTGATCTGCCTGGATCGGTCGGCTCGACGTGCTCTGCTGAAAAGCGAGGTGATCCATGGTCTCTGGATCGGGATTTCGCTGATCGTTGGAATCCCGCTGCTCGCATACGGCATTTTGCGACCGTATATCCCTTTCACCCCACTCGGGGCGATGTTTCTCGCTTCGACCATTCCTGCGACGATGACTTTTTCGAATGAGTCGCGAAAAGGCCGTCTTGTGTTTGGCGGCATTCTCGCCCTGGTGCTTGGGTGCGGAATAGTCAGCTCGGCGATCATTTTTTCAGCCGGAGTGAACACGGAGCGGGCCGAGAATCTGCTGGTTACAATGATCGTGGTTTCCGCCCTATCGACCTGGCTGGGAAATGTTCCCGCATTGAGGCGGGATGATTCGGGCTGATGACGAAATTCTTAGAACTTCCTGACAGACTTTCGCGGCGTGATCTGGGCTGGAAATTTAGCGTTTGTGTGCTTCTGTACGTTGCTGAATCGCCCCCTTTTCAGCCTCCAGGGCTATGAAACACACCGAGAAACTCGAAATACCGCCAGTGCTGCAAAGTAAGCTGGAGGATTTTCGAAGCCGTCTATGGTCCGTTAAAATTGGAGAAGGCGCTCTCGCCGGAATCGCCGGCTTGATTCTCTCCTTTCTTTTCGTTTTTGCGCTGGACCGATTTATCGACACACCGATCTGGCTTCGATGGATGATTCTCTTTCTGGGATTCTCCGTTCCGGCGATCGGGATTCCGATTCGGTATCATCGCTGGGTTTGGCAAAAGCGCTCGCTGGGGCAGATCGCCAAGGTATTGCGCAAGCGTTATCCCCGTCTGGGGGATGAACTGCTCGGGATTGTCGACTTGGCGAAAGAGCGCTCCGCAAAAGGGCACAGCCAGACCTTGATCACTGCGGCCATGGAACAGGTCGCCAAAAAAGTGAAAGATCAGGAGTTTGCCGACGCAGTGCCGGAAAATCACTATCGGAAGTGGATGTATACCTCCATCGGCCTCGGCTTATTTGCGGCTCTCGCCGTGATTATCGTGTCCGGCGCAGCTCACAGTTCGGTGGCCCGCTGGTTGACGCCGTGGCGTTTGATTGAGCGATATACTTTCGCGAAGCTTGAGCCGGTCCAGCGGGAAATGGTGGTTCCCTTTGCCGAGCATTTTGATCTGTCGCCGCAACTCCGGGAATCTACCGAATGGAAGCCCGATGCCGCTTCGGTGCGACTTCCGGGAAAAACCCGTTTGAAGTCAGATCTCAATGAAAGCGCGGCTTATGAATTTTCCGTGCCGCCTCAAAAAGAGGACGGGGCGCTTTCGCTGAGAGTGGGAGATGCGGTTGAGAAAATAAAAATCAAACCGATGGCCCGCCCCGAGTTGAGTGACATCGCAGCAAAAGTGCGGCTTCCGGATTATCTGATGTATCAGAGCGATCCGGTGATTCCGGTTCGGGGTGGAACCGTCGATGTCGTGGAAGGTGCCACCGCCAGTTTTATTGGAACCGCAAATCGCGAGTTGGCGAAGGCTACGGTAAACGGAACCCCCGCCGCGCTGTCGGGCAATTCATTCTCGACCCGACCTGAGCCGGTTGAGGGCAGTGAAACGCAACTGTTTGAGTGGGAGGACCGGCATGGTTTGACCGCAAAGTCTCCTTACGAGCTCCGCGTCAATGCGATTCCGGATGGCGAGCCTGATGTGTTTGCCAAGAAGCTGTCAACCGAGCAGGTGGTCCTGCCGAACGAGGTGGTGTCGTTTGAAATCAATTCGTCTGACGATTTCGGCCTTCGGGAAGTGGGGCTTGAGTGGGTTGGTGTGGTCGATCCGGTTCATAATCCGGAACCGGCTGCGGGTGGGAAGATGGTGGCTCCCGGTGGGCCTGAAAAGCGTACGATCGAGGCAACCGGGACCTTTTCCGCTGAACGAAATTTTGTGAAGCCGCAGACTTTGGAAATCCGGGCCTATGCCGAGGATTACCTTCCCAACCGGAACCGGAGTTACTCCCCTGTGTTTGTTCTTCACGTCATGAATCCATCGGATCATGCCAACTGGCTGACTCATGAACTCGGGAAATGGTTCAGCCGCGCCCGCGAGGTTTATGAGCGGGAGCAGCAGCTCCACGAAGCGAACCGGGATCTCCGGTCACTGTCGGTCGAGGAACTGGACCGGCCGGAGAACCGCCGCAAACTGGAGCGCCAGGCTTCCGCTGAGTCGAGTAATGCGCGTCGGCTTGAGGCGCTTACCACGAGCGGGCGGGATTTGATTCGCCAGGCGACTAAGAATGATGAATTTGCGGCGGACCGGCTGGAGTCCTGGGCGAAAATGATGCGTTCTCTGGATGAAATTTCGAAGGACCGGATGCCGTCGGTTTCGGATCTCCTCAAGAAAGCCGCTCAGGCTGCGGGAAGTCAGAGTCAGGATGAGAAGAATAAAAAGGGGGAGCAGTCGGATGATTCGAAATCAAACCCGTCGGCACCATCGGTGAACAATCAAAACGGTGAGCAGGAACCGGCAGATTCTCCGAAAACTAAATCCGGGGAAGACAAAAATGAGGGGCCCCAGTTACCGAAAGCCCCGTCGATTTCGGACAAAGAATCGGGATTCGATGAGAAGTCCACCGATCCCGATGCTCCCAAGGAGGAACCGGGACCACCGTCCAAAGGGGCACTGGGTCTGCCCCAGACGATGCTAAATGGAGAAGCGGAAGAACCCGGGGAAAATGAATCGGGTGATGGCGATGCCGCCAGTCCGTCTCAGGAACAGCTCGATTTGGCTCTCGCTGAGCAGGAGGAATTGTTGAAGGAATTTGCCCGGGTGACCGAAGAGCTTCAGGAAATTTTGTCCAGCCTGGAGGCGAGTACCTTTGTGAAGCGTCTCAAAGCCGCTTCGCGAAAGCAGCTGGAGATTGCCAAAAAGTTGAATGATACCGTTTCGGGCGGTTTCGGGATTTCCCGGGACCGGATCGCAGCGCAGTTGCAGGAAGTGGCTATCGAGACGGCGAAAGCGGAAGCGGAAGAGAGTGATAAACTTTACACCATCCAATCCGATCTGGATGCCTACTACCAGCGGAAGCAGGATGGCATTTACAAGAATGTGCTCGATCAGATGCGGAGTTCCGCAGTGGTCACTCAGCTCAAAAAGCTCGGCGAAGAGGCCGGAAATAATTTCAACGGACGCTCCATCGCCGCTTCCGAATTTTGGTCCGACACATTGGATCGCTGGGCCGAAGAGTTGGTTTCCGCTTCGCAGGGAGATCAGAAAAGCGGCGAAAGTGGGGATAAGAAGAGCCTTCCTCCGGAAATTGTTCTGGAAGTGATGAAGATCGCACGCGGAGAAATGGAGTTGCGCGATGAGACTCGTGAAATGGAGAACATCCGCTCGGCTCTGTCGCCTTCGGAGTATGCGGAAAAGACTCACCCACTTGAAATGGCGCAGACCGATTTGAGATCCCGCGTCGATGAGGTGGTGATCGATTTGCTGGATCTTCCGGATGGCGAAGAGAATTTCGGGAACGAAATGAAACTGCTCAACTTTGTGTCCGATGTGATGCGCCAGGCGCGTGGTGGGCTTTCCCGTCCCGATACCGGTCCGGAAGTGATCGCGGCTCAGACCGAAGCAATCGAATTACTTCTCCAAACCAATCGTCAACCGCCCAACAATGGCGGCGGCGGTGGTGGGGGATCGCCCGGAGGCGGTGCGAACGGCGGAAACGCCGGTGCGCTTTCGGACATCGGGGTCAGTCCGGGAATGCCTGTGGATCCAGCTAAGGGGACGAAACGTTCCGTTGGTCAGTCCACCGGTAAAGCGGGACAGGAATTTCCGGAAGAATTCCGCCACGGACTTGATACCTATTTCAACGAACTCGAAAAAATTCGATAATCCTGTAAGTTACTGCTGTATGAGTGCTCTGTTACGAATCTCAATTACCTTCTTATTCGCTGCCACGGTTGCGATCGGGCAGGAAATTTCCCCGGAAAGTGATTCCGGCAAAGGGCTCACCGTGGATGAGCAGATTTCCCGTCACGTTCGAAAGCAGGCTGATGAAGAGCGGAAGAAGCGCATGGATTTCATGGGCTTTGTGATCGACGACATCGTGCGGCTTTGCGAACTGAACGATGCCCAGAAAGAACGCCTCGTTCTCGCGGCAAAAGGAGCTTCGAAACGCTCCATGGAACGGTGGCACGAGCAGGCGGAGCGTTATTTCCGTCAGCGGGTCTCCGGGTCCGATGAGGAGACTGTGAACGAGATGTTGCAGAACATGGGCAACGTCAATTTCGGCGGTCGCGACTCTGATCGCGAAGGTGAAACCGAAGCCGTTTGGAAAGATTCGCTGAAAGACGTGCTTTCCGCCGAGCAACTCAGCAAATACGACACCGTTCTTGCCGAGCGGACTCAGGCACGGATCGATGCCTTTTCGGAAATGGCGATCGCTTCACTCGACAGTTATCTTCGTCTTACTCCGCAGCAAAAGGCGAAAATGAGCCCGATCATCAACTCTTCTGCCAACGAATATCTCGACGATATTCATCGTTACTGGGGAGAGTATGTCGAGAAAAACATGCTGATGTCTCTCGCCAACGCGGCGGATGAAAAAACACTGAAAGAGATTCTTTCCGACCGACAGTATGAAAGGCTCCAATCGGCAACGTCCAATTTGGAGCATTTCTGGGAACAGCGTCGCCGACTCAAAAAGGCGAAAAACGATGCGGATCAGCGGAAGAACGAAAACGGTGATCAGAGAGCGGAAGCTATCAAAATCGATGGAAACATCAAAGCGGGCGGCAAAGTCGTGATCAAAGCGGCGAACGGTGGAGCGGTCAGAATTCAGCCTGGAGCCATTTTTCGCGGTGGAGAAATCGAAATTGAAGCCGGCGAAATCACGATCGAAGAATGATGCGATCAGAGGATAAAGGGGCGCGGGGGAAGCATGTGGATACCACCGGGGGCGCTCTGGCAACGGTGACTCTTGGTCGCCGATGGATAGCTGATGCCTTTGCGGTGATGAAACTGACACGCTGCGGCTGGAAGCCACCACTGTACAGGGTCAAACATTTCGCAGCGCTAAAGGCGCGATTCAAACTAGACCCGGGAATTTGGACGCCCCTCAGAAATAGCGCTGAAAGTGCGATTCAAACAGTGGTAAAGAGGGTGACACGAAATCCAAATTGGGGATTAACTAGATTTGTAGGCCCCATCGTCGTGGCCAGATTGAATCGCGCCTTCAGCGCTGAAAATTTCTTAGTATCCAAACCCGGGGCGCTGCCCCGGGCTAGTCTGAATCAGCCCTTTGGGCTTTTTGATCTCTGGAATCACAGGTGCGAAATGTTTGGCAGGGTACAGTCTGAAACGGTACAGGGTACAGTCCGAAATTGTACAGGGTACAGTCCCCGGTTTTTCGCTATGGTGGCCCTGATTTTGGCATTTTGTCTGCCTTGTGAGGCTCAGTTGCTCCGGATGGGGACGGAAATCCCTCCGGAAGTGGATGCGATTTACGACCGGGGGCTCAGTTTTCTGGCCCGATCGCAGGACGCCAAAACCGGATCGTGGCGGGGGCGCCGTGAGAACGGTGTCACGGGGCTTTGTTTAATGGCTTTTCTGGCCAGTGGCGAGGATCCGAACTTCGGGCGTTATCGTCGGAACGTGCGACTCGCGCTGCGGGCTCTCATCATCGGGCAGGACAAATCGAACGGCTATTTTCCGAACAGTATGTATCACCACGGCTTCGCGCTTTTGGCGCTTGCCGAAGCCTACGGAGCGGTGGATGAGGCGACGCTGTGGGATGGAACTGAGGATAAAGAGGATCGCCGCACCATTGCGGAGGCGATTGAGCAGGCCATTGATCTCGCCGCAAAATCGCAGAACAGCAATCGCTGGGGCGGTTGGCGGTATTCGCCCACTTCGACGGATGCCGATACTTCGGTGACCGGCTCGGTTTTAATGGGATTACTCGCCTGCCGGAATGCCGGATTCGATGTTCCGAACGACGTGATCGAAAAAGCACTCATTTACATCAAGCGGAATACGTCGACTTCAAGCGGTTACGTCGCCTACAGCGGCGGGCTTGGCGGTGGCGCGGAATCGGTGAACCGTTCGGCGGTTGCCACGCTGGTCTATTCCGTGGGTCAAAAAAGAGAATGGGAGGAATTCGGCGCGGTTTCCAACCACATCACGGAGCGGCTCAAACATCGCGAGTCCGGCCACCGGCATTATTATATTTACTACATGGCGCAGGCATTGTTTCAGGCTGATTACGATTCGTGGGTTCAGTGGAATCGCGATACGGCCCGGAAACTGGCTGCGGAACAAGCACAAAACGGCAGTTTCACCGGAAGTTATGGAGAAGCGTATGGTACAGCGATGTCGCTCCTCGCGCTGGCTTTGAATTACCGGTTTCTTCCGATCTACGAACGATTTTAGATGCCGCGATTCTACACTTATCTGATTCCTGTTTTTTTCCTGATTCTGTCTGCGGAATCTCAGGAAAGTGCGCTCCCGACGGCAAAGTTGGCGTGGCGTAACGGTGATACCCTGAACGGAAAAATCCTTCCGAGCAGTGGCGACCGCCTCACTTGGAAATCGGAAGCGTTTGCGGGGCCTTTCCGCCTTAATCCGAATCAACTGAAGAGTATCGAGTTTCCGAAATCCTATCTCGGGAACAATTCGACAGAGTCGGGACAGTTCCGAATCACATTTTCCAATGGGGACCGTCTTTTCGGCAACCTGATCGAGATAGGACCGGAAACGGTGACTTTCAAAAGCCCGCGTTTTTCGGAAAACCTCGTGGTGAAGCGCAGTTACCTCGATCGCATCGAGCGGATGAATAACCAGCAGCTCAAATATTCCGGCCCGGTGGAGCTGGACAGCTGGAAGGAACTCGGCCGGAGCGACAAAGATCCCGATTACTGGTTTGCGAGGAAAACGGGGGAGTTTGCGACCCACCGCTGGGGGGGAGAGTTGTTCCGCCCTATCGATTTCCCGGCAAAAGCGGAGATCGCTTTCTCGATAACCTGTCCCGGAGAGCGCCCCAACATTGAAATCGGGGTGACCGAGGATCCCAAGTCGGGGCCGCGGATCGAAACCTGGGACGATACTCTGGTCCTGACCAGTGAAAGCCGTTTTTCGCCGATCCTGAAGTTGGAGGAGGATACCAATCAGATCGATCTCCGGATTTTCTGGGATCAGGATAAAAAGATCATCAAAATCTGCAACGCAAACGGCGATGTGATGGCCGAGCTCGATCAGGTACATTTCGAAACGGAAGACAAAGAGACCGTCAAAAAATCGACCCGTCGTAACGTGGTGGAACGGGATCCGAATCAGGTAGGATTCCGCCTGTTGAACCGAACAACCGGAGTTCGGCTATCCCGGTTGGTGGTCCGGGACTGGGACGGGGGAAATATCGCCCGCTATGATGCTTCGAAGCCGAGAATTGAGCTGGATGGAGGGCGCGTCCTTTTCGATATCAATAATCTGCAAATGAGTTCCCGTGAAGGCATGAGAGTCGAAGGTCGCCAGATGCCGCTCTCAAAAGTTGACCAATTGGTTTTTTCTACCGGCTCGCGGGAAATTTCGGAAACCCCGCTGTCCCGCCTGTCCTGGTATGACGGAGGCATCATCTCCTGCGAAGTGGTCTCGATCAGCCATGACACAGTGCGGGTCAACCCGACCTGGTTGGGCAAAGAGTTTACCGCTGAGCTGAAGGATGCCAAATCGCTGCATTTTCCGGAGTCAAATGATCCCGTGATTCAGCCGTCGGACCGGATTAAGTCAGGCACGCTGCTAATTGGGGGAGCCCTGACACCGGGTAATCAAGGCGCGTCGAATACCTTATTGTCCTGGAAGCCGATTGGTTCTGAAAATGCCAGTCCCATGGCGGAATCCAGAACGGTGGAAATCACGAGGGAGGCTTATCCCGGAGCGACCGAGGTGGTTGGCGATGCCCGAATCTATCTGACTAACGATGAGGTTATCGCGGGCAAGTTGGTGTCGATCAATGATAAGGAAGTTGAGTTCTCGAGCTATCTGACGGGTCCGGTGAAAATTCCCTACGCCAAGGTTCGTGCCGTCGACATCGAAGGGGCTGGACTCGTTCCCAATGGATTTATCGATAAGGGATGGGAAATCTTGCCACCGAGCGAGAATGATGAAGAGGACGAACTTGAGCCGACCGATCTCATCGATGGAATCGAACTCGACGAGATAGAAGACGCTGAGGAGGTCAAAGACATCACGATGTCCGACGACAAAGTGGTGCTTCGCAAAGGAGGATTCGGGCATATGAATCTGTTGGTGGGCGACCGAATTCGTTTTCACACCAAGTGGGAGTCGAACTACGGAGTCTTTACTTTGAGGTTGTTTTGCTCCGATTTTTCCCGGGATTCGCCGTCGACTGACCTTTTGATCGGCGCTCAGGGCAGCCGGATTCTGGTCGGGCAGTTGAAGCCCGGAGGAGGGTTCAATTTTAATGGCCAACAGGTCAGTATCAAGGATCAGGAAGCTGATATCGAGATCACGGCCCGCCACGATAAGATCGAAGTGTTTGTGAACGGCAAACTCTCGCTCAGTATGGATGTGAAGCCGGAACAGGTTTCGGGGAATGGAATCGTGATCATGACCGGAGGAGGTTGGCGGGGATGGAATGACAATCCCAACAACATCGAGTTCACCAAATTTTCAGTGGATCGATCGCCGGGATTTCTTCCCAAACGGATCATCAATCAGGAAGCGAAAAAGAATGCTCTTACCATCCCGCGTTTCCACCGCGAAGATCCGCCGACTCATGTGTTGGTGGCGTCGAACGGCGACTTGCTACGCGGGAAGCTGAAGTCCGCTTCGGGAGAGGAAATTGTGTTCGAGTCCCGGGATTCGGAAATCGTGCTGACGAAATCGAGAGTCGCAGCGATTGTGTGGTTGCTGCCGCCGCCTCCAGAAGGAGAGGAGGGGACCAAGCCTGAGTTGAAATTGGAAGACGACTTTTTGGTGACTCATCAATTTGTGCTGCACGACGGGACCCGCTTAAACCTTGCTGCTGAGAACATCGAAGCAAAAGATGAGATGTTTATCGGCAAATCGAATATCCTGGGCGTCTGCAAAGTTCCGATTCAATCGATGAGAAACGTGAAGCAGGGTCCGGCTCATCGTCTTGGGCGGAAATCAACTTCTGACCAACTCGCCTACTCGGATTGGGTGCTGGAGAACACCCCTGATCCGGCAATTCCCAAAGGCGACGGATCAGAATCTTCACCGATGATCGGAAAAGAAGCTCCGGATTTTACATTACCACTCCTGGACGGCGGTGAATTCAAACTGTCGAGCCGGAAAGGGAGAGTCGTGGTCCTCGATTTCTGGGCGACCTGGTGTGGACCGTGCATTCGTGCCATGCCCGAAGTCTTCCGTGCCTTGAGCGCGTTCCGGGGCAAGCCAGTCGACTTTTGCGCGGTTAATCAGGCTGAGACGGCTCCAATCATCAACGAATTCCTCGAAAATCGGGGCTGGACCGGAACCACGGTAGGTCTGGATTTTCAACTGGAGACAGGTCGTGATTATGAAGTGAAGGGGATCCCCCATACGGTCGTGATCGGGAAAGACGGAAAAATAGCATGGGTGCACACCGGGCATTCTCCGGATCTGAATAAAAAGCTGATTGAGGCGATCGCGAGAGCCCTTCAGAAAAAGTAGATTGTTGATAAAATTTCTGTATTTAATCGAAAAAATAAAGTTTAATAAGGGAACCCTAGCTTTATGAAAACTTTACTCCTGATTATCATCGCTCTGAGTTCGCTTGCTATCGTGAATCGTTCAGAGGCCCAGAGTTTTTGCTACAGCCCGGTTGTTCCGATTGTGCGATACAACATGGTGCCGACTCCGGTATACCGACATTGTGAAGATCCGCGCAGGTACAATGCCGCGCCTCACCGGTTTGGATATCAGGCCCAACCTTCGGTTCGAACTACGGTGATTACCCAGTCCGCTCAGTGTTGCGATCCGGTCAAAGTCCGGACTGAAATCGTGAGCCAGCGCTGTCAGCCAACGTTCTACTACGATTCCTGTGGGCGTCGCTTGTGCCGCCATGTGACGGTGACGATTTATAAAGATATCTACTCAAACGGTGCCTGCCGACTGTGGCAGCATGTGTCAGCCTAGTGCCGGGTTAGACCGGACACGTGGAAGTTTTAGTTTCGTAGAATATAGTCTTGACGTAAAAAATTCAGATCGATAGGATATTGGTGAACACTTAACACCAACTTCCTAATAAATGACACACTTCTTACTTCGGGAGGGCTTACCGTCATGGTAAATCGTCTCAAAAACGGGGACGACGTAGAGCTTTCGCTCCCCGGTTCCCGCATTATAAACGGAACTCTAAAACAGAGTCAGGCCCGGATCACCTCAACTCTTCCTAATCGAATTCGAACCACGCCCCTCCGCGGCACGACACGGTCACCGGTCAAACAACGGATACCGTTGGCGGTTTGGTCGTCATTGGTATCTGCCAGATCGATGACGTCATTCTTCGAGCAGAATGGCAGCATCGCCCGTCCGGACGATCTTACTCTTATCGCGATGGAAGACTTGCCTTACCTTGGGGCAACCTCGCTATCTGACTACGATTTGTTTCTGCTGGCGATCTACGAGCGCGATACCTGCTCCGCTTCAGCTCTTGAGGTTTTGAAACAATTGAGCACTCAGAAACAGGGTTTTGACGGCACGCCGATAAAGGTATGCCTCAGCGGAATTGAGGAGTCTGCCCGATCGGAAAGTCCGATCATGCGGGATCTATCAAATCTTCGCGAGGCTGATTGGGAGTTTTTCTATCAGGACTGACAATTCGCAGTCTCTGTAGAACTACCACCAGTAGAGCACCGCTTCCGACGCCCCAGACGCAGCACATCAACACGCCTGCGATCTGGGGGAATAGCGAAGCGGCGCTGGTTATCGTCGCCATCACGATTCCGGAAAACGAACCTAGCATAAAGATCGGGACCGAGGCGATCGGGTCCCAGATCCTGATTTTAAGGGGTGCTAATCGGAGGTATAGCATTGTAATAAAGGTCGCGATCACTCCTGCCAGTATTGCTTGCTCAGGCTGGTATTGATCACAGGCCTGGGTCGATACCAGCGCCGCCATGATTGCGAAAAATGGCGGTGCGTAACTGTAGCGTTCCATTTGGTTTCGTCCGAAAAGGCCGAAGAAAAGAAGGTTGCAGAAGATGATCGTGAAACTCGCGGGGATCAGGGTCAGGGTTTTTGAAAGAATCCAGGAATGGCCCTCCAGGGTGGTCGCGTTGAGGACGAGGAAAACCATCGTGAATCCAATTCCCCGGCTGAACAGGAATCGATGTTTGATTCCGGGGAGGATCTTGATGTCTTTCTCATCAGGTAAAGCCAAAGGGGAAACCGGCAGGCGGATTCCGAGAACAAAGCAGGCGGGAAGAGCCCAGATTAAAAGCGCGTCGGCAAAGTCGTAATATTTCAGAAACCCGCTTGGAGCCTGAGCCATTGCGAAGCCGGGATAGATCAGAAGATTAAAGACGGCAACGAGGAGCCATTTGCTCCAGAGGCGGATTTTCAATTCCCAGATTCCGACTGCGACAATCAAGGTCGCGGCACCGGAAAGGAGGCAGTTTTTGGTCACTTCCAGCAGGAGAGTGTTTCGATGATCGATTCCTGTGACTCCGTAAGGCGCCTCGTAGCGAAAGACCGAGGAGGCGGTTTCGAACCATTCGTTGGGGAACCCCGGACGTGTGAAGTCAGAGCCGATGAAGAGGTAGCCTGCCACGGCGAAGATCAGAATTAAAAAATTCCGGAATAGAACCCGCCACAACGAGCCTGTCTCCCCGATGGTTCGGGCCCGCTCAAAAAATGCCAGACCCAGAAAGAAGAACACAAAAATGTAAATGCCAAGGCGCTCCATGTTGGTTGAGGGAGTTTACACCGATATTCCAATTTGCGATGGAACTCACCTTGATTTGATGGATCTCCTGCTCCGGTCGGGATATTGCATATTGGGAAGGTTGGCTCGTCTTTCAGTATCGACACCCTCATGAAAGCTTCAAAGTCCCTGCTTTTGCTTCCGTTTTTGGCCACCTTCGCTCTTTCATCCTGCGCCAAAGATCGGAGTCGGGGTGCAACCGTAGCGGCCGGAGCCACCATTGGCGCGGTAACTGGAGCCATTCTTGATAATGACGGCGGTGTTGGCGGAGCGATCGCCGGAGGTGTGATTGGCGGGGCGGTTGGTGCGGCTGCGAATAACCATCAGCGTCAAAAGCAGGTCGATCCTTATTACTATCCCCCTGCGCCTCCTTCAACCGGTCAGGTTGGGCGACATACTTATTAATTTTTTCGATTAGATCCCCGGCACCGGGCCTTCGAGCCCGGAGCCCCGGATCTACAAACCCACTTCCAGTTTGCTGTTTTCACTGGGAATTATGGGGAATTCGACTATTAATTTCCACGCACAATTCGTTTAAAAAAGTTCCATTTTGTGCGTGACAAGCTGGGTAAAGCGACGAATGATTAAATTCGATAATTGATGAAACCAACGGTTCGTCCAGTTCTGTTTTTGTCAGGTTTAGCCTTCCTTCTCGGGACGCTTTGCATGACTTCATGCACCGTAAAAAGCGGTGCTCACATTACGAAAGTGAACCCTTATCATCTTCAGCCGGGCGTTGCTCCCCAAACCGAAGAGAAGATGATCGATTTCGAATACCGCCGGAAAATCTACGGGGCGGTGACCAGTAAGGATTACCGTGATCGATATGGTAATTATTACACGATTTATTGGAGCGCCGATAATCAGGATCAGCCTGTGACGGTTCGCCTTCAGTATCGGCAAGCAGTGACGGGGCCGAAAATTTTTGTCGTTGAGAAGGTGGTGGATATCCCTCACCGGACTAATTCGACTAACTTTGAAATCATCGGAGATGATTATTCCGACAGAGGGGCCGTGACTCAATGGAAGGCTTCGATTGTTCAGGATGGTGCTGTTGTTGATGAATTTAAATCATTTCTGTGGCAGTAGATTACGAATTCCTTAGATTCCAGAGCAAGAGATTTAGGGAAGACGATAATTCCCGCGAACTTTGAATCGACGAGCGGTCCTGCTCGTCTTATATTACTTCTCACTAATTCATTTGATTAACACCGTGAGTTCTGATACCTCCATATTCGTAGGAAGCCTAAACGACATCGCCTGGGTTCGTATTGATGGGGTTGCTACAAAGGACACTTCGAGCTGTATCCGGAGCTTTTTTTCCGACCGTTTCGCTCAGGGGCTTCGGAAATTTATAATCGATTTGAAGGACTGTCAGTTGATCGATTCCACCTTCATTGGGATCCTGACAATGCTGGCCGGTAATGTGACGGCAGAGGGTGAATGTGGAGAAGTCAAAGTGATCCACCCCAACGAACGAAACGTGAAGTCGATCTGTAAGCTGGGTCTCGATAATTTGATCACGATCGACTGTGGTGGCGAAGAATCGAAAGATCTCGAAACATTGATTGCTTCATCGCTGGATCGGCTCGAATCTGAAGATATCGACAAGATTGAAAAATCGACCATGATTCTCGACGCTCACGAAACGATCTGTTCGGCGAACGAGAAAAACCGGCAGGAATTTGGTGACGTGTTGACCTATTTGAGGGAAGATCTCGACAGGGCCACGAAGGATTGAACTTCAGCCCAATCTTCCTCTCTGTAAGAGCGATGGAACATTTAATATACGCGTCCATCATTTTCGGCGGCATAGGGCTGTTTTTTTACCTTTGGAATAACTTGCACCGGGCAGTCCGGAAGGCCGAAGAGGAGAAAAAAGAAATCGAGGTCGAAGAGCGGCGCATGTTCGACTTTCTCCACGGTCTGGGTGAAGAGTTGATCGAAGACAGTTCCCCTTCAAAGATGCATTTGTATATCGTTCGGGGGGTATCCCGGGTGGTCAGTGCGAAGGCCGGTATTCTGTATTTGGTTGATAATCAGTTCGATAAATTGGTACCGGTCTCGCAGACCAAGGGCACAGTTCCCATTTTACCGCTTCCGAAAGAGTTGAAGGGGGAGGAGGACACGGAATCGGGCGCGCAAAAATACCGGTCTTACATTCGCCTGTCTCCGCTGAATAAAGGTCAGGGTCTGATTGGACAGACGCTTCAGGAGAACTCGGTGTTGTCGATCGATGACCTTTCCGAGTATTTCGATAAGGAAAACCGCTCGGAACTACTTCACAATGGAGTGAGCTTTCTCGCAGCTCCATTGGTGTATGCTCACAAAAAAATCGGCGTGCTCGCCGTGACCCGGCCGGGCGGTCGACCTTTCAGTGCGAATGATAAGGATGTGTTTGCGAGTGTGACCGAACAGAGTTCGTATGCTCTGGGGAGTGCAATCATTCATGCGGAGGCTCATGAAAAGCGCCGTCTCGAAAATGAATTGTCTCAGGCAAGTGAGATTCAACGCATTCTTTTGCCGAAAAGTGACCCGGAGTTATCGGACTACCGGATGGCGGCTACGTATCGACCCGCCCGTCACGTCAGTGGTGACTATTACGATTATGTGAAGGTGGACGATGATCATTACGGCGTGGCGATCGCCGATGTCTGCGGCAAAGGAATCGCGGCTTCGCTGATTATGGCGATGTGTCGTTCTTCGCTTCGGTCCAATTCCAGTGGAATCATGGAGCCTGCTTCGGTTCTCCATGGGGTGAATCAGTCGATTTTTCCGGATATTCGCGAAGACATGTTTGTCAGTTTCCTCTATTTGATTCTGAAAAGAGGCTCCGATGCGATTTCCATTGCCAATGCCGGACATGAACCTCCCCTGATTCGCCGGACAAAGAAAAAACACCACCAGGTGGAAGTCTGTGAGGTTCCGGGCCTGGCGGTGGGAGTGGATAAAGGCTCCGTCTTCAATCGAGTGGTGAAGAATCATGAGTTGATTCTAATGAAGGGCGATATATTGCTCCTTTATACGGATGGATTGATCGAAGCGCTGAACAAAGACGGCGAAGAATTTGGTTTTGAGCGATTTAAGGAAGCTTTTTGTAATGCTGATGGGACGTCTGCCGACGATATTTTGCAATCCATCATGAAAGAAATCGAATCTTTCAGCGCAGGAACGAACCCGACCGACGACATCACCTTGATTGCGGTCGAAAAGCGGTAAATAGTGCGCGTTTCTTAAAATCCCGATTTGAATACCATTTTCGGGATTACGATTTTATTCGTAAGTTTAACCATGAGTGATACAGAAAATCAAAAACCAGAGGGGGATCCAGTGAATCCTCTAATTGATGATGAAGGTGGAATCGATTTGCCCGTTCCTGAAGAGGAAAGTGCCGAAACGGTAACTCCCGAGGATATCGAGGTGGTGGAAACGATTCTTGAAGAGGAAAGTGAGGAAGTTGTGATCGAGTCTGAAGAGAGTGAAATCGAAAAATACAAAGATATTGCCGCCCGTAGTCAGGCCGATCTTGAAAACTATCGCAAGCGGATGATCCGGGAGCGGACCGAAGCGATTCAATACGCTAACTTTTCCCTGCTCAGTACGCTGTTGCCCGTAATCGACAATTTCGAAATGGGATTGAAAGCGGCTCAGAATGAAGGGGAAAACTCAATTATTTACCAGGGGATGGCGATGGTGCAGAAGCAACTTCGTGATTTCCTCTCAGAAAACCGGGTCGAGGTAATCGAAGTTTCGGAAGGAGACGATTTTGATCCCAATCTGCATGAGGCAATCAAGCAGGAAGTCAGTGATACCGTTGCGGAAGGTAAGATTATCTACGCAATGCGAAGCGGTTATCGCCTACAGGACAGACTTTTACGACCGGCCAACGTCGTCGTATCAAAAGGAAATGAAGCGGAGCAAGCCGAGGAAGGTGGATCTGCTTAACCAATAGATTTAAGGAAAGCGACCATGGCCAAACGTTGTTATTACGAGGTGCTCGGTGTGAGTAAGACCTCGGAGCATGTCGAAATTAAGAAGTCTTATCGCAAGTTGGCGATGAAGCATCATCCGGATAAAAATCCGGATGATCCAGAAGCCGAGGACCGGTTTAAAGAACTTGGCGAAGCCTACGAGGTGCTTTCCGATCCCCAAAAGCGGGCTGCCTATGATCGATATGGTCATGGCGCGTTCAGTCAGGGAACCGGTCCGTCTGCGGGAGGCGGCTTTGGCGGCGATCCATTTGATATTTTCCGCGAAGTCTTCGGCGGTGGCCGGGGCGGCGGGGGCGGCGGCAGCATTTTCGATGACTTTTTCGGTGCTGCCGGCGGAGGCCGGGGCCGTGGAGATGGTCGTCAGCGAGGTTCCGACCTTCGTTATGACCTTCCTATTGATTTGGAAGACGTGGTAAAAGGCGTCGAAAAGGAAATCAGCATCGAGCGCCTCGTTCCCTGCGATTCCTGTACCGGAACCGGAGCCCAGGGTGGAAAAGCGGATCTGCGGAGCTGCAGCACCTGTGGCGGAGTGGGCCAGGTCATCACGAGCCGCGGATTCTTTCAGGTTCAGCAACCCTGCCCGGCGTGTAATGGCGCTGGGGAGAGTCTCTCCAATCCCTGCACAGGATGCAACGGTGAAGGGCGGAAAGATGGCACCAGCCGTATCAAGCTGAAGATTCCTGCGGGTATCGGCGATGGTAACCGACTGCGTTCGAGTAGCAGTGGCGATACCGGCGTCAGAGGTGGTCCGGCGGGAGATCTCTATGTGGTGGTGCATGTGAAGCCGCACGATATTTTCGAGAGGGATGAAAACGATCTCTACTGCGAAGTGCCGCTCGCGTTCAACACCGCGGCCCTCGGCGGGGAGCTAATCGTCCCGACTATGGAAGGGAAAGCTTCGGTGAAAGTGCCACACGGGACTCAGACCAATACTTCATTTCGTCTCCGGGACAAAGGTGTGCCCGATGTCCGGACCGGAAGGAAAGGGGATCTTTTTGTGAATGTGCAGGTGGAGGTTCCGGTTAAGCTGTCCAAAGATCAGGAGAAAAAACTCCAGGCCTTTACGGATACTTTGACCGAGAAAAACACTCCGATGCGTGAGTCTTTCTTCGAGAAGGCCAAACGATTCTTTAAGCCGTAAGATGTTATGATGGAATGGATCAGTTCTCCGGAAGCGTGGATTGCCTTGGCGACCCTTGCCTCGCTCGAGATTATTCTCGGGGTCGACAATATTGTGGTACTCACAATTATTGTCGAAAAACTTCCGGAACACCAGCGAGCGAAGGCCCGGTTTATCGGTCTGGCTCTGGCGCTGATCCTGCGGGTTCTCCTGCTGCTGTCCATCACCTGGGTCATGGGACTGACCACGGATCTGTTCCGGGTTCCGTATTTTGATATCGGTATCTCCGGAAAAGATGTGATTCTTCTGCTCGGCGGATTGTTTCTCCTCGCTAAAGCGACCAAGGAGATCGACCAGCACATCCGACATGAGGAGGAGGAAGTTCCCGCCAACGTCGCGAACTCTTTTCTGTCCGCCATGGTTCAGATTGCCCTGCTCGATGTCGTTTTCTCTCTGGATTCGGTGATTACCGCAGTTGGGATGGCAGAAGATTTGCCTGTCATGATTATCGCGGTTTTGATCGCGATTATCTGCATGATGATCTTCGCGGGGCGAATCGGACGGTTCGTCACGGAGCATCCTACAGTTCAGATGTTGGCGTTGAGTTTTCTGTTGCTGATCGGTATCACATTAATTGCTGAGGGGCTCGACCTGCACTTTCCGAAAGGATACATCTATTTCGCGATGGGATTTTCCCTGTTCGTCCAAATCTTAAATTTGAAAATTAGGAAGCCGGGAGCTCCGCAACGTAAGGACGTGGTGTGAATTTTTCGACTGTACAGGGTACAATCCGGAATGGTACCCTGTACAGTCCCGGACCGAACCCTGTGTAAATTATGAAACTGCGTTCTCTCGACTTGAACCAGTTTCGTTGTTTTTCCCAGCTGCGGGTTCCTTTGCCGGGCGGGATTGTCATTTTCCATGGCGATAACGCACAGGGGAAAACGTCGATACTCGAGGCCATTTGTGTGATGCTGCGCCTCCAGAGTCCGCGCACCTCGACTCTTGCCGAATGCGCGCGATTTCACACCGACAGTTTTGCCATTGGTGGCCAGATCGAGGGGGACGAAAGTTTTCAGCTCCGGCTCCAGTTTCGGGAATCGGGACGGAAACTGATCGTCGATGGCGAAGTCCAGAAACGGATCGGTGATTACCTGCGCCACAGCGCGTTGGTGGTTTGGATGGCAAATGATGATCTCGCTCTGGTTCGCGGAGGGGGAGAGGGCCGCCGCAAGTACCTCGATTTCATGGCCAGTCAGCTATTTCCCGATTACCGACCCGCCTTGAAAGCCTATGAGAAGGCACTGCGTTCCCGCAATTTTCTACTGAAACGGGATGCTTCGCCGAAGTGGCAGCAAATCGATGCCTACACGAAAATTCTGCATCACGAAGGGCGAATTATCACGGGACGGAGACGTGAGTTGGTCGCCTCGCTCGATCCTCTGGCCTCAACGGCGCAATTTGAGATCAGCGGACGGGTTTCTGAAGATCTCCAGCTGCTCTACGAATGCGGTTCAGGCCAAAACGATGATCTGATGGCTGAGCTTGGCGGTCGCCGCGATGAGGAGTTCAACAAACGACGCACCGTTGCTGGCCCCCACCGCGATGATCTGGAACTGAAATTGAACGGGATGGCGGCGTCAAAATTTGCCAGTGAAGGGCAGCAGAGAACCATCGCGCTGGCCCTGAAACTCGCTCAAACGAAACTGTTTATCCAGAAAAGGGACGAACCACCGATTCTGTTGATCGATGATGTGTTCGGCGAATTAGATCCGGCGCGTCGGAATCACCTCATGGCGACCTGGCCGGTGGATTCCCAGAAAATTATCACAACGACGAATCTCGATTGGCTCGATGAGAAATTCGTCGATGCGACCCGCTTACTCGTCAAAAACGGAGCGATTGAATTGTGATCAATAGCCCCCGGGCTTTACCCTGACCTTTATACACAACTTTTATAGTTTATCGAGGGCTCGCACGGTGATGTGTGTTTGCGCTCCTGAGGCCGAAGTTTCCACAGATCGGTTCCCTTGGTGAGGCCACGATTAGGGCTCCAATACCGGAACGGTCGTAAATCCCGGGAGAGGTTCGCTATTTAGCGTTGCATCATGCACTGGGCGGCCTCAATTCCGAAAGGCTTCCCAGGCTATGGCAAAGTCGCGGATCCGACTCAGGCCTTGCCAAATCACCTGAGCTCCGGGCGGTCCGTCGTTTTTGCGTCCAAGATGGCCGCCCAATTCAGCCACGATTCGGAGCATCTCTCCCAGTGTTGGCTCATCGGGTTGCTGCTGATCCTTGGCCTGCTCACCGTTCTTTTTGTTTTTCTTCGGTTTCGATAGCCGGGAGACCGCAAGGGCTGACTTCCATTCCGCTTCTTCGAAAAATACACCGCAGGGCAATTCGGGACAGTCTCTGCCCAGCCAGGTCAAATAGAGAATCCGCCACGCCACTATCATATAGAGAACGATGCAGTTCAATACAGCGGGATCGTCTTTGAGTTGTATTTCCTCTACTTTGCATCCAGTTTTCAATACCCGGTGGAATACCTCGATTTCCCAACGGGCCAGATATAGTTTCAGGATTCTTTGGGCGTCTTCAAAATTGTTTACCGGTTTACTGGTCAAAAGAACCCAGTAGATCGGATCCTCACCTTCCGGCGGATCAATTTCTTGCGCGCAGATCACCCAGAATGTGACCTTCCCAAGTTTCGACCCTTTCCGGTAAGGTGCTTTGGGTGTGACTTTGCAGCTTCTGATTCGTTGCTTCACGGTTCGGCTGCTGCGCACGGTGAGGGATCGGTTCCCCTTCACCTTTTTCATATATTCTTTGGATTTTATCTCGTATTCGATAGTGCCTAGTTCTTTGCCGGAAGAGGCTTTTTCGAATAGTTTTTGAGTGATCATCGCCGGTGGGGCGCCATTGTCAGTTTCCTCATCGGCGGGTTGGTTTTCAGTATCGGGCGCAACCAGAGATCGGTTCTGGTTTGCTCGAATAATCCAGTGAGCAAAGGGTTTGGAGCTGGTTTGTAGTTGATCCCAGTGATAGTAAATCTCATAAATATCACCTTCTCGATCACTGATTGAAAACACCTCAGTTTCAGACAGGCTTTCGGCGAGCTCGCAGGCTTGTTGATACCCTTTGAGCCACCGGTAGCTTTCTTTCGTTTCGATGGGTGCCTGTTTTTTTCTTTTGCGAAAATCCTCGTCACTGCGGGCATAGATATGGGTATCGAGAATACCGAGAGGCAGACGGTCTTCGGTGATAATGAACTGGGTGTGAGCCAGATAACCCCGGCGGGCTTCACTGTTGAGCGGGCCAGTGCCTTTCATTTTTTTCTTCGTGCTGAAGTCCAACTCGGTGGTGTCCTGAACGACTGCGACACACCGATGTTCTCCGGCGCGCAGGACAGCCGCTTCCCGATGCGGCGCGAGCATGGCCGACGGTTTGAGTTTCATGTTGTTAAGCAGACGGTAGGCGGCCTGCGTTTCGGCCCAGCCGCGACAGGCTGCGGCAATGCTTTTCAATGGTGAATCCATCATCCGGCGTAATACAATAAAGAAACGACTGACGAGGCGTTGATCGCCCAAGTCAATCGTTTCAAAATCGCTATGGATGGATTCGTTCAAATGGAAATGCGGGAGCCGCATTTCAGGGGTACTGTAATAATCATAATTGTACAGAGAAAAATCAAGAAAAGTGAAATATAATTTTCATAGGACGCAAGGCGATGGTTTTCAGCATTATGCCGTTGGAGGCTTGTGGAGCGTTAGTGTCATAGCTCTCCCTACAACCGCCTGCCTGGCTCATCGGGGCACTCAAACCGCCCCACGGGCTTGCATGTGATCTCCCTGGGTATGCGACTCTTCAGAGCAGGGTCGAAGAGGACCGGCGAGGATTGAACAAACCGACGATCGTCAACTTCCACACCAGTCTAGCGCCCCTCGATGTCGCCTACGGCGCGCTCGACCGCTCCCCGATTTCGACAACTATAAAAATTGTGTATAAAGGTCAGGGCTTTACCGGAGGTGGCGGGCGATCCGACTCGAGGATCTTCTTCAAAATGAATCCAGCAACCGACCCGGATAGAGAGCGTTCCCCCTCGGGCTTTTGCTCGAGAATACCTTCGAGAACCAGAGGCGCGTATTCAGAGATCACTCCGGAAATTTGATCGACCGTTTCCGGCGGGATATCGGCGCTGCCATTTAAGATAGCTTCCAGCATTTCCGGGGCAAAACTTTCGATGCTGCGGTTTCCGCCCTGGCTTTCGGCCGCGATTTTCTGAATGCCTTCGAGAATTGCCGGAGCACTCTCCATGGCCTGGGTCAAAGCTTCCTCAATCGCGGCGGCACTCTCCGGATTATTGAGGATGGAGTCGACCAGAGGAGGAAAAGTCTTAGCGGAGGTATCGACCGGGGCCGGGAGTGAACCGGTTTCCGGCCCTCTTTCTTTGACTTCAGGATAGAGGGGATAGTTTTCATCATCCGGAACCCATTGTGGCTTTCGGAGGTCGGTTTGCGCTCGATCGGGAATGATCAGGTCCGGATCGATCTCCTGTTTTCCGCAGGAGGTCACCAGTAACGCCAGAATTAGGAATCGATAAATTTTCATAGGGAGGCGGAGTTGAGTTTAAAGATCTGCTCCGGGAGTTTGGGGGAACGGACCTTTGGTCAGTGATTTAGGTGTCGAAGGAATCATGATTTTAGCACAGGCTCCGCTTCCGCTTTGCCGGTTGGTCAGCGAAAAGCGACCTTCGTGTAGTTGCACGATCTTTCTGACCACGGAAAGCCCCAGACCGGTTCCGGCACCGGTGGCCTTGGTGGTAAAAAAGGGGTCGAAAATTTTGTCCATGTCCCCGGTGGCAATTCCGGAGCCGTTGTCTGTGATTTCAAAAATGACGACGTGATCTCCGCTTCTGAGATGGTGCGCGTCGCGAGCGCCTTCGTTCCGGGGAACATTGGTCAGAGTTTCGCTGCGGATGGAAATCAGCAGTTCCGGAGACTCGCAATCCGTCATCGCATGGATCGCGTTGGTGATCACATTCAGGAAAACCTGCTCAAATTTGCCCCGATCCACCTGGATCGTTGTATCCTCACAGTCGTATTTCTTAGTGATTGTGACGGAGTGTTTGTTCACTTCGTGGCGTAGTAAAAGCAAAACGTGTTCGCACAATTCCACCGGGTCGGTTGATTCCTTCTCGACTTTGCGATTGGATGAGAGATCAACCAGCCCCCTCACAATCCGGTCAGCCCGCGCAATCGCATCGTTCATTTCCGCAAGGATCACGGGGACGTTAGGGTCGTCGGGCTTGATGCCACTGCTCAAATACTCAACGCCCATTACGAGAAGGGCCAGTGGGTTTTTGACTTCGTGAGCCACCCCCGCAGCGAGTCGACCGATCGATTCCAGTTTCTCGGCCTGAATTAACTGAAGTTGAGTGACTTCCAGCTCGCGGTTGGTTTCT
This sequence comes from Verrucomicrobiales bacterium, assembly GCA_029213005.1. Lineage (GTDB taxonomy): Bacteria > Verrucomicrobiota > Verrucomicrobiia > Verrucomicrobiales > DEV007 > Arctic95D-9. Next base: position 87,651 of record JARGPI010000003.1, read on the forward strand.
GACAGATTCCGGTTCAATTTTTCGAGCTGCTCCCGGCCTTTCACCCGATCGGTAATATCCTCACTGATCCCTACCACGATCGTCCGGTTCTCCCGGAAAATAGGCAGTTTCAGAGTTCGCAGATAAACTTCTCCCGCGCCTTCCGTATCAACAATTTCTTCGGGGATCGTGACCAATCTGCCTTTTTTAATCACCGCCTCATCCATTTCGCGAAAATATTCGGCCGAATCCGGAGAGAAAAGCTGGGAATCCTTTTTTCCGATCGCGTCCTCGCTTTTAATCGTCGTGATCTCCTCCTGCTTTTTGTTCCAGAGGATAAATCGAAAGTCATCAGAGGCGTCTTTAGCAAACAGCGCCACGGGGAGGTTATCGACAATTTCCTCGAAGATCCCAACCCGGCTCTCATTTCTCTCTTCCTCTGTTTTTTTAGATTTTTTTCCAAACATAGTTTTGAGCTGGTGATCTACTAAGGCTAGAGCGTTTCTGTGAGTTTGAAAAGCTCTTCTTAATTGTGTTCGAGTCAGGTGCTGCGAGAATAGTCCCGATGAAACTTGGGTTAATAATAGCAATACTGACGATCACGCTGACCGGGCACGCAGAAAATCTGGAAGAGCGGATCAGCCGGACGCCTGATGAATTGATTGGGCAATTACTGGATCATTACGGAACCGTTTTTAGGGGCAGTTATGTGGAAGCTCTCTCGGTGATAGTTCGCTCCCGCGAAGAGGGACTGGAGTCGATTAAACCTATTGTTGCGGGGCAGTTGGAATCTCCGGCGAAACTGAGCAACGGGGGAGTCATTGCAGGTAGGCTGATATTTGCGGAACTCGCAGCAGAAAACCCGCTCGCAAAGCAGCGGGTAATCGATGCTGCAGACCTTGCTTTTAATGAGGACGGGTCGCCAAAACCAGCGATGCCTTTCCACAGTGAAATGAGTGACGCTATTTTTATGGCTGGTCCCATCCTCGCGAAAGCGGGTGCCTTGACCGGGGAGCGCAAATACTTCGATCAGGCCGTGCAACAGATCAAATATATACAGAAACTTTGTCTGAGGGACGACGGGATTTATCGGCACTCGCCTCTCGATGAATCCGCCTGGGGACGGGGAAATGGATTTCCCGCGATTGGTATTGCTATGATACTTGAAGACTTGCCAGCTTCACATCCCGGTTACGATGTCGCGAAAACATCTCTTTTAAATCATTTGGAAGCGCTTAAGCCTCATCAGGATAAAAGCGGGATGTGGCATCAGGTTATTGATCACCCGGAGTCCTATCCGGAGTTTACCTGCACTTGTATGATTTCCTACGCGGCTCTGGTTGCGAAGAGAAATGGATGGTTGGAAAGTAAAGAATGGGACGATGCGATTCGGAAATCCTGGAAAGCCATTTGTTCACGAATCGACTTGAGTGGACGAAATGTAGAGGGCGCCTGTACCGGAACGGGAAAACAGAAAAGCCTCGAAGCTTATCTCACCCGGAAAGAAATCTACGGATTCGACGATCGTTCGGGATCGATGGCGTTACTTTTAGCCTCGGAAGCGATAAAATTACGAGCGGATTTCTTTAGTTCTGCTCCGCGTGATTAATGTCGCGCAATGCGATCCAGAGAGGAAGAGCTGCAGCCGGGGCAAATGCAAAGTCGATACAGAACCAAAACCAGGGGATTTCCCGTATGGGGATACATATCGCCGCAAGAAACGGTATCAAAAAACACATGATCAGTCCGCATTGGACTATCCATTTATTCCGCACCGGATCTTTAATTGCCCCGGCAAACAATATAGCGAGACAGATGTGGGCGAATGCCAACCAGTCGTAACCATACATCAGGAATGGGTAGTCCCGCTCTACCGCTTCAAGTCCCTCGATAACCCGGCTCACAAACTGCTGCAGTGCGCCTGTCGATTCTCCGGTTAAGCTGAGTATGCGATTGCCCAGTTTTAATTCAGGTATCGCCGGCCAGACGGTCACTCCTGATATAAAAAGCCCGAACGCCACGATGAGTAACATGAGTTTTGCCCGTTTCATCTTTGTATAGGTAGATAGTTTCAAATTTTTAACCGATATATGGTTCGGAGCCATCCATTTCTCTTGACGTTAATTAGAAAAAGTTAATAATACAGTAATATTAATAATTTTTGTTAACGTGGCGGTAGGTGAAGTGATTTGAAAATGAGATGTCCCAGTTGTCAGCGGCCTGTGGATCACGAGGCGGAGAGTTGCTATTCCTGTGGCTATTCGGCGATCGAGTCGATGAAACGCTTCGGTTCAAATCAGGTCAAAATGCGCCGGGTTCATGACGCAGCTGATTGCCTTCGGGTAAAGGACTCTGAAATGATCGAAAGGACGCTGAACCGACTGGAAAAGCGGTTCCCTCAGTTGGTTTTTGCCGTCTACCTAGGTGACTTGAACGAAACGATTTCAATCGGGGAGTTGGGTTTCTGGCTATTGAATCAGGTTACTATAGAAGGCGCCGGATATGCTAAGACCAATGAAAGTGCGGTGCTTCTCGTCGTGGACGTTAATTTCAAAAAGGCAGGGCTCTCGCTGGGATATTTCACGGAAATGCTTTTAGGAGAAGAAGACTGTCTGCGTGCTCTCGCTGCGGGACGCTCACATTTTGCAAACGGAGAGTTTGGAACGGGAGTAGTCGATCTGTTTACGAAAGTTGAAAAGAGTCTGATAAAGCAGGCGAAGAAAATGAAAGGGCTCAGTCGTGAGGAAAAACAATCGGTTATGATGAGGAATCACCACGGACCGAATATCCTTAAGATTCCCGGCTCAGTGCGTCCTTTCGACAGGCATCCTGTTCCCGAAACGGAGCAACCGCATTTGTTATTCCGAAACGAATTTGAAGAGAATTGGAAATAGGTGGATTCACCGTTCTGTGATCGGTATTCTTTTGGGGATACTGACCGTGGAAGCTGCAGTCGATTCCGGGGATTTGCCGTCCTGGAAATCGGATGGAGCTACAGTGCCCTATTTTCCCGGTGGTGGACTGTGGCCCGATGCATCATTGCCAAAAGGTGGGATGGCCTATATAGAGAAAGTCTTGGCACCGTCTTCGGAAACGGAAGTAGCGAAAACGGTTCCGACTGAATATGTCGTGCTACGGGAGGAGCCGGGGGACATCGTGGCACCATTCGAAGAAGTGGAGGAAAGTTCAGATTTACCTCCCATCGATGAAGCTTTGCAAAAGCAATTTTTTGGTAGCAAACCGACCGAATATCTTATCGATCCGCAAGGTCTGGTGACGGAGCAAAAAGCCAATGATGTTTTGCGGTTCCTTGAGATGCATGCTGAAGAATCGCGCTTTGTGATTTATCCGGTTGTGTTGGGTAAAAATCAGACGGTTCCCGATGCCATTGATCTAAAACAAATTCACCGTGAGTGGTTTGGTGATCGGCTTGCTGTAATGGTCGTCTACCATTACCTGGAGCCTGACTCGCTGGAAATCGTTTACAACGAAAGCCTCGCCCCGAAAATTCCGGCAACGGTGTTCCATAAGATCAGACAGAACTGTGTGGGTGAAGCCAAGCTGGCAGACAATGGCCCCGATCAGCTTGAGAAAATCACGATCGAATTAAGCATCCAGGCATTCTGGCTCGAGAAGTTGATGGACCGTGAACCGTTGACAATTCGGCTGCCGGCCGAGGAAACTCAAGTCGCTGTTCAGGCTCCCGCTCCGATTGTCGAACCGGTCGAAGCGCCTGTGGAGATCGAGGAGGTGTTTGCTTTGCCGAAACCGGACCCGGCTCCCGAACCAGAGTCGAATTTGATCCGGATTATTGTGGTGGGGAGTTCTTCGATTCTACTGCTTGCTGCGCTGTTGTTTCTGCGGGAATTGGTGGTCAGGCGACTGTCCCGGAAACAAGAGCCGATTTTGTTCCCCAGTTTTCCCGGGCAGCCCCGTCTGGGCGGGGAATTCACAGGTGGAGCTTTTATCGGGATTTCCTACGATCCCGGTCGATCTGACGTCCGGATCGATTAAGTCGGGCTGGAATTTCATTCCAGTGCAAAATTTTTGTTAGTTTTTACGAATAAAACGCTCTTTGAGCCGTCGTAATTATTGAAACACGAGCAAAACATGAGCAGGACAAAATTTTCAGCATCTATCGTTGCGGCTCTATGTCTCTTTACCAATCTGGCTAAAGCAGACAATGATTACATGGTAGAGAAGGGCGATTCATTGAGTAAAATAGGTAAGCTTTTCGGGATTCCCTATCAGGAATTGATGAAGGCTAATAATTTGACGAGCACGGTGATTCATCCTGACCAAATTTTACGAATTCCTGCAGGAGGGAGAACAACCGATAGAGATCTTGCGGCAGCAGCACACGCGGCGGAAACCAAGCAAGCTCCCGGCTTTGTAAAACGCGAAGTCCCCGGCTACACCGGCGCTCCGGTTAAGAGTGAGAGCGTTAATATCCAGACAGCCTACATTCCACCGGTTCAGGGAGCATCGAAAGCGAGGCCCGCGACGCCGAAGGCACCGGAGACCTACACGGTTCGGGAAGGAGATACGGTTTGGAGTATCAGTCGTCGATTCGGGGTTGATGCCGCGGAAGTGCAAAAGCTGAATAAGATCAAATTTTCCACGATTCAGATCGGTCAGGTGCTAACTCTCCCTTCACCTGTAAGTATAGCAGCGGTAAACTAGAGAAATTGAAAACTCCCACATGATTCCAGTAAACGCAGTTCCTTCACAGGGCTGCGTTTGTCTTGTTTCCAACAATCACGAACCAACAGAAAGTAATGAAAAGGATCGCAACCCTCGCAGTGATCGCCTTTGCCGTTCTGGCATCGGTCGTCGCCGATGCTGAAGAGCGGTATACCGTGTCATCCGGCGACACCCTTAGTAAGATCGGCAGGCAGTTTGGTATTCCCTATCAGGATATCATGACGGCAAATAATTTAAGCTCTCATCGGATCTTTGTCGGTCAGGTTTTATTGATACCCTCTCGGGAGGCGGTTGCTGAAGTGAGGGCACAGGTGCTGGATAAGCCCGCTCTCTATCCTACCTATGATCGCTACCGCACTCAGGAATTGATTCCTCCGCCGGAAGTGCTGCTGGAGAAAAGTGAAGAGCCGGTCGACCGGGTTGGACTTGCTTCCGGTGAGGTGCCGCTATTTGCTCCCTCTATCGAAAATGAGCCGGAAGCTTTTGCCAAGCCTCTTTTTACTTATCCTTCACCCACTCAGGAACGCTTCGCCAGTCCCGGGACTCCTGTGGAGGTGAATGGGGTGTCTCCCTACAACGATTCGGGCCCGGCCAGCAATGCTCCGCAAACCTCCGACAATTCCGGTAAGGGGCTGCGGGCGGTGCGGGATGTTCCGATTTCGGCAAATCGTGGAACCTACATCGTTCAACCTGGAGATACCGTGCGGAGTATCAGCCGGGAGTTCGGGATCAACTTCTGGGAGCTGAGATCAGCCAACCAATTGCGATTTAAAAAGGTTTATCCCGGCCAGGTTCTGAAGATTCCCGGTCAGGCGTTTCATTCGAAGTCCCTCAAAATCTCCCCATTCTAGAGGAAGCCGTCTCTTGCGGCCGATCGACTTCGCATCCACGATGGGCGAATGAGTGATCAGCTGATTTTCGATTCCGGAATCGAAGAAATTTATACCCTTCGAACCAAGGCGCCCGGCCCTAAAGGAATTTTACCCTTCACACAGGAGCAACTCACCACCGAGCCGAGTGGCCACCTTTTCGGGTGGACTCAGAACGTCGGGATGGGATGGGCCGCCGATGATGTCAAAGGAGGGGACTATTTGATTTTATCCACGCAGGGCGGCATCCGGAAAGAGGATGGGCGCCCGGTTGCTCTGGGCTATCACACCGGCCATTTCGAAGTCGGACTTCTGATGGAGGAGGCGGCTCAGACGATTACCGCCGCCGGAGGGGTTCCTTTTGCAGGCTTTGTTTCCGATCCCTGCGACGGACGAACTCAGGGCACTGATGGGATGATGGATTCGCTGCCTTATCGCAATGACGCAGCCACAGTTTTGAGACGTTTGATTCGATCTCATCCCACGAGAAAAGGAGTCGTTGGCGTTGCCACCTGCGATAAGGGATTGCCTGCGATGATGATGGCTTTGGCGGCGATCCACGATTTGCCGACGGTTCTGGCACCCGGTGGGGTTACCCTGCTGAGTGAGGATACCGATGAAGATCTGGGGCGGATCCAAACTATCGGGGCGCGTTTTTCCCAGGGGGAAATCACGCTCGACTATGCGGCACACATGGGCTGTCGGTCCTGCGGTTCAGCCGGGGGCGGGTGTCAGTTCCTTGGGACGGCGGCGACAAGTCAAGTCATCGCCGAAGGACTGGGATTGACGCTTCCTCACGCGGCGTTGAGCCCTTCCGGGACTGAAATTTGGAAAGATATGGGCCGCCGGTCGGGTTTGGCTCTCCTCGCGATGGAGAAAGCGGGTATCACCACCAAAGATGTCCTCACGGATGCGGCCGTTCAAAACGCGCTCGCCGTTCATACGGCGTTTGGAGGGTCGACTAATTTGATTATGCACCTGCCGGCGATCGCTCATCAGGCAGGAGTGCGGCGGCCCACGGTGGAGGATTGGAGACGGTTTAATGCAATGATACCGCGTATCGTCGACGCCCTGCCCAATGGACCGAATCATTTCGCCACCGTTCAGGTTTTCCTCGCCGGGGGCGTGCCCGAGGTGATGCTTCATCTCAGAGAGGCGGGTATGCTGGAGCTGGACGCGATGACCGTGACGGGCAAAACAGTCGGTGAAAATCTTGAGTGGTGGGAAAAATCGGAGCGGCGGGCGCGACTCCGCGAAAAATTGACTCAACTCGATGGCATTGATCCCGATCTGGTAATTATGTCTCCGGAAAAGGCTAAAGAGCGGGGGTTGACTTCAACTGTAACGTTCCCGGAGGGAAATCTGGCGCCTGAAGGCTCTCTGATTAAATCCACAGCGATCGATCCTTCGAAAATTGACGAAAATGGTATCTACCTTCATGAGGGGCCTGCGCGGGTCTTCGGATCGGAACCTGATGCTATCGCCGCAGTTAAATCGACCGGAGACGATCGGGTGAAGAAAGGCGACGTGATGGTATTAATCGGGAACGGTCCCATAGGTTGCGGCATGCCGGAAACCGCACAGCTCACGATTGCTCTGAAACATCTCTCCTGGGGAAAAGATGTTGCTCTGATTACGGACGGTCGTTTTTCCGGAGTGTCGACCGGGGCCTGTGTCGGGCATATATCGCCCGAAGCTTGGGCAGGTGGTCCAATCGGTAAACTGCGGGATGGCGACATCGTTCGGGTGAAAATTGATTGCCGGAATATGATTGGCTCAGTCGATTACGTCGGAGAAGATGATTTAGAGGGCCGTGAGGCGTCACCCTGTTTGAGGCCTCTCCCGGGAGTTCCGGATGATACCCGATTGTGGGCTGCTCTACAGAATGTGAGCGGAGGTTCCTGGGGTGGTTGTATTTATGATGTCGACAAAATCATTGAAAAGTTGAACGCCTAAACCTGCTTGATGAATAATCCGGGAATTTCGGTTTGGGGCGTGGCAATTTTCTGCCTGTTAATAAGTATGATGTCTCAAGCCGATACACCTGCGGAACTCGGTTACCTCTTCCCTGATGAATGGGAAGAGCATGCCGGGACCATGATGATTTTTCCGGCGAAACACAGCTACGGCAGAAAAACTGACGGCCTTCGCGGGGAATTTACCGCTCTGGCTGCTGCTATAGCCGAAAATGAACCCGTCCACGTCTTTTGTCTGGCTGCGGAGAGGGAAAGCTGCCGCCGATGGCTCGAAGGAATATCCAACTTAACAATTCATTCCGGTGATTACCGGATCGACTGGGCCCGTGACAATGCACCAATGTTGATCCGAAATCGCGAAGGTAGGTTAGCGTCCGCAGGTTTCCGTTTTAACGGGTGGGGAAATAAATATCAAGGATGGCAGAGGGATGCGGCGACCCGCGACAATATTTCCCGGGTAATGAACTGGCCGGTGTTTCATTCCGAATTTGTTTTGGAAGGCGGGGCGATTGAAATAGGCAACGCGATCGGTATTGTGACCGAATCCTGTGTTCTGAACCCCAATCGCACCAGCTGGAGCAGGGCTCAAGTAGAGCGGGAGTTGAAAAAGATGCTCGGCCTGAAGCGGGTCGTTTGGGTCAAAAGTGGTCTCATGCCGGACAAGGTGACCGATGGGCATGTCGATGGGCTGCTTAAGTTCATTTCGAAAGACACGGTGATGCTCCACACCACGGACTACCGGAGGGATATGAATTTCTCAATCTGTCAGGAGGCAAAGCGGGTCTTGCTTGCCGCCGGGCTGAAAGTGATTGAGTTGCCATTGGCGGACGACATCGTTCATATGAATTTCTATATTGGCAGCGGCGGTGGGATTGCCTACGTGCCGATTTGCGGGGATCCCGCGCAGGACGATCCGGCGCTAAATATCATCCGGGGGCGCTACGCTAAAGTGATACCGATCCTTTCCGTCAAGCTGGCCGAAGCGGGAGGCGGAATTCACTGTTATACTCAGCAAATTCCCCGCATCGGTGGAAAGTAGCAGTGCTAACTCTCTTTCTTTAAAAGGGGTTGGTGGTCTGACAGAAGGCTGTCCCAAGACTCCCCCGAATCTTGTTAAGCACTGATTTCTGCCAGACCACCCTGCTTTGTCATCTCCCCCAAGACGACTTCAGCAAATTGAAATAATTCAAATCGCTCAGTGTTCTTTTAGGACCCATCGCCCTGAAGATGGTTTCACAGTAGTGTACTCCCGTTCGCATGAGAACCTGACGATATATTGTCAAAATCTAAGCCTATTTTGCGGTTTTAACAAATAATGGGCAAAAGGTTGAGCAATTCTTTCGAAAATTGTGGGTAGAGGGTGAACTGAGTTTTCGCGCGCGCAACATCCGGTTCTGATGTATGCGTCTAAAAAAATGGCGGACAGAGTGGGATTCGAACCCACGGTAGAGTTACCCCTACACACGCTTTCCAAGCGTGCTCCTTAAACCACTCAGACATCTGTCCTAAAAGGCACCGAATATGGCAAGGACGGAATTTCACCTAAAACTCCCAAATCGCAACCACAAATCCGGCGGACGGGCGGATTCCTTTTAATCAACTCTTGCCTGTGGGGGGAGTACTTTCCGGAAGGACTCCGCTGCTTTTCCGCCTTCATCGAAGTGCCAGCCAATCGCCGCTTTCACAAAGTCGATCGAAGCCTGGTTGATCTGTCCTTCGATTTTGGTCTGGGCGAGGTAAGCCACAGCTTCTTCATTCCGTCCGGCATTGAGGGCAAGGCGAGCCATCAGCATCCGCAAATGGGTGTTCAGTTCCACGACATTCTGTGACACCAGTTCTAATTTCCAGGCTCCCTGCATGGCGATTCGATCCTGCTGGATCAAAGCGACTTTACCGAGATGTGATGTCAGATCTTTGAATTCAGAAACCTGAATGTTTTCGATCTCGTCGGGAAACTGGATGGTTTTGTCGTGAAAGGATTTCAGGGAATCGAGAACCACATCGAGGTCATCTTCCGCGATGGCGGAGCCCATCGAGTTCAGGATTTCACGCCAACTCGAGTTCTGGGTTATATTGACGATCCGGGTTTCCGCACCTCCCACCTCCAGTCGGCGATTGGTAAGGCCTTCGTAGAGGCGGTGGGAATCGTCTTTGGGCTGTTTTAAGACCACCTTTTCGATGTGCCCCCCGGCGGATTCCAGTCCTTCTTGAGGGACGGCTTTACCAACGGCGGTGTCGGCTTTTTTTACTTTCGTTTCGGCAGCTGTTTTCCGGGCGGGCTTTTCCGCCTTTTTCTTCGGAGCTTCAGTCGTCTGCTTTTTCTCACTCTGTCCCTGCTTCAGTTCGACGAGGCTTTTTTCAAAGTGGGCCTGAGCTGACGGGAGCGCCATGGGGATAGCGGATTCTTCCGAACCGGCTTTCGAAGTGATCTGGTCAACCGCAGTGATGACTTCCACCTCAGTTGGGACAGGAAGAGGCTTCGCGAGAAGCGTTTCCTCAGGTAATAAAATCACTTCTTCGGTTATCAATTCGGAGGTGGCGGAGAGTTGCTCGGCAGTCGCGAGGAGTTCATCCGTCAGGGGGGCGACTTTTGCTTCCTCAATAAATGATTTTGGGGCGGGAACGGGACCGGCGATTAATTCCGGTGCTGCAGTTTCCTTTTCCGGTTCGGGTTGCGGTGCTGCTTCCTGTTTCTCCGGGGTTGGCGGAGCTGGTTCGACGGTTGCCTGTGGTGCTCCCGGGTCGGGCATGACCACCACAACGACGCAGAATAAAAAGAACAAAGCGAACAGCGAGCCGATCGGAATCCATAGTTTCCTGCTCACCAGAATTTTCTTCAGCTCCCGTTTGGGTTTCAGAGATTTGGTGAGGAATTCCCGGGTCAACGGGGAGAGTTGGCTGGAAAGTTCCGAGTCTTTCAGAATCAGTTCGGCATCCTCTTTGATAGGCTCGGAACTAATGAGAAGTGCTTTGTTTTTATCGGCCAACTGCCAGGAAAGAGCCCGGTCGTCGAGGCTGCGAAGTTGGGTGATGCCGACGCTTTTTCTGGCTCCGGTCCAATTCTCGGTCCGGGTCCAGTTGGTTAAAAGTCCTTTATGAGTCACGATAAACCGGGCATCGCGATAGCTCCGGCCATCAATCGCTAAGATCCGGTTGCCCACAAAGTTGAGAGCGATGGCCCAGAGTTCATCGGACATCACGGCGTCTTTAATCAGCAATCGACCTTCACCTTTGATCAAATTGGAGAAGACCTCCTCAAGCGCGAGTTTGTTGTTTGCGTTTTGTTGCAGATAAATTTCGTCAGCCTTGCCGGTGAGATCTCCGAGAAGGCCATTGTTGGCAAGATGGCGGTCGACGCAACCTTCGCCACGGGTGTAGCCGCCGTTCATATCGCGAAACATTTTTTCAACGACGGTGGGGAGCACACCGATCAATGCGGGGTTTTTTCGGAGGGTATCCGCGAGCAAATCGCCGTACTCTTCGATCTCCGACTGGTTTTTGTTCTCTTTTTTGATTGGTTCGAGAACCTTTTTCACGATTTCTTCGACTTCTTCGGCGTCGGGGTAAGAAAGGAGCTGATCAATTCGGCGGGTCCGGTCGATGCTGCCTCGCTCCAGGATGGTCCGGACGTCTCTCGCGATCCAGCTCCGGAAAGCCATCGTAAACAGGATGGTTTTCATACCTACCAGTTTATTCAGGAAGCCAACGGGATCATTGACGTCTCCGCAGATCGCGGATTTTGAGAGGTCGGCTCCGCAGCGGGCCCGATTTTCGAAAAGTTTGTCGACTCCATCCAGACATATCACCAGCTGGATTTTACGGAGATCAAACTTGGCACTTTCGGACGAGCGCATCATGGTTCGGAGCCGTTCCGCTGCTTCCGACGGCGACCGTCTCACGGAGCGGAGGATTTTTTCACGAAAGACTTTAGCGGACTTGCGGCTCCGGAATTCTCCGTGGTGATCGAGGATCAGGTCGGTAATCTTGAGGGCGACATCGATCGCGGAATCATCTTTTGAGATCTGGATGCGCAGCAGTTTCGGGGTCGACTTCCCGGAAATTTTTCTGAGCCGCTGAAGCAATATCGGTCCGGCAAGATCCGACTTGCCCACGCCACTGGGGCCGTGAACGGAAATGAGAGGGAGACTTTTTCCGCCTTCGAGATGGTCGATAATCTGGGACGCGGCCCGGTCTCGAGGAATCAAAATGTCTCCAAACTGCTCGTCTAGCTTGGTAGTATTCATGTTTTGTGCGGTTGCGAATCGTATTTGTGAAAATTATTATAAATGACTTTTAATATAATTCCAAGTAAAAACATGAAAGCCACAAAAATACACATTTGGGGATACAAAAATAGCCGACGTCCCTTCTGGGGGTCGACTATTAGAACAGATTCGGCGACAAATTAGAATACTTTATTCGTCGTCTTCGAGCTCAACTTCGACTTTGATCTGATTTTTCTGAGCTGCGGCGATTGCGAGGCTGCGGATCGCGCCGATGGTTTTTCCGCTGCGGCCGATGACCCGTCCGGCATCCTCCGGGTGGAGCCGGATTTTATACAGGTGGCGGTTGCCTCCCTTCTCTTCGTGAAGCACCCCGGCGTCTTCGGGATGCTTGATGAGTTGGGCTACCACGTATTCCAAATATTCCTGTATAGCGATTTCGGCCTGCATAATCCACTTACGATGCAATTGCAACGGCGCTTCGCAAGCACAAAAAAACCGGACCTGCTTAACGCAAAATCCGGTGATTTGATGTGACTGTACAGGGTACAGTTTCGGATTGTACAGGGTACAATCGGGAAGCGAACATGCGGCAATTAAGCCGTTGTTGCTTTGCGTGCCTTTTTGATCAAGCTTTTAACGGTGTCGGATGGCTGGGCGCCGTTTCCGATCCATTTGTCTGCCTTCTCCAGGTCAATCACAGCATCTGCATCAGACTTCATTGGGTCGTATGTGCCGATTTGCTCAATGTAGTGACCTTCACGGCGAGCGCGGCTATCGCACACAACCACCTTGTAATAAGGACGATCCTTCGAACCTTCGCGTCTTAATCTGATCTTTACCATCTCCGTATTCTTTCTGCTGACTCCCGTAAATTTTGGAAGGGTGCAACAGTTGACGCAATTTTTATAAAATCAACCTCTAATCTTACGCTTTGGCCAGAAAGTTAGCGCGTTTTGCTTTGCATCCTGCCTTATGACCATGTTCACTTAGCCCATGCCTCTAGAAGAAAAGGAAATTGAGCAACACGCTCAGGCTGTCGGAAAACTGAAAGCAGCTCTGAATGAAGTCATTTTCGGACAGGAAAAACTCATCGATTTGGTGGTGATCGGTTTGCTGGCAAGAGGTCATATTCTCCTGGAGGGGCTTCCCGGTCTCGGGAAAACGGAATTGGTAAAGGGACTGGCGAAGACGCTTCAGCTGGAGAATAAGCGGATTCAATTTACGCCGGATTTGTTGCCCGGTGATATCACGGGAAATCCGGTGCTGCAGGAAACGGCATCGGGCAGGGAATTTGTTTTTCAGGAAGGGCCGCTGTTCGCCAGTCTGGTTTTGGCGGACGAGATTAACCGGGCGTCCCCGAAAACGCAGTCGGCGCTTCTGGAAGCGATGCAGGAGCGACGGGTCACGGTTCTGGGTGAGACTCTCGATCTGCCGAATCCCTTTTTTGTGCTCGCGACTCAAAACCCGATTGAGTTGGAGGGCACTTATCCGCTACCGGAGGCGCAGCTCGACCGGTTTCTGTTTAAGCTGGAGGTGACCCGGAACAATGTGGCCACTCTGGAACGGATCGTGACGAACCGGGAGCTGGGCGTGGAACCGACGGCGGATGTCATATTGGACGCGAGTCAACTCGCTGCGATCACGCAGGCGGTCCGGGAAATTTACCTGCCGGATGTGGTGGCGAATTATATCGCGAGGGTCGTGGACGGCACTCACAAGGGGCAATCAGAGGTGGCTGAGCACATCAAATTCGGAGCGAGTCCGCGGGCGGCTCTGAGTATGGCATCGGCCGCGAAAGCCCGCGCTTTGATCAATGGGCGTATCAATGCAAGTTTCGAAGATGTGGAGGCGGTTGCGACTCCGGTCTTGCAGCACCGCATTATTCTTGAATACAATGCCCGGATCGAAGGCAAATCGAATTCCGGAGTGGTGGCCGACTTGTTGAAGGAGGTTCCCCACCAGGATTTGAACCTTCCGAACACGATTAAGAAAGACTGATCTGATTGTCCGGATGAAAAAACGCCACTGGAAGGTTCTGCTGCTGTTATCGATTTTGCTGTTCGGTTCGAACTGGAGTTATGCGGAAAAGAATGTGCTGAACCGGAAGTATGATTCGACTTCTTTTGTGAAGGTTGATCATCTCTTTGATGAGCATGTGAAGTCGGGATTTCATCCCTACAAAGTCACGATTAGGAACGGATACGAGCGCCCTTTGACCTGGACGATTCGCTTCGATACCAATGCATCAAATTATCGCTACCAGACCAGCCACCAGATTAGGGTCGAGGCAGGAGCTGAAGCGGTTGAGGAATTGATCATTCCTGCTCCGCCGACAAAAGGGCACCGGTATTCGAATTACCGGAATGTCAGGGTTAGCGCCACGGCACCGGGATTGGAGAATGAGTACCCGCGCTCCATCAGTGGATCGGTAGATCCGAATTGGCCGGCGATCGTGATGAGCAAAAATCTGGCGCGAAGGAATTTGTCCCGGCTTTCATCCGTTCGGAAAGAGCAAAAGAGGGGGCAGGATTATTTTGCGAGCAGTTTTAACGAACTGCCCTCGAATTGGAAGGGGCTCACCTGTGTCGATATCCTGATGATTGACGATGCCTCCTGGAGAGCGCTGCCCAAACAGCAGAAAAGGGCCGCGATGACCTGGGTTCGTTACGGGGGGCGGCTCGAAGTCTTTGCGGCAAAACAGGATGCCACTTTTGAGGATGTCGGATTTGAAGAGCCGGATTTTGTTAAGGAGAAAAAAGGAACCTTCAGTTTGGGAACGGTGACGATTAATCACTGGAACGGTAAAGATCTGCCGGACCAACTGGTGAATCGCTACGCGGGTTCGCGGCAGTTCGATAATTCATTCAACCAGGATTTTTCGAAGTCCTGGGGATTGCTCGACGATTTCGGGACTAAAAACTTCAATCCCTTTCTGGTCTTTATCCTACTTGTTATCTTTGCCGTGTTGGTTGGGCCCATAAATTTGTTTCACTTCGCGAAAGCGGGGCAGCGACACCGACTGTTTATCACCACCCCGATTATTTCGCTGGTCGCGTCGCTGGTGATTATTTTTATCATCCTGGTGCAGGATGGAATGGGCGGGAATGGCCGGAGGGTGGTCTTCGTTGATGTGCAATCCGACCCCGAGCAGCGTCAGCTCCAATTGTTGCAGCATCAGGTCAGCCGGACCGGGGTAATGTTGCGCTCCGGTTTTGATAACGAAGCAACGCCGGGAGTGATTCCGGTAAATTTGCCACCTTCGCGCTGGAATCCGATCAACAACGGACAGTTCCGGAACTCAAATTACCAATTTAATCAGGGTAGCTACAGCGGTGACTTTTTCCGAAGCCGTTCCGAACAGGGATTTCATCTGAGGGCGGTTCGTCCAACTCGCTCCCGTATCGAGCGGCGCGGTCCTGAAGGTGGGGGTGAGGTTCCGAATCTCTTTTCCAGTATGGAATTCGCGGTGACGAATTTTTTCTACATCGATCTTAACGGTATCGTCTGGAAGACTGCGAAAGAAGCCCCGGTCGAGCCGGGGCAGGAAATCCAACTGGAGAAGTCGGATATTATCGAACTGACGGAATGGTTGAACGACGTGACGAACGTGATGGCTGAAGCGGACCAGAGACAGATCCGGAATCTGAAATCGAGCCGCCAGCGATACTTCGCCATCGCAAAAACGCCCACCCCTTTAATGATTGATACCCATTCGGCGATCCGCTGGAAGCAGGATTTTGCGATTGTTTCCGGAATGACCGTCGAACCCTAATTTTAATCAGATTGATATGAAAGATCCGATTGCATCTGATACCGAAGGCTCCAGTAAAGTGAGGCCTCCCAGTTTGCCGCAGAAAATAGACAGTGATGCGATTGCAGTCCCCGAGGGCGTGACTCCGGCGATCGAGGTCAAAAATCTCTATCGTTCTTTCTTCGGCGTCCAGGCGGTGAGAGGGATTTCTTTCTCAATCGCGCCGGGACAGGTCATCGGATTTGTCGGAGCCAATGGGGCCGGGAAAACGACAACAATGCGGATCATAGCGACTCTCGACTATCCCACCGGTGGATCGGTGGAAGTTTGCGGGACCGACGTGGTTCAATTTCCCAGCGAAGTGAGGCGCAAGATTGGCTGGATGCCGGATGATTACGGCACCTACAACAACATGACGGTGCTGGAGTACCTCGACTTTTTCGCCCGGGCTCTCGGGTATAAAGCCAACGATCGCCGTCAGCGGGTTGAGGAAGTCATGGCATTTACCGATCTCGATAAGTTAAGCGACCGGCTGATCAATAAATTGAGTAAGGGGATGGGGCAACGCCTGTGCCTCGGTCGGGCCTTAATCCACGACCCGGACGTATTGATCCTCGACGAACCGGCCGCAGGTTTGGATCCCAAAGCCCGGGTGGAGCTGAAGCATCTCATCCGGATACTTGCTGAAGAGGGAAAAACGGTTTTTATCAGTTCCCACATTTTGTCCGAACTGGGGGAGATGTGCGACAGCCTTCTGTTTATCAATCAGGGGCAAATCATCCATCACGGCAGTGCCGAAAGTTTAAAGAAAGGATCCACCTCCAGCACCCTGGTAACCGTGGAAGTGGCTGACAATCCTGCCAAGCTGGTCGACTGGGCGACGATGGCTCCCAATGTGACATTCAAAGAAGCGACGAAAACCGGTGCCAGAATCGAGATTGATTCCATTGAGCCCGATGTGATAGCTCTCGTGCTGAAGCGAATGATAAATGAGGGGATACCCGTCATTGAATTTCACAAAGAAGAAAGAAAACTGGAGGACGCCTTCATCGAAATTCTCGGCGAGATTGAAGCCAGCGGTCAGGCGATTGTAAGCTGATAATATATGAACTGTGATCTATTTGATTTAAGTGGAAAAGTGGCACTGGTGACCGGTGGAAGCCGTGGCCTGGGCCTTGCGATGGCCAGGGGATTTGCGGAATGCGGTGCCGACATCATGATTTGCAGTCGGAAAGAGGAAGAACTCAAAGCGGCGGCGGCGGAGATTGGTGAAGGTCTCGATGTTAAGGTAAATTACCTCGTCTGCGATATGGCGGATCGCGATGCCGTCGATGCTCTCGCCAGTGACACTCTCGAGTTGATGGGGAAGGTCGATATCCTGATCAACAATGCGGGAATCAACGTGCCACAGCCGATTGATAAGATCGAAGACCCGGTGTGGGACAGCGTTGTCGAGGTCAATTTGACTGCCATTATGCGATTAACTCGCGCTCTGGTTCCTCAGATGAAAGAGCGAAAATGGGGGCGGGTTATCCACATTTCATCGGTGCTGGGAGTCGGGTCGAAACCCGCTCGCAATGCTTATTCCGCGACCAAATCCGCGGTAATTGGATTGGCGAAAGCCAGTGCTCTGGATCTGGGACCGTTCGGCATCACTGTAAACTGCATCTGCCCGGGGCCGTTCCTGACCGACATGCCGATGAGTTTGCTCAACGAAGCTGAGAAGCAGGCATTTTCGGATTGCACGGCGCTGAACCGCTGGGGACAAACCCGCGAAATGGCAGGTCCGGCGATCTTTTTGGCGAGCGAGGCCGGAAGCTATGTGACCGGGGAGGCGTTACTGGTCGACGGTGGTGCCTTTGCCCGGGCTCTATAGATAGCTTCAGCTTATTCCCCGCTCCAGATAAGCGGTCCTGCCTGTGGAGACCTGTTCCCACGCGGCCCGGAATCTGATTGAGAGCGAGGGGTTGAGCCTCTCGCAGGCGACCTCAATCGGGACAAACTGGAATTCGGACAATTCTTTGGGACAGAGAGAAATCCGGCTGATTTCTCTCTGATCCAGAACCCCGCCATCAAAGATAAAATGAATCGCTTCCGGCTTATAGTCCCGGCGTTCCAGATATTCGACCGAGAGCAGCGTCCCTAACGAAATCTCCAGACCGAGTTCTTCTTTGATTTCCCTCACACAGGTTTCCGATGGAGACTCATCTTTATCGACGCTGCCTCCGGGGATCAGCCAATGATCGCGGTAAGTGGGATTCACGATCAGAACCTCTCCCGCTTCGTTGCGGATCAAAGCTCCGGAAGCCAGATTCACCGTATTGAGCTGGGCGTAGTATTCGTCGTCAGGCATTAGGTCCATGCCGGGCAATAAAGCTTTATTGTCGGTTGATCCAAGTCTTTAAAACGTGCAATCTGAAGTGTGACTGAGAGCGATACGAATTCCGGCGAAGAAAACTCGAAAGAGACCGATCAGGAAGGGGAAAAATTGTTTCCCGATGAAATTCTGTTCGGCGGGGCTGCCGGGCTGGAAGGCGGGCTGCCTGATTTTTATGTGGAAGAGGACGACGAAAAAAGTGTCCAGTTGTCCGAAGGAGAGCGCGGAAGGATCGCCGAAAAACTTGAGTCACTGCCGGTGCTGTCACCCCGGGAAATTGAGGAATCATTGGTGAAGCGTGGCTATCGAGGACAGGAGTTCGCCCGCCGTGCCGGAGCAACTCTTGCCTACCGGCATATGCAACGACTGCGCCGCGAGTTTATCGACAAGGTGCCGGAAGAAGATTTTTCACTGCGCGAGAATTACCTCTTTCTCGGTGCCACCGGGTCGGGAAAAACCTTTCTCACGGAAATGCTTTTCCGGGACATTCTGGGCGTTCCCACTGTGGTTGCGGATGTCACCCGGTATTCTGAAACCGGATACATCGGAGATGATGTTTTAATGTTGCTGTCCGAACTGTTTGAAGCCGCTGGTCAGGATCGGGCATGGGCGAGTTGCGGAATCATCTGTCTCGACGAATTCGATAAGCTGGCAGCGAGCCGTTCCGCCGCCCGTTTTGCGGGGGAGGGAACCACCAAGGATGTCAGCGGGTTCGGGGTGCAGAGAGGGCTGTTGAATTTGCTTTCGGGCCGAAGTTCGCCCTTTCCAACCGATTTTGGCTACAGTGCCTTTGGGCAGAAGCTCACCATGCCGCTTCACAACATTATGTTTATCGCCTGCGGTGCCTTCAGCGGGTTGCAACAGGTCGCGGATTTGGCCGAGGGTGGCGGTTCTGCCAGTATTGGCTTCCTGCAGGACAACCGGAAAAACCAGGATGAATCCCTTGTGGCCAAAATTGGATTCGAACTGATGGAAGACACCCGTGCCTTTGCCAATTATGGAATTCTTCCGGAACTGGTCGGTCGGTTCTCGCGGATGGTGCCCTTTCAGCCGCTCAGTGCAGAGGTGCTCCGGGAAATTCTGGAGGAAAACGTTCTGCGGTCCTACCGGAGAGAGTTTGAAGCGGAGCAAGTCAATCTGGTGGTTGAGGACGAGGTCATTGATTTGATCGTCGATTCAGCGAGACGTCGGGAGACCGGAGCCCGGGCTGTTAGAGCCTCACTGGTGCCGCATCTCGAAGAAGCCGCTTTTCGTGCCTTTGGAGACGGTGGCGGCGCGACCGTCCGGTTGTTTGTCAACAAAGGGCAAATCGAACTGGAAGTGACTTTGCTGGCTTGATCGAAAAGTACACTCCCGATTCGCCGGGCCGGCTAACTCATTGAAGAGAATTTGCCCTCGAGTAATTCCCGGGCAGACGCACCTTTGGTTTTCTTCCGGGAAGCGTCGATCCACTCCTGTTCGAGTTGATTCTTGGTAGGGCGTTCTTTCTGATAAAAGACTCCGAATTTTCCGGGATACTGAAGACTTGCCAACTGATAGGCTGCATTTTCGTCAGTTACATCGTGTTCCTCTTCATTGATGATATCGAATTCTCCGCCCTTTCGGGGATTTCCATCATCAAACGCACCGGGGTAAAAGATCACACATTCGGAAAGGACTTCGACTACACTGAATCCGGGATGAGCAATGGCTCGCTCGAACATCTGCATCATGTGCTTAACCTGAGCCGCGTGAGTTCTGCCGACGAAAGTAGCCCCGCCGTTGACGAGTTTTTTCATCGGATTGATCGGCCGGTCAATAGAACCAGTCGGATCGGTTTTGGACTTGAAACCTTCGGGGCTGGTTGGTGAGGTTTGTTTCTTGGTTAAACCGTAGACAAAGTTGTCCATCACCACATAGGTGAGATTGATATTTTTCCGGGCCGCGTGATCAAGATGGTTTCCGCCGATCGAATAACCATCACCATCTCCACCAAAGGCAAAAACGTGAAGGTCGGGTCGCGAAAGGCTGATTCCTGATGCCAGAGGTAGAGCGCGGCCGTGGATAAAGTGCACGCCGTGACCGTTGACGAAGTAGGGAAATCGCGAAGAACATCCAATTCCCGCGATCGTACAGATTTTCTCGTGGGGAAGCTGAAGTTTTTCGAGAACTTTGTAGAAAGACGCCAAAACGGCAAAGTCACCGCAGCCGGGACACCAGGTTGGGTGATCGGCAGTGAGTGCTTTTTTAGTTAGCTTCTGAGGCTCGGCTGGGGCTGACATAATCGTAGCTGGGTAATGGAATGAATAGAGTAATCAAGACGCGAAGGCTGCAGGATGGATTCCTGAGACGATTTCACTGACTTTAAATGTGAGACCGTCGGTTTTGCAGATCGACTGGATTTTAGGATCGGCGTAACGAGCTCGAAGTAGCGTGGCCAACTGGCCGAAACCATAAAGTCCTTCATCGTTCATTTCGATACAGACAATGCGATCGAACTTTTCGAAGATGGTTTCCATTCCATTGGGCATTGGATTGATGTGGCGAAGATGCAAGCAGCCTACCGACAGGCCGTGATGATCTCTCAATCGTGTGGTGGCTTCCCGAATTGGCCCCCAGGTTGATCCCCATCCGATCAGGAGAACTTCGCCGTTGGTGTCGCCATAGATTTCAGGCAGTGGAAGTTTGTCTCCGAGAGCTTTGATTTTTTCACGGCGACGGGCGTTCATCTTCGCGTGAAGTTCCGGGCTACCGCTGGGGTGGCCCCATTCGTCGTGTTCCAGGCCGGTTACGACTGGATATTTTCCACCTTCCATTGGCGATCCCGGAGGGGCGTGTCTCGTGGCGGAATCGAGCGGATAAGGTTTGAAACTCTCCGGTCTGGGTGAAAGGTCGAGTTCGGGCTCGACGACATCGCTCAGGTCGGGTGCCTGGAATGCTTCGATCCGGGATGAAATCGCCTGATCGGACAGTACAAAGACCGGACAGCTATATTCCTTTGCCAGTTGGCATGCTTCGCGACCGATGTAGAAACAATCTTCTACATTTTTCGGAGCGAGAACAATGCGGGGACAGTCGCCATGGCTACCGTAAATTGCCTGCATCAAATCACTCTGTTCGACGCTGGTCGGCAGTCCGGTACTGGGGCCGCCCCGCTGGACATTGATCACGACGAGGGGTAACTCGGCCATAGTGGCATAACTGAGCGCCTCCATCTTAAGAGATAGACCCGGGCCGGAACTTCCTGTGATAGCGATGTGGCCCGCATAAGAAAATCCCAGTGCCATTGAAACTGCCGCGAGCTCATCTTCGCATTGAACAAAGAGCCCGCCGAATTTTGGGAGTTCAGTCCGGAGCATCTCCATTACCGGAGACCACGGGGTGATCGGATACCCTGCGCCATAGCGAACTCCACCGGCGAGGAGACCGAGGGTAAGAGCGCTGTTCCCATCGGTTGTGATCCTGTCATCGCGATCATCGGATCCTTTTTTCAGGTTATATCCGACCGTCATGACATCTCCGATTGGATAGGCATAGCCGGTATCAAAAGCGACCATCGCATTCCGCAAAATATCTTCGCTCTTTCTCCCAAACTGCCGCTCAATCAGAGTGACCAGTTTTTCTTTATTGAGTTTGAAGAGGGATGCGACGAGCCCGAGGACAAAGATATTCTTACCGCGGTCCCGGGCACTTCCGCCCATCGCTTCAACGGTGGTGCTGGTCATCGGGATGCCGACATGGATAATATCCTTATTGTCGAGATTGGGTGAATCGACATGATCGGAGTCATAGATACAGACGCCCCCCTTTTTCAGAGAATTGATGTGGTTGTCGTAGCTGTGCTGGTAGAATGCGATCAGAAAGTCGGATTCGTCTCCTGCGGAAAGAACTTCTCCCGATCCGAGATGAACTTGAAAAATCGAGGGCCCTCCCGAAATCGTAGAGGGAATTGTCATGTAAGTTACGACTTCCCGGGAACTGCGACCGGCCAGTTTGGCGAGGAGGCCACCGATCGTTTGAATCCCGTCCTGAGAATTTCCGGCAAAGCGTATTACCGTGTCGTAGAGGTCGATTACGTCGCTGTTCCCGGAGGGCGCGAGGGTGGCAGATGAACTCATTGTCTGAAAAGTCCTGCTAATATCTATGGATTTAATTTCGCTGCAACTACGTTTCAGCGTGATAAAAAAGTTCCGTTACTTCTGGTAGGGGTAGGAAGGCGGTGCAAACGAGCCTGCCGCCGGAGGGACCGGGGGGCGGTTAGATTGTGGCGGAAATTCGTTGGCGTCGTTATCGTCGACCACCTGATTAATTGGCTCCCCGGCGGGATCCAGTAGTCGGACGGTGGCAAAGATTAAGATGGCACGCTTCACATGATCTTCCGTCGCAGATCTGAATAATCGACCCAGAACCGGAAGGTCTCCAAGAAACGGGGTTTTATCTTCGGAGTCCACAACGCTGTGCCCGTGAAAACCACCGATAGCCACGGTTTGTCCATCCCAAACGTTCACATTAGTTGCTTCGCGCACCGTATCAAAAACCGGCATGAGAATTCGGTTATCTGTGGAGTTTTGAGGAGGCGGTCCGCCTGCTCCCAACACTTGACCTATCGAGGTAATTGGAACGCCGTAATTAATGAAGCCAGTAAAATCAGTGAAGTCGATCAAAAGGTCGAGGGACACGGAGTGATTGTCCTCGGATACCGTTGGTTCGACTTCGATCGTTTTCCCTACGGGGCGCATTTCAAAGGCGGTTGGTGTAGCAGGAGTGATAGGAGCCGGTGAAATCGTCGCGGACGCAAAACCAATAGCCACCAGATTAGTATCTCCGAACTGGTTGGGAACTTCGGGTGGATCATACTCTGTGGGATAGATGAATTCTCTAATGATCTCCACTTTCCCGCGCTGCCCCGGACGAACCAGCAATTTGGTGTCACAGAGAAAATCAGTACCTTTAGCCTGGCTTAAAAGGCGCAGGGTGGATTGGAACTGCGGGTCAGTGAATACTCCGGCTACGGTAAACACGGAAGGTGCTCCACTGGTCGCTGCTCCGGTACCCAGTTCCCGCGTAATGATGTCGTCAATCGATTGAGTGGTTTTTAGACTACCTGTTCTCAAGCCCGAAGTGAGGGGATATGCACCTACCGGCGTGCCGGTGCCGGGGTTGACAAAAGGAAACGTCCCCGGATCGGTCCCTCCGTAAGTGCCGCCTCCGGCGAACACTCTCGGCGTGGAACCGAGGTTGGCTTGGCCCAGTAGTGAGTCCACTCCGAGTTGTTTAACATTTTCCTGAGTGATCGAAATAATCTTCAGCCCGACTTCGACCATTTTATTGACGCCGTCCCGAGCTGCCTGAACCAGATTATCCACCATGGTTAATTGATCAGGGGTGTTTCTGACCAATAGTGTGCTGGTTGCCGGATTGTAGTTGGCGATGGCGCCTTCAACAAAGGTGACGCCGCTCTCTTCGAGAAACTCCTTAGCGGTTTTTCTTTTCACCAAAACGCTTCCGGCAACTCCGTTGTTACCCTGATCAGCAAATGGGTCCGCATTTAATTGGATGTCATTCCCTAGACCGCCTCTGGATAAAAAGCCGGGAGGAACGGTCCAAGTCCGGTTTTCGAGAACCTGTTGGGCATCTGCAGAAGTGGAGAGAATCCGGACTGCAAAATTATCGACCTGATATTTGGTACCGGTTTGCTGGGTCACGTATTTTAACACCACGCCTAGCGGTACATTGTTCAGCTTCAAGCTCAGTGTTTTAGCCCCCGGATCTTCGCCTGCACCAAAGGAACCGGTATCCAACAAGAGGTTGATACCCTTTAAGTTAATATCGCTTTCCGCAAAATCCAGGGCTCTGGACTGCTGCTCCAGCAATTGCATCACATCCCGGAGAGTTGCCTGATTGACTTCTAAACTTGGGATAACAATGGTTTGGAGCTTCTCCTGAAGGGCTTCCCGGCGGCTCACCACCGAAATTTGATCATCGATCACGATATCGGACCCAATGGAGCGGGGAACCGGCATTTCCCATTCCTCCGCAATTTCACGCAACTTGGTTGCGCGGGTTTGATCGCGAGCCACATCGAAATAATTCATTTTGTGGCGCTCCACATTTTCGATGCCGCGCCGGGCTGCTGAGTTGTAGCGATCGATTAAAAGGACCCGATTATAGGTCAATGCAGCGCGATCGAAATCTCCGTAGTCCAAATAGCCCTGCGCTGTGATCAACAGTTGCCTGACCTTTTGAACGTTTTCGATGTGCTGCGGGCTGATCGCTGTTGCGTAGTACTCCGGATCATTCAGGTTCTCCAACATTCGCTTGAGGCCGGGATCCATCGAAGAATCGAGCCCCGCCTCTGCGCCGAGAGCAACGGCATTTTCGAGAACGTGTTTAGCCTGAGGCCACCGGGCCTCATCAATCATTTGCTGAGCATATTGGACCGTAGCTGCCTGGTAGCGTCGAAACACTGCCCTCCGGGTTGCTGCGACGGCTGGCACTTCCGGCAACATTTCGAATGCGGCCTTAAAGTTATCCATCGCTTCACCGTAGGAGCGATCGGTTTGAGCCATCGAACCGGCTTGAATTAGTTGCTGAGCGGTGGCCAGCATCTGTTGACGCCGCATCACCTCGTTGGTTGCGATGGCCGCAGGGGACGCTGGTGGCGCGGTCTCCTGTCCGGTCAAAAAGCTACCGGAAACTAAAAGGCATGTGACAGCCAGAAGAACTCCCTTTTTTAGCGAGTCAGTGCTGACAATATTTCGGTTTTCTATGTGTTTCGCGGCCAAATTTGAATCGGTCTATTAGAGAGCCAGTAACCTATCAGCAAGCGGGCAAATATGGCAAGCGGATACCTCGCAAATTGAAAAAATCGCAGGATCAAGATTTAAATCTGATAAGTCTTAACTATTTATTTTTCCGAAACTCCAACTCGGTTGATCAGGATGAGTCGGCGAAGCCCGGGCCGAGAATCCTGACTTCATCTAATAAAGCAAACCGAGGGAACGTGAAGAGTCCGAGGGCCGGTCTTGGTCACTTTTTCCATTTTTTAGGATAAATGCAAAACCCGCTCGTCTCATTGGAACCGAAACATTGTCTTTGAACTGCTTGATCATCTTCCGATGATTAATTTTAAGACGTAGGCTTGATTAAGTCATATTTAATACTTATATTTAATAAAAATTGCCCAGAAACATGAATTGCGCCCGCAAACTTTTATTATTTTTCGCCGTTTTAATAGCCTCCAGTTTTGCTTCTGCTGCTGATTTTACCACTGTCGTTATCGATGCAGGGCATGGGGGCCATGACTTGGGAGCTGCGGAATCAAAAGTTTACGAAAAGCATATCAATCTGGATGTTTCCCGTCGTCTGGAGCGAACTTTGCGGGAAAATGGACTGAAAGTGGTCATGGTCCGTTCGAAAGATAATTACGTGACGCTGAGTGAGCGGGCCAGTATTGCCAACAAGTATCGCAATTCTATTTTTGTTAGTATCCATTTTAACCACAGCTGGAAAAACACCGTCAGTGGAATCGAAACTTACTACTACGGTTCAAAGGGTTCACCGCTGGCCAAGTGTGTTCAGGACCAGTTGATCGAGGGCGTTCAGGCGGTGGATCGCGGTGTGAAAAAAGCGAGTTTTGCGGTGTTGAGACGAACCAGTGCTCCAGCTTGCCTGGTGGAAGGTGGATTCGTCAGTAACGCGATTGAACGGGATGCGATGATGGAGGGTAAGCGCCGCCAAATCATCGCAGACAGTATTGCCAAAGGTATTTTGAATTACAAGAACCGGTAAGGAGGCAAGCATCATGGTGGTGACCTGCGAACAAATGAGAGCGGCGGAAGACCGCCTTTTTTCAAGTGGGCAGGCAGCGGAGCCACTGATGGATCTGGCGGGATATCGCTGCGCGGAAGCGATCCGGAATACCGTTCTCGGCCCAGGCAGAGCCGTCCTGTTCTGCGGGAAAGGTAACAACGGCGGAGATGCGCTGGTTGTCGGGGCCTGGCTTAGAAAGTGGGGATGGCAAGTTGATGTGCGGTTCTCTCATCCACTTGATCAGACCACCAATCTTGCCTGTAAAAAATACCGGGAATTTGAAGAGGTACCCGATGGGGCAGGTGGGAATTCGACTGTTCTGATCGATGGCCTGCTCGGAATTGGGGCAAAAGGAGCCCTTCATGGTGCCATCGGAAATCTCGCGAAGGATTGCAACGAATGGCGGTTGAAATTTGGAGCGATCACTTTTGCGATTGATATTCCTTCCGGAATTGATGGCGACTCCGGCGAACCCTATGAAGGAGCGGTTGTCGCCGATCATACCTTATCAATTTGCGTTCCTAAAAGGGGGATTTTAGATGAAAGATCAATCGACCATGTCGGGCGGATTCATCAGATTGCCCTTCCCGAAATACCAGTTTCAGAAGGCGATGCCACGCTTGAAATGATTTCCCCGGAAACGTTGAGGCCTCATCTGAAGAGACGTAAGTTTGATACTCACAAAGGAACGGCAGGCAGGGTTGCCATCATCGCCGGTTCCAAAGGTTTGTCCGGAGCACCGACGCTTTCCAGTCTCGGAGCGATAAATAGCGGGGCTGGACTGGTAACCGTGTTTGTTCCGGAGGAGATCTATCAAATCGTGGCTTCGCAGGCACCGGTGGAGGTGATGGTTCATGCTTACTCAGATTCGATTGAAGAGATAAAGAATCACCGGGCAGATGTTTTCGCTATCGGGCCCGGACTGGGCTCCACGATCAATCCCGATATCCTCGATTTTGCGACGTCATGGAAGGGGCCGGTGGTGATGGATGCTGACCTGCTAAACTGGATATCTGAATCCGACGATTTACTGAATCAGTTTCCCGCAGGAAAGCGGCTGCTTACTCCGCATCCCGGAGAATTGGCTCGTCTCGCCGATTTGTCTGGCACCGGGGATCGTATTGAAACCGCACGAACTCTGGCGGAAAAATGGAACGTCACTTTGCTGTATAAAGGAGCGCGAACCGTGGTCGCAACGCCCGGGGAAGTTACCGGTATAAACTCATCCGGAACTCCGGCGATGGCGAGCGGTGGCATGGGGGATTTGCTAACCGGTATGACCGCCTCATTCGTCGGCCGGGGAATGTCCCTGCACGAAGCCGCCTGCACTGCGAGCTGGTGTTTGGGAAGAGCGGCGGAAATCTGCCCACCTGCAGTGACGGCCAGTCAGGTTGCCCGCCAACTGGGACCGGTCATCGATGCTTTAATCTAAAGCGGATGTTCGCCAATTAAAAAATTATACCGAATTCTTAACGAAATTGGTATAATTTTGATAAGTATTATATTATATTTGCTGAGATATGGGAATCGATTCCACAACGACAGCTGGTATGGTGGCGGCGGCGAGGGCAGTTTATGCCTTAAAGGGTTACTCAGTGTTGCCTCAGGTCGACGGCGCGATGGGCGGTGTCGATTTTTGGGTCGTGGCGCCGAACTGTGACATCAAAATCGGGGTTCGGGTTCGTGCCGCTGATATGATTTTTAAAGACGAGGTGTCTGATACGATCAATCAGTTGAACGATGGCGAGTTCCTGCATTTTATCACTGATGGGAAATTCTCTTCCGATGTTGCCTCGCTAAATGCAGACGGCAAGGTCGTTACTTTAATTGATGGCGATCGGGCAAGGAAGACCTTCGCGGAATTTCCGGCATTGATGGCTCGCCTCGGTTTGATCGAACCTCCCCACGCCGTTCCCGCGGCTCCGGTGACTTCTCCAGTTCCGGTGGAAAAGAAATCGCTGCCACTGGTGTTTACTGTCGCCGGGATCTCTGTCGCGGTGCTACTGATTTTCGGTTTGGTGACGGCCGCCATCGCGATACCGAATATCGAGCGGTTTAACGAGGCGGCGATAGAAGCCCGGGACCGTAGAAATGCCCAGAATTTTGCATCGGTCTTCAGTGCTGCGAAGGTAGCCGGAGTTGATTTTGCGGCGGGTAATGATGATTTGATGGCGACACTGTCGGCAATCAAGGAAGGTGCTACGATCAATCGAAATACGCCATCAGGTGGAAGTTACTTTGGGATTCCCCAAATTCCTTTGGAGGATATGGCCGAAGCGGCAAACTATCTGGCTTTGCAGGATGGACACCTTCACTACGTGCCTGATGAGATTTCCCGGAAAAATCTCCTCACCCTGAAAGAGGTCAAAAAGCGTGGAATCCAGAAGAAAAGCGATCAACCGCAGGGGAGCCGAAAGGCAATGGTAGCGGTTGAGGCGAAAAAGGAGGCGTCTGAAATCGTCCGTTTCATGGAGGAGGCAAAGTATCGCCGCAGCACCGATTACATGAAAATCGCCGGTAATGACAAGGATGTGGCGATTCAGCTTCTCATGTCGACGATTCGGAACTTTCTGGTGCGCACCGATCCTCATGAAATCCCGGAATTTGACCGCCGATACAGTGAAGAGTCAGAGATTCTCTATTTTGCCAAACAATTTCTGAAGGTCGAAGACGGGAACCTTGTCATCAGCGATGATAATAGCGCCTACGAAAAGGCATTTGATGCGTATGTTATGAATGACCGGAAAGTTCCTGATTGATTGGAAATAGACTCGATCAGTCGGTTCGAACGCTTGCGAATTTCGGAAGACGTTCGTAAACTGGAACGTCCCGTTCCGAAAGAAATGCGTTTCCTTCTTTATAACATCCGCTATGCCACTGCGAAAAAGCGCCCTGTGTTTCCCTGGAGCGGTTATTTGAGCCAAACCGGACCACATCTGGGGCAAATCGTGGAGTTTATCAGAGATATCGATCCCGATGTCGCCGGACTGGTCGAGGTCGATGCCGGCTCATTTCGAACCAAGGAGTCTCATCAGGCGGAAACGATGGCCGCTGCGCTGGGGCATTATCACAGTTTTAATTCGAAATACTGTGAATCGACCCGGGTTTCCAACCTGCCGGTTTTAAAGAAACAGGGGAACGCTTTTCTCGCAAAAGACTCGATCGTAAAAGAGCAGTTTCACTATTTCACCAAAGGGATGAAACGGCTCGTGATCGAACTGGAGTTGGAGCATGTTACGATTTTTCTGGTTCACCTCGCGCTGGGCTACAAAACCCGGCATCGCCAACTCGCTCAGCTCTATTCTTTGATCCGCGATATCGATCGTCCTCTCATTGTGGCTGGAGATTTCAACGCCCTGTGGGGTGAAGATGAGATCGATTTGTTTTTAGGGGCCACCAAATTGCTCGATGCCAATACTCAGAGCATCCCAACCTTCCCGAGTTGGAAACCGACCCGTCACCTCGATTTTATACTTCACAGCCCTGAGATTGAAGTAAATAAATTTTGGATTCCGGAGGTTCAATTGTCAGATCACTTACCGCTGGTAATTGATTTTGATGTGAAGCCAAAAGCTTCCGTAAGTACCTAGTGAATCCGGGTGTGAAATTGCATTCATGACCCGGATGGGTTGATCTACCGTAGCGAAAGAAAAACTAGGCTCTTCTCACGTTGGGATCGGCTACCCAGTAGAGGATGAAGGTGATGAGCTGTAGTCCCGCCACACCCAGGATGCCGAGAGGAACGGCTTTTTCGGCGAGTGCGGTGATGTCAGGTATGTTATTGAGGAATGAAGCGTTAAGCACTTCGCTTCCCTGAGCCCGGTAGAGCGCGATAACCCCGATCTGGCCGATGATAGCGAGCACTCCGGCGAGAATGTCGCCAAAGTTAATCGACTCCTTTTGTTTCTTCATGATGTAGCGGAGCAGCAGGACGACTGCCATCGCTATGGTTACCGGAACCAGTAGCACGGGTAGGTATTGTGTCGCGTAGGTGACTACCGGCGAAACCGTCTCCGTCATTTCGGGTCTTGTTACGAGGTAGAAACTGAGAAACGCCATTGCCAGAAGTAACAAAGCAACGCGATTCAGGTTATAGATGAAGTTAGCGAGTGTTCTCATATGACAGAACTATGCACACCCACCAACCGCTTTGCAGTTATGAAAGAAGACGCTTTTTATAATCAGGCCAGCCGCATCATTTCGACGGACTCAGCCATATCCTTGGCCCGGAATAATGAGGTGCCGGCCACCATAACATTAGCTCCGTGAGCGGCCGCTATCGCGACAGTTGCCGTATCGATTCCACCGTCGACTTCGATATGGTAGTGGAGGTCGTGTTTCCGCCTCCAATCGCGGCCTGCAGCCACCTTCGGCATAGTTTCCTCCTCCATGAAGGCCTGCCCGCCAAATCCCGGACGCACCGTCATGACGAGAAGCAGGTCGATCTGATCGAGGTAGGGTTCCACGGTATGGAAATGGGAATCAGGATTGATGGCCAAACCGCACTTGCAGCCGGCTTCCCGGATTTTCTTCAGGGTATCGCTCACATCGTGTTCCGCTTCGACGTGAACCGTGATTCGATCAGCACCGGCTTTTACAAATGCAGGCAAATAGACGTCGGGACGCTCGATCATGAGGTGCACATCGAGAGGCAGGCCGGCATGGGGCCGGACCGCTGCGACAAACTGGGGGCCGAACGAGATATTGGGCACAAAATGGCCATCCATCACATCGAGATGGAGCCAGTCGGCACCTGCGGATTCAGCGCGAGCGATTTCGTCAGCGATATGGGCCCAATCGGCAGCAAGAATAGAAGGGGCGATGATTCGACGGTTGCAGTCTTCCATGTTCGGGGAATATCTTCGCGGGGACCCGAACACGCAAAGGATTTATCGATTGAAACGATTGTACCCTGTACGATTTGGGACTGTACAGGGTACAATTTAGAAAACAAAGGAACATGTCATCTCCGGAAGAACACGAAGAAGAGGAATCGATCATCGATTTGTCGAGCGATCTCTTTATGATGAGCCAGGCGATGCGTCAGGCTCAAAACGCTTACCTGGATGAAGAAGTGCCGATCGGCGCGGTCATCGTTTTTGAGGGCAGAATTATTGCACGAGCGCACAATCAGGTGGAGACGCTGAAGGATGCGACCGCTCACGCCGAGATGTTGGCGCTCACTCAGGCTCAATCCGCGATGGGTGACTGGCGGTTAAATGACTGTGATCTCTACGTGACCAAGGAGCCCTGCCCGATGTGTGCCGGGGCGATTGTCCACTGTCGGATCAAGAGGGTGATTTTCGGTTGTATCGATGACAAAGGCGGGGCCTGCGGAGGGTTCATCAATTTGCTTCAGCAACCGACTCTCAATCACCAGAGCGAGGTCACCCACGGGGTGCTCGGGGATGAATCGAAAATGCTGATCCAGACCTTTTTTGCGGAAGCCCGCGAGAAAAAGAAACGGGCCGCGAAACGTGGACCGGATCAATCCCCGTATCTCAATTGAGATCAATTCCCGTATCTCTCAGCCAGCATTTTACCGGCATTTCCGAAGTTCTGAGCGGCGGCGAACTGTAAGTAAGTTTTTGCCAGATCCGCATCTTTGGGGATTCCGATCCGGTTGTTGTAATAGGTGTCGGCGAGGACGTATTTGGAGAGAATTGAGCGGTCGAGCGACTGATTCAACAGCGCAATGCCGATATCCCGATCCGAGTCCCAGTCCGGGCCGTTGATCAATTTGCGACGTTTCTGGTAAGCGGTATTCAGCAGGATCCAGCCTTTCATCGCCTGGCCGAAGGAATTCCCCAGATCAGCGGAGTAGGAAAAAGCGGCAAGAGCGGAATCCCGGGCTCTTCCGGACCGATGGCCCCGTTCGCACTGACCGAAACGAAGAAAACCGTATAGATTTTTAGAGAAAATATGGTCCGGAACATCAACGGATTCGATGTCCTCGATTTTCCCGCGGTTCAAATCGTTGTAGAGGCGGTTGCAGCTCTCCACGGCAGCCGCGTCCGAGTTTCCGATTAAAATCGATGTCTGGATGGCGCGGGCTTCGATTTCATCGCGCTCCCCGATGGCGAGACGGGATAACAACGCTCCGGCTTCAGAATAACCATCGAACGCCGCATCGAGAATGGCTTTGCGGTGATGGCGAACTTTGTTCCGAAAATCCTGGCTTTCGATCGACCTTTCCTGCCTTGTTTCGGTGGAATCGAGATTTGCGTTTCGGGAGATCCACAGACTGATCGTGGAATCGAAGTCTGCTTTGGCAAAATCGGGCTCCAAGTCGGCAAAAAACGGCACCATAGGATAGGAGGTGATGCTGAGGGGATACTCTGCAAACCGCTTCCGCTCATCATAGTGAAGCCAGAAATGGCACAGCGCGAGCCACTCACTCCTCAATGGCGGGTCACAGGTGTAGATTTGCCGCGCCAGCTCCTCCCGGGTGATGACGTAGGGAAGAAATGAGAAGATGGCACCTTCGCCGACCGGTTTATCGAGTTCGTGTGCCCATTTTCCGTTCTGGACCACGCCATACTGGTTCATCCGGGTCCAGCCCAGAATCTTCAGGGGGGCGTTGGGGGCGTTGGTGACCTCAAACGCATTCTGAGGTGTATTGCGGAATGAACCAACGGCATAAATGACACCGCCACTCGCCTCGATATAATCCGGCTCCTGAGGGGATGCGACCATCTGGTTTACAGCGTTGATCGCTTCCCTAAGCGTGGTTGGCTGTCCGGTGAGCGGATTGAACTTCGCGACTCGCCAGGACGTGGCATTTTCCTCGGTGCGAAATTCGATTTTGGAAGTGAGAGCCTCAACTTGAGTTGAAATTTGCTGACGTTCCGCGATT
Organism: Verrucomicrobiales bacterium; assembly: GCA_029213005.1. Lineage (GTDB taxonomy): Bacteria > Verrucomicrobiota > Verrucomicrobiia > Verrucomicrobiales > DEV007 > Arctic95D-9. The sequence continues at coordinate 120,180 of JARGPI010000003.1, forward strand.
TCATCGACCTGGTTGGTCAGGTTGACGGCTCTTCCATTCGAACGGTCTATCGCCAGTCTCAAGTCGCCGCTTTCCAGCGCGTCGAGGATCTGCTCGGATTGAGTGGTCGAAAGCATCGCCCGGAATCGAACGGGATAGCCTGAGGGCCGATTGGCGGGGACTTCAAATTCCTGCTTCATCTCCCCGGCAACAAAACAGAGCGCTTCCGCCCGGGTTTGGCGATTCGATGTCTGAACGGGAATCGAGTAGTTCGAAAAGTGATAGGCGTCGTCCGTATCGTTGAAAAATTCGACGGTAAACTCAATGTGCCGGTTTTTGATGGCCCGCTGTTTTTCCAGTTTCTGAAATTCAGAGCGGCACTCTTTGACCGTCTCGACGCGGTCGAGGCTCTTTTTCAGGTCAAAAGAAACGGCGAGATGGCTTTGCGACTGGAAATCGTCCCCCGCCTTTTTGAGAAGGTTGCCGCCGGGGAGAAGGGAAAGAAAAATCGCTGTGGGGTCCGAGTTGATTCCGTGAGTGGCTCCACTGCCCACGCTGAGACCACCGCCAACGGTGAAGGAGGTTTTTCGCTGAGTGATCGTTTCATCGCCTGCGGTCTGTTCCAGTTTGTCGATCTGAGACTGATCGAGATCCCATCCCACTGTGACATCGCTGACCCACCACGAAAAAGCGGGTACATCGGGAAGCAGGGGATTGGGATCGATACCATCCGGGACCAGATCACCGTCGGAGTCGGTGGCGACTTGTGCAGTTACAATGGTCGGAGTGAGCTGGGTGGGCGGTTCTTCCTGGGAAAAGGCGAAAGAAAGGAATCCAGCGGTGGTAAGGAATGCGGTAAGAAGAATATTCTTCATGGCAGGCAGAGCATCAGGTAGGTCAAAATTTTGAGTCGATTGACCGGAAAGTCAACGGACTGCCATCGGCAGCCCAAAACTCAAAAGGGTTCCTACCGGAAACGATTTAGTCTTCAACTTATTGGACAAAATCGACGACCCGGCCGTGGCCTAAACCGGGATTCCCCAGTTGGCGTTCTTTCCGCGGGTATCGATATGAATGAACGTCGAATAGACGCCGATACCGCCTTTGAATATTCCTTTATCCCGCAGTTTTTTCGCGGCGCGGGCCGCTTCCTTCGGCGAGCAGGCGAACATGAGATCCAGAGCCATATTCCGCGTGTGATAAGAGTTGGAAGCCGCTCCCGGGCAGGCCGCATTGTACTTCGGGCTGCGGTAGGCGGAATTGATCATTTTTAAGGGCACTCCCAGTTCTGTGACGAGAGCATCCGCCACTTCCAGGGTGGTTTTCATTCGCTTCCAGTAACGCTCGGGAGGGAGTTCGTTGCAGACTCCTCCCAGTTCGTTCCGGTGGGGGCGAATCACATCCTCCGGGGAAATATTCTTCAGAGAAAGCGAGGCCAGATAGCTGGAATACTTATCCTCGTTCTTCAGTTTTACCCGCTGGACCTTGTAAGTGGGGTCTGCTGCCGGAGGTGTTGCCGTCACAGGTTTTCGCGTCACTTCCTCAATGATCGGCTCGGGTAAAACCCGGTAAGCGAAGGCCCTGACATGACTCCAGCCTTTTTCGAGCAGATTTGTGATCGTGGCTCCGATCGCAATGAGAAGTGCTGAAGAAAGCATAAATTGCAGAAACCAGCGGCGTCGTTTTACCGGTTTATAACGGTTTACTTTATCAATCAGTGCGGGATCAATGGCGATGAAGGAGGAATCACCTTCAAAATCATTAATCCCGTAATTAGGAAGGTCTCGACCGGAGGGCATGTGGGTAACGGAATGGGTTATCGGTTGATACTAAATCGAGTGATCCAGCTAAGGATGTGAAGCGTTTCGTCGTCTAAACAACATCAATCAGACCCTTATCGGGTTTGAATTATTCAAATTTAGCGCGATTTTTTTGTGGTGGAAAAAGTAGAAATTCCAAAGAAGACAGTTTATCGGCTTTCGATTTATTCGAGGTGCCTGGAGAAACTGGCTGAGAATCAAGTTGAAACGGTTTCTTCAGTCGCTTTAGCAAAAGCCGCCGGGGTAAAGCCGCCTCAACTGAGGAAGGACCTTGGTTACGTGGGCCAGTTTGGAACCCGTGGACTGGGCTACAGCGTCGGGCCGCTTTCGAAAGCGATTGCGGGTATCCTCGGCTCGGCCCGTTTGCAACCGGTGGTTATTATCGGGGTGGGTAATCTCGGTTCTGCTTTGATGCGTTACAGCGGATTCAAAAAGGAGGGTTTTGAGATCATCGCCGCTTTTGACCGTTTTCCCGAGCAGGTCGAAGAGCGAACTCCGACCATCAATATTCCGGTTCACGATGTCGAGGATCTCGGCGAGTACATCACGGCTCACGAAGTGAAAATGGCGATTCTCGCGGTGCCGGGTGAGGCCGCCCAGCAGGTTGCCAATGTATTGGTGGAAGCCGGTGTTCAGGCGATTCTGAACTTTTCTCCGCTCGTCCTGCAAGTTCCCGAAGAGGTGATCGTCAACCATGTTGATTTAGCGGTCGAGCTGGAAAGCCTGAGCTATTTTATCAACTGATCATTTCACCGGGTATGACGGCGAAAACCACCACATTGTCCGTCGATTATTGTTTTGACCTCGCTGAAACGCTGAACTCAGGTCAGGTTTTTCATTGGGAAGAGCACTGTTTCGGGGGCATCGACGGCTTTGCAGGTTGCATCGGAGAGGCTCCTCCCGTCTGGATAGCCCAGACCGGCGAAAGCGAAATCACGACGTTGCGGGGCGCTGAGGATCTGGTCTCGGAATATCTGGGACTCGATCAGCCGATCGATCAGATTCATTCCAGTTTTCCTCAAAATGATGAATTTCTGGACCTTTCGATTTCTTTTTGTCCGGGGCTTCGTTTGATCCGGCAACCGATGTGGGAATGCCTCGCTACGTTTATCACCTCATCACTGAAGCAGGTCGCTCATATCCGGGCGATTTCTCTGACTTTACGGGAGCGGTATGGAGTCGCTCATCAGTGGGACGGGAAAGTGTTTTATTCCTACCCGACGCCGCTAGCGATTGCCGAAGCGGGTGAAGAAGCGCTCAGGAAATGTTCCCTCGGTTACCGCGCCAAGTCGCTGCAGCTGGCCGGGCAGATGATCAGTTCCGGTGAGATCGATTTGGAAGGTCTGCCGGAGATGACGACGGAGCAAGCCGTAGCCGAGTTGACCAGGTTGCACGGCGTCGGTGACAAAATCGCTCATTGCGCACTTTTGTTCGGTGGGGGACGATGGGAAATGTTCCCGATCGATGTCTGGATCGAGCGCGTTCTCCGAAAGCCGTATCGCAAGCGGGTCAAAGGCGTAAAGTTACAAAAATGGGCCATGAAATACTTTGGTCCCAACGCCGGATACGCCCAACAATACCTCTTTCATTTCGCTCGAAAGTCGGTAAGTGTTAATGACTGATACTCTCCCAATGTCCGAGACTAAAAAGTGGATTACCTCTATCTCCGGTGCTGTCGTAGGCCAGATCGTCGTACTTGCTTTTTTCTATATACTTGTCACAAATACTACAACTCCCAGCCTGTCTGCCAACGCGTCGTCTTTTGAGCAGAGGGAGGTGACAGTGATGCTTTCGCAGTTGATGGAACAAGCCATTGAAGAACTGCCTGAGCCGGAGATCAAACCGGCGGAGCCAATTGATGAGCCTGAAGAGGAGCCGCTTCCGGAAGTGATTCCGATGGAAAAGGAGAAGAGTTTTATCGATACCGATTCCAACATCAAACAAATGGAGGCGCCTCAAAATGCCCGGTTCGAATCGGACCGGAACACCTTTGCCTCCACCGAGTTCCTGCCCGATCCCAACCTGCCGCAGGAAGCCGGTCCGACATTGCGGGGAGAGGAGAAAATCGAGAACTTGAGCCTCGCCAATCAGGAATACGCAGACGGCGAGATTATGCCCGATGCGACACCGCCCCCGGCAATGAGTGAGGCGGGAATGCCGGCCGAGCAATCGGTGGAAGCGCCGCCGGTCGAAGAGACCAAAGATACGGCCCCGAGCGAAATGAATGAGAAAACCGAGTCTGAGTCCCCGGCGGACCAGATTTCGGAAGGAGACGCAGAGGAAGCGAAGCCTAGCGATGCCGACACTCCGCCTGATCGCATTTCAGAGATGTTGACCCAGCCCGACACGGAGAAAATTGCCGAGAAGGCGCAGGAGGAGATGACTACCCAGTCCTTTATCGATCCGGGGAATTCTTCCAACTTAATGAGGGTTCCGGCGTTGACAGACGAGATGGAACAGGAGGCTTTTGCCACCCAAATTGCAGAGGAGAAAGGCGAACCCGGTGCCCCCGAGGAAAAGCAGGAGATCAAAGCCACCCCGGTTGAATCCGGAAAATCGGTCGATGAAATCAAGCAGCAGCAACCGACTGCAGCGGAGATGGCGATTCAAAAACAGCTCGATGAAAGCATGTTTAATCCTGCGTTTCTCGCTCATCGCCGAAAAAACAATCAGAATGGTGATATCACCAACATCGGGGAAGGCTCTGTCGACGCCGAATCGACTGAGGCCGGAATTTATAAAAAGGCCGTGCGGCAGGCCATTGAGAAAAAGTGGCACCAGTATCGCCTCGATCGAGGTGCCGATGTCACATGGGGAGTCTTGCGTCTACGGTTTATTGTGACTCCATCAGGCAGGGTGAAAAATCTCGAAATTAAAAAGAAAGAAGCGACCGAATTGGTGACGGAGTTTTCTTTGAAAGCGATTGTTGATGCAAAAATCCCTCCCATGCCGGCTGATGTGGCTGAAATCTTCGGGCCCGGCGGCATGGAAATGCATTATAACATTGTGATCTATTAGTCCGTTTACTTACTTAGCCGCGCGATCCATGATCTTATTTTCTTCTGCAAATCATCAATTCTGGGACTTCCTCATGTCAGGAGGGATCTTCATGCTGTTCATTATCGTCTGCTGTTTCATCGCGATAACCGTCAGTATCCACCGGGCGCTTTCGCTCCGTTCCTCAGCCATTGTTCCCGCATTTTTAAAGGACGAACTGGTGCGTTGTGATCAGTATTTTGTTCAGGAAAAATCGTCGGCGCTTTATCACGCGCTTCGAAAGAGCAATACGCCGATCGGAAATATCGGTGAAGTGGCGCTATCCAACGAATTTGCGAACCGTGCGGAAGCGTCGGAAGCGGTCGAAGCATCTGCGCGGGAGGAGATGGTGAAGCTCGAGGGAGGGATGGGTATTCTCGAGGTGGTTATCACCATCGCCCCGCTTCTTGGTCTTCTCGGAACCGTGAGCGGTCTGGTCAAAGTGTTTGCCACGCTTGGTGCCACTGAAGCAGGCGCGGCTACGGATCCGACATTGATTGCGGCAGGTATTGCCACAGCGCTGAATACAACGATCGCCGGGCTTGTTGTGGCGGTTATCACCGTGATTCTGCATTCCTACTTCACTCGCCGCCTTGAGAGCATTTCCGTTCAGTTGGAAAAGTTGGTCGGCAATATGCTGCATCAATTTTATCGCCACGGCGGCCCCCGGCTTTATGCCAAGGAAGCGGCGGCGGAAAAGGCGAAGACGCAGACGACCGTGCTCGACGGAAACCAGACCGGTGGTGTGATCCAGTCCCGAATCTCTCAATCCTCCTGATCCGTGAATTTCTACGTCAAACAGCGAAAAAAGCCGACCGTCCCGATCATCACCCTGATCGATATTCTGGCGATTCTACTGATCTTTTTCATCGTGACGACCACTTTCAAAAAGAAAGAATCGTTGTTGAAGGTCAACCTTCCCCGCTCGTCGGAAATGGCGACTTCAGCGACCAGCGAAACCCGGGTGCCTCTCGCGCTGACGGAGGACGGCCAAATCTCGCTCGGTTCGCAAAGTTTGACCCTCGAGGAGGTTCCGGGAGCGCTCCAGGCTTTTAAGCGGAACAACCCTGATGGAAAACTGGAAATGAAAGCCGATTCCGAAACCTCTCTGGGCCTCATGGTGAAACTCTGGGATGCCGCCACCAAAGCCGGTGTGGAAATCGACGATATTCCGCTGCGGATCCGCCTCGACCAGTAGGTGGCGCGCTCTGAAAGTCCCTTCATGTCAAAACAATCGTTTGCTTACCCCGCAAATCAGGGTAAAAACTTGGTTTTCCCTGATTCAACCAGGGCCAATCTACAACTATGAAAGTCCTGATCGTTGGGGCCGGCGGAGTCGGTCGAGTGGCAGCCTATAAATGCGCTGAAATGGTTGATTCGGTAGACGAATTGATGTTGGCAAGTCGTACCCAGTCAAAATGTGACGATATCGCGGGCGATATCGAAAAACGACTCGGTCGAAAAGTTCAAACCGCAAAAGTCGATGCCGACCAGACTTCGGAAATGGCGGCCTTGATTCGCGATTTCCAACCCGGATTGGTCGTCAATTTGGCCCTGCCTTATCAGGATTTGACTATTATGGATGCCTGTCTCGAAACCGGTGTCCATTATCTCGATACCGCGAACTACGAGCCGCGCGACAATCCCAAGTTCGAATACCACTGGCAGTGGGCGTATCACGAGCGGTTCGAAAAGGCCGGATTGATGGCTCTGCTGGGATCCGGCTTCGATCCCGGAGTAACCAACGTTTTCTGCGCTCATGCCGCGGCGAACCATTTTGATGAAATCGACACGATCGATATTATCGACTGTAATGCCGGGGATCACGGCCTGCCTTTTGCGACAAATTTTAATCCGGAAATCAATATCCGCGAGATCACTCAGCCGGGGCGCTGGTGGAATCGGGATCACTGGGCGGAAGTGGAGGCGATGTCGGTTCATCAGTCGTTTGATTTCCCGGAGGGAATCGGACCGAAGGAGATTTATCTACTTTATCATGAGGAAATGGAGTCTCTCTCGAAGCACCTCGATGTGAATAAGATCCGCTTTTGGATGACCTTTTCGGAGAAATATCTGACCCACCTCAGAGTGCTCGAAAACGTCGGGATGACCTCGATTGAGCCCGTGCAATTTCGGGGCGAATCGATCGCTCCCCTCGAGTTTCTGAAAGCGGTTCTTCCGGAGCCATCGTCCCTCGGACCACTCACCAAAGGCAAAACCTGTATTGGCTGCCTCGTCAAAGGGAAGAAAGACGGTAAGGATAAAACCTACTACATCTACAACGTTTGCGACCACCAGGAAGCTTATAAAGAAACCGGCGCTCAGGCGATCAGCTACACGACCGGTGTTCCCGCAGCAATCGGTGCGAAGATGATGATTGACGGTCACTGGATGCGTCCCGGGGTCTGGAATATGGAGCAGTTCGAATCAGCACCTTTCCTCAAAGAACTAAATGAAAGAGGGCTGCCCTGGATCGAGACTGAGCTGGGCGATTTCCCGATTCCGGAATCTGAAACCATTGCGGTTGGTGCATCATAATGATGGGGGCTATGTCGCATCGTGCCGACGAGTACCCCGATCTGCCTTTCGACAAAATCGAGGGCTCGTCCTACGTGCTTGACCTGGCTGCTATTCGTCGAAATATGCGGATTCTCGAGCGGATCCAGCAGGAGAGTGGTTGCGAAATACTGCTCGCTCTGAAGGGATTCTCTACTGTTGCAGCTTTCGATACGATGCGTCCCTTCCTTGCGGGATGTTGTGCCAGTGGACTATGGGAAGCGAAGTTGGGTCGGGAGCATTTCGGGAAGCAGGTGCATACCTATTCGCCTGCTTATACCGATCGCACTTTCTGCGAGATCGCGGAGTTATCCGATCACATCACTTTCAATTCGGTATCACAGTGGCGGCATTTTCAGGAGCGGTGCAATACGGATGATTCCATTAAAACCGGTCTCCGGATCAATCCGGAATGCTCGACGGGCGAGGTCGCGATCTACGACCCCTGTGCGCCCTTTTCCCGACTGGGGATTCGGGCAAAAGAGATCGCGGAGGCGGGGCCTTCGTTTTTAGAGGGAATCACAGGGTTTCATTGTCATACTCTGTGCCAGCAGTATTCCGGTCCGCTGGAAAAGACCTTACGGGCCGTCGAGGAAAAGTATGGAGATTGGCTGGGTGATCTGGAGTGGTTTAATTTCGGAGGCGGCCACAATCTGACGCATAGTGATTACGATTTGGAGCATTTGATTTCTCTAGTGAAAGCTTTTTCGGAGAAATGGGGCGTTCATGTATATCTGGAGCCCGGGGAATCGCAGGTCTATCAAACCGGCTTTCTGGTTTCCACGGTTCTCGATATCGTTCACAATGAAATGGACATCGCTATACTGGACGTCTCGGCAACTTCTCATATGCCGGATGTGTTGGAGATGCCCTACCGCGCGCCCTTGAAGGACTCCGGTTTGCCGAATGAAAAGAACTACACTTATCGTTTGGGAACGCCTTCCTGTCTCGCCGGAGATATCATCGGGGACTACTCCTTCGATCAACCGCTGAAAATTGGTGACCGCCTCGTCTTTGAAGATCAGGCGCAATATACCATGGTGAAGACGACATTTTTTAACGGCGTGCAGCATCCCTCCATTTCGGTATGGGATTCTGAAGCCGGTCATTTTGAGGTCGCTAAAACATTTACTTTTGAGGACTTCCTCAATCATTTGAAGTGACTGTACAGGGTACAGTCGAACATTGTATAGGGTACAGTCATGGACATAACAGGGTACAGTCGGGCGTTTTGCCCCAGTGAGTTTGGAAATCCCTCCGCAGAGGACGCGTTGTTTCATATCATACCGGCTCCACTGGAGAAAAGTGTCAGCTACGGCTCGGGGACATCTCAGGGCCCGGAGGCGATTTTAACCGCGTCGGATGAGCTGGAGCCGGTATATCTCGGCGAGGTCCCCGGCGAGGCCGGTGTCTATGTGAAGCATCAAATCTCGAACGGACTCTCTACCCGTGAATTTTTGGCGGAGTTGAGTCAATCAGTCTCCGCATCCGTTGCGCTGGGAAAAATCCCAGTGGTGCTGGGGGGAGAACACACCGTGACCTTCGGCGCGATGGCCGGCGTGATGGAGCACTATCAGAACGAGAAAGTGGGTCTCATCCAAATCGATGCTCATGCCGATCTGAGAGATGAGTATCATGATAACCCGGACAGCCACGCCTGCGTGATCCGCCGAATCCACGAAAAATGGACCACTCCGATCCTGCAGCTCGGGATCCGGGGGATATCTAAAGAGGAAGTCCAGTACCGTGAGGAAAACCGGGAAACGATTTTCTGGAAAGACGCTCCGCAAATCTGGAAAGATGGAATCGATCACTCGCTCATTCCCGACGGTTTCCCGGAAAAGATCTATCTGACATTTGATGTCGATGGTCTCGATGCGTCCTTAATGCCCGCCACCGGCACCCCGAGTCCGGGCGGTTTATTTTGGCACCAGATCGAGGAAATCTTTTCAGTGATTCGAGCCTCAGGCCGAACCGTGGTGGGGTTTGATGTGGTTGAACTTGCGCCGCTGAAAGGGTTTCACGCCCCGGATTTTACGGCAGCGGTTGCGACCTATGCGGGTATTCATTTGGCCCGCCGCTAATGAAAAGAAGGAGTGAAAAGTCTTCGGGTGAGACTCAGAAAAAACTATCCGTTGGGGAAACCACAAGACAGCCGGTTCCTCTGGCTGCGATTCCCGGGGAGTTCGAAACTCAGGAAACTCTCGTTTTCGGCTGCGGGCAGCTGGTTCGTTATTTTCCCCAGTTATTTGTCGATTTTGTCCGGGTGACTCATGAGCGGGTGCAGCTCGTCGGGATTATCGCCCCGGAGTGGCGTCGGCTCGCGGATTTGCTGGTCGGCGCGGCTGGTTTGCCCGGAGATTGCGTGGAATTTGTCTGTGGCACCACCTCATCGGTCTGGTCACGGGACTGGTCGCCGACCTTTGGATACGATAAAAACGGGGACCGCTGCCAATACTATTTTGATCGAAGTCATATGCGGCACCGCGACGATGTCGTCGCGCGGAAAATCATGCAGGAGCGATTTCCCGGTCCGGCAATTGACGTTCCTCTAACCATGGAGGGCGGGAATTTTCTAAGTAACGGGAGGGGCTTGATTCTGACCTCGAACACCGTGGAGCATGCCAATGCGAGTCGATACAAAAGAGCCCAGATTTCCCAGCTCATTGAGTCGGTCTTCAGCACAAACCAGTGGGCGGCTCTCGTTCAGCTACATGGTGAAAGAACCGGTCATGTCGACCTGTTTGCCACCTTTCTTGCTCCGGACTTCCTGTTGTTGGGTGAGGTCGATAAATACGATGATAAAATCAGCTCCGACGCGCTCGATAATGCGGCTGCGAAGCTTGATGGGCTCAGCACCGCAGCGGGTAAACTACAGGTTGCGAGAATCCCCATGCCGAGTAGTCGGGATACCTATTACCGAAGCTACAACAATGTTATTTTTGCCAATAAAACGCTATTGGTTCCCACCTTCCCTGCCTTTGATCCGAAACTGGATTGTCGTGTGCTCGATATGTATCGGGAGTATCTGCCAGGTTATGAAGTGATAGGGATCGACTTGGGGGAACTGGATAAAAAGGGGGGCGGCCTCCACTGTTTATCTACTAATGTGCCGCCGCAAAAGAGGGCTGAGGAGAGCCCGTCCAAATCATGAAAGGGTTTTACAATTCAAAATGGCAGGGCGAAATATTCCGGCCTACCCGAAATCCTTTTGATAACTCAGTGAATGATGAAGTTCCGGTATTCGGCCCCGAAGTATTGGATGATACCTTTGCCGGATTGGAGAAAGGTCGGCTGGAGATGTCGACCCTGAGTCGGGAGGCGCATCAGGAAATTTTCATCAAACTGCTCGAGATCGTAACTCGCAGCAAAAATGACCTCGTTCATTTGATACAGGTCGAACAGGGGAAACCCCTGCGGGAGGCGGTCATGGAGTATGAAAGTGGACGTCACTCGATAGAGATTCTGGCAGAGAATGGGTCCCTTATGGGATCAGAGTTTAAGCCGCTCGCGAGAGAGCCTGCCTCGCGGGGGCATATCGGCTTCACCTTGCGGCAGCCTCACGGAGTGGTCGCGGTGCTCACCCCGATGGTATATCCATTTTTGTTTCCTGTGATTCAGGTTTGCTATGCGCTGGCAGTAGGGAATTCGGTATTATTGAAACCGGCTACTACGACGCCCCTGACTGCGCTGCGTCTGGTGGAGATGCTGCTCGAGGCAGGGTTGCCAACATCGGCCATTGCCTGCCTGCCCGGAACGGGAAGTAGTCTGGGTAGTGCCATCTGCGCCGATGGTCGGGTAAACTATTTATCCTGCATGGGACGGCTCGCGACGATCCGAAAAGTGCGGAGTAACTGTGGCTTTTTCCCGACGCAATTGCAGTGGGGTTGTGTCTCCTCCGTAATAGTCGATGAAAACACTGACCTCGATCGATTTGTCCCCATACTGATGTCGGCGGCTTTTGATAATGCCGGCCAGTCCGCCTTCACCACCTCCTGGATTGCGGCAGTCGATTCCGTTCACGACGAACTGGTTGATCGACTCGCAGCGCTGATCGGCCGGATCAAGCTGGGGAATCCGGTAGATGAAAAAACGGAAGTAGGGCCGGTGGGTTCGAGAATCAGCCAAAGTCGATTTGATCGGATTATGGAAACGGAACGGGCCGCCGGTGCCGAAGTGGTCTGTGGTGGAACACGGAAACGACGTCTTATCCAACCGACCTTGCTCCGGAACTGTGAACCGGGAGCGTCAATTCTCACGAAGCGGGAATCGAGCGCGCCAGTGGTAGGGGTTTCCCGGGTTAAAAATCCACAGGACGTTATCAAAGTATTGAGTCATCAGCGCTATCACATCCTGAGTATTTTCACCGAGCACGAAGGGGAAGCGGTTAAAAGCGCGATGGATCTCCCTTTCGAAAACATCTACGTCAATCTGATACCCAATTGGCGCGATGGCCTGATCTGTGTCCCGGGGCATCCCCCGCGCTGTGGGCTGCGAAGCTCCTACGACCGGGTGGCTGATTTATCGAGAATACGCGATGTGGTGTGCCGTGATGTTACCGGGGGAAAATAAAATCCGGGGTTTGTAACCTTTCTCAAGTAAGTCGTAACAGGTAGGTATGACATACGAACAAACTGTAAAACTACTTAACGACCTTTTAATCAAAAATTGCGATGCCGAGCAGGGATACCAACATTCTGCCGGAAAGTGCGATCAATACACCGGGATCTTTTATTTCCTGGAATCGCAAAGCGAGATGCGCCAGTCATTTGCCAGAGAGATCTCTAAAATGATTGCGAGATTTGGGGCCAAGCCCGATTACTGGGCCTGTTTTTCCGAGAAAGCTCATCAGGCATGGGATCGCCTCCGCAGCATTGGCGCCGATGGAAACCGGGTTCTCGTCGAATGCAAGCGAGGCGAGGAAGCTGCGCTCGAAATCTACGACCGGATTCTCGCCTGCGAAAACCTGCCTTCTCTGGTTAGGGATTTACTACTGAACCAGCGGGAGCAAATCGGCCTTTCGCTGGCGCAGATCAAGTCCCGGCTCGGAGGTGGGGAGAGCGGAGCCTGCGCAGCATAAAGCGGGATCACTCATGCCAACCCTTCTTTTTCAGGTAGGCCAGGGTGTTATCCGGATTGGCGGTATGGAACATTCGGACTCCGGCTTTAGCGAGTTGCTCCCACTGAGCCGGATCGCTGTAGGAATGCGTTTCGACCAGCATACCGAGTTCCCGGGCCGTTTGGATAGCCTCCAGTTTTGACGCTGACAGAACCTCGCCTTTGGCGACATCGATTTGAATGGTCCTGGGATGAAATTTTTCGGCAATGGTTTTTACCTGAAATTTATTTCTCGCCTTAAACATCACCTCAACCTTCGGGGTGCCGCTTTGAAAAGAGTTTTCGATCACCGGAACGTCTTTCAGCCCGGTTCGCAGAAATACCTGATCCGCCATCTCGAGCTTCGATATCAGGCGGGCGAGGGCATCGAAGTGGTCGACGACACCGGGTTTGAGGTCGGGTTTAAATAGAATTTTATCTTTTCCGGCCTTGAGCAGTTCCTCCAAAGTTGCCACCGGTTCGTCTGACAGGCTTCCATCCCGATATCGCTTCCGAAGTGCCTTCAGCTCCGCCAATGTTTTTTCGGCGACTGAGCCGGTGCCGTTGGTTTCGCGATCGAGAGTCGGATCGTGGACGATCACAAAAAAACCGTCCGCTGTCCGCTGGATATCGGTTTCATAGACATCGAAGCCCTTCCGGATCGCGACGGTGACATTGGCGACGGAATTTTCGGGGGCATGGTCTTTTTTATCACTGCCATAACCGCCGCGATGGGCGGCAACGAGAATCGATGGATTTTCTTCACCCGGAGAGACGCTGATCAACAGGGCGGCCAGTAGCAGCTGGATGAAGGATAGATTCATGGCCATTTGATAGCACGTTTCAATACGAATTGCACCTCCCGCCGTCATCCCGAACAGCGGGTAATTTCGGGTGGAGCCGCGAAACGGGTTGGAGGAATGTTGCCAACTCCCCTGAAAAGTTCTTATAAGAGGACCATTCCTATGCATGATCCACGAAATTTCATCAACCTTATTGCGATAGTCACTCTGTTTTCGCTAGGTTTAGTATTAAATACTTCGGCTGCGGGGAGGAAGGGAAAAGGCGAAATTCCAGATTTCACACAGGGTGGAAAGACCGACGGCAGTCACGACTGGACACTCGGACCGACTGGAGCGCGGGGATGGATTTACGCCTGGAAACACACCGCTGAGGCTCGTCAGATTTTGATTACCGAAGTCGCCATAGGCTCGCCGGCTGATAGTGTTCTCGAAGCTGGCGATGTAATTCTCGGAGTCGATGGAAAAGCTTTTAGCGACGATGCGCGGATCCAATTTGCCCGGGCAGTGACGCGTGCGGAGGAGGAGAAATCCCGCGGAGTCCTGTCTCTCATCCGCTGGCGTGCGGGGAAGACCGAGAACGTCGAGATTACTCTACCGGTCATGGGGACCTACAGCGCCACGGCCCCATACGACTGCCTCAAGTCTCAGAAGATCTTTGAGCAGGGCTGTGAGGCCATTGCCAAAAGGGGGCTGAGAAAAGTCTCTATACCGAATAATCTGAACGCACTTGCTCTAGTGGCCTCTGGAAAAGAGGACTATCACTCGATGTTGGCTGCTTACGCCCGGGAGGTAGCTGCTTTCAAAGCCGATAGCTTTGCTACCTGGTACTATGGTTATGCGATCCTGTTCCTCGCCGAATATGTGATTGCGACAGGGGATCAATCAGTGATGCCGGGGCTGACGCGGCTCGCAATGGAATCCGCTCACGGCCAGAGTGCTGTTGGAACCTGGGGCCACCGCTTCGCCCAGCCAAACGGGAGGGTCGGCGGCTACGGCTGCATGAATTCCCCGGGACTCCCGCTGACCGTTGCGATGGTCCTCGCCCGCGAAGCCGGTGTGCAGGACCCGGATCTCGATGCCGCGATCGCTAAGTCGGCCGGTTTTCTCCGCTGGTATGTGAATAAAGGAGCGATTCCCTACGGTGATCACACTCCCTATCCGGCGCACGAGGACAATGGTAAATGTTCAAATGCCGCTGTGCTATTCGATCTTCTGGGCGACAGCGAAGCGGCCGGATTCTTCGCGAAGATGGGAACTGCGGCCTATGATGAAAGGGAGCGCGGACACACCGGTAACTTTTTCAATATCCTGTGGGCGATACCCGGGGTGTCCCGATGCGGTCCATTGGCCACTGCCACCTATTGGCGTGAGCAGTCATGGTATTACGATCTCGCGCGCGGGGCGGACGGAACATTTCGCTACCAGGGCTCACCGGTTGGCGAGGAGGAGCATGGTAAATACTCGGGTTTCGACAATACCGGAGCCTACCTCCTGGCTTATGCCCTCCCTCTCAAAAGTTTACTGATCACGGGGAAACATCCAGTATCGGTTCCGGCCCTGTCGTCATCCGAAGTAGAGGATGTGATCGCAGCGGGGCGGGGGTATTTTTCGACAAAGGAAAACGATCGTCACCGCTACGAATTGCGCAGTTCCGAAGATCTACTCGCCGGATTATCCAGTTGGTCACCTGCAGTTCGGAAACGCTCTGCTCAGGAACTCGGAAAGCGAAACCACGGGATTCTGCCGGATTTACTCCGGTTAAGGAAAGCCCCGGATGCTTATTCCCGCTACGGTGCGGTCGAAGCTCTCGGACACTTCGGTGGGAAGCCCAATGTTGTCACAGCGCTTATCGAAACACTAAATGCTGACGATCTTTGGCTCCGGATTCTTTCCGCCGAAGCTCTCGCAAAAATCGGAAAACCGGCAAGATCCGCCGTTCCCCGTCTGCTTGAACGACTCGCGATGACCGATCTCAAGAACGATCCGAGAGGGATGGAGCAGCGCTACCTGTCCTTTACTCTTTTCAACCGGCGGGGTGGACTAATCGGGCAATCGCTCGAAGGTGTGGACCGGGCTCTGCTCGTCGAAGCCGTTCGAGCCGGGCTTCAGAACGAAGACGGGCGGGCTCGTGGCACAATTGCCTCCGTCTACCAAAACCTCACCTACGATGAACTCAAACCGCTGTTGCCCGCCATTCATGAAGCGATTATCGAGCCTGCGCCCAGCGGCATTATGTTTGCCAGTGAAATTCGAGTCAGTGGTTTGGAAATTTTTGCGAAACACCGGATTCAGGAAGGTCTTCCGCTGTGTATCGATGTCATGGAAATCCAGAACTGGGGCAAAAGTAAGCGTATTCAGCGATCCCTTGGAGCTGTGGAGAAATACGGGAACGCCGCCAGAGCGATACTCCCGGAACTTCGGCAGCTTGAGAGGGATCTAGCCTCTCATCAAGAAGCCCGTATGCTTCAGAACCACATTGAGACGCTACAGAAATTGATCACAAAGATCGAAAGTGGTAGCGGCAAAGAAATCGAACTGCGCCGCATCAGAGAGTGAGGTGGTGGCTGCTTAAACGAGGCCGAGGATCTTGTCCATTCGCTGAGATACATCAAGCAGGCGCATCCGGTCGCCTCCGCGAACTTCTGCCGTGGCCCATCCTTCAAAATTGATCGCTTTGAGCGCTTTTCTCACCGCTGCCCAATTGATGGTTCCGTCACCGAGTTCTGATTTGAAACCGGCGCGTAAGCCTTCCTTCTGGTGAAGGCGTTCGTCCCATTCCTTGATGTCTAATTTGCCAATCCGGGAACCGAGAATTTCGATCCAGTGTTCCGGAACGCCCCATCTCACATTGTTCCCGACGTCGAAATAAGAGCCAAACGAAGGGTGTCCGATTTCATCGACGAAGCGCTCCACATCCAGAGCGCTGATTAGAAATCCGGCCCAGACGTTTTCTACGAGAATTTTCACCCCGTGCTTCTCGGCTGCGGGAAGGCCTTTCCGAATCACCGACTGGGTTTCATTCCAGCTTTCCATAAGGGGGCGTTTTTTATCGTAGGGTGCGACATAAAGCACGCTGTTTGCCCCGAGGTCTGCGGCGAATTTTACCGCGGTTTCGAGATCGGGATTGGATGAATTGACGATCCCGTGGACCCGGAAATCGGATTGGGCGATCGCTTTTTGAAAAATTGCCTGACGGTCCAGATCCGTGGTTCGCAGCTCCGTCCCGTGGTAGCCGAGGTCTTTCAGCATCTTGAACTGATCAGGGATCGAGAGCTGAGGCTCTTTCACCATGGAAAACTTAACGCCCTTTTTGATCACGCCGGAGAATTCACCTTGTCCGAAACTCAATTCCCGGGCCGCTGCCAGAGCGGTTCCCGCGTAAAGTGCTGAATTTCGGAAAAAGTTTCGACGTTCCATCAATCACAGAATAGATCGCCCGGAGAGCTTTTCAATTCCGCGTTTCGGGGGGATCATACCGCTAATTTCGTCAATCCCGCACCGTGATGATGGGGCGTTCCTCTGCCTGATTCATCAATCTGAAGTGAAAGATGATGTGTATGATCAAGTCGATCAGCGTTTTACCGAGCACGAGGGCAAGAAGACCCCAGTTGGGCAGTTTGAAATGGAGGCAGGCATACGACGCGGCCACCACGAAAATGAGCAGTGGTATGGTGCGGAGATATGGGGCTACCATCCGTTTCAGGATCGTGGTGCGGCGGTATTCCCGCTGCGAAACGTAGTTCCAGAAAAAGGAAAAGAGGTGAGAGATTACGAGGGGCCAGAAAACCATTCGCGAGATTCCGGAAAGCATCTGCAGGATCTGATTCCCAACCTCGAAATTTTCCTTTCCAAATACCACCTGTAGGCCCAGGCCGATCCCAACACAGAAAAGGCCGAAGTGACCTGCGAAAAACGGGACATAAGCGATTTTCAGAAGGTGGAAGCCCATCGTGGACTCCCGCGGGTTGATCAGAGCCATCCGGAAAATGTTGATCACGCCAACCAGAATCACTTCGGTCCAATACAGCACGAGCAGATCGTAGAACGACCAGTTCATCTTCCAGACCGCGATGAAGGGTAGCAAATTAGCGATGAAAAGGATCAGGCTCGATGCGAGAACGGCGCGTTTATTCTGTTCGGTAAGGTATTGGAACATTCCTGGCGGGACTAGATTTCAACAATGAGGTTAAATATCTCACGGCATGGCAGACCGGTAAAGCCACGGTATGAGTTCTTTTGCTATTCTTAAAAATCAAAAAGGGCACCGACGTGAGACGCCGATGCCCTTTTCTTACCTTACTACTCACGACCAATGAGAGCCAAAAAAACGTGTGTGTGTTTGAGCAGTCTGTCTGTTTGCGTGTAAAAATTTCTCAGTTCGCGGCGACGTCTGTCACCGCGCCTGTCGCCATCGCGATCAGGTAGCCCAGTTCGACGTCGGTGCGGCGGTATTTGCCGTGGAGCTTGGCGTGAATCATCTCCAATGAGAGGTCGATGAGACAGTTGGCCTGGTCGTCACTGCACTTCAGTGTCGCCGTGAGGCTGGGGACCAGACTGACCCGGAGGTCGGCGGCATTTTCATCGAATGAGTAGCGACGAACCAAAACCAGAGCCAGTTCCCGGCAGAATTTGATGAGCCCTTTGCCGTTGCCTTCGCGGAAGATCCGCTGGGTTAACGCTTCCTCCGCGGAGAGATCTGCGCGATTGATTGGTTCTGGAGAAAGCGAACGGGAAGAGGCGGGAGTGGTTTCGATTGGTGTGGTTGTCATTTTCATCTGAGAACAGATTACAACCAGGGGTGGGACATCCACGGGGCATTGATTAAGAAAACTTAATTTATTTTCAGACGGGCATTTCGATGACTTCCAAAATCTTCAGCGCGTTGGTAGTCGTAGCGACGCCGTCACGGATTTTGTAGTCGAATGTCATCTTCGGTTTGCCTTTGGAATCCCGCTCAAAATGCTCGCGGAAATGGATTAAATCCGCATTCTTTGTGAGCTCCTCAGACTCAGCGAGAGCCAAATCGTGGGTGGTGACAGCTCCCATCGCTTGATTTTTGACGAGGTGGGCAATGACCCGCTGTACAATTTCGCGACGTTCCACGGTGTTGGTGCCCTGGAGAATTTCGTCGAGAAGAAAGAGCACGGTGCGACCTGCCTGGTGCTCTTCGATCGTGAGATTGACGATTTGTTTGATGCGTTGCAGCTCCGCCATAAAGAACGAAACGCCGTCGACCAGCGAATCCTGAACGCCCATGCTGGTGGCGATAGTCAAAGGCGGGGTTTCCAGAGAATTCGCACAAACCGGTCCGCCAGCCTGAGCCAGAGTTGTGTTCAGCCCGATCGAGCGGAGCAGGGTACTTTTGCCCGCCATATTGGATCCGGTAACGAGAAGAAATCGTCCGCCCGGACCGACGGAAACGTCATTGGGAACCCGGGACTTTGCTTTGATTAAAGGGTGTCCCAGAGCAGAGGCTTCGAATTTGCCTGATTTTTTTAACTCGGGGCGGGCCCAATCCGGTTCATCGTGATAGAGACTGGAAAGACTCGCCAGAGCTTCGATTTCCCCGAGTGCCTCAAACCAGGTCGGAAACTTCTTCTGGTAAGTGGCCTGCCATTCTTCGAGGCGCTTCACGATCCGAAGATCAAAACAGGAAAAGGCATTCAGGAACGGGTGGACCACCGAACCGCGGGCGGCGGCGCTGGTGGCAATCGCATTGAGGCTTTCCATTGCCTCCCGGGCTTCATCGATTTTCGGGAGCAGCAATTTCACCTCGCCTTTGGTCACGGGGCAGGATTGGGCGTATTCGAAGACTTCGGCATAGCTCCGGATCTTGCGATCTTCCTCGGCGAGATCTTTGAGGGATTCATCGATCTGATTCCGGCGCTTTTTGATCAGGTAGACATGGATTCCCAAAGGGATAAAAATGAAAGGAAGGGGGGCAAAGAGCACCGTGGGAACCGCTGAGAGAAGCGTCAACCAGGGCGCAAATTTCAGGTAATTGGAAACTTTCTCCTCCTTTGAAAACCACGATTTTTTCACGAGCCACTGCGGGATGATAACCGCTTTATCCACCGCCAGGTTTTCTCCGATCACGGCCAGATTTTGCCGCCAGTCGATATGTTCGCTGAGTGCTTTGGCTGACGTCTGGCGAAGTGAAATTTCTTTCGACGTCGAGCGGTGGATCAGCCATTCGGCCAGTGTGGTCCGTCCCTGTGGAGTCCTCTGAGTGGAGAGCAGCTGAAACAGAGATGCCGGTCCAAAGAGATCGAGATCCTGCGCCTGAGACAACTTGCACAGTTCGCGGGGAGCCTCCGGAACGGGGAATTCGCTCCAGTTCCGGTTCAAACGGTGGATGGCATGCTCATTCAGCTCTTTAAGGAGGCGGAACCGGGCTTCCTCTTTAGTGATTTTCCGGTGTTTGATCACCAGATAGATAAACCCGGCAAAACTTATCGCACTCAGCAGATAAAGGAAGGCCATCAAGCCCGGGTGACTGATCCCTACCGACGCCACAATGCCGAAAGCGAGAGAAATCAGAAAGGTGCCGAGGCGATAGTTCGATAATTTATCCGACTGGGCAGTGAGTTCCGCCTCTTGCGCTGCGAATTGGTCGATACGGGTCTGGTAGACGGCTTCGAGAGACATGGATCGGATAATTGATAGGTTGAACTCGCCCTGTCTTCAGAGCAGGGCGAATATGGAGGCATCAATTCCGGATTCAAGCTTAAAGCCCCTTGACCTTTCAGGGCGCTTTAGGAGTCGGCATCACGGCACCGATTTCTTGGCGCCAATTCTCCAGATCGGCGGCTAGTTCCGCTTTTTTATCGGGATGGGATTTGCTGAGATCCTTCTGTTCACCGATGTCGGTGGCGAGATCGAATAACTGAGCGTCGCCGTGTTCCCAGAATTCGATCAATTTCCAGTTTCCTTTGCGAATCGCGCCGCCGGGACTCCAGCCGGATCCGTGGTAGTGCGGGTAGTGCCAATAGAGGGAGCGCTCTTTCACCGTTTCCGGTGATTTCAAAAGATCGACAAGGCTCACTCCGTCGGCATGCAACTCCGGTCTGGATTCGATACCGGCTAACTCAAGTATCGTGGGGAAAAAATCGGTGCTGACGACCGGGGAATGGCAGGTCCCGCCCGCTTGAGTGACTCCGGGGGCGCGGACGATGGTTGCCTCGCGGATGCCGCCCTCGTATAGCCAGCCTTTTCCTGAACGGAGCGGAAGATTGCAGCCGGGGCCGTAGGCCGGGGTTTTTCTCTTGCCGGGTTTGGCGGGGCGGGTGCAGAGACCGCCGTTATCGGAGAAAAATATCACGACGGTGTCATCTTCGAGCTTCAGCTCTGTCAGATTCTTCAATATCGACCCGACGCTGTCATCGACGGCCCCGACCATAGATGCGAGCTCGGGATTGTCCTGACGACCCCGCGAAATGCCGTCGCGCATTTTGATCACCTGAGTTTCCCCATCTAGCTTCGCTGCGGCTTCGGTATATTCGTCGATGCGCTTCTGATAGGGCTGAATCGGCGTATGAACGTTGTAGTAGGAGAGGTAGACGAGGAACGGTTCTTCGGCTTTGCTCTGCGCTTCGATAAACTGGTTGGTTTCTTCAGTGAGTCGTTCGGTTAGATATTCGCCGTCGAATTTTGATTTTAACCTGGGGTTATTCCAGGGCGAGTAATAGCCGCCGGGAGGGCTACCCCGGTCATGTCCGCCGATGTTGATATCAAATCCCTGATCTTCGGGATAATGGCCCTCGTCCCCGAGGTGCCATTTACCGGCGAAATAGGTTTTGTAGCCATTCTCTTTGAGGACCTCCGCGATCGTGACTTCCTCGAGTGCCAGATTATCGCGATCTTCCACTTTCTGAAATTTGCCGGTGTCCCGGTTGCCGGGAATCCAGTCGGTTATGTTGACTCTAACCGGGTGTCGTCCGGTGAGAATACTTGCCCGGGTCGGAGAACAAATCGAAGCGGCAGCATAGCCGTCAGTGAAACGGACGCCGCTTTTTGCGAGTTTATCGATATGCGGAGTGCGGTAAAAGGAGCTGCCGTTGCAACTGACATCCGCCCAGCCGAGATCGTCGACGAGGAAAAAGACAAAGTTGGGGCTTTTAGCCTGTGCGGTGGGTATCAGCACGGCTCCGAGAAATAGGGCAAGCAGCGGTAGTTTCATAATTCGGAGACAGGATAGTCATGAGCCGCCGATTGAGTCAAAAGATTCTACAGGATCGAAATTCTCTTTTCGTCGTCGGGCTGCCATGTTAGATCAGGGCAGAGAATTCGACTTTTTGATTATTATGACCGTGAAATTTGCCTGTCTTACTCTGTCGCTATCTGTTTGGTTAGCTTCGATTTCCTCAGCTCAGGATGGTGAACCCACTGCCATCCGGGTGACCCACGGGCCCACTCTGGGCCGCCCCACACCGACCTCAATGTCGATTTGGGCGAGGACGGTTCGGCCCGGAAAGGTGGAAATATTCTACGGAAACTCCGAGGACAATCTGTCAGAAGTTGCTCCCGCGTTGATCACCCGTCAGGACCACGATAACACCGGGATTGTCACCATCGACGGGCTGGAGCCGGATACAAAATATTACTACCGGATCGCTGACCATCAACTGAGTGGCAGTTTCCGGACTCTGCCATCGACCGATACCTACCGGAATGCGGAGACAAATCCCGAGGGATTATTCAACTTCCGCTTTGAGTTCGCCTGTGGAAACAACCAGAGAGGTTCCGGTGACAGCGCCGGGCCGATTCTGCCGGTTTACGATACCCTGAATAAAAAGGTTCGGGACTCGATTCACTTCGGGATTCTAAACGGTGACTGGCTTTATGAAGATCGCCGCGAATACACGGCAAAAGAATGGGGATATCAAGTGGGTCTGGATCCGGAAAATTTCCCAAACATCGTAAAAAAGGCACCAACCATTGCGGGTGTCTGGGAGAACTATAAAGTGTATATGGAGCGGGGACGGAATCTCAGTGAATGGCATCGCCATATCCCTACTTTCTATACTGCGGATGATCATGAGTTGTTGAACGATATCTATGGAACCGGCGAAACCGGGTATGTGAATCGCCGCGCGGTATTCCGGGATATTGGGACCCAGGCCTGGTTCGACTATCTGGCATGGGCGAATCCGGTGGAACACAAAGCTTCCGCCTGGTTCGGGAAAGGGACCTTTAAAAAAGGGAGCGCAATTATCGAAGACCCCGATGCTGACTTTACGAAGTTAAATCTCGAGGAACTCGCAAATCTCCATGTTCACTGGGGAACGGAGACGGCCGGGGTTAAGGATGCGTCTTTAGATAGTGAAGCGGGAGACCCTAATTCTGCGGTTTACGATATCGTTGAAGTGGTCAGCCCGACGAAAATTCGGGTGACTCCGGAAGCGAAAGCCGATGGCGAGGCCGCTTACTCCATCGGTCGTCGCTGCTACGGTAAATTTACGATGTCGAACTGCGACTTTTTCATCCTCGATACCCGATCTCACCGCGATCTTCACGATTTGGATAATCCGGGGAAAGTGGGTGCTTCGATGCTGGGTAAGCAGCAGGTGAAGTGGCTCAAGGATGGTATTACCAATAGCAAAGCGGACTTTATTTTTGTCGTTTCCTCGGTCAACTTTATGGTTCCGCACGTCGGTAGTGGCGGTGGTGATGATAAGCAACTGTCAGTGAAGAAAGATGACGCGTGGACAGTGTTTCTCGATGAGCGCGAAGATCTGATCAACTTCTGGGATAAACTTGATAAACAGGTATTTGTCCTGACGGGAGATCTACACAATTCCTACTCGATAAAAGTGACCGATAACGTGCATGAATTTGCCAGTGGGCCTCACAACTCGATCAATCACGCCCCGATGAAAGACGAGGGCGGGCGCCCGATAAACGGAAAATTTAAGTATGGTCCCCGGGAGTGTGATATCCGCTGGTCCACCTATGCGATGGAAGATATTCCCCGGGAAAACCGGACCTTTCCCCACTACTGCGTGGTTCAGGTAAACAATGTATTTAACAACCCGATCGAGCGTGATGGGAACCGCTGGTATACCTATCCCCATCCGCAGGTGATCTTTCAGTTCTTCGATGCCTACACGGGAGATCTACGATATTCGGAGACGATTGTGAAGGGGCTCGAAGAGTAGCACCCAACTAGGGATTGGAAGAGATGATTTGCTGGTTGTCGCACCACCGGATCGCATCGGAATCGCCGTGCGCAGCCGCTTTTTTGAACCAGGTCACGGCATTGCGACGGTTCTCTTTTCTTCCGAATCCGGTTTCGAGACAACGGGCATAGATTAACATACAACGGGCATTGCCGCGCTGGGCTCCCAGTTGAAACAGGTCCGCCGCAATGGATGGATTGCGGGGGACGCCCTGTCCCTGAGCGTAGCGTGCGCCGAGATTGTAATAAGCCGGGATATTGCCTTGATCGACGGCTGCCTGAAAGAGTTGGACCGCACGGGCTTCGTCGATTTCGATACCCCAGCCCCGCACGAGGCAGACGCCGAGCAGGTCAAGTGCACGGTGCTCGTTTTGGGCGACGGCTTTTTCGAGATAGTAAACCGCGCGACTGACATCTTTAGGGGTGCCTTTGCCTTGAAAGAGGCACTCTCCGGCGAGGAACTGAGCGCGGGCGTCGCCGAGATTGGCGGCTTCGAGAAAAGCAAAAAAGGCATTGCTGCGATCGGCTTCCGTTGCGTCCGGTTTGTTCAGCAGAGCTTCTCCTGACTCACGAATTACCCAGGCTTCGATCCCGGTTCCGCCGGCTTTGACGAGTTTTTTCTTCTCGATGCGGGACTGGATATCGTGGAATTCAGTTGAAGTGGTGACTGATACATCGTCGGTGTTTTCCCCGACGACGGGCAGGCTGGAAGCGGTCTGGATCACATCGGGCTTAGATTTTTCCATCTCTGAAAGTAGCGGCGGTGAGCCCGGTTCTTCGCCTTCCGGAAGGAGGACAGAAGCCATCGATTTCAAGGAAAGGAACGGTGGGATGCTTAAAGGGAGATCAATCTCATCTATCTTCAGATCCGGGATTTTAATGATCGAGGAGTAGGCAAAGGGAATCTCCATTCTGACCGCTTCCATTTTGGGGGCGCGTGCATAGGCGGGAGGGGTATCCAAATGATTGGGTAGAGAAATTGACGCTTCTTTGTGAACCGGTTTCTCTACTTGAGGAGCGACGGTTTCGGTGGCTCCCACGGCGTGAGGAAGGCGAAGGATTTCGTCACCTTCGGTATCACGGGAGGTTGCGAGACTTGCCGCAATGATAGCGGCAACGGTTGCCACGGCAGCGGCGCCGATGAGGACCGGTTTCCTTCGGAAAGCTGTGGATTTGCGCGGTGCCGGGATTTCTACCAGTTCGGGTTCCAGTTCGATGATCGGCTCAGATTCTGCCTCTTCAGTGATTTCTTCGGCGAGATCTTTTTCTGAGACCAGTGATCTGAGGATCTGGCGGGGTTGATTTTCCGTTGTCCAAAAGGCGGTATCAGCCGGGTTTGCTTCGAGGTAGGCATTGAGCCGGGTTTCCAGGTCAGATAGAGTATTGGGACCGTTTTCAATCTCTCCGCAGAGTTCGATCAATTCAGCAGCGTCGGCACCGGTCAAATCCCGAAGGAGATTGAGACACATCGCGACGTTTTCCGCTTCGGCCTCCAGTGATTTGCGGGGGGCGATATCGCCGAGAATAATTCGTGGTCCACTGCTGCGGCAGTCGAGCCAAAGTGACTGCGAAGGAATGGCAAATTCTGTGACCGGAATCAAATCCTGAGATTTGAGTCGACCGGCAAACCGCGAAATCAGCTGAACGGCATTCGACGGAGGGAGGGGAGATTCGTTTTCGAGAAACTGTCCGATCGGCTCGCCACTGGGCAGAGTGCTGACGTAGTAGAGAACCTCGTCGTCGGTCCCGTGGGTCAGTATTTCGGGGAACAGAACGCAATCATTCTGCTCCTGAATCGATTTCCAGATCGCTTCGCAGCCTTCTTTGGTCTCCGGATCTTCTGAACCCAGTAAGCGAATCTGTTGGTAAATGTTTTCCTCCGAATCATATACGAGAAAGCCGTGGAGATCCGGGCTGGCAGGTATTTTGGTGAGATCGCCCGAATCGTTTTGAATGAATCGGAATTGCGAGATGTAAAGATCGTCAGCTTGGGTTTCGGTTGCGGTTTCCATGAGGATCGGTTCGTGTGGAGATATGGTTGTCGTGTTGACTGAAAATACCATAATTGAAAGAAATATCAAACCGGAGTTTAAATTTTGATATTATTTTATCTCCGGGCACGATTTTTCCGGACCGTACAGGGTACAATCTGAGACCGTACAGGGTACAAATCGGGACTGTGCAGGGTACAATGAGCGCCCCGAAGCGGCTATTTCGCCCCGAGACTCTTCAAAACCTTATGAAGATCGGTGGTGGGGAGCTGGCAGGAAAAATCACGACACACGTAGGCGGTGGCTTTTCCTTCGATGCTTCTCTGTTCTCTGGTGTAGGGCGCGAGATCGGCGAGAGGGGTCGGATTTTGATCGTCACGGAAGAGGATGACTTTGTTCGGCAAGTAGGGCTTGCGGATCGCGGTTGCCATTTCATTGACATCCGGGGAGTCGGATTGACCGCTGATCACGATTTCGTAGCCGGGTCCTTTCTGGAAGTCGAGGCCGCAAAGGACAATGGGAAACACACTGGCCTGATTCTGGATTTCGCTGGAGAAAGCCCGGATCTGGCTCTCCGTGGAAAGTGCGTATTCATTATCGCCGGTGATGCGATACAGCCGGGAAAGGTTCATAACTGAGACCGCGTTGCCGCCGGGAATCGCGCCGCCGTAAAGTTTCTTCGCGCGGACGATCAATTTTTCGGAGTCCGTAGCGGTCATAAAATAACCTACCGACTCTTTGTCCTTAAAAAACTGGTCGGTCACTTTCTGAAGTTGTATCGCATGCTGAAGGTAGGTGACATCGAAGGTGCTTTCATATACGTCGAGGAGAGCCCAGATCATGAAAGTATAGTCTTCGAGATGGGCGGTCAGTCCGGCTTCGCCCTGACGATATCGCTTCAGGAGCCGGCCTTCATCGGTGAGTAGGTTTGCGAGGACAAAGTCGGCTGCCTTTTTTGCGGCGTTTATATATTCGGGTTCGCCGAGGGCCTGTCCGGCCCGGGCGAAGGCGGCGATCATGAGGCCGTTCCAATCCGTGAGGATTTTGTCATCCTTCTGAGGGTGAACCCGGGTTTCCCGATGGGCAAAAAGCTTTTGCCGAAGGGGTTCAATTCGCTTCCGGTCGGCCTCAGAAAGTGCCTCGCGGAGGTGGGGAATGTTGTCACCGGTTTTCTTTCCGGTAGCTTCTTCATGAAAATTCCCTTCTTCTGTGAGGTTGAAAGTCTTGATATAAAAATCACCATCGACTTTTCCCAGGACCTCTCGAATTTCGTCTACGCTCCAAACGTAAAACTTTCCTTCGACTCCTTCGCTGTCAGCATCTTCTGCGGAATAAAAGCCGCCCTCGGGGTGAGTCATATCGCGAAGCACATAGCTGAGGATTTCCCGGGCCGTGGTGGAGTAGAAAGGGTCCCTGGTGACTTGAAAAGCTTCCACGTAGGCCATTGTAGCGAGAGCCTGATCGTATAGCATTTTCTCGAAATGCGGGACCAGCCAGACCGGGTCGGTCGAGTAACGATGGATGCCGAATCCGATCTGATCGTAGACTCCGCCTTGCCGCATACTTTTCAGCGTTTTCTCTACCATAGCGAGCGCCTCGGCGTTGCCGCTGCGCTTGTGGTAGCGAAGCAGATACATCAAGTTCGGCGGGACGGGAAATTTCGGAGCTTTGCTGAAGCCGCCGTTTTCGGAATCGTAACGTTTCTGATATTCGGCAAAGGCTTTCTCAAATATATCGTCCGGAACCGGGCCTCCCTGAGCCGTCGTCATGACTTCGCCCAACCTTTTACTGATACCGGTTGCGGTTTCCACGACGTTGGCGCGATCCGTTTCCCAGGCTTCGTTGATTCTTTCGACGATAAATTTGATCCCGGGACGGCCGGCGGATGATTCTTTGGGGAAATAGGTGCCGGCGAAGAAGGGATCCTTCTCGGGTGTCATAAACACCGTCATGGGCCATCCACCTCCACCCGTCATCGCCTGAGTAACGGTCATATAGACCTCGTCAATATCGGGGCGTTCTTCGCGGTCCACTTTGACGGGGATAAAGTGCTCGTTGATCAGTGCGGCGACCGCTTCGTCTTCAAACGATTCATGCTCCATGACGTGGCACCAGTGGCAAGTCGTGTAACCGATGCTCAGAAAAACCGGCTTATTTTGTTTTTTTGCCTCGGCAAAAGCTTCTTCGCCCCAGGGGAACCAGTTTACCGGATTGCGGGCGTGCTGCAGCAGGTAGGGGCTCTGGGAAAAGATGAGGCGGTTGAACTCCTCGCCGCCATCTTTCGGTAATTTGGCGATAATATCCTTCGCCGGTAGGGGTTTACGAACCTTGGCCTCTTCAGCACTCATCCGGCAATCTACCATAGGGGTAATTAGAAGAAGAAACGAAAGAATGAGTCTGGTCTGAGATTTCATGTTCAAAAGGTGGCCGTTCTATTATCCACCGGTTTGGAGAAGTTCCGAATTAGAAATAAAAAAGGTTGTCAAAATCCAAACTCTCGCCAACATATCAACGCATCAAGATTTGTTGATATGTATATTAAACGCAAACTACTAGCCTTTGTTTTAGGAATTGGTCTGTCCGGGGCATCCGGGTTTACCCAGGAGGCGGAAAGCCTTGAAACCACCGTCGTCGAGACGCCGCCCGCGGCTCCCGCCGTCCCCGCGCCCACCCCGGTGCAGCGGCCTGCCGCTCCGGCACCACCGTTGGCCACCACTGTGGTTAACCCGCCCGAAGTGGCGACTACGGTAGCGACCAAGGCTGCCAAAATCGAAGTGGATTCGGTCGATACGATCGCTGTCTCGGAGTTGCGGCAATATCAGCGTTTCAGTGTCAATGACACACTGAGGCAGATGGCGGGAACTACCATCGTCCAAAACGGTGGTCCCGGAACGCTGACTGGATTCAATATCCGGGGGATGCAGAGTGATCAGAACGTGGTGTTGCTGAACGGTCGCAGATTGCCGCCCGGTTTGGCTGGGCAGTATCAACTGGAGTTTCTGGAAGTCTCCACACTCGAATCGGTGCAGGTTTTGAAGGGCGCTGCGGGTTCACTGTACGGAGCTGATGCGATCGGGGGAGTGATTGATTTGAAATCGACGGATGCTCGTTTTGTCGAGACCAACGGAATCTCAATGTATTCCGAGGCGGGATCGTTTACGACATTTCGTAACGGCGGGATTGCCTCTTTTCGTGAGGGAAGAGTCGGTGCTGTGATTGAGGCGGCAACCATTAGCACCAACGGCGATCGACCAAACTCCGAATTTGAGAATGGAACGCTTCGGGGAGACATCGCTTTTGATGTCGCCGATGGAATTTGGTTCGATGTACTTGGATTCGTCCAGGCGGGTGAAGTGATGGTTCCGGGCTCGGATTTCCAGAACCCCAATTTCCCGGCAAAACAGGAAAATCTCAATGATTCCTACCTGATTTCACCCCGGTTGACGATCGAGCGGGATAACTGGGATGCGTCAGTTTTCTATAGTTACAATCAGAACGATCTGGAAAATATCAATACGCCCCAGTTCTTCGGATTCGGGACCAATGGCTCGCTTCGTCAGATCGGTCGAGAGACTGAAGCGCTTTTTAATTACACCGCAATTGATAACGCCACTCTGTCAGTGGGTGGTGGGAACTACGAGTATTACTTTCTGCAAAAGCCGATCGGAACCAACTCGTTTGTGGCTAACGAATCTCATCAGTATAGTTACAGCAGCGTGTTTGGTCAGGCTGATGTCGATCTCCCGGCCGGATTTAACGTGATTGGTTCGGTCCGGAACGATAATCATGACACTTACGCAGACGCCACGACCTACAGTGTCGGAGTCAGTAAAGATTTCGAGGCCACCGGAACCCGCATTTTTGCGAAAACGGCCACCGGTTACCGGGCTCCCACGGGGCAGGATTTACTCTTTATCGTGGATCCTTCAGGGATCAGTCCCGCTGACATTAAGCCGGAAGAGAGCGAGAGTTGGGAAGTTGGGATCCGTCAGGATTTCTTTGACGAAACAGCGAGTCTGACTGTGACCTATTTTGAGAATGAGTTTATCAACTCGATCGAATTCGATCCCGTAACTTTCGGCCTTTCCACGGTAGATGGGCAGACCAAAGGTTTCGAAGTCGAAGGTGCGCTTTCGCCTCGTGACGGCATCGATTTCTATGCCAACTACACCTATCTTGATACCACCGTGATCGGCGGAGCCGGGAATCTATCCGGAAACCCCGGAGATCGCCTTGCCCGCAGGCCTCGTCACACTTTTAACTCAGGGGTGGTCTTCGGCGGTGATCACTGGGATCTCGGAACGGAGATTCACAGTTCTTTTGATCGATACGATCGGGCGACGGCTCCCAGTTTTGTAGACGACTATATCTCTACCAGAGTTTTCGGTAGTTTTGATCTGACTGACAAACTGGAATTGTATGGACGGGTCGAAAACCTGTTCGACGAAGAGTATCTCTACACCCGGGGTTATAAAGCACCCGGTTTCGGAGCGTTCGGAGGTGTTAGAATCACCTTTGGAGACTAGTTCCAAATCTGGTCGGAATCGATCTTCATCGATCGGAGTACGGCCGACGCTTTGACTTGCATATCGTCACTTCCTCTGAGGAGGTGGCGAAGCACAAGTTTCGCTTCTGTTCTTCCAATTCCGCCGCTTTGGTAAACCTCACCGGCAAGCTGAGCGGCTTTCTCTACATTTTTCTCCGGCGGTTTCACAGGATTGGCTCCGGCGAGGATAGAGGCCAACCGGGCTTTGGCATCCTGATTCCCTAGTGTCGCAGCCGTTGAGAGATCGTTGAAGGCATCGGGTGCAATCAACGTTGTGATATCAGATCGTCCGGCATAGGGCGTGTGACGGGATTTCAACCCGGTGGCTTCCTCCCAGGTAATGAAGCGCTTCCAGAAGATGGTACTCCTCTGGCCGGGGAGGCGATCGGCATTTCCGGAGTTTTCGACTTCTTCGAGAAGTTTGGCGAATCGAGCCATCTTCTCCTCGTAAGCCTGCACGTCCAGCTTGCCGTCGCGCTCGATTTTCTGAGCCACGATTTCTTTGAGACCTATGTCGATCCGTTTCGCTGCGGCGACCGCTTCGATGGCGGCCTGTTTTGCGGTTTCAGCGGCTTTGCGACTGGCCTCGATCTGGCGGGAGCGATCCCGATAAACCACCGCTTCGTTGATTCTTGACTCGATTGCCTGAGTGAGGAGAGCTTTGGCTTCATTTGAATCCCGCTCGGAGAGAGGGAGGGTTTCAAAATGCATCCACGCATACCGGGCTTTTTCCTTCTCAGAAAGTTGAGGGTGAGTGGAGAGAATTTTTGCCGCGTCAGCATATTCCGGAAGCTCGGTTTCCCGGTAGTATTCCCAGCGCAGCTTTTGTTTAGCGATTCCTTCGGGATGGTTGTCCGCGAGCCACTTCAGAGCTTCCGGAACGTGGTATCTCTCCCACAATTCGCGGGCTACTTTAATTCGCTCAGGTAGTAACCTGGCTTCGCTATTGAGATAGATATCTTTACCTGCGGCGATCGCATCCTGCTGGAAAGTGGTATTTGCCCGGAGGAAATCGTAGAGCTTCGTTTTCTCTTCAAAGCCTCCCGCTTTCGCCATTTTCTCATAGGCTGAGCGCAATTTTTCTCTTGGGACATTAGGGAGGGAGGTTCCGCGGGACCAGAAGTGAATCTTCTCTCGGGGCTTGTCGGTTTCCTCGGCGAGTTCCATCAGTCGAGCAAAGGCCTCTTCCGGTTCCGTTCCGGAAAGACTCGCGATGGTGCGCCTCTGGTATTGCTCCCGCAGCGCTTCGGAGTCTGTATTTTCGTAGATAAACGTCCATTGCGGAATACCGAGCGGGCTCATCTTGTCAGCTTCGGCGAGGTATCGACTTTGGAGCGCCGGAAAATCCTGACCGATCACTCCGACCAGTTCGAGGTAAGTCATCCGGGCCCGTTCGCGTTCGCCTTTAAGCTCAAAACCCCTCGCCGCGTTAGCGAGGAACTGGATGCGCTGCTCACGGGTGGCGCTCGTATCGTGAGCGGCTTGCCAGTTTTGCATTGTGTCGTCGGGCGGTATGTTGTCTAAATCAAGCGGGAGGGATGGTGAGTCGTCGGGCCCTGATCTGTCTGCGCTTTGCGGTGAACTCGCGATGGCCGGAATCTCCGGTGGCGAGCTGTTGCTTGTCCCTGAATTTTTGAAAAGAATCAGAGAGATGGAAACGGGCAGGGCCATAAAGAGGATTAAGCCTCCCAGACTGAGAAAGTCCGACAATCCCGGGGCAAATATCGATTTTTTTGTCTCCTCAACCGGTGCCGCGGTCTCTTCCAGCGGGCTTGAGGTGGTGTAGACCATCTCCTTGGTCCGGGACGTTTTTCTCTCATACCGGAGGATTCGACCGAGAAACTCGGTGGCTGATTCGATCTCTCCTTCGCCTGCTATGTGAGATCTCAGCAATTCGTTGGAAGCTTTGCTGAGGTTACCGGTCGGCACGTAGGCGCCGGGAGCCCAGCTTGCAGCTGTTGCTGCATCCCGACCGGCAAAAAGACGGAAAACGAGACGGCAGAAATTTCGGAAGAGAAACAAATCACCGGACTGATCGATTTTGTCTTTTGTGACATAGTTCAGACCGGTTGTGGTGAGCAATTCCGTTTTGGAACCGGAAGACATTTCGAGGGTGCTCCCTTTCAAGTCGATAAGCGTCGTTTCCTCCAGAGAATTGGTTTCGGTCAGGGTGATCGTTGGAAAGATCTCCGTGTTGGTCAGCAATGACTCAAATTCGGAGATGTTGGTGCTGTCGATCGAGGAGAGAAGGCTGACATCGGACCCTGATCTGACCGAGTCGAATTTCGGAGGGGTGGATATTCCGCTGAACATCGGTTTCCACTCCGGCCAGCTCGACATCGATTCGTCGCACCACTGTCCCTGTACAAAATAAAAGTCGTCTTCGAATTTCGGCACCACAAATACAGATTCTGCACTGACCGTGCCGCGGTTGAATCCAGCCATCGCCATGGCTTCGATAGTTTCGGCAATCGGGGTGAGAACCTGAATGACTTCGTCAAAATCGCCGTGTAGATCCTCTTTGAAATAGGACGATAGCGGAAAGCCTTTGATGACGGGTTCTGCAACGCACCACTGGCTCTCGGTTCTTCGCACCGATTTGATTGGCACCAGCGAGGAATTTTCATCCTGTCTTTGGGAGAACCGCCTCAAGGCGTAGAGATATCGGCCGAGACTTCGCTCCGCTGCGTCCATCGGATCCTGCTCTCCGTTCCAGAGAGTCAGCATAAACTCCTCCCCGGTATCACTTTCGATGGCGCGAAGGGTCGTCGCGCCTTTCCTCAGCTCGGAGATATCGCGATTGATATCATAAAAGTCTTCGACCTGCCCTTTGCCCCAGGCTTCGGACACGGTTGAGTCCTGAAGAGGATCGACGGCTTCATCCAGGGGCTCAATATTTCTGGAAGTTTGATTCAGGAACCGGTTGATAGCCCGCTCGACCGCTTCGGCATCCGGGAGTCGTTCTTCGCGATTTTTGGCCAGTAGTTTGTGGAGTAACTGGGTAAAAGCGGGGGAAAGATCAAGAGCGCGCATCGTTTCACTCTCGATGTGGGGGATCTCGTCAGTGTGGCGCTGGCTGGCCGCTTTGAAATCGATCTTCTGATTTTCGCTTTCTCTGAACGGGTTCTCTCCGCAGACCAGAAACCACATCGACATTCCCAGCGAGTAGAAATCACTGCGGACATCGAGGTTTCGCTCCTGGAATTGTTCAGGACTGGCGAAAAGAACGGTGCCTCCAAATTTACCTCTTTTTACGGTGCCGTTGTCGGTAAGATGGCCGACCAGTCCGAAGTCTGCCACTTTGACGAGGGATGGGTTGCTCATCAGAGCAACATCGAGTTCCACCGCAGTCGAAAGATGTTCGTTCAGCAGCAGGTTGGAAGGCTTCAAATCGCGATGAAGGAATCCTTTGGAATGGGTTTCTTTTAGCCCGCGAACCACCTGAAGTGCAATTTTTGCTGCCGTTCGTTCGGAAAGCCGTCCGTGCCTCGCAACAAATTCGGACAGGCTTCCGCCTTCGCAAAGTTCCATGACCAGAAACATTTCGTCGTGGTCATTGGTATCGGCCCCCAGATATTTCACCAGGTTGCCATGGTCAAGATGGCGTAGAACCCGGATTTCACGCACAAAGCGCTTGATGCCACTGTTCGATGTGGCTGACTCCTTACGGAGAACCTTGATCGCGACCTGCTCTTCCCCGTCGTCGGTTATCGCCCGAATGGTAACGCCGAACTTGCCTTTTCCCAGAATATCGACATCACCATTGCGGTCGCATACCGTTTGGTACGCGTTGTAGCGATCCCTAATTTCCGGCTCAGACATCATTCAACAGAAAATATTCCCTGAAAAGATACGATAAATATCATTAATTGGAACTGAAATTGAGACGCTTCAAGCGCGGTTACATTAATGGTAGACAAATTCCGCGATATGCTTAGAATCGCTTCGGCGTTCCCTCAATTGATGTTATATTAACCCGATATTCGCTACCTGACATGGGATTACTGCACACGCGGCACACTTTTTTAAACCTTCTGATTCTCCTATCGGCACTGGGCCTTTCCGCGCATGGGCAGACATTGAGAGACGCTATCGAGAAGGGAATCTGTCACAGTCCGGCCGTTAAAAAAGCAGTGGCAACCGCAACCAAAAGTCTTCACGAAATTTCAGAAGTACGGGCGGACCGGAGACCGCAGCTTTTTCTGGATTCCAGTGCGGGAGCCGCTTTTCGGGACCGCTCAATCGACGGTCTGGCGACTTCCAATGGTGATACCTTGCTGAGTCGTGAAGTCAGGTTCAGTGTCCGGCAGATTTTGTTTGATTTTGGAACAACTCAGATGCTGGGCGAATCGGCGGAGTTGCGAAATCAATTCCAGAACCTGCTGATTTGCGATGTCAAAGAACGGCAGGCCAGATTAATCGCAGAGACTTATCTGGAAGTGTACCGCTACCGGCTGCAATCAAACGCCGTGCGCCGCCATCTCGGTCATCTCGATGTGATTCTGAGCGATGCGAAGACTCTCGAAGATGTGCACGGAAAAGAGGAGTCAGTTATCCTCGAAGGTCGATTGATTTCAACCAGAGGTAAGCTGGCGGAAATCGTGGCCCGACTCAAAGGGCTCGATAATCGTTTCAAACTGCTTACGACAATGGAATCGACGGGATCGATGCAACTGACCAAGATGCCGACCAGTATTTGTGATCATGTCAAATTTGAAGAAAGTCCGCGGGTAAGAGCGGCCGATTTGGCCATTCAAGTGTCTCAGGCAAATCTCGCTGCTGCCCGGAAAGACAAGCTCCCCAAGATCTATTTTGAAGGCCGTTCCGGTATCGGTGAGAACGTCAGCGGAATCAATGGATCGGACGATGAATGGAGTGCTTTATTAACTTTTCGGTGGAGTCCTTACGATGGTGGCAGAAAAAATGCTGTTATCGCGCAAAATATGGCAGAATTAGATAAGGATGCCGCCTCCAAAGATGATGTTTTGCTATCGATAAAGGATACCGTGGGTCTAGCTCAAGCCGAATTAAACGGTGCAATCGAGCGACGGGCAGAGTTGGTTCGAGCTTTGCGAAAGATGAACGAAGGTATTAGTCTTTACAGCGAAAAAATTGATGGTGGCGGAAAAGGAGTCAATCTTCTGGGATTGGCAAACGCCCGCAGAGAGGCGTTGACTGTGGAGCTGGATTCCATCGATGCTTTGGTTGACAGTTATGTCGCTGCAGTGCGAGGCCTCGAAGCGGCCGGGGGGCTCCAATGCTACCTGAAAATATCTTCTGAGTCCTAAAGGCGCTTTCCTTAGGGTTTGAACTGGTTTCGATTCGCTTTATACTGTTTTCAGTTATGCCTGAGATTCGAGTTATCAAAAAAGGTGAGTCCAAGTTAAGCACTGAGAGTTTTGACAGTGGTGAGATTTGGTCCAAAGAAAAGATTCTCAGCTTCGACAAAATTTTTCTCCCGGAGACCGGGCAGGAGAATCAGGAAGGTCTATTTCCGAATGACGCTCTGCCGGGAGCAAATCCGGTGGCGCCGCAGGGGCAGGAGCCTGATGTTGAGATCAGTGTAACTTATGTTGGCGAGTCCCGAATTCTGAAGTTTCAGGATGGCACGGAACTGGGATTGGATGCCTACGATTCAATTCCGCAGAATGACCGGCCGGTATTTATGCCCGAGGGCTATGGCGGCCTTCCCGGGATGATCCAGTTTATTGAGCGGGGATCAGACGAGGTTGAACAACTCGTCATCAATCAGGACCTGGTCTGGGATATCGACAAAGTTCGCAGCATCGAAACGATTCGCCGCTCGGATGCCCGGACTTTCGAAATGCAGGTTGGTGACGATCTGGTTTTCGGTTTTGGGGAATACACCCTCACTTTAAAAGGCTTCTTCAAATTGAAGCCGGAAGAGCGCCCTCAGATTGTAGAGTTAGGACTTTTTGTTCCACTTCCCCCGGTTAAAGACCTCAAAGATGTCATCAACGACGCTGCCGAATCGGAAACCGATCAGTATGAAGCGACGGAAAATGATTTTGAGTATTCCACGATTGATATCGTGGACGTGGATCTGGGAACCAAAAGCGCGTCGCTCAGTAGCGGGGGAATCAGCAGTAGCACTGTAGCGTTTCTCGATAATACACTGGGTCCGTCTGGAGGCGGCGGCATCATAGGCGATGGCGGCATCGGTGGTGATGGCGGCATCGGTGGCGGAATCATAGACAATGGCGGTATCACCGGCGGCGGAGGCATTGATGTTGGCGATGTCGGTGGTGCAGTTGGAACCGTTCTTGGAACTGTCGGAGGGGTTCTCGGGACGATAGGTGGAGGTGTCGTCGATGGTCTCGGTAGTTTGATCGATGACCCTTTTGGACTGGGCGATACCGTTGGTGATGTCCTCGGTGGAGTAGGCGATGTCCTCGGAGGAGTAGGCGGAATCGTTGACGATGTGATCGATTTGGTTCCGATAATCGCAAATATCACAGCTCCGGTTTCAGCGTTGTCTGAGAGCGGTGTTTTACTTCCCAGTTCTGCCAATATTTCGGTCTCACTGTCTCAGGTCAACAATACGGGTGCTCCCATTCAGCTTAGTTATTCGGTGGGGGGAACTGCGAATTCGGGCTCGGATTTTACCGCTTTGTCCGGAAGTGTCACGATTCCCAATGGCGCTCAAACGGCAACGATTGTTCTTTCGGCAATCAATGATGCTGCGTTGGAATTGGTGCCGGAAACGGTGATCATCACATTGACGGGAAGCTCAAGTCCCAACGTGACGATAGGACAGGCTTTGGCTGTGGTTACGATTGTTGAACCGGTGATCGTGGATCTTGATGGCGATGGAATTGAATTGGCTGAGTCGCTCGTCGGTTTTGATATCGATAACGATGGCGAGCTTGAGCAAATGGTCTGGGCCGGAAAAGACGATGGTTTTCTGGTTTACGACGAAAATGGTAACGGCCTGATCGACCAGAGGTCGGAAATTGCTTTTACCGAGCACGCTCCAGAGGCGAAAACGGACCTCGAAGCCATTAGGATCGCATTCGATACGGATAATGACGGCGTCCTGACGGAGAATGACGAGGCCTGGGGTGATTTTGGCATCTGGCAGGACGGTAATCAGGACGGAATTACCGATGCCGGGGAATTGAAGTCGCTCACAGAGTTGGGCATTGAATCCATAGGACTGATTAGCGATGGAGTTGAAGACTCTACAAATCCGGGTGCATTGATTCATGGCGAATCTCTTCTGACTTATGTGGATGGCGCGACGACAGCCGTTGGAGATGTCTCGCTTCGGGCTTTTGATTTGATCGATGTTTCGGAGATCCTGTCTTCAGACGGTGATGTGGACCTCGGTGAAGAGGCTGAAGTGCAGGCGGGGCTTGAGAATCAAGTCGAAGAAGCCGCTTCCGCAGCTCCAGAGGCAGCAGATTCGGCGGGTGGCGATTCCCCGGTGGCTTCAAATGTGATCGTAATTGACCCTCAGATCGTCGATGATCAATCCGTAATAGAGATCGAAACCCCGGTTGCTGTTGTGGTCCTTTAGGTGACTGTTGGCCTCCGGGTCGTGCCGACATAGTTTCCGAAAGCCTGCCCTTTGAATATTTCAGAAGAAAATTGGAAACGAATTTCGCGGGCTTTGACCTCGTGGTTCGAGGTGCCACTGAAAGATGAGATGCCGGAAATCTGGTCCGGTCCGATCCGGCTCAGCACTTTATCCACTCAATTCCAATTCTGGAATTTGCGTTCCAGAGTGGTCGATGGCGACCCTTTTTCGATAACCAAAACCGGCACCCCGGTGATTGGTTTTTTGCAGACTCCACAGGATTCTTCAGCCGGAATGGTGTTGATTCTCCCGCCGTCAAAAGGTGAGAAAAAATGGAAGGTGCTGTCAGGTTCCGGTGGGGAGCAGGTGTTTCACAGCCTCCGTGAGATTCAGAAGGTCTTTAAAGATCAGGAATGGGTGGGGCAAAGCATCGTGTTAAGTTCAATCTCCGGTTCCGGGGAAAGTGACGAGGGTGATAAGGTCACGGGTAACTGGTTTTGGTCGGCAATCTGGAAAAATCGCGCAGACTTTTTCCCGATTCTGCCCGCTTCGATTCTGATCAACCTTTTCGCGATCGCAATGCCTCTGTTCATCATGAACGTATATGACCGCGTGGTTCCTAACGAAGCACTCAGTACACTTTGGGTTTTGACTAGCGGGGTATGTGTAGTGTTTGGTTTCGAGTTTTTGTTACGTTTGGTGAGGGGCGCTTTTGTTGATGCAGCCGGGAAGGGTGCTGACCGGATTCTGTCTCGAAAGGTTTTCAATCAGTTAGTAAATATCGAATTGTCATCCCGGCCACCATCCGCAGGAAATCTGGCCGGGCAGGCGAGAGGTTACGAATCGGTCCGCGAATTTTTATCATCGCTGACGCTGATCGGTCTGATCGATTTTCCCTTTGCTCTACTGATGTTCTTTATTGTGTTTGTGGTAGGCGGTGTGATTGGATGGGTTCCGTTTCTTGCTACCGGAGTGATTCTGATTTGTTTGCTTTTGATTCAACCCTTTCTGGCGAAGTTTTCCGGTATTTCTCATCGGGACAGGCTCAACCGACAGTCGTTGTTGACCGAGACGGCCAATGGGCTCGAAAGTATCAAAGCGGTCAACGCGGGGAGCAGTCTGGAGTTTCGAATGGAATCTCTAGTTGAGGAGTCCGCAGATAACGTCCTGAAACAGCGGCGTCTGACTCAACTGGGCGCTGCCTTCACGGCGCTGTGTACGCATCTCACGACGATCGCCGTTATCGTTCTGGGGACACTTCAAATCAGTCGCGGCGAGCTTTCCATGGGAGGATTGATTGCCTGTGTGATGATCGTGAGTCGGGGGATGGCACCTCTGGGACAGGTATCGCAGCTTCTTCTCCGGCTTCAAGGGGTTCGAGCCTCTTTATCCGGTTTACAAGATGTGATGGTCCTGAAGCGGGAAAATGAAATAGGTAAGCTCACACCACGTCTCGAATGTCCGGAAATTAAATTTGTTCAGGCGGAGTTTCAATATCCGGCCCAGCCAATAGCGGCGCTCTCCGGGGTGAACCTTAGAATTCTACCCGGAGAACGGGTTGGGTTGATTGGTCGAGCCGGGTCGGGCAAAACCACTTTACTACGCCTTATCAATCGACAGTTGATCTGCACCAGCGGATTGGTGCTTTTTGATGGCGTGGATGCTTCCCAAATTTCGCCCGGATCGATCCGGCGGACCTGTGGGTATTTGCCTCAGGACGGGACCTTGTTTGTCGGCAGCGTTCGCGAAAATATTGCTCTGGGATCTACTATCTATTCAGATAGTGAAATTATAGAAGCGGCTACTGCTGCGGGAGTGATGTCGTGGGCAAACCGACATCCTCTCGGTTTGGATATGGAAGTGGGTGAGCGGGGAGTGCTGTTGTCCGGTGGGCAGAAACAGACGGTGATGATTGCCCGTCTGTTGTTGCGAAAACCGCGTATCCTATTGTTGGATGAACCAACCAATTCGCTGGACCTCGGGGCTGAAAACCGGTTTCGGGAGTCGGTGGCTGGAATCATGGCCGCTGGTCCATTACATAGTTTGGTTCTGGCGACTCACAAACTGTCGTTACTTAAGATGGTTGATCGCGTAGTGGTGTTGGAAGGCGGGCAGGTCCTGTTGGACGGCCCTAGAAATGAGGTGCTGGCGGCCTTGAAAAAGATTGAGACTAAGCAGGAATGAAACCGGAAGACTCCCTATTCAGTGACCTTGCTCAGGCTGTGGAATCAAAAGGGCGGGATGAGCACGAGCTGAAAGTGCAGGAAGGACAGCCTTTCAATTTAAGGCTGTGGTGTTTTGTAATCCTGCTACTCGCGATGTCGGGTGGAGCCATCTTCTGGGCGTCGCGGGCCGAGGTGGAGACCGTAGTTCGAGGGCCCGGTCAGGTCATTCCCGGCTCTTCCAAGCAGATTGTTCAGAGTCTTGAGGGCGGAATCATCAAAGCCATTCCAGTGGTCGAGGGACAGAAAGTTACGGCCGGAGATGTTATTCTGGAACTGGATGACAAACGATATACGGCATTTCATGAGGGCAACGTAGCAACGAGAAACGCGTTGCTGGCGAGGCTCGCCCGGCTGAGAGCGGAGATCGATGGAGACGAAGTGATCAATTTTCCCGTCGAAATAACGGATCCTTCTGTAAAAAAAGCGGAAGAGGATTTATTTAACGGGCGCCGGACGGATCACCTGACTAAACTGAGTTTTAAAAAGCGCCTCCACGCCAAAGAAATTGAACGTTTTAGTGCCTCTCAGGCTGCTTTCCGAAGCGGTGCTTTGCCGAAGACGGAAAGAATCGCCAGGGAAGCGCAAATCCTCGAATTGGAAGAGGAAGTGAGGACTCTGGAGACTTCGTTCCGGCGCGAAGCTCTTGAAAATTACGATACCGCCCGTGAGCGTTTGGCGACCTTGTTGCAGACGATGAAAGCGGATGAAGACCGGATGAATCGGACGGTGATCTATTCGCCTATCAGCGGTGTGGTGAATAATATTCTGATTTCCACGATCGGGAGGGTCGTTGGTAGTGGCGAAGCGATCATGGAAATCATACCCGAGGATGATTCGCTGATCATCGAAGCGAAAATCAAGCCGTCGGATATCGCATTCCTCTTCAATGGGCAAAAAGTGAAAGTCAACTTCACAGCGTTTGATTTCTCTATCTACGGAGGTCTCGATGGTTCTGTCCAAACGATCGGGGTCGATACGGTGATTGATGAGGTCAAAGGAGAGCCGTATTATCCGGTGAAAATCAAGACGGAAGCCAATTCACTGGGGAAAGACCCCAAAACGGGTAAAGATCTCGATTTGGTTCCGGGCATGATTGCCGATGTCAATATTTTGACGGGAAAGCGCACGGTGCTGAATTATCTATTGAAGCCGATTAATAAAGCAGCGCAGCAAGCTCTCAAGGAACCCTGATGAGACGGCTCACTTACAGCGAGTTTCAGAAAGAGCGCCTCAAGTTTGAGTCGGACGTTACCGATTGTGACTATCTCGCCCGCTTCTGCTCGATGTTGCCGTGGCAGAGTGCTGCCTATGAGCATCTCCACGGATTTGACTTCGGGGTGCAGGAGCCGGGGGAATCGTTGATCGTTGAGCAGGACGGATGCTGGCTGGTTTTTACCGAGCGTAGCGACCATGTTTTTTTCCCTTTTGAATCAGCCTGGATGTTCGGGTGTCCTTTGATTGGTGATCCGGTCGGCGCGGTCGAGCTGCTGGAAACGGCGTGTCGGGAATATCTGGGTACTGGCTTTGGGTTTGTCATCAGTGGGGTGCTGAGAGATTCCGAATTTCACCGGGCTTTGTTGCAGCTGGCGGAGCGTTCTCTTCGTTACGAAGAATTTGCGACGACGGATTGTTTGACTGTCGATCTGTCTCAGGGGATCGATGCCTTTTTGCAACGCCGGTCGAAATCGTTCCGGAAAGGAATCCGACAGATGAAAGTAGTCGATGGACTCGAATTTGAGGATGCCTCAAAGGAGCTGCCGGAAGAGGTCTTCAGACGGATCTTTGATATCCAGGCGAGGACTTACAAAGCGAAAGAGGGTGCCGATATATTTTCCGACCATCGCTACGAACGCTTTTATCGAAATCTCTACCAAAGGCTTTTTGATATAGATTCAATCAGAACCATTTTTGCGAAGATCGACGACCGCGACGTTGCTTATATTATGGGTGGGGTCAGTCAGGGGATCTACCGGGGCTTTCAGATGAGTTATGATAACGACTACCGGAAGTTGGCTCTCGGTAATCGCCTCCAACTGAAAAATATGTCGGATCGCTACGATGAGGGTATCTCACTGTACGACCTGGGAATGCATTCGGAATACAAAGAACGCTGGGCGGATCACTGGGATAGCTACCGCGGGGTCTTTGTGGTTCTGTAGTTAATTAATCCGAACTGCGATTTTCCCGTTTACTTCAGCAAGCTGTCCTGTGGCGATGGCTTTACCGTTAACCCGAACGATGATTTCCGCTTCTTCGACAGGGTGCTCCAGTTCAAGAACCACTCCGGGCTGTAATTGATCGAGATCGTCGATCGTGACCTGACGTCGGCCCAGTTCAAAGACGGCTGTGACGGGCACGGCTCCGATCGATGTCACTGAGTCCCGCTTAGCTGGCAGGTTCCCGGTACCGGCCTCGCTGGCATTGTCGAATTCGGAGATATAGTCGGTGTTCACATTCATATAGGATTCAATTTTTATTTCACTACCTCTCAGAATGCCGCGATAAACGGTGTCGTGAGAGGGGCGGATCTCGATTTGATCGTTTTTCAAATCAGGACCTTTTTCGATCAGGATAACGTCCCCGGTTTTAAGTTTTCGGATTTCCTCTACTTCCAGGAGGGTCCGCCCGACTTCAATGCCCAGAGAAAGCGGAATCCGTGAGCCCGGAAATTTCTTTTCGGGTAATCTGGTGAGCAGGCCGCTCAAAAGCGATGCCGCTTCGGCGGGGGCTGAGATATCACCTAGTATTCCGGATAGATTAAAAGGGATGCAGATCGGTAGTTGCGATAAAGAGACGGGTGTCTCTGCAAAACTGATTTTGTAGTTTGACCAATCTTCGAAGCGGTCCAAATCCGGGCTGATCGCTTTTTCCACAACCATCTTGCGCAGGGTCTCCGGTAGGTTTGCGAACGAGATTACGCCCATCTTTTCCAGAATGTCCCCGGGGACCGGCAACTGATCAAATCTTACGACGATGGTGTGCCCGTCGATAAGGAGGGGGAGCGTGACCTCCGGTCGGTTGAGCGGGATGTGATCGGGAAGAAGCGTCAGGCTGGTTTCCCGGCCGAAAATAAACAGAGCGACATTCTCCGCAACGCAGGCGGCAGCGGTTTCGATCTGTGCTTCCCAGGCATCAATACTGGTGAGTGACAAAGTCATCTAAAATTTAGTTTCCCTCGTTGAGGTTGTTGATTAAAGCGGTGCGAATCGTCTCGAGATGAGCATCGAGCGTGGATTCGATCTTCCCGACTTCGGTTTCGAGAATGCACTCTCCGATTTTCAGATCGGGGCGCATCTCTACTTTGATCGAACCAATATCGGGGTGACGTTGGTGAAGACCGCGAAGGTCGGCCCGCTGGCTTTCGAAGTCCTCCCGGCTGACCCAGAGCGTCACCTGGTCCTGTTTTTTCGCCTGAGAGATGAGTCGATTAACTACCGGCCGGATTTTTTCACGGTCGGAAAATCCCTCTGCTATGGTTCGTACCGATGCCAGAACGACATCGACCATACTCAGTTCGATATCGTTCAGGTATCTGGCTGATTTCTGGACGGTTCGGACGAGATGCTCTGAAATCTCTGCTTTCCCTTCTTCGAATCCCGCGATATACCCGCGCTCTCTTTCCTCCTCGAAGGTATCTCTGGCTCGCTCGAGAATTTTTTCACTTTCCAGTTTCGCCTGAGCAAGGATTTGTTCCGCTTCGCGAAAAACGGAAAATTCCTCCGCTTCGATCACTTTTTGATCGGGATAGAGATGGGTGTGTTCCAGTTTTAAAAAATGCATTCCAAATCCTTTCGTGCGTTGATTCGTTTCAATATCTGAACAAACTGATTCCCCACCACTCCCGGCTCAATGAGCTGCTTTTTTCGTCCGCTGTGAAACAATTTGGCGGTTTCTCGGGGCAGCTTGAGTTCCAGTCGCTTGACGATCGATTTCGGGGCGTCAGAAAAGACCGTTCCGAGGCTGTTCCAGCCCATCATTCGGCTGGATTCCGCTATGTCGGTAGCCCATTCTTTTGGAATTCGCGCCGAGAGTTGGAAATCAGTGGAAGACGTCCATTTGAGGATCTCTTCGTAGGTTTCCTTACCGAGAAGTCCCATC
Source organism: Verrucomicrobiales bacterium (assembly GCA_029213005.1). Lineage (GTDB taxonomy): Bacteria > Verrucomicrobiota > Verrucomicrobiia > Verrucomicrobiales > DEV007 > Arctic95D-9. The sequence goes on from JARGPI010000003.1 coordinate 164,048, forward strand.
AAGGGGAGAGTTTCATCCGATTTGAGCGTGGCGATTCCAAGCGTCAGATTTATGAGACCGGTTTCGATGGCAAGGCATTCGAGCTGTTCGAGATCCAGCAGGGCGAGGCGCCAGGGTTTATGACTGAAGGCGCCATAGTTCAGTTTCGGTAGATCAAACTTCCGTTCAATCATTGAGGCCACTTTTTTGGCAAATCGTTGGTCTTCAACCGGGTAAGTTAGGTTTCGAAACAGTTCCCATTCTTCCGGAGCACTTGCGAATCGCAGTCGGGAAGGGTGAAGCCATACTTGAGGCCGGTGAGCAAAGTTTTGAATCAGAGTGACTAACCAGGGCTCATCAAGTAAGCCTTCGAGAAATTTATCAGGCTCGGTGAAATCCGTCCGCAACGTGTCTAAAATCACTCCGCCAACCCCGATCCGGCCCGGAGACTGGAAAAACTGGCGGAAAGATGACAACTTTTTGTCAGCGGCACTTTGACTCATTGATAAAGGGAAAATAGTAACTGAGTCTCAGATAAGATAATTTTTTCTGATTGTAAAGCGAAGTTAACCAAGATTGTGAATGATTCGTCTTTTTAAGACGGACAGTTTGTAAGCTATTTCGGGCGTTTTCGTCAGCGCCGGAGTAAGCGGTGTTTTGCAATCTGATGGGTTCATTTTTGGTTGAACTGTCAGGGTGATGTCGTGCTAAACTTCTTGCAGGTAAACGTTGTGGTCCTAATTTAAAAAGATGAAATCCAAACTGATTGGTTGGTTGGCAAGTGGAATGTTGATGTTCAACTCCGCGATTTTTGGCGCCGAAGCTGTGTCTCATTTGATGGCCGGAGATGCGGTATTGGTAAATGTGGAGGAAGCCGGGAAGCAGTTTGGATGGGAGCCGAAATTAGAAGGGGACATTTTAGTCCTCTGTCGGGATCAGCTCTGTGTTCCTCTAGATCTGGAAAGCGTAACCCATCGCAAAAACGGGGATGACTGGTTCGTCGATGCTGACACGCTCGGCAAGGTAATGGGTTTCACGACCCGGGTGACCGATCAAGAACTCAAGCTGACGGCATTGGAGCCGAGCTCGAACACTGCCGAAGATGCCACCTACCACTCCAGCTGGCCGGAGGGACGGGGCTTTGAACCGGGTGAAACGCTGCCGGATATTCCTCTAATCGATCTGGAGGGGAACGAGGTCAGGTTCGGCGATTTCCTCGGGAAACGATACGTGATTTACGGTTGGGCGAGTTGGTGAGGCTGCCGCGAAAATCTGCCCGTGTGGCAGAAAGTATTTGAGGAGCATGGAAGCGATGAATTTACCGTCGTCGGTATTGCGATGGACTCGGAGGGTGTGGCTCCGGCTAAAAAACAATATGATCGCTTCGGGGTGACCTTCCCCGCTTTGGTGGATCCCAATTATGCCACTCGATTTGAATTTGTGCCCTGGTTGTTCTTCGTTGACGAGCACGGGGTGGTTCAGGATGGGGACTGGGCTGAGGAGATCAAAAAGATGGGTGCGATCAAGCCGGTGACCGATGCGATTAGAAGTCAGTGGACCGCTAAAAGCGACAGAAACAGCTTGGAATCCCTGGCTGCTCTGGTGTTAAAGCACGAAGCCGCCCCGGACGATTTGGCTATCGCGTCGGAGCTCGCGTCCCGTTACGTGGCGCTGGACCGGCTTGAGGAAGCTCGCAATCTGCTTCGCCCGCTGGTTAAAAAATACGATGAACTGGAGATCGCCCGTTCCGGGGATCGGGCGCAGCAAATCGCCCTGGCAGATGCTTACATCCAGCTATCCCGGGCGGAAACCGATCGGGAAGCTCAAGTCCATGCCTCGACAATGGCCTACTATGTCTATCCGACGAAAGGTTATGTGAAGCAGGTGGTTCGTATCAAGGGTCCCGATTATTTTGATAAGACTGAAGATGGGAAAATGGACTCCGAATATCGTTCATCCAATATTCAGCGACTCGTTGACGAACGCGCCGCGTGGATCGGAGGCAATTGAGCTCGCCGCTGGATCCGCCTACCGTGAGCCTGATCGAAACTCTGTCTTTTCGGTCAGGTATTGATTCCCATTCCGACTAACTGGGATATGAAGAAAATATCAGCAGTGATATTCGATATGGACGGTCTCCTCATCGATACCGAAACGCCCTCAAAAATCGCCTGGCAGACGACGGCTGCGCAGTTCGGTAAGTCAATTGACGATGATCTGCTGGAGGGTTTGATCGGACGTCATGTGAGTGATTGTATCGCGATTGTGGGAAAGTCGCTGGGGATCGATCTCCGGGAATCAGGCTTTATGGACCGGTATGATGATATCTACCTTTCTAACTTTATGAGGAAGGGAATTGAGGTGAAGCGGGGGGCGGTTCCGCTTCTCAAAGCTTTATCTGAAAAGAAGGTGCCCCGCGCCGTGGTAACCTCTTCGGAAAAGGGGCTTGCACCGCGAAAACTGCGACTTGCCGGATTGGAGCAGTATTTCGATTTGGTGGTGACGGGATGTGAGGTAGAGAAATCAAAACCCGAACCTGATATATTTTTACTGGCGGCAGAAAAAATGGCAGTGGAGCCTGCTGACTGCCTCGCTTTGGAAGACTCCTACAATGGCGTCCGGGCAGCGTCTCGCGCGGGAATGAATCCTGTCATGATTCCGGACCTACTGAAGCCGAATGATGAGATGCTGGATTTGACGGAGGCTATTTTCTCCTCACTGGAGAAGGCAACGCCCTATATTTTGAGGCGCCTCGAAGGCTGAGTGGTCGTTCTCTATATTGGAACGTCTCCACCGTCTCCGTAGCGGAAATGTTTCATGAGCTCGGCGTGACTGTGAACTTCGAAGAATCGATATATATTTTTGACGTACTCCGAAACGGTATTTTCGGTGATGGTCAGGTGGCTGGCGATTTGCTTCCGACTCATTCCTTCAAGGAGTAAATTCAATACCGTTCGCAGGCGGGGGGATAAATTGGAGAAATCATACTTGCCCGCTTTAGGAGTTCCCGGCCAGGATTCGGCATGGAGCCATGCGACCTGGCTGAGTATCACGTGGGCGATTCTCGCTTCGCGCTCATCAAAGAGCGGTGCCTGCTCATTTCGATACAAGCCGATGAAGCTGAGGCTTCCGTCTTCAAAGGGATGGCAGGATAGAATCAGCGGGGCAATGTCCGCTTTCTGCCAAAGCTGGTAGACCGGCTTGGTTACGAAGGTGTTTTCCGGATCAATCTGTTGCCGGAGTCGGGTGGTGTGGGACTGAGTTTGGTAGACCTGGGCGAGAAATGGTGCGTTTAGCGCGCCCATATCGGGATGTTCCAACGCCTGGAAATAGGCGGAAAGTCTCTCTTCGGAAAATCCGCCATGGATCAAACCGACGACGGTTGGCCTTTGGCTGGGAGGAGTCGGGGCCAGCAGGGTCCAGATCCAGCAGTCGGCGGAGATTAGCTGGGAAACCTCACTGAGCAGATGTTGTTTCTTTTCGATCAGTGGAGCGTCCATTCCTGCCACATCGCCAAGAATTTTGACGATCCGGTAGACATCATCGTTTGTCAGATCTTTCCCGCTTCCTTCGATTTTGTTAGACCCATCCATAAAAGCCTACCCATCAACCTTTTGAATACAATGTCAATCGGAAAGGTTTTGCCCCGAAAAAGGGTTGTGAGGTAACCTGAGTCCTAAAATGGAGGGTAAGACTGGGTGGATTCTAGCTGGTTCACGTTTTTTGGGGGGAGGGGCGTAGCGAGTCAGCCGGGGCCTAGAAATCGATTAGATCTTCGAGGAGGGAGGAGATGTTGTTTTTGCTGAGAAAGGCGTCGAGCCGGGTGAAGTTTTCTTCGCTGAGATCCCAGGGATCGTAGTCGAATGCTTTCCCGTAGAGTTTGGCAAATGCGTTGGCGGTCAGGAGGCGGACGTGTAGCTTTTCATCTCGCAGAAAGCGGGAGAAGCGTCCGGGATTGTGTTTCACTTCTTCACTGAGCTGTTCTTTGGCAAATTGGACGGCCTGGGGATCGCGTTTCGAGAAATTTTCGTAGAACTCGTTGATGGCAGCGTATTGATCTTCGGTGAGTCCCTGGCGGAAGCTTTGGCTCATGTCTTTGAGGAACTGGAGGGCGGCTTCTTTTTCCGCAGCGATGGTTTCGGGTGATATTTTCGGGCCGGACATTTCGAGCCAGGCCATGAAGACATCGATCGGCATAAAGCCGGAGGTTTTTTCCACCTTTTTCAGCGTGGGATCGCCGATCACCATGGCGGGAACTCCCTGAATCCGATAACGGGCGACGAGATCTTTACTCTCATCATAATCGAGTTTTAGTAGAGTAAAGTTTTCGTTCAGATACTGACTCACTTTTGGTTTTGTGAGGGTTTCATCTTCCATGGTGTGGCAGAAGTGGCACCACTCGGCGGTGAAAAACATAAAGATCGGTTTACCGGTTTTTTCCGCCTCGGCTTTTGCGGTTTCTTCGCTGGTATGCCAGGACAGTTCGACGGTTTGCTGGCCGGAACAGATTGCGGTGATCAAATAGAAGATGATTGGAACTAAAGTTTTCATGGCATGGCGGCTTCTTTGCCGTGTTGGATCAGGGGCCAGAATTCGTCCCATTTGAAGGGTCTCGAAAATTCCCCGTGATGGCACTTGGTGCAGTCGGAGGCCCCGAGGGGGCGAAACTGAAACGTCACTTTTGTCGGGTCGCCGAGGGCGCGTTGGGTGACGTGTTCCGATCCCGGTCCGTGGCAGGACTCGCAGCCGACATTGGTCAATTTATCCGCTCCGAACTCGCGGCGGTAACCGGAGACTTCGCCAAAGCCAACGGTGTGGCAAACGATGCAGTTCGGGTCGGCGTCGGTGCTGCTTTTGGTGAGGGTGGAAAAGGCGTGGGCATGTCGGGATTTCTTCCAGGCGGCGGTCGCTTTGGGATGGCAGGCAGCGCAGGATTCGGACCCGACGTAGGAATGGCCGAATCCGCCGCCGGGGATGATGGCTTCGTTGTCTGCTGAAGCGGGGTCGTCGATGTCCAGTTTGGTGGTGCGGACGAGGTCTCGATAACTTTTCGAGAGAGCAAGAATGGCCGGGGATTGCGGGATGGTTTCCTGCATGAGATGGATGTCGAAAGCGGGTTTGGTGATCTGCCTACCGGTGAGTTCGAATTTAAGATCACCGACGGCCCGGGCTTCGTTGGTGGTGAAAAGGATCACGCTCTCATTCTCAATGATCAGTTCCTGAGAGGGTTGGGGGACGTCGCCACCGAGGATGATATCTAGCTCGTAAAACTGCTGGGCGAGGGATCGTAATTTTGCTTCGTCGGTGAAGGCAAGCAGGATGGTGAGGTCGGGCGAGTGCTCGGTCGCAATTTTCGAGAGGAGGTTGGTTAACGAGGTCTCCATGGCCTGAACGGCGAGCCCTTCACCGAGTGTATTGGTGACACTTGCTGGATCCACGAGCCCGATCACGGCGACTTTCCGGTTTTGAGATTCCACCATCCGGTAGGGTGGAAGCACAGGGGTGCCGGTCTGATCGTCGACGAGATTTGCACTGATCAGCGGGGCTCCGGTTTTTGCCGCGATTTCTTTCAGTTCGGCGAGGGAGAGGGACGCTTCGCGGGCACCGACATTGAGTGCCTGATAATTGAGATGCTGAAATCCTTTGGCGAGGTGTTCGTAGTGGATCAGGTCGTAGTCGGCGGTTCCTTTGAGTGCGTCACCGACATCGAGTCGGAGCGAGGCGGCGGTTGGGTCACGGTAGTCCAGCCAGGTATCGATCCGGGTGAGCCCGCCGTATTGCCCGGTGAAACATCCACAGGGTTCGAGGCGACCGTTGACATCAGCGGTGAAGTAAATTTGCAGCGGGCCCTGCGGTACTTCCGGTTTCTTTTCGCAGGAGGTAATCAGAACTGTAAAAAGGAGTGTGAACGCTATGGACTGTACCCTGTACCGTTTCGGACTGTACCCTGTACAGTCCCGTTCACCGGTCTTAAAATAACTTCTCAGGAGGTGCATTTTCAGTGAAATAACCTAGTAGAGAAGCGCGTAGGTTAATATATTAACATTGAGGTCACTGGCCTCTTTGATTTCATCTCCGCCACAGCAGCAGCAGCCTTTGGCATACCGTGCCTGATTCACTCCGTCCAAGGTATAGACGAGGGCGAGGCGACCGTTAATAAAGATTCCCTCGAGCTGGGTGCTGCGTTTACGGCTCGTTGTCAGACGGGTAATCTCCCGAACGGTTTTGAAGATGAGGTGATTCATCGGAATTTTGACCAGTTCATTATCGGGGAAGATAGCTTTGATTTCGGAACGGAAGGACCGGTCCCAGCTCTCATCGGAGCAGCCGGGGCTTGAGATGATGAAACCGCCTTTCATCAGGTAGTCCCTGAGATTTTGCCTCTCTTTTTCATTGAGGCGGAAGGAGTTTTCCCCCGACCAGGCGCAGAATGGAGTATTGAAAATTTCATCGCTTTCCAGTTTGACCGGTTTGAACTTCGGCGCGACTTCGAGATGGGTTTCGGTTTTGAATCGTTCCAAAAATTTATCGGCAAAACAGACGGCGGTCCGGTTGCCGGAATAAACTAGTTTGCCGCACTCAATCCGGTAGGCATTATTCAAAGTTCGAAGATCGGTATCTTCGGAAAAAGTCGCTATCGGGATAAACAGCAAGAGGAGTGAAAGTATAGAAAAACGGATCATGGTTTATCGGTCGGCGGTTTGGGTCTGGTGAGGGCACGGAAATATTCTTCAACGATGCCGCGATATTGCTCGGCTAAAATTTCAGGCGTGACGGTCTTTGATTCTCTAGTAGCGGGTTTGATTTCAGGTAGCACGTCTGCTTTGCCCATATTGTCGGCGGAGGCGGTTTCTCCGGGTTTCCCTGGGCCGTTTTTGCGACTGTTTCCTTTACCGCCGCTGTTGTTGCCGAGTCGGCCGTCTCCACCCAGCATCCCCATATTCGGACTCTGGGTCATTCCGCCGCGTCCGCCGGTGCCGGCTGAGCCCATTCCCATACCTCCGGTTCCACCCATTCCCATACCATTACCCATTCCCTGCTGAAACATGCGGGATTGCATCATTTGGCCAAAGGTGTTGCCGGGTGTCATGCCATTGAAAGAAAGGAACTGATCCAGCTCGCCGCCCATGCCCTGACCTCCATTCTGGCAGGCTTCGCATTCGTTCATGAGATCCTCCATTTCGCGGCGGAGTCGTTCGGCGCGTTCCGCAGACTCCCGGCCTTTGCCTTTGAGCATGGAATCGCTGGAGTTTTGAGCTAGTTCGGGAAGGCGGGCCTGATCAATCTTTTCGGCGAGTTCCTGACCGCTTTGCGCGGCTTTCGGAAAGTTCTCTTCAGCGGCAGCGGCGTCCTCTTTCAATTTTTCGGAGAGTTCCTCAAGCTGTTCCCGGATCGACTCTTCCCGGGCTGCGAGATTCTGCAGTGCGAGGCGATCCGCGTTATCAAGCTGTCGCCCGGACTCATAGGATTTGGTTTGCTCCGCGATTTTCTCCTGTTGTTGGTAGAGTTCCTGAAAGTGGTTGAAGTCCTGCATCAGTTCATGCATTTGAGCCATTTCTTCGAGAGGCTCGGCAACCGACTCTTCCTGTTCCTCACGAGATCCCTGCATCTTTTCGAGTTGGTTTGCGGCAGCTTCGTGGGCGAGTTCGGGGCTTTTGATACCTTGGGCGGTTTCGCCGGTGTGCTGGTTGTCGTCAGCGGATTGTCTCAATTCTTCGGCGCGGGCGCTGAGTCTTTCCTGGAGATCTTTCTCGAAATCGTAGAGTGGCTTGTCGCGGGAAAAGTTGTCCATGTCGTCGGCATGGTCCCGGATATCATCATTGAGTTCGTTTTGCTCAGCGAGCAGCTTGTCCATCTCTTTCTGTTTTTCCTCCTCGCTCAGCGAGTCATTTTCAGCCAGTTTTTCCAGCTCTTCTTCGATCTTCTCCTGCCGTTCCACGAGTTCATCGAATTGATTGAGTAGCTCATCGAATTTTTCCTCGACCATAGAGAGGTCGGTCTGGGTCCGCATCTGTTCGTTGTAGTCTTCCTCGGAAATGACGAGGAGGTGACGGGTTTCGCTTCGAGACAGGTGGGGCTCCGGCGCATTGTCGATCGCTTCGGCATAGAAAGAAATCACGTCCCCCGGTGATACACCGAGCTTGGGAAGGTGAAAGGGAACCGTCTGCGAGTGACTTTTGGGAGACTCCTCGAAAATATAGGTTCTCGGCGGGGAATAGGTATCATTCAGGGCCCGGTGTAAGCGCATTTGCGAAATACCGTAGTCATCGCTCATTTCAATGGCGGCATTCAATTCGTGGGTAATGACGATAAACGAATCGGCATAAGGTTCGGTGATCCGAATCGAGGGGGACACATCGTTTGTAACGGTTAAGCCGCCGGAGAGAAGCGCCTTCGACGGGATGCCGGTAACGTCTTCCACTTTGAAATCGAGCCGGGCAGATCCGCGGGCCATAATCGAGCCTACGACCGTATCAGGTGCGTCCGCAAGGGGGCTCATTTTAACGACGGAGGTTTCCCCTTCTGTCGATGTAACTTTTATTTCACCTCCGGAGAGGGGACGGTTCGAAGTGATCGAAAAGGTGAGCATACTGTCCGCCAGTGCTTGAATTGTTTTGTAGTGGTAGGGCAGTTGGCGGGGAGCGGTGCGCGTGTACTCCGGCAGGGCGATTTCGACTTTCGATTCGGTGATTTGCGGCGTTAACACCACACTGATTTCTCTTTCGGAACTGAGGGCGCGTTTGTCCTTGTTGTGGGCAATGGCGACGAGGTCAGTGGTAACATTTTCCAGTTGCTGCACAAAGGTTTTCTCCGCTTTCCGAATCATCGGAGTGGTTTGGGTGGTCCCTTTTTTATCAGCTGGATCCCAGGTGGTAAGGAAAAGATCTTTAGGATCGTGCCCTGACCATTCCACTTCGATGATGGCATTTTGCTTAAACACTACCGAATGGGAATCGTCATCTGGAGTGACGATGGCCAGTGTGGTGAAGGCAAAAGGCGGGTGATCTCCGAACGGGTCGAGAAAGCGCAGTCCCTCGGTGATCGTGATTTTGAAGAAAATCAGACTGAGGACAATCACGCCGCAGATGGGTAGGAAAGCGGCCATGATTTGCTCGCGTTCCATCGGCGTTTTTGCCAGTTCCTTTAATTTAAAATCGGTCAGCGAGTTGTCAGCCTGATCCACGGCCATGCGGGCCAGTGAGCGGGTATTTTCAGGAAGAGATTCGTCTTCGATCTGCTTCTGGAGCTGAATCATATTGATCAGCTTTGATCCCAGCGCGGGAGCGCGCGATTCCAGTAGTCGGGCAACCCTTTCGATAGGGCTTTGCGACACCAGCGCGATCCATAACATCCCTCCGAAAATACCCAGTAACGAAAGTAGAAGGACTCCCGCTCCCGTCAGTCGGGCCCAGGCCGGGAGGTGGAAAATCAAGTCCGCCGCCACAAGCAGCAGCAGTGCCAGAATGAGCCATTTGATCGATGCGGCGAAGAAGCGTTTTGCTCTCGCCGCCTGCCACACTCGATCCGCGCCGGCCAACTGAAGAGGTAGCGAGGAGCGGAAACGTTGCGATGCGGTGGCCATTACCGCTTAGGTTAGCCTATTTCGGGGATTTGGTCGATGCGATTTTCCGGGCGTCAAATGCGAAATTTATTAACTGAAATTCTTGTGACTCAGGTTTAACATAATCTCTCTAACCATTTTGGAGGCGTGGAAACCGTAGAAAAAAAATCTGAAGTAAAATCGGATGATGTTGAAGGGAATACTGAATCTAATTCAGAACGCCCGGTTGATGTCGATGCCGATTTGGTTGCTCGTTGCCAGGCTGAATTGCCGGGGAACACTGCGGCTTATTACGAACTTTTACAGAAGTACGAATCCATGGTCTATAGCACTTGCTACCGAATGTTAGGGGATAAACTGGAAGCTGAAGAAGCTACCCAGGATGCCTTCCTGCGGATTTTTCACAAAATCACTCAGTTCGAAGGTCGGTCCACTTTCAAAACCTGGATGTTTCGGATTGTCTACAATTTTTGCATGACCCGGCGCCGAAAACTCGCCACGAAGAGAGAGCGTGAAGAGACAGTGGGGGATGAGTTACAAACTCGCACCAACGAGGTTCATCGTGAAGCGATGGGTCCCGATATGGATAACAGTGAGTATGTCCACCTCGCACTGAAGGAGTTGCGTGATGAAGACAGAGAAATAATCACCTTGAGATTCATTTCCGACCTGAGTCTGGAACAAATGACGGAGGTGCTTGATATAAAATTAAGTGCTACTAAAATGAGATTATACCGGGCAATGGAAAAGTTTAAGGAAGTGTATCTCAGACATCAAAAAGTTAGAGAGGAGGCACTCAATGGATCTTGAATTAGAAGAGATTACTGAAGAGGCGCTGAAGATGAAAGAGATAGAGCTGAACGGAATTATCGGCCCGATTCCGCCCCCACCTCCGTCACAGGAGAGAATAGACAGAATAATGAACGCAGTGATGAAAGATTCTGCTGATTTTGTTGTCGAGGGGATGGGAAGAGGTTTGAAGGGAGTGCTGGATACCATGATCGCCCTGAAAAAGAAAGATGACGACGGGCCGAAACGGTCTTATTAACGCAGGTCGTTATTTTTTACCGTAAACCGTACCTGATCATATGATTAAGCTGGAAGATATTGCCTGGCTGGAGTTCCTCCAGCCGGTTATAGATCGCTTCGTGAAAATGGGAAATACCGCTTTGGATTTTTTCCCGCAGCTGGTCCTCGGAATCATCCTTCTGGTGGTTCTGATGACTTTTGCAAAAATCATCCGATTCATATCCACCCGGCTTTGTCGGAAATTGAAAGTGGATGCATTGGCCGAGAGGCTCGGTGTGACCAACATGCTGAGTAAAATCGGCATGCAGTCGCCACTTTCCAAGGTGATTGGGACGGTGATTTACTGGATGATTGCCCTGTTGGCAGTCAAGACGGTTGCTGATATTTGGGGGATTGCCGATATATCGAACTTTATCGACAGTTTGATTAAATTCCTGCCTAAACTGTTTGTTGCGGTGTCGATTTTATTCGCCGGATTGCTGGTGGCCGACATGGCGCGAAATGCGATTCAGGCAGCGCTGGACCGCGTAGGAGTCGATTACGCCGGCCCGATTTCCAATGTTGTTTATACCCTGCTCGCAGTCATGATCATTACGGTCGTGTTGGGGCTGTTGGGTATTGAGACCGAGTTGCTGAATTCCTCCGTGATTATCCTGCTGGGGGCATTCTCTCTGGCAGTGGCATTATCTTTGGGATTGGGGCTCCGGACCATCGCAAAAAATATCGTATCCGGTGTCTATGCCCGCGATTTGTATCCACCCGGATCGATCGTCGAAGTAGACGATATGATGGTTGTGGTTCGCGAAGTTGGCGCGGTCGCGACCCGGCTTGAATCGGACAACGGGATCTACGTCGTGATCCCGAACAGTATCCTCGTGGGCGAAGTCAATCGCGGTGCCCGCTCCCGTCAGGAATTTGTCGAAAAAGGATAAAATTCTGTGACTTCCTGATTGGCCGCTCTGTCTGCACCTCATACAGCAGAGCAGGGCACCTGGAAACACGATGCCGACTCTGTTGCAATGAGTCCGAAAGGATAGTTGCTGGCGTCGTGGTCATGCTCCACGGTTCCTCCGACAGCGCGGCGTCAGCAACATACTTTTCCCATCAAGCCGTGGCTCCTAAGATTCGGTAGATAAATCCGGGGAGTTAATGAAATGAAGATCTCTTTGTGGGTAGGGAATTGTGATTCCGTTTTCGTCAAACGCCAGTTTGATGTTCTCAAGTAGTTGAAACTCAACCCGTCGAAACGTCTCTGAGGGAGCCCAACAGCGCAGTTCCATATTGACGGAGTTATCCCCCAGTTCTTTGAGAACTACGTGGGGTTCTGGTGTTTTCGAAATGCGATCATCTTTAGCGGTTTGTTCCAGCATCACTTTTCTTGCCAGTTGGAGATCATCGTCATACCCGATGCCGACAAGCGCATCGACCCGGATAAGTGGAGTCGTGGAAAAATTGATGACTTCTCCATTGGCGACAGAACCGTTGGGGATTGTGATGATCTCGTTATTCAAGCTCTCCAGAATGGTGTAGAAAATTGAAATCGATTTTACATGACCGTGATAGTCTTCAATCGTGACGAGGTCTCCCACTTTAAGCGGTTTGAATAACAGCAAAACGACCCCTCCTGCAAAGTTTCCCAGACCGTCTTTGAGCGCCAGCCCGATTGCCAGTCCAGCGGCTCCGAGAATGGCGATGAATGAAGTGATTGGCACCCCTATGATATTGGCCGCCAGGACAAAGACGAAAACTTTGAGGATGAAGCTGAAGACGTTCGATAGAAATTCGGAAAGCGATGCGTCGATCTTCGCCCGTTTCATTCCCTTGTGAGCGATGCGGGCAATCCAGCCTGATACTTTGATACCAATGAAGAGAAAGATCAGCGCTGCCAGCAATTTGGGGCCGGCTACGATTAGCCATTCCAGAAACTCATCGAGAAGATTTCGCCACTCAAGGCCCTTGATCATTTCCAGAATTTCAGCGGCCTTACTATCGACTGGGTCACTTTCGTTATTATTTTGAGCGAGGAATATTCTCATAGTTACTTTATGCCAAAACAGGGCTGGAATGGGAAGTCTCGACTCCCCGTTTCAGAGATCGACCCGGGAAAATTACCTAATAATTACAATTACCTTAATATTTGGCATACTTTACGATATACTGGTTAATAAAGTTTCGAAATTGGCTGTCTTGACGTATAACTGTTGTAGGATCAGTCAGGGTTTCCCCCCGTTTTTCATTTGAGAGTAACAGATCAACAGAGCCAGTCGGGCATGCCAAATGTTCCGTCTTCGGAACAGAAGGGTAAGTTGTCTTTTGCTATTGGGCGTAAGCTGGTTCTGCGCGTTGTATTGGGCGCTTCTGTATTGTTTTTGGTAGCCATTCTAATCCTCGGCGGTTTGGCCTTTCCTACCGTTGCAGAACGCTCCGTTCTCGGTTTCGTGAAAAAGCAGGGGCTTGAGGGCAGTCTCGAGGTTACGGGTAGTCTGTGGTCGGGTTTTTCGATTCAAAATCTCTCGTTGAAAGGTAAAGGCTCTCCCATTCAATCGGTTACACTTGAGGACGCGGAGGTGCGCTACCGCTTCAATCGAATACTAACCGGTTTTTCGGATTTCAAATGGCTGGACTTGGTGTCCGTGAAAAATCTCGATCTACATTTGATCCTCCCCGAAAAACAGGCGGTTCAAAAACCGGTTAATGCTCCCAAACCACGGAAATCGCCGAAGGCCGGAACGGCTTCCTACAGTTCGTTTTGGAATTTGATGGAGGCGGAAATTGATTTGAAAGAAATTTCGGCTCAGGTCGAGGCGGGGGGCAAGCATTATCAAGTAGATGATCTGGCGTTTGATTTTTCCAATGGCATCCGGATTGATCGGCTGAAGCTAGCTGAATTTCCTGAGCGGGTGGACATCGCGATTCCGATTAAGACCCGGGAGAGGGCCTTGACATTGGGTCCGGTCTCGATTGTGGAAAACGTCAATCTGAGTGAGTTGAAATTGTCAGAGCGCAGTCCGGAAGTTGTTGAGATTGATGCGGCGCTGCAGGCTGCCGGGTCCGATATACTGGCCCAGTTTTCAACTGTCGGGGAGGCACGGCTATCACTGGCCGAGGGCCAAAAGGTAGATTTGGGTGAGATCAAAGCGCTGGATTCAAAAGTTACGGGTTGGCTATCAAATCTGAAGTTTGATTTTACGGGTGATTTCAGTCGCCCGGAGTCTTGGAAGATTTTTGGAATCGGAAACTTCGAAAAGGTTTCAATATCCGGGTTTGTCATCGATGAGGCCGGTTTCAAAGTGGTTGGCGATAAAGTGAATCTCGAATTGGAGCGGTCCGATGCGACGATTGTGGCCGATGCCGTGGTCCCTCTTTTAGGAGGAGGGCAGTCGAGTGATCCGATCGTGGTCAATGCCGATATTTTGGTCAGCTCGATCAATTCCCTGTTGAAGACGGTCGCGCAGCAATACCCAGTCGATGGCACCTTGAAAGGCGGGATCTCGAATCTCCGTATTGGTGAAGGGAACTCGCTGCAGGGTGGTCATATCTTTCTGAAAACCGATGAAACGACCTGGTCAGGTCAGGCAATCGACGGGCTGGAGTCGAAGCTGACGGTGGTGAGTCCGAGTCAGATTGATATCTTTGCCAGGGCATCGCTAAGTCCCAATAACCATTTCAATGTGAAAGGGGATTTGAACCCGGAAACGCTGAGCTATCAGACCAAAGGGATTCTCGAAGTGAAAACCGATAACCGGCTTGTTGAATTGCTCGCTTTTTCCGGTGCCGATCAATTTTTCAAGGGAGTCGCCAAAGCAAACTGGTCCGGGCAAGGCTCCATCAAAACCAAAGATCACCGGGGATCAATTTCCTGCGATATCCCCGGATTGAGTATTCTGAAAGGAAAGCCGTTCACCGGTGCGATTGTTGCTGACTATGACGGAAACACCGCAAATCTATCGCAATTGAGTCTGGCCCGCCCCGAAGCAGCGATTGAAGCGACAGCACGCTGGGATGGGCAGTCAATCGAAGTTCCGCAGCTCCGTGTGTTAGAACAGCAAGTTCCTCGCGCGACTCTGTCTGCGCAGATTCCCTTTCCCAAAGACGATTCCGGAAAGGTGGCGGTGAACCTGCAGACCTCGGACCTCGCGCTATCTTCAATTGCCGGTTTCTTCATGGAAGATCTTCCGCTCGAATGCGCGCTGAGCGGAGATCTAAAATCGGAAGGCAGTCTGAGTCGACTCGACACAAAAGCGGATTTCAAACTGGTACCTCAGTCGAAAGGTGAAGCCGATAACTCGCAATTGTCGATTGATCTTCAGCACTCGGGAAATGTCGTTAATCCCTCAACCTGGGACATGAAACTGGCCGCTTTAATGAGTGGATTGCGATGGAAAGAAACCCGGTTGGAGAATTTGTCGCTGAACGTCGATACGGTGGACAATGGTGGGCAGCGTGTTGCGCTGGCCAATCTGTCTGCCGATCAATCGACTGCGAGTGTGAGAGCAAAAGCCTCCGTGGGCCTGACTCAAGCCACCGATTTTGCTTCGCTGGTGAAGGAGCCGATTGCAGTGGATGGAACGGTTACGATCGGAATGCTTGAAAATATGATTCGGGATTTTGCACCCGGGAAATTGCCACTGTCGGGTGGTGTCGATTTGAAAATCTCGGATCTGGAGCTGCATGGTGGCGAACTTAGAGAGGGCTCGCTGACGCTTAATTCCGAAACTCTCGCGTTCGATCAGGTGGCTCTTGGCGCCATCAATATCGGCGTTGATGTGACATCGCCCGGGTATGTCGAAGGAAAAGTCAGTCTGCCGCTCGATGAAAACTCGGAGCTTGAGGGAAGTGGAGTTTACGACATTCAAAAGGGCGGATACGCCGGGAAAGTTGCGGTGAAAGCAGATTTGAAAAGTCAGGGAATCCTGCGGCAAATCCTCTCGACCCGAAATTTTGCGGCGCTGCTGCCTGCCGATACCACGATCAATTGGCAGGGGAAAGGCAGTGTTCCCGATAAGATTCATCTGGGGAGTTTCGAGGCAATGGGCGAAGGCCTCGCGCTGTCGGCGGGCGGCGAGCTTGTCGATTTCTCTCTCTCGGGAAACTACACCGAAGATTCCGCGGTGATTCCTGATTTCAAGCTGAAGAGTCGTCCGATTCAATTGGCGGGAAATCTGGAGTGGAAAGATCACCGGCTCAAGATCCCGTCACTGACGGGAACCCACTCGGGGCGTAAAGTGCTCGATTTATCCGCTGATATTCCAGTCGATCCGGAAAAGTTAACGCCGGAACTCTGGTTTCAACAGCGGGATGAGCTGGCTTTGAAGATCAATACCGACGGGCTTCCCATCGCCGAGGTTTCGAAGCTTTTTAAGCCGGAAACCCCGCTTTCCGGTGATTTGGATGTGACCTTAAACGCTCTGGGTTCGCCGGCAAAACCGGTAATCAAAGGCAATCTGGATGTGACGAATATTGTGGTTGCTCAGAAGGATTCCCAGTTACCAGTCGGGAAATTGTCGGTCGATTTGGCGGCTGAAAATGATCAGGCAAAGCTCAAAGGGGAATATCGGCATCCCGATGTGAAACCTTTTGTATTAAATGCTGCACTCCCTTTCTTTCCCGGGGCCTGGGCTGCAGGTACGCGGACTTTCGTGAAAGAGACGATCGTAGCTTCTGCCAAAATGGATAAAAGCTCGCTGAGTTTTCTGGAATCGCAGGTGCCGGAAGTCGAACAGGTCGATGGAACCGCTGCTATTGACGTGAAATTAACGGGTTCCATCAGTGAACCGAAACTGCTTGGAAACGGGGCGATTGATATTACGAGACTTCGGCTTAAGAACCGCAATGCCCCGACTTTCTACGACATCGACTCGGCGATTCGATTTACGGATAACACGCTGAATGTTGACCGGCTCCACGCCATCGTTTCCGGGGGTGTGGTCGATATCTCCGGCAAGGCGATTCTCGATGGCGAAAACCCAAGGCTCGATTTCAAGGTTTTAGGTCAGGAGGTCCTGGTTGCCCGGACTCCGGATGTCAATGTCCGCACCGATGTTGATTTGACTCTGACCGGTCCGTGGAAAGAAGCGCGATTGGCGGGAAGCCTCGGCATCACCAACAGCCGCTTTTTTAAGAACGTTGATCTGATCCCGATGGGACTTCCCAATCGCCGAAAATCGGTGTTGCCGACCGTGGAGCGGGTTCCCTCGGGGGGCGGACCGGCTAAGGTGGATCTGAATATTGGGGTTCCTATTGAGCCGTTTAAAAACTGGCCGGTCACCGTGCATATTTCGACGAAAGATCCGTTTTTGATCCGGGGAAACCTCGCTCAGTCTGAGGTCGATGCGGATCTGGTCATCCTCGGGACATTGGGCAAGCCCTACCCCAAGGGAGTGGTCAAATTGAAGGAAGGTGAATTGACGCTGCCTTTCAGCAAAGTGGATGTTGAAGTTGGAGAGGTGGTTTTCAGTGAAGCGACCGGATTCAACGGTGCGTTGGAATTTAAGGCCCGGGCCACCGCTGGTGATTATAAAGTCAATATTTACGCATTTAACCGGATCCTTGAGCCTAAACATGTTCTGACGAGTATTCCTCCGATCGCGTCCGAGGATATCATGACCTTATTGGCTACCGGAACGACTCGTGATGAGCTGGTGGGGGCCGATGCCGGTTCTGTTGCCGCTTCAAAAGCCGCCTTGCTCTTTCTCAAAAATCTGAAAAAGTCCAGTGACGAAGCTGATCGCGGTCCCTCTCTAATTGATAAATTGCAGGACCGCACAGAATTGGAACTGGGAAAGGTGGACCCGAAAACGGGAATCCAATCGTTTGGAGGGAAAATCCGCCTTTGGAAACAGTTCTTTTTTGTTGGCGATGTTGACGCTCAGAGTGATTACCGGGCTCTGGTCAAATATGTGTTTAAATACCGGTAATTGATATGATTCGCTTCCTCCATCTGTGTGTCTGGCTGTTTCTGGTTGCTGTTGCAACAGGGGAGGATGCCGTTGTGCCCGGGAGCGAGGGCAGCGTGATCGAAGTGTTCGGTTTGAAAACGCTGAGCCCTGCACAGGTTAAAGAGCTGATCGGCACCCAGATCGATTATGTGGAGAGCTCCGGTGTCAGTATGGCGAGGGCTGATGATGCTGCCTATTTTCTTGAGAATGCGCTTCGCGAAAGAGGTTACAAGTCGGCGACGGTTGACTGGAAACTGAAAAGTAATAACCAGGGAAAGTTGCAGATTCACCTCACGGTGGATGAGGGGAAGAGCGTTGCCCTCGGAAAAATTGAAGTCAGCGGAAATGAAGCCATTGAGGACGATGCTGTGATCGAGCTGATCACCTCCCAGACCCGGAAGCGGGTCGGTTCAGAACCCGGCGTTGCTCTGCCGTTTGTGGCGGACGATATCCGGAAAGGTGTCGCAAGAGTGAAGGAGTTTTATCAGTTACTCGGGTTTCTCGATGTCGAAGTCACCTCGACAACATTTCCCTCGGAGACTCATCTCTCCAACATTGGGGTGAATATTGAGGAAGGGGTGCAATATCGAGTCGGGACGATCACTTTTCCCGACGCGGCACCGACGAAGGTTGCGGAGAGTTATACGGAGTTGAAATCAATCTTCGAGTCGAAGAGTTATTCTGAAGCGATTCCGGCGAATTTGTCATCGCGCCTAACGTCGCTGGCGCGGGATGCGGGGTATTACGATGCGGTGGTTTCGGTTGATTCACAAAATCTCGAGTCGGATCTGGAAGGCATTGTTCCCGTCGAGTTAACGGTCACGGCTGACTGGGGGCCATCGGTTCCGGTATCGGGAATTCGGGTGACGGGGAATGAGAAAGTCACGGACCGCTTTTTTGAGCGCCATTTTGAGGAGATTCAGGGGCAGCCTTATTCTCCCAATGCGACGAACCGTCAGGTTGAGGAACTTTTGAGGACTCAGGCGTTCGAAAGCGTCCGGACCAATACCGTTCGGGAGGAGGATGGTTCGATTTCCCTGCAGGTTGAAGTGGAGGAAGCTCCGTCACGCCAGTTGGGCGTCTATGGTGGATTTGCCACTTATGAAGGACCTATCGGAGGATTTGAGTTCCGGAATTTGAACCTGCTCGGGAGCGTTCGGAAGATCGATGCCGAAGTGGAGGTTTCCCGCAGGGGGCTACGTGGTGAGATTGAGTATGACGATCCCTGGTTTGCGTGGAGCGAATACCGGCTCAGAGCCAGCCTCTTTGCGATGAACCGGTTAAACGAAGGTTACAGCAAATTTGAGACTGGCGGGCGTTACGATTTCAGTCGCAAACTCGGCAAGAAAAAGAAGGATAGCTTTTCCGTCTTTGGGCAGGCCAGTTACACCGATATTTACGAAGCGGAAATTGATGACGCAGAGTTGGGTGACAAAAGTTACTTTGCCCACAGCGTCGGGGTCGCGTACTCCCATGATCGCAGGGACAACCCGAGGATGCCCCGTTCAGGTTACATCGCGCAAACCTCGGTGAGTATGGCTTCGTCGGCGATTGCCAGTGAAGTGGAATTTCTCCGGGCGACGGGGAAACTTGGTTTCTATCTTCCCCTTGGTGACACGACCATCCGTTTGTCCGCCCGTGCCGGGGTGATTTCCCCGAGCGGCGATACCGATTCGCTACCCATCGATTTGAGGTTTTACAATGGTGGTGCGCAAAGCGTTCGCAGTTTCCAGGAGCGGGAGCTGGGGCCATCGAGTAACGGGCATCCCGTCGGTGGACAGTTCTATTCGATCTTCAATTTCGAATACGACATCCCGTTTCCCTGGGTTAACGGTCTGAGTATCGTGCCATTTGCCGATGCCGGTAACCTCTTAACGGATGCCGACGATATTGGTCTTTATGATATGCGATACGCGGTAGGTTTGGGGCTTCGTTACGACACTCCGATCGGGCCTCTCCGGGTTGAATACGGCTACAATCCGGACCGCCGGATTGATGAGGCTCAGGGCGCGGTTCACGTCGGCATGGGTGTAGCGTATTAAGATTTTTCCGACCGGAATTTCTGGTCAGCCGAAAGTGAAAAGGTCATAATCGGATATGGACCTCCATCTCGTAATCGCAAATCCGAACCTGGAGTTTTGTGAAATCGCGGCCTGGAGATTTCGAGACTACGAAATGGTCGAGGTCTTCCATGGAAAATTTGAAGAGGTCAATCATTTCGACTGTGTGGTGACTGCCGGGAATTCATTTGGATTGATGGACGCCGGAATGGACCTGGCGGTGGTGAAATATTTCGGGATTGAGATTCAGGAAAAAATCCAGGCGGTGGTTCTGGAGCAATTTCTCGGTGAGCAACCTGTGGGAACCTCTTTTTTGATCAAAACGGGAGATCGGAATCATCCTTATATCGCTCACACGCCGACGATGAGGGTGCCGCTCAATCTCAACTTTACTGATAACATCTATCTGGCGACCTGGGCGAGCCTTCTGGCGATTCATCATCATAACCAAAGCTCGGACAATACGATTTTAACGGCAGTGTTCCCTGCTTTTGGGGTTGGAACCGGCGGGGTGGATGGAATCGAGGCATCGTATCAAATGAAGTTGGCTTACGAAAACTATCTGAACCCGCCGCAATTCCTGAATGGTTCGTTTGCTCAGCAGAGGCACGAAAAAGTGCATTACGGAACCCGGTATGGCTTTGAAAATCCGAGAATTCCCGAAAGTTTATGACTCAGCTTTCGTTATTAAGGGAGGGGAAATTGCTTCTTGCGTATTTTTGTCAAAAATAGAAGATTCTATGGTGCGTTCGATTCTGACATGTTGTTTCAGCTGGATCTGCTTCGTTGCCCCCTGTCTTGGTTTTAATGAGGAAGAGGCTACGGAGCAGTGGGGGAGCGCGTATGTCTGGTTTCAAACGGGACGGAACCTGACGATGTCCGGGCAGCGGCCGCTGGCTCTGGGCAGTTTTCTCGAGGCTTTAAAGCAGTTCAAAAAGGTGGCGAATGACTATCCGGGTTATGAAACGAAGATGGTTTCCTACCGGATCGAAGCGCTGACGGAGGATATCGAAAAGCTGAGAAATGAACTGTCTGCGGAGGATCTCGCCATTGCGGATGACTATGTTGCTTACATCAAACTGATTGAGCAGGCTGATGAGGAACGTTACTCCGCTATGCGGGAAGAGGCGCTGGCGACCTTGCACAGAGCCAAAGCGGAACTCGATTCTCTGGTCGCGCGCAGGCCCGATGCTTTTGGACCGGCTCTGAAAGATCAGGACCGATTGCTGCAGGGCAATATCGACTGGCTGGGAAAACTGACCGAGAAGCGGCGCTCTTTCCCTTCGGTGAAGCAGATCGTCCAGACCGGTTACCGGGTGAAAGGTACCACGGAATTTATCACCGAAGCGGATCTCCCCGACGAACCGGGGACCGTGGCTACAGCGACGCTATTTCCCTGAATTTAAGATCGCCGTTCGCGATCTTCGCCCAACCTGAGTCTCAATTCGGATTCTCATCTATAATATTTTTCAAAAATATGAAAATTATTATTGAAACTGTAGGTTGTTATTGTAATTTCAAGAATGCTCCAAGCTTTAAATCTCAACGCTGCGAAATTAGTTATTTTTGCTGTCTCAACCATTTTTGGCGGGGTGGGGTATATCACGGCTGACGTGATCGGTATGTTTTCCCGGGCTCCGGAGGAAGTTTCTACGGTGGGCGGTGTGGAATTGAGTAAAACCAAGTTCGACGGGGAGTTCACGCTTTTCGCGGTTACGGATAATCCGGTGGATCTCGGTTTTGTGAAAGACAGCTCAATTTATTTTCTCAGTCAGACCGGGAACATTGTGAAAAGCACCTTCGATGAAGAGAACAATCGCCAGCTTTCCCGGTATTTTGATTTTGAATCTGCCAGTTTCCTCGCCGAGGCGGGCTGTTCAGCGATTGCGTTTCATCCTGACTTTTCCTCCGAGCATACCAGAGGCTACGGAAAGTTTTTCGTCGCTCTGGCTGAGAAAAAGGGAAGCGGGGTGACTTTCGAGGGAGTTGAGAATGAAAAACATCAGGAGGTAATTTACGAATTTACCGCAAAGAATCATCTTTCCGACAAGTTCGAAGGCACCCATCGTGAGGTGATTCGCCTGAGCAGTCTGGGCGATGTCGAAGGTAGTGTGATCACTGATCTGACGTTTGATCACCGAGGTCTGCTTTACGTCGGCGTTTGTGATTCTCCGAATTCCGAAACGAGCAAAGCTTCCGATCTCGAGTCGGTTTATGGTAAGGTTCTCCGGATCGATCCGCTCTACGATGTTGAGAACGATACTGCCTACCGGATCCCACGCAGCAATCCTTTCTACCTGGTCAACAACAGTCTTTCCGAGCTCTGGTCGTATGGTTTGCGGAGGCCACACACGGTTTCCTACGATCCGTTTCGGGAGTGGGTTTGCATTAGCGATTCCGGGCAGGATATGCTGGAAGAAATCAACGTGAGCCATTTTGGTGCGGAGTTTTTCGGCTGGAATCTATCCGAGGGCTCCTTTTTCTATCCTCCATCCGGCAAGCTGTTGGTGGGAGAGGAAATCACGTCACCCCAGATTGAATATGCCCGAAGCGCTATGGTGGGGCGAAATGTGGGTGGAATGATCTATCGCGGCGAAAGATTTCCGTTTCTCGACGGCAAGGCAGTATTTGCCGATGACACCGGTCGTTTGATGGCCGCCACGCTGACGCCCGATCAGCACACCACGAAAATTCACCTCCTCCAGCCCTTCAGTGAAATCAAAGGGGGAGTGAAAAGTCTGAAAAACGGACCGGATGGTGAGATCTTCGTTTTCTGCGAGGACGGCAAAATCTTCGAACTGAACAAAACCCGTCCCATGCAGCGGCATCAGCGTTATCACTACGCAATGTTGGCGATGATTCGCTAGCAGATTCCGGTGTGGTGGAGCGATTGTACGGGGTGCAGTCCCGGATTGTACAGGGTACAATCCGCTATTGGCAAGGGATTGCCGTATTAAAATACTTTTGACCTATGAAGATTCTTTGACTTATAGTCAGTCATTTGATCTGAACTTCAGTGGTGCGGAAATTTTAAGAGGTAGAGAGATGAGTTCAACGGCACAAGTCCCCGGCGAGAAAATCTTCCATGTGTTGAAGCAGGGGGCATCAGCCCCCACCGGCCCTTTTTCCAAAGAGGAACTCGAGAATTTGCTGACGGATAAGCGGATTGCGCCCAGTGATTATATCTTTTTTCCGGGTCTGGAGGACTGGAAAATCATTTCCGAGATTTTCGAATTCAAAAAGGTCGCTTCGGATTTTGCGGAAGACGGTCAGGATCTCGAAGCGGTGACCACGGGCTACGATCTCGTTTCCGGTGAGAACCTTCCCGGGGAAGTGATTCAATATATCGCAGTCCAGGATCTCCGGCCATCGGACCGGATTGCTGAAATCCTCCAATCGATGCCCCAATCCATCGTTTTAACCAATCACCGAATCGCAGTCGTCACCCCGAAGCTGATCGGTGATGCCGATATCGTGTCCTACCGGTTCGATGATGTTGCGACGGTGAGCAGTCAGGTCAATCGCCGGGATGGAGGCAGTTTGCTCAAAATCGAACTGAAATCGGAGTCAGCAGCTCAAATCGCGGGGATACCCGATGATCAATTAACGAAGTTGATCGACCTATCCGCGGAGTTTAGGGGGTGAAAACCCAGTCCTGCTCGCTACCGCCGCCGGTGAAGGTGATGTTTTTGATCGTGGAATCTCCCCACGGCGTCTGCACTTCAAAATCCGATGCCTGCCCTTTGACGGCGATCGGCAGCGTCACATCCAGGTAGCCATCCTGCGGCTTCAGCTTTTTGGAGATAGAGCGACGTCTCGGCTCTTTGCCGTCGACCGATTCCATCCAGGCGATACTGACCGTCCCGGGATTGGTGATCTTTAAGCTCACTTTTGCCGTAAATGAATCGCGGCGGGAGACGTCCCTGATTTGCAAAACCGGTCGGGGCTGATCGATTTCGGCGAGCACTTTTAATCCGTTTTCGCCGAGGAAGAGGCTCGCGTTGCGGACTGTCCAGTTTTGAAGTCCACTGCGATTGGCGATTTCAAATTCGGATCGTTCAGATCCATATCCGGCAAGAGCGACGGAGAGAACGAGAAAAATCAGATAATTGAAGGAAAGCGTCTTCATGGTGTCATAACGCTCCGGATAGATTGAATATTTGGCGAAAGATTATTTTTTTACCGCGAAAATTGTCGCTAAAAAATAGAGTTTGGTCGAAAAGTGCGATTTTTGCTCCTGTCTCCGATGAAAAAACAGTAAACTGTCGCTCAAATCGTTAGTTTTCGATTGCAAAGTTTAGTAAAAAGAGAATCTTTCGACCGCATTTGCCAATTTTCATATCATGGCTATTACACAGCAACCAGAAATGGATGGAGCTCAGGCTCTAATCAGAACTCTCGACGATTTGGGGATCGAATACGTATTTGGATATTCGGGAGGGGCAGCCCTTCCGATTTTCGATGCTCTCGAAACGGTCGATTCCAAGATCAAATTCGTCCTCGCCCGCCACGAGCAGGGAGCGACACACATGGCTGACGGTTACGCCCGTGCCACTGGAAAACCTGCGGTCGTCCTCGTGACCTCCGGTCCTGGTGCTGGTAACACGATTACCGGAATCATGACCGCGCAGATGGATTCGATACCGATGATTGTGGTTTGTGGCCAGCAGGTGACCTGGATGCTGGGTCTCGATGCTTTCCAGGAAGCTGACATTTTTGGAATTACGATTCCGATCGTGAAGCACAACTACCTGGTTCGTGAAACCAACGCGATTCCCAGAATTGCGCGTGAGGCCTATCATATTGCAACCACCGGTCGTCCCGGTCCGGTTCTGATCGATATTCCGAAAAACATCAGTCAGAGCCCGTTCAACGGAGATCTGGATGCGCCGATGGATCTGCCGGGTTATCATCCTGATGAGTCCTACATCATTGATCCTGAGCCAGTCGAGCAGGCTGCGCTTCTCATTAATCTCGCGAAGAAGCCGGTTATTCTCGCCGGTCACGGAGCGATGATTTCAGGAGCTGAAAATGAGCTGATGGAGTTGGCGACGAAAATGAATTCGCCGGTTACATCGACCCTGCTCGGTAAAGGTGTCTTTCCAGAAGATCACCCGCTGTCTCTTGGCATGCTGGGGATGCACGGAACGGCTTACGCCAACAAGGCGATGGTTGAGTGTGATTTGATCGTGAATATCGGTTCCCGTTTTGACGACCGTATCATCGGTCAGGCGGATAAATTCGGTGCCCAGGCAAAAATCATTCATATCGACATCGATCCTTCCGAGATGAACAAGATGATTCGTCCCGACATCGAAGTCATCGGCGATGCGAAAGCCGTATTGAAAGCACTCAACAGTCAGGTTGAAGAACGCACCAACGAGTCCTGGATCGAGTCCATGGACGGCTACAAGAAGAAGTACCCGCTTGCTTATAAAAAGCAGGGTGGACTTCGGATGCAGCAGGTTCTCGATGAAATTTACGAACTCACCAACGGTGATGCGATCGTAACGACTGACGTTGGGCAGCACCAGATGTGGGCGGCTCAGTTCTACAAGAACAGCAAATCCTACAAGTGGATCAGCTCCGGTGGAGCCGGAACGATGGGATTTGGATTTCCTTCAGCGATCGGTGCTCAGTTTGCCTGTCCTGACCAGACCGTTATTGCGGTCTGTGGTGATGGCGGTTTCCAAATGACACTTTGCGAATTGGCGACAGCAGTGATTCACAAACTGCCGATCAAAATTCTCGTGTTGAACAATCACTATCTCGGGATGGTCCGCCAGTGGCAGGAGCTATTCTTCGACAACCGCGAGAGCGGGGTAGACCTCGAAGGTAACCCTGATTTTGTTAAGCTCGCAGAAGCTTACGGAGCCAAAGGGATCAACATCAAGCGACCTGCTGATGTCGGTAAAAAGCTGGAGGAAGCTCTCGCTTACAACGACGGTCCTGTTCTGATCAATGCCGAGTGTATCAAGGCGGACAACGTATTTCCAATGATTCCTGCGGGAGCGGCACTGGAAGATATGTTGACGGAGCCTCCGAAATACAAAATGGAGAAGCCGGTTGGATCTACTTGATCGATTCACTGTCACTTCAAACCTTTCTCTATTAACTAAGTAACTATTTTTTATACCAATGGCTCACACCATTAAAACAACAGATAAAAAGCCGACTCCAAAGGCGGATATCATCGGCGGGCATACCTTAAGTATGTATGTCACAAACCAGCCGGGTGTTCTCATGCGGATCTGCCAGGTTTTCGCCCGGCGTGCCTACAATATTGATTCGGTAGTCGTGTCTCAGGGGCGCGACCCTGCGTTTTCCAGACTGACTTTGGGAATCAGCGGTGATCCTGCCGGTCTCGACCAGATCATCAAGCAATGTAACAAATTGATCGATGTGATTCACTGTTCCGAGCACACTTCATCCGAAGCGGTGGTTCGTGAACTGGCGCTCATCAAGGTCAAGCTCGACAGCACCGAGAAGCGCACGGAATTGCTTCAGATTGTGGAGCATTTCGGCGGCAAAACGGTTGATCTCACCGAGGTCTCTATGGTCGTTCGAATCGAAGGCGCCAGCGATAAGGTGGACGCAGCGATTCGCCTCCTTGTGAATTACGATATCATAGAAACGGTTCGCACCGGTAAGGTCGTTATGGCCCGCGGTGAACAGCCAACCTAAGTGGTAGAGTAAACTCTATTTTTATACCAAAAAGGCGGGGTGATCGTTCATCCCGCCTTTTTTTGTGGTTTACTCAACGAGCTGGAGGTGATCAATATTCCCGGCGCTCTTTCCGGTCGTCTCCAGGGTGATTGTGTTTTCGCCGATTTTGAGGTCCACTTTGGCGACCAGGTCGACCCATTTGGTCCAGCTTTCGGTAGATTCAAACGGTAGCGTGGCTACTTCCTCGTCGTTGACGAGCAGTTTTAGGGGCCGGGCTCTGCCGCTACCGAGTGCGTATCGAAATTGAATCTCATTGATACCTTCGACCTCAGTTTCCACGGTCCATTTGACTGACTGATCGCCATTTCCAAAGTCGATGTATCCGGTTCCCGAAAAGCCGCTGTGGTTGGTATCGGTTACCGGACCGTCGAGTAGGGCCCTTTCCGCTTCGTAAACGATGCCTCGGGGATTCTTTACCGGAATGGGTTCGATAGATCTTTTCTTCTTTTTGGTCGATTCGCTGAATTGAGGTGGCTCGGGAGGAGTGTTTTCCAGTAGACGGTTAAGCGTGTAGACCACTAAAGAATTCCACAGTTTGTCTCCATCCGCTGAAGACAGCTGATTAATATTAAGTTGGTGGATATACCATGCTTTTAATTCGCTGAGGTTAACGTCTACCACTTTGCCGTCTTCTGAGATGTTAATCGAGTCGACTTGCACCACGCTCTCATCCATCTGTGCTGAGCCATAGCTTTCGTGATATTCGAAGTAGTATCGTAAAAACGACCAGGTCTCTTTTCGGCCGGCAATTTCCCGGTCGACCGGCTTGGTGAAATAGTAGCGGAATCCGGTTTTGGTTAGCTTCACGTCCTGCACTTCGAACGGGGTGGTTCCATCCCAGACCACTTGCTGAATGCCCTGGCTTCCTGCCCAGGAATGTTTCGTTTGCCCGATATAGAGACTGCCGTCGGGGGCGAAGTCCATCCGGTTGCAACCACCTCGTAGCGGTGAGCCGTCGATAAAGGGAACGCAGGCGCCCTGAAGCTCTCCTCCGACCTCCTCGAGCATGACTCGCATGATTCTCGGCTGATTC
This sequence comes from Verrucomicrobiales bacterium, assembly GCA_029213005.1. Taxonomy (GTDB): domain Bacteria; phylum Verrucomicrobiota; class Verrucomicrobiia; order Verrucomicrobiales; family DEV007; genus Arctic95D-9. The sequence continues at coordinate 191,375 of JARGPI010000003.1, forward strand.
ATCTCGCCGACAAGTAACTGTCCGGTGAAAGGCCCGATTTTAGCTTTCTCTGAGATAGCGAGAACCTGAGTCGGCGAGTTTGCCATAGTTCCGTGGGGAAAGACAACACAGGCCCGGGTTCGTAATTGATACAACTCAGCCGCACTGGTTTCCAGTGGAATGCCTTCAAATCCCGGCTTCCAGGTGAGGCTGGCGGCGTGACCGTAGAAGCGATCTTTTTTGATATGGAACAATTTGCTGGAACCCACCCAGTCCCCCTGATTATCGGTCGCGAAGAGATTGCCTTTCAAATCGAACCCGAGTCCGTTGGGGGTGCGCAGTCCGTAAGCCCACGGAATCGTTTCGCCGGTTTTGGTGAGTTTGACGACGCAGCCCCGATACGGAGTAGAGGAGTGCATCCTGCCGGGGCGACCGCGCGGATCAAATCTTCCGCGGACAATGGGCCGAATCCCATTTCCCGATGAACCGGTCCCGAGCGCAAAATAGATGCTGCCCTCTTCATCCCGAACCGGTGTGAAATGAAACTCGTGGTAGTTACCGGACATACCGAACTGATCGGTCATGACTTCGTAATCATCAGCTTTCCTGTCACCATCGGTATCTCTGACACGGGTTAACTCGGGGCGTTGTGAGACGATTAATTCACTATTGGAAAGCGCGATGACACCCAGTGGATTGTGGAGCCCCTGAGCAAACAGCTCCCATTTCTTGGTTTCGTAATCGTAGAAGAAAATTTCTCCGCTGGGCAGGCAAACGACGAGGCGTCCATCCGGAAGGAAGGTGAGCCCGTCGATTTGGCTGGAAGAAAATTTCGAAGGGGGAACCGGGATGTCATTAATCGTGTAGTGCGGCGAGGTGCCCGCTTGAGCGATCCAACTGAGGAACGTGACGACGGTGAAGATAAGGGTGCGTTTCATTTCGTGATACCTGCGGGATTTTTTTCGATGATCGTGATTTGAAAGTTTTCCGAGTCGGACTCAGAAAGTCTCAGCGTGCCATCGTCAGAAAGCTCTCCGCTTGAGGAAGTGATCGAAGCCTCTTCCGTGGGAGTGAGGTGGAAGGTCAGCTCTGTGGGAGGTGAGACGGTGAACGATCTCACAATGCCGAGATTGTCATCTGTTGATTTGATCAATTCGGTGATCGTGTAGCGCCCCAGCGTTGATCGGAATTCCGGGTAGCCATCAATGAGTCGGTAGCCGCGATAGCGGGGCAGCTCGGCTACACCTTTGATTTTCACCGGGAAATCGGTCGCCTCGGTGGTGTCATAAAAAGGCGTGGTACGATTGGTGTCTCCGAGGGAGGAATAATCCTCCGGTGCGAGTTGGCTTGATCTGGCGCGGTAGTAAGGGGTCCCGTTGAATTCGGCGACAGGTTTCCCGTTACTTGACCAGTGGACTTGATTGCCACGAATGAACCCTCCTTTTGTCCAGACGTATTGGAGGCGGCATTCCCCGGCATCCCAGCAGTAATATTGATTTCCGGGCAATGCGATGGCAAATGCGGCGGGCGACGCACCGGGCATAAATGTCCGGTAGACAATTGGCTCAGTCACTGTCGTCAAAAGGTCATCGAAATTCGGTTTGTAGGGGCCGTTTTTCTTCTGAAATTCCTTTTCGAAGGGGAATGCTTTAACGATGGAATGGGAGGTATAGACCTCCATGGGCAGAGTTTCTCTGGCTTCTGCGACCTCCTCAGTGGTAACCATCGGTCCCTGATTTCCCCAGGCATTGTTCACGTAGGTGATCATTAGCGCGATCTTTTCGTCGTCGAAAAGGAGTTGTGGAGGCATCGCTGAATAGAAACGTTTACCGTTAACTTTGATGGGACCGGTCATCCCGCGAAGAACGATCGCGATCGTTCGGTCGGCTTTGCCTTTGAGCCAGTCACTTCCTGCCAGTGGCGGGATTGATCCCGGCTGCCCTTTGCCATCCGCCATGTGACAGGCTACGCAGGAGCCGGCGGCATGATAAAGCGCTTTTCCCCGGGACATCACTTCCTCATCCGGAGCGCTGCGAAGCACCGGGGTGAGGAGGAGCGGGATAATTGAAAGGCAAAGAAATTTTCTCATTGATGTTTCAAAAAGCGATGACCATTCCATGTCGTTGGGCATTGGCAAATAGCGTGGTAAAGGATGTGAGATTTCGAAATTGCTGGTATCGACATTCTGTGGGAACCTCGGGCATGAGGCTTATTGTTCTTATTCCGCTGGCTCTGATCATTGTTTCCACCGGGTGGGCGGTGATCACATTTAACCGCCTCGTGCGCGGGCGAAATCAGCTCAAAGAGGGGTGGAGCGGAATTGATGTTCAGCTGAAGAGGCGAAGGGATCTGGTTCCCAATCTGGTCGCCGTGGTAAAAGCGTATCAAAAACACGAACAGGAGTTACTAGAGAACGTAACCCGTCACCGTTCAGAGGCCGCCGCTGCAAGCACGATCGATTCAACGAGGAGTGCAGAGGGCCAACTGTCGGCTGATTTGGGACGGTTGTTGATGCTGGCGGAATCTTACCCTGATTTAAAAGCTGACAGTCAGTTCCGGGAACTGGGTAGTAATCTGGTTAAAATCGAAGACGATCTTCAGTATGCGAGGCGGTATTACAACGGATCGGTCCGGGATCTAAATAATCTGGTTGAATCTTTTCCCAATAACCTGATAGCAGCGATCGGCGGGTTTAAAACGGCAGATTATTTTGAGCTGGAGAATGCCGCTGCCGGTCTCACGCCTGACCTCGGAAAACTACTCAGTTCAACCACCTCTGAAAGCGAAACAGCATGAATGGAAAAATAATTATCTACCTGGTTGGTATCGCACTATGTCTAATCGCCCGGGAGGGGCGTGGTCAAGGTGGCGAGCGTATTCTGGAGTTTCACAGTGATATTACGGTGAATGTCGACTCCAGTCTCTCGGTGGTGGAAACGATCAAGGTTTTGGCGACCGGAAATCAAATCAAGCGGGGGATCTATCGCGATTTTCCCACGCTCTACACTCATTCCTGGGGATTGAGAAGAGCTCGCGGTTTCTCGGTTGACCGGGTGCTGCGGGACGGAAAACCGGAGAACTATGTTCTTGAAGATATCTCCGGAGGAAAACGCGTCAAAATCGGTAGAGGAAATGTATTGCTGAAGCGAGGTGAATACACCTATCAAATACACTATCAAACCACGCGACAACTCGGATACTTTGATGAACACGATGAGTTGTATTGGAATGTCACCGGAAACGGGTGGGGGTTCACGATTGAAAAAGCCTCCGCGACCGTGAGGCTTCCCAACGGGGCTGTCACCAGGGAAGTCAGTGCCTACACGGGGGCGACGGGGAGCAAAGCGCAGGCGTTTCGCCGTGAGGTCCGGCCCGGCGGGGCGATCTATTTTGAGTCGACTGCTCCGCTGTACTCCGGGGAGGGATTAACCCTGGTGGTGACCTGGCAGAAAGGACTGGTCGATTACACGGCTGATCCACAGGGCGTGGGCGCCATGATCAAAGATAATATAGGAGCCGCGATCGGTGTCTTCGGGTTATTGGGGGTGATCGGTTATTTCTACCTGATTTGGGCAAAAGTCGGTAAAGACCCGGAGCTGGGAACGATTATTCCCCTATATGAGCCGCCACCCGGATTTTCACCGGCTGCGGTCCGCTATCTCTATGAAATGGGGTTTGATGACAAGGTTTTTACCGCAGCGATTATAGGGCTGGCTTCGAAAGGCTATTTGTCGATCAATCAAAAAGGTAAGACCTACACGTTAACCTTGACGGAAAGTTCTGCCGAGTTGGCGCCAGATGAATTGGCGCTATACCAAAAATTGTTTTCCCGTTCCGGGTCTCTGGTGCTGAAGCAGAAAAATCACGCCCGGATTGGCGGGGCAAAAACGGAACTGAAGAAAAAGCTTTCGAAAAAACTCGAGCAAACTTACTTCGTAAAGAATATCCGGTATTGGGTGATCGGGCTGTTAATGGCAGTGGTTCCACTTGGTATTTCGGTGGGGATTCAGGCTCCCGAAGCTCTGTTCATCCTGCTTTGGCTCACGATTTGGTCGGCGGGAACCATGTTACTGGTTTCAGCGGCGATTTCGGCCTGGAAACTCAAACAGGGGGCGATAGGAACGACGCTGTTTGCGATCCCGTTTACCCTTGCCTGGTTTGGCGGGGTCGGTGCGTTTGTGGTGGTCGCCTCGCCGATCGTTGCCGTTATCTTTGCTATATCAGCGATACTGGTCGTGGTTTTTTATCATCTTCTAAAGGCACCGACGCATTACGGTCGCGAGGTGTTGGACCAGGTCGAAGGATTCAGACAATATCTCAGTGTAGCGGAGGCAGATCGCTTGAATTTGGTCAATCCGCCGAAGCGAACTCCGGAATTGTTTGAGAAGTTTCTGCCATACGCTCTCGCACTGGGAGTGGATCAGGAATGGTCGGAACAGTTTTCCGAGGTGTTGTCGGCGGCGTCCCGATCGGCCGGCGATAGAAGTCGGGGGTATTCTCCGTCCTTCTACACAGGGAATTCTTCACTCAATCAACTTTCAGCCGGGGCCCTGACCTCTGCGATTGCGGGTAGTTTGACCTCCGCGCTGGCGTCGTCTTCGGTTTCCCCGAGTTCCAGCTCGGGAGGCGGAGGGGGTGGTTCATCCGGCGGCGGCGGTGGTGGCGGCGGCGGTGGCGGATGGTAGCACCCGGTTCGGAATTAACGCGCCATTGTTAAGGAGCGGATTTCAGGCGTATATCATAAGAGAATTCTCTACTTCGATTCAATTGTGATGAAACCTATCCTGACGCTTGCTCCTCTTTTCGCTATTTTTCTCGTCTTCCAGAGTTGTGGGGGCGGAGGTACAGATGAGGAAGTATCGAAGGGGCGTATCGGGATGACTTGTATGGATCTCGGGAATCCGTTTTTTCAATTGATCGCTAATGAAATGGAGAAAGCGGCCGGAGAGAAGGGATATACTCTCGTTGCGTTGAGCGGCGAGAATGAGCCCGGGTTGCAGAACAGTCAGATCAACGACTTCGTGGCTCAGGGCTATGATGCGATTTTTCTGAACCCGGTCGATTCGGTTTCGGCAGGTCAGGGGGTGAAGAAAGCTCATGAGGCTGGTATTCCGGTGTTTACCTTCGATATCCAAATTTCCGACGATGAGGCTAAAAAGCTCGTTACCTCGCACATCGGCAGTGACAATTATCAGGGTGGCCGTCTTGCCGGAAAAAGCATGATTGAGGCTCTCGGGAACAAAGGAACGGTGGCTGTGATTTCATTGCCGGAGGTCTCTTCCTGTATCCTGCGGGTCAATGGTTTTAAGGATGAATTAAAAGAAGCCGGCAGTCCGATTCAGATTGTGACCGAGTTATCAGGAAAAGGGCGTCGAGACGAGGGGTTCAAAGTGGGGACCGATATCCTGCAGGCTCATCCCGACGTGAATGGTATCTTTGCAATTAATGATCCTTCCGGGCTGGGGGCATACTCAGCGGTGCAGAAAGCTGGCAAAACTGACCAAATCACGGTGATTGCGTTCGATGCCTCTCCGGCTGGAAAACAGGGGGTATTTGAGAAAAAGTTATTCGATACACCGCAACAGTTCCCCAAAAAGATGGCCCACGGCACGGTTGAGGCTTTTGGGAAATACCTCGATGGCGAAGAGATTCCCAAGGTCACTTTCATTCCCTGTGCTCACTATCGATACGCCGATTCCGTGGATGACGAGGCCCGGATTAACCAATCTTGGTAAATTACTTTGGGTGACAAGTTAGACTTCCTCGTTAATATCCCCGACAGATTTCGTCTGATTCGCTAATGAAACGTCGCTGGATTTTATCCGGGGTGGCTCTGACCTTCCTCGCTTGCGCATGGCTGCTCGGTTTAAAACCGGCAGGCTTGTTCCCGCCCGATGCGGAGCACTGGAGTCGGATGGGCGAGTTCTTTAAAGCTGCGCTTCACCCTGCATTTGAGTATCAGGACGACGGAGTGCCGGAGGATGCGGATCCGATTTGGATCAAGGGGTTGAAGGGGCTGTTCCTCACCCTGAAATTTGCCTTTGCGGCGATGAGCCTGGCGATTCCGGCAGCCCTGATTCTGGGGTTTCTCGGTTCTTCCGCCTGGTGGCCGGAGCCTTGCGGACCCTTGCTGAAAAGTGGTCTCCGGGTGGTTTTTTATGCGAGTCGCTTTTTTATGAGTCTATGCCGCTCGATCCACGAATTGATTTGGGCTCTGCTGCTGCTCTCAGCGATCGGGGTTTCCCCGCTGGCCGGGATCGTCGCTCTCGCAATTCCGTTTTCCGGCACGCTGGGAAAAGTTTTCTCCGAATTGATCGATGAGGAATCGCTCCACGCTGCGAAGGCTCTGAAATCGATAGGGCATCACCCTTTCCAGACTTTTGTCGTTGGAATCCTACCGGGCGCGTTGCCCAATTTGATTACCTATAGTTTCTACCGCTTTGAATGTGCGCTGCGTTCTTCGGCTGTTCTCGGCTTTGTGGGGATTGAAACTATCGGATTGTATATCGAGTTGTCCCACGAAGAGTTTTTCTATCGTGAGGTATGGACCTATTTCTATCTATTGCTAGCTCTGATTATCGCGGTGGATCTTTGGAGCGCAAAAATACGGAAACATCTTAACCCGGGAGCGGAATCATGGCTGACGGCACATTAGCGGCGCGGGAGAAGCGGGTCGCTGAGCTTCAGCGATTGAAATCCAAAGACTGGTTCCTTCGAATCAGCGGGATCATCGTGGTTGTGATGATTGCCTGGTCGTGGCTGTCGAGCGGACCTCTCACCGGGAAGTTGTCTCCGGAACGGCGCTGGAACAATTTCAAGAATTTTGCGGAAGGATTGGTGCCGGACCCGGTGAGCGATTCGGGAAACTGGCTCGATGCCATCCCCTGGGGCTTCGAATTACTTGCTGAAGACGGTTTGGTGGCGCTTTTGACAACCATGGGGATTGCAACCGCGGCGATAATTTTATCAGCCACAATGGTTTTGCCGTTTCTGGCGATGGCGAATCGCCGCCTGGCGAGAAAAGACCCTTTGGGCATCCCCGGCGGCACGACTTCCCGGGCGGGGCAGTGGTTCTGGAGAATTTCGGGGCCGGTCTTCCGCTTTGGATTTGTGATTTGCCGCGCGGTTCCTGAATACCTGCTCGCCTTTTTATTGATTTCTCTTCTGGGACCGCAGGTTTGGCCGCTGGTATTGGCTCTCGCCATTCATAACTTCGGAATTTTGGGGCGCCTCTGGGGGGAAGTGGTGGAGAACGCGGATTCGGGGGCGGCAGAACAGCGCTTGGCCTCGGGGGCTTCGCGGTTCAACGTTTTCGGGACTACGATTTTTCCCGCCGTCTTTAATCGGTTTTTGATATACTTTTTCTACCGATGGGAGACCTGCGTCAAGGATGCCACGGTGCTTGGTATGCTTGGCCTGTTGACGCTCGGGAAATTGATCGCTTTATCGAAGGGGTTCTTCTGGGACGAGATGTTTTTCTACATCATGCTCGGAGCCACGGTTATTCTTGTGGGGGATCTGTTATCCACGTTGATCCGAACCCGCTTACGTTAGTTCCAATTCGCGGCCCAGTTTGTAATGGCCGGGAAATTTTAGATGGTGTTCATTGAGTCATGATCACGATTGCAAACTTTAATACTCTTGAAGAAGCTCAGCAGGCTCAACGAATGATGGAGCGGGAAGGAGTCGAGTCGTTTATTCCCGATGAAATCAGTATCGGGCTGGTTTCACCGCTGTTTAGTTCGAATTCCGGCGTTCGATTGCAGGTGCCGGAAGAGAGTGAAGCGGACGCGATCCGGGTTTTGAATCAAATCTTTTCAATCGCCGATTAGACCGGTGAATGCCACCCGGAATCGCTTTCCTACATTTATTTAAGTTTTCTTAAGTTTTCTCTCGGAAAGAGGACGAATCACTTGCTTTCCTCATGCCTTCTGGCACGGTTGAAAGCCGATTCTAATAATATGAGTGATTCTAATCTGCAGGTGTTAATCGATGGTGAATTGTTCCCGGAAAAAGACGCTAAAATTTCCGTTTTTGACCATGGATTACTGTATGGGGACGGGGTCTTTGAGGGAATTCGCTTTTACAATGGCCGGGTTTTTAAACTCGATGAGCACATTGATCGCATTTTCGATTCAGCCAAAGCAATTCATTTGAAAATCAATGTGTCTCACGCTGAAATGTGTCAGGCCGTGATCAACACAATCAAGGCCAACCAATTGACTGACGGTTATGTCCGTCTTGTGGTGACACGTGGAACCGGGGGACTCGGATTGAGTCCTTATCGCTGTGAGAAGGAGTCGGTCATTGTGATCGCTTCGAAAATCACGCTTTATCCTGAGGAGGATTACCGGAACGGTTTGAAGTTGGTGACTTGCTCGACCCGCCGTCCGCCGCACGATGCTCTTTCCCCGGCCGTAAAATCACTGAATTACCTCAGTAACGTCATGGCAAAAGTCGAGGCGTTGGCAGCCGGAGCTGAGGAGGGTGTCATGCTGAATCAGCAGGGACTGGTCGCAGAATGCACCGGTGATAACATTTTTCTGGTCAAAAATGGTCAGATCTCAACCCCACCGGTATCCGCCGGGATGTTGGACGGGATCACCCGCCGGGTCGCAATTGATCTCGCTCGCGACCTGGGCCACACCCTGATTGAGCGCGATATTTCACGGTATGATTTGTATACTGCTGATGAAGTGTTTTTAACCGGAACTGCCGCAGAAGTGATTCCGGTTCGTATTTATGATGAGAGAGAGATCGGGAATGGCAAGCCTGGCCCGGTAACGAAGCAATTGATGCAGGAATTCCGGAAAATGGTCGAATCCTCGGGCACTTCCATTTACTAAATGAATTTAGTGACGTAACCTTTTTAAACCGATCTCCGTTGACCAACGATTAAATCCTTAACGAGAAATTAGAATCGATTATTGAACACACTATGAAATGCGATGCCAACTGTGACTGGGGTGAAGATGCCTCGATCTTCTTCAGTTACATCGAGAACAGCAAGGTCATCAAAGTTAACCTTTGCAAATATTGTGCGAACGAAAAAGGAGTGGATGATCCAACCGGATATTCTCTCATCGATTTAATGCAGGGAATGGGAGAGGAAACATCATCGGGTAAGAAGGATAAGAAAAAAGGGGAGCTGACCTGTCAGGAATGCGGGTTCACCCAATCAGATTTCAAGAAAACGGGACGGTTTGGCTGCGCCAACTGTTATGAGGTTTTCAACGAGGGATTGGAAAGTCTTCTCGAAGCGATGCACAAGAATACGGAACATACCGGAAAGGTGCCTTCGTTTGTTCATGACACATCTTCTGTCGATTCGCTGTCTGAGATCGCGGATTTTGAGAAGCCTGCTGAATTTGCGTTTGATGAGCTGAAGCTGGTAGATGCCGGGGATGAACTGGTCGAAGGTGATACCGGGATTTCCGCGCTCCGTGATAAGCTGGATATCGCCATTTCCGAGGAGGATTACGAAGAGGCCGCCCGGCTCCGCGACGAAATCGCGAAGCTGGAATCCGAAAAGGCGGAAGAAGGGTGATCTTTGTTGAATGTTGTAGGGATTTTCATCGTCTAATTTTAAAGATAATATGCGTTTTTCGACACTGCTAAAAAATCCTGCTGAATGGATGCGAACTTCAGGGCCGCGCAATGACATTGTCATTACGAGTCGTGTTCGTCTGGCGCGAAACTTGCGAGGACATCCCTTCCCCGGTTGGGCGGAACAGGGTGCTCGTAAAGACGTGATGAATATCGTTCGCCCGGTTCTGGAAGAGCTTGGTGAGATGAAAAACGCGTTTTCCGAGGAGATGACAGATCTTTCCGCGATCGAGAAGCAGGTGCTGGTGGAGCGCCATCTCGTCAGTCGGGAGCACGCCGCCAAAGGGCCCGGTTGCGCCACGGTGATGAACCGGAACCAGACCATCTCGATCATGGTTAACGAGGAGGACCACCTTCGGATGCAATCGATCCGTCCCGGCCTGCAACTGCTTTCGGCATTCAAATCTCTCAATACGATCGATACCGACCTCGACAAGGATTTGAACTATGCTTTTGATAGTCGTTACGGCTATCTGACGGCCTGCCCCACCAATTTGGGAACGGGGATGAGAGCTTCGGCGATGCTGCATTTGCCGGGCCTGGTGCTCAGCGAAAAGATCAATGAGACCATTCAGGGCGCGAACCGGATCGGGCTCGCGGTCAGAGGGCTTTATGGAGAGGGAACCGAGGCGATGGCCAATCTCTTTCAGATCTCGAATCAGACAACACTCGGGACCAGCGAAGAGGACGTCATTGTCCATCTCGGGAAAGTGATCGACAGCGTGATTGAGAACGAGCAGAATGCCCGTTTAAAAATGCTCGAAGAGCGGGCCACGATGATGCAGGACCAGATTGGACGGGCCTATGCGATTTTAAAATATGCTCACATTATTCCCTCGAAAGAAGCATTGAATTGTTTATCGATGATCCGGCTTGGCTGTGATCTCGGATTCTTTGCAGAAGACGATCGTGAGACCATCAACATTCTATTGACGGAAATTCAACCGGCGCACCTTCAAATTTCGGCAAAGCGTAAACTTACGCCTGAAGAGAGAGATTCTCTGAGAGCTGAGATCGTGAGTTCGAAGTTAAAAGGGCTGACGCCGCCTGATTTTGGGAGTATAATAACCGATAGCAACAACAACGACGAAGTATGAATAATTTTACCCCCAGGGCACAACAGGTTTTGGCACTGGCTCGGAAAGAGGCCGACCGGTTCAATCACAATTACGTGGGGACAGAACACCTACTGCTGGGACTCATTAAGTTGGGACAGGGAGTAGCCGTTAATGTTCTCCAGAAAATGAATCTCGATCTGGAGACGGTCCGGATGGAAGTGGAAAAGCAGGTTGGGAACGGTCCTGAAACGAAGATGGTGGGCAATATTCCCTACACACCACGGGTCAAAAAAGTGCTCGCTCTGGCCGGTAAGGAAGCCAAGAACCTCAATCACAGCTATGTGGGAACCGAGCATATTCTTCTCGGTTTGCTTCGCGAGGGCGACGGTGTTGCCGCACGTGTATTGAAAAATCTCGACGTCGATATCGAGAGAACCCGTAACGAGATTCTTCGCGAACTCGATCCCAATTTTGCAGGTGGTGCCGGTGAAGATGATCCGGCGGACAGCGATTTCGAAGATTCACTTTCCGGTGGTGGCCCCCGCAAAGAGGGCAAAACTCCGGCATTGAAAGCCTTTGGTCGCGATCTGACCGAACTCGCTCACGAAGCGGAACTGGATCCTGTGATCGGTCGTGCCGAGGAAATCGAGCGCGTTATTCAGATTCTCTGTCGCCGGACCAAGAACAATCCGGTTTTGATCGGTGAGGCAGGTGTCGGCAAAACGGCAATTGCTGAAGGTCTTGCTCAGGAAATCGCCAGTGGCAATGTCCCTGAGATCCTGCGTGATAAGAAAGTGATTACTCTGGATTTGGCTCTGATGGTTGCCGGTACCAAATATCGCGGTCAGTTCGAAGAGCGGATTAAAGCCGTGATGGACGAGATCAAGCGGTCCAAGAATGTGATCCTCTTTATTGATGAGCTTCACACCATTGTTGGTGCTGGATCCGCCGAGGGAGCCATGGATGCTTCCAACATCATCAAGCCGGCTCTGAGCCGTGGCGAGTTGCAGTGTATCGGTGCCACGACGCTTAACGAGTATCGGAAGTTCATCGAGAAAGACTCCGCATTGGAACGTCGATTCCAGCAGGTCAAAGTCGAAGAGCCCAGCGAAAATGATACCATCCTTATTTTGATGGGGCTCAAGAGCAAATACGAAGCTCACCACAAAGCGGAATTTACCAAAGAGGCCATCGAGGCCTGTGTGAAACTTTCAAGCCGTTATTTGACGGGGCGTTTCCTGCCGGACAAGGCGATTGACATTATGGACGAGGCTGGCTCAAAAGCCCGCATCACTGCGATGACACGCCCTCCTGCGATCAAAGATTTCGAAGAGGAAATCGAAGAGATCGTTTTGGCGAAGGAGGAAGCGATTCGCGATCAGGATTTCGAAAATGCGGCTGCGCTGCGTGATTCTGAAAAGCGGAAGCGTCAGGAGATGGAGACCGTTTTGGAAGATTGGCGCAATGCTAACGAAGAGAACGTGCTGACCGTTTCGGAAGACGACATTATGTCCGTTGTGGCGAAGTGGACCGGGGTTCCTCTCCAGCGTATGGAGGAGAAAGAAGCCGAGAAACTTCTCAAGATGGAGGAAGTTCTCAAGGAGCGCGTCATCGGCCAGGACGAAGCGGTCGTGGCGATCTCGAAAGCGCTTCGCCGGAGCCGTGCCGATCTGAAAGATCCACGTCGTCCGATTGGTTCTTTCATTTTCCTCGGACCTACCGGGGTTGGTAAAACTTACCTCGCCCGCAATTTGGCCGATTTCATGTTCGGAGACGCTGATGCCCTGATTCAGATCGATATGTCTGAATACATGGACAAATTTACGAGCAGCCGTCTTATCGGTTCGCCTCCGGGCTATGTTGGATACGAAGAGGGTGGCCAGTTGACGGAAGCCGTTCGTCGTCGCCCTTACTCCGTGGTTCTTTTTGATGAGGTTGAGAAAGCTCACCCTGATGTGATGAATCTCCTTCTCCAGATTCTGGAAGAGGGAATGATCACTGACAGTTTGGGTCGGAAAATCGATTTCCGTAACACCATCATCATTCTGACATCCAATGTGGGTGCCGAGTTGATCAAGAAGCAGACCACTGTTGGTTTCGGAGCTCCCGGAGCTTCAGCTGACAGTAAATACGATGTGATGTGCGACAAGATTCTCGGTCAGGCTAAAGATGTCTTTAAGCCCGAGTTTCTTAACCGACTTGATGATAAAATCGTATTCCACGTGTTGGAACGGGATGATTTGATTCAGATCGTTGATCTCGAAGTGAGAACTTTCCTGAAGCGCCTTGGTGAGAAGGGTATCAAACTCGATCTCGATGAATCTGCGAAACAGTACATTATCGAAGAGGGTTACGATCCTAACTATGGTGCCCGTCCGATGCGTCGTGCGGTTGAGAGACATCTCGAAGATCCTCTGGCGGAAATGCTGCTGCGGGGAGACGTCGAGAAAGGCCAGATCGTAAACGTGACCCACGCCGAAGGAGAAAAGGAACTGACCTTTATTCCCGGTGGAACGTTCGAGAAAACTGACGACTCCGAATTAGAGGAAGTTTCGACAGAAGGATAAGTCCCGGTCAGACAAAGATTTGGAAAAGCCTCTGTGGATTTGATCCGCAGAGGCTTTTTTTATCCGTATTTTTAAACCACGCTGTTGAGATTCAATTCCTCTTCCTCAAACGCAATTCGGTAGCGTCCTTCACGGGAGCGGAGTTTCAAATCACCGCCGAAAGCACGGGAGAGGCTTTGCGATGTGAGAGTCTCTTTCTTGGGTCCGTTAGCGACCGTCAGGCCGTCTTTGATCACCAGAGCGTGAGTGATCTCGGGAAAAATCTCCTCAACGTGATGCGTCACCATGACGAGTGATTTGAAGGTGCGTTTCTCGGCGAGATCCTGAATGAAATGAAGAAACTTCTCCCGGGCCATCGGGTCGAGGCCGGCACAGGGTTCATCGAGGATCAGCGTTTCCAATTGCTGAGACATCAGGGCTCTTCCGATGAGGAGACGCTGTCTTTCGCCTTGAGATAAATAAACCCAGGGCTCGTTTTTCAGATGATCGCACTGAATTCTGCTGAGGATTTCTTTCGCGGCGGCGACATCCGTTTTGATGATCGATTTGTCTTTCTGCCAGTAATTGACCATCGCGTGACGACCGGCCATGATCACTTCGATGGCGGTTTCGGCTGGCTCGATCAGCTGGGCGATGCTGCTGCTGACGAATCCGAACCGCTTTCTCCATTCATCCCAGTTCTGATGGTCGCTATCAATCGCGGCTTCGCGCCCGGGAATGTGGATATCCCCGGTGGTAGGCGTCAGATAGCCCATTAAGATCTTCAGCAGCGAGGTCTTGCCGGAACCGTTTCCGCCGATTAAGGCCCAGTTCTCGCCCTCTTTGACCTCCCAGTCGATCCCGCGCAAAATGTCGCGATCCCCGCGGGTCACGCTGACATTCTCCATTTTAAAAACACTCGTTGATTCCGCCATTGTCGTGGTGATTTGTCTCGTCCCCGACACGTCCATGTTTTCACCGGGGAATCAATTGAAAAAACTCGACATCAGGCAGTTTCAAGGAATCATTGCCCGATGCCTGCCAAACTAGTTGTCGCCACTCACAACGCTCACAAAACTGATGAGATCCGGGAAATCGTCGGGAAATTTTTCGATGAGGTGCTCGACCTGAGCTCCTTTCCTGACGTTCCGGAGGCGGACGAATATGGCGAATCGTTTGAGGAAAACTCGGCGATCAAAGCCTTTGGAGCCAGCGAAACCCTTCAGGATGCGTTTATCCTCGCCGACGATTCCGGTCTTGAGGTCGACGCTTTGAATGGGGCTCCCGGAGTCTACTCAGCCCGCTATGCCGGAGCGGACGCGAGCGACGCGGACAATCGGGCCCGGCTCTTGGAGGAGCTGACCAAAAGTGGGGCCAAAGGCAAAGAGCGCAGTGCAAGATTTCGCTGTGTGTTGACCGTCGTCAAAGGCGACGAAACGTTCGGGGTTTTTGACGGGGCCTGTGAAGGAATTATCGCGAACGAAGAAAAAGGGGACGGGGGCTTTGGCTACGACTCGCTGTTTATTCCGGAGGGGCATTGCGAAACCTTCGGGCAGCTTTCCGGCGAAGTGAAAAACGGGATGAGCCATCGGGGAAATGCGCTGGCTCAGTTTTCAGAGTGGCTGGAGAGCGAGCAATAGCATCTAGCGCTCGAGGCTGTCGGCGCTTTGGTCCTCTTTTGTAAGGTTGGCGAAAGCGACCTCCGACTTGCGGGCATCTGAGCGGCCGACTTTGAGAACTTCCTCTTCCGAAACTTTGTGGAGTTTGGTGTAGCAGGGGTGGTGCGATTCTTTGTAGGGATTGTTCGATTTCGCATTGTAGCAACAGATCAAAGACCAGCGCGGGTGCTCCGACCGGTTTGCTGCGGAGCAGTGCAGGGTGTTGCTGTGAAAAAAGAGAGCATCCCCGGCTTTCATCTCACAGTGAACCAGTTCGAGGCGTTTGCGGGCTTCTTCGACACGCTCCATATCAGCGCCTGCCTGATCTCCCGTCAGGATGTGATTGATCCGGCCTAGGTGGTGCGACTTTTTCAGCACCTGAAGACAGCCGTTTTCAACAGTGGCATCGTCCACCGCGATCATCACGCTACAGAGGTTGGGCGACAACACCCCGTTTTGATACCAGTAACCATAATCCTGATGCCAGGCCCAGGCACCGCCGGTCCGCGCATCTTTGAGGATCATCTTGGAGTGGTAATGATAGGCCTCATCATCGAGCAGATCTTCGACCCGGTTTACCACCCTCTCGCATCTCGCGAACATCCCGTAAATGCCGTCGCCGGGGTGATTCCAGAGCGAGAGACGGACCGCATTGCCTTCGCCATCGTCGCGGGACGCAGCGGCCTGATCCATCGCGTGATCGTTGCGAGCGGTGTTCGCCAGGGTTTCGATTTCCTCCTTCGAAAAGAGCTCCCGTTCAAAAAGGTAGCCGTTTTCCTGGTATTCTGCGATTCGGGAAGCTGATAATTCTGCCATGGCGATTGATGCTGATAATTTGCCGAAAAACCGGATTGTACAGGGTACAATCTCAGACTGTACCCTGTACAGTCTGCGAAAAATTATCGTATCGTGACGGACCCGCCAAGCCAATCAAATACCGTGGCGCTTTCCCGCGTTTTTCAGAAGTTCAATCGCAGCTCCGGAAAGTTTTCGGGGAAGCCCCAGAAGATTTCGCCGTCCTGTCGCACCAGCATTCTTTCTTCCGGGCTCTTTCCGGAGAGGAAAGAAAAGAGGTCGGAGCTGACCCAGGTGTTTCGGTAGTAATAGGTGTGCCCAACCCAGCCCCGGGAGTTCTGTTCGGGAACACTGACGTCGATCATTTCGATTTTGCCGGCTCGTAACATGGCCTCTTTTTCCCAGGGCTTGAGATCATCCACCGCGGTCCCGAGGCGCTCAGCGCGGAACATATTCGCTGAGAAATCGAGTGCTTTATCAGCAGAGGAGGCGTAGACCGCAACACCGCCGGTGGCTTCGTAAAAACGGTCGAACACCCCGTTGTAGAACGTCATCAGATCCATATCGGGGGCCGCGAGGGCCACGCGCGAGATGCGAAATTTTTCGTTCAACTGGTCGGGATTGAGATCTTTATAGGTCAACCTCAGCTCTTTGAGAGCGTTTACCACGATGGGGCAACCGGCGCTGTGAGCCACAATATTGACTTGATCGGCACCGGTTTCCTTAGCGAGATTGGCGATCACACCGCGGAAAACCCGCGTGCTGTATTCCGCGTTTCCTTTATCGGCAGCATAAGCTGAGATTGACCCGAGAGAGGGCCATTCGTAACTGACCACCGCACCTTCTCTTCCCCCGAAGTGTGACATCGCGGCCGCAAATTCTGTGTTCGGAATCAGCTTGGTATTGAAACCATGCACATAGATCGCAATCGTTCGCTGCCGGCTTCGATCCAGTTGTTGTCTCAGTTCCGAGATCCAGGGATGATCTTCGTTATTGCATTCCGAGTGATTTAGCGTGAAATGGTCGATCGGGAGAGTCGGGAAGAGGTTGATCTCCTTTAACTCAAAGCGGGTTTTTCTAATTCCGGATTCGGACGACAGCGTTTCATTGATGATATGCTCGCGACTCAAGCCTTCGCCCACAGCGACCTTCGCAATAGCGAGATGGGGAGTGGGATTGGTGCTTCGCTGGTTTCCGAAGGGATTGACGCCTTGCGGCGAGTCGAGCAGGTTCCGACCGCTGATCAGAAATATCGGGATATCGGATTTTACATCAGTCGTTGAGATGTGCGGGAAGTCCTCCAGAAGTCCGCTGGCAAAGCCCAGAGGCGCGGCTACCAATCGCGTCGTACCAGTGCGGACGGAGCCGCCGCATCCTGTGAGAAGAAGGCACAGAATACTGCATAAAAATGCGCCGCAAAATGTTTCGTGATTTCGCAAGGTGCGAGAGGTTCGGCGGTTCTTGTAAAAAATGCCAGAAAATTTACGATAAACGGCGGTTTATGGGGCCCCGCCGTTGATTTTTTTAAGCTTGTGCCCACAAATCTATCATTTACGGTCGAATACGAAGAGATGGCCCGAATTTTTATCAGCTACCGGAGATCTGATTCCAAGTGGGCGGTGGGCCGAATTTACGATCGGCTCGGTGAGGTTCTGGATAAGAACAATCTGTTTCTCGATATCAGCGACATCGAGCCGGGTGAGGACTACGTCGATAAAATCGAGAAAGTGGTGGGATCCTGCGACGTTTTGTTAGTTGTGATCGGGCACGACTGGCTTAACGCAAAGGACTCGTCCGGCAATCGTCGGCTGGATGATCCAAACGATTTGGTCCGGGTCGAAGTGGCGACGGCGCTGGCCCGGGGAGTCCGCGTAATTCCCATTTTAATCGACGACGCTGAGATGCCGGTTTATTCTGAGGTGCCGGAAGAGCTGACCAGTCTGCTGCGCCGTAATGCGAAGCCGGTGAGTTTTCCTCAATTCCATTCCGATATCGACAGTTTAATCCGGGTCTTGAAGAAAGTTCTCTCGGGGGCAGATGCCAGGACCGCTGAATCGATTCCCGATCCTGAGAACAAAGCCGCGCGCGATGCGGCTTATGAGGAATTACCCCTCTCGATCTGTCTGGAAACCAAAGGCAGCGTCGCGACGCCGTTAATTGTGAAAGGGACCAAGTTGCCAGCCGAAGTTAGCGAAGTTTTTTCCACGGCGGAGGATAATCAGGATACGGTCGACCTGAAACTGTTTTGGGGACAGGGAGCTTCAGTGACTGAGAACCTGTCTCTGGGAACTTTTAAGCTCAGCGGAATCTTGCCGGCTCCGGCGGGCGATCCTCAAATCGAAGTCACGGTCTCGATCGATGAAAGTCTTTTGATGACGGTGACGGCAAAAGATATCGACCGTGGATCCAGGGAGATTCTCGATGCGGTTGACTTAACCCGCGTGGAGATACCCGAGGGAATGACCACTGAAATTCCCAAGATGGAAAATCGCGACGGTGAGCCTTTCGATATCTTCCGCGACGTTTTCGGCGGCTCTGAAAGCTCTATTTTTGATGGATTTTTCGCCAATAAATCGGTTCCCGAAAGTGCCGACCTGAGGATACCTGTCGTCATCGGGGCTAACGATGCCCGGTCGGGAATTGAGAAAGAAGTCGAGATCGTTCAACACAATTACTGCGAAGCGTGCGGTCCGGTTATGGACCAAAACCGATCCTGCCAATCATGTCAGGGGCAAAAATACACTCAAACCAAGCAAAAGGTGAAGGTGGCGTTTCCGGCAGGCGTTAAGACGGGGAATCAGCTCAGGCTCCAGGGCATGGGAAACAAGTTGAGTAAGGGCGGAGCGAGAGGTGATGCCTATCTGGACATCACCGTGAGCTAGTTTACTTCGTGACTTTCTTCAGGGCGTTGGTTCGGATTGATTCGTGATCAATCGGTTCTTTCCGGTATTCCGCTTTTCCCAATCGCAGGAGATTAACCGCACCAAAATCTTTGAGAAGAGATTCCGACTGATCGGGATGCAGATAAAAGTAAGTGTTCCAGTAAACCCGGCCTTTAGCGTATTCGCGAAACTGGTTGCCGAGATCGCGACCTCCCGATTGAATCAGTGCATCGGAGAGCAACTTGGTTTCCTCTAGCGCGTGTTGTTGGCGTCCGTGTCGGCTTCCGGCGATAAACGTCACCAGCATAACTCCGATGATAACGGGGAACAGAAACAGGTAGATTCCTTTATTCATACTGGTTGAGGTTTGGTTCGGGCTCGTAAATCCTAGTTCTCCTCAGCCCGTAATAAAGCCCGGATTCGGAAGCCGTTCATCAAATCAGCCAGTTCCATAGAGGACATTCCGAAATTGTCCCCGAGCGAGCAACTACCCCCCGATATAAACCGGTTCACTTTTTCGATCGTCTTCTCACCATCCTCGTTTCGGCTGAATCCCACAAGGCTGTTCCCCTGAGTCGACCAGACATGAAATTCCGAGACGTCCTCCCAGCGACAACTGATCTTTCTCCCCAGCATATTCTGTTCGAAACCGTCTGGATCAAGCTCAAGATAGGAAGGTCCAAACATCTGGAGCAGGGCAACCACTGCAACGGCTCCGAAAAATAGGATGCAAAGCCAGGGAGCCACTCCGCCGTCGTCAAGCAGCATCATGATTCCGGCAGCCGTGAACGCTGCGCCGATCAAAAAGATGCCCGCCCATTTTAATCGCGATGGTCGCAAGCTCAGTTTTTCGGGCAGCAATTCGATTTCCATCCGTATGCACAATAGCCCTCAAATTCATCGGATTCAATCGAGACCGGTCGCGACGCCGGGGCACAAAAAAAGCCGGGCAAATGAAGCCCGGCTTTCCGAAATTTCGTTAGTTCGAACTGAATCGAATTAAGCGGTTGCTTCGTCAACGTTGACGCGGCGACCATTGCGGTCGAAACGAACGTTACCTTCTACCAATGAAAAAATGGTGTAATCGCGGCCCAGTCCGACATTTTTGCCTGGCTGCCACTTGGTTCCACACTGACGGACGATAATATTTCCAGCGATGACTTTCTCACCACCGAACTTCTTAATTCCACGACGCTTACTGTTACTGTCGCGTCCGTTTTTAACACTTCCCTGTCCCTTCTTATGAGCCATGACAAATAAATATGATTTGGTTTAAATTGCGGTGATCTCCAAACGGGTCAAGTGACGGCGATGTCCTTTGGTTTTGTGAAAACCTTTACGGCGCTTAAATTTAAAAGCGATCACCTTCTTATCACGAAACTGTTCTACTACCTTCGCTTTTACGCTAGCTCCGTCGATGAACGGTGCACCAAAACTGATGCCGTCCCCGTTCCCGGAAGCCAACACTTCTTCGAAGGTGATTTCGTCTCCAACTTCTGCGTCAAGTTTCTCTACGTTGATGCGATCTCCTTTTTCAACGCGATACTGCTTACCGCCGGTTTTGATAACTGCGTATGCCATTTGTCTAACCTCCTTAGTGGAGGGCGCGAAAGATTCCATTACAAAGGCAAAGCATCAAGCAATTTTTTAAAAGGTTTTTGTATAGCGTTCAAAAATGCTACGTTTTAGACTCATATGATGGATCGAACCGAAGCTTACCTCGTTATGAATCTACTGCCGGATGTCGGTCCGATCCGGTTAAAAAGTCTTTTGAACCACTTTGGATCGCCGGAAGCGGTTCTCACTGCCAACCGGGCTGATCTGGTCCGGGTTAAAGGCATCGGGCAGGAAATGGCGGAACGTTTTGTCGATTGGGAGAACGTTGTCGACCTTGAGGAGGAGAAAAGGCGCATGGCGGATCACGGCGTGACGGCTTTGACCTGGGAGTGCGAAAGTTATCCGGCAGCGCTGAAGGAAATCCACGATCCGCCTTTTTTACTTTACATGCGGGGAATGATTAAGCCCTGCGATGCCCGCGCGATTGGAGTGGTTGGCTCACGGCGGACCACGCACTATGGGATCTCCAACGGGAAGAAACTGAGTTTTCAGCTCGCGGCTGCGGGGTTCACCATTATTTCCGGTCTCGCCAGAGGAATCGATACGATCGCTCACGAGGCGGCGCTGGCGGCAAATGGCCGGACCATTGCGGTATTGGGATCGGGTGTCGGGAATGTTTACCCGCCGGAAAATAAAACTCTCGCGGATGAGATTGCGAAACACGGCGCGGTGCTGTCCGAATTTCCCGTCCATTATGTTCCCGACAAAAAGTCCTTTCCTCTGAGGAATCGTATTGTGGCGGGAATTTCACAGGGCCTTCTCGTGGTGGAGGCGCCGGGCCGGAGCGGGTCTCTGATTACGGCCAATCAGGCACTGGAGCAGGGGCGCCCCGTGTTCGCGATTCCGGGACCAATCGACCGCCCCACCTCGGTGGGATGTAACCGTCTCATTCAAGCCGGGGCCAAACTGGTTTGCGACGCAAAAGATGTCATCGAAGAGTTCGCTTATGGGCTCGCACCGGAACTGGACCTCGATTTTTCCGGCACTGAAGCGGCGGATCAGAAATTGCTCAATCTACCGGAAAATGAGCAGAAAGTGATGCGCGCACTCGGTGTCGATGAACTGACCGTTGATCAGTTGATTGAGAGGTCAGGGCTGTCATTGCCGGTGGTTAACGGGGCTCTGCTTCAGCTCGAAATAAAAGGGTTTTTGAAACAGCTCCCCGGCAAATACTTCACAAAACTGATTTGACGAACTGTCGAAACTAAGGAAATGAGGTTACTCGGTGACCTGCGAGAGTAACCGGCTCTTCACACCATAATTCTTACATTTCCTGTAAAGCACGATGTCTAAAATCCTAATCATTGCGGAGAAACCAAGTGTCGCCACCGATTTATCAAAAGCGTTGGCCCCTAAGCTTGGAAAATTCTCCAAGAAGGGAAAATCGCGTGATTCCCAACATTTTGAGAATGATTCGGCTTTGATCACATCGGCGGTCGGTCACCTTGTCGAATTGAAAATGCCGACGGGTCCCAACGGCAAGAATTTGCCCTGGAAATTCGATGTTCTGCCGGCCATTCCGAAACAATTTGAACTCCAGCCGATCGAAAGGACGGAGGCCAGATTGAAGCACATTCTGGGTCTCGCGAAGAAGAAAGACGTGGATTTGATCGTAAATGCCTGTGATGCCGGGCGGGAGGGTGAATTGATCTTCCAATATATAATGGACATCGGTGAAATCGATAAGCCAGTGAAGCGACTTTGGATGCAATCAATGACCACTCAGGCGATTCAGCAGGCCTGGGATAAATTGAGGGATGGAGCCGAGATGCGCGACCTTTCCGATGCTGCCAAGTGCCGTTCGGAATCAGACTGGCTCGTTGGTTTGAACTCCACCCGGGCGCTGACCTGTTTCCGTTCCCGTCATGGTGGGTTTAATATTACCGGTGCCGGGCGGGTTCAGACACCTACGCTTGCTATTTTGGCGAAGCGGGAGCGGGAAATTCGAGAGTTTGTCTCAGAGGATTACTGGGAAGTTCATGCTGATTTTTCCGTTTCGAAAGGGGACTACGAAAGCCGCTGGGTTGATCTTTCGTGGAAAAAAGACGAGGAGAACAAGCACGCCAAAGCTGAGAGAATTTGGGACCGGGCAAAAGCTGAAACCATTCATCTGCGCTGTCAGGGCAAAACCGGTTCGGTTACCGAGGAAAAGAAACCTCAGAAGCAAATTGCCCCTCAGCTTTACGATTTGACCACCCTGCAGCGAGAGGCGCCATTCACCGCGCGAAATACGCTTGGCATCGCTCAGGCCCTCTACGAGCGCCACAAGATGATCACCTATCCGAGGACCGATTCACGGTACCTCCCGGAGGATTACATCAAAAATGTGATTGAAACCACTCAGCAGCTCGCCAGTTCGGGGCTGGAAGTGGCGAAGTGGGCAGAGGATTCGCTGAAAAACAACCGGATCCAGTTTCAGAAACGGATTTTTAACAACGCCAAGGTATCGGATCACTTTGCGATTATCCCGACAGGCCGGGTGGTAAAATTGGCCAAAGAGCAGGAGCAGAAAGTCTACGATCTGATCGTGAAGCGCTTTATCGCGGTCTTTTTCCCGCACGCTGAATTTGAAGTGACCAAGCGGATCACAGCGATCGATCATGGCTCTGAAACCGATCATTTCCGCACTGACGGTAAAATTCTCGTCGTTCCCGGATGGCTGTCCGTATACGGAAGACGACCCGGGGTTGCCGCCGGCAAAGACGATCTGGTGGCCGTGACTGAAGGCGAAAAGGCTAACGCGGTCGATGTTCGTCTCGAAGATAAGCAGACCAATCCACCTGCCAGGTATACGGAATCAACTCTTCTTGCGGCGATGGAAGGTGCCGGCAAGCTGCTCGATGATGACGAGCTTCGCGAAGCAATGTCTGAGCGGGGGCTGGGAACACCGGCGACCCGGGCGGCGATTATCGAGCGCATTATCCAGCAGGAATATGTGGTTCGCGATGGTCGGGATCTGATCGTTTCCGGAAAAGGTCTGCGGTTAATTGAATTGCTTGAAGATATGAAGATCAAGCCGCTGACCTCGCCATCGATGACCGGGGAATGGGAGGCGAAACTTCACCAAATGGAGAAGGGCGAACTGAGCCGCGATGTTTTCATGCGTGAAATTGCCGGGTTTACCGAGGATGTTGTTCTCAAAGCTCGCAATCACTACACCGAGGCGGTTAATCGCTCATTCCCGGATCTCGATTGCGTGTGCCCGCAGTGCGGCGCGCCTAAACTGAAGACCACCGACGCCACTTACGAATGTTACAATTTGCCGGCGAAAGAGTGTGATTTCCGGATCTCCAAATACCTGGCGGGACGACGTCTGTCCGAGGAAGAGGCCAAACAGTTGTTCACCACAAAGTTTCTCGAAGAGCGCGACGGGTTTGTATCCCGGTTTAATGCGCCGTTCTCAGCGGCCGTGGAACTTATCCAGCCGGTGTCGAAGACCGGGAAGAAGGGCAAATTCAAGACCAATTTTGTGTTCGATCAGGACGAACCGGAGTCGGCTGACGATTTGAGTGATGATGATATCATCGCCAATATCACCCTTGCGAGTGGTGAAAGCGCCAACGTCTACGAAACCGAAAAATCCTTCATGGTTCCCGATTTTAAGCCAAAGGACTCTCCGGACGGCTTCCGTCTCGGCAAGACGATTCTCCAGAAGGAATTATCCAAAGACGACGTGGTTCCTTTGTTCATAAAAGGCAAAACTGAATTGTTACCCGGCTTCATTTCCCGGAAAACGAAACGACCGTTCTCCGCTCATTTGACTTTGGACTTTGAGACCGGAAAGATCGGATTCGAGTTTGCCCCGCGTAAAAAAGCGGCCACGAAAAAGAAGGCAGCGGACAGTTAGACCGCGCCCGGGAACGGGTTCTCTAGGACAGGATTATCTTGTTTTCCGGGACCCGAATTTGGATTTCTGAACCGTAGTTGAGTTCCCGAATGAAACTTTCGAGGAGTAGTTCGAGCAGTCCCGCGGGCTGGTGGTGAGCTGGCTTGGTCTCGGGGTGCGGGTAGTAGATGAGTCCTCTGGTCCAGGCTGCGTCTGAAGTGAGCCGGGCTTCAATTTTTACGAAGGAAAAGTCCTCGGGCGGTTCAGTGGGGTGCCACGCAACGTCTTGAAAGACCACATCGGCGCTTATGATTTTATAGTCGCGAGGGGCAATCGATACGTTGACCGTTGCGGGGTGAAATTGACTCAGATCGAGCCCAAGTTTCCTTAATACCGGGGTCTGCATCGCCAGAGATCCACCGGGGAAAAGTGGGTTTAGATTTTTGCCCGATGCAACCTGATGTCCTTTTACAACCTGTCCCTCTAAAATCATCTCAGGACTTTCGGTTGTCCGGTGTTTCATCGTCAGGCCGGAAAGGGTTTTCTCTGGGTTCACTGCTCGCCCAGCGGAAAATGGCGTTTGAAACCTGGTTTAGTTTATTCGTCAATCGGGCCCACTTTTTTTCGGATCGGGCACACGGAACGCAGTATCCGTTGTGAAGTTCGGCAGTGATTGAGAGGATCGTCGCTCCACACTTTTTACAAGGTTTTTGACTCATAAATGTAAAAACTACACAAAGGAAACTAGGCGCAAAGTTGCCGATTGTCGACAAAAGATGGACTCGTCGATTTACTTCGAAGAGTCCCGATCTCTAAGCCACTGCCGGAAATCAAATGAATCCGGCGCGCCCGAGTCGCTGTCCTCCACCACGAGATCCCAGCGGTCGTTACAACCCCGACAGCGGTAGGCGATATAATCTCCCACCTGCCATCCTTCCTCTGGGGGATAACTTATCAAATGAGCGTCCTGCCCGCAATCGACACAGGTGATTTTTTCGGGAATATTCATCTCCTGTTCATCAACTATTCATCTGCCACTCAATGTGAGAGAAAGAGTTATCTTTTGTTTCCCAGACGCCGAAGGAAGGAGACCCTAACCGACCCATCAATTCGCCGGGATTGGCCCAAAGTGTATCTTCGACACGATGAATGTATTTCAAATGATCGTGTCCGGTAAAAACGGCATCGTAGGCCCGGCTCTGAGCGAGGCGTCGTCCGATTTCCGGGTAATGGTGAAGTGCGACCTTGCGCCCGTCGACTTTCAATTCGGCGAGTGGAGAATGTAGGGTCACCTGCGGGTATTTATCCGCGATCTTGCTGAGGAGAAAAGGATCGCCATCGTTGTTGCCGAAGACGGCGTCGATCGGTCCTGAATATCCCTCCGCCAGGGCGTCGAGAGAAAATGGTGCGCAAAAATCGCCGAGGAAAAAGAGTCTTTCCGCGCCGATTTTTGCGACCCATTTCAGGGCCCAGGCAATGTGATCGAGTCTGTCGTGACTGTCGCTGAGAACGGCTACTTTCATATAAATACTATCGGGTCATAGTGGCGAGGCTATATCCTCCCCAAACTCCGGCTATTCCAATGACGACGCTAAGGCCAATGTTTAACATAGCCATTCCAAATTGATCGCTTTTTAATAGTTCCAATGTGTTCCAACTGAAAGTGGAAAAGGTGGTAAAGCTGCCGAGAAACCCGGTGAAGACCAAATGCCTGATGTGTTCGGACATCCAGTTCCGGTTTTCCCCGAGCCCGACGAGGTAGCCGAAGATGAGGCAGCCCAGAATATTGACGGCAAAGATCCCGAGAGGGAAACTGTGGTTGGTGCCCCTGAATCGGTCGATCCAGCTCACGAAACCCCATCGACATAAGGCTCCGCAGCATCCTGCCAAAGCTATGAGAAGAGCCGCCTTCATCGGGAATTTAGTAATTCAACGATTTCAGGTCTTCGGGAAGAAACTGGCCGTCCTTGCGAATCAGTTCGCCATCGAAATAGATTTCGCCACCGCCATATTCCGGACGCTGAATATTGACGAGGTCCCAGTGCACCGCGCTGCGATTGGTGTTGTCCGCCACTTCGTAGGCCTGACCGGGGGTGAAATGGAAGCTTCCCGCGATTTTTTCATCGAAGAGGATGTCCCGCATCGGTTCCATCACCTCGGGGTTGAAGCCGATCGCAAATTCCCCGATGAAGCGCGCTCCGTCGTCGGTATCGAGAATTTGATTCAATGCGTCGGTGTTGTTGGCCGTCGCTTTGATGATTTTGCCGTCTTTGAATTCGAACTTCACGTTGTCGAATGACGTTCCCTGATAAATCGAAGGAGCATTGTAGCTGATGTGCCCTTGCACCGAATCTTTCACCGGCGCGGTGAAGCACTCGCCATCGGGGATATTGAAATTTCCTCCGCAGGCGACTCCCGGAATGCCGGCGATACTGAACTTCAGGTCGGTCCCTTCGCCAATGATGTGAACGTCGTTTGCTTCCGTCATTCGCTTCTCAAGAGCGGACATGCCGTCCTGAAGTTTGCTGTAATCGAGCAGACAGACTCTGAAGTAAAAGTCTTCAAACGCTTCCGTCGACATCCCCGCACTCTGGGCCATGGCATCGGAAGGCCAGCGCAGGACGCACCAGCGGGTGTTGTTTACCCGTTCGTTCATCAAGGGGCGGGTCATTTCGGCCGCGAGCTGACGTTTTTCCGAGGGGACATCCGCAAATTCGTTGCTGTTCATCCCGCCTCGCACCGCGATGTAACAATCGACCTTCTTCATCTGATACATTCCGACGTCGGTGATCGTTTCGAACTGCTTTGCCGTGGCACCCATCTGCATTTCACGGGACAGTTTCAGACTGTGGATATTGATGTAGGGAATACCACCGGCGGCTCTCACTTCGCGGATCAGTGAGATGCCGATTTCGGGTGGGACATCAAAGAGTTCGATGAGAACGCCTTCGCCCTCTTTAACGGCGGTTGAATAGCCCACCAGTTGTTTGGAAAGTTGATCGATACGAGGATCATGCATAGCGACATGGTAGTTGATTTCCGGTTTGTGAAAACACGAAATTGAAGGATAGGTTCGATTCGATGGCTGACGATTACATTTCGACCCTGGAAGAGGTCGCGCAGTGGCGTGATGAACTCGAAGCGGAGTCAAAAAAGCTGGTTCTCACCAACGGTTGTTTTGATTTGCTGCATGCCGGGCATGTCCGTTATCTGAAGGAAGCGCGCTCCCTCGGTGATGCTCTGGTCGTGGCAATCAATTCCGATCAATCCGTCGCCGAATTGAAAGGGCCGAACCGTCCGGTTTATCCTGAGGGTGACCGGGCTGAGATTCTCTGTGCGCTGGAGTGCGTCGATCGGGTCGTGGTCTTTGGTGAAAAGCGGGCGACTCACACCATTGAGACGATCCGCCCTCACATTTACACCAAGGGAGGGGACTACACGCCCGACAATCTGATCGATGAGGAAAAAGCGTTATTGGACCGCCTCGGGATCGAAATTCAGATTCTGTCACTCGTTCCGGGACGTTCGACCAGTGCCACTCTCGCAAAAAGCTCACCCGCATCTTCGGTTCCCCGGATCGGGATTCTGGGGTCGGGGACCGGGACTAATTCCCGTGCTATCATCGAAGCGGTGCAGGCTGGTGATTTCGAAGCTGAGATTGGTATCGTCATCTCCGACGTGAAAGATTCAGGGGTGTTGGAATTCGCAAAAGAGGCCGGAGTCCCCTCAATTTTTGTCGAGCCGGGAACGGAAAAAGCGGGGCGCCTCTCCGATGCGGCCTGTAAGGAGATCACGGATAAATTGAAGTCAGCCCGCGTCGATTTGATTGCGCTTTGCGGGTTTATGAGAATCGTGCGGGATCCGATTCTGTCGACCTTTGAGGGGAAAGTGATCAATATTCACCCCTCGCTCCTGCCACAGTTTCCCGGTCGAAATGCCTGTCAGCAGGCGATCGATGCCGGCGCGACCGAGACGGGCTGCACGATTCACTGGGTCGACTCGGGAATCGACACCGGAGAAATCATCAGGCAAGCGAAGGTGCCCGTTTTGCCGGGCGATACGGCGGAACAATTGCAGCAACGCATCAACGAAGCGGAGATCCGGCTTTATCCGGAAGTGGTCGGAGAACTTCTCAAGAAAACGATCAGTTAACCTCGTCCACCGCGGAGAGGATCTGATAACCGCGGGAGAGTTTACGACTCGGCTTGGCTGGATGTAGTTTGGAGCGACTCGTAGGTTCCCGTCCGGCTTCAAGCGTCCGGTTCTCGATGTAGACCTCTTTGATCAACCCGCCCAACTGTTCGATGGTGTGCTGATTTTTCCTCAATGGAAGGTCTGCAAAAGAGTGCTCTCCTTTGATTTCTTCATCCAACGGCAAAAGACGGTTGATGAATTGGGTCCCCAGAGAGGCACAGTTCTTTTTAAAGACCCGGAAATTTCCCGCCTCGTGAACGCGGCCGTTGTAGGCGCGAAGCAGGGCCACCTGTTCTTCATGGACTTTTACGAAACTCATCGTCACGTGAGAGTTCCGAAATTCGGTCTGAGTGTAAATCCAGTCGTAAAGATTCTCCCGGAGTGCTTTTAACTTCAGCTTATTATGAATATTAGGAGCCTCGGTGAATCTCGGTCGGCGGTCCAGTTCCCATGGCGCTCTGAAATCGTAGAGCGCATCGGTGTGGATGTCGCCCCCCCGTTTTCTGAGGGCAAACGCAAAGTGTCCGTGACTGTATTTGTCCGGGTCATCCCATTCCAGAGTGGTGATTGCAAGCAGGTGATCGCAGCTCTCTTTCAAATCCATCCCGGTTCGGACCCGCCACCACGCGTCGTGTACTCGATTGCCCGTCGATCGGCCTGCGAGATGACAGTGCCCAATCTTCAAAAACGTCGCCCGGGGCATCGGGACCAGTTCTTTCATATTCAGCCGGATTTCGTTCTCGGAAAGCGCGCCCTGAGCAAGATAATCTTTCCAGAGCAGGCCGAGAAAATACTGACGAATCGTCCAGTCGATTTGAGCCTCCGGGCAGGAGTCGTCTGCCCTTACCGTCACCAATCGGGCTGGTCTGATAAATTGAATCTTTGGTTCAACCCCTTCAGCGTTAAAGACTAGAAGCTTCGGGTCTCCGTAGCTTCTTTCGAACACAGGAGGCCAATCCACCCGGTCCGAGATCGTTTCCGACCGGACCGCCTGAGAAAGAAGGAACCAAATGGGCAGGAGAAATGCCAACGTTAGGGTTGGTTGGGCCATGCAGCTTCTGGAATAGGGAAGAATCAAATGAAAATCAAGTGTATAATGCTTAGACGATTGTGAAACCGGTTTCACTTAGGCCTTAATTGATGGTGTGAGGCAACCGAATTCTTCATTAAATTAAAATTTTATACTTCTTAATTTTCACTGAATCCGCTATCTAATTTGCCCAATGTTGAATCGTATCAGACTCACGCGGTGATAATGTGAGAGCCGGACATCGCTTTCGCGTTGTTTGACTTTCGAATCTGAACCACTAAAATGCCGCTCTGGTCCGACGTCGGTTCCAGGGCGTTCCCAATTGAAGTTAATGAATAAAAATCGATCTCTTACTCGCTGGAAAGTCCAAGTGGTTACTCTCTTGGCAGTCTGTGGCCTCCTTGCTCCGGAACTGGCGATGACCCAGCAAGTTGCGAATCCCGCCCTTTCTAATCCCAAAGTTGATATGCCGCCGCCTGAATCGGTTCAGGCTGATATTTCGGAGATTGACCTCGATGCCATCGTCCGGGTTGAGGTGGATACCAAACAGCCCAACTACCGGGTGCCCTGGAATGTCGGTGGAATGGGCAGCGGAAACGGAACCGGATTCCTCATTGGTAAGAATCGGTTTTTGACGAACGCCCATGTGGTCAGCAACGGCCGTCTAATTTATATCAAGAAGGTGTCGGACCCCCGTCCTTATAAGGCGAGGGTTGTAAATATTGCTCACGATTGTGATCTCGCGCTTCTTGAATTGGAGTCTGAGAGTGACTATGAGAACTCGTTCGAAGATGTGGAGCCCCTATATATTGGCGGTATTCCGAAATTGAACACCACCGTGATTGCAGTCGGCTATCCAATCGGCGGCGAGCGAATTTCAGTGACAAGAGGTGTGGTCTCACGGGTTGACTTCCGGAGCTACTCTCACTCCGGGGTTGATAATCACCTCACGATCCAGGTCGATGCCGCGATTAACCCCGGGAACTCGGGTGGTCCGGTTCTGCAGAGCAACCAGGTGGTCGGCGTTGCCTTCCAAGGCTATTCCGGGTCCGTGGCTCAGAACACCGGCTACATGATTCCTGTTCCAGTGGTGGAACGGTTTCTGAAAGATGTCGAAGACGGGACTTATGATTATTATGTCGATATTGCGACCAGCACGATCGGAATTTTAAACCCCGCTCAACGTCAGGCTTTCGGGCTTCCTAACAACGGGATTGGCGTCATGGTTTGTGAAGCGGACGCCGCTGGTTCCGCCGGTGATAAATTGAAAACCAAAGATGTGCTGCTCTCCATCGACGGGCACACCATTTTCTCGGACGGTTTTATCGAGATCGAAGGCGAGCGGGTTGACATGAATGAAGTCATCGAGCGTAAATTCGCGGGCGATACGGTGAATCTCGAAGTTTGGAGAGATAAAGAGCAGATCGACGTCGAAATCGAGCTGAAGCGTTTTATTCCCTATACCATTCAGGCGAATCAGTATGATAAGCAGCCGCAGTTCGTGCTTTTCGCCGGACTTCAGTTTCAGCCAGTGGACCGCAGCGTGATGACTTCACATGGGATCAAAGATTTCCAGGCCCGCTATCACTACACTTATTTCAGCAGCGACGAAATTTATCGCGAGAAGCCACAGGTTATTATTCTCACCGCCGTGTTGCCGGATTCCGTGAATACCCACCTGCAGCCTTACGTTCACAAAGTGGTCGAGTCGATTAACGGTAAGAAGATTCGTCTGCTTCAGGATGTCTACGATGCTTTCTATAAGCAGCAGGCGGAGCCGGGGAAAGAGGATTTCCATGTGATCCGATGTGTAGGAGAGGGACGGCCTCTGGTTCTGAAAAGGGATGAGGCGGATGTCGCTCACGACCGGATCAAAGCCAAATACAATGTGGGATTCACTTCCCATCTCGAAGAGCCCGAAATTCTCCAACTGGGAGACTTGATCAAAACCGAAGACGACAGCGAGGAAGAGGCCGAGACTCCGACTGCGGCTGCCATCAGCGAATAAGTTTTAACGGGAATTCAAATTTACAAAATTATGCGATTAAAATCATTCCTTTCAGTAGTTCTTGCCGCCGTGGTTTGCGGGCTGGGCTTTTCCGCTTCGGTCTATGCAGAGGCAACTCCTGAGACGTCAATCATCCGGGTTAACGCGACGCTTCAGGACTACAGTTTCGTGAAGCCCTGGGAAAAAGGCGCTCCCTCACCTCGTCGTGGTCTGGGCGCTCTGATTTCTAAAAATCAGGTTCTCACCACGGCTGAGATGGTGGTCAATGCCACTTATATTGAACTTGAGCACCCGTCTTCCGGAGCCAAAGTTCCGGCCAAGATCGTGGCCCGGGATTACGAAGCCAATTTGGCTCTGCTCGAACCTGCCGTTTCCAATGACAGAGTTTTTGAAGGTGTCGTTCCGATGGAGCGCACCAATGCGGTCAAAGCCGGAGACAGTGTCGAAGTTTGGCAGATCGAAGACAACGGCGACGGCGTCACAACCGAGGTGGAAGTGCTTCGTGTCAACGTGGGCCGTTATTTTCTGAGTGGTTCCAACTTTCTGGTTTATCAGATCAAGGGATCGTTGCAGGCCCGGGTGAACAGTTTCACGCTTCCTGTGATTCAGGACGGAAAACTGGCTGGAATGTTGTTGAGCTACAACTCGAAAGAGCAAACAGCCAATATTCTTCCGATGCCAATTATTGAGGCGTTTCTTGCCGATGTCGGCGATGGTGAATATGAAGGTTTTCCGATGCTGGGAATCGGCTTCGCTCAGACTCTCGACGAACAACTCCGGGATTTTGCAGGTCTTGCTGATAAAGATGGCGGAATCTTCGTCCGGAAAATCGCGAAGGAAAGTTCCGCTGACAAAGGTGGAATCAAGAAGGAAGATGTCATCCTGAGCATCAACGGGTATCCGATTGACTCACGCGGTAACTACACTGACCCGACTTACGGAAAACTCAGTTTTTCCCATATCGTGAGAGGTAACGCCAAAGTGGGTGACAAATGTACCGTGGAGCTGATTCGCGATGGTGAGCCGATGACTCTCGAGTTTGAGTTGTCCCGAAAAGATGCGGCCGACTATTTGATCGATCCCTACATGTTTGATCGGGGGCCGCGCTTCCTGATTCTTGGAGGATTGATCTTCCAGGAACTGACGAGCCCTTATCTCGAAAGCTGGGGTGATAACTGGACAACCCGTGCTCCGTTCAAACTGGTTTACGCGGCGGCGAATCCTGAAAAATACGAGAAAGAGGGCCGCGAGAAGCTGGTTTTTCTCAGTAACGTTTTGAAGACGCCAAGTACGCTCGGCTATGAAGGGGTGAATTCTGTAGTCGTGACCAAAGTTAATGGGCAGGCTGTAGGTAGCATCAAAGAACTGTCTGCGGTGTTCTCCAAAGTTCCTGAAGACGGAATTCACCGCATCGAGCTGAATGATTACCCGAATATCATTTATGTCCGGGACGATATTTCCCGCGATATCAATAAGCAGCTGCTTCAGTATGGTATTGGTCAGCTGGAACGGCTTGAATAAGATCTTCAGAAAAATCGAGGTTGCTAATCGAGACTCTGACGAGGACAGGACAGAGTCTTGAACGCCCTTAAACGTCAATTTTTTCTCAGCTACGCCGTCATTGGGAGCGTCATGCCTCTGATGACGGTTTTTCTTCGGGAGCAGGGCGGTTTTAACTATCTGCAGCTGGGCATCGCATCCTCATTGATGGGGCTCCCGATGCTTTTTTCCCCGATTCTGCTGACTCTGTTTGCCGATCGGAACATCGATCCCCGGCGCATTCTCGCCATCGCTTTTTCGCTCAGTTCAGTGGTGCTGACATCGATCTATTTTTCCGATCGGATCGAGCTGATATTGATTCTTTACTTCTTTCACGGCCTTTCGTTTGTCGCGATGTTGCCGCTGCAGGATGGTTTCTACTTTTCACTGACCGAGCAATACCGGAAAGAGAATCAACCCCTTACGGAATATCCGTTTGTCAGGGTATGGGGGACGATCGGGTTTATTCTACCCAGCTTACTGCTTTTCATTCCATTGAAAAACGGCGCTGATCCCGGCTCAATTCTTCCTGTAGCGGTGATGTTTTGTCTCCTCTCACTGGCCAACAGTTTTACGCTGCCTTTGTTGAATCGTCGAATTATTGAGGTGACGGCCAAGCGTCAGATACCGACACGCACGGCGTTTGCGAGACTGTATTCGCCGGAGGGTCGCTGGCTGGCGGTCGGGATCTTTTTCGGGTTATGGGCTGCCTCTACCTACTATGTATTCATCGCGAACTACATGGATGAGGTGATTGAAATTCCCCGACAATATATCGGGATCATTTTCAATATCGGAGTGACATTTGAAATCGGGTATTCTCTACTGATGCCGTGGCTGCAGCGAAAGATCGGGCTCAAGTCGATCATTTCTCTCGGTCTCGGACTGATGTCTTTGCGGATGCTGCTGCTCGCGCTTTTCCCTAACCCAGTTGTTGCGGTGGCGGTGCAGATCATGCACGGGCTGGAGGTGTTGGCGCTCTTTATTGCTCCTCCGATGTTTGTTAACCGGTTGGCAGGGGATGAGTATCGAAACTCGATGCAGGGTGTCTACACGATGAGTGTGGGCGGGTGTTCCCGGGTCATCGCGGGATGTACTGCGGGGCTGGCGATCATGAATGGAAATCTGAAAAACGGGCTCTTTATGGGAGCCGCGCTGGCTTTCATCGGTTTCCTGGTGATCACGATTCTGTTCGGCCGGATACCTCCCCGGTCCGAACAGCAAATCTCAGAGTCGGAGTAGAGTCCCGACTACGGTGTTTTTTTCTTATTTACGGTTTCGCCGCTTCTCTCCTGAGTTGGCAAGACGACCACTTTCCCGGTCACTTCGATTCCGTTAATTTTGATATCGTCCCACATTCCGAGATCGTCAAAAGACCCCAGTCCAATCATGCCCCACTGATAGGTGTGATCGACTGCTGTTTTGACCGGCGTCGTCATATCATCGAAGTAGACTTCGATCTTTCCGCTCCCGACTTCGCGAACCAGTTTTACATCGTGCCACTCGCCGTCGCTCCAGGGAATGCCGCCTTTGTTTTCTTTAGTGATCGGGGTGCGGGGCGCCTCTTTCACAATAAAGATCTGGCTGGAGTTAGGATCCGGTTTTTCGCCGAGATGAACGTAGTAATAGTTCGCTGGATCCTGCCATCCCCAAAATATACACATATCACGATGACCGCGGGTCGTTTGCAGGGTCTTTACTTTGGCGGTGAGAACAAAATCGCCGAGAACTTTGTTTTTCAGCAGCGTGATGCTGTGAGGGCTCCGGAATGGAGGATTATATTTTCCGCTCTTACCGAGCAGGTGAAGTGCGGTTCCCTGTTTCGATTCGGTATCTGTCAGTTGCCATCTATCGTTTTGAGTCGGGAACCACGCATCCATGGCATCGGCTTTTTCAAAGTTGTCCTCGAAAACCAGAGGTTGATCGGCTCCGGTTACGGGGAGTGAGGAGATCGCTCCCGCCATGCCGAGAACTTGAACCATTTTGTTGTATCGCCAATTCATCCATCAGTATCGATAAGGAATAAGTGCGGGCAATGGCGAATGTTTGCAGAAAAACGCGGAAATGCGCAGTGTTATTTCCAGATTGTACAGGGTACAGTCGAGGATTGTACCCTGTACAATGGCAGATCCGACCCGCAAATCCCCGACTTTCAGCCCCGAAATTGCTTTGGCATTTCGAGTCGGGGTTCCGCATTTGGAGCGAGTCGCGCAGGGCATTCGGGAATATGCGCAGAAACATACCGACTGGCGTTTTTTAATCAGTCCGGAGACTCACGACCTCCCGCCCGCTTCTCTGGAAGGTTGGCGCGGGGCGGGGGTGATCGCGCTTTGTAACACTCCGGAAGATGAGACGCTTCTGTCCCGGCTCAACTGTCCGGTGGTCAATATTTCCGGGGCGCTGGAGGTGACCCGTTTTATGCGGGTTCGTAATGATTATCGCGAAATCGGTCGAAAAGCGGGGCGATATCTTCGTCATCTCGGGTTCCGTCGCTTTGGTTTTTACGGAGTCTCGGGCGTTTGGTATTCATCAGAAATTGAATCGGGATTTCGTGAAGCGATTCACGGGATGGGATTCGAAGCGGAAACGCATCGCAGCACCAGTTCTCTGGACGGATCTCATCGGTGGAATCAGGGTCAGGACAAACTGGAGCAATGGCTCAAAACGATGACTCCGCCATTTGCGGTGCTCGCCGCTCACGATCCCCGCGCCACGATGGTGATTCGGGCCTGCGAGCGGGTTGGGCTCCGGGTGCCGGAGGATGTCGCCGTGATGGGAGTGAATGACGATACGGTGACCTGCGAGACAATCCGGCCGCATTTGACCAGCATTGAAAGAAACGGGAATGCCGTCGGTCTGAAGATCGCGGAAACGCTCGATCGCATGATTTGTGGAGAAAGCTTTGGCGATGAGATTGTGCTTCCGCCGGGAGACATCAACGAGCGGGAATCCTCCAAAACCCTCGCGATCGATCATCCCGGGCTCCATGCTGCGGTTTCTCTGGTTGAGGAAAAATTCCAGGAGCCTCTGTCTGTCGATCAGCTCGCGGAAGCAGCGGGGAAATCCCGTCGCTGGCTGGAGGATACCTTCCGGAAAGAGTTGGATTGCTCTCCGGCCGAGTTTCTAACCCGAATCCGGGTCGGGCATGCCAACCGCATTTTAGAGCAGGAACCCTCCATCGCGCTGGGAGCACTCGCGAACCGATGTGGTTTCAGTGGCACCCGGCAGCTCAATCAGGCTTTTCTGAGAGTGACCGGCGCGCGGGTAAGAAGTTCGGGATAACTGCTTGATGTCTTGCACTGAATCGTCTCCTAAGGCATTTTAAAGCAGCCTCCTCATGAGCGAAGACAATTGTATATTTATTGTGGAAGACGACCCGAATATCCGATTTGGCCTGGAGGAGATATTTCGCGGTGAAAAATTTACCGTAGCCAGTTGTGAAAACGGGAGCGATGCGATCGATCAAATTGGGGAGCATCTCCCGGATTTAATTATTCTCGACGTGATGTTGCCGGGGAAAAACGGCTACGAAATTTGCAAAGAGCTGCGCGATGGAAGTTGCCGGGTCCCGATCCTAATGTTGACGGCTAAGGGGCAGGAGATCGATAAAGTCATCGGGCTGGATAGCGGAGCGGACGATTATGTTACCAAACCTTTCGGGGTTCAGGAGTTGAAAGCGCGGGTCAATGCTCTACTGCGGCGTTCCGGCGATTGGCAAAGTGCCCACGTTGATTTGTCCAGTGACTTTCAAGTAGGGAACGCCACGATATGTGAAACCACTTACGAATCGATTCTCAATGGCGAACCACATCGCTTGACGCCAAAAGAGATGGAGCTCTTAAAGTATTTTAACGCACACAAGGGGAGGGTGTTATCGCGAGATCAATTGCTCGATGCCGTTTGGGGAGTCAAATATTTTGGAACCACCCGAACCCTGGATCAGTGCGTGGCTCAGCTTCGTAAAAAGATTGGTGACACCGGTAAAAAACCGGAATTTTTAGTTACGGTACACGGGGTAGGCTACCAGCTTAATTAGTATACGTTAATTTCCTGATTTTTTTACTACGGCTCCCGCCTCCCAATCGTTCGTATCTAATGAGGAGAGAGTCGGAGCCCGTTCCGGCGATTCGCAAATCAGGGAAGCTGACCACCTTCCCTTACTTCGATAGGAGAGACAAAATGACAGCAAAAGCTTGGGAGTTCAAATCAACTCCGGACGGCGTCTATCAACCAGCCGATTCGGAAAATCAAAGGGTGACATGTGATCGATACGGTCACGTCATCAATAGAGGACAGGAGAAAGCGATGCTTTCCCTGCAGGTAAACGCAGATCTGTATCGACTTCGATCATTTCTGGATTCCTTGGAATCAAGATTGTTTACTCTGATTCACCGCTAGTTAAGCGAGCAAAACAAGGGGATTTCTACTTTCAGATTACGGTTTTACGTCGTAATCTCAGAGATTATGAAATCTTCTTGTTTTGCTGTTTTTTTGACCCTGATCAGCGCCCCGTTGTTTGCTCAGCAGCTCGGCTCGGGAGAAATCAGTCCGATCGATGAGTTGATCAACGCTCAAGATGCGGCTCCGGAAGTGACGCCGCCTCATCGCGAAATCGCGGCGCCGCCATCGATTCCCGCGACTCACAAGGTGAAGTCGGGCGATAATCCGTGGACGATTGCGAAAGAGTATGGGATTTCGATGGATGAGTTTCTGAAGCTCAACGGCATCACGGATACCAAAGGTCTCCAGATCGGGGAGGTGCTGAAACTTCCTCAGACCCCGGTTTCTGAAAAAATGGTCGCGCCGGAAAGCACGGAGCCGGTGGAGGAATTCGATCCCGGTGATTATGAAGTTTATACGATCAAAAACGGCGACAATCCCTGGACCGTCGCGAAGCGCCTCAAGGTCGATTATGAAGCAATGATCGCTCTCAATGATATTTCCAATCCCCGCGATCTCAAAATTGGACAGAAATTGAAGATTCCCAAAAAAGGCGAAGTCATCGACATCCCGAAAGCAGCCGGGGAAGATAGTGAGGAGCTCTTTGATGCTGATGGTCACGAAGTGTATGTCATCAAAAACGGCGATAATCCCTGGACGGTAGCACGACGCCTCAAAGTGGATTACGAGGCCCTGCTTGATCTCAATCAAATCGGAAATCCGCGGGATCTGAAAGTGGGACAAAAATTGAAATTGCCGAAAAAAGGCGAAGTGATACCCGATTTTGTGGCACCCGAAGCAACGCCGGAGCCGGAGTTCGATGCGGATGGTCACGATGTTTATGTTATCAAAAAAGGAGACAATCCCTGGGATGTGGCGAGGGCGCTGAAGGTGGATTACGAAAAGCTGATCTCTTTGAATAACATTTCCAATCCCCGTGATTTGAAGATCGGGCAGAAATTGAAAATCCCTGCCAAATAGTCGCGGGGATGGACCAATTTGACGAGATTTTCCAGGCCATGGTCCACGACCATGGGCAGCGGCCCCGGAATTTCGGGGAATTTGAGGGCGCTACTCATCGAGCGGAGGGAGTCAATCCGCTGACCGGGGACCGAATCGAGGTATTTGCAGAGATCGATAGCGATCAGATCATCCGAAAACTCGCGTTCACCGGGAAAGCCTCATCTCTGGCGACCACCTCGGCATCGGTCATGACGGGAGCTCTGATCGGAAAGTCGCTCCCGGAGGCGCTCGATAGCATCGAAATGACGCTCCAATGGATATCAGGGGACGCGGCTCCTCCTGCGAATCTCCCTGAAAACGAGTATTCTTTGCTCCTCGAGATCCGAAATTACTCCCACCGGGTTCGCTGCGTTGCGCTGGCCTGGAATACGGCAAAGTCTGCGCTCTCGAAATAAGCGGAAAAGTAAGATAAACCGCCGCTTTTTTCCCTATTGGATCGTGATATAGTCCGCTCCCCATTCGGGGTAATTTTATGGCTGACGAAAAAAAAGAGGGAATTTGTTATCTGGTAGGCGCTGGTCCCGGTGATCCGGGGTTGATGACGCTTCGCGGAAAAGAATGTATCGAGCTGGCGGACGTGGTGGTCTACGATTACCTCTCCAATCCCGATTTTCTTCAGTGGGCCCGTCCCGATGCCGAGTTGATCTACGCGGGGAAAAAGTCGAAAAATCACGCGATTCCTCAGGGCGGAATTAACCAGCTTCTCGTCGACCGGGCGAAGGAGGGCAAAATTGTGACCCGTCTCAAAGGTGGTGACCCGCTGGTATTCGGGCGGGGCGGCGAGGAAGCCGGAGAGTTGGTCGAAGCAGGCATAAAATTCGAATTTATTCCCGGAATCAGCTCCACAATCGCCGGTCCGGCCTACGCCGGGATTCCGGTGACGCATCGCGATCATTGTTCCCAGCTAACTATTTTTACCGGACACGAAGATCCGACCAAAGCGGAGTCATCCATCGATTACAAGCAGATCGCCAATGCACCCGGAACCAAAGTGATGCTGATGGGGGTGGAGCGCCTGCCGATTATCATGAAATCGC
Organism: Verrucomicrobiales bacterium; assembly: GCA_029213005.1. GTDB lineage: Bacteria > Verrucomicrobiota > Verrucomicrobiia > Verrucomicrobiales > DEV007 > Arctic95D-9. The sequence continues at coordinate 230,613 of JARGPI010000003.1, forward strand.
TGATCGAGGCCGGAGCGGCGGCAGACACGCCGATCGCACTGGTTCGCTGGGCCACAACCGGGCAGCAGAGGACGATCACAGGGACGCTGGAAACAATCGCTGATATTGCCATCGAACAGCACTTTAAAGCCCCGGCGGTCGCTGTAATCGGCGGAGTCGTCAATTGTCGCGAAACGCTCAACTGGTTCGAAGACCGCCCTTTGCGCGGCAAGCGGGTCGTGGTGACCCGGACCCGGAAACAGAGCAGCAAGTTGAGCCGTATGCTGCGTGAACTCGGAGCGGATGTTCTTGAAATGCCAACGATCAGAATCGTGCCGAGCGATGAAAAAGAGCACCGTGAGTTTGCCCAGATGGTGATCAACGCACACACCTACGAATGGCTGATTTTCACGAGCCCGAACGCGGTGGAGTACTTCTTTGATACCTTTTATAAAATTCGTGAAGACGCCCGCGAAATCGGAGGATGTCGCATTGCCGCGGTTGGTCCCGGCACCAAGGCAAAACTCGCTGAATACCGGATGGGAGTCGATTTGTTGCCTGAGATTCACGTTGCCGAGGAGCTGGCCGCTAAGTTTGAGAGCGACGTTTCAGTGGAGAACACAACGATGCTCTGGGTTCGGGCCAAAGATGCCCGCGATGTGCTTTCGACTCGCCTGATCGAAGCCGGGGCGATTCTGGATGAGGGCATCGCCTACCAGACGGTTCCCGAGACCGATGACCCAACCGGGGCCGTGAAGCGTTTCGAATCCGAAGGGGCCGATATCATCACTTTTACCAGTGCTTCGACCGTCGAGTGTTTCCTCGACTTGGGCCTCGAAATGCCCGAGGGAATCCAAATCGCCAGTATTGGACCGATCACGTCCAAAGCAATTCTCGAAGAGGAGCTCGAACTTGCTATCGAGGCAAAAACTCACGATATCCCCGGCCTGGTGGCCGCCGTTTTGGAATTAGCAGCAAGGGAGTAGGTTATGATTCGCAGAATCTTCTGGCTCTTAATCTTCGTCGTGGGTCTCGGCTGGCTGGTATGGGACGGGCTGGAGCGAGTCCGTCGCGAGGCGGGGATCCGCTCAATGCTTCTCGCCGTGCAGACCGCTCTTCAGGACTATCACGTTGATCAGGAGCAATATATCCCGAGAGAGTCTTTAACCGGAGCGGAGATCATCACCGTGTTGTCCGATTTCGATTTTCTCCCTGAGCTGCCCTACAATCCCTGGTCGGGCACCCAGTGGAAGCTCGACGGGAAAGAGCCGGATCATCTCGTCTACCAGACGGATCCAAATTTCGAAACCTACGCTCTGCGTGCCCTCGATCCAAAGTCAGGGGCCGTCGTCATGGAGTTGGACAGCGAATCGAATCCTTCGTTGGAGTGACGGTACAGGGTACGGTTTCGGATTGTACCCCGTACAATTGCCGATCGAGACTCGATTACCTCGCACTTTGGGGAGGGAAAATCACCTGCCAGGCAGTGGCCACGATAATTTTCAGGTCCATCCAGAGACTCCAGTTACGAAGATAGAAATTGTCGAGGCGAACCCGCTGGAACACCTTCAGTTCCGTATCGGTCTCACCGCGACAGCCTTTGGTTTGGGCCAGACCGGTAATCCCCGGCTTGGCGAAGTACCGAACGGCATAGTTGTCGATGAATTCCCCGAAGGCCTGATCGTGGTCGATAAAATGCGGACGGGGGCCGACCACACTCATCTGGCCTCTCAAAACGTTAATAATTTGCGGGATCTCATCGAGACTCGATTTACGGAGGAAGTTGCCGCCGGGATAGATTCGGGAATCGCCTACCTTGGCTTGAACTCCGGCTGAGTCGTTGATGTGCATGGAGCGAAACTTAAAAACTTCAAAAATCTCCCCGTTCCGTCCGGTTCGTTTCTGGGTGTAAAACAGGGGACCGGGTGATTCTATTTTCTGAAGCAACCACACTCCCAGGCAGAGCCATGGAAAAATCGTGATGGCGATAATCAGCGAAAAGCAGAGGTCGATGAGACGCTTCAAAAACCGCATCACCGGATCTTCCAGTGGCTCGGAATAGCGGGTGAGATAAACGCGGTTGCCATCCTGATGGGCGTCGATCTTGCCTTTGAATTTGTGGGCTTTGTCATCGACCCAGACGAGCCGTATCCCATAGGAATCGCACATTTTCTGAATTGATTGAACCAGCGAAGGTCGGTCTTCGATTCCGGTGGTGAGCAACATGCGGGCCCCGTAATCCTTGCAGATTCGCGCGAGGTCCCGGAAGTCACCGAGGACGGGGAATGAGGCCATATCAATCGCAGCACTGGAAGGGGAGCCTCCGAAGGCGACGTATCCCATCACATCTGATCCGGGGAGGATAGAGGAGACCCGGAGTGCTTCGTCCCTCTCGATTTCACGAGGAGGAGCCAGAACCAGTGTTTTGGTTTTTCCCCGCTCCTGACTTCGGTAGAGATAGCGCTGAAGACTGCGGTGCCCCACGTTATTCATCCAGATAATCCAGGTGGCATATAAAGTAAAGAAGAGGGCTAGAAAGGCCCGCGATGCGATCGGTTCTTTCGTCATCACAATCACCCCGAAAACGGTGACCAGTGCAAAGATAATTTCTCTCTGTGTGATATTGGCAATCTGTTCCCGGGAAAGCCCACACAGAGACTGTCGATTTGAGGCCCGGGCCAGCTTTTCAATATAGGCAGAGGCCGGTACCAGAAAGGATAGCCATATATAGTTCTTCGGCAGCAAATCTTCGTGGTAGATAAAGAGATGCAGGAACCATACCGACAGCCAGTAGATGATATATCCAACCAGCTGTTTTAGTAAAAAATGAAGTTTAACTGATCCGTGGTATCGGTGGCTAATCATTCGAAGGGTTATCATTAGTAATAAACATTATTATTTTTGCAATTGAATTTTGATAAGAAAAAGCTAACATCTCTTAATAGACGGGATGAGTGGTCCGATAGATCAATCTGACAAACAGCCATTGTCATTCCCCTGGGATGACACGTCTCGTCATGCCCCTTCCAATGAGGCTTTGAGTGTCATTGAGTTAACTCCGGTTTTTGATATCAGGAACCTGTGGGGTATCGTGAAAAGGCGCTGTCTTTGGCTGATATTGCTACCTCTTTTAACCGTTGGGTTGGCTCTGCTTTACCTCTACAGTTTTGCTACACATTATTACGAGAGTTCGGCACTGATTTACGTGGATCCCAAGTTTGATCGCATACTACAGATTGAGGATGTCGTATCGGTAGGGTCGGATCTGGATTCCCTAAATTCTTTAGAGGAGGCGATTGTCTCAGATTCAATGATTTTAAGAGTCGTTGATAAACTGGGGCTGAGAAATGATCGGTCTTTCCTACCCAGGTCGTTGGAAAAATACGCCGAAACGGAGGTGCCGATGAACAGTGTCCGGCTTTTGAAGTCTATTCGAAATCGGTATCGGGCGACATTGCAGAGGCCGACCCGGAATATTCATCTCACTGCGTATGACACTGATGCGGAGCGAGCCCGGTTGATTGCCGAGACGTTTTTTATTGAGTTCGAGAAGTTTCTCGGAGAGCAGAAGAAGGGGGAGGCGGACAGTGCAAATACCGGACTCCGGGTTCAGGCGGTCGTAGCGCGAAAAAGGGCGCTGGAAGCGGAGGGTGAATTAAATGAGTTCCGGAAAAATAACGGGAATGTCACGGTGGAGCAGGATCATAACCTCGTGGCAGAGAGTCTCAGTTCCACCAGTGATGATTTGAACGCCGCCATCGGGGAAGTCATCGCCCTGCGCAGCAAAGTGGAGGCAATTCAAGATATTGATCCCGGCGTCGATCCGGGAAAGATCATCGCCGTGGGTAATTTTTCAAAGCTGGAGCATGTCTCCGATTTGATGAGCGCCCGAACCTCAGCGAGAGCCGATTTTGCCGTGATTTCGGAGCAATATACCTCCTTGCATCCAAAATATCGGGAAGCGGAAAACCGGGTGAGGGAAGTGGATCAGCAGTTGGTGCGACTGGCCGGCGATTTTAAAGCGGCGTTGATCGCCGAATACGAGGGCGCGTTGAAAAATGAAGCCGGGTTGAAGAAGAGAGTCGAGGAACTCAGAAAAAAGCTCGATGAGGTGAAAACAGCGAGTTCAGAGTTTCGGGCCGTGCAGCAAAAAGTGGAGGCGGAGTGGCAGATTCATGAGCAATTCCAAAAGCAAATTGGGGAGACCACGCTTTCCGCCGAAAAGTCGACATCGATAACGAGTTTGTGGTCAGCTCCCCTCGTCGGTTTTAAAACGACCCGTCCTAACAAAACCGTGGTGGTGTTGGCTGCGGGGTTGCTGGGTTGTCTCGGCAGCGCCGGACTGGTGATGGTGGATCTGTTCCGGGACGGGCCTTTTGCGAGCAAATATCAGGTTGAGGATATCTTGCGCGCGAACGTGCTGGCTGAGCTCTCCAGGAAAGATATCGAGGCCTACAGTCAGAACATGACCCGGGCGATGGCTCAGATTATTCTGACCAATCAGTATCACGGGACGCAGATTTTCCAGGTCATCAATTCCGGAGCCAATCCGAAGGTGGCTTCTCTGATCGCCGCCGGGATCGCTAATATCTCGTCCTATTACCGGGCGGAGACGCTTTTACTCCGGTCTTATGAGTCAGGGCCCCAGGGGATTTATCATCTCTCGCCAAAAGAAACCGAAACCCGGGGGCTTTACCGCCTCGATATCCCCTCAAGCTTGTTATTGACCGACAACGCCTGGCAATTGTTGCGATCAAAATGCGAACGCTTCAAGCGGGTCGTCATCGACAGTTCTGAAATGACAGCCGAGAGCCAGATTCCGCTCTATTTCGGGCAGTTTTCTCATCAGAACATTTTTGTGGTGGATAAGACACAAGATTCGCGGAAGCAAGTGATCCGGTCTGCGGACCGGTTTCGGTCAGCCTGTGAGCAGCCGATTTCCGTCGTGCTGGTTGAGTGAAGTGCTTCAGTAGATATGAGTGAAATCAGTGCTCGAAAACAGTCCCAGAATCACGCGCGAAAGCGCTTGGTCCACGGTGGCGGAGTGGGCTGACAAATCATTGAAGTATCGGGCGGCGGCTTCCCGCTGAGACTGGTCGGGAGGGTGGCCGAGAACGGTCAGAAACGACGTTTCGATCAATTCATCCGTGCGTGTGGTTTCGCCAGTCAATTTTTCAGCCAACTGGGTGGCATAATATTCGGGCAGGGGATTATTGAGAAACCAGAGCGCTTGATCAGGGGTCACCGCATCGGGGCGATCGTGAATGGGGCGTCCTGAAGCGTCGAAGCCGAACAGCTCGAACATTTTGCGGATGTCATGCCCCAGTCCTTTGGGTGAACGGGAGGAGATCAAAATATAAAGTGCGCGGTCTCGCGATAGCCGGGTATCCAGTTCGGAGCCCGGCGCTTGTCTGACCAATTTATCGAGAGTCCCGAGCATGCTGTCGTAAATCGCTTCGGCCTCAAGCCTGCGGCGGGGAAATCCGGTGAGCGGACTGGCCTGAGTGGTCTGACTGGTTCTTCGATAGGTCCGGGATTTGACGATTAAATTTTGGATGTGCTTAATCGACCAGCCCGATTCGATCAATTCCGCAGCCAGCCAATCGAGTAAGTCCGGATGAGAGGGTGGAGCTCCCTGAATGCCGAAATTGTCAGGAGTCGAAACGAGGCCTTCCCCGAAATGCCAGTGCCACACGCGATTCACCATAACCCGGGCGGTTAGCGGGTTTTGTGGATCGGTCATCCATTCCGCCAGCTCGACTCTTCCGCTCGTGGATTCCGGAACCGGATACTTTTTGTCGATTCCGGGAAACAGGGTCGGGACGCCTCTCGGCACAGGATCACCTTCGATTTGGTAAGTTTGCCCGCCGACCCGGACCGGCTCCGCGATCGGTTCTTCGCGATCGGCCACGGCGAGAGTCTGCTTAAAAACCGTCTCTTTTTTGAGCGTTGCGATTTCCCGGTCGATTTTGGCTATTTCCGGCAGAGGAAGGATCAGCTCCATTTCTGAATTCATCGGGGGCCAGAACGTTTTGGAGTGGGAATAACGTCGCTGAGCGATTTCCAGACCGGTTTCGGGTGCTGGACGGGAATCTTTCACGATCTTCAGAGCGTCGAGGCGGGGGTAGGCTTCATTTTTGTCGGCAAGCAGCCGAATCCGGTTGGTCCCTTTCCGGAAAGGGAAGGGACCGAACGCCTCCCAGCGATAGTGTTGGTAAGCCTTCCCTCCTGTCTTCGCGACAGGGAGTCGCTCGTCGAGCAATTCCCGGTTCAACTCCAGTTTCAATGGCGCAACTTCCGGTGAGGCGTAACGCAGATAAAGAAGGAACTGGCCGGCTTCGTCGAGATGGAAGTCGTATTGCACCCATTGATCGAGGGGAACCCGGGTCTCAATGGCCGGGCTGAATTTACCCTCTACGGTGACGAGGTTTTTGTAGCCGGAAAAGTCTTCGGCCTCCCAGGCTTTGAGTTGTTTGACCGATTTGTCAGGCGACCCCGGGGATTTTACTTTGGCCTCGTTCTCCTCGATAAAGGCTTTCCGGCTCTTCGACAGGATCGCTTCCCGCTGTTTCTCGAGCGCTTCAATGCGCTGCGCTTTTCTGTCTGACTGCTCGATTTCGGACGGTAACGCAACCGGTTGGGTGAGGCGCGGCCTGCCGTCTTTCCAGAATTCATTGAAGTCACTGATGATTTTTGTGCTCCGGAAGATTCCAGCCATCGCGTAATAATCCCGGGTCGGAATGGGGTCAAATTTGTGATCGTGGCAGCGCGAGCAGGCGAAATCCAGCCCCAGAAAGGCTTTGGTGGCCGTCGAGATTTGTTCGTCCGCGATGTCGAGCTTCAGCTTGTTAGGGTCGGTGCATTCATCAAACCAGGGGCCGATCGACAGGAAGGCCGGGGCGATTTTGCGATCCAGATAAGTGTCGTCTTTGCCGGGAAGAAGATCGCCCGCGAGCTGCTCGGCGATAAAGCGGTCGTATGGCTTGTCTTCGTTAAAAGACCGCACCACGTAGTCCCGGTATTCTTCGGCCAGATCGATCCGATCCACTCCCGGAACTTTGACCTTTCCCTGAACATAACGCGCCACATCCAGCCAGTGTCGTCCCCACCTTTCCCCGTAGTGGGGAGATGCGAGGAGCCGGTCGACCATCTTTTCGTAGGCATCCTCCGAGCCGTCGGAAATAAAGGCTTCAATCTCGGCCACGGTTGGAGGCAACCCGGTGAGGTTCAGCGAAACCCGCCTCAGGAGAGTGTAACGGTCCGCTTCGGGATTTTGCTCCACTCCCTTGGCTTTTGCGGCTCTCGCCAGGAGAAAGTCCACGCCGTTTTCAGCGGGAACGGCAGGCTTCTGAATCGGCTCGTAGGCCCAATGCTTTGCCTCCTGAGCCGTGGTTGATAAAATCAGGAGGCTCAGGCAAAAGATGCAGCTGAAGGTATAACGGAATCCTGTCACTTGAATTTTGTTAGCATAAGTTCACTGTGTTTTCGTCGGACGGTTGACTCGCCAGATAGATTAGGTTTCTCACAATCTAAGCTATTTGACGTTGGGAAGCTTCAAAAACCGACAATCTTCAGACGACAACATACCTTATGGCCCATTCATATCTACCAAAGATCAATCCCTGTTTTGTGTCCCACAACCTGGCGTTAGGTGGTGCACAGACAGCCGTTCTGCGATACATCAGCGCTCTTCCCGAGTGGGTTCGGGACCGGACGACACTTTATTCCCAGTCGGATGATATGCCGCTTCTGGATGCTGCGGAAAAGAATGGATTCACCTGTGGAAATGTTACCCGGGAAGCACCGATTGATCCTTCCTCGTACTTTTTGAGTTACGGTGACCTTACCGGTTTGCCTCAACGGCCGACCTCGCTGGTTCTCCATTCCTGGGATGACGCCGGCTGGCGTTTTATCAACCGGGCATACGACAATCTTACGGGAATGAAAGTGGCCGGGGTCTCGCAGAAGGTTCTCGATCGTTACGCTGACTGGGCTAAAGAGAAGAATCACAAAGTTCTCGGAGTGATGACTCCTCCCGTTTCAGAATTTACCTCCGCAAAAGGGCAATACGATCCCAAAGGTCGACTCGTCGTCGGGTGGATGGGGCGCCCCCTTGAGTCCAAAGGCTTGATGACGCTTCCTTATCTTCTTCAGGCCGAGCCACGGATGGTGATTCGGGCCTGGACCGGCGCTGATACCGCAGGACTCGAATACACCCAGCGAACTCAGGCCGAAGCTCTCGCTAAGGTGATTAAACTCGCTCAGGATCTCGGTGTTTCGGATCGTCTCGATATTCGTCCGCTTGATTTTAACCCTTTCAATTACCGTCATCGTCTCGAAGGCTGCCACGTGCTTCTCGGAAACAGCGAAAAAGAGGGCTATCTTCTCACTGCTGCCGAGGCGCTCAGTTGCGGGATTCCGGTGGTGGTCACCAAAACCTGTGGAGTGGCTGATATCATTCAGAATGGCAAAAACGGCGTTCTCATTGAGTGGAGTTCCAGTCCGAAGAAACTCGCCAAGTCAGCACACAAAGCCATTTTGCGTGCTGTGGAATGCGATACAATTGATTGTTTGGCCTCCGCTGCCAACCTCTCGCTCGCGGCCAATTACGCGTCCGCTCACTCGCAGATCCTCTGTGAGATGACCGGAGCAAGTCTGATCAATCGCGACGCTAATCTGACGGTTGGTCTCCGGATTCACAAAGGAACCGATGTTTCCAAACTGGAGGACGCGGTCAACAGTTTGGCATCTCAAACCTATCGCCGCTTCAAGACTATTCTGCTGGTCGACGGGCCATGGGCCTTTGCTGAGCCGATCGCGAAACGATTCGGTTTGCCGCTGATCTGCACCGGCATGGAGCCGGACATTGAACATTGTAGCTGGTTGCACCGTCAGGCTGTCGAGCAGTGTGGCACGGAATTTTACAAGCCGCTTGATTATGACGATCAGATCCTGCCGACTTATCTGGAGCGTGCCGTGGCCACTTTGGAGCGTGAGAAAGTTGATGTTTACGGCTGTAAATTGATGACGCTTGAGAACGGAGATATTCAGCCTCGTCTTCATTGGCCGAATAAGCCGCTTGAGACCATGTTCACCGGTAATTCCGATGATAACATGCTTCCTCACTCATCGGTAACGATGCGGACCAAAGTTGCTCTGAAAGCCGGAAATTATCAGGAGCGGGCCATCGGGCTGGGTGCAGACGATTACCATCTCTGGTATCGGATCCATCAGGTGGGCGGAAAATTCTATCGTGATGATGAAGTTCGTAACGTGGTTTACCGGATTCACGAGCAGAACTCTCTCAAGATTCGCCGGGAGCGTTTCGGTAATACGGTGAAGGAGCAGAAAGCGGCTGCAAGACGCAACCTTTTCCAGAAAGCTGCCGCGGCAGCCGGGTTTACTGTGATTGCCGGTGGGGCAGCCGGATGTGCGGATGATGCAGCGAAAAACAACGCAGCAGAACCGGGCGACAAATCCAAAGCGACGGCAACTCAGGTTGATCAACCGGCCGCAAGCAAGGTTGATCCGCCTCACAGCTAGGAAAAACATTTTATAGCAATTTTTTAATCGAAAGCGCAGCTCATCACGGGCTGCGCTTTTCTTTTGTTTTAATCACGCCGTGGATCGGTTCAGCCGAAGGTGTTAGGATTTTTTCCGTGATACCTATGCAAAAATTTCAGGTTGTCGTCGGCGCCGTCGTAATTTGGGCCTCCGCTTTGAACGCTCAGGAAAATGTGGATTGGGCGGAGTATCTGGGAGGGAAAGAGCGGAATCTGTATTCACCGCTCAATCAAATCACCCGCGACAATGTTTCCGAATTGGAGGTGGCCTGGACCTTTGATACCGGAGAGAAAGGTGAATATCAGGCGAACAATCTGATTGTGGACGGAGTTCTCTTTACCCCGACGCAAAGTAGAAAAGTGGTCGCTCTCGATGCCGCAACGGGCAAAGAACGGTGGACCTGGGATCCGGCAAACGAAAGGTCGGGAGAAGGGCGGCGGAGACAGCGGGGGCTCGCCTACTGGAAAAGTGCAGATGGTAGTGAAGAGAGGCTTTTCACAGGAGTTGCTGGATATCTTTTTGCTTTGAATCCCAAAAACGGAGAAGTGATCCGCACCTTCGGGGAAAACGGTTCCATCAATCTCGAGTCCGGTTTGAATACGCCGGGAGTGATCTATCAGGACTCTCTGATTCTCGGAGGTGTCGGGGGAGTCGGAAAGGTGCGTTCATTCGATGTCAGGACCGGGAAATTGTTGTGGACCTTTCATCTCATTCCCCGTCCTGGCGAATTTGGTTATGACACCTGGCCGGAAAAGGCCTATAAAACGGCGACGGGAACTATGCCCTGGTGTGGACAATCTCTGGATGAGGAGCGGGGGATTGTCTATATCGCGACCAAGACTGCGGAACCGGATTTCTATGGTGGCAGCCGACATGGCGAAAACCTCTTCGCCAATTGTATCCTTGCATTAAACGCGGCTACCGGCGAGCGTCTTTGGCATTTCCAAATCGTTCATCACGATTTACTGGATAAAGATTTACCCTGCCCGCCGGTTCTGCTGACCGTCACACATCAGGGAAAGAAAATCGATGCGGTTGCTCAGGGGAGTAAACATGGACTGCTTTTTGTATTTGATCGGGTTACCGGTGAACCGCTTTGGCCCATTGAGGAAAGGGCGGTTCCTCAATCGGATCTGGAAGGGGAACAGGCCTGGCCGACCCAGCCTTTCCCGACCAGGCCTGAGCCTCTGATGAGACAGAAGTATACCGAGGCCGATGCATCTTCGATATCTCCGGAGGCCCATCAGTTAACGCTCGACCGGATTAGAGCTTCTCCCAATTTCGGCCCGTTCCCGGCTCCGTCTCTAAACGAAACGGTGATGTTTCCCGGATTCGATGGAGGTATGGAATGGGGAGGCGGAGCGGCTGACCCTGACGGGATTTACTACGTTAATATCAATGAAATGCCCTGGTTACTCCAAATGGTTGAAACCCGCCGGGCCGACGGAACTCCGCTGGTTCCGGGGGAGCGCGACTACATGGTTTTCTGCGGAGCCTGCCACGGCCTCGATCGCAAAGGTAACCCTGCAGCGGAATTCCCTTCGCTGGTTGATATAGGGAAACGGAAAAGTCGATCGGAGATTGAGCAAATCACCCGACAGGGGGGAGGGCGGATGCCAGGCTATGCAACAATGCCGGAAGCAAAACGCAATGCGATTTTAAACTATATACTGGGTGAAAATGAACCGTTGTCAGCTTCCCGAAAAGAGCCGGGTGTTCCCGATTCGGTGAAGCCGGATGAGACTCAACCGATGAACTATGCCTTCGGAGGTTTTCGTCGCTGGCTGGATAATGAAGGGTATCCTGCAATTAAACCGCCCTGGGGAACGTTGAATGCTGTGGATCTCAATACCGGTGAGATCAAATGGAAAGTAACACTCGGTGAATATCCAGAGCTGACTGAGCGGGGGATTCCTCCAACCGGTACCGAAAATTACGGTGGCCCTCTAGTTACAGCCGGAGGTCTGATCTTTATTGGTGCCACCGCTGATGAAACCTTTCGGGTTTTCGATAGAGAGACCGGAGATGTGCTCTGGAAAGCAAAATTGCCATTCGGAGGGAATGCCACCCCATCAACCTACATGGTTGATGGAAAACAGTATGTCGTGATTTCGGCCGGTGGCGGAAAATCCGGTCGGCCCATCGGAGGAAAACTGGTTGCTTTCGCCCTTCCTTAACCAATCGGGATAATTTAGATCGTATTTATTTCTATAATTGTCATAATTTATAGAAATTACGTAAATTTGTGGTTTATTTCAGCCATGTGTACAGGAAATCCCCGACTAATCACTCGAAGAATGGACCGATGGTCCATTCTTCTGATGGTCCTCTTGTTGTTTGCCGTACTGACAGCGTATGGTGAAGATAATGGAAACCGCGATGTCTCGCTTCAATTGAAGTGGCGGCATCAATTTCAATTCGCCGGCTATTATGCGGCGGATTTTAAAGGTTTTTTTGCCGAAGAGGGACTTAACGTTAAATTGATGGAAGGAGGTCCATCAAATCCGCCACTCGAGCGGGTGTTATCGGGAGATGCTGATTTCGGAGTTTCCGATTCCAATATTTTGCTAGCCCGTATGAAGGGGGAGCCCATCGTCGCCTGCTCAACATTCTTTCAGCATTCCCCCTATGCGTTCATCAGTTTAAAAAGCTCTAAAATTTCGACACCCTCCGACTTGATCGGAAGGAAGATCATGACATCGGGAGCGCAAGGGGCCGCCCAGCTCCATGCCCTGTTGAAACGGGAGGGGTTGCCTCTAGATCGAATCGAGTTTGTTCCCCATTCCTGGGATCTTGGAGCTCTGGTTTCAGGTCGGGTCGATGTGATTTCCGGTTATACCACGGCGGAGACTTTCCAACTGCGAAAGCTCGGGTTTGATCCCGGTATTATCAAAGCATCTGAATATGGCGTGGATTTTTACGGCGATACTTTGTTTACCAAAACCGGTTATGTCGAGCGTAACCGGTCGGCGGTGGATTCCGTGATGCGGGCCTCAGTGAAAGGATGGGAATACGCCATGGCGAACCCGGACGAAGTCATTGATTATATACTTACTCTACCTGGAGTTAGTGAGCGTGGGATTGAGAGAGCTAATTTGGAATTTGAAGCTCAGGCGATGCGGGAATTGATTCTTCCTGAGCTGGTCGAACTGGGGCATATGAATTCCGGCAGGTGGCAGCAAATTGCGATGGCCTATCAGGGTGCTGATGTTAGCAGCCAACCGCGGAATGATAACTGGTTTGATGGATTTCTGTATGAGGACCATTTGCATAGTTTTAATATGCGGAAGTGGGCTATCGCGGTTTCCAGCCTGCTTATTGGCGGGTTGGGTGTTCTCGTTTGGAACCTGGGACTCCGGAGGAAAGTTGACCGACAGACGAATGAAGTGCTTAGAGGGGAACGGAAACTGCAGGCGATCCTCGATAATTCTAACAACGTTCTGGGTCTTTTGTCGGCTGACGGCAGGCTGGTTGAGCTAAATCAGAAAGGTCTCGAATTCGCAGGTTTGGATCGTTCGGAAGTTTTGGGTGCCCCTTTTTCGGAATCGCCACTGTGGAAGGGGTCTTCCGGTGTGGTGGAAAGAATTGCTAAAGGGATCGATCATATTCAGCTCGGGGGAAAAGGCAGCGGGATTCGAATGGAAACTGAACACCTGGGGATGGATGGCTCAATCCGCACTCTGGATTTTTCCCTCCGGGCTGTTACGGGGTCTGATGATAAACTCGAGTTTATTGTTGCTGAAGGCATAGATATCACGGAACGAAAAGCAGTCGCGGTAGACCTTGAGACATCCCGTGCTTCGCTATCATCTCTGGTTGAACATACCAGAGGTCTGATCTGGTCGGTAGACCGGGACGGCATTCTTATCAACTCAAACCGGCCTTTCCGGCAGGCATTCTGGCGGAGAACCGGTGAGACAATCAGAAATGGCCAATCGGTATTTGATTACTTCGGTGAAAAGGAATCCAAACAATGGAAGTGCCACTTTCAGAGGGCCTTTGGAGGGGATCGGTTTACTGCGGAGGTGGTGGTAATGGATCCCACCGGCGCTCAAATTCATGAGGCTTCGTTTCATCCCATTATGAAGAACGGGAAAAACACCGGGATCAACATTTTTGAATTTGATGTCAGTGAGCGGAAGCGATCCGCAGAAGCGCTACAGCAAAGTGCGGAATTGAATCAACTGCTTCTCGACAGCGCATTGGATGCTGTAGTCGGGGTTGATGCCGATGGCCGTATTGTTCATTGGAATGGACAAGCGGTGGAGGTGTTCGGGTATTCCATCAAAGAAGCGGTAGGAAGTCCAGTCAGTCAAATTCTACCGGAATTGGATAAACGTATCGACCGTGATTTGGCCGATTGTGATGCCTACCGGTTTGAGTTGGAGGCGACCCGTTCGGATCGTTCGACTTTTCCCGCCGAGGTTTCGCTATCAGTGCTCCCCACTGGCCATCAGGTCGCATTGAATCTATTTGTCAGGGATGTCACCATGCATCGGAGACTGGAGGAGAAATTAAGGCAGTCCCAAAAGATGGAAGCAATTGGGCAACTGGCGGGCGGGGTCGCCCACGATTTTAATAATCTGCTTACCGTTATACAGGGAAATGCCAGCCTGATTAAGGATGATCCCGGCCTCGACAAGCAGGGAGTTCCCGCGGTGGAGGAAATTATTTCTGCCAGCGAACGAGCTGCCAGTTTAACCGGGCAGCTGCTGGCATTCAGTCGTCAGCAACCGATGCAATCAAAAATTGTGACGGTCAATGAAAGTGCGGAAAGTGTCTCGCGGATGTTGACCCGATTGATCGGCGAGGATATCCGGCTCGAAACGAATCTCTGTAAAGAACCGGCTTGTGTGAAGGCGGATAAAGGAATGCTCGAGCAGGTGTTTCTCAACCTGGCGGTCAATGGTCGGGATGCGATGCCCCAGGGAGGTCTACTTTCGATCGAAACTACAGTAGTGGAATTGTTCCGGAACTCGACAGAACTACCGTCGGTGATCGAGCCGGGTGAGTTTGTCCGGATAGATATTAAAGATACGGGTAAAGGAATTCCGCCGGAGGCACTACCCCATATTTTCGAGCCGTTTTTCACCACCAAAGAGGTGGGCAAGGGGACCGGTCTGGGACTCGCGACAGTATTCGGTATCGTAGAGCAGCACAACGGTTGGCTCGATGTCGAAAGCAAAATCGACCATGGGACGACGTTTTCCGTCTGGTTGCCAAAAGCTGTCGAGGTAGGGAGTGCGCCCTGTCTTAATGAAAATCGGAACCGGCCCGCTGGAGAATTGAACCGTGGATCTGAAACAATACTTCTGGTAGAAGATGAAGAAATGCTGCGGATGATCGCCCGGAAAATCCTGACTAAATTTGGTTACCGGGTGTTGGAGGCCCACAATGGACGGCACGCTCTGGGAGTCTGGGAACAGTTTGGAGCCAACGTCGATTTGCTTCTCACCGATATCGTGATGCCGGAGGGTATGTCGGGGCACGATTTGGCGCTCCGGCTTCAAGAGGAGAAACCGACTCTGAAAGTGATCTATTCCAGTGGCTATTCGGCAGAAATTTTCCGGGGGAATGCGGAATTTCCGGAAGGGGCTTCATTTATCGGAAAACCCTATCTGCCTAACGATTTACTAAATGAAGTCCGGATGGTTCTTGATAATGTAGCGTTGGCTTCCTAAACCCGGGGCTCGGTGAGGATGCCCAGCGTTTTGGGCAGAGGGTCCGGATCGATTTGGGCAACGTCGCGACTCTGAACTTTTGCCTCAGCTGCGGCGAGGCCTGCAATTTGTCCCGTCGTCATCCACACGGGTTCCATTCGCAGAACACTCATAGCGATATGAGTTGAGGACATCGCGACGGGCACGATCAAATTATCCAGATTTTCAGGGAGCAAGGCACCCCAGGGAATCTGACCGGGTTGAGCCGGTCCGTCCGCTTTCTTCGGAAACCAGAGGACACCCTCCATCCAGCCTTCCACCGCGTAACGCCGGTCGTGGCAGGGATGGATATCAAAAGAATGTTCCCCCAACGCTACCGGATTATCGATCCGGGGCGTGTGACCGGTTTTCGGATCGATTGTAAATGAATGTTGAGTGAGTTTCGCACGGCCTTCGATCCGGCGTCCCTGTCTCACATAGATTTGCCAGGGCCAATGATCGTTTTCAGTGAATTCGTCGCGGTGCAGTCCGGCTCTTTTCCATAGTGCTCGAACGTCGTCCGGCACCCGGGGATCGTTCTGGAGAAACCAGGCGTAACTCGCAGCGTGGTCGACGTGAAATTTCTCCAATCGGGCTCGGTGATGCCGCTCCGCCTCCGGCCAGGCCCAGCTCACACCCGGGCAGTTGATGCTGGTTTGTTGGATGATTGACCCGTTGAGTTGATATTTCTGCCGGGGCAGCTTCGTGCCGAGAGTCCGTCTTTTCACCTTACCACTCGCAAATTCGTCTATCATAGGGAGCAGGTCCGGGAGGTGTTGCTCGTAGGTGTCCGGTTTTTCCAAAGGAACGAGTTTTTCCGGATCAATCGTAAAGATAGATCGGGCGCAATAGGCTTGAATCGCAGGCGACGGTTCTCCGGAGTCCGGGGTTTCAATTTGAACTGCCTTTTTCCAATCCATATAGTGAATCCCGGCAAGCGACTCGCCGAATTCGTCGCGACCCTCACGCCCGACCCGGTAGGGAACGCCTGCCTGCCCGGCTAAATCCCCTTCATAGGTTCCATCAATATACGTTTTCGCAGTTAGCTGAAGTGGTTTGCCGGTTTGGGGATCCTCCACGGTGATTCCTTCGATGCGGCTACCAGTGGTCTTTGTGGTAAGAAGATGGTGGCCTCTTAAAAAAGTGAGTCGTTCGCTTTGTTCGCCCAGCATTTCTTCGAAGACCTGTTCGGCAATCGAAGGTTCATAGAACCACCCGTCCCGGGTCAACTTGTAGTCCTCCGAATCAGGTGTGAAAACTTTTTGATAGTGAGACCTGACCCTGCCGATAAATTCTTCGACCAATCCGCCGAATAATTCTCTTCGCACCGCATCGGTAGTGCAGAGGCCGCTGGCGGTCATTCCTCCCGCATGGTTTTTGGGACAGGCGAGGATGACGTGACACCCTCTCCGGGCCGCTTCCAGCGCCGCGGCAATACCGCCGGGAGTTGAGCCATAGACAAAAACGTCAGTCTCAAGTTTGCGGGCTGCGGCTGATTCCGCCGCACCGCAAAGTGATAGGGCTATTCCCGAACTGGATGCGGCGAGAAAGATTCGCCGGGAGAGCTGGGTTTCGATTGCCGAATTCATATCTATGGATGCCGGGGGATCATTCAGCAAAGCCCTGCTCTATAAAAAAGGCGGATGATCTGGCGATCGTCTCATCGTAGAGCGGCTTGGTACGCATCAAATAACCGTGGGCGCCGCCTTCGTTTATCACCAGTTCGCTGTGATTACCCGCCTCGAGCATCTTTTCATGAAAAGTTTTCGCTCCTTTAAACGGGGTGGTTTTATCGCCAGTGCCATGAAAGGTGATCGTCGGGGGTAGCCCGGATTTGACGTGATGGACCGGTGATAGTTCTTTCCAGCGGTCGCCGATTTTGTTTTGTCCATAGCCTTCGCTGGAAGTGTCGATGACCGGGAAAAGGAGGAGCATGGCATCGGGCCGACATGAGATAGAGGTATCTTCACCGGCTTCGTTTACTTCATCGAACAGAGCCGTCGATGCCGCGAGGTGGCCTCCGGCTGACCCTCCACTTACGATGATTTGATCGGGGTTAATGCCGAGTTCTTTCGCATGAGAGCGAACGTAGCGAACCGACGAGCGGGCGTCTTTGACACAATCAAAAACCGTAACGGACTTGTCCCGTTTGGCGAGCCGGTATTGAACGCAGATTCCCACCATGCCGTGTTGTTTGACAAAATCGACTGCGAAGGGATACATCCGACTGGGATCCATACCCGTCCAGCCCCCGCCATGAATGATGTGAAAGCAGGGGCGGTTGTCGGTTTCTTTCCAGCCTTCCGGAAGAAAGAGGTGCAACTCAAGCTCCCGGTCGTCGACTTTTTTGTATATAATTTTCCGGTCCGGAGTAATCGACTGAATTCGTTCTCCAATGTAATCAAGCTTCCGCTTTGGTGGGGACTTCTTTTCCTGGCTGAAAACCGGAAACCGCGCCGATACCAAAAAGAATAAAGTAAATAGAGTCAGTCGAAAAAGGGTGCCGTTCATCCAACGAAGTTAATGAACATCGCGGGCTTTGGGAACGGCGCAGATCCGTTCGTTGTTTTGGACGCTACGCTCTTAAAACGTGACTCTCTCGCCGAAAACTTCCCGCATCGCCCCCTTGATCAGCGGCCTCGCATTGGCGGAACCAGCCTGAGTCAGGACGATGAGGATACGGTCATTCTGTAAATCGACGAGACCCTGAGTGCCGGTGGCGCCGCCGTGACCGGTAATTTTCTTTCCGGAGCGTTTGAAACCCATTCCATAGTTGGGCGAAGCGGGCCTGCCCCGATAGAGTTCCGCAAGAATTCCCGGTGGGACCAGCTGTCGCTCACCGACTTTTCCACGCTGACTGTGGAGCCGGAAAAAACGAACCAAATCGTCTGGCGTTGAATTGAGTCCTCCCGCGACGTTTACGAAGCTGCCCGGGGTTGCCGGAGCTTTCTGCTCCATCTTGTCTTCAATTTGTTCGATCGACAGTCCGGCAACCCGTGATGCAAACTTGGGCATCCGCTTAACGAGAGCTGCATCAGGGTGAAAAGTTGTGTCGTCCATGGACAGTGGCTCGAGCAATTCCGTCGCCAGCACTTCCGGGAATGGTTTGCCTGTAACTTTTTCGATCACAGCGGCCACTGCCGCATAGCCTCGGAAAGTGTAAGCATACTTGCTTCCCGGTTCGGTATGTAAACCTTCGGCGGCGAGGGAGTTTGCCGCTTCGATTTGGCTTTTTCTCATTGGGTGATCTCTGGGAATGCCCTTCATCGTTCCTCCCTGAAACCCGGAAGTGTGAGACAGACACTCAGCGATCGTCGGAGAACGCACCGGCGAACCGCCGAGTTTGAGATTGTTATATTCAGGTAGGTATTTCCCGACCGGGTCGTCGAAACTGAGTTTTCCCTGCCCGACTAACACCGCAACGAGCGTTGCCGTGATCGGCTTGCTCATGGAGGCAATGGCGACCACTTCGCTGGTCGTCCAGGTCCGGGTCTGTCTTTTATCAACATATCCGAACCCCCGATCAAAATTCACTTCGCCTTTTTCCACTACCCGAATGGAGCCTCCGGGTAGTTTCGGGTCTGCGACCGCCTTTTCTCCGATTGCAGTAAGCTTCTGTAGCTTTTCCTTAAAATTGTCCCCGGCTGATACCGCGGAAACAAACAGGAGCAAAACCCAGCCGGCAATCAGAAGAACTTTCATAGAGGATATCAACCCCGCCTCAGTTCGAAGGTCTTACATTATTTGAGGGAGCGCGGGAAATCACCACTTCCGCGTAACGGTGAAGCAAAGTTGGCGTGGCTGGTAGGGGTGAAGGTGAATGTCCTCAACTCCTCCGGCAGGATTTATTTTAAGGCGTTTTGAGTTCATCCAGTTCGACCGCCAACATCTTCTTCGCCCGGTAATAACGCCCTTCAACAGCGCGCGGGGAAATCTTCAAAATTGCGGCTGATTCGGCCTGGCTCATGCCTTCGACGCCGCAGAGAATCACCACGGCGCGGAATTTAACGGGAAGGTTATCGATGGCTTCGAGCAGGATCTTCCGGTCATTGTCTCTCACGACCAATTGATCCGGCTGCAATTGACGGCAGCAATGTGATGCCACCGGCTCCAATTCGCACAGCGAGTCGGTTTGCCCGCGGTTCCGGTTATCCTTCGATTTGAGCCGGTCCCGACATTGGTTCAATGCGATTTGGTAAAGCCAGGTCGAAAATTTTCCCTTCTGTCGATAGCGGCCGATCGCAAAATAGGCTTTCACAAACGTGTCCTGAGTTGCTTCACGGGCGTCCTCCACATCGCGAAGCCAGCGAATGCAGAAGCGGAAAATCGAGTCCTGATGCATCGCGATCAATCCCTCGAAAGCCTCTTCATCATTTGCGACGGCCAAAGCAATTAGACGGCTCTCTTCAATTGAAGAAGCGGGTGGTGACGGCTGATTTTCAGGAGAAATCAGCTCGAACAGGTCTTCGAGATTAACGCTGATTTCCATGAGTTAAACTATCGTAGGTCCATTCGAGGAGCTTCTCCCCCTGCTCCGGTGAGAGATGTTGTTTCATCGCAAAAAAGTGCTCCAGAGTGATTTCCTGAAGTTTTCCCTGAGCCTCGTGGAGACGCTTTCTCGCAGCGGCCACTTTGTCCCGGTTTTCCGGTTCGTTCCGGATAATTCGGGCGAGCTCGAGACCTGCCTCCTTGATCGCTTTGCGGCAGATCACTTCTTCGTTTTCGAAATCATGTTCGATGGAATGGAGGAGTCGATCCTGCTCACTCGTGATCTTCAGATTCTGGTGGAGCCATTCATGAAACGACGCATCGCCGACCCCGGGATTGGAGGCCGCTTCGTCCTTTGCTGAGTGATGGTTGACGACGAGATATGCCACCAGACCTGAGATCACAACGGTGCCCAAACTCCAAAGTAGCGAATAGAGGTTGAGTTTCATCAGTCGAGCACCGGAATATCGAATCCGGAGTTGGTTTGAAACTCTGCGCTGACAGGAGGAGCCGTTTCTTTCGGTTTCGACGAGAAGAGACCGAGAGAAAATGAAATTCCCACGGCAATCACAGTGGCCGCGATCAGGAAACGCCGATGGATGATCGCCGCACGCTTGAGTCGCCGTGCGGTGTCGAGAACCTTTTCCGCAAACGAATCAGAAAGCTCCGGGACCGGTTCATTCCGAAAGTTGGAGAGCTGCTTGTCGATCGAGGCGCGTTTCACAGTCTCAACAAAGTCGAGCGGCACAAAATTGTCAATCAGACTCTAGCCGTCGATCCCGCCTTCTGCTCGTCATCAACCTGCCTAACCTCAGTCCGATGGATAAATCGTTTATAATTATTATGGAAATTACAATTTAGCGGTTTAAACTTATCGCTTTATGGATTTCGATAAGCTTGAATCTCCTCCGGGACGAGAGTCGCTTCAAGACCGCGCCCGCGCGCATCTGGAAGGTCGTCATTATCGGCTCGGACCGGCCACGGAGGCGCTTAATCGGGCTCTGCCGATACCGGTTGAGTTTCAAGCCGATTTAAAAGGTCAAAGATTTGTCGTGAAATGTGTCGACGATACACTCGATATCGGCGAGGCGAAGTTCCGGGCATTGGTTGATTTTTGTTCGAATCATCACGTCAAAGTGATGATGGTAAGTGAGCGTGGAGTTCCCGCTGATCTGGCTGCGATTGCTGAGGTGCTTTCTGTTCAGATAATCACCCTGGCGCAGAAACCGCCCCCGCTCCCTCCCAAAGAGACGTCTCTCTTTTCGACATCCCATCTCGCGCCGGTCGGGCAACCGAAATCCAACCAGGTTTCTCTACCACCGCTATCCGTACCTCCCTCAGCCAGCTTAAAACGCCGCTCCCGGAGACGACCCTTTTATCTATCCTTTGCGATCTTTTTGGCCTGTGCGGCGGTTATTGGCTGGAGCGCCCATTCGGTATATAAAAAGGTGAAGCATAATCAGATGGTGATGCAGGAAAACGAGCGGATTAAAACGCTTTCTCCGGCAAATGTTACTGAACAGCTTCGCGCCGGAATCGCAGAGGCCCGGAGTATCTCCGGTTTGAGTTCACCGATCTTTGATCAAAATAATTTCGCGAGGATGATCCCGCCGCGAGGTGCGATGCCAAAGGAAAAAACGCTCAAAGAAATACAGGTTCTGGCGAATCCCGGTTTCCGCTTAGGCGCATCGACTCTTCTTAAGGCACCCGATCTCGATTCTCTACTGTCTCAAGTCAAAGCCTGGCCACCGCTGAAGGACCCCGCGACGGATGTACAATTCGGGCACGTAACGGCTCTGGAGCAGGAGGGCAATCTATGGGCGTGGGTATATACTGGCAAAACCCTCAGCCGAAGCCAGCAGCTTGATGAAGCCCTGACCGGAGGCGGTATCTTCAGTTTGAGGTGTAGCCATTGTGAGAAGGATTCCACCTTTGAAATTTCCGCTCATGCGACCCATTTGGTCTCACCGATTTGTAGTCATTGCGGCCTGGCCACTCATTTGTTCGGTCCCGATACCGAGGGCGATTACCGCCGGGCCTGTAATTTTTTAACCGGCTTTAAACTTCCGGAATCCAGCATCGATAAACATCGCCCACCCGAGGGCTGCACGCCGAAACAGGATGTGATGGCGCATTGGAAAGCCATCCTCGACCGATGCGACTACGAATACGATTCCTCAGTCGACCGGGATGTCTGGAAGCTGCCCAGCCAAACCTGGGAAGAACGGGTCGGCGACTGCGAAGACACTTCTATACTGCTAACCGATGCCCTCATCTCATCAGGATATGAAGCGCGGGTCGCCTTTGGGCACTGGCAGGGCGAAGGACACGCCTGGTGTGTCGTTAAGGTGGAAGGTCGTCAGTATATTTTGGAAACGACCCAGATCCATACCGGCGCTGCGGGTATGCGGCGGATTATTAAAGTCGGCGGTGAATACGTGGCCCGGGGAACCTTTGATCGCGATTCGATCTACCTACGGCGCAACGCGGCGAATATGTCGACGCTCGACTATTTTTCCGATAACTACTGGTTGAAAATGGATGTCAAAAGTAACGAAGACAGTCCACTTCCTCATGGGCAGTTTGGCCTGCAGCCGGAACAGCCGACTTCGCGAAAGCAGGCTTCGTTATAGGACTGGCTTGCAACGTAGAGCGCTCAAAGGACCTAAACCGTCCTGATTACCGGTTATTTTCGAAAAATATCGTAAGGGATCGACTCGGGGCACATAGTTGAGGTGTCATCGAACCCGTATGTCGTTTCTGAGCCACAAGTCTCCAAATCCTGAATTCGAAAGCCTGATCCGAGAAAATCGGGCTCAGCTTCACGGTTTTGTCCTGTCGCTCGTTCCGAACAACAGCGACGCGGAAGACCTGCTGCAGCAGGTTTGCGTGATCCTCTGGGAAAAACGGGATGAATTTGAAATAGGAACCAACTTTCTCGCCTGGGCGCGAAAAGTGGCTCGCTATCAGGCCCTTAATCACTGGCGAAAAGAACGCGCCAAGCCGCCGGAGCAGGAGTTTAGCGATCATTTGCTCGATGTGATCCAGGAGCGCAGCGAGGAGCGGGAGCGGGAATTTCTCCGTCATCGCCGGGCCCTCCAGGTCTGTCTCGCCAAATTGCCGCCCCGTCACCGGAAGGTCGTCGAGTCTCATTATTTCGATGGCGATACCATCACCGAAATCGCGAAACAAAATCACATGAAAGCCAACGCGGTAAGCCAACTGCTGTTCCGCGCCAGAGCCGCTCTGATCGCCTGTGTTCAAACCCAATCCGCCGGTCTTTTCGATGACCCGAACCAAACGTCATGACTGAAAATCGTTTTTTATCTCTGATTCAATCCTCGCTCGATGGAACCTTAACGGATTCCCAGCGCGCCGAGTTGGACCAATGGTTGGAGGCGCATCCCGATGCGGTGGATCGCTATCTCGAGCATTGCCAAATGGAGGCCTGGCTGAGAGATCCCACTCTGAAACAGGATCCCGACTCGGAAAAGATCCTTCCCTTTGTAGAAAGTATCGAAAAAGAGCCCGATACGGTAGCTGATCGTTATCAGACGAACTATAGATGGCTGGCAACCGCCGCTGCGGTGGTTGTGTTTTCTCTAGTTGGAATAGTGTGGCTTAAAAACACCGGACTGTACCCTGTTCAGTCTGAAAGTGTACAGGGTACAGTCGAAGAAAAAGATCAACCGGCGCGTGAAGACTGGAAAACTTTAGTAGCAACCACGGGAAATCTATCGCATCCGCCGTTGACCGAAAATGCCACCCCGGTGTCCCGCGCCGAAAGGCCGATCAGTTTTAACCGGGATATCCGCCCTATCTTTTCCGAAACCTGTTTTCATTGCCACGGCCCGGATCAAGAGGGACGTCGCGCGGACCTGAGGCTCGACATCGCAACCGCGACAGAAAAGAACGCCGATGGGTTTCAGCCGATCGTGCCCCGCGATCCTGAAAGTAGCGAAGTCTGGTGGCGGATCATATCGGACGATGAAGATGAGCTGATGCCGCCACCGGAATCCCATCTCGCAATTACTCCGGAGCAGAAAAAGCTTATCAAACGCTGGATCGAGGAAGGCGCAGTCTATGAAGGACACTGGGCCTTTGAGACTCCGGTGAAGCCCGATGTCCCCGCGGAAGTTGAAAGGGAGAAAAGCGAGATCGATTATTTCATCCAAAAGCGACTCGAAGAGGACGGCATTGAGCCCGCTCCCGAAGCCGATCGCCGCACCCTGGCGAGACGTCTCTACCTGGACCTGACCGGCCTCCCGCCGACCGCTGCCGAAGTCCGGAAGTTTTTGGCCGATGAACAACCCGGAGCCTACGGGCGATTGGTGGATGAGTTACTGGCATCGCCCCACTTCGGGGAGCGACTCGCCGTCGCCTGGATGGATCAGGCCCGGTATGCCGATACCAACGGATACTCGATCGACGGAGGGCGTCACATGTGGCTTTGGCGGGACTGGGTGATCAATGCCTATAATTCAAACCTGCCTTTTGACCAGTTCACCATCGAACAACTTGCTGGTGATCTCCTCGCGGATCGCACGGAGTCCCAATTGATCGCGACCGGCTTCAACCGCAACCACATGATCACCCACGAGGGCGGAACCATTCCGGCGGAGAACCTGTTGAACTATTGTGCGGATCGGGTCAAAACGACATCGGAAGTTTTCCTGGGGTTAACGATGGCCTGCGCGCAGTGTCACGATCACAAATATGACCCGATCTCCCAAAAAGATTACTACCGGTTTTATGCCTACTTTAACGGGGTAAATGATCGCGGTCTCGACGGGAATGCGGGTCGGAACGCCATCCCATTTATCGAAGCCAAATCGCCCTTGCCTCACCAAATTGAACCAATTCGCAAGCAGTTGGAAAGAGCCCGTGAGGAGCTGAACAGCCCAAGAGAAGGGGATCTCAAGAAATGGTCGGAGCAGGTGAGAAACGAATTTGCCAAACTGGGCGAAAACCTGACCCGAACCCCGATGGAAATCATCGCCGCAAAGACCCCGAACCGGGCCACAGAATGGGTTGCGATAGAAAATAATGAGCGGGTTCGGCTCACCACCGCCAACCGTTCTGCCTATACCTTTTCGACAAAAGTCCCGGATTGTGATGGTAAAGAAATCACTGCCCTTCGAATCGTTTTTGAACCGGATCCCGCGACGGGAACTTTAGGTTGGATGACCGATGAGTTTGAGGGTGGTTTCTATGTGTCTGCGGTGTTGATATCGGGAGGCGATCTGCCGTCCGACGAAATCAATCTCTACCGCTTGCAGCCTTATAAAGTCGCGACGGCGAGTGCCTGGCATCCCGACCATCACCCGGAAAATGTGATCGACGAAAGGGATCATTTTTCATGGTCACCCTTTCCGGAAGTAAAGAAAGCCCAGCATCTCACTTTGCACTTTGAAGAGCCGATCACGGCGGAATCGTTGCCCTATTTGACAGTGATGATCAATTTCTCCAAAGGCGACACCCGGGTCAAACCGAACGCCCGCCTTTTGCGTTTTGAGGCGCTGACCGGCAGTGATGACGATTCACGGTATCCGCCGAAGCTCCGCGATCTATTGTCTGTACCTGCCGCAGATCGTAGTGCCGAAGATGAGGCCTATCTGGTGGAGCAGTTCCGGAAATGGTCTCCTCAGCTGGCTCCGCTTCGCGACCGGATTGCCAATCTCGAACGCCGGCTGTCGGAAATGACCGAGGCCCACCCGACCATGGTAATGAATACTTCACCGAAACCCCGGGATTCCTTTATCCTGGAGCGGGGTGACTACGCCAGCCCGGGCGAAAAAGTTAATACGGGAACGCCATCCGTTTTGCCATTATCTGCGGAGGGCAATCGGCTCGATTTGGCGAAGTGGCTGGTGGACCCGAAACACCCGCTGACCTCCCGGGTCACGGTGAACCGCTTCTGGCAGCTTTTTTTCGGGACCGGGCTCGTGGCAACCACTGCCGATTTCGGCTCTCAGGGTGAGTGGCCCAGCCATCCGGAATTGCTCGACTGGCTGGCGGTTGATTTAATGGAATCCGGCTGGGATGTAAAACGGCTCATTCGAAAAATCGTGACCTCGGATACCTATCGACAGGACTCGCGGATCACGCCTGAAAAACTGGAGCGGGATCCCGCAAACCGACTTCTTGCCCGGGGGCCCAGATTTCGCCTCCAGGCGGAATTTATTCGCGATGCCGCGCTAAAAACCAGCGGACTGCTGGTGCCATGGATCGGGGGCTCCAGTGTGAATCCGGGGCAGCCCGAAAATCTGTGGAAGGAAATTAGCCATTTCGGTAGTTCGCCTGCTACCGCTCAGGCCCACGTCGCGGATCGGGGGCTGGAGCGTTATCGCCGAAGTTTATATACTTATTGGAAAAGGACGGTGCCCCCGCCGAATATGGCGACATTTGATGCGCCGAACCGGGAGTTTTGTGTGATGCAACGCTCATCAACTAATACGCCTCTCCAGGCTTTGGTGCTGTTAAACGATCCGCAGTTTGTCAATGCGACAAGAGTGTTTGCCCAAAGGATTACCGAGGCAAATTCAGGCGATCCGGAACAAATGATCACAGCCGCTTTTGAAGAAGTCACGGGGCGACTGCCCAATCGTGAGGAGAAAGCCGAACTCATCATGATGTATGATGAGGAGCAGGACTTCTTCCCCGTCGCGCAACTTATCATGAACCTTAGCGAAGCGATTACCAGAGAATGAATCCGTTTGTCGAACTACAGAAAACTCAAACCCGCCGCGCTCTTTTTGGAAACACCGCCGGTGGACTCGGTGCGCTGGCTCTCGGATCTCTATTGTCCGGTAGCCGTCAGAGTGGTGCTGCGGGAATGATTGATTTACAGAGGTTGCCTCATTTCGCTCCTAAAGCGAAACGGGTCATTTACCTGTTTCAATCCGGTGGTCCCTCTCATATCGATCTGTTTGATTACAAACCGGTGATGCGCGACTTTCACGGCATGGAACTTCCCGAGTCGGTACGGGGAAATCAGCGAGTCACCGGAATGACCGCGCGGCAGGGGACCTATACCTTCACCGCGCCGCTGTGGGATATGAAGCGCGTCGGGGAGCGGGGGACCTGGATGTCGGATTTACTACCATACACCCAGACGATAGCGGATGAAATCACGATACTTCGGGGCGTCCATACCGAGGCGATCAATCACGATCCCGCAGTCACGTTCATTAATACCGGCTCCCAGCAAATGGGGCATGCCAGTATGGGGGCGTGGCTCAGTTACGGATTGGGTAGTGAAACCGAGGATCTGCCTGCCTACATGGTGCTTCTCTCCCAGGGAACCGGGAAAAATCCGGGGCAACCTCTCTTTTCCCGTCTCTGGGGAAGCGGATACCTGCCATCGAGTCATCAGGGAGTGATGCTTCGGCCCGGTGCCGATGCGGTTCTCTATTTGCAGAACCCGACCGGTGTGACTTCCTCAGACCGTCGTCGTCTGCTGGATCGTCTCGCGCGTCTCAACCACATGCAGGCGGAGGAAACCGGCGATCCCGAAACGCTGGCGCGGATCAATGCCTACGAAATGGCCTACCGGATGCAAACCTCGGTTCCGGATCTGACGGACCTCAGTTCGGAATCGGAAAAGACCTTTTATATGTATGGACCGGAATCGAGGAAGCCGGGGAGTTTCGCCGCGAACTGTCTGCTTGCCCGGCGTATGGCCGAGCGGGGTGTTCGTTTTGTGCAGCTATTTCACCGGGGCTGGGATCAACACAAAAATATCAAAGCGGCGTTGCCCGCTCAGTGTCGCGATATTGACCAGGCTTCCGCAGCGTTGATTAAAGATTTGAAGCAACGCAGTCTGCTCGACGAAACGCTCGTGATCTGGGGTGGGGAATTCGGGCGGACCTCCTATAGTCAGGGTAAGCTGGGAACTCCGTCAGCAGGACGGGATCACCATGGACGCTGTTTTTCGCTCTGGATGGCTGGCGGGGGAATCAAACCCGGTTTCGACTGGGGCGAGTCGGACGATTGGGGCTACAACGTTGCCAGTGGAGGGATGCATATCCGCGATCTCAATGCGACGATATTGCATTGCCTGGGAATCGATCACGAGAGGTTCACCTTCAAGTTCCGCGGTTTGAATCAGCGGCTCACCGGGGTTGAAGAGGCACACGTCGCAAAAGAGATTTTAGTATAGTCTACTCCGCCCTGGTTTTGATTTGAACATCGGGTCCCAGCTTGTCGAGATCGGAGATCTCGCAGCCGATGCAAGTCAGGCTCTTCAGCGTTTTGTGTCCGATCAACGGTGCGATGGAGGTCACATTGGTGCGGCTGATGTCCAGGGTGTGGATCGGAATATCGGTCAGGGGAGTTAAATCGCTGATCGGGTTGTCGGCACAGTAGATTTCGCTCAAATCGGTTTTGCCGATCAAGGGGCTCAGATCTGAAATCTGATTTCCGGAGCAAAACAGTTTTAAGAACCCAACATCCCGCAACGGTTCGAGTGACTCGATTTTGTTGTCGTAGATATAGAAATCGCCGGTGAAGTTTTTGCCTTTCAAGGGCGACAGGTCCGATATCTGATTGCCGGCGCAGGAGAAGGTGTGGATGTCCTCCATCTGGCCATCCATCACCTTGAGGTCGGTGATATGGTTGTTGTCGCACCACAGCTCTTCCAGCTTCATTCCGGAAAGGGGATCGAGGGAAGTGATGTGATTATTCATGCAATACAACACTTTGAGAGGTTTTCCTTGGATCGGTTCCAGCGAACTGATTTCGTTATCCCGCAGGTCGAGTGCTGTGAGGTTTGGTATATTTTTGAGCGGAGAAATATCATCGAGTCGCAGACCGTGGAGGTCCGCTCCCGCTACATTTTTGGTTTTGGCAATTAATGGAAGTAACTGTTTCGCCGCATTTGTCGGAATCGATTCGTGATCGACCGAGAGGCATTCGATGGCGATTCGCGAGTGGGGATTTGACTCCATGATCTCCGGAATCAACTCCAGCGCTTCCTGATGGTAGCCCCGTGCAAATTGATTGAGAGCCCGGAGGGGAGCGATGGTCTGTTCGGTAAAGGTCTTCTGCGATTCCCTGCCGGGTTCATCGAGCGCATCTTCGATCCGGTTCCGCAGTTTGATTTCTTCCGGCGTGGGTTCCGATTCGTTTCGCAGATAGGTTTGGTTCCAAAGTTGGAAAGCCTTGGTGAGAGCCAGAGCGCCGGGTTTTTCGGTCGGGTAATCTTCGGCAATGGTCAGGTATTTTTCAATAGCAAGCCGGGGGTGATCAATCTCCACCAGCACATCTCCGGCCACGGTCGGGCTTGCTTCAATCGGCAATGTGAAACGGAAGATCCGTATCGATTTGATAACCAGGTTCTCACTCCAGGTTCGGAATCCGATATCCTGCAATTTATCGCCCCGGAGCGGAATGATGACCGATTCGCGATGGATAATATGGTTGTCGATCAAAAGAGTGAGCAATCCCTCCTTCAGCTGAAAGGTAAGCAGGAAATCTCTATTTCCCGGAGCCTTCGCGGAGAAGTATTTGTTACTGTCATTCGGTGTTGCGACTTGATTGACCGAGATCGCAGCGAGTTCTCCCCGCCAGATGCCATAGCGACAGGAGTAGCCGACCGGGTTGTGGGTCCACTCCGGCAGGGGAGGCGCATTGCGGTTTCCGTTGAGACAGATTTGGAACTGTTCCGGGTCGCCGTCGAAACGCATCTTCACCTCGACCTTGGCGTCGCCGCGAATCGTTTTATCATCAAACCACAACCACTGATGTTGGGGCAGGCGGATGCCGGAACCATCTTCGAGCACTTCCCAGAGGATCTCCGGTTTTTCACCTTTTTCGTCGAGGGCGACAAATTTGGAGGGATCGATTTGCTGGTCGGTAAAATCTTCGAGAAAGACTTCTTTCCAGTCGCCATAGTTTTTCCGCCAGTCGTAGTAGGTAAAGGCCGCCGCAAAGATCAAAAGGCTGGCGATAATGGCCGAGGCAGAGAAGGCGACGAGATTTTTCCTCACCTTTTTGACCATTCGATAACCGATCGTCGGTTTCCGGGCGGAGATCGGGTCGCCGTTCTGGTAGCGTTCAATATCCTGCCGAACCTGAATGACGGATTTGTATCGCTGGGTGCGGTCGGGGTGGAGCGCTTTTAAAATGATGGTTTCCAGATCGGAGTCGATGAGGCGATCGAGTTTCCGGGGCGCGACCGGCTCGTGATCCTGAAGTGCTTTGGCATCGGCGAGGATATGGCCGGTGGAACGAAACGGTTTACTACCGGTCAGGAGGTGATAGAAAATCGCGCCAATCGAGTAGACATCGGCCTGTTCGTTGACGTCTTTAGACGAGAGGGCCTGCTCCGGAGCCATATATTCAATCGTACCGACCACCTGACCCTCCAGTGAAATTGAGAGGCTTTTCTCTATATCATCGTCATCATCGCGAAGGCGGGTCAATTTCGCCAGTCCGAAGTCCATCACGATGGGTTCCCCGTCGCGACCGATCATGATGTTGGCCGGTTTCAGGTCCCGGTGGAGCACGCCGCGCTCGTGGGCAAATTGAACGGCGTCGCAGATTTTTGCGATGATGGCAAGGCTCTGCTGGTGAGTCATCACCATCAGTCCAATTTCGTTAGCTTTAGTCAGAAACCGCTCCGGATCTTCGCCCGGTATATTTTTATCTTCGGAGTTGCCCCCGCTGCGGGATTTTTCGGCTTCGGTCGATTTGACGGAGTCGATGATGTTGGAGAAATCACCGCCCTCGGTTCCGATTGAAGTCCGGCTGCGATGGCCGCCCACGGAGTGAACCGAATTTTTAGTAACGATTGATTGGTGACTGATGAGTTGCTCCAGCGATACGCCGTCGACGAACTGCATCGCGATAAAGATACGTCCTTCGGCTTTACCAATTTCGTGAATGCGACAGATATTGCGATGCGCCAGTTTCCCCATCACTTTTGCCTCCCGCTTGAAGCGCGCGACCTGAGATTCGGAGGCTCCGTGACCGGCGTTCAGCATTTTGATCGCGACTGTATTTACAAATTCATCGCGGGCCCGCCATACCGTTCCCATACCGCCGCGACCGATATGCGCGACGAGCCGGTAGCGGCCGAGAATCATTTCGCCGTCTTCATTGGCCTCGGTCTCATCGGAAAGCGCCGCTTTGCTCATCGCCGTTTTTTTGGGGCGTTCCACAGTTAGGACCGGCAGTGCGTCGGAAATCCCTTTGGCTTTGATTTGAAACAGGTAGCGAAACGAAAATTCCGGCTCTTCTTTATCGGAGGCGACTCCGGGGCCGATATGGATTTCTTTACCTTCCAGATTGTGGGGCAGCGGGATGACATCCTCAATTTTGCCCGCCGGCTTTCCATCCGAGGCATCGAATATATCGCTGGAGCCGGATGATGTGGTTTCGAGGTGTTCCCATCCGTCAGGCAAAACCCGTAGCACCGCATTCAGGGTGGCTTCGGATAAAATGATCTGGCCCGACGTTGCCGCACTACAGAGACGGGCCGCCAGGTTTACCGCCGTTCCGAGAGCGGTGTAGGTTTTCCGGTCCCGGACCGAGGAACCCATATCACCGACAATGACATCGCCGGAATTGATCCCGATTCCGCAGTGCGGAATTTCCCGACCGTGTTTGGCATAGTCCGCCCGGAGCCGGGTTACTCTTTCAATATGTTCGCAGGCAGTTTTCACTGCCCGGAGAGGGTGATCGCGGTGATATTTCGGCGCGCCATAAAGAACCATGACTTCGTCACCCACGATCTGATTGGGAAAAACATCGTTTTCCTCGGCAGCTTCGATCACTTCATCGAAGTAGGCATTGATAGCGTTTCTCACCTCCTCCGGGTTATTCGACTCGGTAAACTTGGTGAAGCCCCGCAGGTCGGTGAAAGAGATCGTGATAAAGCGTCGCTCGGGAAACGATAGAGATCGCTTGTCCTCATCGGAAAGAGATTCGAAATTCAGGCCGAAATAGCGCTGCACGTAGCTCTTGAATTGCTGAGCCTCCGTCATGTCCCGCATCACCACATCGACCACACCGTCGTGTTCGGTGGTGAGCACTTCGTAAACAGTATTGGCGGCGTCGCTGATTCGTGGCGGGATAGTGACGTCGCGATTCGGGGACGAGATTTCCTTGTAGATATCCCCGCCGAGAACGCTGGCCAACATCTTGGTCGGATGACCGATCAGCTCCTCTTTCTTCATCCGAACATAGTTCGCAAAAGGCGAATTGACGTGAAGTATCAGTTTGGTATCGGCATCGTATCGGAGTGTCAGGGTTCGAACCCCGACGATGGACTGGCTACTGATGGTGTCGCTGTCACCCGCCAGTTTTGCCTCAAGATTGGAGACCTGCGATTTCAGTCGCTGGACTTCCTCTTTGAGCATCTTCCTGGTCTTCTCCGATGGCATTTTTTGGATAAGTTCGTCGTCTTCCGGTGAAGCACAAGTCTCCGGAAAGGATTATAATCCAACAGTTGCGTACTCAGTCGAGAGATGGCAAGTCTCGTGATGAGAGATTGGATCTACTCACCCGATGGCACTTCTAAGGTAACTGCTTCTGAGAGCGAGCTTACCGAACTGATCACTTCCGGTCAAATATCCGGAAGGACTCTGATTTGGACAGAAGGTCAGCCAGAGTGGATTGCAGTCGAAAATTCACAGTTTTCCGGCCTCGTCGGTGACACCGCAGTCTGTGCCGCAAGTGGCCGGACCATGCTGAAGTCTCAAATGCTCCAGTATGGAAATGAATGGATCGATCCGGATCAAAAAGATCATTTTGTGAGCGGCCTGATGGAGGGTAAAACCACGGTCACAACCGCGATCAACGGCCCCTGGCCCTACGAATCTCCGGAGAAACCGGGCACGTTCGCCAAATGGCTGATCCTGTTAATCTGCGGGTATTCTGTCCTGCTGAATCTGTTCAATGCTTACGTGACTCAGGTTTTGACCTCGTCCGGGGAAGGGGACGCGGAGCGGGTTCTGGCGCTTTCTGTCGCCTTGAACATCGGGAACATGCTCAGTTTGGGATTGATGATCCCGGGGGCGATCTTTTACTGCATCTGGCTGAATCGCTGTGCAAAAAATGCTCACGCTCTCGCGGGACGCCAGCTGCGAAATACTCCCGGAATGATGGTGGGCTACTACTTTATTCCCTTTGCTAATCTCTGGGTGCCCTACCCGGATATGAAAGAGATTTGGAGTGTTACGATGGATTACCGGAAAGACAGTGTGACGTCTCATTCCATCGTGAGCTGGTGGTGGGGGACCTGGATCGGCGGGGGAGTCCTGGTCGGATTTCTGTCCGGCTTTATCGCTGTGGCGATGCGCGGAAATGTCATCGCCCTGGTCGGTTCCGCGATCTTATCATCAGTGGTTCAGGTGGTCGCCGGGTTGCTTATTTTTCAGATCATTACCCGCATCTCCGAGCGTCAGGTCGAAATTTTTGAAGCGTAAATCCGGCGGATGTATGCCTGTTTAAGCTGAAAGTCTGTTTGCGCCCAATCGTCTTCAGCTAATTGATGTCACTACTGACGGAATCCCGAATTACTTTGAAACTGGCTGTGCCGCTCGTGATCGGGCAGGTTAGCCAGATGCTGCTTGGCGTCGCGGATACCGTGATGTTGGGCAAAATCGGGGTCACCGAGCTGGCGGTATTAACGTTCGTAAACTCGCTGTTCTATATTCCTTTTGTTTTCGGGATCGGACTGCTCACTTCGATCTCTGTTTTCACTTCAAACGCCCGGGGCGCACGGGATGATGAAGCGGGACGGCGAAGTTGCCGGGACGGGTTTCAGATCGCCACGGTTCTCGGGCTGATTCTCGTTTTCCTCGCCATGTTGCTGACTCCGTTTCTCGACCGTTTCGGTCAGCCGGATGCCGTGGTGGCACGGACGGGTGTTTTTTACACCATTATCATGATATCGCTGCTGCCGGCCTTGATGTCTCTGGCTTTGAAAACCCACGCTGATGCGATGGATCGACCGTGGCCGGCCTTCTGGATTTTCCTTGGCGGGGTGCTCGTAAACGTCTTTCTCAACTGGGTGCTGATCTACGGAAATCTCGGCGCTCCCCGACTCGGATTGGAAGGGGCTGCGTGGGCCACACTGACGTCGCGGATACTCATCGTGGTGGCAATGCTTGCCTGGTTGAATCGCTCAAGAAGCCTTCAAAACTGGGTGCCGAACCGCTGGTTTCTCAGTCCCGAAGCGGGCTCGATTCACCGTTTTCTGAAAATCGGATTTCCAGCCAGTCTTCAGATGGTGTGCGAGGTCACCGCGTTTTCCGCAGCCGGCCTGCTGATCGGTCGATTCGGCGAACAGGCGATGGCCGCTCACCAGATCGCGCTGATGTGTGCCGCCACGGCTTTTATGGTTCCGCTGGGCCTGTCGATGGCTCTCAGTGTCAGGATCGGGGAAGCGGCGGGGGGCTGTCAGTTCCGGCGTCTTCAGCCGATCGCACTCTCCGGATGGGGGATCGGAGCGGGTTGGGCACTGGTCGGGGCCTTGATTTTTCTGCTCTTTGGCAAAGAGCTCGCCATATTGTTTAACGACGACCCTTCCGTGACCCATCTGGCGGCCCGGATTCTTGTAGTGGTGGGGATTTTCCAGCTCGTCGACAGCTTACAGGTCGCCTCGAGCGCGATGCTGAGAGGGCTTCACGACACTCGGATTCCGGCACTGCTGGGCTTTGTCTCCTACTGGCTGATTGGAATACCGATCGCGATCTTTCTCTCCGTAAAACTGGGATGGGGATCCGTCGGCGTCTGGTGGGGCCTCGCGGTGGGGCTTGCCATCGCCTGCGTCCTGCTTTGCCGCCGGACCTGGAAAATGATGAAGGCCTAGTAAAAAGTCGAACTAAGGATGCCGAAAATGGAGAACAGGTTTTTAACCTGTTTGCGGAGCCATTGAGCACAGGCTTGGCGAGTGACAGACTGGTTGAAAAGGTGGGCCTAACTTTTTTTGCGTCGACGTCTGAAAAATGGAGGACTGTACCCGGTACGGTTTGGGACTGTACAGGGTACAATTCTGGAAATTTCGGAAATACTAGGGTCCGACGAATTCGATGAAATTGCCGTCGGGATCTTTGATCACGGTGAGGAAGGCTTTGCCTCCGCCGAGGTCAACGGGGCCTTTTGCGAGCGGCTTCACGTCGTGTTTCGCGGCGCGGGCGAGAGCGGCTTTGGTGTCTTTTACAAACACCGTGAGATAGCTGATCCCCGCCGTGGAGTTGATATAGGTCTGGTCGGATTTTTTCGGCTCGCCAAATTGCATCAGTTTCAGGGTGGTGGCTCCTTCGCCATCGCCCAGCTTGAGTTTTTTAATGACGATTCCTTCGGTCACATCGGAAAGCCCGGCTCCGTTGGCGACTTCCGGGGAGGCGGTGAATGAGCCCGCTTCAGTGAAGCCGATGACTTCTTTGTAGAATTTCAGGGACGCTTCCAGGTCTGTCACGACAACGCCGATATCGATCGTGGGCTTGGTGAAAGCGGTGTCCTCGGAGAAGGCTGAAGATGTGATTAGAAACAGTCCCAGAGATAGGGTCGAAAGAATTTTCATAGCTGGATCTGTCAGGGACGAAGCTCGTTCCGTCAATCACCCGAAAAGCGTAGCCCGGGGCCAGTAAGGAGGCGACATTTCTATCGTCCCGTCAGCAAATCGCGGTAAAGCGGCTCCAACCCGAAGTCGCGGGCGTGGAACATAAAACTTCCCCCGACCGGTGCGGCTAAAATCCGTCGTGTCGCTAACTGGAGGGCACCGGGGGAGGGATGGTTTTTGACCCAGGCATGAGCTTCGCGCAGCCACGATTCCCGATACTCGCGGGGCTGGTGGGCAAACCAGGAGATCTCGTCGTATCCCCAGACCCAGATGCCGCCAACGCTTTGTCCGCCGCGTCCGGAGTAGCCGTAGTTATCAAATTCCACCAGATAGGGGAGCGATTCGCAGGTCCAACCGCTCGGAGAGATTCCGCCGAGACTGTGGCGGTAGATGTCGCCTCTGGATTCGTCGCTGAGGAAGGTTTTCATCGCTTCGCCCGGCTTTTCGCGAAGTCGCATCGGGTAAGAATGGAAATCGAAGAGGAGTTTCCCGTTTTCTGAAATGCCGTGGGTATGAGCGTCGCAGAGCACCAGGTTGCGACGGGAATGAAGCGCCGCGAACTTTCGGATTCGACTCAGGAGATCGATCCAGTGCCGGTGGGAGGGATCCGCGTCGTCCATCAGCTCGACCTGACCGAAATGAAGTGCTTCGACCCCGGATTCCAGATACCGAACCGCCCGGTAGTAGAACCAGAGCCGGGTCTCCGTCCGGCCCATGTCGGGGACGGAGGCTCCCTCGCGCCAGTGATTGTGAAATTTGCCCTTGTCGTAAAGCATCGCCTCATAATCAAATGAACGGTTTTCCACCGGGAGGTCCAGCCCTTCGAAAACCCACGCAGGAATCGCGATTTTTTCGACATCCCGCGTTACAATTTCGAAGATGGCAGCCTGAAGAATCAAGTCAGGAAGCGTGGCATGAGCTTGCGCGGCCCGGGCTTTCACCTGGTTGAAGTGGCGATCGTCGTCAGGCGACAACTCCCAGACAAAAGCGGCTCTTCCCACGAATTTTGCCCCGATGTTCTCCAGCATCTTCAGATCGTCCGCGAAGGTTTCGGTCGATGGATCGCTGCTGCTGGCGAGCAGTCCGGCGTGAGTCACCGCACGCTGCAGGTAATTTTTCAGGACCGCCTCCGGGATCCGATGGCGCAAACCAAATTCCCCGCCGAAACCAATTTGGAGAGAAAGCAGCAGGATCACTGTGCAACTAACCAAACTACAAATGATTTTTTGTGAAATTATCAACATTGAGTTTTATTTTTGATGGCTTTATTATTTGTTTGACTGGAGGGTAAGTCGTTGCTCTCTTTTAACCAATGACAACTGTCTGCACATTAAACTGGAATTCCATGTTGGATTTCTACTGTCAGGTTCTCGGAATGAAGCCTGACAATCAAACTCCCCGGTACATTGTCGCACTGAAAGGGCTCAATTCCGAGATCCGGTTACAGCGAGTCGACGATGAGATTGAGAAGGAAGTGATCGGTCGTCTTGAGCTGGAGACCGACGAAGCTGGATTCAACCGGTTACTTGCCAACCGTAGATCAAATCCCTTCGAGATCCGGGCCGACGATCAGGCCATGGAGCTCGTGATCCGCGACCCCGACGGGAATTTGGTGCAAATCCATCAGGAAGCCGTCGCTCAGGCCGCTTAGAGCGGAGCGACCGTTCCCTTGAATGCCGTTAAGATATCGTCGATTTCCAGCGAGCAGTGGGCGTCGCTACGTAGCCACGCCCTTTGGGCGTTTTTCTGGAATCGGCGACTAATAGCGATTTCTTAGCGGTATTCGACCGTTCCCTTAATCGTAGGCGTGATCCCTGAAATTCAGGTGATCATTCCGATCGTGTAAAATCTTGACCAGATATTTGGCCGGCAACAAGACCACCCACTGGCCATCCTGATCTTTCGCGATGGAGCTGCCGGAAGGTAGCTGAACCTTTGGCGGATCCTGCTCACCGCGCGAGGTATCGGGTTCTTTTTCCTGAACCCACTGAACCACGGTCCAGGGCGACTGCTCCAGCCTCGTCTCGACGGAATATTCCGATTCGAGACGCGCTTTCAAAACCTCAAACTGCAGGGGGCCAACCGCTCCCAGCAGGGGAACACGCTGGGCGCTGCCATACACATCGTAAGCCTGGGCAACCCCTTCTTTCATGAGCTGCTCCATCCCCGAGCGGTATCGCTTGATGTTCGCCGTGTCCTTGTTGAGCACATAAGTGAAGCACTCCGGCGTAAAGCGCGGCATCTCGTTGTAAGTGATTTTCTGGTCGCTGGTCAGGGTATCGCCGATCAGGAAATTGTAGTTCCCCACCAGAGCGAGGATGTCTCCGGCGTAGGCCGTGTCGAGCGTCTCGCGATCCTGACCGAACAACTTCTGCGCGTTGGCCAGTCGCACCTTTTTACCGGATCGCTGATCGATCACCTGCATGTCCCGTTCAAAAATGCCCGAAACAATCCGCACAAATACCGCGCGGTCGCGGTGGCGGGGATTCATGTTCGCCTGAATTTTGAAAACAAAACCCGAAAAACTGTCCGTCTTCGGCGCGATCATTTCCTCGTCACTGACCCGGCCCGCAGGTGGCGGTGCCAGTTCCAGAAAACTTTCCAGCATGTTTTGAACCCCGAAATTGTTCATCGCACTGCCGAAGTAGATCGGCATCTGCTCACCGGCGAGGACCCGTTCGATATCGAGGGTTTCGGTCACTCCGTCGAGCAGCTCGATCTCCTGCGTCACCGTTTCATAAAGGTCATCGCTGAGCTTTTCCCGAATCTGTTCATCTCCGATTCCGGCCACCTCGATCGGTGCTTTGTAGGCTCCGTGCGGAGTTCTCTCAAAAAGATTAACCTCGTCCTTTTCGCGATCAAATACGCCGCGGAAACGGGGGCCGTCGCCGAGCGGCCAGTTGATCGGCGCTGGCGCCAGACCCAGAACCCGCTCCAGTTCATCGATCAACTCCAGAGGTGGGCGGGACGGGCGGTCCATCTTGTTGATAAACACAAAAATAGGAACGCCGCGACGACGACACACCTCGAACAGTTTCAAAGTCTGAGGCTCGATCCCTTTACCGGCATCGATCACCATCACTGCTGAGTCCACCGCTGACAGAACCCGGTAGGTATCCTCCGAAAAGTCGTGGTGACCCGGAGTATCGAGCAGATTGACGACGCAATCGTTGTATTCGAACTGCAGAACGGTGGAAGACACCGAAATGCCCCGCTCTTTCTCCATCGCCATCCAGTCACTGGAAGTGGACTGCTGCTCCTTTTTCGAAGTCACACTACCCGCCAGGCCGATCGCTCCCCCGTAGAGCAGGAGTTTTTCAGTCAGCGTGGTTTTACCCGCATCCGGGTGGGAAATAATCGCAAAAGTCCGGCGTCGGGAAATTTCGCGTGCCGCAGCGGCGGGAACAGATTTTTTGGTAGTAGAAGCAGTCAAACGAAGAAAGCGGGTAAAAGGGAATCCCTAATGCGAAGCGGGGCAATAAGCAACCCTCTGCAGCTCGCCTTATTGGGTCAAAAGGCGGAATTTCGTTGAAAATCAAACTTGCTCAGGGCACTCGATACGATCAGTTTCCGGGAAATGTTGTTGGCACAAACCAGTTCCGAATCCGGCATCGATATCCTCGATATCGCCTCGAAGAATTCCGAAAGGCTCGATTTTCTGATTGTCCTGATCGGCGTCATCCTCGGGCTCTCGATCGGGCGGCTCGTAAATTTCATCGGTGACTTTCTCTACAACCGGAATAACGGGAAAGCCTCACTGACCCACGGTTTGTTTCTCACCTCGCTGTTTCTGTTTCAGGTCTTTTACTGGTGGGATATCTGGGAATTGAAAATCCAGTTAAAAGACGAGGAGATCAGCTTCTGGATTTTTATCCGCATGTTATTGATTCCGCTTTGTCTGTATTGCGCCACCGCGTTGCTCTGCCCCAAGTTGATCTATCCCAAAGGCGACGAAAAATTATCGATGGGCGATTTGTTCGACGAACAGGCCCGGCCCTTCTATATCTTCTGGGTGTTGCTCTGCGTTATCGGTATCTCCCAGGGTATGGATCTGCGGGAGGAGCGCCTCACCGACCCGGAAGTGATGGTCCGGATCATCGCCGGGGTCATCTTCCTCATCGGGATCATCGTCAAGAAATCCGCCTTCAACAGCGTGCTCGCCTTCGTCATGTTCCTCCTCCTGATCGTTTACATTACCGTCCCGATCTGGGGCGGGTACGTCAGTCAGTGGCTACCGGCGTGAGGGGTTTTGATAGTGGAACTCCCCCGATAAAGTGGACACAAAAAGTGTGATCCGATTAGGTTAATTTAGAGCTTTTGATTTAGATTGGTAGTATTGATTTAGTTTTTGCAAAGGTGACTGGTTGCCGATTGAGGTGTGGATCCGAGTCCGGTTGTAGAAAGTCTCGATATATTCGAAAATGGTTCGGCGTGCTTCTGACTTGGTTTGGAATACACAGTTGGCTGGAAAGGCTTCCCTTTTCAAGGATGCGAAAAAAGATTCGCAGGAGGCATTGTCATAGCAATAACCTGCAGCACTCATGCTTTGCAAAATACCTTTTTGTTCTAAGCGTTGCCGCATCGTTCTACTGGTGTACTGGGAGCCGCGATCTGAATGGTAAATCGATTTCGGACTGAGAGGCAGGACTGCCGGGACGACTCGGTTCCTTGCCTTGAAACAGGTTTGGGGCCGGTTTTCGACTTGGATCCTGGACGATGGTTTTGGGCCGGAACGCTGATTTGTGTTTTGCCTGAATTTCATTTTTGGCCATGATTCGGGCGACCCGGTTCTCGGAACACTCAATACCGCGTTTTTGCAATTCAGCGGTTAATCTGGGACTGCCATAGGAGTTCATAAAGCTTGTTTTATGGATGTTCTGGATCTCTTTGAGAATACTGTCGTTGGTGATGCTCCGGTCGCTCCTGGATGCGCTGAGGCTTTTGTAGTATCCACTTCTGGAAACCTCTAGCGCATCGCAGAGTTCGACCACGGAGAATTGATTCCGCAATTGGTTGATCAACGCATACCCAGCTGCGGATCCTCCGCCAGAATGCACGCGGCTTTTTTTAATATCTCACGTTGCCGCTTGAGATATTCGTTTTCCTTCTTGAGTCGTTTGATCTCATTGAGCAGGTCCTCGGCCGCCGCTCCGGCTTGAGCTTTTGTGCCTGCGGCACTCAAGCTCGCGCCTCCGCTCTGGCCGAGGATGCGGTCTCTCCAGGATCGCAGGCTGTTGACATTGACTCCCAGTTCCCGGGCTACCTGAACGGCGGGACGGCCGCTTGATATCAGTAATTCGACGGCATCGCGACGAAACTCTTCTGTGTAAGTTTTTCCAGTGTTGGACATGATTTCGTTTGGTTTAGGTTTTCAGACTAAACGGTCCGTGTCCACTGTTTTGGGGGAATCTCAAAGCTACCATCCAGCCTCCTGGTTAAAGATCACTCTAAAAGACATGCCGATCAAATCCTGGCAGCGGCAATGAGTCATTTCCAGCTAACTGCCGAACAAATCCAGATACCCAAACGCGGCGACTTGACCAGATCTGCTATCGCCACCCGCCTGTTTAAAGAGACAACCGTAAGCCAGTCGTGGATTGCCAAACGGTTAGGTATCAATAGCGCTCCAGCGGTTTGCCAACAAATAAGACGCTACCAATCAATCCCAACCCAGAAACTTCCACTAAAAATCAGAAAATGGAGAAAAGTTAAATGTTTTTGACTGACCCCACAAGACTGACCCCACAAGACTGACCCCATAAGGATAAACTCTATAAACTAAATACATTCTACCACAGTGGTTAACTTGGGCTGACGACGGTTCAAAATTCCACCATTTTACGAGGCTCATTAGTTAGAAAGGCTTAAGTCTGAGAGAAGCGCCAAACGATGACAGACGATCACCATGAAGGGTTTCTTCAATGATTGTTGACAATATGGGGGGCTTAATGTCTCGTCTTTGAAAATGAGCAAAATACTAATTCGTGCATCGGCAAATGTTCTTCTCGGCTTTTTTCTTTCATCCTGCAAAACTTTGGAGTAGATCACTGACACCCCTAAGATGTCACCGCCCCTAATGTCACCAACGGGGGCGCAAACAACACTACCGGTCACAACGCAGAGAGCGCCAAGTTACCGCCACTGGTTAAATACAAACACTGGAGAGCGACACAATAGTTCTTGCCGATGGTATCGTAACACAAAGGCAGGGCGCATGTGTTCTCCGGGCACTGGGAACCCCTGCGATAAAGGTGGAGGGTAACAACTCGCTTCATGTTCTACGAAACGACCGATTATTGAGATTGTTTCAAAAAGGTGAACAACTTCGCGACATTCTCCATGACGCTGAATATGGAAAGCTACCATGACGTAGATCTTGGTGCTATCGGGAATGTAAAGTCTCAAGCTTCATGGCAACCAGGCCAAGGGCTCAACATCACGAGGAACAATGAAGGATTCAGTGTCCATTTTTACTTCTTTTACGTAGTGATTCGTCACATTTTCCAATTTGATCTTCAAAGTCTCAGGCCGAGTATCTGGATTTTCGAACTTAACAATTGAAGGTGCCTTTCTATCGCGCTCAGGTTTTTCCCAAACCCTTCGAACGATGCCAAAAGGGTTATCCAACACATCCATCTCAACAGATAGCCTCTTTCCTTCCATTACCTCTTCTTCTTCGACACGGGCGGCGTGATGAAACAACGCTACATTTGATGTTCTATGCCCTCGTTGAACGGAAGGGTATATGATACCGTCAAAATCGGCCTCGGTGGCCAGGTAATCCGCAACAGCCTGGGTCGGTAAATACTCGAACAATTCGTTGTTAGGCATGACAGGGCGAGACATTCTCTCGCTCAAAATTCTAAGAAAATTAGCCCTTTCCATGCGCCTCACTTCACTTGGATCGAACGAACTACCTTTTGCTTCCACGGATTTTAGTGACGTTATATTAAGGAGACGGACAGTGCGCTGAATTGAGAATTCAGCAACAACTACCTTACTCCCGACAGGTGGCCGCGCTTCGTAAATTGCCGTCAATTCATCCTTGGCACCATAAAAAACTGAAATTCCATGGGCGTTCATTCTGCCTGCGCTTGCTACCTCAGACGGCGGACCGGCTAGATCTATCCAAGGTTTCCTAAGCGCTGAATTGAGCTTTTGGTCGTCATCCCCGAAAACGCGAGCCCGAAAAATATCCTGAAATTCTCCGCCAGGGCCTGCTATTGTCACGATGGACGCCCCGCTCAAGGAATTTAGTTTTGATAGGTCACCAAAAATCTCATCCAGAATCGTCTTTGCTGACGGGGAGAAAAAGCGGCTTTTAGTCGTGAGACAATTTTCAAATTTATGCCACAAAGAACCAAATTGCCCGATTCCTGAGTTGTCATGAATATAAAGAAAGTTGCCGGAATCTGGATAAACATTTCCGCGTTGTCGAATTTCTGAAGCCACATCGTTTGCAATCTCGTCTGCGACGCATAATTCCTTAGCTACAACATTCTGAACTTGTTGAGCAGCGGATACACAGACATCACGATCCACTT
Organism: Verrucomicrobiales bacterium; assembly: GCA_029213005.1. Classification (GTDB taxonomy): domain Bacteria; phylum Verrucomicrobiota; class Verrucomicrobiia; order Verrucomicrobiales; family DEV007; genus Arctic95D-9. The sequence continues at coordinate 273,458 of JARGPI010000003.1, forward strand.
TCCAATAGTTATTTTCCAGGACAGGCTCAACTTTGTCCGCAAGCTGTTCGACTGAAAGTGTGGGTGAATCATTCGAGCAATATGAGCAAGCCCTGTGTTTTCCTTTGTCGCAATTTAACTTTTTGATAAATTCTTCCCCGACGCAATTTGGGCAGATGTGTTTAGAACAACCTTTCATTTGTAATATTAAGAGTATATGTCAAACACTTATCAAGTACGAAACTTAGAAGCATGGGAACTTGAAGAGAGTTCCGGTGTTTCATCTGTAGAAAGGATTTTCAGATGCATGATTTTCGGTTATGCCAGAGTCAGCACAACTGATCAAAATCCAGATTTACAATTTGATGCTCTCAGCCAAGCTGGCTATGACAGAATCTTCACCGACAAGGCCAGTGGAGCAAAAGCAGATCGGCCTCAATATTGCAAACTGTTGGATCAGGTCAGACCGGGTGACACCATCCTCATTTGGAAGCTTGATCGATTGGGGCGATCACTCCGACATTTACTCGACGTCGTTGACTTCCTCAATGAAAGGCATGTCGGATTGAAAAGTCTAACCGACCCAATCGACACCACCACTTCACAAGGAAAACTCATTTTCAATATCTTTGCCTGTTTGGCAGAGTTCGAAAGGGATCTGATCAGTGAAAGAACCAAAGCCGGATTGGCCGCTGCAAGGGCTCGTGGCCGAATTGGCGGTAGGCCGAAAGGTCTTTCACCGGAAGGAAAGCGCAACGCGATTGCAGCCGCGTCGTTGTTCCGGGAAGGCAACCATACCATTCTTGAGATCTGCCAAGCTCTCAACATCAGCAGATCCACCTTCTACCGATATCTTCGATACGAAAGAAAACGACTCAAAGAAGAAGTTAAGGCGACCGAAAACGACTGATTCACGATTGGACCGTTTTGTGAGAGTTCATTGCCTTCCGTCAAAAATCTGAATTAGTGCTAAAGCAAGACTAAAGAGAGCGTCGCCTTGTCACAAACTGGGCACCCACTGAGAGTTCGTCAGATTGCACCATCCTCACTAATTCTGGCACGAGACTCCGAGAGCATGCTTTTCCATACTTCACCCTCATGTGATGAAGGACGGCATGTCCACATATCGATTTATCCCGCTTCAGAACTTCTAATGCTGAAATTTTGAAGCGAATATAGGTTTCGTTCGAGATTTTTGGGCTCCTCTGGATTGCCTTAATAAATTCAAATTCACGTTGCTTTGGATCTTGGACGGTAGCGACTCAGGAGGGAAGCAAGTCCGGAGTCAACCGGGAACTTTGGAGCGCCGCAGAGTGTAGACGCTTTGCGGCCTGCATAAATACACAATGGAGAGAGGTATAGATGGAAGGAGATCAGTTCACCAAACAATTACCTTGCCTCCAAAACCAGCACTAATTAATTTTCTACCGTCATTACTAAAATCCACGCTAGTTACAGCCTTATGCCCATTCAACACGATTGTTTGTTGTCCAGTTTCAATATTCCACAAACGAACGGATTTATCATAACTACCACTGACGATTTGCTTTCCATCCGGGCTAACATCAACTGTAGATACGACATCTGAGTGCCCAAGAAGCGAATGAATTTGTCGACCGCTAGTAGCATCAAGAATCCTTACAATGTGATCCCCGCAGCCAGCAAAAATAATATTTCCGTCCTCTGAATAGCACAAGCTATCTACCGCGAAATCTCCCAAATCAAACTCAAACATTTGTTCGCCATTCTCTTTCAACCATCCCAAAATCCTACCATCATCCAACCCCGAAATGATAAAATTTCCATCACGGCTGAAGCAGAGAGAGCGGGCACGCCCTTCGTTCCTAATCACTCTCTTTTCCAATCCTTTCTTTACATCCCAGACTCGCACTGTGCCATCCCAGCCAGAGCTCACAATCTCCGTTCCGTCAGGGCTAAATATTGCCTCTAGACCTCCAGATGTGTGACTATTCAAAATTTGAACGGTCTCTCCAGAGTTGGCGTTCATTACCCTGATAGTTCTATCTGAGCTTGCACTCAGCACATACTTCCCATCGGGGCTGAAAGCAACACTCGTGACATCATTGCTATGCTCCCATTCAAAAAGCAATTTTGCGCTAGCTGTGTCCCAGACCTTCGCCTTTAGATCCCAGCCACCACTAACGAAACGCTCTCCATCGGGATGGAAGGCCACGCTTGTCGCGATATCAGAATGCGCCAATACCGACGATTCAGTCTTCTTCAATTTCCACACCGACACAGATTTATCGCTACTCCCGCTTGCTATACTCCCATCGAAACCAAACGAAACGGTATTTACGTTATCAGTATGACCCAAAAATGTATATTCTTCATCTCCCGTTCGTGTGTTCCAAACCTTCACAGTGTGATCCGCGCCACCACTCGCCAACTTCTCCCCGTCAGGTGAAAAGTCAACACTAGTGATGTAATCGGAGTGAACACCTTTCATTTTTATTATTTCTTTCCCATTATGAGCATCCCAAATCTGAACTACATCACCTCCACCTCCAGTCGCAAGCCGATTACCAGACCTGTCAAAAGAAACAGCAATGCTGCTGCCAACAATATCTCTAGGCGTTACCAAGTCGTTTCCACTTTTTGAATCAATGATTTTCCAACCATTTGAAAGACCAAGAGCCAGCTTAGAACCGTCAGGACTAAACCGTAGAGAGGATATACTTTGATCTAGTCTTCGAGTGAATAATGTGTCACCTGTATTCAGGTTATATAACTTAATTGTATGATCGCTGTGACCTGTAGCAATTGCATCACCAAGCGGAGAAAAATCAAGGCCGCGTATGTTAGTGCCAACGCCATCGACCATAGTTGGAATATTTATAACTGCCTCTCCACTTCGAACGTCCCACACCATAAAATTTGAAAAACCACCGGCAGCGATTTTGTTTCCATTACTATCGAATGCTAATGAATCTATCCCTGACACCCCGACCAAAACTTTAAGCAATTTACCCGATTTAGCGGTCCAGATTTTGACCACATCATCCCAACCTCCACTTGCCAGAAGTTCCCCGCTGCGGTTATAGGATACGGATCGAACATAACTTTCGTGTTCTCCAATTGCGATCCTCTGCTTCCCTATTTTATTTTGAAGATAGTCGAACTCCCAGCCCCGCATCCTCGGATTAGTAGCATTCAGAATTTCAATAAACTCTACAAAACGATTTCCCAAAAACTCACGACGGGCACCTTCAATTTGATTGGCGTATAACCTCCATTCCGCGACTGACTGTTCATTGCGCGCGACGGCTTTCTGTTGGAGAGCAAACAAAAGTGCAATTAATGTGGATAAAGCCATGAACATAGTTAATGCTAACCATCTAGCTAGATTCTTGTTCCTTTTGTGGGCTTTTTTTAACAGCCGGTTTTTATCGCGCCTAGTTAGTGTTCGCAGTGGAATTCCAAGGATGGCGGAGAGAATTTTACTGCTTCCTAATTCCAGCTTGCTTTTATACTGTTCAACTAGTTCGGCAATAGCAGCCGCCTTGAGAGTTCCATCTGCTTCTAAAACGTCTTTATAAGCAGCCGTGGTAGTCCAGCCTTGGAGACCATTATGTAAGCGGAGATCGGCAGCAAGAGGCTCTATCCTTGAATTTAGATCAATCTCTCCATCATTCAAAACCGGGTGTATTAGTGGAAGGGGGAAACTCTCTTGAAAGGGACTAAAACCCAACTTCTGTTTCCCAATGTCCCAGCTAGAATTGGGTTCACCTTCTATCAATACTGCTACAATTCGGTTCCTTCGTCCTAATTGCTTGAAATACTTAATCTCTTCCGACACATATTTACTTTGGGCTGATTGGGGAGAGCATAGCACAATAAGGTACTTACTACGCTCGATGGCTGAACGAATTCCCCTGGTCAAATCTGCGTCGGCGGGTAGATCCTCTTCGTCTCGGAACACCGGGTAAATGCGATCTGGGATAGTTTCACCGATGCCGTTGTTTTGGCCTACGAGGTCCTCTGGCACTTCATAAGCCTCCAACATCTGGTGGAGCCAGTTTGCCCATTGTCGACCAGGCTGTTGATTGTCCAAATGCCGATAGGAGATAAACGCCCAGTATTCGGGCTTAAGATTACTATTTAAAAACGGGGTTTCAGGCATGGCAGATTCAATGTGCAAAGGAATAAATTATATTTGGCACGGTGTCGAAATTCTATCAGCGTTGTAGTGTTTTAAATAATGTAAAATAAAAATCACCGACACCTGTGCCGGGAAAACCGTGAGGTCATTTACCGGATGAATCAAGAAGGGAAAACCCAGGAAGAGATGGCGTGAGCTATAGACTTCTCACAAAACATTTACAGTAAGCAGTTTAGTCGCAATCGTAGACGACGAGGCTACCGTCCTAAACAAGCGGACGAGAAGGCTTATATGCGCCCAAAAGGACAGTGATCTTTTGAACAATCTTGTAAAAGACCTCAGTTCGTGACCCGGATTTCCGGGTGCATGAAAAGTAAGAAGTCAGGGAAGGAATCTCACAAGATCACCCTTTGGTGTGACTTTTTCGGAAAACTTAATTATGGACCAGTTGGCGGTGCAATCTTCAGGAAACTTTTCTGGCGCATTGCAAAACAGATCGCCCGTTGATGAAATTTCTTTTCTTTCGGATGAAGCAATTGACGGCGGCGTCCGGGACTGGCTAAGGTGAGAAATGAAGCATAACACATTTCAGCGAAATATTTTTCGGCTGAGTGCTGCAGTTCTCGTTCTTTCGGTCGTTGCCCAAAGTCAGGATACGAAAAACTCGCCCCTCAATAAGTTCCGAAATCAGGAGTTCCCGCCGGTGAAAGAAAAGAATTTCGACGAGGGCTGGAAGGTGCGGTTCCCCTCGAATTTGAAATCGTGAATCATCAATCGGTCGAAAATTTACGGACTGCGCTTGATGATGATGAAGGCTTCATCCGGGCGATTGCGATACGTGCCCTTGCTGTTCGCGACGATCAGCAGTCTGTTGAAAAAATCGCTAAACTTGCCGAGACCGCCCCTGAGCCCACAGTTCGGGCCCGAGCAATCGAGGCATTGGGAATTCTCAAAGCTCGACCGGATGTGATTGAACGAGCAAAATCAAGTAAGGTGAACGGCGTGAGCGGAGTCGCGAAAACTGTTGAGGGCCAGACCGAAAGCGACATCGATTTTGCAAAAATCGCGAGAGAAGCCTACGCCGATGGCCTCAAACCCGAAGGAATGGATCTCGCAAAGATCGGTCAGCCAGCTCCCGATTTTTCGGTGATGACTTTGGACGGCAAAGAATTCAAATTGTCCTCCGTTCTCGGGAAAAGGCCGATCGCAATCTATTTCAGCGCTCACGATGGATGAGGCGGATGAATGCACGAGCAGGCGCAGTTGCGTTTGAAGAAAGACGAAATCGAGAAGTTTGGCGCTGCAGCCTTCGTGGTTGTGTCGTTGACCTGCACCGCACACGGGTGTTTGCAGAGAAAAACTTGCTTCTCTCGACCTTCGATAATCCCTTCAAAGATGAAGAATCGCTTGTGTTCGCGACACCGCTTTCCGATCCCGCAGGTCGGGCCGCAGCGATTTTCGGAGTTTCGAGGAAATGTCTGCGCTGGGGTATGCTGACCGAAAATAATCCGTGCTGGTTCGTAATCGACCGCGAAGGAATCATCGTTTACAAAGCCCACCCGAAATTCGAAAGCCGCGATTCGTATATTACTGACGTGGACGGGATGCTGGAGGCGTTACGAAAGGCGACTAGAACGACAAAGGTATCCGAATAATGTGAGGTGATTACTAGCCCTTTTAGCCTGAGAAATAGACCGATTTTTGGGACTAATTCGGAAATATTAAGGAATGGTTCGGAAAATTCACATCCCGACTTCGAGTCAATCCAATTTACTTAGACACTAGCTGGTCGAAATTTTTGGGGAAGACCAGTGTTTCAGGTTCTTCTTGACGCGTTTCGATTGCCTGCACTAGAATTTTCCATGAGCGCCTAGTCAGGGAATTTGGCTCTCCACTATAGCCCCACGAAGATGAAAATTTTTCTTAGTTACGCCCGCGAAGATTCGGGTGCCGCCAATGAGGTTTATTCGTTCCTTTCCGAGATGGGACTCCGTCCGTGGCAAGACACGAGAGAGCTTCTCGCGGGACAAAATTGGCTCACGGAAATCGAGGCAAATATTCGGGAATCTGATCTGTTCATCCTATTTATGTCAAAGCATTTGGAGAAAGACAGCCATGTATTGCGCTTCGAAATGGATATCGCCCTTGAGACCGAGAAATCAAAGGAAACGAACAGATTTATTTTTCCGGTTCGTCTAGATAGCGAATGCAAGTTCGCCGAAGAAAACCACCGACAGTGGCTCGATCTACGAGATTCCGAATGGCGCTTCAAAATAATGCGATCAATTGCGGAGCGCCTCGATGAATCTTCCAACACTGGAATCGCGACCATTCTGGAGGAGGGTTCATTGGTACTTAAGACTGTTTACAAGGAAACAATCTTAGGGATGAAAGATTGTATTCAAGCTCAGATACCACATTTCTACATTCCGAAGGCCCGCCACGCATCGCGGGAAATTCACACAATAGTTCACGGCCAAATATGGCAGAAAATCATGACGTTCCGAACGTTTGCTTTTGACGATTTCGAACCAAATCCAGGGGAAACGTCAACGTTTAATCTAACCAGCGTTCCGACGATTGTCGATTCTGCATTTTTGTCAGTGCGTTTTGAATACAGCGAGTATTTCCATGGCAGACCTTATCCAAATATGCTTGCTTCAGCCTTTTCACTTTTCCTTGATGAGCTTACCGAAGTTTCATGCTACAGAATATTTAAAAATGACAATGAATACCCTCTTCCATACGGTGTAATAGAATTAATTGCGCGAGGCGCATGTGACGGAACCGCAACTAGCGCAGAGAGCATAATCGCATACCTAGGTTCGACCGCTCGAACATCAGACTTTGATTGCTTTATTGTCACTAAGTCGGGTTTGCGATTCTATTTTTCTAGGAGCCAAATTGGCGGAGGTGCTCTCGGAGCCCCGATTGTAGACATTTCCGCTGAAGACCTCATTCCATATTTAGAGGAAACGGGCTTGACGGAACGGTTAATAGCCATATGGAAACAGAACTACGAAACTCAATTACGGGATGTCCAGCTCCCGATATCAGGCCAAGTTCAATCCCTACACAGTGAAATAGATGAACCGGTTCGGCTTCTTGCTGAATTCCGAAACCCGGAACCGTTTGGAATTAATGAAATTAGCGACGTTATAAGTGAGATAATAGATTACGAGGCCAAAAATCTTGAGGCCCCACCGATTTCTTATCAGTTTCTCGAACTCGATGCTGACACAATGAAGCAGGATACTGATATGGCTAGAGACAAGTGGACAAACTTTATCATTTTGGTTCAAGCATATGTTCGAGTGTACCTATTTTCCAATGTTTACTCCTCCGATGTTAAACTGGCTTTTCGAGAGAGAGTGCATTTTCTTCTTCGAAAGAACAAGGAATACGGATTTTTTCATCCATACTGTATCCCTGTGGCGGAAAAGGAAGTTCGTGACGAAATGGATCGGGTATTTAAAGGATGGTGTGAGGTGGATGAACCGGTTCGGCTCCTTGCTGAGTTCCGAAATCCGGAACCGTTTGGAATTGATGAAATTGACGACGTTATAAAGGAGATAATAGAGTACGAGGCCAAAAATCTTGAGGCCCCACCAATTTCTTATCAGTTTCTCGAACTAGATGCCGACACAATGAAACAGGATACTGTTATGGCTAGAGACAAGTGGACGAATTTTATTATTTTGGTTCAAGCATATGTTCAGGCGTACCTCTTTCCCAATGTTTACTCCACCGATGTTAAACAGGCTTTTCGAGAGAGGGTGCATTTTCTTCTTCGAAAGAACAAGGAATACGGATTTTTTCATCCATACTGTATCCCTGCGGCGGAAAAGGAAGTTTTTGACGAAATGGATCGGGTCTTTAGAGAGTGGCGTAACATTGCCAAGTAGTTGAGTGACTGATTGTTTTTGGTCTTTCAAGGAAAAAAATCAAGCCGCTTGTGATCAGATGGCATGCAGGCAAAACTGGGGATGAATCGATTACCTACCTGACATTCAACCAATCCGTAGAAAGTGTCAAAAAACGTTCAAATTATGACCGATCCCTGTTCCTAACTGAGATGAAGGCGATCCCGTTTGTATCTATGTCATAAACTCGTCCCGGAAATCAAAGTGCCATAAACTTCCGATGAGATGAGTTTCTGACACTCGGCCAAATCGAAGAATCGAAAAAGATCAATAGGGGCAGCCTCTGTGCCATGAATCTCTACCTGCACGGCATCGGCTCCGCCGGCGACGACGATCCGCCGGTCGACCGGACCGATTCCCTGTCGCAATCCAGCGGCAAAAAGTTCGACATGATCCTCGCCAATCCGCCCTTCGGCAAAAAAGGCGGCTACACCATCGTCGGCGACGACGGTAAGATGACCACCGAGAAACGGGAATACGAGCGCGACGATTTCTGGGCGACCACCGGCAACAAACAGCTCAACTTCCTCCAGCACATCGTCAGCGAACTGAAGATCGGCGGGACCGCAGCCGTGGTTCTCCCCGACAACGTGCTCTTCGAAGGCGGAGCCGGCGAACGCATCCGCCGCGAGCTGCTCAAGCGCTGCAATGTCCATACCCTGCTGCGCCTGCCCACCGGCATCTTCTACGCCCAGGGCGTGAAAGCAAACGTGCTGTTTTTCGAACGAAAAGAAGCCAGCGAAAAGCCGTGGACCAAAGATCTCTGGATCTACGATCTGCGCACCAACCAGCACTTCACTCTCAAGACCAATCCCCTCGCCGAAAAGGACCTGACCGATTTCATCAAAGTCTACAAAGCGCCGACTCGTGCCCGCCGCAAAGAAACCGACCGCTTCAAAAAGTTCACCTACGACGAGATTATCGCCCGCGACAAAGCCAACCTCGACATCTTCTGGCTGAAAGACGAGTCCCTCGAAGACACCGAGAATCTTCCGCCGCCTGCGGAGTTGGCGGCGGACATTATTGAGTCACTGGAAGCGGCGCTGGAGGAATTTCGCGGAGTTGAGGACGCTCTGGCTGTCGACAAAGACGGGGTGAGCTAAGGAGGGTTGTTTCGGGTCGAAATCGATGAACGTTCTAATGAATGGTCGAATCTCATGCCCGATCGAAAGAACACCCCATTGAACTGACCTCCAAGGGCTAAACGGAGACTCTCTCCAAAGTGAGGCTGATTAACTCAGCCAAGTTTTGCGGCGAAACTTCTCGGATGTCGGTCTCTACGCAACCGTGTCACTCTTAGGGATTGAGGGAAGTTGCGGGGCCGGTAGCTTGAGGCGGTCTCACGCTTCTTGATATGATTCGAAATATCCCGTTTTTGGCGGTTCTAACTGGTCTCTGGTGCCTCTGGTCCGCTGCTTTGGCGGGAGCTGAAAAGCCGGTCTTACGCTGTGATTTTGGGCCGCCGCCATTGGCGGAGTTCGATGATGCGATGGCGGGAATTCGGGCGGAAAACGGGATTGTCGAGCCTGAGTTGACGGACGGGGAGATGGTGGCGGTTCGTTTCCCTCGAACGGTGGCGCGCCCGCAGGACCGCTGGCTGGATGGTGTAATTGAATTTGGGGGTGATCCGCTGCGGACGAGGCTGGAGATTGCTTTGTTTGGTCTGGGTGAAACGTTGCCGGCCGCGGAGCTTGAGCTACGACCGGAGGGGCGGAAGGGACGACTGGAGGTAGATCTGCGTTCCGCAAAATTAAGCAAGGGGCGTGTCGTGGTAAGAGCTTTTCTGGACGGTAAACTGACAGGCTCGGCGGAAACCTTTGTCAGTGCGGCGGTCGCGAGCCGTGTGCCTGAGGGAACGCAAATACCGATCCAACTCGATATACCCAACCAAGTGAATGGCTCATTACCGCAAGCTCTCAGTTTTGGAGTCCCTTTCGCGCCGGGGGCGTTGTGGGAGGCTGCGAACCTTCGATTGCTCGACAAGGCGGGAAGGGAGTTGCTGAATCAGAAGGAGATCACCGCGAGGTGGGCCCGGGAAGGTTCGATTCAATGGGTTAGGTTCGATACGGTTGCGGTCCCTGAAAACGGTATCTTTGTAGAGGTCGCAACCGAGGTAGGAGAGGCGAAACCCGGGCTGACGGTGGTCGAAGCTGACGGGCAGTTGGTGGTAGATACCGGAACGGCGGACTATCGATTGCGACGCGGGACTTCGCCGATCGCGCAAATAGAGATTGAGGGAAATCGAGTCGCTACGGATCAGGGAGTAAAGGGGCTCTATATCACCAATCAGGATGGAGTGGTTGCGAGTGCCGCTGCTGAAGGTGAGACGATGGATATCGAATCACGGGGACCCGTCTCGGCTTGCATTCGATTCGAAGGTGATTACCGCACGGCTGAAGGGAAGCGGATGGCCCGACATATCACACGACTGGAATTTTCTGCCGGTCAGCCGGACGTGCAGATTCAACACACCCTCGTTTTGACGGAGGATTCCAATGAAGTCTGGTTCACTGATATCGGCTGGGAGTTGGCGCTTCCGGCGGGAACATCAAAAGGGGCATCGTTTGCGACCTCGCGTCTGGACCCAACTCAGTTTGTCAGTGCCGCTCCGGGTTCGTCCTGGATGATTCAGGACTCCCATTTTCAATTCAAGCACGGCAGAAATCATTATTCCGTAAACGGTCCCGCGGGTCCGATTCACGAGGGTGAGGAATGCGGCGACTGGTTTACCGTTCTGGGTGAAAACGGTGGTCTCGGCTGGGCTTGTCGGGATGCGGCCCGGCAACATCCTAAAGAATTCGAAGCTCATCCGGATCGTTTAACGCTTCACCTCTGGAGTTCCCGGAGTGGCGAAAATCTGGACTTTAAGATGTCATCATTAGTGGAACGCTGGGACCTCGCCGGTTGGTTGGAAAAGCTCGCGATCAAGAGGGATGTGCCACGAATTCCGGAACTGATCAAACAGGCGGAAGCGATTGAGCACAACGCGGTGGGGTGGGCGAAGACCCATGAGCTCCTGCTCCGACCTCTAGCGGCAAAAGACGGGCCGGTGACGATGGCGGCAGCTTCCGCCAATCACAGTTATCCGGTGCTGGCGCTGGTCGATCCCGACTGGCTATATCAATCTCATGCACTGGGGGCGCTGTATCCCCGGGATACTAAAAATTTCCCCGGGGTCGAAGCAACGGTGGATGGCGCTACGGCGTGGTGGCACCAGCGGATTCACCAGTGGGGTGAGTATGGATTTGTAGACTACTACGCCGGACCGCATTTGACCTATAAAGATGATTACCCTTCTTTCAAGCGTTACCACTGGGCGACCTACGGATTGCGTCCCGGTTTGTGGATGCTCTATGCTCGGAGCGGTCATCGCGATATCTATGAACTGGCGTCGAAAAACAATCAGTCCTTTATGGATAATCATTTTGCGCATTGGGACGGTCCCGGAAAGCAGCGTGGATTTTATTTAGGTAACAGCGTCGGAGGTGATCATCTGGCGACACCGGCCACGTTGCCACTATATTGGGAGGGTAGGACCAGTGGTAATATTTCGAGTTCAACCGATCTCGCTCAGATGTTGCGCGATTACTATCTGACGGGGAATCGCCGCGCTCGCGACGTGGTCAAACAATATGGTGAGGCCGCAAAACGGAATTGGTCACCACAGGAAATCGTCGGCTCCTGGCGGTCGCTGATGGATTATCGCTGTCTCGCGCAATGCTACAGTCTCGACTGGGATCCGGAACTGGGTGCAATGGCACAGGCTTCACTCGAAATTTTCAGAGATAGAGAAAGTTCGATTGGTTTGACCAAAAACCGACCCTACAAAGCCTCTACCTATAAAACTCATGCGGATATCGGCGGCTTGCTGGATGGTCGCGAAATCCTGGGAACTCCGTTGGCGCACGATGTCGCGAAAGACGTGTCTCAATTTCTGGCCCCGACTCAGTTTGCCTCAACTCCTCTGGGCTATAACAATCCATCCGGCCGGGTGGGGCATTTTCTTTATTCCGAATCCGGTGACGCCTCCATTGCGGAAGCGATGGGGATGCAGCTTCGCTGGTTGAGCTCTCAGTGGGATCAGGAAAATCAAAAGTTCCGTGGTGATATCAGTGCTGCGGGGATGCTGTTCCTCGCTCAGGGCGTGCCCTATGCGCAGGATGTAGTGACCCGGGCGAGAAATTTCACGACTCCCGCTGCGTCCTGGATCGGCGCGGAAAGTGTCGGCGATCAACTGAGTTTTATCGTGCGGAAACCGGTTCACTCGAAGGTCTCGCTGTGGTTGCGTCGTCCCCGGGACGATAGTCCGGGAGATGCGGGTGGGAAGGTAACCCTCACCGCTCTGGACGCGCCCAATGCGTGGGGGCTCGACTTGAACCGAGTCGAATCCGATAGCAATCTTAACACCCGGATTGAACTCCCTAAAGATGCTCCCGAAGCGGCCTACGAGATTTCGGCGAGCGGAGACGGCGGGCAGTTACTTCGTGCCGATTCGAGGGTCCCACTGGTGCTCCATGCTCCCGGATACTGGCAGCCTGACCCTCCTCAGGACCCGCCGTCGCGTTGGTATTTCCAGGTTCCGACAGGGGCTGAAGGCGGGGCTATCTATTTCGAAGGTGCTGCTAGTTTGTATGATCCGTCCGGAAAACTTTATATTAATACAGAGGGCAAACGAGGGTGGGTATCCATCCCTGAAAGCCTGCCGGGCTTATGGAGCTTCACGTTACTGGAGCCCAAATTGCTGCGGGTACGCAACCTGCCGCCCTTTTTCGCCCGGCAGGACCCGCAGTCCTACTTTGAGCCGCCGGTGCCATGGGAGCGGGAAGCTGATACCCAAACTGAGCTTCCGGATCCGGCGGAAATCTACGTATCCGGTGCGTTGACTGCCGAGAATAATCAAGCCCTTCAGCTCAGTGGAAACCGCCGGTTAATGATTGAAGGGAACGGGGCGCTCCCTTTCAAAGAGGGAACAATCGAATTCTGGTATCGACCTAACTACGATACCCTTAACCTGACGGAAGGGGGGGCGATGATCACTCTCGATACCGAAAAAGGAAAAAGCTGGGCATTGGGGATTCGCCAGGGAGTGGCTGGGGGAAATCAGTGGTACCTCAACCGGAGTCTACTAGGTAGTTTTGAAACCGATGGTGCCTCGAAACTGCGAACCACCCGCTGTTACCGCCAGACTTTGTTCGAAAGCGGTCAATGGGTTCACGTCGCATGGACCTGGGGGGCGCGAACCGACCTCGTCGCAAGGGGGAGTGGAGTGGTGCTGAAAGCGGCTGCGGAGCATGGCATCCTCACGCAACGAATCTATATCAACGGGAAAGCCGGGAAGTATACGCCTGACAGTTTGCCCGGAAACTTCCCGCGCTTTGCGCCGACTCGTTTCCGAACCGGTAGTTCATTTGACGGGTCAATCGATGAACTCCGTTTATCGAAAGTGATGCGCTACCTCGACGATTTTACTCCGCCGTCACGAAAGCGTGCCCTCGAAGCCGACGAAGACACGCTTGCTCTATTTCATTTTGACGGAGATACCTTGGCTGAGTCGATTGGAGATGGCGTGACGGTGACGCTGGATAAATAAGCCCTTATTGAGCGGCGTTTTTAGCTTCGTTCACGAGCTCGATCGATTGCTGAATGTTCTTTTTCCAGGAGCCTTTAAGTTTTTCGGGAGCGGCCCGGTTCAGGGTTTCGAGGGCTTTTCCGTAGTCGCCCTGTCTGGTATAGATTCGGGCGATTCCCTGAAGGGCTCCATACTGATCGGAGCTGCCGATTCGATCGCCTGCCACAATAGCCTGGTAGGCTTCGAGAGCTTTCTCGTCGTCTTCGAGGAGATGTTCGCGGTTCTGGGCGAGAGCCAGGAGAGTCGATTGCTTGATTTTTGAATCGCTGATCCAGGGGAGCGCAGCGCTGAGATCAGCCTCGGCCCTGGGACCGTTTTTACTGATAAACCAGGCGCGACCTCTTAGGCGATATCCATCGCCCCGTTTCCAGAAAGGCCAACTGGAGAGGTCTTCATCTTTAAACTCTTCAACCAGCTCGGGGGCTTTTCTCTGGATGAGTAGATGCTGCATCCGGGCGGCTTTTTTGACGGGCTCGAGTGGGATCTGTTCAACAACGGGACCGGCGTTTTCCCTGAGATATTGCGCAGCCTGCTCAAGAGCGGCGGATTTCTGGAAGTCAGTGAGTTTATCGCCTTGAGCGAGGGACAGGAACGCTTCGGCTTTTCTCGATTTCATCGCTTTCCGGAAGCCGATCGCAAAGTCAGTCACCTTGGGATCCGCTTCGAACTGGTGAGATTTGCCGTCGTAGAAATGGGCGAATTTGAGGGGATCGTGGAAGGACTTGGAGCCGGTGGCGGACAGGGCGCTGTGTTCCTCGCCATTTTCGCGAATTCGCTGGCGGCAGATGTTGATGTGCCAGGGCAGGCTCTGGATTGGCTTGCGTCCAATGATCTGGTGGTAGGGATCGTTCTCGTCGTCGGTAACGGGGAGTCGGATTTCCACGGTCCAGTGATCGTCCTCGATCCGGGTGGCGACTTCGGCTTTGGAGCTCCAGCGCAGGCTGCTGCCTTTGGCGGCTTCGCGATCGAGGTCGACGATATCGCCGTCGGGACTGATTGCGATTTGGTAGTAGGAATGCGTTTCGGTAGCGATTTGAATTTCGATCACATCGCCACGCCACAGAGCGGTATCGTCGTCCTGAATGGCGGCGTCGACGGGCTTTTCTCCGGGTAATTCATCGCAGCGGATCGCGAAGTAGACATTTCCGCCATGCCAACCGCTTTTATAGGTGGTTCCGAAGGTTGGGGTTTGACCGGTTTGAAGTTCGTATAGTTTGCCTGATGCGGATACAGGACATTTTTCCCAGTAGGGTTCATCGAGTTTTCCGTCGATAGTGATTCCCTCGGCATCGCCTATGAGCCGAACCGTGGGGACGGGCCCGCGTTTCTGGCTGAGCTGGGTTGATTTCATCCGGAGTCCTTTGAGGAAGTCATCGATCAGGCCGATACGCTTTCCGTAGATGCTGTCGGGTTTGACTTTGGCTTTCGCTTTGTCGAATTGTTTGAGCGCGGTGGTTGTCACTTCGATATCGCTTTCCATTTCGGTCCAATGGTCCTCGCAGTAGGTGAAAAAGGTATGCATTTCCTTTTCTGCCGGGCCGTAGAAAAGGCGGCAGTACTCGTCGAACATTTCGTAGCCGGAGGCGGCTTTCCCGGTCCAGTAGGAGCGGGCGGTAAAGTAGACGAGGAAGTGGTTAAAGCCGATTCCTTCAGTATCGAAATCTCTACTTACGCTGAGCCAGATATCCTCGCCCATAGAGATATCTTTCGTCGCGTTCACCGTATCGATCAGAGACTTCGCGGCAAAGGTGGGCAGATACCATCCGCGACCGGTGAAGGGATAGTTTTCAAAGAAGATGATCGGGTTATCGGTCTTTTCCGCCCATGCGGCACGGAGAAGTTCCGGGGCCGCTTCGCCGGACCCTTTGAGGCCTGCTTTGTTGATGGGGCGGCGACCTCCGACGATGCACACGAGGACATTGGGTTCGAGTTTATCGATATTATCGGGGGGGAGGGTATAGACCCCGTAGGCAGCGTTAAGGATTTTCGCATCGGGATGGGTTTTGGCGATTTCTTTAGCGACGCGATTCACAAAACCCCAGACGTGATTGCTGAGGCGGCCCCGTTCGTGACGTTCCGGCGAATCCTGACCCCGGCATTTGTCACACTGGCAGATCGCGGTGTAGCCATCGGGAGGCATCACGGAGACGCTCTCGAAGTGGTAGGTGTCGAGAAGGGTGCGCACATAGCGGAGCGTCTCCTGAAACAGGCTTTCGTCGGAGTAACAAAGTTGGCATTTTGAGTCACCGGCTTTGAAATCCCGCTTTCCTCCGTAGAGAGCAAACCATTCGGGGTGTTTGGCGAAGACTTCGGTATGGTTGGTCATACCCGCCATACCGTGAGCGACCTGGAGTTTTTCGTCATTTCGAATGCCGAGTCGCATCGCCCACATCGAAGTATCGTATCCGGAGGTGCTGAAGCGGAAATTGAACTGCCGGAGAGGGAAATCGGGAACGACGGTTTCATCGATTGTCGTCAGAGGGATTGAGTCCAATTCCGGGAGGATTTCACCAAGCTCTCCGGGAAGGTACCAGCGGGCGCCAAGTTTCCGGAGGTAGCCGCACACAGCGTTAAAGCTGCCCCTCTCATCGAGGCCCCAAATATCGAATCTCTCGTCTTTTGTTGTCTCAGCTCCGTCAGGCTTTCCGGTCGTTGCCGGCATTCTGAGCTGGTTTTTGTAGAGTCCTCTCGATGGCATTCCATACGGGGCGCCCACGATCTTTTCCCACTCGGCCTGAGCGCGCGGGATATCGTTGTTTCGCTTTGCGAACGGCTCGGTGGGTTCAAAGTCGGTATCGTCTCCGATGAGCGACATCCAGTCCGGCCCGGTGGCGATGCGATAGGCTCCCGCTTTCAGGCCGTCGGCTTTGATCGGATTGGGTTCGCTGGCACCAATATAAATGTTTATGCCTTCGCTGATTGGTTTCGTTGTGATCGGTAATCGCGCGCCACTGATTTTCTCGATCTGCATCCGGAATTCCTCCGCCGCAAGTCGCTGCATTCGCTGAGGATTTTCCGATATAACGATCGCGGCTTTTCCCTCCCGGTTTTCGACGATGAAGCGCTCCGCTGAATACCCCGGAAGGGTGAATATCGTGATAAGCAGTAAAAGGTTACAGCTTGTTTTAAATTGATTGATTTTGGCTTTCATCGCGAGGGGAATGATATGGTTTCAGGGCGCTGAATCGCGAATTTAATTTTTACAGGAATCGCGCCACGGGGTGAATTTTCGCGAGGCAATTCCGGGGTCGGAGAAAGTATAGGTTGAGGGTATACAATGAGAGGGGTATTTATTAAAGATGGACGGCGAATTGGAAAGAGCGGATGTGGTTCACCTGGTGAGGCTTCTCGGGGAAGTTTCGGGGTCGGAATTGAGCCTCAATGACCGGCGCAAAATGTTGCTGAACGGGCTGGCATCGTTAGTCGGTGCGGACGTGTGGGTGTGGTCTTTGATGGGCGAGATCGATCCCAGTGCTCCTCCGACTCATACCGTATTTTTGCACGGAGGGTTCCGGGATAATCAGCTCGACCAGTACCTGAAGATCCAGGAGCATCCGGATTTGCAGTGGATGACGGAGCCTTTTATGTCCGCACTGCTGACAACTTCGAATCACGTCACGAGGGTGAAGGAGCAAATGGTATCGGACGAGGAACTCAATGCTTCATCGATCGCTCCGCAGCTGATTGAGGCGGACCTCGACGGCATTATTCTTTCCGGACGGACCACAAGGCAGGGGCAGGTCAGTGTGATCAGTTTATTCCGCAGCGTGGGGCGGCGTCAATTTTCCCTGCGGGACGCCCGGCTTACCCATATTGTTCTCAGTGAGGTGGATTGGCTCCATGAAACGGCCTTTCCGAATCACCCCAGGGAAGGGATTTCAGCGTTGTCCCCCCGTCAGAGAACGGTTCTCGGATTTCTCCTGCAGGGGTATCAGAGGAAAGAAATCGCGAAGAAGATTGATTTGTCCGTTCATACCGTAAACGATTATATCAAGGAGGTTTACGCAGTTTTAGGCGTCCATTCTCACACTGAGTTGTTTCACCGGTTTTATCGCGGCGATCAGGGGGATTTGGTGATTCCAGGGACTTATTATTAGGGGCAGGGGACAGGGAAAAGCTGCGATTCGAGACTGTACCCTGTACAGTTCCGTTTTTAACCGGTCGTGGCGGGCTTTGTTCGAATTTCCTACCGATGGAATCGCGAGTTCCGTTATGAATGTGGAGTGGGTTCCGTAAAAAGGGAACGGACTCGATAAACTGGATTTTCCATATTCTTCAGAGGTTCGCCGTGTAACAACCTTTTGATCTGGGGGAAAAGGGGAGTAGTTTGAGCGGTAATTTTTCAATTATAGTATGGCAGCAGAGTATGATTGGCATCCCGACACCAATGGTGGCGGATCGGTTTTTAAGGTCGAGACCCGAAATCTCGGTTGGTGGATCGTGCTGGCGGTGCTGGTTTCGGTGGTGATCCACATTCTGCTCTACTTCGTGCTCAGTAAATGGGAGCAGAAACCGAAGCCTCCGGGGCCAATCGATTTCCGGCTCCAAACCAAGCAGGAGACAATTGACCGGAGCGAGCTGGAGAAACTTCTCGCGGATGAACCGAAGCTCCCGGATAATCTGGATGTGGTTGAGCCTGAAAATATCAGCGATCTGGATATGACTCAGGATGTCGATGATTTCGATCTGATGGATATGCTGAAGGATGAGCCGATCCGGATGAAACCGGCTGAGCTTGCAGAACTCGGTGCCGCTGCCCCGATGCCTCAGGTGCCGGCGCAGGCTCTCGATATGGCGGCCAATGCTATCGACCTTTCCAGTGCTGACATCTTGTCGAACGATCTTCAGGATATGCGGCAGAAGCTGGTCGATTCTTCCAACCAGATGGCGGCGGAGCAGCCGGTTCTCGAAATCGATACGACCAATGAGGACAGCAAAGGAGTTGATACGGACGAATTTTTCAAAAAGGCGGCTACCAAGGTCATGGGGAATGAAGCGGATGAGTTCGTGAAGGGTTATTCTTCGCTCGACGATTTGATCGGCCAAACCGGAGGTCTCCGTCGGGGGACGAGCACGACTGCGATTTTGCCCTCTGACATTTTATTTGGCTTTAACGAAACTGAGCTGAAGGACGAGGCAAAAATCACGATGATCAAGCTGGCTTATCTGATCGAAACCAATCCGGGCGCGACCTTTGTGATCGAGGGGCATACCGACAGTATCGGGCCGGACGAAGCGAATTTGATTCTCAGTGAAAAGCGGGCCAATTCGGTTCGCAACTGGCTGGTGCGTGAATTGCGGATCAATCCCACCAATGTTCGGATCGTCGGAAAAGGGGAGACGGAACCGATCGTTCCGGTGACCGGGATCGCCGATGAAGAAGCTCTCAACCGCCGGGTGGAAATCGAAATCCGAAAGCCTTAACCGGCGTTTCAATATCCAAAAAAGGGGCGGAGCGGCCACAAAAAAGCCCGGACAATTTGCCCGGGCTTTTGTTAAACACGTTTTGGCGGTTTAAGGATCAATCAGCAGGCTTAATCGCGTCGATACCACGATCTCCTGTGCGAATCCGAACGGCTTCTTCAATTGAGCTGACAAAAACTTTTCCGTCACCGATTTTGTTGGTTGAAGCGGCTTTAACGATTGTGCTAACAACGTTTCCAGCTTCTTCGTCGTCCGCAACGATTTCGATCTTCACCTTAGGAAGGAAATCGACGGTGTATTCCGAACCACGGTAAATCTCGGTATGACCTTTCTGGCGTCCAAAACCTTTGACTTCGCTAACTGTCATTCCGTGAATACCGGCATCAGTGAGGGCCTCTTTGACTTCCTCAAGTTTGAACGGCTTAATAATCGCTTCAATTTTTTTCATACACTAAAAAAGAAAGCATTTTCGATGCCAAGTTTCTAAACCCCTTATATTTCGACGAAAACCACACCATTAGACCCCAAAACCGATGTGGGCTGGTAAAATATTTACCAGCAGGTGCTAAATCCTTTTCCACTATCGGGTTATCCGGGATCAGTTGGCTTCGTCGTATTCCGCTGATGCTAATTTTACGCAGTTTGCCATGACCCGGACGGCTTCTTCGATTTCGCCGAGAGGTGGTCGGGTCGGGGCGATCCGGATGTTACTGTTTTCGGGATCAACGCCTCCGGGATAGGTCGCTCCGGCGGGAGTGAGGGAGACCCCGGCCTCGGCGGCGAGCTCGACAACGCGGGAGGCAACGGGTCTGGCGGTGTTGAAACTGATGAAGTAGCCGCCCCTGGGTTCCGTCCAGGTAGCGAGGTCGGTGCCGGCGAATTCCTCGTTCAGAATTCTCAGAGTGGCATCGAATTTCGGTTTGATAATGGCGGCATGGTCGCGCATGAGCCCTTTTAACCCGCCGGGATATTGCTCGAGGAAGCGAACATGGCGCCACTGCTCGATTTTGTTGGGGCCGATGGTTTGCATGGAGAACAATTTCAACCAGTAGCCGAGGTTACTTTCGCTCATCGCGAGCAGTCCGATACCACCGCTCGAAAAGGTAACTTTCGAGGTGGAGCCGAACAGGATCACACGGTCCGGGTTACCGGCGCTTTTAGCGAGTTGCAGCAGATTCGGGATCTCACCGGGATTATCATCGAGGTGGTGCACTGAATAGGCGTCATCTGCGAGAATAGTGAAATCCGGAGCGGCGGCATCGAGAGTGACGAGACGTTTTGCGACGTCTTCGGAAATGGTATCGCCGGTTGGATTGTTGTAGGTGGGAACAAAGTAGATACCTTTTATCTGAGGGTCTGATTTGGCCAGTCGCTCGACGGCTTCGATATCGGGACCGTCAGCGGTCATTTCGACTGGGACCATTTCGAAGCCCAGCGTTTCCAGCAGACTGAAGTGGCGATCATAACCGGGAACGGTGACGATCATCTTCGGAGTTTCCCGGATCCAGGGCTGAGGGCTGTTTTTGACGCCTTTGATCAAAGCCCACTGGAGCACGTTTGTCATCATCTCCAGGCTGGAGTTGTTACCGACTACCATCTCACCGGGTTCCGCGCCGAGCAGTTCGCTGAACAATTCGCAGGCTTCAGGGATACCGCGGACTCCACCCGGATAGTTGCGGACATCGATCCCGCTGCGGGTTTTGTAATCGTCGCGCTTGAGAATATCGATCAGAGGGAGACTGAGATCGAAGTCTTCGTCCGATGGCTGACCACGTTGAATATTTAAATTGAGACCGGACGCCTGATATTGGGCGTGTTTTTCTTTTAATTCAGTGAGATTCATTCGTAAGTAAAATTATAGAAGTTTCCAGGTTAGGAATCGTAGGTGATGCCGGTTATGATTCGCGCGCCTCTCCGATATCGGGCGTAGGCATAGATCCATTGGAGCAGGACGGCGGCTTTGTTTCGAAAACCGACGAGGAAGAGAAGGTGGATAAAGAGCCACATCAGCCAGGCGATAAAGCCGTCAAATTTCATTCCGTTACTTTCGGCGACGGCGGCGGATCGACCGATTGTTGCCATGCTACCTTTATCGAAGTAGCGGAACTGTTTTCGAACCGGATAGCCTTTTGCGGGAGTGGTTCCCAGTTCGTCAGCGATAACTTTGGCGGCGTGTTTCCCCATCTGAATGGCTGCCGGACAGAGCCCGGGAACCCGCTTCCCGGCCTGGTCAATGCAGTGGGCAATATCGCCGAGAGCAAAGACTTCGGGGAATCCGGGAACGCTGAGATCGCCTTCCACCACGATTCTGCCTCCGGTATCCAGTTCCACTCCCAGATCGCGGGTGACTTTGGGAGCTTCGACTCCTGCCGCCCAAATGATATTGCCAGCCTCGATCGTCTCGGTTCCCAGATCGACGGAGCGATCCGA
This sequence comes from Verrucomicrobiales bacterium, assembly GCA_029213005.1. GTDB lineage: Bacteria > Verrucomicrobiota > Verrucomicrobiia > Verrucomicrobiales > DEV007 > Arctic95D-9. The sequence continues at coordinate 294,966 of JARGPI010000003.1, forward strand.
GATGCTTTTAACCATGGTGTTGACTTTGACGGTGACTCCCAGAGACGTCAGTTTTTTCTCTGTGTAGTCAGATAATTTCTCATCATACATTGTGAGGAGGCGCGGAGCGGCTTCGACTAGAAAAATTCGCGCCGTGCTGGTGTCGATTTTACGGAAATCGCTCTTGAGCACGTGGCGGGCGATTTCCGCAAAGGCTCCTGCCAGTTCCACTCCGGTGGGGCCGCCGCCCACCACGACGGTGGTCATGTAGCGCTGGCGGTCGGCTTCGTCTTCGCAGGTTTCGGCCTTTTCGAAGGCGAGAAGGATTTCCCGCCGGATCCGGAGGGCATCGTTAATTGTCTTGAGGCCCGGGGCGTGCTTCTTCCACTCGTTGTTCCCGAAATAACCGGTTTTGACTCCCAGACCGATGATGAGGTAGTCGTAATCAAGGGAATCGCCATCTCTGAGGCTCACAGATTTCTCTTTCAACTGAATGGCTGTCACCTCGTCGAGAATGACATCGACATTATCGAAGTCCGAAAAGATACTGCGGATCGGGTGGGCGATCTCGGGGGCGGCCAGTCCGGCGGATGCGACCTGGTAGAGGAGCGGCTGGAACAGGTGGTGGTTCTGACGGTCCACCAGAGTGATTCTGACCGGTTGATTTTTGAGGGCTTTACAGAACTCAATTCCGGCAAATCCGCCGCCGAGGACTACGATGTGAGGTGCATTCATGATTGGAAACAAAGATACGTTGTGCTTTGCCGAATCGAAACCGAAGTCTTTGATTTTCAGGGATTATCCGGTGTAGCCCATGTAGCCGTTTTCTTTGATCACATCTCTGACTTCTGACGGAACCATATTTTCCCACTTCGAATCCTGATTTTTGATCATTTTCAAGACTTCGCGGGAGTAAACATCGATACTGTCTTCGTCGTAGTTATCGAGCGGTTTGATATATCCTCTCTCAAGCAGGTGGCGGTAGAGGTGGCGAATCTCATCACCGAGTTTCAAATTATGCACCGTGCAGATTTCGCGGGTGTCCCGATCCATTGATGGATAGACATGGAATGCCAGGTCGTGTTTGAAGAGCCGGCCGAAAGCCTCGAGGATTCCCCCGGCGAGGTGTTCGTAATATTTTTCGTTGAGCACCATTTTTAAGCCCGCCATCCCAATCGTAATCGCGATTTTATTGTCGGTGTGAAGCCGGAGGTATTGGGCGAGGCGATAGTATTCGAAGTAGTTCGAAATCAACACGGTCATTCCGCAGGCGAGCAGCATATCGGCCCGGGCGAGGAAGTCTTTGTAGTCGATGGCGCCTTCTTCCATTAGTTTTGACATGGTTAACTCAGCGATCTGAAGAATCTCGCCCTCTTCAACGTCCGGTTCCGCACAGAAATTTTCGTGAGCGGCCCGGAGAAGGTCACGGTGGGCATTGCTGAAGGGGCGGAAACTGCCCCGTTCGACAAGGAGCGGACGTTTCCGGAGGACATTGGAGGGTTGGATGACCCTTCCGTCCGGTCCAAACATTGCGGCGTTGCTCAGTCCCATCTCGACCAGTTTGAGACTCATCAAGCGGTTGTCGATTTCAGAAAAACAGGGGCCGGAGAACTCGATCATATCAATCTCGATTCTCTGGATACTGAGTCCATCAAGCAGGGATTCCATGATGTCATCGGGATCGTTGTGATTGACACAGGCTCCGTAAATCAAATTAACCCCGACGATACCGAGTGCTTCCTGCTGCATCGCATTGGTGGGATCGAGCATCCGGACGTGAATCACGATCTGGCTCGATTCGTCACCGGGATTGGCCTGGAATTTCATTCCCATCCATCCGTGACAGCTGTTGGTGCCCAAATAGTTGCGGGCCGAAACGGTATTGGCGAAAGAGAAAAACGCGGTGCTCGATGCCCTTTCGGTGAGCCGCTCGATGTTCAGGTTCTGCTCGTAGTTGAGCATGCTCTCAAGGCGCGGGCGTGAGACGTATCGATCCGCTTTTCCGTAGATCGTATCGCTCATCGTCATATCATAGGCTGAGATGCTCTTCGCTACTGTGCCAGCGGCCCCTCCCACCTGGAAAAACCAGCGGACAACTTCCTGTCCAGCTCCGATTTCTGCAAAGGTGCCATACCGACCATTGTCGAGATTAATGGCGAGTGCTTTTTCTGTCGTTGGGATGGGTAGTGCTTTGGGCATAAGAGAAGTGACTTAATCCCATTCCGGGCGTCCCCGCAAATGTTTCTCCCTTCCTCCCGGAGCGCAAAATCCGGACCCGATTTCAGGGTGCTGCCGTCGAAACCACCCGGGTTTTCTGAAACGGAACCGATTCGATAATGGCGGTGATCAGTTCATGGGACCGGAAGCCTTTTTCCTGAGTCTGTTTCACGATTTGGTTGAGGGCCGGTTTGTCATAATATTCGACACCCCGACCGAGTGCGTACGTGAGCAGTTTTTCCGAGAGGCACTTCATAAAAGCCTCTGATTTTTTCTCGGCGAGCAGGGCGCGAAGTCCAGTGATTCCCTCGAACGCTTCACCGGTGTAGAGCACTCCTGAGGTATCGATCGGTTGGCCGTGTTCCTGATCCCGCCACTTTCCGAAAGCATCGTAATTTTCCATGGCAAAACCAATCGGGTCCATGCGGGCGTGACAGCTTGAGCAGAGTTTGTCTTCGCGATGAATTTCCAGTTGCTGCCGAAGCGTGAGGTTCTTTTGGCCTTTTCCTGCTGCTTCGAGTGGAGGTATCTCAAGTCCTTCCGGCGGCGGAGGCGGGATCGTCCCGAGTATATTTTCTAATACATAATTGCCCCGGTTAACCGGCGAGGTGCGAGTCGCGTCGGAGGTGATCGTTAAAATGCTGGCATGCGTCAGTAAACCGCCGCGGCGGGATCGGTCCTTTTCTGTAAATACGACCTTTTGGAACCGGCTGTCTTTAACGCGGTCTTTCATCCCGTAGTGATCGGCCATTCGCTGGTCCAGAAAACTGTAGTCGGCATCAATGAAATCAAGAACGGGGCGGTTTTCGCGAATGATATAGGTGAAGAATTGTTCGGTCTCGGTTCGCATCGAGTTTTTGAGAGATTCGTTCCAGCTTTTAAACTGCTTTGGGTCGGGGGAGGCGATTTCGATATTCCGCAGCTGCAGCCACTGACCCGCAAAATTATCGGTCAAGGCGAGGGACCGTTTATCCGCGAGCATGCGAGTGACCTGAGTTCGGAGTTGGCTCCGTAATTTACCTTCGCCCGCCAGGTTGAGAAGCTCGTCATCCGGAATGCTGCTCCAGAGGAAAAATGAGAGACGCGAAGCCAGTGAGTATTCATCCACGAAGGCATACTTCGCGGCGTCCTCTGGCTTCGAGGTAACATTTTCCGATTCCCCGCGAAACAGAAAGCGCTGGGAAATTAGGATGCCTTTGATCGATAGTTTGAGGCTTTCCTCGAAACTCTGGCCGTCTTTTCTGGCCGCCTCGTAAAGGCCGGTGAGCCGATCTAGATCGCTGTCGGTTAGCGGACGTCGCCAGGCGCGGTAGGCGATGTGTTCCAGTATCTTGCGGGCCCGCGCGGCATCTGATTTCTCCGGAAACCGGGTCAACCAATCTTGATATACCTTGATCGGAGCGGGAGGTTTGTCCTCGATCGGGCCGACAACTTCGATTCGATTGATAAAGACGTTCCGGTCTCTCTGGCTGGGGTCTTTGGCTTTGGGGTCGTAAAGGTCGTTGATAAAGGAGACGTCGAACCAGCGTGGTTTTTGGCTGTGTTTCAGATAGGCACTAACGGTATATTCCTTTCGGCGGTCACTTGATACTCTCAGGTCTTTCTGTGGCCCGTTCTCGACTTTTGCCCTGATGATCGGCCACTCGTTTTTCGCCCGGCTTCCCCTTGCGGTGATTCGGAATTCGTAGCGACCGGATTGGTTGGTTTGAAACTGGATTCCGAGCGTTCCCGAGCTGGACATTGTTCCGGTATCGGGGTCGGGGTTACCTTTGCGCTTTTTAAAAGAACCGGGATTGAACAACGTTGATTTTGGTGGGACGGGTTGGGTCGGGATCACCACATCCATCACTTCCTCGCTCGCCTGAATATACTTTTCGAACAGGGTCGGTGATAGGGAAAGGACTTCACCAATGTTGTCGAATCCGTAGCCGGTATCATCGGCGGGGAATTTGTCGGCAGGCTGCAATGATATACCGAAGAGATCCCGGATGGCATAGTTGTACTCGGTGCGATTGAGTCGACGGATGACGGGTTTCCCCGGGTCGGGATTCTTTCGATTTAACTGAAAAACCGCATCTTCGATCCAGGCCAGCACTTGAGCCCGTTCGGCATCGTCGGGCTGCTTTTTGTCGGAGGGAGGCATCAGCCGGGTATCGAGATTGGAATAGACACCTTCCCACATGCCCCGATCGGCCATCATTTCTTCGAGAGAGAGGTGCTGGTCGAGTTCGATGTCCCCTTTGTCGATTCCGTCCGCATGACAATCGTAGCAATACTTCGCTAGAATGGGTTCGATGGTTTCGGCAAAATCAGCCGATTTCGATTTCGGGACACAGGATGCCAATCCGAGAGTCAGCGGAATCATCAGATAAGCAAAATGGAAGAACCTTCTCACAACAGTTCTACCATTCGATTCAATTCGTCTTCCGTGCAAACCGGCACCATGACGCATTGCCGGTTCGGAAGGAGGTGAGCTTGAAAATTTTCCAAGCTGGGGCATGAATTCGGCATGCGATTCTCCTTTCCCACTATTGTTGCGATTTCTCTGGCATTTGTTAGCGGAACTCATTCATTTGCCGAACCGGAGAAGGACAAGAAACCTGCGGAAAAACCGGCGGAGAAGAAAGTGGAGGAAAAGCAGTCGATCACGGAGCGGACGGCGACGATTCGCGGCAAGGTGATCAACTACACGGCAACGGCGGGAACGATCCGTCTCGACGGTGGTGAGGAGGTGAAATCGGATGCTTCGGTCTTTTATGTGGCGTACACGAAAAAAAATGACGATCCAGAGGCTGATCTTTCCTCCCGGCCGATCTCTTTTTGTTTTAATGGCGGCCCCGGATCAAGTGCGGTCTGGCTTCATCTCGGAGGGCTCGGGCCGAAACGGGTTCACCTTACCGAAGATGGACAGATGCCGCCTCCACCCTTCAAGCTGAAGGACAATGCGGCTTCGATTCTCGATGTGACAGATCTCGTTTTTATCGATCCGGTCAGTACTGGCTACAGTCGCGCGGCCCAGAAAGACAAGGTGGGGGAATTCCACGGGTTTGAGGGCGATTTGAAGTCTGTTAGTGAAGCGGTGCGGCTTTATGTGCATCGCAACGAACGCTGGTTGTCTCCCAAGTATCTGATCGGTGAAAGTTACGGAGCCCTGCGGGTCGCCGGGCTGTCGCAAACCTTGCAGAATCGCTACGGGATGTATTTGAACGGTATCGTCCTCGTTTCCGGAGTGATCGATTTTAAAACTCTTTGGGGCGACGATCTTGCCTATGTATGTTTTCTGCCCGCGCTGGCGGAGGTGGCAGCTTACCACGGTAAACTGGACCAACCGGTGGTGGCGGATATGGCGGCTTTTCGGAAAGAAGTGGAGTCTTTTGCGAAAAATGAGTATGCCACGGCTCTGCTTCTCGGGGCGAAACTTGGCGATGCGGAGCGGAAAGAAATCGTAGAGAAACTGGCCCGTTACACGGGGATGGAACCGGATTTGATCGAGCGCCAGAATCTCCGAATCGATTCCGGTCTATTCCGGAGAGAGATTCTCAAGGAAGAAGGTAAAACTATCGGGAGGTTCGACGGTCGAATCATCGGTCCGGCACGCAGCGAATCGGGGGATCCAAGTTACGATGCGGTTTACGGACCTTTTGCATCGACCTTAAAACACTACTTGAGCCACGATTTGAAATTCAAGAGCGATAATATCTACGAAATTTTGACCCGGAAAGTTCAGCCCTGGGACTACAAAACTTTTACCGGGGAGTCCGTCAAAGCGACGCCCCACTTGGCGGAGGCTATTGCGAAAAATCCCTACCTGCAGGTGCTCGTCAACTGCGGCCGACAGGATCTGGCGACGCCAGCCTTTGCGATTCAACACAGTTTGGATCAGCTCAATATTTCCCCGGATCTACAGAAGAACATCCAGTATACCTACTACGAAGGTGGACACATGATGTACACCATCGAAGAGTCTAACACGCAATGGAATAACGACCTGCGTGACTTTATCGAAAAGACGAAAACCGGTGTGGTTGCAGAGTAGTTTACGCCTTCTGATTGGTTTCGATCGGTGGGAGAATCACCTTCCGCTTGAGCAACCAACACACGCCAACCAAATCGTAAACCCCGCGGATCGCGCGATCCAGATTGGTGTATTTGGAGAGACCTGCTTTCCGCTCGCGGTGATTGACATCCACCTCGGCAGTGCGAAGCCCGGCATGTGTGAAAATGGCCGGCAAAAAGCGGTGTAAACCGTTGAAAGGAACCAGCAGGTCGACGTGATCTTTCAACATCGCCTTCAGAGAGCAACCGGTATCGCTGATCCCGTCGTGGATAAAGGTGCGCCTCACATTGTTGGCAATCCGTGACGCGGTGCGGCGGCTCCAGGTGTCCTTTCGGGTGGCGCGTCTCCCACAGGCGACATCGCATTCGCCCGAGCGGATCAAATCGACGAGTTTCTGAATGTCGGCGGGGTCATTTTGACCGTCACCATCCAGCATCACGAGGATCTCGCCGGAGGCATAGGAAAGTCCGGCAAACAGGGCACCGCTCTGGCCGCGGTTTTTGCTGAGTCTCAGCGGTGTAATACCCTCGACTTTCTGCATGATTTCCCAGGTCGAATCCGAACTGCCATCATCCACTCCGATGATTTCCGCGTCGGGTTGGCATTCCACGATTTCGCGGAGCACAAATTCCACGCATTCCTCCTCATTATAAAAGGGAACGATCACGCTCACTTTTTCGAGGGTGCGATCAGTCTTTCCCAGTCCATGATTGAGCGGGAAAGGAGAACGGTAGCCGGATTGTTCGTTCATCTGGATAAAAAGAGCCCCATTGTACAGGGTACAGTTTGAGATTGTACAGGGTACAGCCCGCCACTTAACAGGGTACCGTCTGAAGGGCAACATTTAAAAGCCCGATTTGCAAAGCTGCGTTCCCGAAAGTACTAAAAAATTGCGTCCTTTCCCGTTCTTGATAACGACGAAACACAGCGGCTTCAGCCCGCTCACGATACAGTCAAAGATTTGTCGCTTTCTTTAATTTTAACAAAAATTAATAGATAATTTTAAAAGTTACGCGATATTTACTGTAATTTCTGGAAATATGAACTTTCTAAAAATATCCCCATTAAGATTTTTTGTATTGGGTGCGGGTATCACACTGGCACTTAATTTCGCGCTCTACTTCAGTCAGAAACTGGGCGAGGAGGGGAAACCGGTGAGCACGTCGATCGCGAAATTTCCGGCTATGAGCCCTCAGATCAGCACCTGGTTTTCAGGGGATGCGGAGAAGGGTAAAATCCTGACAAACGGTATGGGGATGCGGTTTGTGAGGCTTCCGGACCTCGAAATTGCGTTTGGAACTCACGAGGTGACCCGCGAGCAGTTTCGTTTCTTTGCCGAGGCGGCTGGAATGACGGATCATCGTTGGTTGAGCCGCATCACGAGAGCGGGATTGTCGCAGCCCGATGACCATCCGGTTGTGAATGTGAGCTGGGAAGAAGCTACAAAATTTTGCGAATGGCTTTCCGAGCAGGAGAATATGACTTTTCGTCTCCCGACCGACTATGAGTGGAGTGTCGCTGCAGGGCTCAAACCGGAGACCAGTTTTCAGTCTCCGGCGCTTCGGTCCAAGCAGGCGGCTGAAGAGTATTTCTGGGGGAAAAAATGGACGACCGATCTGGCCGTCGAAAATTATGCGGACAAATCCTTCGCATCGGTCACCGGGGGCACGGGTTGCTTTCCTTTCGACGATACCTATCCCGCTACCGCACCGGCAGGAAGTTTTCTGCCGAATGAATTGGGCATTTACGATATGGGCGGCAACGTGAGCGAGTGGGTGTATGACTGGTACCAGGACCGGGACGAATACAAAACGGTGAGGGGCGCCTCTTACGGTTCCGGAATGCTTCACAAGGAAATCCATTACAAAGGTTTCCGGACGATGGCCACGCCTTCGTTCCGGAGCGAGTATTTCGGATTTCGTGTGGTCGCGGAAACCTCCGATAAACTCTATACCGTGAAAGTAGATGCCCCGGCCCCGGCTGAAACCCGGATGATTCCGGCCATGTTACCGATCGAGGATTCGACGGAGCTGCCTTACGAAACGGCTTCGATCGCCTCGCCTGATGAAATGATTGTGAATCCTTTCCCGACGACCGTCACTCAGGATATCGTGGAGCCGATGGTTCCCATGGAGGAAATTGCGTTGCGGGCCAGTCAGGATATCACCAAGCCGGTCGTGGTCACCTATACCGGAAAAGACGGTATCAATCTGAGAGAAGACACCAGCTTTGGTTCCAGTAACCGCCTGGGCGCGATCTATCCTCAGTCAAAAATTCCGTTAACCCAGATCGGAGAAGATACCGAAGTTGATACCGAGACCTGGGTGAATATCGAAGTGCAGGGCTGGATTCCGACCAAGGTCAACTCCTATACCTTTTTGGAAGATCAGGGCAATGGAACCTGGAAAGTGGTTTGGAGCAAGCCCAACGATCGCTATGTCGCAATGCGAACCGGCCCATCGTCCGACGATACTCTGATCAGCAAAGTGAACTATGGTTCTATAGTGACCGAAACCGATTCGAAAACGATTGGTTCGAGACACTATATCTACGCCAAGTTTTCCGGATGGGTAGTGAAACGCAACTCTTCCCGCTCCTATATTAAAGATCTTTAACCGCTCAGGATCTAACTTTCCGCGGCAGAGCTACGATTTCCAAAAATACGGAATTTTCCGTGTAGCGAATCCGGAGACGCGCTCCGGATCGAGTTACGACCTGATTGCCGTGGTTGGCGAATTTTCCCGTGATCGAGTTGGCGGTCAGAATTTCGAACGAATCTCCAGTTTGCCAGTTGATCGGGGCTGATTCATTGAGTCGAAGTATCCCTGCTAATTCGGCGGTTCCATGGATCCGCAGAGCCGAGCGATCTGAAACTGACAAGTTGGCACCGGCTGACTCTATGTAGTTACCGACGACTTGCAGCGTCGCTTTGCCCGGTCTGTCGCTCGCTGAAATCGAGACATCGCCGGAGTTGTAGATCGTCGCCTCGACACTGCCGTTGCCACGCAGCCCGGCTCCTTCGCGGACGTCGATCCACCTCAAAGACGTCACCGTTCCTCCGTTCACAGATAGCACTCCGTTCTCTGAGAGACGGATTTCATTCCGCCCCGTGAGGTTGATGTCGCTGCCGAGTTCCAGCTTCATTTCTGAGTTCCCTTTGATCTCCAGTCCGAGAAATTTCAGATCGGAGTCGGCATTTGCCTTCCGGGGTTGCTTTTCGGTATTTTCCATCGTCGCCACCCACGACACATCGGGCGCGCCGGTGATTTCGGTATAAACGACACCTGCATTTTCATAGCGGTAGTCGGACCAATTATCGGGATCGGAAGTTGTTGCGTCGTCAGCTCCGGTCCAGTGATGATAAGTGTTGGCAAAACCGCGCGGTTCATCGACTCGTTCGCCAAGCAGGAGCGTTTCCAGTTCATCGACGAGCTCTTCCTCGCCGGCTGCCAGGTTTTCACTCTCGGCTAGATCGGTTTTCAGATTGTAGAGTTCCAGTCCTTTGGGGCTTCGAACCAATTTGTAGTCACCTTTAATAATCGACTGACTTTTGCCCGCTTCGTGAATCAGAAATTCCCGTTCCCTCCGTTTTTCTTTACCGGTCAACAGTGGTGCCAGCGATACGCCGTCGATTCCGACGGGGGAGTCAATCCCGGCAAGGTCGCAAAAGGTTGGGAGGAGGTCGGTGACATCGATTGGTTTTTCATTAACTTGATTGGCTCTGATTTTCCCCGGCCATCTCATCACTGTGGGAACGCGGATTCCGCCTTCATAGATTGAACCTTTGTTCGCTCGCAGGCCACCATTAGCATCCATTTCCGCATTGTTCCGACCGGAGGGGCCGCCGTTGTCGGACATAAAAATCACAAGGGTTTCATTGCTCACGGAGTCACTGGTGTCGCCATCGCCGTTCGGGTCATCCAGCGCCGCGAGGATATTGCCGAAATGCGCATCAATTCTTGTCACCATGGCAGCCCATTGTTGAGTTTGGGCTCCCAGATTGCTGAAATGGGGATCACCCCGGTAAGCCGCGTCCCAGCCGGGCAGAGTTGAGACCTCTTTGAACGGTGCGTGTGGAATCTGTGCCGCAAACAGTCCGAAAAAGGGAGTGCCATGCTTTCGATATTCAGCAGCGTTGGCTTTAACAAAGTCCAGGGCGGCCAGCGCATAGGTATCATCACAATAGGCCCTGTCGGGGTAGTTCGGGGAATTGTGATTCGATGGGGAATCCGGGTAATTAGCGTTGCCTTTGAGTTCCTTGAGCGAATTCGGAACGAGATGCAATCCGCCCTTGCTGCCTGATGGGGCCGGCGCCGCCCAGAGCGTGGGTTGAAAGAAGGTGTGGGCGCGGACATGATGCAGCTCTGCCAGAACATATTGATAACCGTGAGAGGTGGGCAGGGTCTGAAGGTTTTCGATCACGGGATTGGGAAGATCTTTTGAACCGCCATATCCCCATTTTCCCCAGTAGCCGGTCGTGTAACCGGCTTTGGAGAGGAGGTCTCCCATCGTGACGTCTTCGGCCCGTATCGCTTTTTTGGCGTTGTTGGGATCGTTGCGGTCCGCAAAGGTGTGCCCCTGATGAAAACCGGTTTGCTGGGACGATCGGGCGGGGGAGCAGACCGTGCAGCCATACGCCCGGGTGAAATTAATGCCTTCCGCAGCGAGTTGGTCGATGGTTGGTGTTTTGACATTGGGAAGTCCGGTGGATCGTCTATTGCTTTGACCATTAGGACCTATGGAACCCCATCCCATGTCGTCCACATAGAAATAGAGAATGTTGGGGCGGGGGGCATCTTCGGAATGTCCGGTTATCAGGGCAAGGAAACTTGCAAGTATCAGCGTGGCGACGCGGTGCGAAATTCTCATAGTAAAGGTATCAGGGATTCTCATCGTGTTCAGAAAGCGGATCGTTTGCAAGCCATAAGGGCAAGGGGGAGAGGTAGCTCGCTCCTAAATTTATCCTCCTTTTTCACGCAGTTTTTGCGCTTGAAGCCATCACTGGCAGGTGGTTGTTTCAGGCATGCGCTTACTCCACCACTGTCTTTTAATAGGTTTCGGATTGTTCTACATTAATTGTGTTTCCGCTCAGCAGGTGAAGGTTGGTATCATTGGTTTGGATACGTCTCACAGTATCGCCTTCACCAAGGCGATGAACGATCCCAAAGCGACGGGAAATCTGGAATTTTGTCAAGTGGTGGCCGCTTATCCCCACGGGAGCCGGGATATTGAATCGAGTGTGAGCCGGATTCCGAAGTATACCGAACAGATATCGGGAATGGGGGTGAAGATAGTGGATTCCATTCCTGAACTTCTGGAACTGGTTGATGCCGTTCTGCTTGAAACCAATGATGGAAGACCGCATTTGGAGCAGGTCTTACCGGTATTAAAAGCGGGGAAGCCGGTTTTCATCGATAAGCCCATTGCGGGATCTCTCGAAGACGCCATTAAAATATTTCAGGCATCGACTGAATACCAAATCCCTATCTTTTCGAGCTCGTCACTACGCTTCGGTAAAACCACTCAGGAAGCGCGAAGTGGCAAATATGGTGAGATTGTGTATTGCGAGACGACCAGCCCGGCAAGTATTGAAAAGACCCATCCCGATTTGTTCTGGTATGGTATTCACGGAGTGGAATCACTCTTTACCGTGATGGGAACCGGTTGTCAGTCAGTCAAGCGATCCACCACGGAGGACGGTAAAATCAAGGTTGTCGGAAGATGGGAAGGCGACCGGACCCGTCTGGGAGTCTTCACCGAGGGTAAAGGGTATGTGGGGAAGGCGACCAATCTGGAAGGGGAGGTTCACGAGGTCGGCAGCTACGACGGCTACGGGCCGCTTGTGGCTGCAATTGCGGACTATTTCATCACCGGTGTGGCTCCGGTAACACCGGCCGAGACGCTCGAAATTTATGCTTTTATGGAGGCTGCCGATGAAAGCAAGCGGCAGGGCGGCGCTGAGGTTACACTTCAGGAAGTGATGAAGCTCAGCGCGCCGTAAGTGAGTTTACTCGATTTCCAGAATCACTTCGATTTCCACCGCAATATTACCGGGGAGGACGTTGGTGCCCATCGCGCTGCGGGCCCCGATACCGGCGTCGCCGAAAACCTCGCCGAACAGTTCACTGAAGCCATTGATGGTCTGAGGCTGTTCCACAAAATCATTGGTGCTGTTGACCAGTGCGAGCGTCTTGATAACGCGTTTTACGCGGTCGAGTGATCCCAGCTCAGCTTTGATCGTGGCCAGCAAAGCAAGGCCACACTGGCGGGCTGCGGCCTGTCCTTCCTCAAGAGTCAAATCTTCGCCAAGGCGCCCTTTGATATAGGTTTCGTCCGATTGGAAAGGCCCGTGACCGGACAAATAGGCGAGGTTGTTGACGACAACAACCGGCTTGTAAACCCCACCTTTGGGAGGTGCCGGAGGGAGTTCGAGTCCCATTGCTTTGATTTTCGCTTCAGCGCTCATATTGGAGTCAATATCATGAGCGGCGATTGGGTGAAAACCCTTTTTCGACAGAATTGCGGAGCCTATTTTACCTGAACGACCATGAGAGTGGTGTCGTCTTTACCAGAGGTCCTCAGCGATTCGTCGAGGAAAGCGCGTGCGGTTTCCTCCGGTGTGCGGTTTTTGTCGACACTGTCCTGAAATTCATTTTTGATCCGGTTATTCCAGATCCCGTCGATGAGGCCGTCGCTGCAAAACAGAAACCACATTCCCCGTTCAAGGTGGATGGTGCCGACCTGAGGCTGAACTTGATCCCGTCCGGTGCCGATTGCCTGATAGAGAACATTGCGGGAAGGGTGGGACCGGGCCTGGCGTTCATTGATTTGGCCTTTACGCTCCATTTCGCCAACTTTGGTGTGATCAAAGGTAAGTTGCTCCAGCTCGCCTTGGTAGAATCGATAGATCCGGCTGTCACCGACGTGGGCAAAATGCATTTCCTTGCGGTTGAACAGCCCGCAAACCAGGGTGGCGCCCATTCCTTTGACATCGGGTTTTGCCTGGCCGATCCGATTCACGTAGTTATTGAGATCGACCACAGCTAATGCTAGATGCTTCAGCGGTTCTGCGTTGCCTTCAAACCTTCCCATTCGGGCGGGTAAAAACTGTCGCAATTCTTTTACTGCCAGCCAACTGGCATAACCACCGCCCGCGTTTCCGCCCATTCCATCACTGACGGCAAAAACGGCGCCCCTTTCAGTAATATTCAAATCGCCTTCGAGAGGCAGTTCCTCCGCCCAGCCGTCGTCCGATGCGAAGGCGGCGAGGCAGTCTTCGTTGCCTGGTTTGCGTTTGCCGTCAATACTGACTCCAAACCAGTTTATCGCGAAAGCGCCGGATTCGTCCGAGTTCTTTTCCGCATCGAAATTAAGGACCTGAGCCAGTTCAAAATCGATGACGCAAAAACGGCCCATCTGGGGGTGATAAGTGATATTCCGGGGAAAAGGATCGTCGTGAATTACCCCGAAATTTTCTTTCAGGTCATCAAAGAGTTCCTGTGCTTTACCATCGCTAATACTGTCGGCGGGATGTCCACAGTTTGTTGTGACGAGCGTCAGAGTTTCAGGATCGCTGTCGATCAGGCGGGGGACGTAGTCGCACCCGCGGTCATCCAGGACCTTCAGCACCTTCACTTCGTTTTCAAACCGTTCGTCCGCGCCGGTCCCCCGGAACGTCTTGTAGACTCGACCGTCATAACCGATCCTGACAATAGAGCGCAGCCCGTCTTTAGCAATCTTCACCCTTTAACCCTCGCAAATTCAGGCCTCTTTGCAAGCCTTCGGCACTGGTTTTACGTTCTATCCGCAGGCGAGTCACCGTGGAGCTTTTTGATCACATAGATGGGCCGTTGTTTCACCTCAATGTAGATCCGGCCAAGGTATTCGCCGATCACGCCGAGGCAGATCAGGATCAAACCCGAAAAGGTGAGTGAGACGACCATTATTGAAGCGTAGCCGGGTAAATCGACGCCTTGAATGGTGGTTCGCAAAATCAGAAAAATGGCGTATCCGACGGCAAAGACCGATGACACAAATCCGAGAATGAACGACAATCTTAACGGCACGGTGCTGAAAGCTAAAATTCCGTCAATTGCGAGGCCAAACAGCTTCGGGTAGTTCCATTTGGTCTCCCCGGCGGCGCGTTCGGGGCGCTCATAATCTACGAAAGCCACATCGAAGCCGGGCCAACTCAAAAGCCCTTTCATAAACCGGTTCTTCTCCTTCAGCAGATTAATGATCTGAAGCACTTTCCGATCGATTAACCTGAAATCACCCACGTTCTCCGGAATCGGGTCGTCAGCAAAGTAGTTGAAGGTTTGATAGAATCCCCGCGCGGTCATCCGCTTGATGAGCGAGTCGGATTTTCGCTGAGCGCGACGTCCCATCACGACATCCGCACCCTCTTTCCATTTAGCGATCATTTCGGGAATAATCTCCGGAGGATCCTGAAGATCCGCATCGATAATAATGGTGCAATCTCCGCACGAGTGCTGAAGCCCCGCAGTGAGAGCTGCTTCTTTTCCAAAGTTACGTGAGAGTTCCACCACTTTGATCCTCGGATCGATCGCACGGCAGGAAATCAACTGTTGCAGAGTGGAATCGGAACTACCGTCGTCGACACAAATAATTTCAAAATCATCATAGCCTGAAAGAGCCGAGGTGATCGCTTCAAAGAAAATCGGGATGACTTCCTCTTCGTTATAAAATGGAGTAACTACCGATATTTTCATATTTGAACTTCTTCGCGATCTTTCCGTCCAAGGAGCCACATTTCGACGAGGATAGTTATCCAGAATAGAGTGCAGGGGAGGGCTCGCATTCCCAGCTTACTATAGGTCTCTCCAATTTTGCCATAGAAAAGGTCAGTTGGGGATAAAGATGAGAAAATCAACATCACAGTTAAGCCAATCCAGGCTGCTTTCCGGTTTGTCTTCCGCTTGTAAAGAAACCATAGCGCGACTCCAGATTGAAGAATAATAAAGGTGGGGCTTTCAGACCCGGTACTGAAGATAACAATACCAACCATGGCTGAGGCGATGGCCAGTTCGGCCATTCCGCTGTTGAGATTCCACGTTTTCCAACGGGACAGGGTGATGAGAGTCAGAACCGCCGCCCCGGCCAGAACGGCCCGTTGGGGGAGTTCCACTTGTAAGGCCCTCCGTGAAAAATCGAAGAGTGACTGGAAGCCAAATTGGTCCACTCCGGTATTCAGCACCGATGCGTTTTTGGCAGCGAGGCGATCGAACCATGAAGGGTAACTCGAAATCGCAAACTCAAGGGAGGAAAACACAGCGGGAAGGAAAAAGAGAAATACACACCATCCCAAACCGTAGAGAATAAATTTTACTTTGTGTCGGGTAAAAAGAAACAGTACGAGAGCGACGCCTCCGTATATTTTCACAAACAAGCCGAAGGCGATACAGAAGGTTGATGCGGCAATGCGGCTCCTCTGTATCAAGCCCAGAGAGAGAAGGATGCAACCGGCAATCAAACTGTTGGTCTGAAAGTTCTGTTGATTGGTGAGAAAGTCGAAGAAACAGATCAAACAGAAAATCGCTTTCTCACGGTCGGTAAAATTTAGAGAATACACCCCCCAGAGAAATACGAGGGTGGTCACGGTGACAAAAAGCGCGACACCCAACCAGCTGGGCAGGTAAGCGAACGGTATCGCGAAGACACTGAAAATGGGTCCGTAAAGGTAGTAGTCGCCATACTCCTGAGGGTAGGCCGCGTAGAGATCCTTCTCCGCAAAAAGGTGGTGGGTGGAATGAAAGAAAATCTTGATGTTGTTCCACTTTTCATCTTTGAACTTCAACATCGGAGCGACGACGCCTGCGATCAGGTAGAGAAATACGATGAATTTCCGGGAACTGATAACAGCCCACGATTTCGTGGACCATTCACTGGCTTTATTAAAACGACTCATCTCTTCAGATATATCTCCTTAGTAGACAAAGCCGTTTTCGTTTTTGAAATCGATCAGCTCCTTTTTGATGCGGCGCTTCAGGCGTTTCCGGGTGAAGTAGTTGGTCCACCATTTTCGGTGAAAGGTTTTCCGGTTGTTTTTGATGAACTGGGGCGTCTTTCGTTTCTGAGAAGACACCGTTTTGCTTCCGTAGTGATGGATGATGACGCTTCCGGTGATAACACTTCTCATCCCTTTCTTCTTGATGCGCCAGAACATATCTTCATCTTCATAGACTCCGAATTTATACGCCTCATCAAACATACCGACGACTTCGGTGTAGAGGTCCCTTCTTGAAAAAAGTGCCATCGCCCGAAATTGATCTTCCCACAGTTTGTCACCGAATTTCCCGGTGAATTCTTTGTGAAAAGCTTCAAAGTCGTAATCGAGGTCCCCCTCGCGAATGCAGGGAGTGACCCAGGCGGCTCCGGTTTCCGCGTGAACCTTTTGTAGCGTCGTCAACCACCCGCGGGGCACTTCAATGTCGTTGTTTGCCACCATGACATATTCGCCTGTGGCGGCTTTGATCCCCTGATTCCACGCTCCCGCGCAGCCGATATTTTCCTCGTTCCGGAGGATCCGTATTTGAGGCTGGTTAAGACTGTTAAGGTAATCGACGGTGTCCTGTGCCGAGCCATTATCGACCACCACGAGCTCGAAGTCGCATTCGGTGTTTTCGAGTATCGATTGAATTCCCCGCTTGGTGTAATCCAGCGAGTCTTTCACGGCCATTACGATAGAAATCATGGTGTCTGATCAGGTTTATCCCAGTTGAAATGAACCAAATTCGAGATTGTTCAATTAGCAATGACAATATTCTTTAATTGCCGGTGATAGCGGGATATGGAGCGGATTGACTGTCAGTGGAAGGTTTTGCGGAAGATGAAATCGTCCATCACAAAGCCGGCTCCAATGTCCTTGCACTCTTCGCCGAGCAGTTCAAACCCTGCTTTCCGGTAAAGAGGAACCGCCCTCTCATTGTTTCGATTGACCCGAAGTTCCAGGCCAATACCTCCGGAGCTTCGGACGATTTTCTCGATTTCATCCAAAGCTGCTTTACCGAACCCTCTGCGGTGGTAATCAGGATGTAGATATAACTTGTGGACAAATACCAACCCGCCCCGGACAAGTGGACCGAAGGACATAAAGCCGATATGTTCTCCGTCGAAATCCAGAAAGTGATAGGCGATACCTTCTGCCATTTCGTCGCGGATCCGGGCCGGGTCATACATCCAGTTCAACATATAGTCGATCTGTTCCCCGCTGATCATCCCGGAATAGACCAAAGGCCAAATCTCCCCGGCGAGCCGGGAAACGGAATCAATGTGATTGGTTGTGACAGGGGGAAATGATAACCGGCTCACGGTTCGGCTCCTCCTTCGTCTCCGAGTGACAGGAGCAGTTGGTAGGCCTCCCGATACCGGGGCGAATCGGCGAGGGCATCGAGCACGTATCGTTTCGCTTTGTCGGCATCTTTGGTGTTATAGAGATTGGCGAGCCGGTATCTGACTTCCGAAGGATTTCCAGGATTCAGGTCGAGTAACTTCTCGAATGAAGTGATGGCTTCGTCGGGCCGGTCCAACTCTTCACAGGCGCATCCGCGACAGTAGTGAATGTCTTTCAGAAAGGGGTTGATTGCCATTGCGCGGTCGGCATTCTTCAGAATCTGTGGCCAGTTCTCCGTTTTTAGATCGAGAGCGAGAAGTTTACTGTAAGCGGCATATGCTTCGGCGGACTTTTCGCTAAGGACCCGGAGCGTTACCGCTTCATTCTCGATATCTCCTTTTCCCCGGTAAGCATTTGCTTTCATGAAATAGCCGTTGTCGATTCCGGAAACAAAGTCGGGATATAGATTTATCAGATGTTCCGCAGCCTTAATCGTCTCGTCCCACTGCTTTTGCTGAAGTAATTGACGGGTATAAGTTCGGTTGGCCCAGAAGTTGTTCGGGTTCTTTTTCAGGTATGCCGCTACCGCTATGAGGCTTCGGGGATTTACCTCTGTCGGTTCCGGAATGGACCAGTCGACTCCGGGGGCGAGGTTTTCTGCGAGTTCATAGACTTCTTTACGAAAATCAGTTTCCAGTTGATCGAGGCCTTTGGTGTTTTTATCCAGAGTCTCGTTTATCAGGATGCCGTTTCCCAGATCGGTCAGGATCTGATTCAGTGCACCCTGGCCGTAGTTTTCAACGATGTGTTTGACCACCAACATTGACTGGTAGTAGGCAAACATGACGTGCTCTCCACTGGGGGGATTGTAGAAAGCGCCGCTTAACTGAGAGATCGGAGTTAAGGCATCTTCCTCAAGGATCATTTTGCGATATTTGTAATTCATTCGCTGGCCCCAGTTGGGTTGTTTCTGTAGTTCTTCGTAGACCGAGATGCCTTCACTGAGCCAGCGGGGCATCTTATTCTTCGTTGCTGTCAGGGTTACGACGTGAGCATATTCATGCCAGAGAGTCGCCTCCCAGTTGTTTTTCCCATGGGTGAGGCTCCCGGGACTGTTCATGGTGACGACTGAACCGAAGCAAACGCCGAGAAGCCCCGCTCCTCCGAGGCTTCCGAAGGAGCGAATCGCGAAATCTGACTGGTTTGGAAAAAATTCAACCAAGGTGGGCTCTGTCAGGGTGACTCCGTATTTCGGGCAGAGCACGGTATATGCCTCCTCGAGAAGGCTCAGTGCCCGGTCGCCATAGAGGTCCGCTTCGTTTCGGGGCATACGGATAGTAAAATGGTCCGATTTTACCACGGCATAGGAGGCAATTTCCTCTTCGAGAATTTCCAGATTGTAAGCGAGCACGTTGTATTCGTCGGCCTCACTGACTTCGCGGGCGAGAGGCCAGGCTTTATCCTCATCACCAAGGCTGAGGTAATCGAGGGCGAGTTGCAACTTGGCGGGGAGGTAGTCGGGATCGGAAGCGAGCGCCCGCTTCTGGCTCTCGGAACCTTCCTGGAACCGGTAATTTTTCGACAACACTCGGCCGATCAAATAGTCAACCTCCGGGTTATCCTTCCAAACTTCCAAAGCTCTGGCCCTTTCTTCATGAAATTGTTTTTGGTCGTTCCTTTCCAGATCGGAAAGGACTGCCATCAGAGCCCAGGCTTCGGGCTGGCGGGGATTGACGCCATGAATGATCTTCAGGAAAGCGTGGGCGTCGGAGTACTTTTCGAAATTGATTGCGAATTCAGCTCTGAGAAGCAAAGCCCCAAAATGGAACGAGTGGTCCTCGAGGATTTTGTCAATTTCAGCCATTCCCCGTTTCCGGTTGTCGGGAAGGTAGGCTCTTGCGAGGCCGTAGCGGAGTTCCGGGTGGTTGGGTTCCAGTTTTAGAGCGGCTGAAAACTCCTCGGCGGCGAGCTTGAAGTCTGATTTTGCGAGGGCGAGTTCGCCGGCGGCCTGATGCGCCTCAATTAAGCCCGGGGGGGCGTCGCGGCCTTTTTTGGTGACCCGTTTTGCCGGGCTGTAATAATTTTCCAATACGGTTGCCGGGTCTGCGCCAAGGATCAACGCGGCTTTTCCGAGATGAACCAGATCCAGCGAGTCGCGGCCCTTTGCGGGAACGGCTGCGGCTGCTTTGTTGACCAAATTCAAAATTTCGGCACGCTTTTCATCTCTTCCGGTGATGCGGTAGAGTTCGTGAACATCGAGGAGCGTTGGAAGATCCTTGGAGAATTGAATGGCAATTCCATCGGCTTCGGCAAGCGCTTCCTCATATTTGCCGAGTTGAGCGAGGGACTTCATTCGCAATGTGCGCCACTCCGGAGAGGGCTGGTTTCGTCTCAGGGCATACTCGCAATTCTGGATGACGATCATATACCGGCCCCTCAAGTAGAGGTTTCGCACCGAGGGCAACTTATCGTCGTCGTAGAATTTTTTGTAATCCGCTTGGCCGTAGGAGATCGAGGAGATGGCCAAAAAGAATAAAATCGGGAGGATCCGTGACATGTCCAAATCTAAGCATGAAATTGGACTCTGGCAAAGGTGCGGATTTTCACTGAATGGATTTGTTCCACTCGTTGGGTGGTCTGACCGGTTTGCCTTCGGGCAGTTTCAGCAGAACGATGGTCTGAACCGCCTCGGACAAAATAGTTTGGTCAACTTCTCTTGTGATCCGAAATTTGCAGACAATTCTCAGCTTCTCGATGGAGTCGATTTCTGCCTCAACTTTCAAGCGATCACCGAGGCGCCCCCCTTGTTTGTAATCTATTTCGGTGCGGACAACGGTAGGATAGACTCCGCTTTCCGTCATCGAGGTGAGTTCCATTCCGAGTGAGCCGAAGAGTCGGCATCGCGCTTTTTCGACGTAGCGAAGATAGGCGATGTTGGAAATCACGCCTCCGCTGTCCGTGTCGTAGAATATGACCTCTTCCTCGGTAAAAATCATCGGGCGGAGAGGCGTTTACTGCGATCCTAATGCCGCAAAATTGATTTTCCGGAAACGTTTCCCTTCATCCTTAAAAGATTGATCAATTTCGATGATTTTTGCGGCTACCCGGTTCGCTTCATTACTCATTCCACAAACGTTGGCGAACCAGAAAGCCTCCTTGAGGCTGTCGAGATTGGCCTGAGACGGCTCGCCGATGCTTTGTTCCGCCGCTTCAACCAGCCAGCTGGGAGCGAACTCATCAATTCCCACCTCGTTCGGACCGAATCCCAGATCGACGATAAAGGTCTCTGCGGAGAGTGATTTCACGCTGGCGTCCAGTGGCACGCCTTTCTTCCGGCGAACCACTCCCGTGAAGCTTTCGGTCTGAAGTCGCTCGGCAAGCCCGGGGATGAACCGCTCCGCCGCCTTGTAACCATTCACGAGATCCTGTTGCAGAGCTTTTCCTTTCGGGGTCTCCATTTTTATCTCGTTCAACTTGATGACGGCACCGGAGAACAGGTAATTCTCTTTATAATCCGGAAGGCTGCTGACCAGGGCCTGGAGGTGGGTAAGCTCAGCGGTTTCCGCTTCGGTCCACAGATTGGGATCAGCTTTAGGTTTTGGAGGCGGAGCCGATGCCTTCTTGATGAAGTCGTTAGCACGCTCAATCCTCGCTTTCACGAGTCGTTTCATCTCGCTGCGGGTTTTGAGATTGTCCTCCGCTTTTTCCAGCTTCTCTTTGGCGGTCCGAAGCGCCTTCAAATCCATATTTTGAGAGGGATTGGGAAGACTTTCGAAGAGTTCCAGATCGGCCTGATATTTCTCGACGATCGGAATCATTTCCTCGATCCACTGGTCGGATTCCGGGCTTTGGATTCTCGAGAAATCTTTGAAGAAAATATTGGCTTCTTCAAACTGACCCATCTCCCAGTTTTTTAATCCGGCTGCGAGAAGACCGATTGATTCGAAGGTCGTTGAATCCACGAGAACATCAGCCCGCAGAACCGGAAGCGGGCTCGAGAGGACACTGCCCATACTGTCGAAGAATGTCTTGTAGCTATCCTGAGTTGAAGCGCTGAATCCGGTCTGTTTCTGGAGAGCTCCAAAGGCGACCCGGGATGGTTTTTCGTTGCCGATCAAGAGTTCAACCAATCCCTGATTGAAGGTGTTCCAAGCCATCGTGGGCTGGGTGAAATTTTTGTTTCCTTCGAGATCTCTGAAAATTTTGCGGGCTTCGCTCAGTTTCCCTTTCACCATTGCGCTACGGCCTGCCAGCATCTTGGCGGCGGCTTCCTTTTCCGCAACGCTGATGACGCGGTCTCCGGTATTTGCGAACAGAGCTCCCAACTCAGAAGCCGGGCTTTCGACCTTGGCTTTCTGGACAAAAAAGAGACTTAACACAATCATAGCTGCGGCCCCGATCCCTGCTTTTAAAACGAAGCCTTTGCTGCGGTTTTTGACGGAATGAGAACTGGCTTGCAGTGGCAGGCCGATCTCATGCTGGCGATTATAAATTTTCTGAAGCAGCGTGTCGTAGGAGGACGGTCGGCTGGAGGCCGAATGAGCCATCATCGATTCGATCAGTTTAACGGTCGCGACCGATGCTTGAGGCGCGACCGATTTCAAATCCACACCTTCCGATTTTATCGCGATCAATTCCTCCAGAGAACTGGTATTGGCGTGAAAGGGGGGCTGACCGGCGATCGCGTGGTAGCAGGTGGCCCCGAGAGCGTAAATATCTCCGAGGTAGGTGTCGGTTTCGCGAACCAGTTTTTCCGGCGGGACATAGAACGGGGTTGCCCAGATATCCTCATTCTCATCGGCACCTCCCTGTGCAACAGCGAGACCAAAGTCGACGAGTTTAGCCGTTCCGTCTTTGGTCACGAGGATGTTCCCGGGTTTGATGTCGCGGTGGATCAAGTTCAACTGATAGGCCGCTTTCAGTCCGGAAACGACGTCGTAAGCCATTCGGAGAACTTTTTCCTCCGACTGGGCACCTTCCTCCGCGATGATCTGCTCAACGCTGGTGGCGTCGACCAGTTCCATCGCGATGTAGAAATAACCGCTCTCATAGCCGACCGTGTACACTTTGACCACGTTCGGGTGATTGATGGAGGCGGTGAGCTGCGCTTCTCTTTCGAACATCAACCGGAGTTTTTCGTCCTGACTGAGTTCCTGATGGAGAATTTTCAGGGCCACTTGGCGCCCCAAAGTGACGTCCCTCGCTGAAAAAACCTGGCTCATACCGCCTTCTCCGAGTGGCCCTGTGATTTCGTATTGCCCCAGCCTGGTGCGGACCCGCACGGCCTTTTCACAGAAAGGGCAGGAAATTTTTGAGAACGGAGATAGCGACGTCACGTCGATGTCCTGCTCGCACTCAGGACATAAGTTGGTGATAATTTCTTTGGATTCGGAATCCATTGGCAGGACGTAGCAGGTAGTTCAGCGAAACGGGTAAAAGAAGGATACTACTTAATGGGGCTTCGAAAGCCAGCTAAAAGCGAAGATTTTGAGGGCGTAGTTTTGTGAACGGGGCATCATTCCGGTTGCCCCTCAGGCCGTGAGATGCTTGTGTCCCTTTTCAGTTAGAGTCCTGCGACTCACTTGAGCTATGAGCCAACCTACCACCATTGATCTTCCGGAAATAAAAATAGGACAGCACACTCTGGGAGGCGATTCTCCTCTGTTTATTCTGGGGCCCTGCGTTATTGAGTCGGAGTCATTTATCCGCGAAATCGGCCCGATGATAAAAGCGATCGCTGACGACGTCGGGGCGGCTTTTGTCTTCAAAGCCAGTTATGACAAAGCAAACCGGAGCTCCGCGAATTCGTTTCGGGGGATGGACTGCAGGGATGGCTGTCAGTTGCTGGCTGAAGTCGGTAAAGAGCTGGGAGTGCCCGTTACAACCGATATCCACACCGAGGAACAGGCCGCAATCGCCGGGGAGTACATCGACATTTTGCAGATTCCCGCTTTTTTATGTCGGCAAACAGACCTGATTCAGGCAGCCGCCGAAACCGGAAGAGTGGTTAATGTGAAAAAGGGCCAATTTTTGGCACCATGGGACGTTAAGAACATTGCGGAGAAACTTCGGACTTTCGACAACGTGAACTTCTTTATCACAGAGCGTGGGGCGAGCTTCGGCTATAACAACCTCGTCGCCGACATGCGTTCGATTCCCTGGATTCAGGAAGCGGGCTGTCGGGTCGTGTTTGATGCGACTCACTCGGTGCAAAGGCCCGGAGGGCTTGGCGAAACCAGCGGCGGCGATGGTCGTTTGGCTCCGGTTCTCGCCCGGGCTGCGGTGGCGGCGGGATGTGATGGCGTTTTTATGGAGACTCATCCAGAACCTGAAAAAGCACTCAGCGACGGTCCCAATCAGGTTCCCATCGATGAGTTGGGCGGCGTGCTTCGGAAATTGATTGATATTTATCGACTGGTTCGAAGTTAAACCCGCTGAATTACCAATATGCCTTCCATCAAAAAAATAGCGACGTTTGTGGTTGCCTCCTTTACTCTGTTTGAGGTTGCTTCAGCCAACCCGACGGCGATACCTGCACAGATGGCAGAGCTCTTTCCGGTGGGACGAACTTTTGAAGGGGTGAAAATTCCTTCCTATTCAGACGATGTACTCAAAACGATTTTGGAGGCAGATACGATAACCAGAGTTGACCAGACTTATCTGGACTTAACCAATTTGGTGATCAAAGTCTACAATGCGGACGGAGTGGTTGAGTCGACCGTGAAAATGAAAGAGGCTCAGTACCACATGATTACCGGGCAATTGCTCAGTAAAACTCCGGCAAGGGTCGACCATGATAAATTTGTGATGACGGGCGAAGTGATGGGATACGACAGCACCCGGGAAGTCAGTACGATGACGGGAAAAGTGAAAGTCGTGATCCCGAACGCCCGCGAATTCACCGGCAATTTCGGAATGGATGCTCTGGACAGCAAATAGTCCAAAAAACTACCTTACCAACTCAACCAACCATGAAAACTACCTACCTCATTGCAACTGTCGGGAGTCTGCTCCTCTCCGGTATTGCGTTTACCCAGGACGAAGGGAATTCCGCCTACCGCGATATTCTCGAAAACCGGGAGACGCAGGAAATGCTGAGAACCCTGAAAAATGATCCGGAAAATGTAGTTCGGGCGGCTCAGGAAAACCCGGATGATATCGTCCGAAACGTAACCGCGATTTTTGCGGAACAACAAAAGAAGGCAACGGATGGGGGCGAAGCACCGGCTGTGCGCGCCACCCGAAATGCGAAATCTCAGACCGAAAAAGCGATTTCCAACCTGAAGGGGATGATCGCGACTCCCACTTCCGACAATTCTCAGGCCTTACCGGTGCCGAGTGGAGATATCATGAAAAATTTCGATACTTCGAAGATTGACAAGTTGAAGTCGGCTGCTGAAGAAGTGATGCCCTCAATATCGGAAATGATTCCGGATAAAAAAGCCGGTGCTCCGAAAATTACCGGAGTTCCATCCATGCCGGAAATCAAAGCGACCCAGCGTCCAACTCCGAAAATTAATGCAGCGGGTCTCCGTCCCAGTTCGCCGTTGAACGTTTCAAGCCGTGAAGCCCCTCCGGCACCGGTTCGGAGCATGGAACCAACCGTTCCTCAGATTCCCGACACCCCTGAACTCTACGCTTCTGCGGTTCCGCCACCTCAGCCTCTTGCCCGTCGTTATCCGAAACCGGAGAAATTTCAGCCGGCTCTCGCCGCTAAAAAGGCGGGGAACTCGCCGAAGCCGGAAAGTGACACCATGGTGATCACTTCCAGCGAGTCGGAGATGGATAACAAAAATCACCTCCTCACCTTTCAAGGAGACGTGCTCGTTGAGATGGATGGCATGGAGATGACTTGCGACACACTGGTGGTCCATCTCGATGAGAAAAACGAGATGGAGAAAATCGTGGCTACGGGAGGAACCGTGGAAATCAAAAAAATCGGCGAAGGTGGTAAGCTGCAAGTCGCTAAAGCCAAAAAAGCGGAGCATATCGCCGCGACAAACACTACGACCCTATCAGGGGGACCTCCTTACCTTCAGAATGGTGATCAATATGTGAATACCGATTCAGAAGATTCCAAAATTGTCCTCGGTGGCGATGGAAAATACAAAGTGCACAGTCCCAAAGCGATTGGGCGCACCGTCATTGTTGTCCCGATCGGAAACAGTAAGAAGTTTACCGGTGATCTCGGGATCGATAATAAAATGAAAGGTATCGGTCAGTAAATCGTTTTAACGATATCGACCGTCTTTTCCAGATCTGAAAATATGAGCTATTCCGACGAAATACCGAGACCTCAGAAGAGGAATGTCCGTACCAATCCCGGCAATGTTCAGCGGAAAGCGGATCCCCTTTTTCAGCCACCGACTCCGGTCGATCCCGATCCGGCTCCTATGCCGGATGTGAGGCCTCCGGCTCACTCACCGATTCCGGCACCCCGTCAGGCGGTTCACCCACAGCAGGCCGCTCCGACACAACAACCGCCTAGGCAGGTTGCGCCTCAGCAGCCTCCGAGACAGGTCGCTCCGCAGCAGGGAGTGGTTGGGAATCAATCCATTTCGGTGACACCGACTCAGCCCCGGCAACAGCCCTCCCCACAACCACAGCAGCCGGTTCAGCAGCCTCGCCAACCTCAACCACAGGTTCAGCCTGATCCGAGACAAGGCAGAGTGTCTGTGTCGACCCAGTCGGCGCCTCAGCAAATCATTCAACCGCAGCCAACGCGGAATCAGGTGTCTCAATCTCAGCCTCAGGTTCAAACGAGGCAGGCTCCGGCTGAGCCGGTTTCGAGAACGGAACCTCCGGTGGAGAAACCGAAACCCGCACCGGCCTCGACGCCTCCGGCTTCTTCTATTTCAGTCGGGAAAGAGCGCCCCAGTGCTCCGCTTGACCGGTCCAAACTGACTTTCGAGTCCGGTTCCAAAGGTGAAAAGGTTGATCCCAAAGATTTGTTGCTCAATACCGAGGGACTCGTAAAAATTTATGATGGAAGGACCGTGGTCAACGGAGTCAACATCAACGTGAAAAAGGGCGAGATCGTTGGATTGCTCGGTCCAAACGGGGCGGGGAAGACGACCAGTTTCTACATGATGGTTGGTCTCGTGCCGCCAAACGGGGGGAGAGTGACCTTCGATGGTCAGGATGTGACCAAGCTTCCAATGTACAAGCGGGCCCGGCTCGGTATGGGGTATCTGCCTCAGGAAGAATCGATTTTCAGAAAACTGACCGTCGAGGAAAACATCATGGCTGTGATGCAGACCATGAAATATTCCCGGAAGGAGAAGAAAGCGAAATGCGATGAATTGCTGGAGCGGTTCAGTATCACTCACATTCGGAAAAACATCGCTATGACCTGTTCCGGTGGTGAAAAACGCCGCGTTACGATCGCCCGTTCGCTGGTGCCCGATCCGAGTTTAATCATGCTGGATGAGCCATTTGGAGGCGTTGACCCGATTGCGGTTGGCGAGATTCAGGGCATCGTCAAAGACCTTCGAAAAGAGGGCCTTGCGGTTTTGATCACGGATCACAATGCCCGGGAGACTCTCGATTTGGTTGACCGTGCCTACCTGATTTGTGAAGGACGCGTACTTCGCGAAGGACCTAAGGAATTTCTCGTCAACGACCCTGTGAGCCGTGAGCTTTATCTCGGTGAGCGATTCTCGATGTAGACCGGAATCAAACCATCTGGGGAACACATTTCTCGAGCAAATCGACGAGCACAGCGGCAGCATTGGCACCGACCTCCATCACTTCGTCGTGGGAAAGTGGCACGCCCGACAGCCCGGCTCCGTAATTGGTGAGGCAGGACATCGCTACTACCTCCATTCCGAGTGCGCGGGCCTGGATCGCTTCCGGCACGGTTGACATCCCGACCGCATCCGCCCCGAGAGTGCGCAGCATTTTCACCTCCGCCGGGGTTTCGTATTCCGGACCGTTCATCCAGGTGTAAACGCCCTCGACCGGTGCGATCATGCCCAGTTCGTGGGCCATTTCCACGATCAGACATCGCAGTGGCTTGGAATAAACTTCGCTTTGATCAATGAACGTGGCGGAGCCGGTTAGCGGGGAGAGGCCGGTCATATTGATGTGATCACAGAGCAGCATCCATCGTCCCGGTTTGAAATTGGCGTTCACAATTCCGGCTGCGTTGGTCAAAACAACCACTTCGACTCCCATCTGGTCAAAGAGCCGAACCAGCGAGGCCGCCTCTTTAGCTGTCCACCCCTCATAGCAATGAACCCGCCCTTTAGCGACGACGACTTCAACCCCGCCGATTTTGCCACAATGCAGGGTCCCTTCATGCCCGGGCACTTTGCTAACCGGCAGCCCATCGATTTTACTGTAGGACACCGATCCTGTCGATTTCAGTCGGTCGACAAAAGGTCCGAGGCCCGATCCCAGAATCAAACCGACCTTTGGTTTTGCACCCGAGATTGATTTGGGTAGTGAAAATTCATCGGTAGAGCTTGACTTCGGCATGGTTAAGAGGTCTAAAACAATTCGCTCCGCAACACAATTAATTTATCAGAGAAGTGTTCATGTCCGTCGTCGAAAACATTACGAAAGCAACCGATCAGGTCTGCAGGCAATTGAAGAAACTCAAGTTCTCAGAACCTGTTACGCATACCTACAACCCTCTGGTCTACGCCAGAAAGCCACATCAGGTCTATGTGGACCGTTTTGCGAATACGGAGAAGCGGGTCGTGATGATGGGGATGAACCCCGGTCCGTGGGGGATGGCTCAAACCGGAATTCCTTTTGGTGAGATCCCGGCGATTCGCGACTGGATGGGAATCAATGAACCGGTTGAAAAGCCGCAGCATGAGCATCCGAAGCGACCTATCGAAGGGTTTGCCTGCGAGAAGTCCGAAGTCAGCGGCCGGAGATTGTGGGGCTTGTTCTCCGATCAATACCCCGATCCTGAAGCGTTTTTTGCCAGCCATTACGTCGTTAATTATTGCCCGCTGGTCTGGATGGAAGAAAGCGGGAGAAACCGGACGCCCGACAAAATATCGTCTGCGGAGATGAAACCCGTTTATGAGGCCTGCGATCGATATGTCGCGGCGCACTTACTGGCGTTTAAGCCTGAATTTGTAGTTGGAGTTGGTGCCTTTGCCGAAACGGCTCTGAAGCGCATTTGCAAAGAAGTCGGTATCAGCCCTAAAATAGGCAGAATTCTTCATCCCAGTCCCGCCAGCCCTGCCGCGAATCGCGATTGGGCCGGAACCGCAGCGCGGCAACTCAAAGAAATCGGAATCTAAAAAATACACCGTTATGCTCTCAATTATTTCAAACCGTATGTTTTGTTTCATCGCGATATTGGTCCTCTCTGGCGGATCCGGCGCGGCTCAGGAAGTGGCGTCTCACGCGATTCCGGTCGATTCACCGGCGTTCACTTTTTCACCGGGGAACTGGTCGGGTGACGACGGTCGATCGGGATCAGTATTTCGCCAGACCTGGAATCCGGGAGCGTATTTCCGGGTTACCTGGGAATCTGAGACGGAGCAGGAATTGACTCTGCTGCTAGATACTTCGACTCACGGCGAACCATTTGGTTCTCCAAGACTGGCATATTCGCTCGATGGCGTCTGGCAGGGAAATGTAGCCTGCGCGGAAGAAATACCACTACAGGGTGCCCGTCCCTCGGGTAAACATGAACTCGTCGTTTTTCTGAAAAGTTCACAACAGAGAAACCGGTGGGGATCCGCCGGGGAAAGCGGGAGAAACGTGCTTCGGGTCAAAGGTCTGAAAATCGGCAAAGCAGAGGTGAAACCACTGACTGGAAATGGGGGCAAAAAGTGGGCACTGATTGTGGGGGATAGTATTACCGAAGGGATCGGGGCTAATGAGATGGAGTGCTACTCCCACTTCGTGGGCGAGGCATTGCGGACCCGGGGATATGAATATTGTATCAGTGCCTGCGGATGGAGCGGTTGGTTGAATAAAGGTGATAACCCTCCCGGTGATGTTCCCGGATACTATGTCGTTAAAAATTCGGTCGACGGTCGCGGCGGTGAATATATTGATTCGGAAAGCCGTTGGAATAAAATCGATGCCAATCATTCCCTGCTCGATGCAAACGGCCGGATCAGTGGCTATGGCGGAGTGGAGCAGGAGCCATCGATGATATTGATCAACTACGGAACCAACGATTCTTTACACAAACAGAATCCGGGCGACGTCAGAGCCAGCATGAAGCAGGGCTTGCTCGCGCTTCGCAATGCTGCGCCGGATGCTTACCTGTTTGTGTTGATTCCTTTCGGTCAATTTCAGGCAGAAGAACTATACGAAGCGGTGGAGACTTTTAAGCAGGCTCGTCCCGACGATGGACGTATCAAAGTGATTGATCTCGGTGCTGGCGTCAAACGGGCCCTCGGCGTTAAAAACGGCTACTGGGGTGGGTTACATCCTAATCCACGGGCCCACGCCACCTTTGCCACGAAAATTATTCCTCAGATTCTAGAGGTCATCGAATAGAGGAAAAGAGTTCGTGACGGCGCAGCCGCGGTCCCGGTATAGTGACAATACTATGGTATCGGGAAAAAGGTTTCGCGTAGGCGTCGGAGTTTGTCTGCTTTTTGCGCTGGCGGGGTGGAGTCAGTTGGTTACAGCTGACGCGCCCGATGGATTCGGACAGTTGAAAAATTCGCCGGTGTTGATTCCGGGCGGGATAGATGAAGCGGGTCGAAAGTACTCCTATCTCGGACAGGCTGCCGAAAAGCAAAAAATTATCCTAACCGCCAGTAATGGATTCTTTAGTAACGGGGTATTCCGGGCCGGTGGATTATCGAAGTTACCGAAGATTGGGGATGAGGATTTGATTCAGCCAAATTTTGAATACCTGGAATGGAAGAAAAAAGAAGGCACCACCCGGTGGTATATTCTAGTGAAGAAACCGGGCGCAATTCGTTTTGACGTTTATCTCGAAACTGATGTGACGGGATCGGAAATTGAATTGAGCTTCGCCGGGCAAACCCGAACGGTTTCGACTTCCGCCTCGAACGGCAAAGTGCCCCAGGCGTGGAATGCGACTTTCCATATTACCGAGCCGGGTGAGTATCGCTTCGAACTTGGTTCGAAAGAAGAAAGCGCGGCTCAGGTCGGGCGGCTATATCGGATTGACGCCTATGGTCCGGCATTAGATGAGGCTCAACTCTTGCGGGTTCGTTGGCGACCCCTTGCGGTCCACGGCCGATACGCCACTAAGGAGGTAGAGAAACCTCACCTGCTGGTATTCACGACGCAAAGCACAGAGCCTGCCACCAGTTACTCCCCGATTACCACTCCGTTCGGATATTACGGCTGTACTTTCGGTAGTGATCGCCGGAGCGGGACCGGGTTTAACTTTTCGATGTGGGGCGCCTCTGAGGCTAAATCCAAACTGGAGACTATGCCGCACCTTCTCGGCGTCGGGTCTCCTCAGGGCGAGTTCAGTGGGTTCGGCCACGAGGGCTCGGGTGTGAAGCCGCGCGGCTGGGATCCCATGCCGGATCGCCCGGAACTGGTTGTCCAGGCACTGCGGGTTGAGAACGGGGATGAGTATGACACCTACTACGGTTACTACTATGATCACCCCGCAAACTCATGGAGGTTCTTCGCCGCAGGGAACAAGTGGCATGGTGGTAAACCTAAAGAGTCCCTCGCGCTGGGCTCTTTTTGCGAAGTCCCCGGACCTCCTCAAATTCAACGGAGTGGAGATGTCTATCGGGAGGTTCGTCGTCGTGGCTGGGTGTGGAATGACCGGGGGCAATGGGCGCCGGTTGAAACCTATCTGGGTGGACCCGGACGACGCGAGGGGGATACCCCGATGAATAAGCGGTGGTATACTACGAAAAATGGGGAGTACGCGATGGGGTGTGGGGGAATCAGACTCTATACTCATGATTCGGAATCGATCACCCCGGAAACTGATATTCGGCTGCCTTATTTCTTGAGCTCTCCAACTATCGAAAAGGTATTTGAATTACCGGTCCAATTTGGAAGGTTTGCCGCAACAAAAATCGAACCGAATCGAGTCAATCTCGCATTCGAAATCGCCTCTGATGAAGCTATCCAGGATGGTCAGATCTACTACGGAACCCTGGATGCGTTAACCTTTGCCCCTCGGACGCTGCACGGGACCGAAAAGAAGTCGGAGCTAAGCCAGGCGATCAACTCGAAGAGTTGGCAGCACTCAGTAGAGATATCTAATTTGAAATCAGGCGTCAATCGAGTCTCGATTGAGGGACTTAAACCCAAAACGACCTACTACTACCGTATCCTGATAAAGAATCAGGTTAGCCGGATTTGGAGTCCCGAAACGCTGAGCTTCACGACTTCCTGAAACTCGAAATTTCGGGATTGTACCCTGTACAGTCCAAAGTTGTACAGGGTACAGTCGCCTTCCGTCAGGGAGTATCGATCAAATTGTCTTTGATGAGGCAATTTTCACCGTCCCCTAGATCAATCGCCCGGGTGGGTTGATCGCTACGGCGGTTAATGTCGGTAATCACGTTGCCATTCACCAGGATCGACCGGCATCCACCCGAGCCGGAGACCGCACCCTGATCCATCCCGGAGAAGCTGTTTCCGGAGATGATGATATGTCTGCTTCCCTTCAGAACGACGCCGGTTCCGATGTCGATGTGCATCGGTGTTTTTCCTTCGGAAGGACGTTTGTCCAGGCCGCCTCCGATATAGGTGTTGGAGAAGTTGTTTCCGGTCACTGTGTTGCGCCCGCTTTCTCCGCTCATTTTGACGCCGAAGTGATGCGTCAGGACAAAGGTATTTCCCGATACGGTACACCCGTTGGCATCCCGCAGGTCGATGCCGCCCTTTAAGTGATGGGCGATAACGTTGGCTGATAAAGTGATTCCGTAACAGTCGCGGTCGAGAATGATCGCCGTGCCGTTGCATTCCTCAATCATATTACCCGAAACGACAGATCCATAAGTATTTTCGATGACCACGCCGTTCCCGAGATGGTCGTCGATATTATTCCCGTTCATACAAAGATTGAAGGAATCGATACACACAACGGCATCTTCATTTTCTTCAAAGTGATTGGCGTTGACCACGATGTCGTGGTTGCCGTCGATATATAGACCTGCCTTTTTGTTATAAGTCAGGATCGAGTCCGACACCCGCGGATCTTCGTAACAATCGATCAACGCAATACCATGCCCGCCATTATGGTCGATCGACATTCCCTGCAGGAATATCTCCTGAATGTTGACTGCCCTGATTCCGTCTCCGCTCTTCTCATTGCCGCTGATCCGAAAATTTCCCAGCTGAATTCTCCAGAGTTTAGCCTTGTTGTCTTCAGCAAAGTTGCCGGGTTGAATGAGGAACGCCGGTTTGCCTGTGCTATTGGAATTTTTGATATGTGTCGAGGCGCCGCTTCCTTCGATCCGCGTTTCCGGGGTTTTGATTTCGAGTGGCTTATCAATTTCGATCGTTCCGGGTGGAAGCCTGACCATCCCTCCGCTCGCCGGTAGGGCATTGAGAGCCGCCTGTATCGTTTCGTAGTCTCCTGCGTTGATCAAAACAGCCGGTTTGGGCTCGTCGCTGATTGCGGTGCAGGTCAGGATCAGCGAAGCGATTAGGGAGTGGATAGGCCAGGTATTCATACTATTAGTCTTTTAAAAATGACGCCAGGTTTGGGGCGGCATTCTTTAGTTCGGCGACAATCAAGCGACTGATCGCCTCTGCGCCTTTTCGATTGAAATGGGTGATGTCTCCCGCTTTCGGGCTATAAGTTCCGCTGGCTTCCGGGCCGATTTTGTTGTGGTGATCCACGCTCAATTGGTAGAGGTCAATAAAAGCGATGCCTTCCTCTTTGGCAAGTTTCTCAGCGGCCTCCGCCCAGGGTTTCAGGGGGCGGGTTGCCCCTTCTGCAGCCGCGTCAAAGTGAAGCCGGATTTGCTCCTCAGCCGTAAAATCGCGCCTGGTTACGGAACTGAGCAGGACCGGTGTCGCTCCGATTTTCCGGGCCTCTTCAATGTATATCTTTAAATACTCGGGATAGGTCGTCGCCGGATCGGTTTCCCGTTGTGGGCCCTTGCCCGGTTGGCCGTTGTGTCCGAATTGGATTAATAGATAATCCGGCATCGATTCCCTGACTGCGGGTAGTCGACCTTCGTGATACCAGCTTTTGGCGCTCCGGCCCCCGACCGCGAAGTTTTTCACGGTCACGGCTTCGCTGAACTGATCGGCAAATGCCTTGCCCCAACCGGCCGAATCGGTCACGGT
Source organism: Verrucomicrobiales bacterium (assembly GCA_029213005.1). Classification (GTDB taxonomy): domain Bacteria; phylum Verrucomicrobiota; class Verrucomicrobiia; order Verrucomicrobiales; family DEV007; genus Arctic95D-9. The sequence goes on from JARGPI010000003.1 coordinate 328,802, forward strand.
GGAGTCGCCAATCAGTGCGACGGTTTTTTTCTGGAAGTCGATGCGACGGTACGGTGATGAGAATGTCAGGGTGAGATCGTTTTCTCTATCGGTATGGACGGAAAGGAAGTCGATCCGGTTCGGGATTTCTTCAACCTTAATGGTCGCGGTGAGCGTTCCGGGCCCGGATTCCTGCATTGCAACGTTTTCCCATCGATCGTATTCGAAAGGCAGGGTGTAAGGCTCGCTGCGGTTGAGGTTCCACCAAAGAGTGTTGGTTTTTGGAATGTCATTGGTCGGAAAGGCGGTGGTGACCGTTAGGGTTTTCGTTTCCCGGTCGAAAGAACTGGAGATATATCTTACCGATTTCATTTCTCTATCGCCAAAAAAGTGGGATCGGGCAAAACTGGTGAAATTGTCTTTCACTTCCGGTAAAACCGGAGTTCGTTTGGTAAACCCTGCGGTAGAGGGGCCTCCGTGTTGTCCTCCCGGAATGATTGCGATGGGAAATTCCGGGAATCGTTTACCCAGTTCCAGCAGAGCGGGACTGACGCTGTCATTCGTACCCACGTTGTAAAAGATATCGAGTTCCCGTTTCTGTAGTTCGGGGAGGTAGAGAGCCGTCCGACTCGCATCCCAAACCCGGTCGGAAATGGCGGCTATATCGGCGTCGCTCCATTTGGCGTCTTTGGCATCGGTTAAGCTGATTCGGTTTGCGGCTCTTCGCTCCGCTCTTTCCTGTAGCGCCCGGGTGATTCCCTCATCCTTTAACTCGCGGTAGAAGGCGTCATCGATTGGTTTCAGTTCGGCGGGTTCAGTGCCCATCACGTGCGTCGGCGAGCCCGGGTTCCCGAGTGGTGGAGCGACAATCGGCATTATTGCGGTAAAGCGATGGTCGTGGATTCCCGCCGCTGCAGACGCGATTCCCCGTTTCGAACCGCCCGTCGTCAGTACCTTCTCCGGTTGGAAGACATCGGGCTCGGTTTGTGCCGCCGTCAGAGCTCTCATTTGGCTCATCCCCCAAATCCATGCCGGGCTGTACCTCGGGCTTTTTGTTTTGAGCAATTGCTGCCGCATTCCAAGGTGCAGCTTTCCGACCGGTTCCATGGCATCGATGGTGCCCATGCCAATTAAGATGACACCGACGCCGTGCCTGGTAAGCAGTGCCAATTGATTATCCACAGGGGAGGCAACACGCTTCGTCAGTGACTGGTTGGCAATGATCAGGTTTTTGCAGGGGCCGCTTTGCACGGGGGCATTCAGGGTTACGGGCAGCCTGACCTTCTGTCCTTCCCACCATTCACATACGGTAATTTCGATCAGCTTCTGCTTCAGTCCGGGATGCTTTTTCGATGGCTCCCAATCCTGAAGAACCGTGATTTCCAGAGTATCGCGGTCCTCGATTTCCCCGATGTCTAAAAGAGTGGTTTCAGCATGGCTGATTGAAGCAAAAGTGCCGAGAAGAAATAGCAAAGCGATTCTCATAAAGAGCCATCCTGACACGGTTTAGCAGGACGGGCTCTAGCGGATATGCGCGTTATTTCAGCAGCTTATCCAGCGTCTTTTTATCGGACCGGATCGCCTCGATTGATTCTTTCATAAGAGCGGGATCCCGATGGTTTTTGTATTCCATATGTAGAGAAATCGGGCCGGTATACGAAGACTTGCGGAGACGTTTGATAAAAGCGAGATAGTCGACCATGCCGGTCCCCAGCGGCACGTTCTGCGGTTTGCGACTCCCTGGAACCCAGTGAAAGTCTTTGCAATAGACCATCCCGAAATGAGGACGCATTAGATCAAATTCGGTTGGCCATGACTGAGCGCCTTCGACGGTTGCGTGGCGAATGTCGTAGGCGATTCCTGCGGAACCGGGGGGTAGTGAATTCAAAATATGATACAGATCCCAGATTCCCGCTCCGAGTCGACCCGCCCCGGCATGGTTTTGGTAGAGCGGCTGGATACCCAGTGGTTCGCAGAATGAAACGAGGTCGCTGAAGGTTTTCTTTATCGACTCCAGTTGAGCGGGGATTGGCGTGGTCGGATCATATTTGATACCACCCATTCGAAATCGTTTGATGCCCAACTGAGCTGCCGTCGTGATGACACTTTGATGGATTTCCGATTCGATTTCATTCACATCCGTGGTCATAATCGTCATGGAGAGACCGTGCGATTTGAGCGCCTCGATCTGCTTAGGGAGGTCCCCGGTGACACGCTCTGGCGTGACATGCCCGCCTTTCCGAACCGTTCCCTCAATTCCATCGAAACCCAGTTCCGCGACGACTTCTGCCTGGTCGCGGTAATTCAGGTGTTGGATCGGTTTGTTGAAGACACAGATCTCATTTTTTAGCGGATCCGAAGTTTCGCTGTGAGCTAGCAAACAGGGAAGGAGCGGGGCGCCGGCGACAAGTGATGAGGTATGAAAAAAGGATCTGCGGGAAACCGGTTCGTGGTTCATTTTCAAAGAATGAGGTGTGCGGGAAGGGCTGGAAAGCATAAAATCAAGAGTTTTATGGGCCTTCTTTTTCGTGATGAATCGATCGACTCCAGCTTCGGAATTTGAAAAAATACCGGCAACTCGAAGTCATTTTCGGAATGTCTTAATGAATGAAGCCATCGTTGAACGATTCTCATCACGAAAAATTCCTCAGACTGTTCTCAAAAACAGAGCCGTCTCTGCGTATTTTTGTTCGTTCTCTGGTTCCGAGCACAGCGGACGCGGATGATGTGCTACAGGAAGTTGCGATCACACTCTGGAATCGATTTGCAGAGTTTGTTGACCAACCTGACGAAAACTTTCAACGGTGGTCCTTTGGTGTCGCGAAATACAAAGCCCTTTCCTGGAAGCGCGACCTCGGAAGGGATCGTCATGTCTTCACCGACCAGATGACGGAATCGCTGGCAGCGGATGCGGAACGCCGCAACGACCGTCTCCATGATCAGCAACGCGTTCTCCGTTTGTGCCTTGAAAAGTTACAACCCAAACAGCGTTCGCTGGTCGAGTCGGCTTATGCCCCGGGTGTGGTCATGACAGAGCTGGCGGCGTCACTCGAGTTGTCCTCGATGGCTCTGTATAAAAAACTCCACCGGATTCGTTTGATACTTACCGAATGCACCCGCCGGGAAATGAAGAAAGGGGAGTCGAAATGAATCTTTCTGACCGACGGTTTGATCTGATCGATCGCTACTCGAGGGGTGTTGCCTCGAAAGAGGAAGTGGAGAATCTCGAATCCGAACTGGAGGCTGATAGGGAATTCCGGGAATGGTATATCGACTATCTGAATATCGATCTCGCGTTGAATTTGGTGATTTCACAGGATCTGAACGACACCGGACCATTCGTGACTCAGTCAAAAAGGGTGGGGAAGGTTGCGATGCTCGCCATTACTTCGGTAATCGGTTGTTTGGTGGCATCATTGGTTTTCTTAGCGCATTTCAAGGAACCATTTGCGGTCGTTGTTAAGAGTATCGGGCCCGGGGAATTTGCTGCGGGTGAGGAAATCTATAGCGATCTCTTTGAATTAGAACAGGGGGTGCTGGAGATTAAAACCGCGTTTGGTGCCAATGTCGTGATCGAAGCCCCGGCGGTTTTTCAGTTCGTTTCCCCGCAACTGTTACGCCTGACTAAAGGACGGATCGCCGCGAGGGTTCCGGAAAGTGCTCATGGGTTCACCGTGGAGACACCTACCGGAAAAGCCATCGATCTGGGGACAGAATTCGGCGTCGATGTCCCGGAGCAGGGCGAAGCCGAGATACATGTTTTCGAAGGCGAAGTTATTGCGGAATCCAGTGGTGGAAAAAAACAGAATCTGGTCGGAGGCGAAGCCTTTTCGCTACAAACCGGCGCGGGTCTGAATCGCCAACTGAGGTCCGGAGCCTTTATTCTCCCCCGGGAAATGCCTTTATTTAAAAGCGGTGACTCAAACGCGCAATCAAAGGCGTCGCAGTCGATCCTAAAGCGACTGGAATCGGACCCTGACTTGATTCTGTTGCTGGATTTTGAATCGGACGACGATCTTCCACAAGGCAAATACAGTATGGTCCAGGGCCGGTGGCCGGGGACGCGAGCGCCTGAGTTCGTTCGCGAGGGAGATCATATGGATTTGGAGATCAGTGAAGAGACAGCCTGGCCCGAGATTTCTCTGGCCGCCTGGGTGCGACTCGACCGCCTCGGGGAGCCTTACCAATCTCTACTTCATACCGACGACTGGAGTAATAGCAAGCCGGGGCAGGTGCATTGGATGATTACTCAGGCAAATACGATGAGATTGGCGCTGTTTGGCAATCAAACCATTCCCGGAGCCGAACTCGGCGGATATCCGAATTCCAGAATGTCGGTCCTGCCGGAACAGGGGCGCTGGGTGCATCTTGTAACCGTGTATAGCAGTGTGGACCGTCTCGTTCGCTTTTATGTGAACGGGCAGTTCGACAACGAAGTTCAGCAGGTAACCGCTTACCCCGCTGTTTTTGGCCCGAGCCGGATCGGAAACTGGAATGTTCGTGACCGCACCCTGAGTGGCAGGGTTGACGAAATGCTGATTCTGGGTCGGAAAATGGATGATAACGAAATTAGTGAACTTTTTGAAACCGGTAACCCCTATCAAACGATACGATGAAACAATTCTGGTATTTTGCGGCTCTATTCTTCGGCGTTTTGTCTATAGGGTATTCCGTGGATTTTGTTAAAGATATTCAACCGATCTTTGAGTCCCATTGTTATGATTGCCACGGAGCGGAAAAGCAGAAGTCGGGGCTTCGGCTCGACGTTCGGTCTCGCGCTTTGAAGGGCGGAGAGTATGAGGGGCCCAATATTGTTCCGGGCGATGCCGAAGCCAGTAACCTGATACATTTTGTGCGGGGAGACGACGGTGAAAAAACGATGCCACCAAAGGGGGAGGGGCTTTCCGTGCTTGAGATTAAAACATTGGAGCAGTGGATAAATGATGGTGCGATCTGGCCCGAAGGCGTTGATAAGGTAACCCTCAAAGATCCCAGAGAGCATTGGTCGTTTCAGCCCCTCAACCCTCAGGCCGTGCCAACGACGAAAGACCGGGGTTTCCCGCGAAACGCAATTGATCACTACATTCTGACGGGCCTGAAAGCGGCTAACTTGAGCCCGAATCCACCGGCCGATAAACGCACCTGGCTGCGGAGAGTTTATCTCGATCTGACGGGCTTGCTGCCGATGCCCGATGCGGTCGCTGCCTTTCTGGACGATGAGTCGGAAGAGGCTTATGAGAAAGTGGTCGACTCTCTACTTGCCTCCCCGAGGTATGGAGAGCGCTGGGCTCAGCATTGGCTTGATGTGGTTAGGTATGCCGACACCCACGGGTTCGAAGTCAATACGCCGAGGCCCAATGCGTGGCCCTACCGGGACTACGTGATTGAGGCCTTTAATAGCGATACTCCCTACGATCGCTTTATTCGGGAACAATTGACCGGGGATTTGGAAGGTAAAGATTCCGCTACCGGTTTTCTCGTCACCGCAGCAGCCCTGCTTCCCGGACAAATCGGGAAAGACGAAGAATCAAAGCGACTCGCAAGGCAGGATGAACTGGGAGAGATTGTGAACAATGTAGGTGAGGCCTTTCTCGGGTTAAGTATAGGATGCGCGAGGTGTCACGACCACAAGTTTGATCCGGTATCCGCGAAGGATTACTACGCTATGCAGGCATTTTTCTCCGGGGTTCTCTACGGAGACCGGGAGCTGCCGAATTCGAAGTATGAAGAGCCTGCGATAAAGCTGGCACGGATGGAGGCAGAGCTGGCGAAACAACTGCCCTCTGCTATGTCTGGCGTGGAGCGGGGGCAGGTCAATGTGGTACTAAACGTGGAACGCTTTGAGCCGGTAGTAGCGAAAAAGGTCAGGTTCACGGTACTGGAAACGATGGCGGAGAATCGGCGCGAAGCTTGTATCGACGAATTCGAGATATTTGATACTTCGGGAAGGAATGTAGCGCTGGCATCGAGCGAGGTGAAGGTTTCTGCGTCGGGCAGCCGTATCCAACCGGGACGTCACGAGCTGCCCTTTATTAATGACGGCGTCTATGGAAACTCCCGGAGTTGGATGTCAGATAAAGTCGGGACGGGGTGGGTGGAGTTTGAATTTGCGGAGTCTCAAAAGATCGACCGAATTTTCTGGGGAAGAGACAGGGAGGGTAAATTTGGAGATCGCCTGGCGGTTAATTATAAAATTGAAGTCAGTAATGATTCGGGCGGATGGAAACGGGTGGCCGATTCCACGGACCGACATCTGTTCCAGCAAAAACATATCAAACGGCATGCTTTCCACAAAGAAGCCTTTCCAGCCGCGGTTCGATCGAGCGCGACGAAGTTGAGTGCGGAGCGTGATGCATTTGTGAAGCAACATCCCGGTGGTAAGCAGATGGTCTTCGCCGGACAATTCACTTCTCCGGAACCGATGTATCTACTGAGGCGTGGGGATCCCGAACAACCCGGGGAAGAGGTGGCTCCAGCGGTCCCGGAATTTTTTGGATCGGTCAGTCTTCCCCGGGAGGCTGGCGATCGGGACCGTCGCCGCACCCTCGCGCAATGGGTCTCAAGTCCGGAAAACCCGTTGACGGCCAGGGTGATGGCCAACCGAATTTGGCAATGGCACTTCGGAATCGGATTGGTTGAAACCGCAAACGATTTCGGGCTCAGTGGGGTGGAGCCGAGTCACCCGGAATTGCTGGACTGGTTGGCGGCGGAGCTGATTCATTCGGGTTGGTCTCTCAAGCATCTTCACCGGTTGATCGTGCTGTCAGCCACCTATCGTCAATCGAGCCAGTATCGGTCTGACGGTATGGCTGTGGACAGTGGTTCGCGTCTGCTTTGGCGGTATCCGTCGCGACGGATCGAAGCGGAGCCAATCCGTGATTCGATGTTACTGGTGAGCGGTAGTCTAAATCTGGAGACCGGAGGTCCGGGCTTTGATCTATTTCAAAAACGGGGTGGTCTGAGTGGATTTCCTCCGGTTGAGGTTTTCAAAAAATCGGGATTCCGCCGTATGATTTATGCCCACAAAATAAGGATGGAGCGAGATGCGGTATTTGGTGCTTTCGATTGTCCGGACGCAGGGCAAAGCGCTCCGCTCCGGCGGCAATCCACAACCCCGATTCAGGCGCTAAATCTTTTTAACAGCCAGTTCACCATTGACCAATCCGAGTTGTTTGCAAAACACATCATTTCTATAGCAGGAGACGAAGTAGCCGAACAAGTTAACTATGCGTGGCAACTCAGCTTTTCCCGGAGTCCGGATCCGGATGAGCGGGATGATGCCATATCTCTAGTTCTCAGCCATGGATTGGCGACCTTGTGTCGCGCGATCTATAACTCCAACGAATTTGTATTTTTACCATGAGCGGATATTCAGCCGAGCACCTCAGCCGATCAGGAAGACACCTGCTTGATCGGCGTAATTTTCTTTCCAGTAGCGCGACCGCTCTCAGTTCCATCGCCCTCGCGAAAATGCTGCAAACTGATCAACTGTTGGCAGGGAATGCCAGTCCGGTAATTGACCCGGCGCAGCCCTATGCTCCGCGGGGGACTCATCATGAACCGAAGGCGAAAAATGTAATCGTCATATTCTGTGCCGGGGCGGTGAGTCAGCTCGAGACCTGGGATTACAAGCCCGAGTTGATACGTCAGGACGGAAAACCTCTGAAGGGAGGGCCTGCAGTGACCTTTCAGGGGCCCGCCGGGAATCTGGCCCGCCCTCAATACGCGTTCCGCCAGCGGGGGAATACCGGGAAGTGGGTCTCAGATATGATTCCCCATCTCGCAGAGCTGACGGATGATATCGCTTTTGTTCAATCGCTTACCAGTGAAACCAACACCCATGGTCCCGCAGAAAACTTTCTCTCGACCGGCTTCGTGCAGGATGGGTTTCCCAGTATGGGGTCCTGGTTGAGCTATGCTTTAGGTAGTGAAAACCAGGACCTGCCCGCTTTTGTCTCGATACTGGATCCCCGGGGAGTGCCGCAGGCCAGTGTTAACAATTGGGGTTCCGCTTTTCTTCCGGCCGAGTTTCAGGGCACCCCATTCAGTGCCAGTCGACCGATTCGAAATCTGAATTCTCCGGGTAACATATCCGGAAATCAGGACGCAGCAGCGAGATCGTTTTTGCAGCGGATGAATGCCCGGCATTTGGAGAAAAATCCCGGCGATGGCAAACTTGCCGCCCGGATTGCCAGTTATGAGCTGGCTGCGAGAATGCAGCTCAGCGTTCCCGAAATCGGCGACCTATCGACCGAGCCGGAACATATCTTAAAACTGTACGGAGCCGACAGTGATGTAAACCCGACCAAGACAGCCTATGCGAAAAACTGTATTTTGGCCCGTCGACTGGTTGAAAAAGGGGTGCGCTTTGTTCAGCTGTTTAACGGTGCCTATGCGAGCGGTGGCCGGTTGAACTGGGACGGACATAGAGAGTTGAAAAAGCAATACGACGTCCACGCCGAGATTCTCGATCAGCCTACAGCCGCTTTGATCAAAGATTTGAAACAGCGCGGGCTGCTGGAGGATACGCTTGTAGTGTTTTGCACGGAATTTGGAAGAATGCCGATGTTTCAAAAGGGAGCTCAGGGGAGGGATCACAACCCGGATGGATTTACCTGCTGGTTGACCGGCGCGGGAGTGAAGCCCGGGGTGACCCACGGAAAAACGGATGAACTGGGGCGCAAAGCAGTTGAGGATATCCATCCCCTTTACGACTTTAACGCCACGATTTTACATCTTCTCGGAATCGATCACGAGCGGCTCACCTACTTTCACAACGGGATTGAGCGCCGCTTGACCAATGTGGAGGGCCACGTTATCAGGCAGGTTTTGACCTAGTGCGTGAGACGTTTTTACGGTGGAAAGGAGATTTTTTTCGGCCGGTTTCTAAGATAGCATCCTGGTATGCGGGTCTTTCTGTATGGATTTTGCCTCGGGATTTGTCTGGTGGGGGAATGGTCGTGGAGTGTTGATTTTGAAAAGGAAATCAAGCCCTTTCTCGAAGCCAAATGCCTGGGTTGTCACAATCCCAATATCAAGAAAGGGGATCTTTCGTTCTCCAGTCGCACGGAGGTTTTGGAGTCTGGTCACGGGCTGGTCACTCCCGGAGATGCCGGGGCCAGTGATCTCTGGCTGGCGGCAACTCCTGATGAACCCGGTGGCCAACCCTCGATGCCGAAAGATGGCGAACCCCTCACGGATTCCGAGGCAGCCTTACTCGAAAAATGGATCGACGAGGGAGCCCAGTGGCCGGAAGGCCTCGTGTTGAGGGAAGCGTCAAAAACGGACAAATCCTGGTGGGCTTATCGGAAGCTGACACCGGCGAAATTCGATTCGGTCGATCGATATATTGATGAAAAGCTGGAGGAAGCGGGATTGGAACGCAATCCCGAAGCGAACCGGCGGGATTTGATTCGGCGGGCGACCTACGATCTAACCGGACTGCCGCCCTCGCCGGAAGAGGTAGACGCTTTTGTGGCCAGTAAAGATCCCGATGCCTACCCAAAGCTAATCGACCGGCTTCTCGCGTCTCCCCGGTATGGGGAACGATGGGGGCGGCACTGGCTCGATGTGATTCGCTACGGAGAAAGTAACGGCTTTGAGCGAAACTTTATCATCAATGAATTGTGGCCTTTCCGGGACTATGTGATTCGCTCGATTAATCAGGATAAGCCTTTTGACCAATTGATTCGCGAGCATATCGCCGGCGACGTTTTTGCGAAGGGCGATCCCGAGGTCGCGATTGGGAGTGCGTTTCTGGTAGCGGGGCCTTATGATGATGTCGGGAATCAGGACCCCAATGCCAAAGCTCAGATCCGGGCTAACACATTGGACGAAATCGTGAATGCAACCGGGGAAGCCTTTCTAGGGATGACTCTGGGGTGTGCGAGGTGTCACGATCACAAATTCGATCCGATACTACAGAAAGACTACTATCAAATGTCGGCGACTTTTGCGGGCGTGCGGCACGGTCGAACCACGCTGGCAACGCCGGAGGAGCGGCGGTTGAGAGACGAGAAGTTGAAACCACTACAGGTCCGGGTTGCTTCCCTCACGTCTGAACGATCAAAGTTGCGTCGGGTTATCGCCAGGCGAATTGAGGAAAAACTTCCCGAATACGAAAAAGAGTGGACGCGTCCTAAAGTAGACAGAACTGGCACAGAAGAGAAATTTGACCCGGTCGACGCCAGATTCGTTAGATTAATATGCGATGCCAACGATGCACGGCCCGAGGGAAAGAATTTTCGTCTCGACGAAGTAGAGATTTACTCGGCAGGGGATAACCCGCAAAATGTCGCTTTGGCCAGTGCCGGAGGGAAAGCGGTAGGTGATGCCCGGAAGATCGAGGACTTCCCCGGAGCCTATGGGGCTCATCTCGTGATTGATGGGAAAACCGGGGAACGTTTTATTTCGACTTCCAACCAAATCACAATTGAGCTGGGTCAACCAACCCGGATCGACCGGATTGTATTTTCCAGCGCCAAAGGCGAAAGGATTTCGCAGCACAGCAAGTTCAGTTTTCTCGCCGATTATCGAATCGAAGTTTCTCTGGATGATGAAAAATGGGTAGAGGTCGCCAACGGAGCGGATCGCCAACCGGTAAATAAGGCGCATCGGGATCATCGACTCATGCTGGTTGAGACGACGGCTGAGGAGCGGAAAGAAAACGCCCTGCTTACCGCTGAAATTAACCGGCTGAACAGCGAAATGAAAAAGATCCCCGAGCTTCCTGTCGTCTGGATGGGGACCCGGAACGCTGGCGATGCCAAAGGTCCGTTCCATCTCTTTATTGGCGGCAGTCCGCAGCGCAAAGGGGAGAGCGTGGTGCCGGCTAGCCTTTCAACGCTGAGTGAGGTGACCCCGGGCTACCGCCTGCCGGAGGATTCAAGCGAGGCGGAACGCAGGCTTCGGCTCGCCGAGTGGATTACTCATCCCGGGAATCCGCTGGCAGCTCGAGTGCTGGCGAACCGGTTATGGCACTATCATTTCGGAACGGGGATAGTCGATACTCCCAATGATTTTGGTTATATGGGAGGACGCCCTTCGCATCCGGAGCTGCTCGACTTTCTCGCTCACGAATTGAAACGGAATGGCTGGCAACTGAAAGCGATGCACCGTCTCATTATGTTGTCGTCTACCTATAGGCAAAGTTCCGGTTATCGGGAGGCTGCGGCTCAAAAAGATGGTGACAGTCGGTTGCTGTGGCGTTTTCCTCCGCGGCGTCTCTCGGCGGAAGAGATCCGCGATACGATCCTGGCGATCTCCGGCAAATTGGACGAAAAGATGGGAGGTCCGGGATTCCGGCTTTATCACTATATGAGTGATAACGTGTCGACTTATGAGCCACTTGATGAGCATGGCCCCGAGACTTATCGCCGGGCCGTTTATCATCAGAATGCACGATCTTCGGTCGTTGACTTGATGACTGAGTTTGACCAGCCTGACTGCGCCCTCTCGACACCGAGGCGGGCCCGGACCACCACTCCTCTGCAGGCGTTGACGATGTTGAATCACGACTTCACTCTCGATATGGCCGAAGCTCTTGCTGATCGTGTCGGTGCCGGCCTGCCTTCGGAGCAAGCCTCCCGGCTCTTTCGTTATGCCTATGTCCGGGAACCGGACGAGGTCGAGCAAAAACAGGTGGCGGAGGCGATTGAGACCACCGGTTTGCGGTCCGTTTGCCGGGCGATCCTGAATTCCAATGAACTGATCTATCTGGACTGAATTATGAAACGAAACAAATTCTTCCCAATGCTATACCTCGTCTTAACCTTCCTTCTTTTTGGCATGTCGTCGGGGCGGACGGAGGAAGTTCAGGCCCATGGAGTCAATTTTGAAAAGTGGGTCAGAGAGGTGTTTTTTGATAACTACGAAGGGGGATACACTCAGAAATGGGATGTGTCGGCAGAGGCCAATCAATCGGACCAGGTGCCGAAAAAGGGTGTTCCTATCTCGATAAAAGTCGTCAAGCTGGGCAGCCCGATAGGCCTGGGAGATATATTGAGGCAACGGGCTCTTGATAAAGAATTTCTGATGATTGTTGGTTTCTGGCAGCAGAAGACAGAGACTGAGAAGTGGATCGTCGAAATCGAATGTCTACATATTAAGCCGGATCAGTGGGACTCTCTGTGGGGCGACCTGAGTATAGAGAAACTGCAGGAACTGGATGCCATCGTCAAAGACATGGCGACGAGCTATAAAATCGTACGAACTCAGGCTCAGGACTGGAAGAAGACGGTCTTACCGGAGCTGAACAGTAAGATGGTGGTGAATCCTAAAATCGACTCCCGCTCACAAAGGCGGGTGCAATGCTCGATGCCGAACAAGCTGTTCTGGGAGCTTGCCGGTCGGGAGCCCACTCCCAATGACAGTGCCAAACTGTTCGGGGTGGCATTTCCCAATCCTATTTACTCGAAGCCGCGCACTTTTCAGGTGAAATGAAAACGGGTATGAACTCACTTTCGGAAATGGGTCGGCGAAACTTCCTCGGGAACGTTACGACGGGTCTGATGGGTGTCGGGCTCCAGCAACTTCTCAGTGGCCACGTTCAAGCGGGTTCTATCGGCAACCCTCATTTTCCGGCTAAGGCGAAACGGGTCCTACAGATTTTTTGTCCAGGAGCGGCCTCGCATATGGACTTGTGGGAACACAAGCCGATGCTGGAGAAAATGCACGGGAAGCCGCTGCCGGGCGAAGAGAATATGGTCAGTTTTCAGGGCAAAAACGGTCCACTGATGAGAAGTCCGTGGCCTTTTCAACCGGCCGGTGAAAGTGGAAAGATGATTTCCTCGATGCTGCCTCACATGTCACGGCATGTGGATGATATCGCGTTCTTCCACGGCATGCATTCGAAGACGAATACCCATGGTCCGGGCTGCGTGTTTGTGAATACCGGTCATGCGACGGAGGGCTTTCCTTCCGCCGGGGCATGGATCAGTTACGGGCTCGGAAGCATGACGGATAATTTACCGACTTACGTAGCGATTCCTGACGTGCGGGGCGAGCCACCGAATGGAAAAGCGAATTGGAGTAATGGGTTTCTTCCCGCTAAATACCAGGCGATTGTGATGGCCGCTCACAAGCCGATCAGGAACCTGCAACGACCTCCGCAGATCAGTGAAAAGGAGGAAGCTGTCACCGGGAACCTGCTCTCATTTCTCAATCATCACCACGCTGCGCAACGGGCTTCGGAAAGTGAACTTCAGGCACGGATCAGTTCCTACGAGCTGGCTGCTCGGATGCAGCTTTCCGCTCCGGAAGTCAGTGACTTTTCGAGTGAACCGGCACACATCCATCAACTATATGGAACAGATTCCGCTAACTCGTTAAAATCCGGTTATGCCCGGAATTGTATCCTCGCCCGGCGGCTTCTGGAGCGGGGTGTCAGGTATGTGAATCTATACTGCGCGTCACGGGCCAGCGGGGTTGACGGATTGTTGAACTGGGATGCTCACAAAACGTTGAAGGCTGACTACGAACGGCATTGTCCAGTGTTTGACCAACCGACCGCTGCGCTGCTGACGGACTTAAAACAGCGGGGCCTTCTCGAAGATACCCTCGTGCTCTGGACGACGGAATTTGGACGGATGCCGACCAATCAGCAGGGCACGGCGGGGCGCGATCACAATCCGGATGGATTTACGCTTTGGATGATGGGAGCGGGAGTGAAAGGCGGAACGAGCTATGGGGAGACCGATGAATTCGGACGGCGGGCGGAGCAAAACCCGACCACAATCTGGGAATTTTATTCCACCGTCCTCCACCTCCTCGGTCTGGATTATAAGCAGCTCAGCTGGTATCACAATGGCCTCGATCGTCGTCTGACCGATGTCCACGGCCATGTGATTCGCCAAGTATTAGCGTAGTTGATGCTTAAGGCGCTTTAATAGAGAAATTGTCGTAGTGTACTTCCCGCTTGGTCGTCGTGATATTCATATTCGACTTTGTGGGATGAGCAATCCCTTCGGATTTCAGCGATCCGATTTCTTTACCATCGATTGAAACCGTCAGGATATCTCCGACGATGCGAATGAGCAGGTTGTGCCAGGCTGCAGTGTCGAGATCCACAGGAATTGATGTGGATTTGGTTTTCAACATGGCGAGGGTGTCCGGACTCAGCTTTTCGCCGGCCTTGCGTTTGTCCCGGATTTCTTTAACGAAAATACCGGTTTTCCCATCGTGAATCTGGACTGATTTATCGCTCACTGCGACATGGCAGATGTGGCCCGCGTGGGAACCTTTGTAGTCGAGGTCGCGAAACATCACCGAGAATCGATTCGAGCCCGCAAATTTAAAATCGACCGCTACCTCGAGGTCAGTTTGCGGTTCCAGTTTGATCTGATTGACCGAGGGATGATCTGCATCTTCCGGGGTGATCCCGACCATGACGCCGTCCTTCACCACCGTGGCACTTTTCCAGGAGCCCCATGTTTTATTCAGCTCAGTCCCCGCGAAATCGTCCTGAAAAAGAACGGTTTTAAACTGCGGTTCCCCGCCGTGGGCGATGTTGAAAAGACCGAGAAGTAAGCTGAGTTTGATAGCATTTTTCATTACCGGAATCATTCATTCACCTCGCTGTCCCTCAACTGCTTAATTCACCGCATATTTCCAGTTGGCCTTCCTCAAATGCGGAAACTGTTTTTTGCTAATGTTATGCTATTCTCCCCAATCATGACTGAAAAACTCAACCGCCGTTTTTTTCTCAAAGGGACCGGTGCCTGTCTTGCTTTACCATTTCTGGAAACCTGGGGGCGCGCTGAAGAGGCCGTCGCTGCGCAGCGTTTTGTGTGCGTCGCCAATCCTTTTGGAATGATTCGCGACGCGTTTTTCCCCTCGGAAACTGGTGCAGCCGCCGTGCTCCCCGAAAACCTTGCGGCGTTTGAATCGCTCCGGGGAAAATTCACGGTGATCTCCAATCTGGACCACGGAGTCAGTGGCGGACACGCCGCAACGCACGCTTTTTTATCCGGGGTTCGCACTCAGGAATCGAACACCATGCCGGACGGAAATGTCACTCTCGATCAGTTTCTCGGGGAGTCGAATGCGGGCAAAACCCGCTTCCCGGTCCTCAACACCTCGGCGGGAAGTAACAGCGGCGGTGCCTGCGAACTTTCGTGGACCCGGTCCGGAGTTTTGGTGCCGTCGATCCAGGACGTGAGCCGGGTTTTTAAACTTCTCTTTGTCGATGAGTCAGAAGATCATGCCGCAAAACGGAGTCGGAGGTACAATCGGCAGGGCTCGATTCTCGATGCAGTTCTCGCTCAGGCGAACTCAATGAACCGGCGTCTCAGTAAACGGGATCAGGAAAAAATGGATCAGTATCTGACGTCTGTCCGTGAGGTGGAGGCGTCGATTCAGCAGGAGAAAAGCTGGGTTCACCGACCCCGCCCTCAGGTCGAGCTTGCCGAGCCGAAGGACGGAACCGTGACCCAGCAAATCCCTATTATGTTTGATTTGATCGCGCTGGCACTGGAGACCGGCTCCACCCACGTCGCGACCCTCGAAATTCCGGGCGGATTCGATACCAAAGGAGTTGGACTTTCCGGTGGCTACCATGCCTTTTCCCACCATGGGAAAGATCCCAAATTGATGGCCGGTCAGCGTAAAATAGAGAAATACCAGCTCGACCATCTTGCCGCATTTATCCAGAAGTTGGATGATAGAGATTTGCTTGATAATACCCAGGTTCTCTTCGGTAGTGGAATGGGAGACGGCAGTGCTCACACCAATGCTAATTTGCCGATTCTGGTTGCCGGAGGTAAACACAAGCACAGCACCCATCTGGCCCTTCCTGAAGGAAAAGAGAAGCGGGTTCCGCTGAGTAATCTATACCTTTCGATGGCACAGCAATTCGGGTTGCCGATCGATCGCTTCGGTCACAGCACAGGAACTCTTGAACTGGGCGCGTAAGGTATGAAGACTTCCCGAATTTTCGCAGGATCCCCTGATTGTACCCTGTACCAACACAAACTGTACCCTGTACACTCCCGGACTGTACCCTGTACAGTCATGGTGATGTGGGTGCTTCTCGTCATTTTGATGACGCCACTGCGGGCAGATATGGAAACTCTGCTTTCCTCCAGCTGCCTCGATTGTCACGACGACCTCTCGGAAAAAGGCGGACTCTCTCTCGAAAGTATTGATTCCGATATCAACGGAGCCAATGCCGAAATCTGGAAAAAATGTCTCGAACAAATTGAGCGTGGTTTTATGCCTCCGGCTGAAAAGACGCAACCGAGTCCCGATTTAAAGAATGCAGCGATTCTTGATTTGGAAGAGCGTCTCGTAAATCACTACCAAAGCCAACCGGCGGAAGGTAGGCAAACTGTCCTGCGGCGGCTCAATCGAGTCGAGTATCGAAATACCATTAGCGACCTTTTAAAACTGGAACTGGGCCGGGATCCCACTACCGATTTTCCCGGAGACGAGCGATCTCACGGTTTTGCTACAAACGGGGAAAAGTTGGTGACTTCAAACTTTCTGCTCCGCCGGTACCTCGAAGCGGCAGAGGGCATTGTCTCACAGGCCGTTCATTTCAGACCCCGGCCTGAAACGCAGCAATGGAAGATGAAACCTCCGTTTGATCGCTCGACTCAGGCTGAAATCCAGCAGGCGGCAGCCTACTACCGAAAGACGGAACAGGTTCAGCCCTATCAGGATATCTGCGGTCGAATCGGGGCAGGGGGAGCGCCTTTTTCCGGTTACCACCCACTCGATGATCTGAGTGCCGAAGGAGTTCCGGAAAGCGGGCTCTACTCCATCAAAATGTTAGTGGAAGGCAAATATAGGCATTCGCTCAAATACGAACACTTTGTCCGTTTTAAGCCACTCTGGGATGGATCGGAACCGATTCGGCTTTCTCTATCCACCGCGACCCTGCAGGGCATTGATCCACTCAATAAAGAAGTTCGGAGATTTGCGGCGACTCATGAGCAGAAAAACCAAACTGAAATTGCGACCTGGGATCTGCCGGATGACGAAAAAATCTGGCTTGAGGTGAAAGTCTGGCTCGAGAAAGGACAATTCCCGAGGCTGGGATTTCCCAACGGACCAACCAATTCGAATCACCGGATTCAGAGTTACTTTGATGAACTGGCCAAGCAAACCTATACTCCCGATGCGCTCGCAGAGCATCTCGAGCGAAAGCAAAAATACGGCGGCTGGAGTTCGTTTGTCTTCTTTGAGTCTCCGCGGATTCGATTGCATGAAATCGAAGTGGAGGGGCCGCTAAATGAGGTCTGGCCGCCGGAGAGCCATCGCACCATTTTCGGAGATGATAAGTATCAACCCGAGAAAGCCGGTGAAGTTCTGCAAAATTTCGCTTCCAAAGCGTGGCGACGTCCCGTCGCTAAGGGCGAGATAGAGCCTATCTTATCACTGGTGAAAGCGACCGAAAAAGACGGCGCGACTCCGGAGGAGGCGATTCAGGAAGGCATCAAAGCGATTCTCTGTTCTCCGGGTTTTATCTACCTTGAAGAACGGAACGAGTCGCTGAATGACTACGAACTGGCCGCCCGTTTGTCCTACTTTCTGACCGCCTCGCAACCTGACCGCCAACTGGCGGACAAAGCGGCGCGGGGCGAAGTTGGCGGCTCGCTGGCTGATGAGGCAAAACGGATTCTGTCGTCACCGGTTTCCGACTCTTTTGTGAATGAGTTTCTGGACGGTTGGCTGCAATTGAACAAGCTGGGTTCAATGGCTCCGGACCCGCATCGCTTCAGCGTCTACTACAACGACCGACTCGAACCGGCGATGCGGCGCGAGACGCGTTCCTATTTTCGATACCTGCTCGATACCAATCGCCCGGTAAAAGAGTTTCTCGATTCGGACTATACCTTTGCCAATGAAGAGTTGGCCGCGTTGTATGGAATCAAAGCCGACGAGTTTGCTGCGCAGCGGAACAATCCTGTCGAAGGATTGCCGGAACGTTATCTCCGTCAGGATGGTAAGGGTGACTCACCAACCATGCGGTATGCAAAGGTGAAACTCGAAGACCGTCGGCGGGGCGGGCTGCTCGGGCAGGCTGGAATTCTGACTTTGACAGCAAACGGGGTTGATACCTCTCCCGTGATCCGCGGCGTCTGGCTGCTCGAAAATATCCTGGGAACGCCTCCCTCACCGCCTCCGCCCGGAGTTCCTGCCATTGAGCCTGACATTCGTGGCGCGAAGACCATTCGGGAGCAGTTGGAGAAACATCGCGATGCCAAAGCCTGTCGTTCCTGCCACGCTCACATCGATCCCCCGGGATTTGCGCTGGAGAGTTTTGATCCAATCGGGAAGTGGCGAGGGCACTACCGGGTCGATACGAAATATATAGAAATCGATTCGACCGGTAGTTTCGGTGACGTAAAGTTTTCTGACATCACGGAATTCAAAGCGGAACTGTTAAAGCGCGAAGATGCGTTTGCCCGCTGTGTGGTAGAGAAATTGTTACTACACGCGTTGGGTCGGGAACTGACCGTTACCGACCGGCCATCGATCCGGGCTATTCTTGAGAAAACCCGAAAGGACGGCTATCGATTACAGGATCTGGTGATCGCTGTAGTGGAAAGTGAAATCTTTAGTAGAAAGTAACGTTAGCCTTCCTTCGTCTTCACTCCCAATTCTTCGAGTTTTGCGACGATGTCAGCGCCGTGATCGCCGACTTTTACTTTCTTATCGATGTAAGCGATTTTACCCTCAGCATCGATATAGAAAGTCCATCGTTGCGGGAAAGGGCGGGTTGCACTGACCACGCCGTATGCTTTGGCGACTTCTTTTCCGGGATCACTCAGGATTGGATAATTCAGCTCCAGATCTTTAGCAAAGGCGGTGTTTTTCTCGACGGTATCGCAACTCGCAGTGAAGTGTGCCACCTCGTATTTTGCGAGGCTTTCTCCATTTTCCCGAAGGGATTTGCACTCCTTGGTACAACCTCCGGTGAAGGCTTTAGGGAACCAGGCGAGAACTACGGCGGTGCCCTTCAGATCAGCTAATTTATAGGTTTTACCGTCGCTTCCGGTAAGTTCAAAGGCAGGCGCGTCGTCTCCGGTTTCCAGTTGGGCTGAGGCAAAAATAGGCATAAGAAGTGAGGCGCAAATGAGCGTTTTCAGGATTGATTTCATGATCTGACCATCATCTCTTATGATAGCCGGTCAAAGACGTATAAATGGTAGCATTGGATCAAATACAACTCATTGAGTTTAGAGGGAATCTTTTTCCGGAATGGATGGAACTACGGCAAAAGGTGCTCCGTGAACCTTTGGGGCTTGCTTATTCAGATGCCGATATCGATGCGGAAGCTGATCAGTGGCATCTCTGCGGTTTTAAAGACGGGAAACTTATCGCGGGACTGATCCTTCTACCGAAAGCTTCGGTCATTAAAATGAGACAAGTCGCGGTTCATCCCGATTTTCAGGGCAAAGGTGTCGGCTCTCAGCTGGTGCGTTCCGCGGAGGAATTGGCTATCGAACTTGGCGGTGACCGGATGGTTTTGCATGCCCGGGAAAGTGCTGTTTCGTTCTATCGGAACCTTGGCTACGACGTTTCCAGAGAGGCGTTTATCGAGATCGGGCTGCCGCATTTTCGAATGGACAAGTCGCTGGAGTAAATTGCGGCTGACAGCGCGAAAACCCTTATTTAGAGCGGATCTTAGGGTCTGCTAATCTGAACAGGGCGTTATAAAATGTCACCAAAGAGACGGTTGCTATCTGCCGAAATTGTAACGAAAGTGGTTCTGAGAACGATATAAATCATGGCAGATTATCTTGTAGACGCAGTCGTGGAAAAATCATCCATCTATCAGGAATTTCTGGCGGAACGCGAAGAAATCCTGAAGCACAAATGGCTTCAAAGTGAAGCCGTGGGACATGATGTAGGCTTTGATGCAGCCCTGGTTGACTGGGCGCTGAATCATCGCTCCAAATGGAAGCAAAAACGCTCTTCGAAAGAAGAAAGTCACTAAAAAAACACCATCACTGTAGCAACCAGTTGGTTGCTTCCTTTACCATCTTTTCAACAGGTTGGTCGATCGGGAGATCCAGGCATTTCCTCCCCTCCGGCACCGGGGCTTCAAGCGTTTCAAACTGGCTTTTCAGCAGGTGTGCCGGCATAAAATGCTCCCGTTCCTTCATCCGGTTGTGGATCGTCTCGAAAGATCCCGTGAGATGAATGAAGCGGGGTGAGGCGACCAGATTTTCTGCGAGGTAATCGCGGTAGCTCTCCTTGAGCGCGGAACAGCCCACCAGGACAAAATCGTAGTTCTCCGCCTCGCGATTTGCGGCTGAGATGATCCGGTCGAACCAGGGCCAGCGGTCAACATCGGTAAGTGGTTGACCGGAAGACATCTTCGCGATGTTCGACTCCGGGTGAAGCTCATCGCCCTCGAGGTAAATCGCATTCAAATCGGCGGCGATCCTGCCACCGATGGTGGATTTCCCGCAACCCGAGACCCCCATGATGATAATGATCTGTCCCATTCCGAAACTTTAGCCTTTTCCGTAGACGGGGGAGGGCAGCGTGCGCTGAATTTCGTCGACTCGATATCCGAAGCCGGTATTACCCAGTGTCGAGCCATCGAGAATTCCCTTGCTCCGGCGATAGAGATGAGGATGAATTTCACGTTCCGGAGCACTCGCCTCCGGGTAAAACTGCATCCCGTTACTCTCAACGCCCATGATGGTGCCGATATGGGAAGCGAGCAGAAAGTGCGGAACTTGAGCGAGCATCGGGTTGGTTAAGTCCTGAACCATCAGGGTCATACCGTGTGCCTTGGCCCATGCGCCGGATAACAGGGCACCGGTTTGGGTTTTGCAGGTTTTCAGAGCAACTCCGGACCAACCGAGTTCACGGCCCATGCGGACGTATTTCCAATCGTGAGCGCTTTCGTCCATAAACAGCGGTTTCCGGGAGCTCACACTGTGCACATCGATCCGGTGAGCTTCCAAATCATAAGGAAAGGGCTGCTCGACATAGAGAATTTTCTGATAGGTAACGGGATCGTCGATTTTGAGCTGATCCAGAATCTCGTTCACATAAGCGGGATCGGTCACCGTGCAATTGAAGTCGGTGGTCAGCCAGGTGACCCCTTCCTCCCGGCAGATTTCGCCGATTTTCAGGAGGCGGGCGATATCCCATTCCTGGTCGTCGCCCCGCAGTTTCACTTTCAGGCAGTCGAGACCGTCGGTCCGGATCCAGTCTCTCAAGAGAACCGGATAGCCATCATCGGGCTCGCTGCCGGTTAATTCGTCTTCGGAAATGGGGTCCAGCCCGCCGACAAGGTGCCAGACGGGGAGGCTTTTCGGTGGAGCAGGGTCGATAAAATCCGACAGGTATTTGCCCTCAAATGACACGGTATCGGTGGCCGATTCGAGAAAATTGGACAGTTCGACCGGGAGGTAATCGGATCCATAGGATTGGTAAACCGGGATTGAGAAAAGGTTACCAAATGCGTCGTGAACCGCGATATCAAACAGTGAAAAGCAAACCAGAGCGGCGAGATGAGGGAGGGCCTCTTCCGGCGTGCGGTTTGCGTTGAATTTGGTTCTCAACTCCTCCAGTGCTCCTTCAATAAAAGAAAATCCCAACTCCACCGGGTGCCCGGATTTCGGATAAGATTCAAGTTCTTTTGCGAGGAGAATGGTGAAATCTTTAAGCGCAGTGTGGCGGTTTTCGTAGTCAATCGAGGACGGCCAGACCCAGCCCACAGATAGCGGAGTTTCGCCCCAGCCCTCGGACGTTGAACCGTCGAAGCCCACCACTTTAACCCTGGCGCGGGCGCAGGTCACGGAACTGAGCGTTTGATTCCCGAATTTCAACGGAACCCGCATTTCGACGGGTAAAAAGAAAAGAGAGACCTCTACGATTTTGACGGGTGTGCCGCAGGTTTCCAAC
The DNA here is from genome assembly GCA_029213005.1 of Verrucomicrobiales bacterium. Classification (GTDB taxonomy): domain Bacteria; phylum Verrucomicrobiota; class Verrucomicrobiia; order Verrucomicrobiales; family DEV007; genus Arctic95D-9. The sequence continues at coordinate 350,651 of JARGPI010000003.1, forward strand.
ATGATTGATGTGACTAAAGATTAACGGTTTTGATGAGCTGCTTCGAGTCGTTTGACGAGCTCTTTTCCAATAACACGTTTTTCTTCGATTGGCAGAGCTTTGTGAGTCCCGTCTGCGCCAAAAATAATCACTTCGTTTTGATCCTGATCAAAGCCGATATCTTTCCGACTCACATCATTTGCCACGATAAAATCGCAGCCTTTGCGGGTCAGCTTGTCCTTTGCGTTTGCGATCAGGTTCCCGGTTTCGGCGGCAAAGCCCATCAGGACGCCTTTGAATCTGAAGACGGATCGACAACTCCCGAGGATATCCTCAGTTTTTTCTAAAACGAGAGTGAGGTGATCGCCCGTTTTTTTGATCTTTTCCGGAGCGACTTTGGCGACCCGGTAGTCGGAAACTGCGGCGCAAAATACCGCAGCGTCGCATCCTGTAATGCGTTCTGCCACCGCATCGTACATCTCTCGGGCGCTTTCCACCGAAATGAATTCGGAAACGGCGGGAGCGGCCCAATTGACTGGTCCGGCGATTAAAATGACTTCGTGTCCGTTTTCGAGGGCGGCTTCGGCTATGGAGTATCCCATTTTCCCGGAGGAACGATTGCTGATGTAGCGGACCGGATCGATCGGCTCCCGGGTGGGACCGGCGGTGATGAGAATTCGCATGTTATTTCTTCAACAAACTCTCAATTTCTTCCACAATTCCCTCGACCGGCCAGAGTCGGCCAATGCCTTCATAACCGCAGGCGAGCATGCCGTTTTCGGGGCCGACGAAGGAAACCTTCCGCTCTTTCAGGGTTTTCACATTCTGCTGAGTCGCGTCGTGGAGCCACATTTTACCGTTCATGGCCGGGGCGATCAGGACCGGGGCGAGGGTAGCGAGATGAATCGCGCTCAGGGTATCGTCGGCCAGACCGTGAGCGAATTTTGCGATCACGTTTGCAGTGGCAGGAGCGACGACAAGCAGATCGGCATTGTCCGCCAACTCGATATGACCGGGATGCCAATTTTGTTTCTCGTCGTATAGATCGGTTGTAACTGGCTGGCGGGAAAGCACTTTTAACGTCAGTGGAGTGATGAATTCCTGAGCATCACCTGTCATCACGACGTGAACTTCGTGCCCGAGCTTGGACAACTGACTGGTCAGGTCGGCTGCTTTGTAGGCGGCGATTGATCCGGTCACTCCCAGAACAATATTTTTCCCTTTTTGAGCCATATTCGGAAAGAAAACACGGAACTGGAAAATCAAAAGCGATCGTTTTCCGTCAAAAGATCAAATTGTATAATAATTATTGTTTTTATTACAATTTAGAATATTGTTAAGTATGGGCTTTGAATTTAAACATTACGCGTTTTTGACCATTCTGGTGTGCTCTTTGTGGGCCATTGTGGTTTCGGGACTGGTATCCGTTGAGGAGCTGGGCAAGATCAAGATGAACTCGGAACTTTCTCAGGAAGAGCCGGTTGATAATCATTTCGAAGGGATTCCTCTGGGAAACAAACTGGAGTCGATGATCAAGGTTTTGAATGTCGCGCTGCCGCTCGCATTTGTAGCGATTGTGATGCTCGTAATCACTTACAATTCAAATCCGATCGGATTTGGTTCGATGATGTTTGCGATTGTGATGTTCCTGTTTGCCGCGTCGAAATCGATGGATGCCGCGGACGTGATCAATGCCTCGTCCGAATTCTCGATTGATGTCCGGGTTTGGTGGATGTGATGCGGACACTTCTGTCCGCAGTTCAAGGTTTTGCGGACATGAGTGTCCGCATCACGAGGACCTGCCTGTACCCTGTACAATGCCGGACGGTACCCTGTACAATCGCTCCGAGTTCTATTCTTTGAACTGGGCGACCAGATTGGTCAGGGTCTCTTTGGCGTCTCCGTAGATCATTCGGCAGTTCTCACGGAAGAAAAGGGTGTTCACGAGACCGGAAAACCCGGCTCCCTGTCCCCGTTTTAAAGCAAAAACGGTCCGTGCCTGGTGCACGTTGATGATGGGCATTCCGTAAATCGCACAGCCTTCATCTTCCAGAGCGGCAGGGTTCACGACGTCGTTGGCTCCCACGACGATTGCCACGTCCACGGTTTCCATGGTCGGATTCACATCGTCCATTTCGCAAAGTTGCTCGTAAGGCACATCGGCCTCGGCGAGAAGCACATTCATGTGGCCCGGCATCCTTCCCGCCACCGGGTGGATCGCATAGCGGACTTCTGTGCCGTTTGATTCAAGGACTTCGCCCAGCTCGCGGGTCACGTGCTGAGCCTGAGCCACAGCCATGCCGTATCCGGGAACGATCACGACTGACTGGGCGGCTTCGAGAACGTAAAAGGCGTCTTCCGTTGAGATCGCTTTCATTTCCCCTTCGATATCCTGCTTGGCACCGATCGCGCCAAATCCGCCGAAAAAGACGTTCGCCAGAGTCCGGTTCATCGCTTTGCACATGATGACGGTAAGGATCAAGCCGGAAGCTCCCACCAGACAGCCCGCCACGATCAATACGTTGTTGAAAATCACAAATCCGGCAGCCGATGCGGCCAGTCCTGAGCAGCTGTTGAGGAAAGAGATGACCACCGGCATGTCACCGCCGCCGATCGGAATCACGCCGAGGACGCCAAGGACACAGGACAGGGCAATTAGAAAGTAAAGCAGACCAGCCGAAGGGCTGATCACGAACAGGATACCAATCACAACGATGGAAAGCAGCACCCCGGCATTGACGATTTTTTGCATCGGGAAAACCGTAGCTGCGCCGCCGATCTTGCCAGACAGTTTGAGGTAGGCAACGAGGCTGCCCGTGAATGTGATGGCCCCGATCAAAATCGCCAGCACCACCGCGACCCCGACGATTTTACCGCCGTCGCCTGAAAAAGTCGGGTCTTTGGCGAATTCCGCCCAACCGACCAGAACCGAAGCGAGACCGCCAAAGCCGTTGAATAAGGCTACCAGCTCGGGCATTCCCGTCATTTGCACCTTTTTGGCGCAGAGCCCACCGATTGCGGAGCCGATGATGAGACCGGCGATAATCCAGGTGTAGTCGAGGCCGCCTTTCATCAGGGTGACGACGACGGCGAGCAACATCCCGATTGAAGAGATCAGGTTGCCGCGACGAGCGGTCCCTGCTGAGCCGAGCATCTTTATCCCGAAGATGAAGAGAACTGCGGCAATAATGTAGGCAAAATTGATGAACTGTTCCATAGAGTCGAAAAGTTAGTTCGTGGCAGAATTACTTCTTCTTCTGTGATTTGGCTTTGAACATGCCCAACATCCGGTCGGTGACCATGTAACCGCCCACCACGTTGATGGTGGCCAGAATCAGGGCGGCGAATCCGATCCATTTGCCCATTTCGCCGGTGTGCTCAACCGCGAGGAGCGCTCCCACAATGGTGATTCCCGAAATCGCGTTTGATCCCGACATCAACGGGGTGTGGAGCTGACTGGGGACCTTCTGAATCAATTCAAAACCGAGAAAGGCCGCGAGGACAAAGACAAACAATAGTAGCAGTAGAGTTTCCATAGCAAAAAAAGAGTGGGTTGGGATTACGCTTTGAATCTTTCGTGAACGATCGATCCGTCGTGGGTGATGATGCAGCCTTTCTGAATCTCGTCGTCAAAGTTAATCGGCAGAGTTTTCTCCTCTTTATCCCAGAAATGCTCAATCATGTTGGCGAAATTGGAGCCGAGCATCTGGCTGGCGTGTTTTGACACATGACCTTCGAAATTCCCGGTTCCGATAATGACCACGCCATTGTCCGTGACGACTTCCTCTCCGAGAATGGTGCCTTCGACATTACCGCCGGTATCCGCCGCGAGGTCGACGATTATGGAACCGGCCTTCATTTGGTCGATCACTTTTTTCTCGATCAGAATCGGGGCTTTCCGGCCGAAAAGTTTTGCCGTGGTGATTACGATATCGCTTTGGGCACAGACTTTGCCCTGTTCGGCCTTTTGTTTTTCGAGCTGTTCCGGAGTGAGCTCTTTGGCGTAGCCCTGATCGGTTGCCCCGGTTTCACCGAGATCGATGCGAAGCGCTTTGGCCCCGAGAGATTCGGCCTGTTCGAGGCCTTCAACTCTGGTATCGAACGCGGTAACCCGTGCGCCGAGGCGCTTTGCGGTCGCGATGGCCTGCAGTCCGGCAACCCCCACGCCGATCACAAACACTTTCGCCGGGGAGAGCGTCCCTGCGGGTGTCATCATCATCGGCAGGATTGCATTGATGCGATTTGCCGCCTGCATGACGGATACATAACCGGCGAGGTTGGCCTGCGAACTGATGGCATCCATTTTCTGAGCCAGCGTGGTCCTAGGGACCATCTCGAGACTGATCGCCGTGACATTGGCAGAGGCCATTTTGTCGATCAGTGGCTTTTCGTTAAACGGATCGAGAAATGAAATGTGAATTGCGCCTTTTTTCAGTTTATCGACGTCCTCATGTGACGGCTTGCTAACGCGACAAATGATATCTGCCTTTCCCATATCACCATCGCGATCGGTGGAGATGGTGGCGCCGGCATCCTGATAATCTTTATCCAGACTGTCCGAGCGCAGGCCAATGCCGGACTCGACGATGACATCTGCGCCAAGCGAGGCAAGTTTCTTAACGGCTGCCGGATCCAGTGCGGCACGGGTTTCCTGTTTAGCGTTCTCTTTAGGAGCAAATATCTTCATGCAGCGGCTTGTATACCCTCAAAGGGCCCGCCCATCTTACCAATATATGGAGTTCTGTCGATAGTGCTTTTTAAAGGATTGGCGGCTTTTTAAACAAGCGATCTATTCAGTTCGTTTAAAAATCAAACCTCCTGCACTGTTTTCCTGAGCCGCCGGGTGAACGGGAGTTTTCGCACTTCCCCCCCGATCGGGCCGGAATCCTCCCGTGCCAGTTCAACCGCCCGCGCGGCCCGATTACCGAACTCGATTGCTGCGTTGCGATCGCAAAGCTGCTCGCAAATCGATTCAAAGCGGGCCTCAACCTTTTCTGAGTTTCGCGCCAGTTTTCCCTGGAGCACATCGACATCGTCTGGATTGGGATCGATTAACCGCCACATCGCATAGATGAAGTGGTGTCGCGGGATGTAGAGATTTTTCCCGCGGTTCATCGACAGGATTGAGGTTGGCCCCTCCACCACCCAATCCATATCGGCGTGATCAGCCCAGTGGCGACCGGCGGCGACGAGCCATCCCAGTGCCCGGTAGACGCAGGGGTGGTGATTGGAGCAAAAGATTGAGTCCGGAACTTTGTTGATCAGTTTCCCGGCATTGGTGTGGACGGTGTGGGGCATCCCTTCGATCGCCGCGACAAAAGCCTCAAGCAGTTGGCGCGGGGTTAAGATCTGGAACGAATGCTCGACCCGGTTGGGGAACCGCTCTCCGCGGCGCCGTTGGAACCAGAGTTTGTCGGGCCGACCGTAGTCGATTGACTCAAAAGCCTGCTGCAGGGCCCGGATCTCCTTTTTCCGGGCCAACATATCGTAGGGGCTGATCTGGGACTGGAGATTCGCCCCGAGAACGACCCCGTCTTTGATTTCATCCTCTTCCGTGACGACGATTTTTATGGGGATAAAAGCGTTGGCGAGGAGTTCGCAATTGCGCTGCAGAATAAAGGAACTCTGCGCGCCGTTCACGATTTGATAGGCTTTCAGCTCGACATCGAAGCTGCCGTCTTCCCGGGGAACCATTTTGGCATCGCGGGTCACGATAGTGATGCCGTTGTGTCTCAGGATGACCTGATCCGCTTCCCCGTCGACGAGGGTTTTGCGGAGCGCGACGGCACCCGGGTTTTTTAAATCACCGGTGAAGGAACGGATGTTGTCGGCGAAAACCCGTTCATCAGGGCGGAGCCGTTTATCACCCAGAATTTTTACCTTCGGGATCATATCGGCAATCGACTTTGCCGGGGCATACCCGATGTAGCCGACAGCTCTCGCTTCGGGCAGGCGCAGAAGTTGCGCTCCTGCGAGAACGCCGTCCACCGCCTGGTCGGCGAGAGCAATCGCTTCGATTATTTCGTCGATCCGCCAGGTTTTGAAATTCACTTTATCCTGCTGGAGCTTGTCGCTCAGGATTTCCTGCTGCGCTTCGCATGCCCAGGTGTTCAGCGGGTCTTCCTCATTTTTGTCGCCCTGATAGATAAACAGCAAGTCCAGTTCCGGGGTAAAAGCGACATCGTTCCGTTCGTAGACTTTCCGGATTTCGTCGTAGATGTGCCACCAGCGCATCACCATATCGTTGGGGCTCATATCGGCCGCGAAATCGGGCATGGTGAGGAAGCGGTAGGCGGATCCTCCGAGCGAATCAAGTTCGTCGGTTTTTGCGCTGCCCTTCATTTTCACCTGAATCATCAGGATCCGGACGTTGGGAGGGCTCATTGGTTCCGGGTCGCTGAGCGAGTCCTTGTATTCGGAAATGGCGGCTTCAGCGACCCGTCGGGCGGTCTCGGGGCTGTCCAGCGGGATGTCTTCAAACGCGATCGCAATCCCGTCAAATCCCCGTTCGGAATAACCTTCGGTAACCGCATCGCCATAGCCGTGCACCGCGATGTTGTAGCTGTTCACCGCGAGGTGGACGCAAAACGAGCAAAAGCTATAGGAGTCGTTTACCGTTAGGGGTGGACAGGGTTTGCCCTGAGCCACATTTCGGCGCGGCAGTCCGAAGAGTTCATACTCTCCATTTATGAACCGCTCTACTCCTTTAGCCACCCTGAGATCCCTAACATCCATCGAAAAAATTCGCTCTCATTTTTAGGTGACTCACCGATGAGGTCAACTCAAAAACAGTGATCCCGATAATTATGGAATTGCGAGATTTGGTTACTATTTAGAGCAACAAGACAGGATTGTCTTGTGAAAACTTGATAACTTCTTGAAAACTAGAAGAAAACAGGTGCGAAGCGTTCGATTTGAGCTTTGCAGCCACTTCTTAAAAGTGGCGGAGTGGACGGGACTCGAACCCGCGACCTCCGGCGTGACAGGCCGGCGTTCTAACCAACTGAACTACCACTCCAATGATAGTTAAGGAACCTTTAGGAAGGTCCCTCGTTGCAGGGCGGGAGAATATCCTCGAATTTGGGATCGCGCAACAAAAAAATACGTTAAATCCTTTGATTTTTGATCGTATATGGATAACAGTTGCCGCCCGCCACAGATGTGGAACGGGATAAAAGAATTTTGACACGATAATTGGAATGAATGTGATCGATAAAATCGAGCGTGAGCAGATGAAAGAAAATGTTCCCGCGTTTGCGCCCGGGGATTCCGTAGATGTGCACTCTCGCGTGGTAGAGGGCGGCAAAGAGCGTATCCAGATTTTTAAGGGGATTGTTATTGGTCGCAGAGGTTCCGGCGTAAACGAAGCGTTTACAGTCCGTAAGATCTCCAACGGAGAAGGCGTTGAGCGTGTTTTCCAACTGCATTCACCCAAGCTCGCTAAAGTTGAAGTTACGAAAAGAGGCAGCGTTCGTCGTGCCAAGTTGAACTACCTTCGCGACCGGGTTGGTAAGTCCGCGACTCAAATCAAGTCCCGCGACAGACGATAATCTTTCAATAACCGGTAATATTGTTTTAAAAGATGGACACCTTAGCGGGTGTCCATTTTTGTTTTCCGGTCTCGCGTAAATCGCGGGGGAAAAGTATTATGCTATCCTCAACGATATGAAGATTGACGCCCATCACCATTTCTGGAACTACGATGCTAAGACGTACCAGTGGATCGATGAGGGGATGGAGGTTTTGAAAAAAGATTTTGCGCCGTCGGATCTTGAAGCTCATCTGAAAGAGTCGGGAATCGATGGGGTGGTTTCGGTGCAAGCCAGGACCAATCAGGAGGAGAATCGGTTCCTGTTGGATTACGCGGGGAAACACGATTTTATCAAAGGGGTGGTTGGTTATGTCGATCTCACCGGGGCAAAAGTGCGCGAAGAGCTCGAGAATTTTTCTCAGGCAGGCCCGAAAGCGCTCGGGGTGCGGGAGGTTCTTCAGGGGATGGCGGATGACGCCTATTGTCTGCGAAAAGATTTTAACGAGGGTCTCTCATTGCTTCACGATTTTGGCCTCGTTTATGACATTTTGATTTTTCACCGGCATTTGCCGAATGCGATTCAATTGGTTGACCGGCATCCTGATCAGGTCTTTGTGCTCGATCACATCGCCAAACCTGCGATTCAATCGGATCTGCCGGATCCGGAATGGGTGAATAACATGAAACTTCTCGGGGAACGGGAGACGGTTTTCTGCAAGATCAGCGGGATGGCTACTGAGGTTGCTTCCGATCTGGAATGGACGCCGCAGTTGCTCCGGCCCTATTTCGAGGTCGCTCTGGAAGCCTTTGGTCCCGACCGGCTGATGTTCGGAAGTGACTGGCCGGTTTGTTTGCTTCGTTCCGATTATAAAAGATGGGTTGATACGGTGAATTCCTGGACGGAAGCACTCTCCGATGAGGAGCAGGCCGCCTTCTGGGGTGGCAATGCTGTAACGGCTTACGGGCTTAAAATTTGAGGAATGTGAGGGTGGTAAAGCGTCGTTTTAAAGATTGACATCGTATCTTTGCGCTCTATCACTCAACTTCATTTTTTTAAACACAACCTCAACGAATCATGTCAGTATTAGTCGGTAAGCAGGCTCCCTCATTCAAAGCGAGTGGAGTAAATAAAGGAAAAATCGTGGAGAACTTTTCTCTCGATCAATTCAAGGGGAAGAAATACGTGCTGTTATTTTTCTACCCGAAAGATTTTACATTCGTGTGTCCCACCGAACTTCACGCTTTTCAGGACGCGCTTGAAGAGTTCGAAAGCCGCAACGTTCAGGTCGTGGGCTGTTCAACCGATACGGAGATGTCACACTGGGGATGGCTTCAGGTGCCACGCAACGAGGGCGGTATCGGTGGGGTCACTTATCCGATCGTTGCCGACACTAACAAAACGATTTCCGCGGACTACGATGTTCTCGTCGGTGATTACAAGATTAACGAAGACGGTTCTTTCACCGCTGAAGGTGAACTGATCGCTTACCGTGGTCTTTTCCTGATCGACAAAGATGGTGTGGTTCAGCATCAGGTCGTAAACAATCTTCCTCTCGGTCGCTCCGTAAAAGAGGCGCTCCGCATGGTTGATGCCCTTCAGCACTACGAGGAAAATGGCGAAGTTTGCCCGATCGACTGGAATCTCGGTGACGAGGGAATGGAGGCGACTCACGAAAGCACAGCGATGTATCTTTCCAAGAACTCCATCTCAGACGTGAAGTTCAAAGGCGCTACCGGTACCGGAGTGAAGCCAGCCAAAACTAAGACGGCGTCCAAAAAGCGCGCCAAGTCGAAAGCCTAAATTTACTGTCTCTTCCGCGACTGTACAGGGTACAGTCGCGGATTGTACAGGGTACAATCGGGGTGATCACTCCGTTTTACTAAAACATTTCCATCTGGATTTCCCCGGCGTCGTCTTCGGGAACAAACCGGACTCCGGCACCGATCAGCCGGACCGACCGCCCATCGCACCGGTCCCAGGCTTCCACCAGAAGTCGTTTAAATTCTCCAACCTCAGGCTTCGTCATGGGGTGCTGGGCGCTGGTGACTTTGAAGTCTTCGAACTTCAGTTTCACAAAACCTTCGCGAATCACGCGGTCGCGATGTTTTTCCAGATCCTGGAACAGTTCTTCGACCAGCGAATCGAGTCGCTCGAGACCTTCGTCGACGCTCTCGAGGTTCTCCCGGAAAGTCCGCTCGTTACTGACTGATTTCCTTTCGCGGTGGGGATTGACGGCGCGATCGTCCTGTCCCCGGCTGAGGCGGTAAAGCTCGCTACCGAATTTTCCAAAATGCCGGTGCAGGTCCAGTTCACTCCATTGCTGCAGGTCGCCACAGGTCTTGATTCCGAGGCGGTGGATCCGTTCCGCAGTTCGTTTTCCGACACCCCAGATTTTTTCAATCGGCAGGGCTTCGACAAATTCGGCGATGCCATCTTCCGTCACTTCGAACTGGCCATCGGGCTTTCGCCAGTCGCTGGCGACTTTGGCGAGAAATTTATTGGGGGCGATTCCAGCGCTGGCCGTGAGTTTTGTGGTCTCGCGAATTCGATCGCGAATCTCGGCGGCGATGCTGGCGGAATGGGACTTTAGGTGGCTCACATCGAGGTAGGCTTCATCCAGTGAGAGAGGTTCCACCTTGTCAGTAAACTGCGCAAAAATCTCGCGGATCCGGGCAGATTCGGCTCGGTACAAATCAAACCGAACCGGTAGCATGACGAGATTCGGGCAGAGTCGCATCGCTTTAAATGCCGGCATCGCAGAGCGACAGCCGTATTCCCGGGCAAGATAGTTGCAGGTCGTCAACACGCCGCGCGAACTTCCGCCGACCGCAATCGGACGGCCCGCCAGTTCGGGGCGCTCCCGCATTTCGATCGCCGCGTAGAAACAATCCATATCGACATGGATAATTTTCCGGGGCGACGGAAAAGATTTCTCCGTGTGATTCAAACTGTTCAGATTCGCAGCGAATCAGGAAAAATCAACTTTACGGAATCACCGCGACCATTACTGCGATGACATGGCAGACGCTCCCCGCGAGAACAAAGCCGTGCCAGATGGTGTGGGCGTATTTCATCCGTTTCTGCAGAAAGAAATAAACGCCTCCAGTGTAGGAAAGACCGCCCGCCGTCAGCCAGATAAGCCCGGCCCGGTTCACATTTTCCAGAAGCGGTCCGGCGGCGATGCAGATCAACCAACCCATCATGATGTAGATCGCTACGCCGAGGATTTTAAACCGGGGCATAAAAAAGGCTTTCAGAACAATGCCCGCTATCGCCAGCGTCCAGATCAACCCGAAAATAGTCCAGCCCCACGGGCCTCTTAGATTAACGAGCACCCATGGCATATAGCTCCCCGCGATGAGAATAAAAATAAAACAGTGATCGATCACCTGCCAGAACGGTTTCCACGAGTGAGAAGTGACGGTGTGATAAATCGTGGAACTCAAATAAAGTAACACCAGACAGATCCCGAAAGTCCCGACCCCGACGACGTGCCAGGCCGTGTGGGGGAGCGCTTTGACCACCATCACCACCATCGCTGCGGCACTGAAGATAACTCCAATTCCGTGCGTGATACTGTTGGCCAACTCCTCCGACGGACTTTGATCCGATATCATGGCGAAATTATCGGTGCTTCAATTAAAAATACCAGAGATATGTCTGATTGACAAAATTACTTAACATAAGTTAAATAACTGGATATGAGTCACATTACCTTGGACTTGGCACCAGCCTTACGTGCTCATCGCGAGCAGGATGTTGATACCTGCTTGGCAGAGATCTCTCCGATTCTGGAATACGTGCCGCATCATCCTGTCGCATTGCACCTCAAAGCCTGGGCGATGTCAAAACAGGGACGGAAGGCGGAGGCGCTCGAAATTCTTTCCGAGGTGATTTCGAAAAATCCCCGCCTGGTACCGGCGCGAGCCGAGTATGGAGAAATTTTGATGAGTCACAGTCGGCATGCCGAAGCTCTGAAGGAGCTCGCCGAGGCGCACCGCCTTCAGCCGGACCGGGATGCTGTGATCGTCAAATATTGTATCTGTTTGATCAAAAATCACCGGAGCGGGGAAGCTGAGCGGCTCCTGATGGATTTGTTGAAGCGGTCCCCGAAAGATGTGTCGGCCCGTTTTGCTTTGGCGATCGCTTTTCTCCAACAGGGGAAGTGGGCTCAGGGATTCAGCCAATACCGGATTCGTTTCTGGTTCGAAGGAATCGATCAGGATCTGATCCGGGACGAAGCGACCCTGTGGAAAGGGGAGTTATTATCCGGGAAGACCCTCTTGATTCAATGCGAGCAGGGATACGGAGACCAGATCCTGTTTATCCGCTACGCCAACTGGGTGAAGCAAACTTTCAACCCTGCAAAAATCGTGGTGTCCGCCAAACCGGAAATGGCGTCACTGCTCGCGTCGGCATACGGGGTGGACGAGGTGGTGACGGATCTCAAGGAAGCCGCTTACGACCTCCACGTTCCGCTGCTAAACCTGCCTTTGCTTCACAAAACCACGCCGGAAACGATCCCGTTCGCCAATGATCGATACCTCGGTTTGTCGGCTGATCGACTCAAGAAGTGGGAGCGGGTTTTTGCGGGAGACCGTGATAAGATTGCGATTTGCTGGCGGACCAATTTGATTTCCGATGAACACAGTCAATCGATCGACCACGAAAAGCGGGTCAAATCGCTGAGTTGTGACGAAGCCGAGCAACTCTGCTATCAGCTACGTTCCGTCTTTCCGAAAGCGAGACTGCTCAGTCTCCAGCCCGGAGCTAACCCGGAGGAAAAGGAAATGATGGCCCGCTGTGGGATCGAAAATGTCTGGAACTGGGCGATCAGCGATTTTGCGGATACCGCTGCGATTATAGAGCAGATGGATCTCGTGGTTTCAATCGATACCGGGATCGCTCATCTGGCCGGGGCGCTGGCTCGTCCGGTGTGGAATTTGCTGCCTCATTACTCCGACTGGCGCTGGTCTCAGGATGACGAATACTCCAGCTGGTATCCGGACATGCGACTATTCCGCCAGAGCGAGGAAAACAACTGGATGAGCCTGGATTCCGACAACCGGGTGAAAAATTGACCTCGATGGCACCTCTTCTGCGAAAACAGTGAGGTCCACCATGTATCGCTACCTGTCTTCCTTTCTAATTGCGTCCGTTGTTTTTGCTTTTCTCGATCTTCCCTGGCTCAGTTTGATGACTGAAAAACTTTACCGACCTGTCATCGGTGAAATTATGGCCGCTGAATTCCGGAAAGCGCCTGCGATTGTCTTTTACGTCATTTACCTGCTCGCGATTGTGTGGTTTGCAGTCCGGCCCGCCTTAAAGAGTGGGAAATGGAGCGATGCCCTGATTAACGGCGCGGCGCTTGGGCTGGTTTGTTACGCCACTTTTGATCTCACGAATCAGGCGGTGATGAAAGTCTGGAGCACCAAAATCTCGGTGATCGATATCTGCTGGGGAGCCTATGCCACCAGTGTGACTTCCGCGCTGACAGCGTTTTTGATCCTTAAATTCGGGAAATCCTAATCCGTGCAACTTGCAATAACAGATTGCGAATTCCGGATCTGATCGCGATGGCATATCCTACCGGAAGTGCTTTGGTCTGAGATGAGTTCCGAAAAACCGATCATCATTCTGGTTCAGACCCAAATGGGCGAGAATATCGGAATGTGCGCCCGGGCGATGCTGAATTGCGGTCTCGATCGACTTCGTCTCGTTTCGCCCCGCGATGGTTGGCCGAACGACCGGGCTACGGCAACAGCGGCAGATGCGGATCGGGTGATTGAAGGCGTCGAGTGTTTTGAATCGGTAAAAGATGCGGTGGCGGACTGTTCCAGAGTCTTTGCGACGACGGCGCGAAAACGATCGAGGCAAATTCCCGCTGTTGATGTGAAATCAGCGGTCACTGACATTCGTGAATCGACCGGGAGATGCGGCATCCTTTTTGGACCCGAAGCATCGGGACTCGACAACGAGGCGCTATCCTACGCGGATCGTTTGCTGAATTTCCCGGTGAATCCGGAGTTCAGTTCCCTGAACCTCGCCCAGGCCGTTTTGCTCTTCAGCTGGGAGTGGTGGCACGGCAGTGTCGAGGTGGAGCAGAGCGGGGAACCGGTAGCGACGAAAGAAGCTCTGGGCGGATTTCTGGATCGACTCGAAGTCGAGTTGGATAGAGGTGGCTACTTTCTGTCACCGGAAATGAAGCCGGAATCACTGCGCAATTTGCGGGCGCTTTTTGGACGGTCCAACCCAACCGATCGCGAGGTGAAAATGCTGCACGGGATCGTTTCCGCTCTCACCGGGCCGACCCGGAAATAACCGGTGAAGCGGCCAAATTATTGCTTGTCGCCCTGCATTTCGATTCGAAACTAGATAACGTTGCTATGAAAATCGGCTTACCTGTTTGTTTGATTTGTCTCGTGGTTGTCAGCTTCCTGAGGGGCGCTGATGAGGAAGGCTTTACGCCGATATTTAATGGAATCGATCTCACCGGGTGGGAAGGAATCGAAGCGGCCTGGGCGGTGGAGGACGGTGCGATCGTTTGCACTGGTCGGAATGAAGAGGAGAAAAACTGGCTGATCTGGAAAGGCGGCGAACCGGAAGATTTTATTTTGAAACTGGAATTCAAATTCACCTCCGGGAATAGCGGAGTTCAAGTGCGGAGTCACTTAGCCGAAGGAAAGCCTCCTTTTCACGTGCAGGGGTATCAGGTCGAGATTGCGGAATCCAAGGTGATGGGGCTGTGGCACCACTCCCTGTCTCCGGAAAAATATCGCTCCCATCTCGCACTGGCCGGGGAAGAGTCGACTTATGCGGAAGACGGCACCAAGACGGTTGAGTCTATCGCTGATGGAGAGGAGTTGAAAGCTCTCTGCAAAGACGGGGAATGGAACAGTCTCGAAATCATCGCCAAGGGACCAACTTTGACTCAGCGAATCAACGGTCAGGTCTTTTCGATCCTGATTGATGAGGATGCCAAGTACCGGATGACAAAAGGATTGATCGCTTTGCAGGATCACGGGAAAGGAACCGTAGCCGCGTTCCGCAACATCGTTCTCAAGGAGATTTAACGCTCCGGAATGCCGCTTAATTCGAAAATCGGAGCGATCTGTGTTGAGCTCCTCGATGGAAATCTGGCTCTGCTGAGAGGCGCCGAAGCCGGGTTGAAAGATGAACTGGTCGTTCACGAACTCCGGGTTTCGACAAAACGTCTCCGCTCGGCCTGGAAAATGGTCGCGGAAAAAATTGATCCCGGGCTGAAGACCTCGCGGGCGGAAGCTATGAAGGAGTTTTCGGCGCTGCTGGCCGGTGATCGTGATCTCCATGTTTTGGAGACTTTGAGCCGGGAGCTGGATCTGAAATACCCGGAGGCCGGGTTTTCCTCCGTGTTGACTTATTTGGCCGATAATTTCGAAGGGGACAGCGAGTCAGCTTCCCCGGAACGGGTCGAGGCCATCATGGAAGCGGAGAAGCTAGCCTGGGGAGAAGTGTCGTTTGATTCCTTTGCTGAAGAGCAGAAAAACCATCGCCGGGCGATCCGCTCGAGCCTGCGGAAAGCTCGCGAGGCGACGCATGAAGCGGTGCAAAGCAAAGATGCTGAAGTCTGGCACACCTGGAGAAAGAAAGTGAAGAACCTGCGATATCAGCGGGAATTTCTCGCGCACATTCAGGGTCGCATCCCGGGAAAATGGGATCTCCGGATTTCTCTTTTGGGTTCGCGGCTCGGTGATCGGAATGATCTCGCAAATCTTACTGAAATTGCCGAAAAGTTGGGGAATCCTCCTCTCCTGCGAAAAGCGATTGCCGCGGAGGAGCGGGATCTGCTGGGGAATTGTCGCCGCCTCGGAGGACGGAATTTGCTGCGGAAATAACGGAGGCGGTGAATTCATTTTCTGGATTTCCCGCTCGCTAACCACAAAAAAAGGGCACTCTTCCGAGCGCCCTTTTCCGTAAAATATCAGGACAACGTCCGCTTATTTCCAGGGGAGCTTGTACTCGCCCGGAATCGCTACGTAGTAATCGCCGTCAGCATTCGGCTTAACCGGAGCTTCCGCATTGAAGTCGAATTCTTCAGGCATGATTGAGAAGTTGGAATCAACCGCTTCTTTCCAGCTGATCTCCTGACCGCTGTAAGTGGCCATACGTCCGAGGACGGAGGTGAACGAACTGTGGGCACCGTAGTAGGCGTTGTTGAGCGGAGTGTCTTCAGCAATCGCTTTGTGGAGACGATCGTGCTCGACCTGGTAAGGGTTTGGATCGCCTGCGCGAGGCTTGCGATACTGCCATTTGGTTTCGCCTTTGAGATCGGTAATCTTACCGGCACCCAAATAAAGGATCCCTTCCGTTCCGTGAATTTCCTCGGCCACTTTTCTCCAGCAACCTTTGATGTGACGACACTGACTGTTCATCACTGCGTTGTTGTGTTCTTTACCGAAGCGGTATTCCACGTAGTGGTGGTCGAAAATTTCGCCAACCGATTTCGGCTCGGTTCCGGCGCGGCCACCCATTCCCTGAGCGCTCACAGGGTGTCCACCTTTGTCGGAATCACCACTGACGAACCAGTTTACGATGTCGAGATTGTGGACGTGCTGTTCGGCGATGTGGTCGCCACAGAGCCAATTGAAGTGGTACCAGTTCCGCATCTGATATTCCATCTCAGTCCAGCCCGGCTCACGGGCCACGATCCAGGGGCGGTTGCCGTTCCACCAGCACTGAGCACTGACGATGTCGCCGAGCATTCCGTCTTCGTGAACTTTTTTGAAGGCTTCGGTGTAGATGTCCTGGTAGTGGCGCTGTAGACCGACGACGACCTTCAGGTTTTTCTCATCGGCGACTTTCGCGGCATTGATCACGGTGTTGTAGCCTTTGGCATCGACACAAACCGGCTTCTCCATAAAGACGTGTTTGCCCTGCTGCACGGCGTACTCGAAATGGATCGGACGAAAGCCCGGAGGGGTTGCGATACAGACGAGATCAACTTCGTCGATCACTGCTTTGTAGGCATCGAATCCAGCAAATTGACGGCTCTCGGGAAGGTCCATCTGACCGCTTTTGCCGTCTTTTTCGAGCTGCTTGGCGATCTGGGGAATCCCTTTGGCGCGAGGCCCGGTTCCGTCGATTTTATCCTGAAAGGCATCGGCCACCGCAACGAACTGAGCGCGGTCGTTTGCATTCATGTTCTGGACGATCGCGCCGGATCCACGTCCACCGATTCCGATCAGGCCCACTTTGATTTTATCACTCCCTGCGACCTGCGCGTAGGATGAAATTGGTAATGCAGACACTGCAGCAGTGGCTCCGGCAGCTCCGGCGACAAACTTGCGGCGGGAAGTGCCGGAAGTTTCCGTCAATTTGTCGTTTTTATTTTCGCTCATGATTTTAGTAAAGTTTTCCGATTGTACAGGGTACAGTTTGTCATTGTACAGGGTACAATTAGTGACCTAACCGGGTACAATGTTCAGTGGGAAGGTCATTTTTATGGGTTTAGCCCGCTGAGGACAATCTTTTTAGGCGGCTTTCTTTTTCTCCGGCTTCGGAGCTTTCGGCTTTCTAGCCGGTTTCGGATCGAGATTCATTTCGAGAAGCGCCTCGTCGGGAGTTGGCGTGGCGATTCCTTCTTCCGGTATTTCGACTCCGGCGATCCAGGCGATCGCGTTGTAAACGGCGTTCCGGAAGCTGTCGTTCGCCCAGTTGTCGTGATAATGAGTTCCGGTGAAACCAAAGCCGCGACCACCATCAGGTCGCTCGTAAAGCCAGAGGAGATGCTGGGGTTCACCGGCGGCAACCATCTTGCGAACCTCGGGGTTACCGGAGTGGTGGCCATCGCGGCGAGACATGGTTTCCGCAGGCGGAACGGCGGAAAGGATCGGGGTGACGCCTTTCATGTCCTCAGCAAAACGCATGTTGAAATACCATTCGTCGTTGATCTCAAATGGCTCGACTCCGTTGGCGACGGGGTGATCAGGGATCGTTTCGAATTTGGCGACCCAGTGGGGGTTGACCGAGTAGTTGATTTCAAATGCACCACCGATGCAGCGGGTCAGCTCTTCGTTAGTCGGCCCGGGTGTCATTTCCACGGCGTAGTGAATTGCGCCGACTCCGACCTTGCGCTCGCGAAGGGTTGCGAGGACGTCGAGATATTTCGCGGCGGGATGGCGAATACCGCCATCGGCATGCATGACGACGGCGTGACAGTTATCAAAAGCGGTCCGGTCAGCCGGCCAACCGTTGGTGTAAACCGTGGCTACGATTTTATCGCTGTGGTGTTGGTTCAAAAGATGTGCGGCCAGTTTGCAGCCGGCGTTGTGTTCGTGGGTGCGTGGCGGGTGGCTTGGCTTTCCGGCGACAAAAACGATCTTTTTCACATCTTCGATCGGGAGACGCTTCAGCATGATGTCTTTGAAATGGACTTTCATCGCGGGGCCCTTGTGGAGCTGAAAGCCGAGGAGTCCAACGCGGCGACGGGTGTCGGTATCGTTGTCGGTCAGTTCCGTCATCGTTTCGCCGTTAATTTTGATCGTGATTTTGTGGCCTTTGGCGATGATGTGATAATCGTTCCAATCGTCGGCTTTGACCTTGGCGCCGAGTTCGTCGGGGTTTCCGAGATCACCGGTTTTTTCCGATTTACCCTCTTCGTTCATCGCAGCGGATTCGCCCCGCTTGGAGAGAATCCCGCGGAAACCTTCGCCGTAACAAATGCCGGTAAATTTTCCGGAAGAATCGATGTCGGCCTGATAGCCTCCGAGTTGATGAGGTTTCCCTCTCATAAAACTGCGGATCTGAATCCCGGAGTTCCCTGACTCGATCTTGTATTTCACTTTCAGTTCGAAGTCATCGACCTCACCATTTTGCCAGATCAGGAAAGAGTTGTACTCGATGGGCTTCTCGTCGGAGGTTTCACCGACAATGGCACCGTCTTCGACCCGCCAGAGAGATGATTCACCCTCCCAGCCATCAAGATTTTCGCCGTTAAAAATCGGAGTGAACTCCGCTGAAAAGCCTGACATCACGCCGAGAAGACATGCGATCGTGAAGGTGGTAAATAATTTGGGTAGCTTCATGAAATACAAACCGGACCGTAGTTTGCATCAAATTGGACCGCAAAAAGAAATCTAAGCGTAAAAACGGCGCGATTTAGTTCTAATCATCGATCCAGGGCGGAAACCGGCTCCGGCTTGGTTCGCGGCTTGTCGGCCCCTCCGGATCGCAGGGGGAGGGGATAACCGGATCGGGCGACTTTTCGATTGAGATAGAACGTTTCCAGAATGCCTTTCCCCTTGAGGCAGGTTTCGCCTCTGGGAGTGTATTCGTAGGCGTCGCCGAGGAGGATCCGGGTTTCCGAGCTGATGTGGATCTGAGTCGGGGCACAACTCGACTCGAGACGACTGGCTGTATTCACCGTGTCACCCCAGAGATCATAGGCAAATCGCTTCGTGCCGATAATTCCGGCGACGACTTCCCCGGAATGTATCCCGATTCTAAACCGGATCGGAAGCATCCATTCCCGTTCCACTCGACCCAGTTCCTGCTGCAACTCAAGGGCAAAATCCGCCATCCTTCCGGCATGATTGTCAATGGGATCGGGGACTCCGGCTGCTGCCATGTAAGCGTCGCCTATCGTCTTGATTTTCTCCAGACCATGTTTCTCAATCAGGCGGTCGATCTCTGAGAAAATGGCATTGAGAAGCGCGACCAGATCGCTTGCCCGCATCTTTGCCGCAATGGGGGTGAAGCCCACGAGATCACAGAATAGAATGGTCGCTTCCGGAATCCGGTCCACGATATTCCTTTCGCCTTCACGCAGTCGGTCCGCGACAGATCCTGGCAGGATGTTGAGGAGAAGTGCTTCATTCTTCCGGTGCAACTTTTCCAACCGCTCCTGAGCGCGACGCAGTGATAACTGGGTATTCACCCGGAGAACCAACTCCTGGAACTGAACCGGTTTCGAGATGAAATCGACTGCGCCCAGTTTTAGCCCCATAAGCTTGTCCTCAAAAATCTCGCTACCTGAGAGAAAGATAATGGGGATATCCGCAGTTCTGACATCCTGTTTCAACTTCTCACAAATTTGAAAACCGTTAATTTCCGGCATTGAGACATCGAGGATGATTAGGGCCGGTCTTGAACGGCGGGATAGGCTGATCGCAACATCGCCGGACTGCGTCGAAAGGAGTGAGTGGCCCTGACGCCCCAGTGATTTTCGGAGCAATTTTAACATTGCCGGATCATCGTCCACCAGTAGTATGGGCCGATCTTCGGGCTCCGGATCCCGAAGCCCCGTCGATTCTATTCGTCCTATCATTTCTCCAAAATCAAAATTTATGTCACTGTGATTTCGGAGTTTGAGGGGGGAAATTGAGCAAGCGGTTACTTCAGAGAAGTGGGTGCTCGCTCAATGTTGCAAAAACCATAAATACCACAATTTCCATAATAAACGTATTTTCGTGATTTTTGCAAGTGTTTCTCATTTTGAGAGTTAACTTTCCTACCGGATTGAATCCGAATCGGCTGATCCGATGACGTTAATCATCCAGCCGAGTCCGAATTTATCAGTTCCCATTCCCAAACATGGTGACCGGAAAGTCTTACCTGGAGGCATAGCACCAGGCCCACTTTCCGCGGGGGGAAATGGGATAGAGAAGGGCAGCGGTATTAGATAGTTGCCGGGCCGAGGGGAGCTGAGTCCCACTTGGCTTTGCCTTGTTTCGAGCCTGCAATCGCAGCGTTGATTGCTTTGTTGTCGGCAGCGAACTTAGTTTTGGCCGTATTGAGAGCTGTCAAAATGTTACCGGTCGGTTTGATGCCGGCTTTGCTCAATGCATCGGGATTCTGAATGTGGAGGGCCATTACGCCGAGGGCCAAATAGAGGTCACCGACGTTTTGGGGATTGAAGACATCGGGGCTGGTTTGCATGGCTTTCGGAACTTCAGAGTCCCCACCGGCAGGGTCAGCAAGGAGGCCTGCGATTTTGTCTTTGATTAGAAAGGAAGCTTTGTCGACAAGACTGTTGAGCTGGCTGGGGGAGCTGGCGAGGGCGGCAGCCATATTAGTGGTCAGGGAGTCGGTCGATTTTGCCTTACCTTTTACCATCACCATAAAAGTAGTGAATTCTTCGCTGGTAAGCCCGGCATTTTCCGGGTTTTTCGCAAAGGCCGGCATCCCGACGGGGCCTTCGAGTGCGAGATCTCCGTGGAGGATGGTCATCGTGGAGCGGATCAAAGAAAGTCGCTGTCCGGCCCATTTTGCGGTATCGGCGGAATGTCCAGCTTGATACAACCGGTTGGCACCTTCCGCTGCGGGCAGGTCGGTGTCGAGCGCCATAGTGTAAACGTCCCCGAACACGTCGGAGTAATATTCAGCGACTTCGTTGAGGTCTTTTTTGTAAATCGCGTTGAGTGTCGTCGAAGCGATTTTACAGATGCTGGCAATTTTGAACCCGCTTTTGGCGGTTGATTGCATCTTGGGAATTGATCCTTTGTACTCACCGTCTTCCTTGTAAATCACGCGGTCGACCAATCGCTGGAGCCCATGCTGCGCGTAGTCCTCGGCTTTTAACCCGGGCGCGATAAACAGGGTGGCAGCTCCAATGAGAAGTGAAGTTTTGAATGGATGAACAATTGTCATAGGTTAACTCGGTTGTTGTGTAGGTTTGTCAGGACGGACCTGACCATAACCAAAACGAGTGAGGTCCTTCAGCCCATAGAGTAAGATGATAAAATGTCACATTTGCGTGTGTTCCGATCTCGTTTCGGGTAGGATCGCGCCCACTCTATGAAAGCTCTGATCGTATTGGTTTTAACCTGTCTCATTTCACTCAAAGGTTTTGCGGCAGATAGGGTGCTGTCCGTTTATCTGCCGGATTATCGGGTGAAAGGGAGTCCGGAACCTGAACTTTACGGAACGACTCACTTGATCCTTTTCTCGGCGAAACCTTTTCCTGACGGGACAGTGGATTTTGGTCGCATCACCCCTGAACTCTTTGCTTTTGCGGCAAAAGCCCGATTGAAGAACCCGGCTTTGAAGGTGACTTTCAGTGTCGGAGGTTGGGGCCGGGGAAAAGAGTTTGCTTCGGCCGTGGGAACTCCGGAAAACCGCGAACGTTTTACGGGTGAGCTAGTCTCGTTCTGCGAAAAGCATCAACTCGACGGGGTTGATATTGATTGGGAATTTCCCAAAGGAGAGCAGGAGCACGCTGATCTCGAGGCTTTTCTGGCGACACTCTCGGGAAAACTGAGAGCCTCCGGTCGATTACTCACGATTGCTCTGGGTTACACCCGCCCGCTGTCTCCGGCGTGCTGGCCATTTATCGACCAGGTGAATTTGATGAGCTATCAGCCGTGGAACCCCACCGATTATGAAAAATGGCTTACGGAATCGGTGGAGCGATTTCTGGAAGCGGGATTGCCGCCTCATAAGCTATTAATTGGGGTAGGGTTTTTCGCGAAGGAAAAAGGCGGGGAGCGGCGTGCGATTTCCTGGAAGAGGATTGCGGGGAATAAGATGCCTGAATCGGACCATGGATTTTGGCCGGTGGGTCAATCGAGTTGTGATCTGAGGCTGAATCTGGTCAAAAAATACGGTCTCGGGGGAGTGATGGTCTGGGATTACGGGCACGATACCGACATGCCCGAACACTCGTTGCTCAGGCATTTATCAGCCGGTGACATCGAAAAGCCCTGACTCACTTCGAATAGCTCCGATGGGGAGCTGACTCAACTTTAACAAATCGATTGAGAATCGCATCGACGGTCTTCAGCACGATGGGTTCATCCGGTTTCAATTTCTCTTTTTCGGTGAGGAGAACCCGGGCCACTTCCCGGTAGGGAATCTGCAGTTGATGGTGCCTTTCAAGGAGGAGACGCACGTAGCGGATGGAGCGATCGATCAGTTTAAAATTGTTCGCGCTGACATAGGTCATGAGGTTGTCCTCATAGCGCCCAAGGCAGCCCATAATCAGGGTGGAGTGGGCGTTCATCAGCATTTTCAGCGCAAGATTTTCTCCCAGAAAATCGATTCCTTCGGGGACGGGAATCGTTTCAACGAGGCCGCGAAATGAGAGGGTGATTCCTTCTCTGCCACGGGAGACTGCAAATTCGTGGTGATTGGTTTTCACCCGTTGGGTTCGCCTCGCATGTCCGGAGTCGGAGAAATCAAATGCCTTCATCGCTTCGCCGCTGGTGAGATGACGGAGATCTCCCCATTCGACTGGATTCGGAGCGCGATGCAAAATCTTTTCCCAGGCTTCGGCCGAAGTTTTTGCGCCTTTGATCCAGAGGTAACTGAGTGAGGCGGGTTCGTTGGCACCGTCTCTTTCGAAAGGTGTCAGCGTGAAGGTGGGTGATCGCTCCGTGGTGTCGGTCAGAATGGTGAGTCCGTAAGCTCCGGGGTCGTAGATCACATAGTCACCTTTCCGGTAGGCGGCGCTTTCGGATTCGGTGAACGGGGCAAACTGCTGCCAGTTGAGATCGTTGGATACCCAGTTTTGCCACGTTTCGAAATCGGCGGAGATGCCTTCCGGATTTTCTGAATGTTTCATAGCGAACCCAATGGCGGCCATGAGGACGGTGCTGGATTGCATCCGGGTAGATCCGGACAGGGCCATGGGACCCACCGAGAGATTGATTTTCTGGATTCGCGGAGCGTCGAGGACCCGCCGGGAGCGTTCCACGTGTTCGCGGAGAATTTCGTCGGGGTTGCAATAGAGAAACCAGGGATCTTCGAATGATTGAGCGGCGGCCGCTTCGGTGGCTCCGATCACAAAAGGCGTCTCCCCGCCTTCCGTGGAGGAAATGAGAAGATCGCCGTCGGAAAACCCGAGGTCAGCGAGCTGCCGGGCACCGTAATCGGGGCGGTCTTCGAATCGTTCGATGGAGCGGATCAAGGCGGTATCACCTCCAGCCATAAATCCGATCACATTTCCGGTATGGGCCCCTTTGAGAAGTCCCTGCCGGGCGAACACTTCGAGCGAAATGGAGAGGCGTCCTGTAGCGCCGCATCCGCATAAAAAAACTTTGTCGCCCCGGTCGAGGGTACGTCGTATCGCGCTGGCAAGGGCTTGCCACTGCGGTATCGTCTGGCGCAGTTTTTCGAGGGCCTGTTTATCGACTTCGCGCAAGACTTCAAAGCCTTGTGGGAGGTCTTCTTTGGCCCATTTTGAAAGGTTTACGGTCAGGGGATGGGGGCGCTCCGTATCAAGCATCCCCAGCTGAAATTCGTCTGCCACGGATAAAAAATCGGGTTCGGTCATCTTATTATGAGACGACGAACGACAGGGCCACCTTAGTTAATGTTGTCTTTGAGATGTTGAGAAATTTTCAGGCAATATTGATCAACGTAGTGATCTTTGATCCAGGGTGGAGTGTGCCGGAACCGGTCGGATTGCTTTCGCCAATCGTCCACCAGATGCCACGGTTGCATGTCCAGATAAATGGAGGGATCTTCGATCAGTTGGGCTGCCTCTGAAAAGAGTACGAGGTCGCCGCCATGATCGAATTCCTTTTCCCCCATGGCTTTATCTTTAGCGGGGAGAAGCGGCACAATATCGCGATCGTTAACAATCCGTATCGTGTCTTTTAAATAAGCATCGGAGAAAATTCCGTTCCCGATCCGGGGAGAGCCGAAGGTGTAAACCTTGTCCGCTCGAACGGCGGCATGCGCAAATTTGGCAAGGGCTCCCCCGAGCGAGTGGCCTGTAAAAATCCAGGGACGGGGCGCGAGACGCAAGGTCGGCCAGAGCAGTGGCCAGATTCGCTTGAACATCACGTAGAAACCGGAATGAACAAAGGCACCGGTCAATTCCTCCTGTTCCCGGAATCGCACCCATTCGTGAGGTCGAAAGATAACATTGGAAATCCACTGAGCCGGTTTGGCGGTTCCTCTGAAACAAAGCACCGTCCCTTCCGATCCCATTTCGTAGATTGCGGCGGAATTCCCGGTTTTATGGATATCAAGCAGCTCGCGAAAAGGGGTGCGTTCTTCCAGCACGTCGATCCGATCAGGTTTGGCGGCGTTCCAAACCCGGGTAAATTCCTTTGAGTCCGGGGTGTAGGAGAGCTGGCAGAGTTGCGCGAGCCACCAGGCTTCCACTGGATCAAATTGGGAGCCCAGAAATTGCGGAGTGGGAAGGTGCTCCGACCCGATGAATAATTCGTCCACCCGGGGACCGATCACTTCGTCCATCACAGCGAATTGCTGTTTGATCTTCTGCTTATAAATCTTTGATAAACGGCGGGCGCTCACGGGCCTCAAGATAACATACGATGCCGGATTTCGCAGCAAAGAGGTCTGTTTAGATCGTCAACTCGCCTGAACGGCCCGCAAACCATCCAATTATGGCTGCGGTCAGAGCAATGATGACCACCGCTCCCATGGCGAGAGGCCAACCGCCGGCGGTTTCGCTAAGCCAGCCCACCATCCAGGGTCCCGGAGCGGCGATAAGGTAGCCGACGGCCTGAGCGAGGGACGAAAGACTGGCCGCGGTGCGGGCATCCCGGCTCCGCAGTGCAATTAGCAGCAGCGCCATGCCAAAGGAGGCATTGACTCCCAGGCCGAGCGTAAGGACCGCGATGCCAACGAGAGAGTAGGGGAGAAAAAGTATCCCCGCGATACTGGCGGCATTAAAAAGCAGGCAGACGGTGATCCAAAGTGATTGCGATGGGCTTTTCCCGGCCAGAGTGGGGACGACCAGACTGGCTACGCATCCGGCAATTTGCAGGGCGGTTACCCAACCGGCGGCCCCGGCCTCCGACATGCCCCGGAATTGGAGCAGGGTCGGTAACCACGAGACCGTGGAATAAAATACGGCGGACTGTAGTCCCATAAAAATGGCCACCTGCCAGGCGCGCCGTTGTCGAGCCAAGGCTATCACCCCGCCGAGCGGGCTGGCTCCCGAATGTCGGGCTGGTGCGGGAAGCATTTGAGGAATCCAGATTAACAGAGTGATTCCAGCGAAGATCCCCCATGAGGCAAGCGAAGCATTCCAGCCGCCCGCCAGAAAATCCGCCAGCGGGACAGCTGCCGCAAAACCGAAAGCCGCGCCAAGATTCATTCCCGTCGAGTAAAGACTGGTCATCGGTCCGATATGGTTGGGAAAGCGGCTTTTTACCAATCCGGGAAGCAAGACATTACCTAGTGCAATGCCGGTCCCGATCAAAATGGTTCCACCGATCCTGAAAAAGGCATCAGTTTCCCCAAGCGAGCGGACATAACAGCCCGTCCCGATTATCAGCAAGCCGGACCCGAGCGTGCGGGCGAGGCCGAACCGGCTTCCGAGCCAGCCTGCCCAGAGCCCTGCGAGGCTGAAGAGAATGAGCGGAATGGTCGTCATGCTCCCAATCGTTTCCCGGCTCAGTCCGTCGAGGCGCATCCGTTCGGCAAGCGGGGAAATCGAGGTCACCGCCGGGCGCAAATTCAGGGCGATGAACAGGATCCCCGAGAAAAGGAGGATATTTTTCCACAGGGATTGAGGACGCGTCATATTGGTTTGGTTTGATCAGACGCTGGCGAGTCGATGACCTGACCTGGGACCACAAAACCGTATTAAGTCAGTTTTTCGTTTTGGGATTTCATGTTAGAAGGGAGGGCCGATATGACCGAATCGAAAATCGACAGAATGCTGCTTCTCATCCTCCGTCTCGGTGCCTTTGGGTGTTTTGCCGGATGGACCTGGGTGCATTTTTACTGGGAAGGGCCTTACGGTGCCTTGCTCTGGAACGATGCCACCTTTGAATTGGCCGAACGGTTCGGGTTCAGCTGGGAGGGATTTGTCGGCTCCGGGGCCAACGATGGTTTGGTTCAAAAGTGGATTTCCGGGATCGGCTGGCTCTATTTGTCAGGCTGCGTGTTCACCCTCTTGGTGCGGGAAAATTCGCGCGTCTTGAAGGGCTGTCTCATTGCTGGCAGTGGGCTGCTTTTGATTCTGGCATTCGCCAAATATCTTTCCGCTCAGCGGCAGCTTCCGATGTTAATCGAACACGGGGGCCAGATTTTGAGCCCCGTTCTGCTTGTGATGGCGCTTTCACTGGGAATTCGGCACCGGGTCACCGTGGCAACTGCGATTATCGCCTGCGTGATGACCTTCGGCGGGCACGGAGCGTATGCGCTCGGTTTGATCTGGCCCACCCCGGCAAATTTTTTCGGGATGACGACGGTGATTCTGCATTTGGATTACGGAGCGGCGAAACTGTTTCTTCAGGTGGCGGGAATTCTCGACTTTGTGGTTTGCGGGGCGCTCTTTATCCCGGTGTTGCGGCGTCCCGCGGCGCTTTATGCGGCGATTTGGGGGCTCATTACTGCTCTCGCGAGGCCGGTTGCCGGGATGTCGCTTTCCTTAAACTACTGGGGGAGTGATCAATTTCTCCACGAGGTTGTGCTCCGGGCACCGCATTTTATGATTCCGCTCTTCCTGTTTTTCGTCTGGCGAAAAGTGGAGCCAGCCAGGGCTGATGAGGAGGCGTCGACGTCAGTAGCGCGCAATCCGGTCGGCCTTCTGAGCACGTTTTTTACTGACAAAAGCAAAACCTGACGGTAAGAAAACCTTATGAAGCTCCAGAATTTGATCACCCTTTGTTGTATCGCTTTTGCGATGATCGGTACGGCCGATGGACAACAGAATAACCAAAAGAAGAAAAAGGGCCGGGCGGTCCTTTCGATTCCAGAAGTTGAGAGCAAAGATATAATCTGCTTTGCCCTGTACACTGTGAACGACAAAACGCTGAAGCTGACCGCGCAGCTTTATCCCGTTCCCGATGGGGCACCTAAAATCGTCCGCCTTGAAGTCGAAAAAGACGGGGAATGGACTGAAGTTGCTCAGACTCAGGTGATCGAGCGGGGCTGGACCGCTCCGTTTCGCGTTGAAAACTGGGACGACACCAAGGCCCAAAAATACCGGGTCCTTCACGGCACCGAAGCGGTTTACGAAGGCACGGTTCGTAAAAACCCGATCGACAAAGAGGAGATCATCGTTGCCGGGTTCACCGGGAACTCGATTCATCCGTCCCATGGCGGTGATATTTCACGGGAAGATCTCATCAACAACGTCAAAAAAGTCGATGCCGATGTTCTGTTCTTTTCCGGAGACCAGGTTTACGATCACCACAGGCACTATGCCGCGTGGTTGAAATTCGGGCGTGATTTTGGCGAAATTATCAAGGATCGTCCGACCCTTTGTCTTCCGGACGATCACGATGCCGGGCAGCCCAATCTTTGGGGCGAAAGCGGTAAGGTATCCACTCTTTCCGGCGCATCCGATGGTGGCTACATTCAGCCCGGTGAGTATGTCAATGAAGTTGAGCGGGCTCAGACCAGCCACTTTCCCGATCCAGTGGATCCTCATAAAATTGGTCAGGATATCGGAGTCTGGTTTACGAATTTGAACTGGGGAAATGTTGATTTTGCGATCCTCGAGGACCGCAAGTTTAAGACCGGGCCTGCTGGTCGGGTTCCCAAGCAGGGGCCGCGTCCCGATCACATTCGCAATCCTGAATACGATCCCGCCAGCGTCGATGTTGAAGGGGCTATTTTGCTCGGCGACCGTCAGTTGAAATTTATTGATCAATGGGCCCAGGACTGGAGCGATGCGGATATGAAAGTGGCTTTGTCTGCGACGATTTTCTGTGGGGGCGCTCATATTCATGGATCTGCCAATGGTCGTCTCCATGCCGATATGGATTCCAACGGGTGGCCTCAAACCGGACGGGACAACGCGCTTCGCGCTCTTCGTAAAGGTTTTGCGTTTCATTTTGCCGGAGACCAGCACCTCGCGACAATCTTTCATCAGGGAGTCGATGAATATCGCGATGCGATCTGGTCATTCTGTGTGCCATCGATTGCCAATCTTTACCTCCGCTGGTGGCAGCCGCTTGAGCCCGGCCCGAACCGCGAGCCCGGTGCACCGGAATACACCGGCGATCATCTCGATGGATTTAATAACAAAGTCACAAATTACGCCGCCGCTAATCCCGAAATGGAACCCGCAGGGAATGTGTTGAACACCCGTTCCGCTGGATTCGGGATCGTACGCCTCAACACGGGAACTCGCGATATCACCATGGAATGCTGGCCCCGGAATGTCGACATCACAGATGCTTCGGCGCAGCAGTATCCCGGATGGCCCAGAACCATCTCTCAGTTCGACAACTACAGTCCTCCGTCCTGGGGGAAACTCGGAGAATTGACTTTTGATGTTGAAGACCCCGTTGTTCAACTTATCGATGCCGGGACCAACGAAATTCTCTACACGGTGCGTGCCAAAGGTAAATCTTTCACCCCGGGCGCTCCTAAGGATAAAACGTTTATTGTTAAAGCCGGTATCGACTCGCCTGATACGGTTATTTCCGGGGAAGCCAAGGTCGGCAGCGATCCCCAGACAGTCAGTTTGAAGTAAGCCCCGGTAAGAGGTGGTTAATTTTCCGGGGGGAGGCTGCTCCCGGAATGTGGCTGATATATTGAGGTCGCAATTAGACAAACCTGAAGGGCGTTGACGCTCTTTTCTGACTGGAAGAACCGGGGCGGCCGCCATTGTCGCGCCTCGCAAGGTTCTTGACCGGATTTGTTAAGCTACGAATTTATCACTTTATGATTGGGAAAACGCTAACTCTCTTTGTTCTATCCGCTTTTATCGCCTCGGGCACGGCTTTTGGTGACGAAAGTCAATTTCTCGAAGGCACCCGGCAGTTGACCTTTGAAGGAAAGCGTTCGGGAGAAGGGTATTTTTCGGCTGATGGAAGTCAGATGATTTTTCAGAGCGAACGGGAGCCGGATAACCCTTTCTATCAAATCTACCTGATGGATTTGGAAACCGGGGATGTTCAGAAAGTTTCTCCGGGTCATGGGAAAACCACCTGCGCATGGATCCATCCAAACGGGAAAAAGGTGATGTTCGCCTCAACTCAGGATGATGCGGAAGCACTGGCCAAGCAAAAGGCGGAGATTGATTTTCGGAATTCGGGTGAAACGAGACGCTACAGTTGGGACTACGACGCCGAGTTCGAGCTTTTTGAATACGACCTCGATTCGAAGGAATATACCAACCTTTCGAACACTGAAGGTTACGACGCGGAGGGCGCTTATTCCCCGGATGGCAAACATATCGTGTTTGCCTCAAATCGTCAGGCCTATGACGGTTCGATGAGTCGGGAGGACCAGGTTGCGTTCAAACTGGATAAGAAGTTCCCGATGGAAATCTACCTGTCGGATGCAGACGGGGGTAATGTCAAACGTCTCACCAACGCTGACGGCTACGACGGTGGCCCGTTTTTCAGTGGGGACGGTAAAAAAATCTGTTGGCGGCGTTTTGATCGAAAAGGTCTCACTGCCGAGATTTTTACGATGAATATCGACGGCACTGATGAAAAGCAACTCACCCAGATGGGGGCGATGTCATGGGCTCCGTTTTTTCATTCCAGCGGCGAGTATTTGATCTTTGCGACAAACAAACATGGTTTCGGCAATTTCGAACTGTACCTCGTCCGCGCAGACGGAAAGGGTGAGCCGGTCCGGGTGACCTACACGGACGGTTTTGATGGGCTTCCCGCTTTCAGTCCGGATGGGAACCGGCTTTCGTGGACCACCAAGCGGGCCGGTGATCAATCCCAGATCTTTATCGCTAATTGGAATCACGAAGCGGCTCGCGAAGCATTGGGCATCGGGGCAGAGGTAGAGCTCCCCGGAACCGAGCCGGCGATCACGGCTGCGGATTTGAAAACTCACCTCGAATACCTGGCCTCACCCGAACTCGAAGGACGTTTGACGGGGACCAGGGGGGAGCAGTTGGCAACCGCATACGCTGCGGATTTTTTCAAGAGTCTCGGGCTGCTGCCGGGGGGGGATGATGACAGTTACTTTCAGGAATTTGAATTTACCGCCGGAGTGGCAGTAGGGGAAGAGAATGATCTGAAGGTCGCGATCAAAGGGGAGACCATTGCTCCTGAACTGGATAAAGAATGGCGCCCGATTTCGTTTTCAAGAAACGGTGAATTTGCAGAGAATAATATCGCGTTCGCTGGCTACGGAATCGAACTGCCTAAAGACGAGTATTCTTCATATTTCCATCTCGATGTGAAAGGGAAATGGGTCATGGTGATGCGTTACTTTCCCGAGGACGCGCCTGAAGAGTTGCGTCAGAAACTGCGGCGTTTTGCGGGAACGAGACATAAAGCTAATATCGCGAGACGGAAATTTGCTGCCGGTATTATCTATGTCACGGGACCCAATACCGAGGTGCAGAGCGAGTTGGTGCCCATGGAGTTCGATGCCTCACTGGCCAACTCGGGGATCCCGGCGATTACCATATCCACTGACCTGGCTGCCAAGTTACTGAAGTCGGCAGGTAAAGATTTCACTGAACTACAGAAAACACTGGACTCCGGAGAGATGATTCAGGGATTCGATATCCCGGACGCGACGGTGCGTGGTGCGATTGATGTGGATCAGGAAAAGAAAATCGGTCGAAATGTATTGGCGATTTTGGATGCCGGTCAGAAGGGGCCCCACCCGAATCCAGCGGTTCTGATCGGTGCGCATATCGATCACCTCGGTGCTTCAGCCGGTCCCGGTTCGCTGGCGAAAAAAGGCGAGCGGGAGCAGATCCACTTCGGAGCAGATGATAATGCCTCCGGAACTTCCGGTCTTTTTGAAATCGCTGAATACCTCGCGGGTCAGCGTAAGCAGGGCAAATTGAAGCTGACTCGCGATGTGATGTTTGCCTGTTGGTCCGGTGAGGAGATCGGGTTGCTCGGGTCGTCTCACTTTATCAGAAAAACAGCGAAAGATTACCTGGGCGATGCCAATGCGCCTCTGAACCTCCTTATTTCATCCTATTTAAATATGGATATGATCGGGCGGCTCGATGGTTCCGTGGTGCTTCAGGGGGCCGGGTCCTCGGACTACTGGCGCGGTGCTATTGAGCAGCGCAATGCTCCGGTCGGTTTGCCGATCAATGTTCAGAACGATGTTTATCTGCCGACTGATGCGATCAATTTCTATATGCGGAATATTCCCATCCTGAACGCCTTTACCGGGTCGCATTCCGACTATCACACGCCGCGGGATACGCCCGACAAAATTGATTACGAAGGAGCCAAAGATATATCGAAATTGTTTGCACTGATTGCGAGAGGTCTCGCGATCAGTAACAACGCGCCGATGTTTAAAAAAGTCGATCCGCCGAAGAATCAGGGTGCGCGGGGTTTCCGGGTCTATCTGGGGACGATTCCTGACTATAGTCAGACCGACGTCAAAGGTGTGAAGTTGAGCGGGGTTGCTGAAAAGGGTCCTGCGGACAAAGCCGGCGTGAAAGGTGGAGATATTATCATAGGTTTGGACGGGAAAACCCTGCTCAATATCTATGACTACACCGACGCGATTGCCGGATTAAAAGTAGGCAAAGAAGTCGAACTCGTAGTGAAACGCGGAGATGACGAGGTAAAGCTGAAAGTCACTCCAGCCTCCCGGGATTAATCCGTTTCCCCGTTGGGATTCATCACGTTCTGAACTCGCAGGCGGGCTTCTTCGAAGCCGGCTTCGTCGAGTTCCGGATCGATAAACTGAAGCGGTTCGAACGTCACAGTGATCTTCGAAAACGGTTTGGGGATCTGAAACTGATCCCAGCTCCGCAGTCGCCAGAAGTCGGAGTAGTCAATCCGGATGGGAAGGATTGCGGCACCGGTTTTTTGCGCGAGCATAATCAAACCGGGTGCCAGTATGTAGCGTGGACCTCGCGGCCCGTCCGGTGTGATTGCGACATCAAAACCGTTAGCAATCCACTTCTTCAAGGACAGGAGTGCTTTGATTCCTCCGCGGGACGAGGAGCCCCGCACAGCATCTACGCCAAAACATTTCAGGGTGGTCGCGATCATTGCCCCGTCGTTACTGGGACTCGTTAAGACCGCTCCACTCCGGGATTTTAAATACCTGCGATAAGCCGGAGGCATCGCGAAAATTCGGTTGTGCCAGAAGCACCAGATCAATTGTTGGGAGGGAGGGTTATCGACAATTCCGGCGTGGTCCCGCAGTTCAAATTTAGTAGTGGCACAGACTGAGCGAAGGATCAGGGACGCTCCAAAACCGATGGCTTTTGCTTTAAAAGTCAGAGGCGGTTCGCTGGTTTTTGGCTTCTCCGGCATGGACTAGTGAGTGCAGGGCATTGGCCCATCAATCGATTTGAGGCGGCGAAACCAGAGGAATTTTTGGGCGAGGAGAGGAATCGGTTCGAGTAGGCCGGTGTCACCGGAGATCGTATCGCCTTTTCGCGAGAGCTTTAAAAGTTCGCCGTCATATTTGTAATCGATTTCAAAATCACCGCGAGTTGTGCTGAGCAACCGGCGCAGTTCGAAATAGGGGAGCACCCGGTTGCCCAGATTGGCGAAATTTCCAATTCCGCGCGGCTTGCTTGACGGATCGAGGACGTTTGGCTTGGCTTCGACTACTTCGATCATATCTTTCTGAAAGTGAAGTAGGTCAACCCGCTTGAGGAAATAGTGATTCCCCGTGCCTTCGGATTTTAAATTGCTATACATTGAGAAGGCAGTCTGAGTTTTTCCTCCCAGCCACGGCGAGGCACCATTGGCGACGACGAGGCATATTCCCAGCCAGGCTAAAGTTTTTACGGGGCGGGTCGGAAAGTAGTTCTCGCGGTTCCGACTTTTCAGTGCGGCTATGATATAGCAAACCCCGATCCAGAGTGCCCAGGTTGCGAAGCCAATAAAACCAACCCGGTTGGCGCGGTGAAAGACAGCATATGACCGCTCGGTTGTGGTATACATCGCAATTTGAGTAAAAAGAACGATGAAGAAGAAACAGACGACAAAGATCACGGTCCGTTTGATGCCTTTATCAATATCGCCTTGCCCGATTTTGGTGAGTTGAGTTTTGAATAGCGACATCAACTCCTTCCACATTCCCACGGGGAGGAACAGGTAGAGGATGGCCATAATCAGCGAAGTGAAGCTGAAAATTCCTGCGGCGGGATGGATCGAAAGCCAGAGGTGAAACCAGACGGCCGCCAGCACTCCGACGATGCGGGTTTTCGGTATTAAAAGCAAAATCGGAATAGCGATTTCGAAAAACAGCGAACCCCAGACGGCGCCGTAGAGTGCCCATTCTTTAGTGGGGACCAGTTCCCCGAAGTATTTGCCGATCTCGATATGGAGCTTTGCAGCGCAACTGATATCGGGATCGAAGTAGTCCCGGTTCATTTTCTGAACGGCGGCCCACAGATACATAATAAGGACGGAGATCCGGGCGACCGGAGCGAAACGGGTAATCAAATTCTCTCCGTAGGCGAGTGGCTTACGACCGAAAAGGTATAGGCCGATTGAAAGTAATAATAAGGCGGTCGAGATGCTGCCAAAGACATGGTTTTTCTCAATCGCGGGGATGAGGTGGTAGAGCGTTTTCAGGGTGATGATGACCAACAGAAAGCGGAGCCTCCATCCATCCTGTATTGCCTCTTTCAGAAATTTTCGACCTTCGTCTTTGAGGAAGAATCCTGCGATGGCGAGAAGCATCATCACATGCAGCATCCCTTCGAAAAGAATATGGTTGGGAACAAACGGCAGTTTGTTAAACAAGTTCAGCAACGAGGCTACGATCAGCCAGATAAACCGATGGAGACACCTTGGTTGGAACAGTACAGAGATCGCGGAGATGACGAGAACCCAACCCTCCCACGATTCTGCCCAAAAGGTAAACGCCAATTGATGTACAAGGGTCGCACATGCCCAGATCCGGGCAAAACCGGGAAATATTTCCAGATTTTTCGAGCTTGGTGGAATTGTTTTTTGCTGTTCGATTGCTGACATCCGAAGCCGTGGTCTAGTTGGATTCACGTTTACAAAATTTCCGGGGGATCATCGAGGAGGGAATCTGTTCGGTATACGCGCAACCTTGTTTTTCGCAAGCTGGAGACGCTAACAATCCGGTGTTTCGGCAGATTCTGACCGGAAATACCTCAGTAGGCTGCGCAAATTCAGTGAATTCATAACCAATTTTTGCGGCGGCTGACATGGTATCCTTCCAAACCGGCATGGCGACGCGGCCGCCGTAGGCTCCCTGGAGCATGGGGGCCGGTTTATCCAGTCCGACCCAGAATCCAGCGGTTAACCGGCTGGTGTAGCCAACAAACCAGGCATCGACAAAGTCGTCGGTGGTGCCGGTCTTTCCCCCGGCCGGCGAGTTGAAGCCCCACTGACGGAGTTTGGCGCCGGACCCGCCCTGTTCGACGACTTTTTGGAGAATGGAGGAGGTCATCCAGGCGGCTTCGGGGCTGAAAAGCTGGTAATGTTCGGGGCGGTTTTGGTAGACGACCTCACCGTCCTGATTTTTGATAGATTCAATCAGATACGGTTTGTGACGAACGCCATTCATGGGAAACGCCGTGTAGGAACTGGTCATCGAGAGGAGGCTGACCGGAATGTTCCCGATATAAATCTGAGGATCCCTGGGGGCGTCTTCGGTGGCGATTCCGGCGTGTTTCAGCATGCGAAGGACGTTGTCGATCCCGGCGCTTTCACCGATTCGCACCGTCATGGTGTTTCGAGACCGGATCAGGCCCTGTTCGGCGGGATTGACTCCGGAATGGATGTTGTCGGAGTTCAGCGGATTCCAGTCCTGGTGCTCCCACCAGGGGAACTCGCCCGGCTGGATTTGCTCGTCACTCACGTAGGTGCCGGGAAACAGGCCGGTTTCGAAAGCGGTCGCATAGACGAGAGGTTTGATAATTGAACCGGCCTGTCGATTGTCGTGAATGGCGCGGTTGAACTCACTGTCCGAAAAATCACGGCCCCCGACCAGTGCCCGAATTGCCCCGTTAAAATTATCGATAACGACTCCTGCGCCCTGAATGTAGGCGGGGCGCCCTTTTTCATCGAGTGCGGGGAAAACGGGGTGTTCGTAGCCTTTGACCCGCTCAACGCCGGAAAGCCACCGTTCAATTGAGGCTTCGGCATTGCTTTGCACGCGATGGTCGATCGTGGTTTTGATGGTGAACCCTCCGTAGCCCTTCGAGCCGGGGATGATATTGGCCATCTGGCTCTCGATCATGTTGAGGTACCAGTTTTTGTTATAGACCCGCTGTTTGTCCCGGAGGATTTCCATCCATCGTTCCTGGGGGCGAACCCGGGGGCGGGCCTTTTTTGCGGCATTAGCCTCGGCCTCGGTGATCATGCCGGTATCGAGCATGCGATCCAGCGTCATTCGCATCTCGCGGAGCGATGTCTCGGGGTGGCGGAAGGGGGAAAAACCGTTCGGGGCGCGGATGATTCCCGCAATCATCGCCGCTTCAGGGAGAGTCAGCTGGGAGGGATGTTTCGCGAAATAGCCATTGGCACCTTCTTTGATGCCGTGCATGCCGGTTCCGAGAAATATCCGGTTCACATAGAGTCTCAGAATTTCCTGTTTGGAATAACGCCGCTCGATTCTACGGGCGATCGCCATCTCGACCAGCTTCCGCTGAAAGCTGCGTTCCCGGAGCTCGAATGTCATCCGGGAGAGCTGCATTGTGATGGTGCTGGCGCCCTGAACCACTCTTCTTTCCTTCAGGTTTCGAAGATTGGCGCGAAGCAGGCCGATGTGATCAACGCCATGATGTCGGAAAAAGCGGGAGTCCTCTCTTGCAATCAGAGCATCAAGGAATTCGCGGGAAATTTCCCGGAGCGGTAGATCGCTGCCCTGAACGCCTGAGAAATATCCGATCACCGTATCGGTAGCGTCGATTACGGTGGTTTCGCGGGGTGGGCGGCCCACGGCTTCGATGTCGTAGGCGAGGGCTTTTCGCTCGAAATGATACAGAAAAATGAAGAGCGCGATCAGCAGAATAAAGCTCGTCATCACCGCAAATGCGATCAGGGACCGCACCGTGGGATGGCGAAAAAAGGATCTGGAACGACGGCGACGCATTACGAGGAGCGGCTACTCTAGCAAACAATCGATTTTTTCACACTTCTCTTAGCGTAGAAAGTCAGGACGGGTTAGTCGAACATCAAGCCGAGGTATTCCCACAAAGCGAGTTGAATGTCGGCAAAGCCGCGTTTTTTCGGAATCAGGTAAGTGGTGATAACCGGCAGGGGCTTGGATCGAAAGTCGGCAGGGACCGGGGTGGCTTCCAGTCCGTAGCGGGTCCAAAGTCGTTGCGCCCGTTTCAAATGCCATGCCGATGTGCAGATCCCGATCCGTCCGGGCGGCGTGGGCAGGGAGTTGAGGTATTCGAGGTAGACTTTCATTTCCTCTTCGGTGGTTCGCGGTTTCTCAAAGGCGAGGATGTCCGATTCCGGGATGCCCAATTCGGTCCAGATCGCGACGGTTTCCCCGGCGAGGCTGCGATCTTTGCCGACTTCGGTGATGCTGCGACCGCTGGCGACGAGTTTTTTTACCTTCCCCCGTTTGTAGAGCCGCGCCGCAGTGAGGACCCGGTCACCGGCGGAGCCGAGCTGAGGTTCTCCGCTCAACGTCGTGGATGTGCCGCCGCCGAGTACGAAGAGGATATCAAAAGGTTCTTCGGGATTCTCATATTTCGCATAAGGGGCTTCGAGGGTGCGGACCAGGCGATTTCCGAGAAGCGGGTTTCCCCCGAGGGTGAAAATTATCCAGACGATGGCGAGAAAAGCGCGATGCCACCGGGATATCTGAGGCAGGAAAAGGGCGAAACTGAGGAGAACCCAGACGATTCCAGCGGGGAGGCAGAGAAACACCACCACTTTTCGCATCAGCAAAAGGGGGCCGGAGAGCAGGATCAAAGCGAGGAAAAACAGCGCAGGGATCAGCAGTGGAAGGTAACGTTTCAGGTTCATTCTCGTCGCAAACAAAAAACCTCTTCCACCGGTTTTGATGAAAGAGGTCGGGGTAAAATGGAATAGTAGCCGATTTAGTCGTAAACGGAATCGGAGATTTTGCGCCTCCAGCCGGCGAGGTGATTGTCCATATCGTCGCCGGTCCGGGCGAGTTTGCCGGACTGGTAAACGACGAGGGCGGCGGTGAAGGCATCGCTCCCCACAGCGGCTTCGGTATCGGCAACGCGATCGGTGAGGCGGTGGAGTTCGTCGGCTATGTTTCCGAGTTCCTGATAAAGGTCGGCATCGCGTTTGAATTCTTCCAGATCGAAGGAGCGGGGCAAAATACCGGGGGAGCGCTCCACGAGATTCTGGGCTTTTTCGACGAAGTTACGACCGGTTTTGCCGAGTCGCATCAAGCTGGAGCGTTCATCATCGGTAAAATCTTTGGCGAAGGAAAGCTTCCGGCGGATCAAATCGATCGCTTCATAAATCTCCTGCTTGTCTCTTTCGGTCAAATCAGCGGAAATATTGTTCGTGATCTCAGGCTCTTCGGCGCGAAGCGGCCCGTGTGAGCTTTGGCTGCTACTGGATGGGGATGCGGGTCTCTCTGGACTGGGACTCATATCTGAATCGGTATGGGATGAGAAGTCGGTTGAGGGTTTGGGTTCTGAAACTTTTACGGAATCGGTTCGTGTTTTTCCCAAAAGATGTGGAAAGCCGGGTTTCTTTTTGTCGTGGTCCATAAAATTACTACGTGATGACAGCAGTTCCAGTAGCAATTGTCGATAACATTCTGACTATTTCAAACTGCGAAACGCGGAGTTTCAACGGATTGTACAGGGTACAGTCCAAGATTGTACAGGGTCAGACATTTCGCACCTTAAAAATCGGGCTTCGGAGAGAGCA